>CAZFKQ010000001.1:0-482988 GCA_964518735.1 uncultured Pseudomonas sp.
GGCTTTCGCCTTGCCAGTGCTGGCCGCTCTCGCTGTACAGCGCGCCGTTGAGGCCGTCCAGCGCCTCGGACAGCGGCACGAAGCGGGCGGCCATGTCGGCCAGGGTTTCCGGTTGCTGGCGTGCCCAGGCGTCCAGCGCCTGGCGGGTGGCCTGGCTGTCGTTGGCCAGGCAGGCGCGCTTGAGGTCGTCGAGGAGGGTGCGTGGGCTGGGACCGGTCTGCGCCGTGGGCAGGATCGCCGGCTGGCGGCGGGCACGCCACCACAGGCCGAAGCCAAGCAGGGTGGTGCAGGCGAGCAGGGCGCTGCTCAGTTGCCAGGGCCACAACAGGGGCGTTTCGCCAGCCCCGATGGGTGCGGGAATGTCGACCGGGGTTTCCACCTCTAGCGCCGGGTTGCTGGCGACTTCCAGGGTGCGTGCCGGCAGGCTGGTGCGTTCCAGGCGATCTTCGTGGGTGTTCCACCACACCACTTCGACGGCCGGCAGGTTGATCCGTCCGCTGCGACTGGCAACCAGGGCTTCGCGCTCCTCGCGGCTGCCGATCATGCCGCGCTCGCTGCTCTCGTTGTTCAGCAATGGCTGGTCCGGATAGCGGCGCAAGCCGTCGCTCTGGCTGGCCGGTAGCGGAGGCAGCTGGCTGCTGGACAGGCCGTCGGCGCGCAGCATGATGTTGCGCGTCAGCGAGTCGCCGGCTGTTACCTTGTCTGGCTCCGGGCTCCAGGCTTCGGCCAGGCTGAGGGCGCGGGCGGGCAGCCACGGCGCATCCTTGGGATAGCTGGCAGGCTTGGCCTTGACCGTCAGCGGAATTTGCGGCGATTTAACCCGCGTTTGCCGGCCGGGGCGCGGGCCGAAGGGGTTGAAGTCGCCATCGGCGGAGCGCTCCACCGGGGTGGCGCTGAACAGCTGCGGGGGAATGCTCAGCTCGCCGCTTTTCTGCGGGAAGATCGCGTAGCGCACTTCGATCACGCCGTGGCGCACGCCGTTGATGGTCTTCTCGTAGGTGCGCGGTTCGCCCAGTTGCTCGACCAGGGCATCGGCGACCTTTAGCTGGGTCAGGCTGCTGTCGTCATACAGCGACA
Organism: uncultured Pseudomonas sp.; assembly: GCA_964518735.1. Classification (GTDB taxonomy): domain Bacteria; phylum Pseudomonadota; class Gammaproteobacteria; order Pseudomonadales; family Pseudomonadaceae; genus Aquipseudomonas. The sequence goes on from CAZFKQ010000001.1 coordinate 1,078, forward strand.
CCGAGTGATAGATGCGCAGGGTCAGCACGGCCTGGGCCTGCACGTAGACACTTTCCTGATCCAGGCTGGAGTCGATGAAGATCGGCGCCAGCTTGCCGCCACTGTCGCTGCCGTCGGCTTTGAGCACTTGCAGGGTGATGGGCTGAGTGCTGGCGTCGCCCATCTGCAGTGGCGGAATCACCACATAGCCGCTCTGCCGTGGCAGCAGGGTGACGATCCAGCGGGTGGTGGCCTGGGTCTTGCCGTCGAAGGTGGCCAGGCGGTTCTCCTGACGGGTGCTGAGCACTTCGAATAGCGGTTCCAGGGGCGCCAGATCGGGTTTGCCGAATACGGTGACGTCATCCGATTCGAGGATCAGGTCGAGGCTTTCCCCCTCGCTCAGACGGGCGCGGTCAACCGTGGCAGTCAGGCTGGCAGCGCTGACCTGCAGGGCGAAGAGGCTGAGGAGGAGGGCACAAAGCAGGCGGCTCATCGAGTCTGTTCCTGACGCTGTTGCTGTTCATAGAGAAATTTACGCCGCAGCAGCTCGCCGGGTTCGTCCGGTATCTGCCGCAGCCACTGTTCCAGGGCATCGCGCTGCTCGTCGCCGAGGGCCTGTTCGGCACTGGCTTGGCTTTGTGCGGCGCCGTCGGCCTGCTCTGCCGGCGACTGTTTTTCGCTGCTGCCTTCAGTGGGCTTTTTCGCCGGGCTTTCACCCTGTTGCTCGCCGGGCTTGCCCGTCTTATCGGCGGAGCGCTGCTCGGCAGCGTCTTGTTCGCTCGACTGCGACTGCGGTTCGCCGGTGGAGGGTTGCTGCTGGCCTGGGCTGCCCGACTGCGGCTGTTCGTTGCCTGGCTCTTGCGGCTCACCCTCTTGCCCGGACTGCTGCTGTTGCTGTTTTTGCTCTTTCTGTTGTTGCAGCAATTGCTCGACCAGAGCCTTGTTCTGCTGCGCGGCATCCAGGTTAGGTTGCTGTTCCAGGGCCTGGTCATAGGCGTCCAGGGCCGCTTCCAGCTCGTTGCTGCGGGCCAGGGCATTGCCGCGGTTGTAGTGGGCGCTGGCGCTGTCGCTCTGGGCGAAGCGTTCAGCGGCGGCGGGGTAGTCGCCGGCGCGATAGAGGGCCTCGCCCTGCCACTGCGGATCGGCGAAGCGCTCGGCGGCTTCTTTGGGTTTGTCGGCCTGTAGCAGGCGTTGGCCTTGCTGGTCCGGGCGCAGCCACAGGTCGCGGAACTCGAAGGCGTAGCTGGGCTGCGGCAGGGCCAATAGCAGCGGCAGGCAGAACAACCAACCACGGCGGCCGGCACAGGCGGCCAGCAGCAACAGCGGCAGCAACAGCCAGTGGCCCTGGTCGGCCCAGGTGGTCAGCTGCATCGGCTCGCCGTCTTCGCGCAGGCTCTGTGGGCCATCGAACAGACCGAGGCCGCGCAGGTCGCGGTCATCCAGGCTGACCTGGCGATACTGGCCGCCCAGTTCGCCGGCAAAGCGCTTGAGCCCGGCAGCATCCAGGCGCGGTACGAGGATCGCGCCCTGGGCATCCTTGAGGAAGCTGCCATTTTCGCCAAGGATAGGCGCGCCCTGGGTGGTGCCGATGCCAAGGATGCGCAGCTGTTCGCCGCGCTGGCCCAGCACACGCTGAATACCGCTGCGCTCATCCGAACTCAGCTCGCTGGTGATCAGCAGCAGACGCCCGCGACCCTGGGCGCCCTGTTCGAGCAGTTGCATGGCTTTGCTCACGGCCAGGTCGGCGCGCCGCCCCGGCTCCGGCATGATCGATGGTTTGAGCGCATCCAGCAGGTTGCTGGCAGTGGCCAGGTCATCGGACAGCGGCACCAAAGTATGCGCGCTGCCGGCATAGACCAGGATCGCGGTCTGCGCATCCTGGCGCGCGTGCAGCAGGTCGAGCAGCTTGCGTTTGGCCTGGCTCAGACGGTCCGGCGCGGCATCGCCGGCAAGCATCGCCGGGGTCAGTTCGAGCATCACCACCAGCGGGTCGGCGCGTTTCTGGCTGGCCTGCTCCATGCGCTGCCAGCTGGGGCCGAGCAGGGCCAGCACGGCCAGCAGCCAGGCCAGGCCGAGGGCGATCCACGGCAGGCGGTTCTGTTGAGTGCGCCCGCCGGTCAGCAGGGCGCTCTGAAACAGCGCCGGCAGCAGCAGTTGCCAACGCCCGCTGCGTCGCTCGCGGTGCCAGAGTTGCCACAGCAGCCAGGCGCACAGGGGCACCAGCAGCAGGCTCCAGGGGCGTAGCCAGTGTGGCCAGAGTGCGGCGAGATCCATCAGCTATTTCTCCGCAGGCGCTGGCTGAGGTTCTGCAGGGCATCCGGCCACAGCTCATGGGCCACCAGCAGCAGACTGAGCAGCAGCGCTATGCCGAGCGGCCAGCCGTAGAGGGCCAGGGCCGGGCGCGCACGGGTGGGCAGTTGGGCGGCCGGCTCCAGGTGATCGAGGGCCGCCTCGATATCCTGCAGCTCTTCGCTAGTGCGCGCGCGGAAGTAGCTGCCGCCGGTTGCGTCGGCGATGTCGATCAGGGTTGCTTCGTCCAGGTCGATGCCGGGGCTGAGGCCGAGCATGCCCATGATCCCGCTCTGCTGCGGATCGGCGCCGATGCCGATGGTGTAGATCTTCACCTGCTCCTCGGCGGCCAGGCGCGCGGCGGTGCGCGGCTCGATCTCGCCACCGTTGTTGGCGCCGTCGGTGATCAGTACCAGCACGCGGCTGTCGGCCGGGCGCTGGCGCAGGCGCTTGACCGCCAGGCCAATGGCGTCGCCGATGGCGGTCTGCGGGCCGGCGATATTGATCAGCGCTTCATCCAGCCAGACCCGCACGGTGTGGCGGTCGAAGGTCAGCGGCGATTGCAGGTAGGCGCGGCTGCCGAACAGGATCAGGCCGACGCGGTCGCCCTGGCGATCCTCGATGAAGTCGCCAAACAGCTGCTTGATCAGTTCCAGGCGCGAGACTTCCTCGCCGTCCCACTGCATGTCGCGCTGTTCCATGGAGCCGGAAACGTCCACCGCCAGCAGCAGGTCGCGGCCACTGGCGGGGAGTGGCAGTGGTTCGCCGACCCATTCCGGGCGTGCCGTGGCGAGCAGCAGCAACAGCCAGAGCAGGGCGAACGGCGCCTGCTGGCGCCAGGCCGGCAGGCTGGCACGGGCTCGGCGGCCACTGAGGCCTTCCAGCTCGCTGAGGAAACTGATCTTCAGCGCCGCTTCGCCACTGTCCGCCACCGGCAGCAGCAGGCGCAGCAGCCAGGGCAGGGGGGCGAGGAGGAAGGCCCAGGGCCAGGCGAATTCAAACATGCTTGCGAATCCAGGTATCGACGGCCTGGTTGAGGCCGGTGATGGCCTTGTCATCCAGGGTGCAGCCGGCGCGGTAGCCACCTTCCACCAGCACCATGTAGCGGGTCAGCCCTGCGGCCGGGCAGCGGCTGTCGAGAAAGGCCAGCCAGGCGCGGCCGCTCAGGGTATGGCTGTGGTCCTGCGGGTAATGGGCGCGGCACAGGCGTTTGAGCAGGGCATTCAGCTGTTGCAGCCAGGGGCCGGCCGGTACGCCGTCGTAGGGCTTGCTCAGGCGTTCCAGCTCGGCCAGGGCGGCCAGGCGCAGCGGGTCGAGCTGTATTTCGGCCTGCTTCGTTTGTTTTTTCTTGGGCAGGTAGCGGCGCAGGGCCCACAGGCCCCAGAGCAGCAGCGGCAGCAGCACGGCGAGCAGCCACCAGCCGGGTGCCGGCGGCCACCAGGCAACGGGCGGCGGGGCGATGGTCGGTTGCAGCTGGTCGAGTGGGTTCACGGGCGTTTCCCCCCGCGTTGCTGGCTGTTCAGGTGCTCGCGCAGTTGCTCGACCAGTTCGCTGCCGGTGGACAGCGGCAGCAGCGGCACGCCGAGCTTCTGCGCCAGGCGCTGCCAGCGCGCGCGGCGCTGCTCCCCGAGGGCGTGGTAGGCGGCGCGCAGGTCGGGGTTGTGGGTGTCCAGTTCGAGCTGCGCGCCGTGCTCGAAGAAGCGCAGCAGGCCGGCGGCCGGCAGGGCATGGTCGAGCGGGTCGGAGACCGGCAGCAGGAGCAGGTCTGTGTGCCGGGCGAGCAGGGTCAGTTGCTGTTCGGCGGCATCACCGAGGGTGCGCTCGTCGCACAGGATGATCGCCAGGCTGCCCGGTCGCAGCACCTCGCGGGCGCGGCGTAGGGCCAGGCCGAAGGTGTCGCGGCCGTTCTGCACTTCGCCATGCAGGGCCTGGTTGGCGCGGGCCAGGCGGTTGAGTAGTTGCAGCAGGCTCTGTTTGCTGCGCCGCGGCTTGATTTCGTGGTGCTCGTGGTCGCCGAACACTAGGCCGCCGATGCGGTCGTTGTGAGTCAGCGCAGCCCAGCCGAACAGGCTGGCGGCCTGGGCGGCGAGCACCGACTTGAACTGCAGGGCGGAGCCGAAGAACAGCCGCCGGCTCTGCTCGACCATGATGAAAATCGGCCGCTCGCGCTCCTCGTGGAACAGCTTGGTGTGCGGCTCCTGGGTGCGCGCGGTGACGCGCCAGTCGATGGTGCGCACGTCGTCCCCGGGCTGGTAGACACGCACCTGATCGAAGTCGACGCCACGCCCGCGCAGCTTGGAGTGGTGCAGGCCGATCAGCGGGCTGCGCTTGGCCGGGGTGGAAAACAGCTGCACCTCGCGCACGCGATGACGCATCTCGATCAGCTCGGCGAGGCTGACGCGGATACCGGGTTGCGTGGGCTGGCTGTGCATGGCGCGCAGGGACTCAGAGGGCAGTACAGAAATGCTCCCTCTCCCATGCGCTTTTTATCAAGAGCTGGGAGAGGGTTGGGGAGAGGGCCGAGCGGCCAATGGCCCTTTCCCCCGGCCCCTCTCCCGCAAGCGGGAGAGGGGAGAAATAAGCGACAGCGCGCTGCATCACGCTACTGCCACCACGTCGAGGATGCGCTGGATTACCCGGTCCTGGTCGATGCCGGCGGCTTCCGCCTCGAACGACAGGATGATGCGGTGGCGCAGCACGTCGAAGAGCACCGCCTGGATATCTTCCGGGCTGACGAAGTCGCGCCCAGCTAGCCAGGCATGCGCGCGGGCGCAGCGGTCGAGGGCGATCGAGCCACGCGGGCTGGCGCCGTAGGCGATCCACTCGGCCATCTCGGGGTCGAACTTGCCCGGGGTGCGCGTGGCCATCACCAATTGCACCAGGTATTCCTCCACCGCGTCGGCCATATACAGGCCGAGGATTTCCTTGCGCGCGGCAAAGATCGCCTGCTGGGTGACCCGGTGTTCCGGCTTGGCTTCGCCGTTGAGCGCATCGCCTCTGGCTTGGGCGAGGATTTTGCGTTCCACGCTGGCATCCGGGAAACCGATCTTCACGTGCATGAGAAAACGGTCGAGCTGGGCTTCGGGAAGCGGGTAGGTGCCTTCCTGTTCGATCGGGTTCTGCGTAGCCATGACCAGGAACAGCGGTGACAGGTCATAGGTGCAGCGCCCGACGCTGACCTGGCGCTCGGCCATGGCTTCGAGCAGCGCGGATTGCACCTTGGCTGGCGCCCGGTTGATCTCGTCGGCCAGCACCAGGTTGTGGAAGATCGGCCCCTGCTGGAACACGAAACTGCCGGTTTCCGGGCGGTAGATTTCAGTGCCGGTGATGTCGGCGGGGAGCAGGTCGGGGGTGAACTGGATGCGGTGGAATTCGGCCTCGATGCCTTCGGCCAGTTCCTTGATCGCCTTGGTCTTGGCCAGGCCGGGAGCGCCTTCGACCAGCAGGTGACCGTCCGCCAGCAGGGCGATCAACAGACGTTCGATGAGTTTTTCCTGGCCGAGAATCTGGGTTGCAAGAAAGTGTCGCAGCGCGAGTAGCGCCTCACGATGTTCCATCGAGATGCTTCCTGGAAAGGGACTTGCTGGGCGCCGAATACACCCGTTCGGGTCGGCAACTCTACTGCATTGGCCGCGTCTCGACTAACCCCTCATTCCGGGAATGAGGGGCATGGCGCAGTACCTGTCAGCGGCTTCTGAAGACAGTCGGCGCGTCGGCGAGTTCCGCCAGGTCAAGTTCCAGCAGAGTCATTCCCTGCTCGACCAGTGCGCCTATGGTAAAAGCGCCCCAGGCTTTCAGGCGCAGTTCGATAACGCCGTTGGGCGGCGTGTCAATGCTGATGCGGTGGCGAGCAAAGGACGGGTGCAGAAAGATATCCACTCGCCCTTGCAGGGGGTGGCGCGGATTGACCGAGCACAGCTGCAGGTGAACGAGGAACCAGTCCTGGGTGCCGGCGAAGGGTTCGACGCGGGCGCTCAACTGCAACTGGTTGCGTTCGGCAAGCCCGCCGAACTGACCTTTCCAGGGGTCGTTGGCGACCTGGCCAGGCTGAATCTCCGGGCGCTCGAGGACTTCTTCCGGGTTCTGCGGTGGTGTCGGCATCTGGTTCAGACCGAAGCGCGCGGCATCTTCGGCGACTTCTGCAGTCTGTTTGGCTTGCTCGGCAATCTCGCGAATCTGCTCGAACTCTACCTTGAGGTCGCCGAAGGAGAATGTCTTGGCCTGGCGCAGCAAGAGCAGGGCCCCGGCGCTGCAGAGGTAGAGCAGGGTCGTTTCATCGATCCGCTGCAGGATGTCGGCGCTGCTGAACAGCATCCGCAGCAAGGCCCCCAGCATGCAAATTGCTGCCAGCAGCATCAGGATCATGTCTATCGCACGCTGCTTGCCGTCCCTGACCATCAGAGTCTCCAGTGCTTGTGGGGATGTCCGTCAGGCACTGTAGTTCAGAGTTCGAGGGCTGGCCGTGGCGTACGTCCGGTGCGCCGAACAAACGCACCGCCAGGTAGTAGGCGAAAGCCAACGGCCAGGCCATGCCGGCCTCGCGCAGCATGCGGAAGAACAGCAGGTCCGCCTCATGCTTGGCCACCGGCGCGACGTTGAGATACTGGTACAGCGCGTCATGCACCAGGCTGGCGGGGTGCGCCAGCGGCCAGAACACCTGGCTTTCCTGCACCTGGCCCTGCTGCAGGCGCCGGATGCGATGCAGCTTCTCCCACCAGTCGGGAATACCAAGGATGGCCACCCAGTAGAACGGCACCTTCGGCGTACAGCCGTCCCAGGCGTAGGTACTGGTGCCACTGAAGTCGTAGCGCACTTCGCCGTGTTCCAGATCGACCTGCGACGGGCCGGGATTGACGATCAGCAGACCGTCGTGGATCAGCAGCCACTCGCTATAGAAGAAGCGCCCGGCCAGCCAGGGCTCATGCCTTAGCAGGGGATAGTCGATGTAATTGAGCCAGGGGCCGGCGTGATCACGGCAGTGGAAGCCCCATTTGGCCAATCCGGCCTGGCGCGCGGCTTCAGCGCGGCGCAGGCGTTCGCTGCGGCCGATCCCGCGCGGCAGCAAGACGCCCAGGTAGACCAGCACGCCACAGACCAGCAGCAGGGGGATCAGCTGTGGCGCCAGCCACCAGGCCAGGGCCAACAGCAACAGGCCGATGGCGCTGACCAGCAGGTTGCCGAAGTGGCGTACGAGAGAGCGCGTAAGGGGACGGTACTGCATGGTTTCCCTACCAGGCTGCGAGGAAGCCGGTACCTTAACAGCTCGGTTGTGACGCGTGTAGGCGTGCATTCTGCTGGGGCAGCACATGAGTTGGTAGCTTCCCGAGCAGAGCTCGCACCTGCAAGGGACCGTCTGGGCCTGCATGGCGATGAACGAATATGTCGCAGGGCTGCAAGCGTGGTTTCACAAGCACTCGCTAAGCTTGCCGTGACCTATGGGTCGCTGTGCGCACTGCTGAGTTCCCATCATGGCCTAGACTTGCCTGGAGCCGGCGGTGCAGCTTCCTGCCTGGGAGCACGCGCGGCGCCTCCACGAATAACAAGTCCAGCGGAGCATCACCATGGCGTTTTTCACTGCGGCCAGCAAAGCCGACTTCCAGCACCAACTGCAAGCGGCCCTGGCCCAGCACGTTAGCGAGCAGGCGTTGCCACAAGTGGCGCTGTTCGCCGAGCAATTCTTCGGCATTGTCGCCCTCGACGAACTGACCCAGCGCCGCCTCGGCGACCTAGCTGGCTGCACCTTGTCGTCCTGGCGTCTGCTCGAGCGTTTCGACGCGGCCAAGCCGCTGGTGCGGGTCTACAACCCGGATTACGAGAAGCACGGCTGGCAGTCCACCCACACCGCCGTGGAGGTGCTGCACGTTGACCTACCGTTCCTGGTCGACTCGGTGCGCATGGAGCTGAACCGCCGTGGCTACAGCATTCATACCCTGCAGAACAGTGTGTTCAGCGTGCGCCGTGAGAAGAACGGCGGGCTGCAGGAAATCTTGGCCAAGGGCAGCAGCGGCAAGGGCGTGCAGCAAGAAGCGCTGATGTACCTGGAGATTGACCGCTGCGCCAATGTTGGCGAGCTGCGCACCCTGGAAAAGGCCCTGCACGACGTGCTGGAAGAAGTGCGCATGGCCGTGGCCGATTTTGCCGCGATGAAGGTCCGTGCCGAAGAGCTGCTGGCCTGGTTGGACAAGGCCAAACTCAAGGTCGACGGTGCCGAACTGGCCGAGATCAAGGTGTTCCTCGGCTGGCTGCTGGATAACCATTTCACCTTCCTCGGTTACGAGGAATTCACCGTGGCCGAAGAGAAGGATGGCGGCCATCTGGTGTATGACGAAAAATCCCTGCTCGGCCTGTCCCGTGGCCTACGCAAGGGCCTGAAAAAGGAAGAGCTGCATATCGAAAGGGAGGCCGTGGAGTACCTGCGCGAGCCACGCCTGCTGTCCTTCGCCAAGGCGGCTACGCCAAGCCGCGTGCATCGCCCGGCCTATCCGGACTTTGTCTCGATCCGCGAGCTGGACGCCAAGGGCAAGGTGATCAAGGAATGCCGCTTCATGGGCCTGTACACCTCCTCGGTGTATGCCGAGAGCGTCAGCCGCATCCCGTATATCCGCCGCAAGGTTGCGGAAATCGCCGAGCGCTCGGGCTTCGACCGCAAGGCGCACCTGGGCAAGGAGCTGGAGCAGGTGCTGGAGGTGCTGCCACGCGACGATCTTTTCCAGACCCCGGTCGATGAGCTGTTCAACACCGCCATCGCCATCGTACAGATCCAGGAACGCAACAAACTGCGCCTGTTCATCCGCCGCGACCCCTACGGCCGTTTCGCCTACTGCCTGGCCTATGTGCCGCGTGATGTGTACTCCACCGAGACGCGGGTGAAGATCCAGCAGATCCTCATGGAGCGCCTGGGCGCCAGTGATTGCGAGTTCTGGACCTATTTCTCCGAGTCGGTACTGGCGCGGGTTCAGTTCATCCTCAAGGTTGACCCGAAGAACCGTGTACAGATCGACCCGGTTCGCCTGGAGAAGGAAGTCATCCAGGCTTGTCGCTCGTGGAAGGACGACTACGCCAGCCTGGTTGTGGAAAGCTTTGGCGAGGCCCAGGGCACTCAGGTGCTGGCCGACTTCCCGAAAGGCTTCCCGGCCGGTTACTGCGAGCGCTTTGCCCCGCATTCGGCCGTGGTCGACATGCAGCACCTGCTCAGCTTGTCCGCCGAGCGGCCGCTGGTAATGAGCTTCTACCAGCCGTTGGCCCAGGGTGAGCAGGAGCTGCACTGCAAGCTGTACCACGCCGATACGCCGCTGCCGCTGTCGGATGTGTTGCCGATTCTGGAAAACCTCGGCCTGCGCGTACTTGGTGAGTTTCCCTACAAGCTGCGTCGCACCGATGGCCGCGAGTTCTGGATTCACGACTTCGCCTTCACCGCCGCCGAAGGGCTGGAAATCGACATCCAGCAGCTCAATGACACCCTGCAGGATGCCTTCGTGCAGATCGTCGCCGGCGCGGCCGAGAACGACGGTTTCAACCGCCTGGTGCTGACGGCTTCCATGCCCTGGCGTGATGTGGCGCTGCTGCGCGCCTATGCGCGTTACCTCAAGCAGATTCGTCTGGGCTTCGACCTGAGCTATATCGCCGCCACCCTGGTCAACCATGCCGATATCGCCAAGGAGCTGGTGCGCCTGTTCAAGACGCGCTTTTACCTGGCCCGCAAGTTGGCTGGCGAAGATCTGGAAGACAAGCAGCAGAAGCTGGAGCAGGCTATCCTTGCGGCCCTGGACAACGTCGCGGTGCTCAACGAAGACCGCATCCTGCGCCGCTACCTTGACCTGATCAAGGCCACCCTGCGCACCAACTTCTACCAGCCGGACGCCGATGGTCAGCCGAAGCACTACTTCAGCTTCAAGCTCAGCCCGCGGCTGATCCCGGATATCCCGCGGCCGGTGCCGAAGTTCGAGATCTTCGTCTACTGCCCGCGTGTCGAGGGCGTACACCTGCGCTTCGGCGACGTGGCCCGCGGCGGCCTGCGCTGGTCCGATCGCGAGGAAGACTTCCGTACCGAAGTGCTGGGCCTGGTCAAGGCGCAGCAGGTGAAGAACGCGGTGATCGTGCCGATGGGCGCAAAGGGCGGTTTCATCCCGCGCAAGATGCCGGTGGGCGCCAGCCGCGACGAGGTGCTGGCCGAGGGCATCGCCTGCTACCGCATCTTCATCAGTGGCCTGCTGGACATCACCGACAACCTCAAGGACGGCGCCGTGGTGCCGCCGCAGAACGTGGTTCGCCACGATAACGACGACCCCTACCTGGTGGTGGCCGCCGACAAGGGCACCGCGACCTTCTCCGACATCGCCAACGGCATCGCCCTCGATTATGGCTTCTGGCTGGGCGACGCCTTCGCCTCCGGTGGCTCGGCGGGCTACGACCACAAGGGTATGGGCATCACCGCCAAGGGCGGCTGGGTCTCGGTGCAGCGCCACTTCCGCGAGCGCGGCATCGACGTGCAGAAAGACAACGTCACCGTGATCGGCATCGGCGACATGGCCGGCGACGTATTCGGCAACGGCCTGCTGCTGTCGGACAAGCTGCAGATGGTGGCAGCCTTCAACCACATGCACATCTTCATCGACCCCAATCCGGATGCGGCCAAAAGCTTCGTCGAGCGCCAGCGCCTGTTCGACCTGCCGCGCTCCAGTTGGGCTGATTACGACGCCAAGCTGATTTCCGAAGGAGGCGGCATCTTCCTGCGCAGTGCCAAGAGCATCGCCATCAGCCCGCAGATGAAGGCACGCTTCGACATCAGTGCCGACAAGCTGGCGCCCACCGAGCTGCTCAATGCCCTGCTCAAGGCGCCGGTTGACCTGTTGTGGAACGGCGGCATCGGTACCTACGTCAAGTCGAGCAAGGAGAGCCATGCCGACGTCGGCGACAAGGCCAACGACGGCCTGCGCGTCAACGGCTGCGAGCTGCGCGCCAAAGTGGTGGGCGAGGGCGGCAACCTCGGCATGACCCAGCTTGGTCGGGTCGAGTACGGTCTGCACGGCGGCGCCAGCAACACTGACTTTATCGACAACGCCGGCGGCGTGGACTGCTCCGACCACGAGGTGAACATCAAGATCCTGCTAAACGAGATCGTCGGTGCCGGTGACATGACCGGCAAGCAGCGCAACAAGCTGCTGGCCGAGATGACCGACGCGGTAGGCAGTCTGGTGCTGGGCAACAACTACAAGCAGACCCAGGCCCTGTCTCTGGCTGAGCGCCGTGCCCGCGAGCGTCTGCCCGAGTACAAGCGGTTGATGGCGGCACTGGAAGCTGCCGGCAAGCTGGACCGTGCCCTGGAATTCTTGCCCAGCGACGACGAGCTCAATGAGCGTGCGGTGGGTGGCCAGGGCCTGACCCGGCCTGAACTGTCAGTGCTGATTTCCTACAGCAAGATCGACCTCAAGGAAGCCCTGCTGAAATCCCTGGTGCCGGATGACGATTACCTGGCCCGCGAGATGGAAACCGCCTTCCCGGCACAGCTGACCAAGAAGTTCGGTGAGGCCATGCGCCGCCATCGCCTGAAGCGCGAGATCGTCAGCACGCAGATCGCCAACGACCTGGTCAACCACATGGGCATTACCTTCGTGCAGCGCCTGAAGGAGTCCACCGGCATGAGCGCGGCCAACGTCGCCGGCGCCTATGTGATTGTGCGCGACGTGTTCCGCCTGCCGCACTGGTGGCAGCAGATCGAGGCGCTGGACTACCAGGTGCCGGCCGAGCTGCAGCTGCAGCTGATGGACGAGCTGATGCGCCTGGGCCGCCGCGCTACCCGCTGGTTCCTGCGCAGCCGCCGTAACGAGCTGGATGCGGCCCGTGACGTCGGTCACTTCGGTCCGCGCGTGGCCGAACTGGCCGGGCGCCTGGACGAACTGCTGGAAGGCCCGGCTCGCGAGCAGTGGCTGGCGCGTTACCAGGGCTTCGTCGAGGCCGGCACGCCGGAGGAGCTGGCCCGTGTAGTGGCCGGCACCAGTCACCTGTACACCCTGTTGCCGATCATCGAAGCGGCGGATGTCACCGGCAAGCCAGCCTCGGAAGTGGCGACTGCCTACTTCGCCGTGGGCGGGGCGCTGGAGCTGTCCTGGTACCTGCAGCAGATCACCAGCCTGCCGGTGGACAACAACTGGCAGGCGTTGGCTCGTGAGGCATTCCGCGACGACTTGGATTGGCAGCAACGCGCCATCACCATCGCCGTGCTGCAGATGGCCGATGGCCCGGTGGATGTCGAAGAGCGCGTGGTGTTCTGGCTGGAGCAGCACAAGGCACTGGTGCAGCGTTGGCTAGTGATGCTTGGCGAGCTGCGTGCGGCCACCGGCACCGACTACGCTATGTATGCGGTGGCCAACCGCGAGCTGATGGATCTGGCGCGCAGCGATCAGCAGGCAGTCAGCATTGCCTGATGGTGCAGGTTTGTCCGTGCCGGCACTGGCCGGTCACGGGCGACTCGGTTAGCCTCCGTAAAAAAGTTCGCAGAATTGCCGCAAGGTCTCGTGTTCCGGCACGAGCCTTGCCTTTTCCAGCGGACACCGGAGAAGTAGTCATGACCGACATTCTAATTCTAACGCACGTCGATTATTGTCCTCCGGGCCACCTGGCAGCAGTGCTGGAGGCCCATCAGCTCGATTACACCGTGTTGCGCAGCGACCTCGGTGAACTCGACGGCTACGACCTTGACCGTCCGCGAGCCGTGGCGGTGATGGGCGGGCCGATGAGCGTCAATGACAATTTGCCCTGGATCGGGGCAGAAGTTGCCGCTTTGCAGCACATCATTCAACGCGATATCCCCTTGATCGGCCATTGCCTGGGCGGGCAGATGATTGCCCGTGCCCTCGGCGCGCCGGTGCATCGCATGCCCTATACCGAAGTCGGCTGGCAGCCGCTGGTGCGTCGTGACAAGGCCAGTCCCAGTCCCTGGCTGGCGCATTTGCCGGGCGAATTCCCGGTCTATCAGTGGCACAGCGACACCTTCGAGTTGCCCGCCGGTGCCGAGTGGTTGCTGTCCAGTCCCTGGTGCCCGAACCAGGCCTTCGCCTGGGGCGACAAGGTACTGGCCCTGCAGGGCCATCCGGAAGTGACCGAGGAATTGGTAAGCGACTGGTTGCGAGACTGGGCGCACCTGCTCGACGAAACCCAGGCCAGCCAGCAGGGGCTGCGGCAGATGCTGGTCGACCTGCCGGCGCGGGTGGCGGCGCTCAACCGGGTGGCTGAAGGTTTTTATCAGCACTGGCTGCAACTGGCGTTTGGCGAGCGCCTACAGTTGGCTTGTCCAGCAGCCTGAGGCTTACAGTTCGTAGGGCGGGTGAAACCCGCGGGTTTCACCCGCCCTACGGGCTGACCCTGTAGAAGCCAGCTTGCTGGCGATGCGCAGCATTTTCCACCGCCGGGCTCGCCTGCTGGGCAATGTACAGCTCTTAACTTGCTACTGGGCATGAAGGTTCTGGTCTAAACAAAAACGCCCCGCTTAGTGCGGGGCGTTTTTATTGCTGCCTGAGGCTTATTCCTTGACCTTCATGTCCAGCGACAGGTCGCGGGCGGCCTTGGTGGCGAGGATGCCCATCAACTGACCGATCTCGTCCTGACGGCTGGCGCTGGCGCCTGTACCGGAACCACCCATCATCACGCCGGGCACCGGTGCCTGGGCAGCAGCTTCAGCCCAGACCTTGTTGATCGAGATCAGTGCATCCAGCTTGGGCTGCAGGGCGCCGTCCGCCTCGATTACCGCTTTGCGCGCATAGGCTTCGGCGTCGGCGGTGATTTTGGTGGCGTCGGCGGTGATCGCTGCCTTGTCGCGCAGCAGTTCGGCGGTCTGCTTCTCGATCTCGGCGCGGCCTTTCTCGCGCTCGGCGTTGATCCGTGCCAGCTGCTTCTCGGTCTCGGCCTGGGTGGTGCGCTCGATCTGGTCGCGCAGGGTTTCCTGGCGGCGGGCTTCCACTTCCTTTTCACCACGGGCGGTAACCAGCAGCTTTTCTTCCTCTTCCTTCAGGCGGTTCTGCCGGGCCACGGCCAGCTCGGCCAGGGCCTGCTGGACCTTGACCATGCGCTGCTTGTACTGCGGGTTGGGGTCGACGTTGGTGATGCGTGCCTCAACCACTTCCACGCCGTATTTGCGGAACTGCTGCTGTTTGCGTACCGGGATGCCCTTGTTGTCCATGACCTTCTCGGTAACGAACTGGCTGACATTGTTGTCGCCGAACGTGCCCTGTTCGGTGCCGGCCTGGAGGATCGCGGTCTGGCTCGGCTGGTGGCCGCGCGGGCCGCGGATTTCCTTACGCTTGATCAGGTACAGGCCGTCGTTGAGCTGGTTTTCGAACTCGGCAGCGAACTCGCTGCGCGCGCCAGCGTAGAAGTCGTCGGCGCTCATCAGCGAGGCCGTGGCCTGCAGGGTTTCCTTGATGGCCGGCACCAGGGCGGTCTTGATGAAATTTTCCGGGTTGCGGTATTCCTGGGCGATCTTCAAGAACTGCTCGCCGGCCGGCAGACGAAAGCGCGCCGAGGACTCGACCTTGGCGTCGACGTTGCCGAGAAACACGATGGGAAAGGCTTCGATGGTGGCGCCGAGCGAATCGTTGTCGCTGCTGTCGTCGATGGCCAGGGCTTCGGTGAGGACCGACTGCACGCTGAGGGCCTTTTTCCAGGCGGTGGCACGGCCGAACCATTTGGTTGCGTAGCCCACGTCGTCGACTACTTTCTCTTCGCCGAATATGGTTCGCACATGGGTGGCAAAACCGGCCTCGTTATAGAAGAACACGCCGTTGAAGGTGACGAAGCCGATGGCGGCGACCAGCACCGGCATGCCGACGTACTTGATGAGGGAGAGTTTCGAGGGCGCTCCGTTGGTGATATCCATGATCTGTCCTTGACTGCGGGAGGAGAGCGCGAATGCTGCTGAGCCGGCGCTGGGCCGTCAAGTGGCGGCTGGCCAGTATGTGGTGTGCCTCGCGCAGATTGTTCAGGCGAGCGGGAAGGGCGCCTGTTGGTAACCGTTTTCGTCGATCTGCAAGGCCCAGCCCTGCTTGTCCCAGTCGCCAAGGACGATGCGCCGTGCCGGCAGCCCCGCGATTTGCAGGTCATGTACTGCTGGGCGATGGGTGTGGCCGTGGATCAGGGTACGCACGTCGAACTCGGCCATGATTCGCGGCACTTCGTCCGGGGTCACGTCGATGATCTGGCTGGCCTTCATGCGGGTCTGCGTGCGGCTTTCGTTGCGCAGCTTGCGTGCCAGCTTGTGCCGGGTGGCGAGCGGCAGGTGGCGCAGGATGAACAGCGACAACGGGTTACGCAGCAGGCGGCGCAGCTTCATGTAGCCGATGTCCTGGGTGCACAGACTGTCGCCGTGCATCAACAGCACCGGCTCGTCGTTGAACTGCACCAGACTTGGGTCTTGCAGCAGGGTACAGCCGGCTTCGCGGCAAAAGGCCTTGCCGATCAGGAAGTCGCGGTTGCCATGCATGAGGAAAATTTGCGTGCCACTGTCGCTCAGCTGGCGCAGGGCACGGGCAATATCGTGCTGGAAGGGCGTCATGCCGTCGTCGCCGATCCATACCTCGAAGAAGTCGCCGAGGATATATAGGGCTTCGGCTGCTCTGGCGCGGCCTTCGAGGAAATGCACAAACGCCCGGCTAAGGTCCGGGCGTTGTTCTTCCAGGTGCAGATCGGAGATCAGCAGGATCATCGACTTACTCGACGATTTCGGCCTTCTCGATGATCACGTCGTCGACTGGGACGTCCTGGTGACCGGATTTCATGGTGGTGGCCACGCCTTTGATCTTGTTGACCACGTCCATGCCGTCGACCACTTCACCGAACACGGCGTAGCCCCAACCCTGTACGGTCGGCGCGCTGTGGTTGAGGAAGCTGTTGTCGGCAACGTTGATGAAGAACTGCGCGGAGGCCGAGTGCGGCTCCATGGTGCGGGCCATGGCCACGGTGCCGACCTTGTTGGCCACGCCGTTGTTGGCTTCGTTCTTGATGGTGGCGCGGGTGGCTTTCTGCTTCATGCCCGGCTCGAAACCGCCGCCCTGGATCATGAAGTTGCTGATCACGCGGTGGAAAACGGTGCCGTCGTAATGACCGCTCTTCACATATTCCTTGAAGTTGGCCACGGTTTCTGGGGCCTTGTCTTCGAAGAGTTCCAGGGTGATGACGCCGTGGTTGGTGTGCAGCTTGATCATGGGATTCACTCTTGAGTTACGGGCAAAGCGGCTGGTGTGGCGCGGCAGCGGGGCAGGCGGGGCCTGTTTTCGCGCCATTATGGTCACGCCCGGTCGCTTTGCGGCTGTCAGGGGGTTGACGGGTTGGGTATCATACGGGCTTTGTTTTGACCGGCCTACCCTGAGAGCCAGTCTCGGATCTGCTGCGCGTCGGCGATACGGCGTTAAAAGCAGCCTCGGAATGCTCATTTACAACTTGTAAACTGCGCTTCCTCGGCTGCTTTAGCCTTGTCTCGCTCTAGCTCGCGAGACCCGAAACAGGCTCTGAGCCGCGCATTCGCACCTAAGGACATCATGAGCAAGCCCACCGTCGAAAAAGCTGCCAACTTCCTGCTCCCCATCGTCCAGGCTGACCTGGACAGCGGCAAGCACGCCAAGATCATCACCCGCTTCCCGCCGGAGCCCAACGGCTACCTGCACATCGGCCATGCCAAGTCGATCTGCCTGAACTTCGGCCTGGCCCAGGAGTTCGGTGGCGAGTGCAACCTGCGTTTCGACGACACCAACCCGGCCAAGGAAGACCAGGAATACATCGACGCGATCAAGAGTGACGTCGAGTGGCTGGGCTTCAAATGGGCGGGTGAAGAGCGCTATGCCTCCAATTACTTCGACCAGCTGCATGCCTGGGCCATCGAGCTGATCAAGGCTGGCAAGGCTTTTGTCTGCGACCTGAATGCCGAGGAAATGCGCGCTTACCGTGGCAGCCTGACCGAGCCGGGCAAGAACAGCCCGTTCCGTGAGCGCTCGGTGGAAGAGAACCTCGACCTGTTCGCCCGCATGA
The DNA here is from genome assembly GCA_964518735.1 of uncultured Pseudomonas sp. Lineage (GTDB taxonomy): Bacteria > Pseudomonadota > Gammaproteobacteria > Pseudomonadales > Pseudomonadaceae > Aquipseudomonas. The sequence goes on from CAZFKQ010000001.1 coordinate 18,361, forward strand.
AGGCCGGCGAGTTCGCCGATGGCGTCCGTTCGCTGCGCGCCAAGATCGACATGGCCTCGCCGAACATCAACCTGCGCGACCCAATTCTTTACCGCATCCGCCACGCCCATCACCACCAGACCGGCGACAAGTGGTGCATCTACCCGAGCTACGACTTCACCCACGGCCAGTCGGACGCTATCGAGGGCATCACCCACTCCATCTGCACCTTGGAGTTCGAAGATCACCGCCCGCTGTACGAGTGGTTCCTCGAGCAACTGCCGGTGCCGGCGCAGCCGCGTCAGTACGAATTCGCCCGCCTCAACCTGAACTACACCATCACCAGCAAGCGCAAGCTGAAGCAGCTGGTCGATGAAAAGCATGTGAATGGCTGGGACGACCCGCGCATGTCGACCCTGTCGGGCTTTCGCCGCCGCGGTTACACGCCAGCGTCGATCCGCAACTTCTGCGACATGATCGGCGTCAACCGCGCTGGCGGCGTGGTCGATGTCGGCATGCTGGAGTTCGCCATCCGTGACGACCTGGATGCCAACGCTGCGCGCGCCATGTGTGTGCTCAAGCCGCTGAAAGTGGTGATCACCAACTACCCGGAAGGGAAGGTCGAGAATCTCGAACTGCCGCGCCATCCCAAGCAGGACATGGGCGTGCGCGTGCTGCCGTTCAGCCGCGAGATCTACATTGATGCCGGTGACTTCGAAGAAACCCCGCCGGACGGCTTCAAGCGCCTGATCCCCGGTGGCGAAGCGCGCCTGCGCGGCAGCTATGTGATCCGCGCCGACGAAGCAATCAAGGATGCTGCCGGCAATATCGTCGAGCTGCGCTGCAGCTACGACGAAAACACCCTGGGCAAGAACCCGGAAGGCCGCAAGGTCAAGGGCGTGATCCACTGGGTGCCGGCCGCCGAAAGCGTGGAGTGCGAAGTACGCCTGTACGACCGCCTGTTCCGCTCCGCCAACCCGGAGAAGGACGAGGAGGGCGGCAGCTTCCTCGACAACATCAACCCGGACTCGCTGGTCATCCTGAAGGGCTGTCGTGCCGAGCCGTCGCTGGGTAACGCCGTGGCGGAAGACCGCTTCCAGTTCGAGCGCGAAGGCTACTTCGTTGCCGACCTGAAGGACTCGCAGCCCGGCAAGCCGGTGTTCAACCGTACCGTTACCCTGCGCGACTCCTGGGGGCAGTAAATGGCACTGAGCATTTACAACACCCTGAGCAAGACCAAGGACGTCTTCCAGCCGCTGGAAGGCAACCAGGTGCGTATGTACGTGTGCGGCATGACCGTGTACGACTTCTGCCACATCGGCCATGCCCGCGTGATGGTGGCCTTCGATGTGGTCACCCGTTGGCTGCGTCAGCGCGGCTATGACGTGACCTATGTGCGCAACATCACCGACATCGACGACAAAATCATCAAGCGCGCGCAGGAGAACGGCGAGCCCTTCGAGGCGCTGGTCGAGCGCATGATCGCCGCCATGCACGAGGACGAAGCTCGCCTGTCCGTGCTGCGCCCGGATCTCGAGCCGCGCGCCACCGGGCATATCCCCGGCATGTTCGCGATGATCCAGACCCTGATCGACAAGGGCTACGCCTATGCCCCGGGCAATGGCGACGTGTACTACCGCGTCACCAAGTTCGAGGGCTATGGCAAGCTGTCCCGCCGCAAGATCGACGAGCTGAAGATCGGTGCGCGCATTGAGGTCGACGAGATCAAGGAAGACCCGCTGGACTTCGTGCTGTGGAAAGGCGCCAAACCGGGTGAGCCGAGCTGGGACTCGCCCTGGGGCAAGGGCCGTCCAGGCTGGCACATCGAGTGCTCGGTGATGTCCACCTGCTGCCTGGGCGAGACTTTCGATATCCACGGCGGCGGTCCGGATCTGGTGTTTCCGCACCACGAGAACGAGATCGCGCAGAGCGAGGCGGCCACTGGCAAGCTCTACGCCAACGCCTGGATGCACGCCGGCGCGGTGCGCGTGGACGGTGAGAAGATGTCCAAGAGCCTGGGCAACTTCTTCACCATCCGCGAGGTGCTGGAGAAGTACCACCCGGAAGTGGTGCGCTACTTGCTGGTGTCCAGCCACTACCGCAGCCCGATCAACTACTCGGAAGACAGCCTCAAGGAAGCCAAGGGCGCCCTGGAGCGTTTCTACAACGGCCTCAAGGGTTTGCCAGAAGCTCAGCCTGCTGGTGGTAAGGCCTTTGTCGAGAGTTTCGCCGCGGCGATGGACGACGATTTCAACTCGCCGGAAGCCTGCGCGGTGCTGTTCGAGATGATCCGCGAGGTCAATCGCCTGCGCGAGTCGGATGTTCAGGCTGCCGCCGGTCTTGCCGCTCAGCTCAAACAGTTGGCGAGCGTTCTCGGCGTGCTGCAGCTGGAGCCGGAAGCTTTCCTTCAGGCCGGCGCTGCCGGCAAGGTCGACGCTGCCGAGGTCGAGGCACTGATCGCTGCGCGCCTGCAGGCCCGCACCGAGAAGAACTGGGCAGAGTCGGACCGCATCCGCGACCAGCTCACCGCCATGGGCGTGGTGCTGGAAGACGGCAAGGGCGGTACTACCTGGCGCCTGGCCGAGTAAGCGCTCGCGCTGCATGAAAAAGGCCGCCCTCGGGCGGCCTTTTGCATTTCGGCATCGTTAGCGTTTACCGCTGTACCAGATCACCCGGCTGACACCACGGGTTACGGCTACATAGGCCAGGCGCTGGCTCTCGTCGCGCATGGCCTGGTCGTAGCTGTTGCGGAACAGGCCGCAGTGGACATACAGCGCGTTGCGCAGTGGGTGTGGTTCGGCACTGCCGCCGTCGTCGAGGATGATCGCCACCTCGCCCTGCAGGCCCTTAGCGCGGTGGATGCTGTAGGCGCGCACCGGCAGGCTGGGGTCCAACTGGGCCTGCACCTGTTTCAGCGCCTCGTTGCGTCGCCCCAGCAGCAGAACCGGGTTGCGCTCGCGGCTGCCGCGCTGGGCGACATGTGCGCACTGCACGGCGATTTCCTGCAGCAGTTCGGGCAGCTGGCGCTTGAGGTCGAAACCCTCGATGCGTCGCACGCCGTGGTCGCCCGGTTGCGCGGCCTTGATCGCCTGGCTGCTCTTGACCTGCTTGCAGGCGACGCCCGCCAGCAGCGCCTCGGCATCGCGCAGGATCGGCGCGATGCTGCGGAAGTTGGCGGTCAGCATCAGCACCTGGCTCTTGGCCTTGCCGCGGTTGGGGAAGTGGCGGTCGAAGTCGAGGAACAGCTCCGGCGAGCTGCCACGCCAGCCGTAGATCGACTGCCAGTCATCGCCGATGGCCATCAGGCTGACCGCCTTGCCGCGGCCGGCCAGGGCGCGATGCACGGCCTGCAGCCAGTGGACGATCTGTGGCGAGATGTCCTGGAATTCGTCGATCAGCAGATGGCGCAGCGGCTCGATGGCCTCCATGGGCAGCTCCTGGGCGTTGGCCAGGCGCTCGCCGAGCTGGCGGAAGGCAGCGTCGAAGGTGATGACGCCTCGGGTCTGCAGCAGCGCCTGGAAGCGCGCCCAGAAGCTGGCGAGTGCCTGCAGGAACAGGCGCTCGCGTGGCGCGCAGTCCAGCTTGGCGGCGTCGACACGGTCCGGGCGCAAGCCGAGGCTCTCGGCGAAGCAGGCCTGCTGGTAGAACACTTCGAACAGTGGTGCGGCGCGCAGCTCGCCGGCCAGACGCAGGCCCTCCTGCGGTGGCTTGCCGACAGTCTCGGGCATGGCCACGCCGAGCAGTTCATGCACCTGCTGGCGGAAAGCGGCGTCGCTGGCGTAGAGCTCGTCGTAGGCCTGGCGCAGCAGGCGCTGTTGCGCGGGTGGTAGACGGCCGCCGGTGGGTGCGTCCGGCTCCTCGCTGGCGCCGCCACCGAGCTGCTCGAACCAGTTCGGCGCGCCCAGCAGCACCTTGGCCTGCTGCGCCATGGTCGAGTGGAAGGTACGTACGCACTGGCGCGCCTGCGTTTCGTCGAACGGGAATTGCCAGAAGGTCAGCAGGCGTAGCAGCTGGCCGCGCAGCTCGGCGCAGGAGGCGTTGGTGAAGGAGATTACCGTTAGGCTGCTGGCGGGAATCTGCAAATGGCAGAGCATGAACACCACGCGCAGCAGCAGGGTGGTGGACTTGCCCGAGCCAGCGCCGGCGAAGATGCGCGCCAGCGGCGCACGGCAGAGGATCATCGCCCACTGTTCGTCGGACGGCGCGCCGATCAGGCCGGCCGCCACCGCCTCGGTGACGCGGGCGCGCATGGCGTCGATCTGGCTCTCGTCGACCTTCAGGCGGGCGCTGGAGTAGATGCCGGTTGGTGCGGGCGCAGGGCCGTCGCTGACCTTCTGTTTGCGCCCGGCCGCCTTGGTCTTGCTGGTGGTGACGGGGCGCTTGGCGCGCGGTTGTGGCTGGCGCAGCCGGGCCGCGGCCTCGCGTTCGGCGCGCAGGTATTCGGTGGTGCGGGGAAAGTAGCGCGCCAGGGTGCTGGAGAGCAGCGCCTGGTAGCGTTTGACGGCGGACAGCATGGCAACTCGGAAAGCAGGTGCGGCCCGCCATCATACGGGCTTTCCGTCGCAGGCTGGAGACTGGCAATGGGCCAGCGGCTTAGTGCCCCAGTGCTTCGAGTATCTCCAGAGCAATGCGTACCCGCTCGGCATTCGGGTAGTTGCGGTTGGCCAGGATCACCAGGCCGTTATCGCGGGCCGGCAACAGCGTTACATAGGCGCCGAAGCCATTGGTCGAGCCGGTCTTGTTCAGCAGCAGGTCACCCTCGGCAGGTTGCGGCGTGGCGAAGCGCTCCACTGCATGTGGCTCAAGGGCCATCTGCGACGAGTTGCCGGCCTGCAGACGCTGCAGGGTGATGGGGTAGGCGTAGCGCTCCCAGCCCAGGCCCTGGGTCATGTCGCCGACTTGGTAATAACCCTGGTGGGTGGTGGCGATGGCCTGGCGCAGCGGCGCCGGCAGTTGTGACGGATCGAGGCTGGCCTCGACGAAGCGCAGCATGTCGGCGGCTGTGGACTTCACCCCGTAGGCCTCGGCATCCAGCGGGCCCGGCTGCACGCGGATCGCCTGCTCCTCGCGGTAGCCCCAGGCGTAGCGCGCCATCTGTGCCTCTGGCACACGCACATGACTCTCCCTCATGCCCAGCTGTGGGAACAGTTGGCGTTCCAGCAACTGGTCGAAGGGTTTGCCCAGGCTGGCGGCGGCCAGGTGACCGAATAGGCCGATGCTGGGGTTGGAGTACTGGCGTTGGCTGCCGGTGTGGTAGGCGGGCTGCCAACTGCGGTAGTAATCAAGCATCTGCCGCTCGCTGTGCACGGCATCCGGAAACTGCAGCGGCAGGCCGCCAGGCGTGTAGGTAGCCAGGTCGAGCAGGCTGATGGAGTCGAAGGCGCTGCCGCGCAGTGCCGGCAGATGCTGGCTGGTCTTGTCGTCCAGGCGCAGCTTGCCCTCGGCCCGGGCGTAGGCGCCGAGGGTGGCGGTGAACAGCTTGCTCACCGAACCCAGCTCGAACAGGGTGTGTTCGTTCACCGGCTGGCCGCTGTCGCGGTCGGCGACGCCATAGTTGAAGAAGTGCTGCTCGCCCTTGTGCACGATGGCCACGGCCAGGCCGGGAATCCGGTACTGCTCGATGGCCGGCTGCACGGCGGCATCGACGGCGGTGCGCAGCTCGCTCTGGGTCACAGAGTTCTGCGCCATGGCGGTCTGACCGATCAGCAGCAGGGCCAGCGCGGTGGTTTTGAGTCGCATGGGTAAATCCTTCAGTTCATCGGTGGCAGCCGGCGTGGCACCGAGGTTTTCTTGACGATGGCGGTGTTGGTCTCGGCATAGACGTTGATGCGGTCCAGCAGTTCATCGAGCTGCTCCATGGAACGCACGTGTAGGCGGGCGACGAAGCAGTCTTCGCCGGTGATCTTGTCGCATTCGGTGAACTCGGGGATCGACTGGATCTGCCGCTCCACCTCCTGCAGCTTGCCGGGCAGCGGGCGCACGCGAACGATGGCCTGCAACTGGTAGCCGAAGTGGCGCGGATCCACCTCCACCGTGTAGCCCTTGATCACCCCGCGCTCCTCCAGGCGGCGCAGGCGCTCGGCGACGCTGGGCGAGGACAGCCCGCTGATCTGCGCCAGGGCCTTGAGCGAGCGGCGCGAGTCCTCCATGAGGGCATTGAGCAGAAGCTGGTCGATTTCGTCGGTCATGATGTGCTCGTTAGGTGATTTCAGGAAAATGCCTTCGCAATAAAGGCACGACTGGAGCTTTCCCTTAGATTAGCCATGGAGCACTCGGGCGGGTAGCCGAATAATAGTCACACCCCAACCGGAGACTCCGACCATGGACAAGACCCTCAAGCGCGGCTCGCTGGAAATGATCGCGGCGATGCTGATTTCCGGCACAATCGGCTGGTTCGTGCTGGTGTCGGGCCAGTCGGTGATCGACGTGGTGTTCTGGCGCTGCGTGATCGGCGGCGCCATGTTGCTGCTGGTGTGCGCCGCGCTCGGCCTGCTGCGCCGCGATCTGCTAGGCCGCCGCGTGTTGATCCTGGCGCTGGTCAGCGGGGTGGCCATCGTCGGCAACTGGCTGCTGCTGTTCGCCTCCTATTCCAAGGCGTCCATCGCCATCAGCACGGCGGTGTACAACGTGCAGCCGTTCATGCTGGTGGGGCTGGCCGCGCTGCTGCTTGGCGAGCGCATCACCCTGGCCAAGCTGGCGTGGTTGGGCGTGGCCTTCATCGGCATGCTGGCCATCGTCAGTGCCCATGGCGATAGCGGCACCTCGGGCGAGAACTACCTGCTCGGCATCGCCCTGGCCCTGGGCGCGGCGCTGCTCTATGCAGTGGCGGCACTGATCGTAAAACGCCTCTCCGGCACACCGCCGCACCTGATCGCGCTGATCCAGCTGCTCACCGGCATCCTCATGCTGGCGCCGCTGGCCGGCTACCAGCTACCCGAGCGGCCGCAGGCCTGGGCCAGCCTGGCGGCCCTGGGCATCCTGCATACCGGGATGATGTACATGCTGCTGTACAGCGCGATCCAGAAACTGCCGACGGCTCTGACCGGGGCGCTGTCCTTCATCTATCCGATCGCGGCGATCTTCGTCGACTGGCTGGCCTTCGACCATCGTCTCGTGGCGCTGCAGTGGTTGGGCGTGGCGGCCATCCTGCTGGCGGCTGCCGGTATGCAGCAGGGCTGGAGCCTGCGCGGGGCGCGGCTTCAGTCGAGCCGGTAGCGGGCTAGCTCCTGGGGCGAGAGCACGCGCATCTTGCTCGGCTCGATGCGGCTCATGTCTTCGGCCAGGCTGGGCGGAATGTTCATCTCGCGCCAGTAGGCGCTCGGGCTGTAGCGGGCTGTGCTGCTGGCGAGGGCGGAGAAAGCCGAGTCGCCGGCGGGGTAGTAGGGGCGGTGCAGGCCAACATAGCCGCGCACGGTCTTGTCGCGGCCGGCTGCTAGCAGGTAGACGCAGGTGCCCTGGCACACGCTGTTGCTGGGTACCAGCGCATCGAAACCGGTTTCCCGTAGAAGGCGGCCCATGCGGATGGCTTCCTGCACGCTGCCGCCGATGCTGTCGAGCACCACGATCTTCTTGGCGAACGTGCCAGGGTTCTGCCTGAGCCCCTTGAGCAACGCTTCATAGTCGCCGGGGGCAATCTCTGCGGAGACCTTGACCGCGAGAATTCGGCCGACAGTCGTGTGCTGCACGGGCTGCACTTCGACCTGAGCCAGCGCGGCAGCCGAGCAGAGTGGGGCAACGGCAAGCAGGGCAGTACGAATGGCGGTGCTGATCAAAAGCGTGTCTCGGTACAAGGTGGGCAAAGGCCGCTGAAGATACCTGCAAGTGCGTGCGACGCCCAGATTGGAATGCATCTGGGGGCGGATGAACTACCTCAAGCCATAAATGCAGCCTTTTGCCACCGCGCAAAAACTTGCCGCAGGCTGCAAAATTTCGTTAGCTTGCAATCTTTCCGCCCAAGCACGACTACTTCGCCGTGGTCGCACCCTGCAAGAGAAGTAGAGATAACGCGCGTGCAAGATTCGAACTCCCTGGGGATGCAGAACGATCCACTGGACCGCCTTCTGCAGGCGCGACGCCTGAACCAGATTACTACTGTTCAGTGTGTTGTACTGCTGATGATCGGCCTGCAGACCGTGCTGGCGCACAGTTGGTTTAACACCTTACTGGTGTTGCTGGCGCTGGCCCTGGTGGTAGTCGGTCGGCAACTCAATAAACGCGGGGCCACGGATATGGCCATCGTGTTGATGCTGGTATCGCTGACAGGGTTGGTCACGTTGTCCCTGTGGTTCAGTCAGGGGCTCTACAGCGGTGTATTGCTGTCCTACCCGGCGATTCTGATCGTGGCCGGCATGGTGGCGCCACTGCGGCTGTTCATCGGCCTGCTGCTAGGCATGCTGCTTTCGGTGGCCGGCATGACCTATGCGTCGCTCAGCGGCTTGCTGGTGTTCGAGCCCTGGCCGATTGGTATTGGGCGGATGATCAATGTCAGCAGCATCCTGGTGATGTGCGCCGTGGCGGTCTGGCTACTGGCCAATGATCTGCGCCGTACCTTGTTGCGCCTGCAGCAGGAAATTCTGCGGGTGAAAGATTCCGAAGCCAGCTTCACCCACCTGGCGCGGCATGATGCACTGACCAACCTGCCCAATCGCTTGCTGGTCAGCGACCGCATGGAGCAGGCCATCGGCCAGGCGCGACGCTATGACAAACGGGTGGCCCTGCTGTTCCTCGATCTGGACAACTTCAAGACCATCAACGACTCGCTGGGCCATGCTGCGGGTGACGAGCTGCTCAAGGAGGTCGCCTTGCGTCTGCAGGACTCCGTGCGTGACATGGATACGGTCAGTCGCCAAGGGGGCGACGAGTTTCTCATGGCCCTGTCCGATGTCGATGACCTGGCGGCAGTCTCTGCGGTGGCCAACAAGGTGCAGGCCCGACTGGCGCAGCCGTTCAATCTCAAGGGTATGCAGATCGTCACGTCGATCTCCATCGGTATCGCCCTGTTCCCCGAGGACGGTGACGACTTCGAAACCCTGCTCAAACATGCCGACATGGCCATGTATCAGGCCAAGGCGGCGGGGCGCAATGGATTCTGCTTCTTCGATGCGCAGATGAACGCGGTTACCCGCGAGCGTTTGAGTCTGGAGTTGGATCTGCGCCAGGCGTTGCTGCGCGATGAGTTCGTTCTGCACTACCAGCCGATCGTCGATCTGCACAGTGGGCGCCTGCTGGCGGCCGAGGCGCTGATCCGCTGGCAGCACCCGGAGCGGGGCATGATCGCCCCGGATACATTTATCTCTGTGGCCGAGCAGTCCGGGCTGATCGTCGAGATTGGTGAGTGGGTGCTGAACGAGGCTTGTCGCCAGATGATGCTCTGGCAAGCAGCGGGTCTGCCTCGTTTCGTGGTCTCGGTGAATCTTTCCGCAGTGCAATTTCGCCGGGGCAATCTGGAAGCGTTGATCGGCTCGGCCCTGAGTCGCTTTGGCTTGAATCCCAGTTGCCTCGAACTGGAGCTGACCGAGTCGATTCTGCTGCAGGATTCGGCGGCTTTTATCGACATGCTGTATCGCCTCAAGGCGCTGGGCGTAAAGCTGTCGATTGACGATTTCGGTACGGGTTATTCCAACCTGGCCTATCTGCAGCGCTTTCGTGTGGACAAGCTGAAGATCGATCAGTCATTTGTGCGCAAGTTGCTGGGTAATGCGCAGGATCAGGCCATTGTTACGGCGATCATCCAGATGGCCAGGAGCTTGAATCTGCTGACCACGGCTGAAGGCATCGAAGATGAGGCGATTCGCCGGTTGCTGGCCGAGTTGGGTTGCGATCAGGGGCAGGGTTACCTGTTTGCCAGGCCGCTGCCCGCCCGGGAGTTCATGGCATTTGCTCAGCGCGCGGTGCTGTCGGTGTAGTGGCTAAGGTATGTTGCTGTGCAAAGAAAAACGGCACCCGAGGGTGCCGTTTTTCTTTAAGCGTCAGCCACTCTTCATACGTGCAGATGTTCTGCCGCGTAGAGGGTATTTTCCAGCAGGCAGGCACGTGTCATCGGGCCTACGCCGCCCGGTACCGGAGTGATCCAGCCGGCGCGTTCGGCGGCAGCATCGAACTCCACGTCACCGACCAGCTTGCCGTCGGCCTGGCGGTTGATGCCCACGTCGATGACGATAGCGCCTGGCTTGATCCATTCACCTTTGACCAGGCCTGGCTTGCCAGCGGCCACGACGACCAGGTCGGCGTTCGCCAGGTGTCCCGGCAGGTCCTTGGTGAAGCGGTGGGTGACGGTCACGGTGCAGCCAGCCAGCAGCAGTTCCATTGCCATGGGGCGGCCAACGATGTTGGAGGCGCCAACGATCACCGCGTTGAGCCCGTGTGGGTCAACGCCAGTACTTTGCAGCAAGGTCATGATGCCTTTCGGAGTGCATGGGCGTAACAGCGGGATGCGCTGCGCCAGGCGGCCGACGTTGAACGGATGGAAGCCGTCCACGTCCTTGTCCGGGCTGATCCGCTCGAGAAGCTGCGAGGCGTCCAGGTGGGCCGGCAGTGGCAGTTGCACGAGGATGCCATCGATGGCCTGGTCATCGTTCAGGTGGTCGATAAGCGCTAGCAGTTCGCCTTGGCTGGTGTTGGCCGGCAGGTCGTGGGCCACGGAAACGAAGCCGACTTCTTCGCAATCCTTGCGCTTGTGCGAGACATATACCTGGGATGCGGGGTCGCTACCGACCAGGATCACGGCCAGGCCTGGGGCGCGCAGGCCTTGCTGGCGGCGTTCGACAACGCGTTGGGCAATTTGCTGGCGGAGGCTGGCAGCTATGGCTTTGCCATCAATCAGTTGTGCGGTCATGGCGCGTGATTAACCATCGGGAAGGATTGAAAAAGGGCGTGTATTCTCGCACGGCGGGGCGGTTGGGCAAAGGCGCTGCCTGGCGAATTTCCTGTAACTCCTTTATCTCGCTGAATTTTTTTAACTTTTAGTGTTGACGGTATGGCGACGCCTCTATAAGATTCGCCCCGCTTGTCGAGCACAGCCAGTCGCTGGGTAAGACGGCAAAAGCAAAGCCTCCGGGCCTAGCCGAAGCCGAAGCTTCAAGTCTGCGCTAGCAGATGAACAAGCGCCCGTAGCTCAGCTGGATAGAGCATCCGCCTTCTAAGCGGATGGTCGCAGGTTCGAGTCCTGCCGGGCGTGCCATCTGGCATCCAGGCACAAGCATCGCAATATGGTGGGCGTAGCTCAGTTGGTAGAGCACAGGATTGTGGCTCCTGGTGTCGAGGGTTCGATTCCCTTCGTCCACCCCATATTCGAGAAAACGCCAGGCCCAAAGCCTGGCGTTTTTGTTTCAGAGCTTGACCACGCGGACGTGGTGAAATTGGTAGACACACCAGATTTAGGTTCTGGCGCCGCAAGGTGTGAGAGTTCGAGTCTCTCCGTCCGCACCATCTTTTCTTCCTTTATATACCTCGCCGTTCCTGCGTCTTTTCCGCAGGTGACTTCTGCTATTCGACCCACTAGAATGCATGCCCTTGATTCTGGGCCGGAACGGCCGGCTTACGTCTGTGCAACGAGGAATACCCATGCAAGTTTCTGTTGAAAGCACCTCCGCTCTTGAGCGCCGCATGACCATCGGTGTCCCGGCCGAGCGCATCGAGACCGAAGTGACCAAGCGTCTGCAACAGACTGCCCGTCGTGCCAAGGTCGCTGGTTTCCGCCCGGGCAAAGTGCCGATGAGCGTGATCCGTCAGCGCTACGAAGACTCCGCTCGCCAGGAAGCCCTGGGCGATCTGATTCAGGCTACCTTCTACGAAGCCATCGTTGAGCAGAAGCTGAACCCGGCCGGCGCTCCGGCCGTAGAACCGAAGTCCTTCGAGAAGGGCAAGGATCTGGAATACGTCGCGATCTTCGAAGTGATCCCGGAAATCCAGGTTGCCGGTCTCGACAGTATTGCTATCGAGCGTCTGCAGGCTGACGTTGCTGACGCCGATGTCGATAACATGCTGGAAATCCTGCGCAAGCAGAACACCCGTTTCGAGGCCAGCGATCGCGCTGCCGAAAATGGTGATCAGCTGACCATCGATTTCGTTGGCAAGGTTGACGGTGAAGTCTTTGCTGGTGGCTCCGCCAAGGGTACTCAGCTGGTGCTGGGTTCCGGTCGCATGATTCCGGGCTTTGAAGATGCCCTGGTCGGTGTGAAAGCTGGTGAAGAGCGCGTGATCACCCCGACTTTCCCGGCTGACTACCAGAACCTCGATCTGGCCGGCAAGGCTGCCGAGTTCACTGTTACCGTGACTGCTGTTGCTGCCCCGCAGCTGCCGGAGCTGAACGACGAGTTCTTCACCCTGTTTGGTGTGAAAGAAGGCGGTCTGGAAGGCTTCCGCGCTGAAGTGCGCAAGAACATGGAGCGCGAACTGCGCCAGGCTATCAAATCCAAGGTCAAGAACCAGGTAATGGAAGGCCTGCTGGCCGCCAACCCGGTTGAAGTGCCGAAGGCGCTGATCGGTAACGAAGTGAATCGTCTGCGCGTGCAGGCCGTTCAGCAGTTTGGTGGCAACATCAAGCCTGACCAGCTGCCGGCCGAACTGTTCGAAGAGCAGGCCAAGCGTCGTGTTTCCCTCGGCCTGCTGGTCGCCGAAGTGGTCAAGCAGTTCGAGCTGAAGCCTGACGACGCCCGCGTACGCGAAGTGATCGAGGAAATGGCTTCGGCCTATCAGGAGCCGCAACAGGTTGTGGCCTGGTACTACAAGAACGACCAGCAACTGAACGAAGTGCGTTCGGTTGTACTGGAAGAACAAGTTGTAGATACTGTCCTGCAGAAGGCCAAAGTGACCGATAAAGCGGTCTCCTACGAAGAAGCGGTCAAGCCGGCGGAAGCTCCGCAAGCAGCCTGATCCCTCGCCTCGTTAGAGCAAACCATAAGCCAGCCTTCGAGCTGGCTTATGCGTCTTTGGGATATGAACATTTATGGAGAGATCGCTGGATATGTCGCGTAATCAATTTATGCCGCAAATGCCTGATATCCAAGCCGCCGGTGGCCTGGTGCCGATGGTGGTCGAGCAGTCCGCCCGTGGCGAGCGTGCTTACGATATCTATTCGCGCCTGCTGAAGGAGCGAGTGATTTTCCTGGTTGGCCCGGTCGAGGACTACATGGCCAACCTGGTGGTGGCTCAGTTGCTGTTCCTTGAAGCGGAAAACCCGGACAAGGACATCCATCTCTATATCAACTCCCCGGGTGGCTCGGTAACCGCAGGCATGTCGATCTACGACACCATGCAGTTCATCAAGCCAAACGTGTCGACCACCTGTATTGGTCAGGCTTGCAGCATGGGCGCCTTCCTGCTGACCGCTGGCGCTGAGGGTAAGCGTTACTGCCTGCCGAACTCGCGCGTGATGATTCACCAGCCGCTGGGCGGTTTCCAAGGTCAGGCGTCGGACATTGAAATTCACGCCAAGGAAATCCTCTTCATCCGTGAGCGTCTCAACATACTGATGGCCAAGCACAGTGGACGCACTTTGGAAGAAATCGAGCGCGATACCAATCGTGATAATTTCATGAGCGCTGAAGCCGCTCGTGAGTATGGGTTGATCGACGCAGTGATTGAAAAGCGCCCTGCCTAATATAGGTAGCTCAAAATAGGGCGGTTTGGCGTGTCCGGCCGTCATGCAGGCTTGAAAATGCCTGCAATTGCCTCCATCTTGTTTTCCATGCCTACCGGATTTGGATTGATCGAATGACTGACACCCGCAATGGCGAGGACAACGGCAAGCTGCTTTATTGCTCCTTCTGCGGCAAAAGCCAGCATGAAGTGCGCAAATTGATTGCCGGCCCCTCGGTCTTTATCTGCGACGAGTGCGTCGACCTGTGTAACGACATCATCCGTGAGGAGGTGCAGGAAGCTCAGGCCGAAAGCAGTGCGCACAAGTTGCCCGCGCCGAAAGAAATCAGCGGCATCCTGGATCAGTACGTCATCGGTCAGGAGCGCGCCAAGAAGGTGCTTTCCGTCGCGGTGTACAACCATTACAAGCGTTTGAATCAGCGCGACAAGAAAGACGATGTCGAGTTGGGCAAAAGCAACATCCTGCTGATCGGTCCGACTGGCTCGGGTAAGACCCTGCTTGCCGAAACCCTCGCACGTCTGCTCAATGTGCCGTTCACCATCGCCGATGCCACCACCCTGACCGAAGCCGGTTATGTGGGTGAGGACGTCGAGAACATCATTCAGAAGCTGTTGCAGAAGTGCGACTACGATGTCGAGAAGGCCCAGATGGGCATCGTCTACATCGACGAAATCGACAAGATTTCGCGCAAGTCGGACAACCCGTCAATCACCCGTGACGTCTCGGGTGAGGGTGTGCAGCAGGCGCTCTTGAAGCTGATCGAAGGTACGGTGGCCTCGGTTCCGCCGCAGGGCGGACGCAAGCATCCCCAGCAGGAGTTCCTGCAGGTGGATACGCGCAACATCCTGTTCATTTGTGGTGGCGCGTTCTCCGGTCTGGAAAAGGTCATCCATGGTCGTTCGACCAAGGGCGGCATCGGCTTTAATGCCGAGGTGCGTAGCCAGGAGCTGGGCAAGAAGGTGGGTGAGTCGCTGCGCGAGGTCGAGCCGGATGACCTGGTCAAGTTTGGCCTGATTCCGGAGTTCGTCGGTCGTCTGCCAGTCATCGCGACCCTTGATGAGCTCGACGAAGCGGCGCTGATGCAGATCCTCACCGAGCCGAAGAACGCACTGACCAAACAGTACGCCAAGCTCTTTGAAATGGAAGGTGTGGATCTGGAGTTCCGTCCGGATGCCCTGAAAGCCGTGGCTCATCGTGCGCTTGAGCGCAAGACTGGTGCCCGTGGCCTGCGCTCCATTCTCGAAGGTGTGCTGCTCGACACCATGTACGAGATCCCCTCGCAGAATGAAGTCAGCAAGGTGGTGATCGACGAAAGCGTGATCGAGGGTAATTCCAAGCCGCTGCTGATCTACGAAAACAGTGAGCCGCCGGCCAAGGCTGCTCCTGACGCGTAATGTCAGATACTTGATGAAATAAAGGGCCCTGCGGGGCCCTTTGTTTTTCCCGTGTCCTTGCTTGTTTTTTCCGGAGGCTGGCCCCATCTTAGGTTCAAGGGTCTCCCGTCCGTTTACGGCCAAATGGCCGCCGTAGAGCTGAAATCATGAAGACAACCATCGAATTGCCTCTCCTGCCCCTGCGCGATGTTGTGGTTTACCCACACATGGTCATCCCGCTGTTTGTCGGGCGTGAGAAATCCATTGAGGCCCTCGAGGCAGCAATGACCGGCGACAAGCAGATTCTTCTGCTGGCGCAACGCAATCCTGCCGATGACGATCCGGGTGAAGATGCCCTGTATCGCGTTGGTACTGTGGCTACCGTGCTGCAGTTGCTGAAACTGCCAGACGGTACCGTCAAGGTGCTGGTCGAAGGCGAGCAGCGCGGCAGCATCGAGCGTTTCATCGAGGTGGATGGTCATTGCCGCGCTGAAGTGCAACTGATCGATGAGATGGAGGTGGCCGAGCGTGAGTCCGAGGTCTTCTCGCGCAGCCTACTCGGTCAGTTCGAGCAGTATGTGCAGCTAGGCAAGAAGGTCCCAGCCGAAGTGCTGTCTTCGCTGAATAGCATCGATGAGCCCGGTCGCCTGGTCGATACCATGGCTGCGCACATGGTGCTGAAAATCGAGCAGAAGCAGGAAATTCTCGAACTCATCGAGCTGCCTGCACGTGTTGAGCATGTGCTGGCGCTGCTGGATGCGGAAATTGACCTGTTGCAGGTCGAGAAGCGCATCCGCGGCCGGGTCAAGAAGCAGATGGAGCGCAGCCAGCGCGAGTACTACCTGAATGAGCAGATGAAGGCCATTCAGAAAGAGCTGGGTGACATCGACGAAGGTCACAATGAAATCGATGAGCTGAAAAAACGCATCGATAACGCCGGCCTGCCCAAGGAAGCCCTGACCAAGGCCAATGCGGAGTTGAACAAGCTCAAGCAGATGTCACCGATGTCGGCCGAGGCCACCGTGGTGCGCTCCTACATCGACTGGCTGGTAAATGTGCCGTGGAAGGCCGAGAGCAAGGTGCGTCTGGATCTGGCCAAGGCCGAAGATATTCTTGATGCTGATCACTACGGGCTGGACGAGGTCAAGGATCGCATCCTCGAGTACCTCGCCGTGCAGAAACGAGTGAAGAAGCTCAAGGGGCCGGTGCTGTGTCTGGTTGGTCCGCCTGGGGTGGGTAAGACTTCCCTGGCCGAATCCATCGCGCGTGCGACCAATCGCAAGTTCGTGCGTATGGCTTTGGGTGGCGTGCGTGATGAAGCTGAGATCCGTGGTCACCGGCGCACCTACATCGGCTCCATGCCTGGTCGTCTGATCCAGAAAATGACCAAGGTGGCCGTGCGCAATCCGCTGTTCCTGCTCGACGAAATCGACAAGATGGGCCAGGACATGCGCGGCGATCCGGCTTCCGCTTTGCTGGAGGTGCTGGACCCGGAGCAGAATCACAACTTCAACGACCATTACCTGGAGGTCGATTACGACCTGTCGGATGTGATGTTCATCTGCACCGCCAACTCCATGAATATCCCCGGCCCGTTGCTGGATCGCATGGAGGTGATCCGTCTGCCCGGTTACACCGAGGACGAGAAAATCAATATCGCGGTCAAGTACCTGGCGCCCAAGCAGATCGAAGCCAATGGTCTGAAAAAGGGCGAAATCGAGTTCGAAGCTGCCGCGATTCGCGACATCATTCGTTATTACACGCGCGAAGCCGGCGTGCGCAGCCTGGAGCGGCAGATCGCCAAGGTCTGCCGCAAGGCGGTGAAAGAGCATTCCAAGGAAAAGCGTTTCAAGGTGTTGGTGACCGACGAGCTGCTTGAGCATTTCCTCGGTGTGCGCCGTTACCGCTATGGTCTGGCCGAGCAGCAGGATCAGATCGGTCAGGTGACCGGGCTGGCCTGGACCCAGGTGGGTGGCGAATTGCTCACCATCGAGACTGCTGTGGTGCCTGGCAAGGGCCAGCTGATCAAGACGGGTTCGCTGGGTGACGTGATGGCCGAGTCGATGACTGCTGCGCTCACGGTGGTACGTAGCCGGGCCAAAAGCCTGGGGATCGCACCGGATTTCCATGAGAAGCGTGACGTGCACATCCACATGCCGGAAGGTGCCACACCGAAGGATGGCCCGAGTGCCGGCATCGGGTTGTGCACTGCATTGGTGTCGGCGCTGACCCAGATTCCGGTGCGTGCCGATGTGGCCATGACCGGCGAAATTACCTTGCGCGGGCAGGTGCTGGCGATTGGCGGCTTGAAAGAGAAATTGCTGGCTGCTCACCGAGGTGGGATCAAGACGGTGATCATTCCTGAAGAGAATGTGCGCGATTTGAAGGAAATTCCCGAAAATATTAAGCAAGACCTGACCATTAAGCCGGTTAAATGGATTGACGAGGTCCTGCAAATTGCGCTGCAATACGCCCCGGAGCCCTTGCCCGATGCGGCTCCCGAGATGGTTGCAAAGGATGACAAGCGCGAGTCTGATTCCAAGGAGCGAATCAGCACGCATTAGCCGCAGGGCTTCCTTGACACTATTTTCGAGCCCTTGCTATAAAGCGGCTCTTACGTGTCAGCTAGGCCCTTCAGCACCCGCTTTGCTTACACCAAACAATTAAGAAACAACTCAACAGAAATAAGGGGACTTAGATTGAACAAGTCGGAACTGATCGATGCCATTGCCGCATCTGCTGATATCCCGAAAGCTGTTGCTGGCCGCGCGCTGGATGCAGTGATTGAATCCGTCACTGGCGCTCTGAAGGCTGGTGATTCCGTGGTGCTGGTTGGCTTCGGTACTTTCGCTGTCAAAGAGCGTGCTGCTCGCACTGGTCGCAACCCGCAGACCGGCAAGCCGATCAGCATTGCTGCTGCCAAGATCCCTGGCTTCAAAGCTGGTAAAGCCCTGAAAGACGCCGTCAACTAAGCGTCTCTCTGGCCTTGCCCTTCCAGGTCGGGCTGGTCCCGACCTGGTTGGAGTGGCGGCTCAGACGAGCCAAAGCCGCTCCACCAGTTAGCGAGAAGGCGCATCCTTGGATGCGCCTTTCTTTTATCCGGATTTTACCCACGCTGCATGGCTGCTTGTTCAGCGCAGCCGTTTCGGGGGATGCATGCTGCAGAACATCAGGGACAATTCACAAGGGTGGATTGCCAAGAGCATCGTCGGCGTTATCGTCGCACTGATGGCTTTCACCGGATTCGACGCCATCGTCAACTCCGCTAGCAACAGCAAGAATGCTGCCGACGTCAACGGTGAGAAAATCACTCAGGACACGCTTAGCCGTGCCGTTGATATGCAGCGCCGCCAGTATATCCAGCAGTTCGGCAAGGACTTCGATGCTTCCATGCTGGACGACAAGATGCTGCGCGAGTCGGCGTTGAATGCGCTGATTGAGCGCAATCTGCTGCTGCAGGGGGCCAAAGATTCCGGCATGGCCTTTTCCCAGAAGGCACTTGATCAACTGATCGTCGGCATGCCGCTGTTCCAGCAAGACGGTAAGTACAATCAGGATCGCTTCCTGCAAGTCATCCGCCAGGAAGGCTATACCCCCATGCAGTTCCGCGAGCGTCTGGAGCAGGATGTGCTGGTCAGTCAGCTTCAGGCTGGCCTGGTCGGCAGCAGTTTCCTGACTGACGCAGAGCTCAGTGCCTTTGTCCGTCTGGATAAGCAGACTCGTGACTTCGCCACCTTGACCCTTAAGGCAGACACCGGCGCAGTGCAGCTCAAGGACGAAGAACTTAAGAAGTACTACGAAGAGCATGCCGATCAGTTCATGAGCCCTGAGCAAGTGGTTCTGGATTACGTCGAGTTGAAGAAAGATGCTTTCTTTGATCGTGTCGAGATCAAGGACGACGAGCTGCAGGAGCTGTATCAGAAGGAAATTGCTGGCTTGGCTGAGCAGCGCCAGGCCGCGCACATCCTTCTGGAGGTCAATGACCAGCTCAGCGACGAGCAGGCCAAGGCCAAGCTTGAAGATGTGAAGAAGCGTCTGCAGCAGGGTGAAGACTTTGCTGCACTGGCCAAGGAGCTTTCGCAGGATCCGGGTTCGGCCGCCAATGGTGGTGATCTGGGGTATGCCGGTCCAGGTGTCTACGATCCTGCCTTCGAGGAGGCGCTCTACAGCCTCAAAGAGGGCGAAGTCTCCGCTCCGGTACGCAGCCAGTTCGGCTGGCATCTGGTCAAGTTGCTGGGTGTGCAGGCGGCCGATGTACCGAGCTTTGACAGCCTGAAAGACAAGTTGATTGCTGACAGTAAGGCACCACGTGTCGAACAACTGTTCGTGGAGGCCGCCAAGGCACTGGAAGATGCCGCCTACGAGGCCTCTGACTTGGCCCAGCCAGCTCAGGAGCAAGGGCTCACCGTGCAAACCACGGCGGCTTTTGGTCGTGAGGGAGGCAGTGAAGGCCTGGCCGCGAATCGTCAGGTGATCCAGGCTGCTTTCAGCGAAGACCTCCTGGACGGTGGTGCCAACAGCAACGCCATCGAACTGGACCCAGCCACCGTAGTGGTCATCCGGGTCAAGGAGCATAAGAAGTCTGCGCTGCTGCCATTTGATCAGGTGCAGAGCAGCATCCGTGAAACCCTGACCTTGCAGCGTGCCAATGAGGCGGTCAAGGCCAAAGGTGAAGCGTTGCTGGTCAGCCTGCGTGAAGGCAAGACTCCGGTCGAGCAGGCCGAGGCTGGGCAAGGCTGGAAGGTTGTCGAGGCGGCCACCCGCAGCCAGGAAGGCATTGAGCCTGTACTGTTGCAGGCACTGTTCCGTATGCCCAAACCCGCGGAAGACGGCACTCCGACATTTGCCGGTGTCAGTCTGAGCAATGGTGACTACGTGCTGCTGCGCTTGAACGGCGTCGGCCAGCCGGAAGCCGAGCTGAGCGAAGAAGAGAAGAGCATGTACCGCCGTTTCCTCGCTTCGCGCCTGGGGCAGCAGGACTTCAATGCATTCCGTGTAGAGCTGAAAGAGCAGGCTGATATCGAGCGTTATTAATCGAGGTGCCGCCCAGCAGGGCGGCCAACCAGCCACAAAAAAGGCCGCTGATCAGCGGCCTTTTATTGAGTAGGGCTCAGTCTTCGATATTGCCCATGGCGGTGGTATTGAAGCCGCCGTCGACATAGAGGATTTCACCGCTGATGCCCGAGGCCAGGTCGGAACAGAGGAAAGCGCCAGCGTTGCCGACTTCGTCGATGGTGACGTTGCGGCGCAGCGGGGTTTGCTTCTCGTTGGCAGCGAGCATCTTGCGGAAGCTCTTGATGCCGGAAGCAGCGAGGGTGCGGATCGGTCCAGCAGAGATGGCGTTGACGCGAGTACCTTCCGGGCCAAGGCTGCCTGCCAGGTAACGCACTCCGGCTTCCAGGCTGGCCTTGGCCATGCCCATCACGTTGTAGTTGGGCATGGTGCGTTCGGCGCCCAGGTAGGACAGGGTCAGCAGGCTGCCGTTGCGGCCCTGCATCAGCTGGCGACCGGCCTTGGCCAGGGCAACGAAGCTGTAGGCGCTGATGTCATGAGCAATCTTGAAGCCTTCGCGGGTGGTGACTTCAGTGAAGTCGCCATCCAGTTGGTCGCCAGGGGCGAAGCCGACTGAGTGAACGATACAGTCCAGGCTGTCCCATTTCTGGCTGAGGGCAGCAAAGGCGCTGGCGATTTCTTCATCGCTGGCGACATCGCAGGGGAAGCACAGCTCGGCGCTGGAGCCCCAGCCGGCGGCGAATTCCTCGACGCGGCCTTTCAGCTTTTCGTTCTGATAAGTAAAGGCGAGCTCCGCGCCTTCGCGATGCATGGCGGCGGCGATGCCTGAGGCAATCGACAGCTTGCTGGCCACGCCAACAATCAGTACGCGCTTACCGGTGAGAAAACCCATGTGCGTTGTTCCTCTTCTGGTTAGTGGGCGGTCGCCGGAGCCAGGAAAGCGGCCTCCAGCAACTGCCGGGTATAAGTGTGCTGCGGTGCGGCGAAGATTGCGTCAGCCTGGCCCTGTTCGACTACCTTGCCCTGTTTGACCACCATCAACTGATGACTCAGGGCCCTGACCACTGCCAGATCATGGCTGATGAACAGGTACGTCAGGTTGTACTTGGCCTGTAGCGAACGCAATAACTCCACCACTTGGCGCTGTACCGTGCGGTCGAGCGCCGAAGTGGGCTCGTCCAACAGAATCAGCGCCGGTTTCAGCACCAGTGCCCGGGCAATGGCAATCCGCTGCCGTTGCCCGCCGGAAAACTCATGGGGATAGCGATGCCGGGTTTCCGGATCCAGACCTACTTCCACAAGCGCGTCGATAACTGCCTGTTCCTGCTCCGCTGGCGTGCCCATGCGATGGATACGCAGGCCTTCGCCAACAATCTGCCCGACCGACATACGCGGGCTGAGGCTGCCGAAGGGGTCCTGAAAGACCACCTGCATCTGCCGTCGCCATGGCCTCACGGCTTGCTGCGACAGCCCATTCAGCGCCTGACCCTGGAAGCGGATGGCGCCCTGGCTGCCAAGCAGCCGCAGGATCGCCAGGCCGAGGGTGGACTTGCCGGAACCACTTTCACCGACGATACTCAGGGTCTGACCCTGAGGCAGGCTGAAGTTGATACCGTCCACCGCCTTAACATGATCGAACGTACGCCGTAGAAACCCTTTCTTGATCGGGAACCACACACGCAGATCGTCCACTTCCAACAATGGCGCACCGGGGGGATTATCCGCCGGTTCGCCACTAGGTTCGGCGCCAAGCAGTTCCTGGGTATAAGGATGCTGCGGGGCATGGAACAATTCGTCACACGACGCCTGTTCGACGATGCGACCGCGCTGCATGACACATACACGGTGGGCAATTCTTCGTACCAGGTTGAGATCGTGGCTGATCAACAGCAGGGCCATGCCCAGGCGTGCCTGCAATTCCTTGAGCAATTCGAGGATTTTAAGCTGTACGGTGACATCCAGCGCCGTAGTTGGCTCGTCGGCAATCAGTAGTTCCGGTTCGTTGGCCAGGGCCATGGCGATCACCACGCGCTGGCGCTGGCCGCCGGACAGTTCATGCGGATAGGCGCGTAGGCGCTTGTGCGGCTCGGGAATGCCGACCAGCTCCAGCAGCTCCAGGGTGCGTGCGGTAGCAGCGCTACCGCTGAGGCCCTTGTGCAGGCCGAGTACTTCGTTGATCTGCTTGCCGATGGTGTGCAGCGGGTTGAGCGAAGTCATCGGCTCCTGGAACACCATGGCGATGCGGTTGCCACGGATACCGCGCAATTTGGCTTCGTCGAGTTGCAGCAGGTCCTGTCCTTGAAACAGGATGCTGCCTGCTGGATGTTGGGCCAACGGGTAGGGAAGCAGGCGCAGGATCGAGTGGGCGGTAACCGATTTGCCCGAGCCGCTTTCGCCGACCAGGGCTAGGGTTTCGCCCTTGCGAATGTTGAAGCTGACGCCTTCCACCACACGCTGTTTGAGGTCGCCGGTGACGAACTCGACAGCGAGGTCGCGTACTTCGATCAGGTTGTTCGACTCGTTCATCTCATTTCCTCGGATCGAAAGCATCGCGCGCCGCTTCGCCGATAAACACCAGCAGACTCAGCATCAACCCCAGCACGACAAATGCGCTGATCCCCAGCCAGGGTGCCTGCAGGTTGGACTTGCCCTGGGCCACCAGTTCGCCCAGCGAAGGTTCGCCGGCCGGCAGGCCGAAGCCGAGGAAGTCCAGCGAGGTCAGGGTACCGATCGCACTGGTGATGATGAACGGCATGAACGTCAGGGTTGAGACCATGGCGTTGGGCAGGATGTGGCGGAACATGATGGCGCCGTTCTGCATCCCCAGTGCGCGGGCGGCACGGACATATTCCAGATTGCGTCCGCGGAGAAACTCGGCACGAACCAGATCGACCAGGGTCATCCAGGAAAACAGCAGCATGATCCCCAGCAGCCACCAGAAGCTTGGTTGCACGAAGCTGGAGAGGATGATCAGCATGAACAGCATTGGCAGGCCTGACCAGATTTCCAGGAAACGCTGGCCTACCAGGTCGGTCCAGCCGCCATAGAACCCCTGCAGGGCGCCAGCTATCACACCGATAATCGAGCTGAGAACGGTCAGCACCAGAGCGAACAGGATCGAAATGCGGAAGCCGTAGATGATCCGCGCCAGCACGTCGCGGCCCTGGTCATCAGTGCCCAGCCAGTTCTGCGCCGAGGGTGGAGCGGGCGAGGGCACCTGCAGGTCGTAGTTGATACTGCTGTAGTCGAAAGGAATTACTGGCCAGAGCATCCAGCCGTCCTTGGCGGCGATCAGGTCGCGAATATAGGGGCTCTTGTAGTTGGCCTGCAGCGGGAACTCGCCACCAAAGGTGGTTTCCGCATAGCGCTTGAACACCGGGAAGTACCACTCGCCGTCGTAGCGTACGGCCAGCGGCTTGTCGTTGGCGATCAGCTCGGCGCCCAGGCTGAGGGTGAACAGGGCGAGGAATAGCCACAGTGACCACCAGCCGCGCTTGTTGGCCTTGAAGCGGGCAAAGCGCCGCTGATTGAGAGGGGAGAGCTTCATCATCAATGCTCCCGGCTATCGAAGTCGATGCGCGGGTCGACCAGGGTGTAGGACACGTCGCTGAGCAGCTTGGCCAGCAGACCGAACAGGGAAAAGATGAACAAGGTGCCAAATACCACCGGGTAATCACGGTTGACGATCGACTCGAAGCCCAGCAATCCCAGGCCGTCGAGGGAGAAGACCACTTCGATGAGCATCGAGCCGGTAAAGAAAATGCCAAGGAAGGCACTCGGGAAGCCGGCGATGATGATCAGCATGGCGTTGCGGAACACATGGCCGTAGAGCACCTGATGGTTGCTTAGGCCTTTGGCGCGGGCGGTGATCACGTACTGCTTGCTGATTTCGTCGAGGAAGCTGTTCTTGGTCAGCAGGGTCAGGGTGGCGAAGTTGCCGATCACCAGCGCTGTCACTGGCAAGACCAGATGCCAGAAGTAGTCGAGGATCTGGCCGCCGAGGCTCAGTTCATCGAAATTGTTCGAGGTCAGTCCGCGCAGGGGGAACCAGTCCCAGTAACTGCCGCCAGCGAACAGCACGATCATCAGGATGGCGAACAGGAAAGCCGGAATGGCGTAGCCGACGATGATTGCCGAGCTGGTCCAGACATCGAAGGCGCTGCCGTGGCGGGTAGCCTTGGCGATGCCCAGTGGTATGGAAATCAGGTAGGTAATCAGGGTGCTCCACAAACCGAGGGAAATGGACACCGGCATCTTCTCGATGATCAGGTCGATGACCGAGGTGTCGCGCGCGAAGCTCATGCCGAAATCCAGCTGCGCGTAGTTTTTCAACATGATCCAGAAGCGTTCGGGCGCCGGCTTGTCGAAGCCATACATGCGCTCGATCTCGGCAACCAGATCGGGGTCCAGGCCCTGAGCGCCGCGGTAGGTCGAACCGGCCACGGCGACTTCACCGCCACCGCCGGAAATGCGTCCGGTAGCGCCGCCGGACGCGGCATCGAAACCTTCCAGCTTGGCGATCATCTGTTCGACTGGCCCACCGGGCGCGGCCTGAATGATGATGAAGTTGATCAGCAGAATACCCAGCAGAGTCGGAATGATCAGCAGCAGGCGGCGCAGGATATAGGCGAGCATCAGTTGGTTTCCTGCGCGGTTTCGGTTGGCGCTGCAGCGGGTGTGCTGGCCTGGTTTTCTTCCCACCAGGTCATCAGGCCGTAGTCATACAGCGGCGTGACTGCTGGGCGACCGAAACGCTTCCAGTAGGCCACGCGCCAGGTGTCGACGTAGTAGTTAGGCACCACGTAGTGCCCCCAGAGCAGTGCGCGATCAAGGGAGCGAGCGTGGGTGATCAGTTCTTGGCGCGAGTCGGAGCGGATCAGGCCTTCTACCAGCGTATCGATGGCGGGGTCGCGCAGGCCCATGTAGTTGCGACTGCCGGGGTTGTCTGCACTGCTGGAGTGCCAGTACTCGCGTTGTTCATTGCCCGGTGAGCTGGACTGCGACCAGATCGCCGAGGTCATGTCGAAATCGCGCGAGTTGAGGCGGTTGATGTATTGAGAAACGTCGACCCGGCGGATCTGCAGATCGATACCCAGTTCAGCCAGGTTACGTTTGAACGGCAGAATTACCCGCTCCAGATTGGCCTGGAAGTTGAGAAACTCGAAGCTCAGCTGTTTGCCCTCTGCATCGACCATCTTGTCGTTGTCGATGCGGTAGCCCGCTTCGGTAAGCAATTGATAGGCGCGCCGGCTTTGTTCGCGAATGATGCCACTGCCATCGCTGACTGGCGGTTTGAATTCCTGGCTGAAAACTTGCGCCGGTAACTTGTCCCGCAATGGTTCGAGCAGCTTCAGTTCGTCTGCGTCCGGCAGGCCATTGGCTGCCATTTCCGAGTTCTCGAAATAACTGTGGGTGCGCTTGTAGGCGCCGTAAAACAACTGTTTGTTGGCCCACTCAAAGTCGAACAGCAGAGCAATGGCCTCGCGTACGCGTGCATCCTGGAACAGCGGGCGACGCAGGTTGAACACGTAGCCTTGCATGCCCACCGGGTTGTGATTGGTAATTGCCTGCTGAACAAACTTGCCAGCACTCAGGGCGGGTGAGTCGTAGCCGGTGGCCCAGTCTTTGGCTGAGTACTCGAGGTTGACGTCGAAGCTGCCTTTCTTGAAGGCCTCGAGGGCGACCGCGCTGTCGCGGTAGTACTCGACCTGGATGGTGTCGAAGTTGTACTGGCCGCGCGCAACGGGCAGGTCCTTGGCCCACCAGTCCTTGATCCGCTCGAAGCGCAGGGCGCTCCCGGGCTCGACCTTGGTGATCTGGTAAGGACCGCTGCCCAGTGGTGGTTCCAAGCTGCTCTTGGCGAAGTCGCGGTCAGCCCACCAGTGTTTGGGCAGGATCTGTAATTGACCGAGGATCAACGGCAGCTCACGGTTTTCCCCGTGCTTGAAGTCGAAGCGCACACGCAGTTTGTCCTCGACCACCACCTGCGCCACATCGGCGTAATAGTGGCGGTACTGGGGAGTACCTTTTTCGATCAGGCTATTGAAGGTAAAGGCCACGTCTTCGGCGGTAACTGGAGCGCCGTCATGGAAGCGGGCCTTGGGGTTGAGTATGAAGCGCACGTAGCTGTTGTCGGGCGCCTTTTCGATCTTCTCGGCCAGCAGGCCGTACTCGGTGAAGGGTTCGTCGGGTGAGTGATAGGTCAGGCTGTCGTAGATCAGACCGATCTGGGCCGGCGCATTGCCCTTGGTGATGAACGGATTGAAGCTGTCGAAGCCACTCAGTCCCGGCAGGCGCAGGGTGCCGCCCTTGGGTGCGTCCGGATTGACGTAGTCGAAGTGCTGGAAGTTGGCCGGGTATTTGGGCGCTTCGCCATACAGGGTCAGGGCATGTTGGGGAGCGGCCTGGGCCAGGCCGGCCAGCATCAGCAGGCCGGCACCAAGGGCGCGCAGGGGGTTCGTCATCGAGCGGTCTCCGTGGGCTTCAGCCACCAGGCCCGCAGCCCCAGGGTGTAGGGCGGGGTGGTGACGAAGGCGAACCGGTTGCGGTACGCCAGGCGGTGATGGTTGATGTACCAGTTGGGAATGCTGTAGTGCTGCCAGAGCAGTACGCGGTCGATGGCACGACTGGCGGCTACCTGTTCGTCGCGGGTCTGCGCATCCATTAGTTTTTCCAGCAGTACGTCAATGACCGGGTGAGCTACGCCCGCATAGTTCTTGCTGCCTTTGACGTCGACTTGGCTGGAGTGGAAGTACTGTACCTGCTCCAGGCCCGGACTCAGGCTCTGGGGCAGGGTCATGAGAATCATGTCGTAGTCGAAATGATCGAGGCGCTGCTTGTACTGGGCGCGGTCGACGGTGCGCAGGTTGACCTGGATGCCGATGCTGGCGAGGTTTTCGGTATAGGCC
Organism: uncultured Pseudomonas sp.; assembly: GCA_964518735.1. Taxonomy (GTDB): domain Bacteria; phylum Pseudomonadota; class Gammaproteobacteria; order Pseudomonadales; family Pseudomonadaceae; genus Aquipseudomonas. The sequence continues at coordinate 45,234 of CAZFKQ010000001.1, forward strand.
TGCAAAATACGTTCGAGGTTCGGGTTGACCAGCAGAATTTCAAAACGCAGGGGTTTGCCCTTGCTATTGATCAGGGTCTGTCCGGATGGTTTCCAGCCGGCCTCGCCAAGCAGGCCCAGGGCCCGGCGCAGGGTTTCCCGCGGGATGCCTCGGCCCTCGGTTTGCGGTAGAGCGAAGGGTTCCTGGAACAGTCGGGCCGGCAGTTGCTTGCGATAGGGCGATAACAGCAGCCATTCTAGCCCTTCCGGTTTGCCGGTGGCGGCAAATTCGCTGTTCGGGTAATAGCTGTCGGTACGTTTGTAGGCACTGTTGAATAGCGCCCGGTTGGTCCATTCGAAGTCGAACATCAGGCCCATGGCTTCGCGCACCTTGCGCTCGGCGAAGATGGCGCGGCGACTGTTCATGAACAGCGCCTGGGTCTGGGTCGGAATCTGGTGGGGGATTTCGGCGCGAATGACCTCCCCCTTGGCAATGGCTGGGAAGCGGTAGCCGGTGGCCCAGTTCTTCGCCTGGTGTTCGATGTAGAAGTCGAACTCACCGGCCTTGAAGGCTTCGAAGGCGACACTGCTATCGCGGTAGAACTCCACCTCGACGCGATCGAAGTTGTATTTGCCGCGGTTGACCGGCAGTTGCTCACCCCACCAGTCCTTGACCCGCTCAAACACCAGGCTGCGTCCCGGGCTGATGGCGCTGACCTTGTATGGCCCGCTGCCCAGCGGCACGTCAAAACTGGTGGCCTTGAAATCGCGGTTCTTCCAGTAGTGCTGCGGTAACACGGGTAGTTCGCCCAGTCGCAGGATCAGCAGTGGATTGCCGGCGCGTTTGAAGACAAAGCGAATGCGATGACGGTTGAGGATGTCGACCCGCTTCACTTCCTGCAGGTTGGTGCGGTACTGCGGGTGACCATCCTTGACCAGCAGACGGTAGGAGAAGGCCACATCGTAGGCGGTAATTGGCCTGCCATCGTGGAAGCGCGCCTCTTTGCGCAGGTTGAACACCACCCAGCTGCGGTCTTCGCTGTACTCCACGCTCTTGGCAATCAGCCCATAGCTGGCGCCGGATTCGTCGCCCGATGGGTCGTACTGGCCGGTGCCGGCCATCAGCGGCTCGTTCAGTTCGCTGACGCCGTACTGCATGAAATTGGGCGCAGCCGAAGGGCTGCTTCCCTTGAAGCTGTATGGGTTGAGCGTATCGAAGGTGCCATAGGCCATGACCCGCAGCGTGCCGCCTTTGGGGGCGTCGGGATTCACCCAGTCAAAGTGGGTGAAGCTGGCGGGGTATTTGAGGGTGCCGAACTGGGCGTAGCCGTGGCTTTCGCTTAGGGTCGCGAAGGCGGGAAAGCTCAGGGCCAGACCAAGTATCAGCAGGAGCAGGGGACGCATTGGGCGCAAGATCCAGTCCATGGCGGCTTTTGGGCTTCTCGGTTGGTACAGTAACAGCTTGTATCCGCAGGAAAAAGAGTGGCTTTTCCAGAGCATGTGCCATCAATTTGGTTACACTGAAACAAATTGAAATAGAGGTTGGCATCTTGGTGGAACGCAGTCTGGGTGTGCAGGCATGGATAGATCGTTTGAATCAGGCCGAGTTACCCGCTTTAGCTGCGGTGGTGCAGGATTTGCACCGACTTTCCCAGGTCGACAAGGCCTCGGTGCAACAGCTTGCCGATGTGCTGTTGCGTGATGCCTCGCTGACCTCCAAGGTGCTGCGGGTCGGTAACAGCGTCTATTACAACCCATCTCAGGAAGCCATTCGCACCATTTCGCGAGCCATTGTGTTGATTGGCTTCGACAATGTGCGCCTGATTGGCATGTCGGTCAGCCTGATCGATAGCCTGTTGACCAGGGTCCCGCGCGAGCAGCTGCAAATGCTCCTGGCGCGGTCCTTCCACGCTGCCGTCCAGGCGCGCAACATCGCCGGCTATGTGCTGACCAAGAATCAGGAAGAGGTCTTTATCGCTGCGCTGCTGCATACGGTGGGCGAGCTGGCGTTCTGGGCCTGTGGTGGTCAACAGGCTGATGAGCTGGCCGATGCTCTGGAACAGCCCAATGTGGATGTCGACGAAGCGGTACGCCAGGTGCTCGGCACCAGCTTCCGTCAGCTCACTCAAGGGCTGGTGAAGAGCTGGAACCTGGGCGAGCTGGCCACTTTTGCCCATGGCAGCGGCAATCAGCACGATCCGGCCGTGCGTGCGATCACGCTGGGCGTGAAAATCAGTGAGGCCGCTTTGAACGGCTGGGATTCGCCGGAGATGGAAAAGCTGGTGCAGCAACTGGCGGATTTCACCGGGGTCAGTCCGGAGGATGCTCTCAAGCAGGTACTGGAAAGCGCTGAGGAAACCGTCGAGGTGGCTGCCACCTTCGGCGCCAGCCAGCTGTGTAGGCTGATTCCCAACACGGATCCCGAGCAGATCAAGTTGCAGCAACAGGAGCGCAAGGCGCGTCTGTTACAGCCGGATCTGCTGGCGTTGCAGCAGGCCCTGCAGGACCTGGGCATGATGGTCAATCAGAAAGGCGATGTCAGCCTGATCCTCGATACCTTGCTCAAGGGGCTGCATCAGGGCGCGGGATTGGAGCGGGTAATGCTGGCGGTATTGGCCGATGGCCAAACCCGTTTCCGCGCCAAGTGCGCAGTGGGCGAGGGCACTGAACGCTGGCTGGCGGACTTCCAGTTGCCGGCGGTGCAAGTCGAGCAACCGCATATCTTCAGCTACGCCCTGCGCAACCGTGAGGCACTGTGGATGGGTGTTCCAGCCAGCTACAACCTGGCCGAGCTGGTAACTCTGCCGATGCGTCAGCTCCTCGGGCAGGGTATGTTCTTTATTGCTCCGATCATGGCTGGAACCCGCGAAATTGGGGTGCTGTATGCCGATAGCCGGGTATCTGGGCGCGCGCTCAAGCACGAGCAGTTTGTGGCGTTTCAGCGCTTTACCCAGCTGACCGGGCGGTGCTTGGAAGCGTTAACCAAGCGCTGAGGCGTCGCTCGTGTAGCCCGGATGCAATCCGGGCTACGGCTCTCAGTTGAGATACAGGGTCAGGGTCTGCCCCGGTTTCAGCGAGCGGCTGTTGCTGTGCGGATTCCAGCGTTGCAGGTGCTTCATGTCGACTTTGAAGCGCTGGGCAATCAGGTACAGCGAGTCACCGGACTTGACCCGGTAATAGGTGACATTCTGGCGGCTGCCTGGTTTGGCGGCAGCTACCGAATTGCCGGTGCCACCGCTGGCCCCGCTACCTCCATGGATCACCAGCGTTTGGCCAAGGCTCAGTTTGCTGCGCGCATTGAGCTTGTTCCAGCGCTGCAGGTCTTTCAGCGAGACATTGTGACTGTTGGCGATCTGCCAAAGCGTGTCACCGCTTTTTACCTTGTAGCTACGTGGCCCCGCTGATGGGGTGGCCTTGGCGGTCTGCTGGTGCAGTGGCTGGCTCGGCTCGCGGTCGCCGGCGGCGGGAATGCTGAGGATCTGGCCAACCCGCAGGCTGTTGCTCTTGAGGTTGTTGACGTCCTTCAGGGTATTGACCGTCAGGTGGTAGCGGTTGGCGATGCTGTGCAGGTTGTCGCCGTTGCGTACGCGGTATTCCTGCCAGTTCACCAGCTGTTGGGGCTTCATCAGGGCCAGGTTGGCATTGAGCAGTTCGGCTTTGTCGGTAGGGACCAGCAGATGCAGGGGGCCGTCCATGGTGATGCCTTTCTTGAAGGCCGGGTTGAGGCTCTGCAGTTCGTCCTCTTCCATGTCGACCATAGCCGCCACCCGGGTCAGGTCGAGGCCTGGCTTGCTGGCCACCTGTTCGAAATAGGGTTCGTTGGCAATCGGGTTTAGGCGCACGCCATAGGCTTCCGGCGACATCACAATCTGCGACAGGGCCAGCAGCTTGGGGACGTAGGCCTGGGTTTCCTTGGGTAGGGGCAGGTTCCAGTAGTCGGTCGGCAGGCCGAGCTTCTGGTTGCGCTCGATGGCCCGGCTCACCGTACCTTCACCGGCGTTGTAGGCTGCCAGGGCCAGCAGCCAGTCGCCGTTGAACATGTCATGCAGGCGACTCAGGTAGGTCATGGCGGCGTTGGTTGAGGCAACGATGTCACGGCGGCCGTCGTACCAGTTGGTCTGGCGCAGGTTGAAGTGGCGGCCGGTGGATGGAATGAATTGCCAGATGCCCACGGCATGGCTACGCGAGTAGGCGAACGGGTTATAGGCGCTCTCGATGACCGGCAGCAGGGCCAGCTCCATCGGCATGTTGCGCTCTTCCAGGCGCTCGACCACATAGTGGATATAGAGACTGCCGCGTTCGCTGGCGTTTTCCAGGAAGGAAGGGTTGCTGGCAAACCACAGGCGCTGGTTCTCGATGCGTGGATTGACACCGATCTCGCCCTGCAACTTGAAGCCTTCGCGCATGCGTTCCCAGATATCGCGCGGCGCTTCAGGTTCGATTTCCTGGTTCAGCCACTCAGGTTCCTGCTGCAGGCTGACGGCGCGATCAGTATCACGGTCATCCTCTGAGCTGGATGGTGCCATATTCTGGCAACCGGCGATAAACAGGCAGGCCAACACCGCCAGAGCCCTTGCTCTATGTGCCAATGCAGCTGAATCAAGGGGTCTGAAAGGTAATAAAAACATTGGTCGCTAGTGTCTTCCGGCGCTAAAAAGTTCGGGGATTCTAGGAACGCCCCCAGAGCTGGTCAAGTTTTCACCAATCCACTGGTCAGTTTTTGATCAGTCCTGAGGTTGCGTTTCCACCTGCTCGGGCTGGCGAATACCTCGTCCTGCGAGCGCCGTCGAGGACCATCCCGCTCGTCGATTTTTTCTTTGTTGGCTGTTTCTCGGCAGCACAAGGAGGAAGGCATTACCAGGGCGATGCACGATGACAGGCTGATACGCTCGGCATTAAAGGCCGGGCGCTGACTTCGGCACCGCGCGCGGGTGGCTGTTATCAGTTTTTACGATGGTCCAAGGGTGTTCTTGGTGGGCGTGCAAGACGCTTAACACGTCGCGAATGTCTGTCCCAGGCTGATATATCACTGGATAGTTGGGGTGCAGGGCGCATTTATGCGGGCCTGGCGATCGGCCCGAGCGAAGCAGGTAGGGTGAATGGAGGGCCTTCGACCGTGCATCGAGGCACTGAAGACAGCGCTTCATTACTGATGCCGTCATAGGTGAATTTGGCGCCTATTGATTGGGTCGCCCTGGCGCTGTGTCTCAATGTCCACTGGCCAGCGATCGGCTGATGTCGTCCGCCAGATCGGACGCCACTTCATCAATGTTGCGATTCAGTGCGCGACGCTCCAACAGAAATTTAGCCGCCGCCAGCTGAGGGTTGCGCGTGACCAGGGCGCCCGGCAGGCGTTTGGAGCGGTCCCGGGCTGTTAGCTGCTGCTGTTCTCCTGCCTTGAGGTCACTGATCCAGACCTGCGCTTCAACATTACTGGCGCCTGCGCCGAAGCCAACAACCGTGCGCACCAGGCGCCGACCGGCCTCGCTGGACACCTGCCCTTGCACTAACCAGCCGCTGGTAGGCAATGCCGCCTGCGGACTGAGGGGCGTGACCTGAATCTGACGTGCCTGCAGCGCCCGCAGGAGGGCCTCATCCAACTGCGCAGCCCGCTCGCGCTGCTGGCTATCTGACGGGTTGTCCACCGCGAAAGCCTTCAGGTAGAGCATCTCGGAGGGTTCAGTGGCGCTCGTCATCATCGGCAGCAGTAGGGTGAACACAGCGAGCAAAATCAGGCGCATAGAAAACCATAGGCAGAGGGTGGAGGATGAGACGCTAGAGCAAGCGGATACAACTGTCGAGATGCGGGCGGCGAGTTGCTCAGTGGCCAGGGGGAGCGGCGCACGCCCTTACGCCAGTGTGTTTGGGATCACCAAGCCTTTGCGTCGGCATGCATTTATAGTGATACCAAAGTCGCCACTGCGGTGTGTCGCCGATACGGTAGGATTTTTCGCTGGGGTCGCTGGCGGTATTAGCCAGGCCGATGCTGCTTGCCTTGCAGCGTTGTTTCTGTGCATTGACCAGCTGGTTACTCATCCGCAGCTAACAATCTGGGATAGCAACAACCGGGGATGCTCCCCTGTTTCCTGTCTGGCTTTGTCTGCCCATGTTGGCGGTTATCTAGAAGCGCTCTGATCTGACCATTCATCTGATAACAGTGAATGAAAAAGTGGCTTCCATATGCCACCTCGAACGCGGGTGTAGTTAGCGGTGACATTGCGCCTGATGCAGCGGGGCAACAATCGTCCGGCCTATTTCTTTACCGATGACGACTATCGGTCAATCACAACTATGCGCTGAGTAGTACCCGGTTTGCGGTAGAGGTGGAAGCGGCCCTGGGGGCTGGAACATCAGGTCGGCCGATACAATGTGCTGCGGTTGGTTGATTGTTTTTTAACCGATTTGAAAGTTGTCTTTCCATTTGCGCAGGCTGGCAAATACCTCGTCCTGCGAGCGAGGCTGCCGACCATCCCGCTCGTCGATTTTTTCTTTAATGGCTGATTCGTTGCAGCGCAGAAAGGGGTTGGTGGCTTTTTCCAGAGCGATGCTCGAGGGCAGGCTGATGCGCCCGGCCTCGCGCCAGGCGCTTACTTCGGCAAAGCGCGCGGCGATGGCCCGGTTGTGTGGCTCCACGGTGCGGGCGAAGTGCAGGTTGCTCAGGGTGTACTCGTGGGTGCAGTAGACCAATGTGGCATCCGGCAGCTTGGCCAGCTTGCTCAATGAGCTGTGCATCTGTGCCGCCGTGCCTTCGAACAGGCGGCCGCAGCCGGCAGCGAACAGCGTATCGCCGCAGAACAGCCAGGGTTGTTCTGGGTGGGCGTGGTAGTAAGCGATATGGCCGAGGGTGTGGCCGGGTACTGCGTGAACGACGAACTCGCGGTTGAGCACGTTGATGCGGTCGCCTTCGGCGAGGGCCACGTCGCGCTGCGGAATCTGTTCCTGTGCCGGGCCGTAGACGCGGGCGCCGGTAGCCGCTTTGAGCCGGGCGATGCCGCCAATATGGTCCGGGTGGTGGTGAGTGATCAGAATGTCACTGAGCTGCCAGCCCGGATGGCTGGCCAGCCACGCCAGCACCGGCGCGGCATCACCTGGATCGACCACGGCGCAGCATTGCTGGTCGTGGTCCTGCAGGAGCCACAGGTAGTTGTCGCTGAAGGCGGGCAGAGCGTCGATTTGAAACATTTTTCGGGGTCGCCAATCGGTGTGCATTAGCGCATCTTAAGCGGCATAGCCCTGCTTGTGTCACTGGAGGTTCCCGATGAGCGAGCAACCTTTCGCCCAGGCCGACGCCGAGTGGCTGGACCTGACCCAGGCGGCCCGCGAGTGGCTGGCTTCGCCGCTGGGCGAGCTAATGCTGGAAGAAGAACGCCGTGCGCTGGATGAAGAACTGGCGCGCTACTTTGGGGGCTACCTGGTGCATTACGGCCCGGCGGCGGCGCAGCCACCGAAGGCGCCGCAGATTCGCTGCAATGTACGCCTCGGCGCGCCGCTGGCCGGGGTGGATATCGCCTGCGAAGAGCAAGCCTGGCCGCTGGGTGAGCACGCTGCCGATGTGGTGGTGCTGCAGCACGGCCTGGACTTCTGCCTGTCGCCCCACGGCCTGTTGCGCGAAGCGGCGCACAGCGTGCGTCCTGGCGGCCATCTGCTGATTGTTGGAATCAATCCCTGGAGCGCCTGGGGGCTGCGTCATTTCTTCGCCAGAGATGGCTTGCGCCAGGCCCGTTGCATCTCGCCGGCGCGAATGAGCGACTGGCTCAGTCTGCTCGGCTTCGCGCTGGAGAAACGCCGCTTCGGGTGCTATCGTCCGCCGCTTGCTTCGGCTGCCTGGCAATCACGTCTGGCGCGGCTGGAGACTTGGGGCGGTGCTTGGCAAATGCCGGGTGCTGGCTTCTATCTGTTGGTAGCGCGCAAGCTGGTGGTCGGCTTGCGGCCGCTGCGACCTGTGCAACGGGCCACCATGGGCAAGTTGCTGCCAATGCCGGTGGCCAAAGTCAGCCGCCGCGATTCCGAGCAGTAGATAAGTAGTCAATGAGCGAAGAAATAGTCGAGATCTATACCGATGGTGCCTGCAAGGGCAATCCCGGCCCGGGCGGCTGGGGGGCGCTATTGGTCTTCAAGGGCGCTGAAAAAGAGCTCTGGGGTGGCGAGCCCAACACCACCAACAACCGCATGGAGCTGATGGCGGCGATCTGCGCCCTGATCGCGCTGACTCGTCCCTGTTCCGTACGGTTGGTCACCGACTCGCAGTACGTGATGAAGGGCATCCAGGAATGGATGCCGAACTGGAAGAAGCGTGGTTGGAAGACTGCCGCCAAAGAACCGGTAAAGAATGCCGACCTGTGGCAGGCGCTGGACGAACAGGTCAACCGTCATAAGGTTGAGTGGCGCTGGGTGCGCGGGCATACCGGCCATCCGGGCAACGAAAAGGCCGACCAGCTGGCCAACCGCGGTGTCGATGAGGTGAGGGCAATGAAGCATGCGTAGTGTTGTACTGGACACCGAAACCACCGGTATGCCGGTGACCGATGGGCACCGCATCATCGAGATCGGCTGTGTTGAGCTGGAGGGGCGGCGCCTGACCGGGCGTCACTACCATGTCTACCTCAACCCGGATCGCGAGATCGATGAAGGCGCCATTGCGGTACACGGCATCACCAACGAGTTCGTCGCTGACAAACCGCGCTTCAAGGAAATTGCCGACGAGTTCTACGACTTCATCCACGGCGCCCAGCTGATCATTCACAACGCGGCGTTCGACGTCGGCTTTATCAATAACGAGTTCGCTCTGCTCGGGCAGCGCGAGCGTGCCGAAGTCAGTGATTACTGCGGGATCCTCGATACCCTGTTGATGGCCCGCGAGCGTCATCCCGGACAGCGCAATAACCTCGATGCCCTGTGCAAGCGCTATGGCGTCGACAACTCCGGTCGCGATCTGCACGGTGCATTGCTCGACGCCGAGATCCTCGCCGACGTCTACCTGACGATGACTGGCGGCCAGACGCACTTGTCGCTGGCCGGCGAGGGTGGTGATGGCAGTGGGCGGCAGATGCCCAGCCCGATCATTCGTCTGGATGCCAACCGCTCGCCAACCCGCATTATCCGCGCCAGTGAGGCCGAACTGGCCGCCCATGCCGCGCGTCTGGCGGTGATCGAAAAGTCTGCCGGGGCGCCGTCGCTGTGGGCGCAACTGGACGCGCCGAAAGAAAGCTAAAGGTTGTCCAGGCGACCTTTTCTTACAGCTTGCTGCACAGGGGGTTCCGCCTGTTCGGGCGAACTTCTAACCTGAGGGGATAGGCCGCTGCCGGCCCCTCAGGAATTCATAATGTACAAAGACCTGAAATTCCCCGTCCTCATCGTTCACCGTGACATCAAGGCCGACACCGTAGCCGGTGAACGTGTGCGGGCGATTGCTGAGGAGCTGAGCCAGGACGGCTTCACCATCCTCTCCACGGCCAGCTCCGCCGAGGGGCGCATCGTTGCCTCTACTCACCATGGCCTGGCCTGCATTCTGGTGGCTGCCGAAGGGGCTGGGGAAAACCAGCGCCTGCTGCAGGACATGGTCGAGCTGATCCGCATTGCCCGAGTCCGCGCGCCGCAGCTGCCGATCTTTGCCCTCGGCGAGCAAGTGACGATCGAAAATGCGCCAGCCGAGGCCATGGCCGACCTCAATCACCTGCGCGGCATCCTCTATCTTTACGAAGACACTGTGTCGTTCCTTGCCCGCCAGGTGGCGCGCGCCGCGCACAACTACCTCGACGGCCTGCTGCCACCGTTCTTCAAAGCGTTGGTGCAGCACACCGAGCAATCCAACTATTCCTGGCACACGCCCGGCCACGGCGGTGGCGTAGCCTACCGCAAGAGTCCGGTGGGGCAGGCCTTTCACCAGTTCTTTGGTGAGAACACCCTGCGTTCCGATCTCTCCGTGTCGGTACCCGAGCTGGGTTCGCTGCTCGATCACACCGGCCCACTGGCCGAGGCCGAGGCTCGCGCCGCGCGCAACTTCGGCGCTGACCACACCTTCTTTGTGATCAATGGCACCTCAACGGCGAACAAGATTGTCTGGCACTCCATGGTCGGTCGCGACGACCTGGTGCTGGTCGACCGCAACTGCCACAAGTCGATCCTCCATTCGATCATCATGACCGGTGCCATCCCGCTGTATCTGTGCCCGGAGCGCAACGAGCTGGGCATCATCGGGCCGATTCCGCTCTCCGAGTTCAGCAAGGAGTCGATCCAGGCCAAGATCGACGCCAGCCCGCTGGCCAAGGGCCGTGCGCCCAAGGTCAAGCTGGCGGTGGTGACCAACTCGACCTACGACGGTCTCTGCTACAACGCCGAGCTGATCAAGCGCACCCTGGCCGACAGCGTCGAGGTGCTGCACTTTGACGAAGCCTGGTACGCCTATGCGGCGTTCCACGAGTTCTATGCCGGGCGTTACGGCATGGGTACCGAGTGCGGCGAAAAGACCCCGCTGGTGTTCACCACCCACTCCACCCACAAGCTGCTGGCGGCCTTCAGCCAGGCTTCGATGATTCACGTACAGGACGGCGGCGCGCGTCAGTTGGACCGCGAGCGCTTCAACGAAGCCTTTATGATGCACATCTCCACCTCGCCGCAGTACGGCATCATCGCCTCGCTGGATGTGGCCTCGGCGATGATGGAAGGCCCGGCCGGGCGTTCGCTGATTCAGGAAACTTTCGACGAGGCACTGAGCTTCCGTCGTGCTCTGGCCAACCTGCGACAGAATCTCAAGGCCGATGACTGGTGGTTCAGCATCTGGCAGCCGCCGCAGGCCGAAGGCGCGCATACCGGCGACTGGTTGCTGCAACCGAACGCCGCCTGGCATGGTTTTGGCGAGATCGCCGAAGACTACGTGCTGCTCGACCCGATCAAGGTCACCCTGGTGATGCCGGGGCTGTCCGCCGAGGGTGCGCTGGCCGAGTCGGGCATTCCCGCCGCAGTGGTCAGCAAGTTCCTCTGGGAGCGCGGTCTGGTGGTGGAGAAGACCGGCCTGTATTCCTTCCTGGTGCTGTTCTCCATGGGCATCACCAAGGGCAAGTGGAGCACCCTGCTCACCGAACTGCTGGAGTTCAAGCGCCACTACGACGCCAACGTGGCCTTGAGCACCGCGTTGCCCTCGATCGCCCGCGAGGATGCCGCGCGCTATGCCGGCATGGGGCTGCGCGACCTGTGCGACCAGCTACATGCCTGCTACCGCGAAAACGCTACGGCCAAGGCGCTCAAGCGCATGTACACGGTGCTGCCGCAGGTGGCGATCAAGCCGGCGGACGCCTACAACCACCTAGTACGCGGCGAAGTCGAGGCGGTGCCGATCGAGCAGCTGGAAGGGCGTATCGCTGCCGTGATGCTGGTGCCTTATCCGCCGGGTATTCCGCTGATCATGCCGGGTGAGCGCTTCACTGCTGAAACTCGTTCGATCATTGATTACCTGCAATTTGCCCGCACCTTCGACCGCCAGTTCCCTGGTTTCGATGCTGATGTGCATGGTTTGCAGAAACAGGAAAACGGGCAGTACGCTGTGGACTGCCTGAAAGCCTGATGCTGCGGGCCGCTAAGGTGCGGCCCTATGGCTTTCCCTGAGGCTTGCGTCTGGCCGCAGCGCACGTTGCGGCCAACGCCGGGCTGCACTTGGTTTTTGGGCTAAGGTTTAGACAGATCAAGCGCTTAACGAGAACAGTCAGAAACAACCTGAGCTTTGCGAGCGTGTTGTCCATCACAGTGGCCAGCATCGACATTTATTGCATGCTTGTTATAGTTGGGCGGTTAAACCCATAACAATGTTTCTATGCGCGCCGCCTGGCGCCACGCCTTCGAGGATGATCTGCGTGCCGGACTACAAAGCCTTCCGTGTCGAATTGAACGACAAGATTGCCCACGTACAGATCAATCGCCCGGATAAGGTCAACGCGATGAACGCGGACTTCTGGAGCGAGATCGTCGAGATATTTCAATGGATCGACGATACCGATGAAGCACGCGTTGTGGTGCTTTCCGGCGCTGGCAAACACTTCTCCTCGGGCATCGACCTGATGCTGCTGGCCCAGGCTGGCAGCGCGCTGGGCAAGGATGTCGGTCGCAATGCCGAAGCCCTGCGCCGCAAGATCCTGCAGCTGCAAGCCTCCTTCAATGCCGTCGACAACTGCCGCAAGCCGGTGCTCGCGGCTATCCAGGGCTATTGCCTGGGCGGTGCCATCGACCTTATTGCGGCCTGCGACATGCGTTACAGCACCGTCGATGCGCAGTTCTCGATCAAGGAAATCGACATGGGCATGGCGGCCGACGTCGGTACCCTGCAGCGCCTGCCGCGGATTATTGGTGACGGCATGATGCGTGAACTGGCCTACACCGGCCGCACCATCGATGGTGGCGAGGCTCAACGTATCGGCCTGGTCAATCGTACCTATGCCAGCCAGGAAGAGCTGCTGGCCGGCGTGCTGGCACTGGCCGGCGAGATTGCAGCGAAATCGCCAATCGCCATTCGTGGCACCAAACACATGATTCGCTACATGCGCGACCACCGCGTCGATGACGGCCTGGAGTACGTGGCCAACTGGAATGCCGCGATGCTGCAATCTGCTGACCTGCGTGTGGCCATGGCCGCGCACATGAGCAAGCAGAAAGCCGAATTTGCCGACTGATGCAGTACCAGCCTAGCGAGGTGCAGTAGACCCATGGTCACTGGAGCGACATCCCTGAGTCTGGTGCGTGACGAACTGTTCACCACCATGGAAGAGACCGAACAGAGTCTCGAACACTTCATCGCCGAACGGCACAACGGCAGCCTGCTGCAGCAAGCGGTGGAAAACCTGCAGCAAGTGCGTGGCACGCTCAATCTGATTGAGCTGGCTGGTGCCGAGTTGCTGGCCCAGGAAGTCTTGCAGCAGGCAACCGATATCCCCACCGGTGCGGGCGAGGAGCGCGACGTCCAGCTGTCGGCGCTGAGCAATGCCTTGTATGTGCTGCGGCGCTATCTGGAAAACGTCGACGCCCACCGCCAGGAAATGCCCGAGCTATTGCTGCCGGCGATCAATGATTTGCGTCAGGCTGGCGCCCAGCCGCCATTGCCGGAGAGTTTCTTCTTCAGTGTGCGTCTCGATCAGTCGCGTCCTGCGCGCATGGTTTCGGCAAACGTTTCTGCTGACGATACCCGGCGTCTGCGCCATATGTACCAGGTCGGTCTGCTCGGCTTTATCCGTGAGGACAATCCGCAGGCTGGACTTAAGTTGATGCTGCGCGCGATGGCGCGCCTGGACAGTTTGTTCGGCGATGAATCGCGCGGGCGGCTGTGCTGGGTCGGTGCTGCAGCCGTGGAAGCACAGCTGGATGGCCAGTTGCTGCCGCGCAAGTCGCGCAAGCAGTTGTTCTCCCGCCTTGATCGCGAGCTCAAGCAGGCGTTGGCCAATCCTGCTTACGAGGCGCCACGGAGTCTGCTCAAGGAGCTGCTGTACCTGGTTGCCCTGGCTGACAGCAAAGGCGAGCAGGCCAGCTCGGTGCGCGAGGTTTTTGGCCTCAATGCGTTACCGTTCACCGACCATCTGCTCGACGAGGAATACCAGCGCCTGTCTGGGCCGGGGCAGGGCGTAATGCGCTCGTTGTCTTCGGCGATCCGGGAGGAGCTGGCTGGGGTCAAGGATCTGCTTGATCTGATCGAGCGCGGTACGGCTCAGCCGGACAGCTTTGGCAGCCTGCATGCGCAGCTTGGCAAGCTGGCCAAGACCCTCGGCATGGTTGGCCTTAGTTCGGCGGCCAATGCCTTGCAGGTACAACTGCCCGTGGTTGCAGGTTGGGGCGCGAGCAGCCCTGCCGAGTTCAATGATCTGCACAAGTTGGCCGAAGCGGTGCTCTATGTGGAAAGCATGGTGGCCAGCCTTGAGCGCGGTGAGCGTCGCGATCAGCGTCCGGCAGCTACGCAACCAGGTGACGAAGGTGAAGCATTCGCCGCGCACCAGTTAACCGAAGCGCGTATCGTGGTGGTCGATGAGGCTCAGGGTGGTCTGGCACTGGCCAAACGGGCGATCACCTCTTATCTGGAATCCAATGGTGACCGTATGCACCTGGCCAACGTGCCAGTCAGCCTGCAGGCGGTGCGTGGTGGTTTGTGGTTCCTCGGTCAGGAACGTGCGGCCAAGTTGATCGGCATGTGTGCCGACTATATCCAGACCCGCATGATTGAAACCCAGCAGATGCCGTCCGAGCAGATGCTGGAAACCCTGGCTGATGCCCTCAGCAGCCTGGAGTACTACCTGGAAGGTGGCGCCGTGTTGCGTCCGGAAACCAGCCCGAGCGTGCTCGATCTGGCCGAGGAAAGTGTGCGCGCTCTGGGCATGCCGGTGGCTGCCTGATGCCAACAGGCTGGCAGAGCACGCCGCCGCTGGATAATGCCCAGGTCGGCGGTTGGGCACTGGTGCAGAGCGCTCAGGGTTTCCTGGCTGACAGCAATGGCGTGCTGTTTCCCCGCGAATGGCTCAAGCGCCAGGATCTGCCGCTACGTGGCGAACAGGGGTTGGGTTACTTCAATGGCGAGGCCGTCTGGCTGTTGCAGCTGGAGCAGCCTGCAGAATTGCCAGGCTGTCATTGGCAGAGCCTGCGTCAGTTCATGCTGCAGGCCGATTACCCGACGTTCCGCATGCTGGCGTTCGCCGAGCAGGTTGCCACCTGGCAGAGTCAGCATCGCTTCTGCGGGCGCTGCGGTACGCCGACCCAGCAAGTTCCGGGCGAGCGCTGCATGCGCTGTCCGTCTTGTGCTCTGGATAGCTATGCGCGCATTTCGCCGAGCATGATCGTGCTGGTTACGCGTGGCGACGAAGTCCTTCTGGCCCGCTCGCCGCGCTTTGTGCCTGGCGTTTACAGCACCCTGGCCGGTTTCGTCGAACCAGGTGAGTCGGCAGAGGAGTGCGTGGTCCGTGAGGTGCGCGAAGAGGTCGGCATCGAGGTCGGCAACCTGCGGTATCTCGGCAGCCAGGGCTGGCCTTTCCCGCATTCGCTGATGCTCGGTTTCCATGCTGAATACGTCGGCGGCGAGATCGTCCCGCAGGTCGACGAGATCGAGGATGCGCGCTGGTTTCACATCGAGCAGTTGCCACCGTTGCCGATGACTCGCTCGATTGCCCGTTACCTGATCGACCTCTACGTGGCCCGCCGCCTGGGCCAGCCGGAGCCGCAGTTGGCGCGGTAGGGTGGATGACGTTTTACCCATCCACCAGCCAGGGTGGATGAACAGAGCGTTCGCCTTGTCAGCCGCCGAACCAATGCTGCCAGGCCAGGCGCGCCGTCAGTGCCAAGACCACCAGAATAAAGACCGGGCGAATGAACTTCGAGCCACCGCGAATGGCCGTGCGTGCACCGAAGAAGGCGCCAGCCATCAGCGCCAGGCCCATGCAGATGCCCAGCAGCCAGGCTACTTGATCGGTGATGATGAAAACCGTCAGGGCCATGGCATTGCTGACGAAGTTCATGCTGCGTGCCACGCCGCTGGCGCGCACAAGATCCAGCGGATAGAGCAGCAGCGTGCTGACCGTCCAGAATGCCCCAGTGCCGGGGCCAGCTACGCCATCGTAGAAGCCTAGACCAAATCCCTGTGGCCATTGGCGGCGCTGGGCGATGGGGGCGTCTTGTGTGCCGTGCTTGTCCGGCGTCTTGCCGAACAGCAGGTATAAGCCACAACCGAACACTACCGCCGGCAGCATCTGGTTCAGCCAGGCCGCCGGTAGCCAATGGGCCAGAATGGCCCCCAGGGTGGCACCCAGTGCTGTAGCCAGCAGGGCATTGCGCCATTGTCGGGGGTGGAACAGTTTGCGCCGGTAAAAGGTGTAGCTGGCGGTGGCGGAGCCGAAGGTGGCGCACAGTTTGTTGGTGCCCAGCACCAGGTGCGGTGGCAGGCCGGCAGTCAGCAGGGCAGGAATGGTCAGCAGGCCACCGCCACCAGCGATGGCGTCAATGAAACCGGCAGTGAAGGCGACCAGGGCAAGAATCGCCAGAGTGAGCGGCTCGACACCCAGTTCAAAAGGAAAAGGCATAAAAACTCGACGTGTATTCAATTGTGCGGCGAGGCGACTGTTCTCCACGCCAGGCTGCTGCGCATAATGCCGGCAATTTCACGGAGAAGGAATTGCACCCATGCAGTATGACGGCCTGGCCTGGTTCATCGGCCTTCTGGCGATACTGGCGCTGTTTATCGCCGCGCGTATTCTGCTGTCGCGTAACTGGTTCCTCGGCTGGTTGCGCGGCAGCATCGGCTTGGCTTTTGTCGGCGTGGCCGGACTGGTCGGCGTGGTGGCCTATGATCTACTCAGCTACAGCCAGCTGCCTGAAGGTAAGCCGTTGCTGACCCTGAGCTTCAGTGCTGACGGCCCGCAGCGTTATCGGGTCAGCTTGCTGGAGGGTGGTGAGGAGCGTCAGGTCACCCTGGAAGGCGACCTCTGGCAGCTTGACGGTCGCTTGCTGCGCTGGAAAGGCCTGGCCGCGCTGATCGGTCTGCAACCAGGATACCGTCTGGAAAAGCTCTCCGGCCGTTTTCTCGCTATCGAGCAGCAGGAAAGTGCGCGCCATGCCCAGGTCACCCTGGCGCAGAGTCCCTATGGCATCGACCTGTGGCGCTGGCTGCGTCTGGGTCAGCATGACCTGTTCCTGTTTGATCCCGAGGCGGCGCGTGTCACGTATCTGCCAATCGCCGATGGGGCTATGTTCAATGTCAGCCTGAGCCCGACCGGGTTGCTGGCTCAGCCAATGAATCAGGCAGCCAACCAGGCATTGAAGGATTGGCAATAAGCCCGAGCGGCGCCTGATTTCCCGGTTTCGCCGTCGATAGCGACTAAGATCAAAGCGAAATACTGGAATGGAGGCGCTATGACGCAGCAGGCAACTGATGGGTACTGGAAGGGACGGCTGGTGCGCATTGCGCCTGGGCTCGCCAACCTGCTGGATTACCGGCCGGCTTGGTTCAAGGATGACCTGCGCGCCGGCGTTTCCGTAGCGGCTGTGGCTTTGCCGGTGGCGGTTTCCTATGCCGAGCTGGCCGGCTTCCATCCTGTTACTGGCTTGTATGCCTGTATCCTGCCGATGCTGGTGTACGCCATGTTCGGCACTTCCCGGCAGTTGATCGTTGGTCCTGATGCCGCCACCTGCGCCTTGCTGGCGGCAGCCATCATGCCATTGGCCGGTGGTGATGAACGTCTCTACCTGTCGCTGGCAATGACCCTGACTTTCCTCACCGGGCTGTTCTGCATTGGTGCCAGCTTCCTGCGGCTGGGCGCGTTGGCTGAGTTTCTGTCGCGACCGATCCTGGTGGGGTTTCTCAATGGCGTAGCCTTGAGCATTCTGCTCGGTCAGCTGGGCAAGATGTTCGGCTTCACCATGGATTCGGGTGGCATTCTGCCGCGCAGTATCGAGCTGTTTGCCAAGTTCGAACTCTGGCATTGGCCGACCATTGCCGTCAGCAGTCTGACGGTAGTTGTGATGTTGCTGGCCAAGGGGCTGCTGCCCAAGCTTCCGGCAGCGCTGCTGGCCATGCTGGCGGCAGGGTTGGCTGTTGCCGGGCTGGATCTGGCTGCGCGAGGGGTGGTCAGTATTGGCGCAATTCCTGCTGGTCTGCCCGAGCTGCATGTGCCGAGTTTCCCGTTGGAGTCGCTGCCAACCTTGCTGGCTGATGCTGCCGGCCTGGCCCTGGTCAGCTTTTCCAGCATGATGCTGACGGCGCAGGGTTTTGCCGAGAAGAATGGCTACAGCGTCGATACCGATCGTGAGTTCATGGCCCTCGGACTGTCCAATATGGCCTCTTCGGTTTCGCAGGGCTTTGCCATCAGTGGGGCGGACTCGCGTACGGCAGTGGCCGATAGCAGCGGTGGACGGACTCAGGTGACCGGCATCATCGCTGCGCTGGCCATTGCGGTGGTGCTGCTGTTTTTCACCTCGCCGCTGGCCTATGTGCCGGTAGCTGCATTGGGTGTGGTGCTGGTGTTCGGCGCCATGAGTCTGGTCAATGCGCGCTTTTTAGGCGAGCTCTATCGGATTTCCCGTGGCGAGTTTGCTCTGTCGATCCTGGCCACGCTTGGTGTGGTGGCGTTTGGCGCGATCCAGGCGATTCTGCTGGTGGTGGTGCTGGCTCTGCTGCGTTTCGTGAAATCGATGTCGCGTCCCCCGGTGGAGGAACTGGGCAAGGTTGAGGGTATGCGCGGTGTCCATTCGCTCGATCGCCACTCGGGTGCTGTGCGCTACCCGGGCTTGTACTTGTTCCGCTTCAATGCGCCCATCGTGTTTTTCAATGCCCAGTATTTTCGCCGTGAGGTGCGTGCGGCGATTGAGCGGGCCGGTCCTGAGCTGCGTTGGTTTGCCATCGACATGCTGCCGGTGACATTGATTGATGCATCAGGCTTTTATGTGTTGCGCGAACTGGTCGAGGAGATGGCTGCGCGAGGTATCACGCCAGTTGCCGCCGGTCGTTTGACTGAGTGGGAGCGCTGGAGAGAACAGGCTGGCGTGCAGGCAGCGACCGCTGTCCGCCATTTTCCGACGTTGCGCGAAGTGCGGCGGGCCTACCAGGCAGAGCAGAGTAGCGGGGAATGAAAAAGGCCGCTCAGAGAGCGGCCTTCTGGTTTGCAATGTGAATCAGGACAGGAAGCCGCCATCCACGTTCAGTGCCACGCCAGTGGTGTAGCTGGACGCTTCGCTGGCCAGATACAGCACGGCACCGGCCATTTCGCTCGGAGCGGCCACGCGCTTGAGCGGGATGCGCTGCAGGGCGATATTGAGGATGGCATCGTTCTTGGTCAGCGCGGAGGCGAACTTGGTGTCGGTCAGGCCCGGCAGCAGGGCGTTGCAGCGGATGCCGAACTGCGCGCATTCCTTGGCGAAGACCTTGGTCATGCTGATCACCGCGGCCTTGGTCACCGAGTAGATGCCCTGGAACTCGCCCGGCGATACGCCGTTGATCGAAGCGACGTTGATGATGCTGCCACCACCGTTCTGCTTCATCAGCTTGCCGCCTTCGATGGACATGAAGTAGTAGCCGCGGATATTGACGTCAACGGTCTTCTGGAAGGCGCCGAGGTCGGTGTCCAGTACGTTGCAGAACTGCGGGTTGGTGGCCGCGTTGTTGACCAGGATGTCGAGGCGGCCGAACTGCTCGCGGATCATGGCGAAGACGTTCGTGATCTGCTCCATCTCGCCAATATGGCAGGCCACTGCGGTGGCTTTGCCGCCGTCGGCGAGGATGGCGTCGGCGACTTTCTGGCAGTCGTCGATCTTGCGGCTCGAGACGATTACATGGGCGCCTTGCTGGGCCAGCAACTTGGCGATGGCTTCACCGATGCCACGGCTGGCGCCGGATACGAAAGCGATCTTGCCATCGAGGTCGAACAGGTGGGTCTTGGACATTCTGGTTACCTTGATCCGGTTTAGAGGGTGGATTTGCCAATGACCTGCAGGCTCATCTGCTCCAGCAGTTTGTTCATGTGAACGAACTGGGCGAAGCGCTTGTCCTTGGTCTGGCCGTGGAAGAAACGGTAGTAAATCTGCTGCACGATGCCGGCCAGGCGGAACAGGCCGTAGGTGTAGTAGAAGTCGAAATTGTCGATCTGGATGCCCGAGCGTTCGGCGTAGTAGTCGACGAACTCCTGGCGAGTGAGCATGCCGGGGGCGTTGCTCGGCTGCCGACGCATCAGTTGCACCGGCGCCGGGTCGGCCGCTTCGATCCAGTAGGCAAGGGTGTTGCCCAGATCCATCAGCGGGTCGCCGATAGTGGTTAGCTCCCAGTCAAGCACACCGATGATCTGCATCGGGTTGGCCGGGTCGAGAATCACGTTGTCGAAGCGATAGTCGTTGTGCACGATGCCAGGCTTGTGATGGTCGGCCGGCATCTTCTCGCGCAGCCACGCCTTGACCGGCTCCCAGGTCGGCGCATCAGGGGTCAGGGCTTTCTCGTAACGGTCGCTCCAGCCTTCGATCTGGCGCTTGACGTAGCCTTCCGGTTTGCCCAGATCACCCAGGCCACAGGCCTGATAATCGACGTTATGCAGGTCGACCAGCTTGTCGATGAAGCTTTTGCACAGCTCGCGGGTTTGCTCGGTACTGAAGTTCAGCTCGGCCGGCATATCGCTGCGCAGAATGATGCCCTTGACCCGCTGCATCACGTAGAACTCGGCGCCGATCACCGACTCGTCGGTGCAGTGCACGTAAGCCTTGGGGCAGTAAGGGAAACCAGCGTTGAGCTGGTTGAGAATGCGGTACTCGCGGCCCATGTCGTGGGCCGATTTTGCCTTGTGGCCGAACGGCGGACGGCGCAGGACAAATTCCTGCTGCGGGTATTCCAGCAGATAGGTCAGGTTCGAGGCACCGCCGGGGAACTGGCTGATGCTCGGCTCGCCGGTCAGGCCGGGAATATGTGCCTTGAGGTACTGATCGATGATGGCGGCATCGAGTTCTTCGCCATCGCGAATCCCGGTGGACTGGTCTGTAAGCGTCATGCTTATCCCTTCTGCTGATGATGGGGGCCACTAATTATTGGCTAATTTAATGGTGCCCTTAAGCAAAGCACAGCGTTATAGATGTGGCTGTTGGTCATTGATCAAGAGACCTGATTGCTGTGTAACGCCTTAGAACGGGCGAAAAAAAACCGGAGTCCGAAGGCTCCGGTTTTTCGTGTTACCACAGCGTAGACGCTAGGTCTTATACCGGGAACAGTTCGGCCAGTTTCATGGCCAGCATCATGTCGCCTTCGGCGCGCAGTTTGCCGCCCATGAAGGCTTGCATGCCGTCGGTTTCGCCGGAAGCGATACCGGCCAGGGTGGCGCTGTCCATGATCAGGGTGACGTTGGCGTTGGCGTTGTCGCCTTGCTGCACGTCGCAGGTGCCGTCTTTGACGATCAGCGCGTAGTTCTCACCGTCTTCGATGTTGAACTGGAATACCAGGTCCAGGCCGGCAGCGGCGCTGGCGTTGAACTTGGACTGCATGGAGTTGATGGTGTCGGCAACGGAGCTCATGGTTTCTATCCTTTGTTATCGAGGGTTTCTGGCGGCCTTGCGGGCCGCAGTGGGCTGGAACTCAGCGATAGGTGATGAGTTCCGGCGCCTTCAACAGCTCTAAATGTACACGGCTGTTGAAGGAAGCCAAGGTCACCTCGCTGTCGCGAAACTGCAGGCGCGACAGCGAGGTGTTGACGATTTGCCAGTTGAGATCGAACGCCTTGTGGGCGGGTACACCGGTCAGCAGGTGGAGCAGAGCAGTGATGGTGCCGCCGGATGTGAACACGGCGATATTCTGTTTGTTGTCAGCCTGGGCGAGCAGGCGCTCAAGCCCTGACTGTACACCAGCGACGAAGCCCTGCCAGGTTTCATGACCGGGTTGGTCATGTTCACCGCTGACCCAGCGCTGGATGATGCGCGCGAACAGGCGCTGGAAGGCGGCACGGTTGTCTTTCGGATTGCGCAGGATGTCGAGGGCATCTGGCTCGCTCGGCAGCATGGCGGGCAGCAGACCGCGGATGACCGCTTCGGCATCGAATTCATTGAAGCCGGCGTCCAGTTCCAGTTCCGGTGCAGGCAGACCCGCCGCAACGCAGCGTTGCAGGGCGGCAGTGGCGGTATGTTGCTGGCGACGCAGGGTGCCGCTGAGGCAACGATCAAAACTCAGACCGAGGTGCGCCAGGTGCTCGCCGAGCACTTCCGCCTGGCGAACGCCGGTGGGCGACAGCACGTCATAGTCGTCTGCACCGAAAGAGGCTTGGCCATGGCGAATCAGGTAGATGCTGCCCACGTCTGCAGTCGATCCCGGCAGTGGAAGTTTCGCGAGGTTATGGGTAGAGCCGGGCTGCTGTCAACGGAAAAACATACGCTTGTTTGAATTGCCTGAGCGCTGTCGACGTGCGGTGTTGGCTGTCCCTTGGGTCGCTCGGTTACGGCGCGTTCGTTGAGGCTCTGCGCCGCTGTAGTCGGGCACGATAGTGCGGCTGCAGGAGCGAAAAATCATTTATCCAAGCATGAACAGATATTTCCGCTGCGGACACTGCCAGTCGGGCTCGGTATGCTTGGGCCGGCAGGAGCCGTTGACGGTCATCCTGAATTGGCACGCATAAGGGGGAGATGTGGAGTTTCTGATGGACTATGCGGAGTTTCTGCTTCGTACCGTGACCCTGGTGGTGGCGGTGATCGTGGTGCTGGCGAGTATCGCCGCGCTGCGCAGCAAAGGCCGCAGCAAAGGCAGCGGTCATCTCGACGTACACAAGCTGAACGATTTCTATAAAGCCCTGCGCGAGCGCCTGGAGCACTCGCTGCTGGACAAGGCCGAGCTGAAGGCCCGGCACAAGGCCGAAGCCAAGCAGGCGAAGATCGACAAAAAGGCCGGCACGAGCAGGCCGCGGGTGTTCGTGCTCGACTTCGATGGCGATATCAAGGCCTCGGCCACCGACAGCTTGCGCCACGAAGTGACGGCCTTGCTGAGCATGGCCAGCGCCACGGACGAGGTGGTTGTTCGGCTGGAGAGCGGTGGCGGCATGGTGCACAGCTATGGCCTGGCTTCCTCACAGCTGGTGCGGATTCGCGATGCCGGCATCCCGCTGACCATCTGCGTGGACAAGGTAGCGGCCAGTGGCGGCTATATGATGGCCTGTATCGGCCAGAAAATTCTGGCTGCGCCGTTCGCCATTCTCGGCTCCATCGGCGTGGTAGCACAGCTGCCCAATGTGCACCGCTTGCTGAAGAAGCACGATATCGACTTCGAAGTGCTGACGGCCGGCGAATACAAGCGCACCCTGACAGTGTTCGGCGAGAATACCGACAAAGGCCGGGAGAAATTTCAGGAAGACCTGGAAACCACCCATGTGCTGTTCAAGAACTTTGTCGCCCGTTATCGCTCGCAACTGGAGATCGACGAGATCGCCACCGGCGAAGTCTGGCTGGGTATTGCCGCGCTGGAGAAGCAACTGGTCGATGAATTGAAGACCAGCGACGAGTACCTGGCCGAGCGCGCCCGTGAAGCCGATCTGTTCCAATTGCATTACGCTGAGAAGAAGAGCCTGCCAGAGCGTTTCGGTCTGGCCGCCAGCGTGGCCGTTGACCGCGTCCTGCTGAACTGGTGGAACCGGCTCCATCAACAACGTTTCTGGTAACGGGAGGCTGCATGACTCAGTTCAAGGCGCTGCTGGTCAGCGAAAACGAGGGCGCGTTCTCGGCTCAGGTGACTGCGCGTGACACCGCCGACTTGCCGCTCGGTGATGTGCTGATCCGTGTGCAGTACTCCTCGCTCAATTACAAGGATGCTTTGTCTGCCAGCGGTAATCGCGGCGTGACCCGAAGCTATCCGCATACACCGGGTATCGATGCCGCCGGGGTCGTCGTCGAGTCGCGGGTGGCCGAGTTCGCCGCGGGTGACGAGGTGATCGTCACCGGCTATGACCTGGGCATGAATACCGCCGGTGGTTTCGGCCAGTACATCCGTGTGCCGGCAGCCTGGGTAATCAAGCGGCCGGCCGGACTCAGCCTGCGTGAGGCGATGTTGCTTGGCACCGCCGGGCTGACCGCTGCTCTGTGTGTGGACAAGCTGGAACAGGCCGGTTTGACGCCCGAGTCCGGCGCGGTGCTGGTGACTGGCGCTACTGGCGGGGTCGGCAGTGTCGCCGTGGCCTTGCTGGCGCGTCTTGGCTACAGCGTGGCGGCTGCCACCGGCAAGACCGAGCAGGGCGAGTTCCTGCGCCAGCTCGGGGCACAGCAGATCGTGCCGCGCAGTGAACTGCAGGAAGGCATCGACAAACCGATGCTCAAGGAGCGCTGGGCGGGTGCGGTGGATACAGTGGGCGGTGACATCCTCTTCAACGTGGTCAAGTCACTGCGCTATGGCGCCAGCGTGGCCTGTTGCGGGCTGACCGCCGGGGTCGGTTTCAAGGCCAATGTCATGCCCTTTATCCTGCGCGGCGTTAATCTGCTGGGCGTGGATTCGGTGGAGCTGCCGCTGGTGGTCAAGGCATCGATGTGGGACAAGCTGTCCGTGCAGTGGAAGCTGGGCAATCTCGAGAGCCTGGCAGAGGAAATTGGCCTTGAGCAGTTGCCCAAGGCCATCGAGCAGATTCTTGCCGGCAAGATGGTTGGCCGAGTACTGGTCAATCTTTCCTGAGTAGCGCCAGGTCTGGGTGTTAACACAGATCCGGCAGCAGGTAGGGTGCCCACAGCGAGTCGGCGAACTGGCTGCGGAAGAAACCAAAATGACCGACACGCTGTACGCCGATCTCCGTCGGCCTGATGCGTTTCGCCGTTTGCGGTGCAGCCTGGTAAAAGCCATGCAGTGACTCGGTATTGCGCCCGGACATCATCTCGTCATCGGTAAAGGAGATTGAGGTAATGGGCGTGCGCACCGCGGAATAGGCATCGCGAACTTCTATGCCTTCGGCACCCACCGCGTACTCCGGATTCAGGCACCAGCGCCGCCATTGTTCGATCACCCCGCGCGGCAGGTCGCCGACCATGCCCAGGCGTTGTCCTGGGAAGTAGCCGGCGAGCGGCGTTACCACTGGCGCGATGAAGTACCACAGCAGCCAGGCCTTGTTGCGCAGGCTCCTGGTGTTTTCCCGCCAGTAGCCACTGCCAGTGGCGATGGTGAATGCGCGCTGGATGCGCTCGCTGCCCCGCACGAAGGGCAATATCTGCCCGCCCAGGCTGTGACCGATCCAGAACACCGGTAGCTTGCCGGCCGCCTCCACTGCCGCATCAAGCATGGCGCTGCAGTCATGTCGGCCCCAGTCGATGACATCCACTTCCAGGTTGCGTAGCGAGCCGCTGCGCGACAGGCCCATGCCGACATAGTCGAAGGTCACCGTGGTATAGCCGCGCTCGGCTAACCAGTGGGCAAAGGCGCCATAGAAGCGCTGTTCCACACCCATGGCTGGCACGATCAGCACGACGCCGCGTGCCTCTCCCATGGACGGGTACCAGTGGCTGGAAAGGGTGTGCCCGTTGCCGTTGTCCAGCGGGCGATGGAGGGGGGCGGTCATGATGCGCTCCGGCTGACATACATGGTGATTTCGGCGCGGAAAACCGGTTTGTCACCGACATAGGCCATGACCGGCACCGTCACGTCGCCTAGCTGGGTCCAGTCGATGGCGCCACCGTCGGCCACGGCGCGAATGTCGCCATCGGCCTTGGCCAGGTACTCCACGGTCATGCCGCGTGGAATCCAGCGGCAGCCTTTGGGAATCGAGGCGTCGGTCATGGTACCGGCGGCCAGTTCGGCTGCGTTGCACAGGGCGATGGCGTGCACGGTGCCCAGGTGGTTGAGCACCTCGCGGCGCTTGGCGAAGGTCACTTCGGCGTAGCCCGCGCGCAGCTCGACGAACTGCGGCGCGATGCTGGCAAAGTAGGGGGCGACCTGGCCGATCATGACGCTGAACTGCGCCGGGCCTGCTTGCTGGTACATCTGCATCATCTGACTCATGGTGGCTCCTTGAATGGCAAATACATTGAAGAGAAGCGCGCGCCGAGGCAGTATACGAGTAGTAGAAATTAATTCTAGAAAAATATTCTAGTAAACGGTACTGAGAAACCCCATGGTCCGATCCTCGCGTAAGAATGAAATCCTTCAGGCTGCCCTGTCTTGCTTCACCGAGTTCGGAGTGGATGCCACAACCATCGAGATGATTCGTGATCGTTCCGGTGCCAGCATCGGCAGCCTGTACCACCATTTCGGCAACAAGGAACGTATCCTCGCGGCGCTCTATCTGGCAGGCACGGGCGAGTATGCCGAGTTGCTGGCGCAGGGCTTCAGCAAGGCAGATAGTGCCGAAGCCTGCGTCAAGCTGCTGGTGACCAGCTACATCGACTGGGTCGCAGCTAACCCAGATTGGGCGCGCTTCATCCTGCATAGCCGCGGGCGGGTCGAGGCCGGTGAGCGAGGTGACGACCTGCGCGAGGCCAACCGTCTGCATTTTCAGCGGATCTTCGCGGCGCTATCCAGCTACCGGGAGCAGGGGCTGTTCAAGTCGATGCCGGTCGACTGCTTCGCCTCGGTGATCATTGGCCCAGCCCACGATTTTGCCCGCAACTGGCTGGCTGGTCGTACTCAGACTCAGCTGGCCGATTGTCGCGAGTTGCTGGCGCAGGTGGCTTGGGAGTCGGTACGCGCTAATCCCTAGGCGTGAGCTGTTTGGTAGCCCGGATGCAATCAGGGAAACACGCGGCTCCGCTCCCGGATTGCATCCGGGCTACGACGGGCTTGGCATAAAAAAGCCCCGCACGTGGCGGGGCTTTTTCATGCTGCTGGCCTGACTCAGGCGCGGCGGCGGAACAGCGGTTGCGGCTGGTCGGCTGACGCCTGGTAAACCTCGGTGAGCTCCTCGAAGGCTTTCAGGGCATCAAGCGGATCCTTGTCCGCGCGCAGGGCGAAGGCATCAAAGCCAACGCGCTGATAGGAGAACAGCTGGTCACGCAGCACATCACCAATTGCCCGCACTTCGCCCTTGTAGCCGTAGCGGGTGCGCAGCAGGTACGCGGTGGAGCAATGGCGGCCGTCGGTAAAGGCCGGAAAGTTCAGGGCGATCACTTGGAAGTTGTCCAGTTGATCGGCGATCTCTTCGATTTCTTCGCCGGCTTCCAGCCACACGCCGAGGCCGCCATCGCGGGCCTTGAGGGCGCTGCTGTGCTCAACCCACAGGGCCAACGGTACGATGTAATCGTCACAGTTGCTCAGGGTGTCGAGCGTGGCGTCCTTGGGCAGCAAGTGCCAGGTCTCGTCGATGATCTGACCGTTCTTAATGATTCGCTGCATATACACGCTCCTTGAACGGGTCGACGCCAACGCGGCGGAAGGTGTCGAGGAAGCTTTCTTCATCGGTGCGCTTTTCCACATAGACCTTGATGATCTTGTCGATCACATCGGCCATGTCCGCTTCGGCGAAGGAGGGGCCGAGGATCTGTGCCAGGCTGGCGTCACGCCCGGCGCTGCCGCCGAGGGATACCTGGTAGAACTCCTGACCTTTCTTGTCCACGCCGAGGATGCCGATGTGGCCGACGTGGTGGTGGCCGCAGGCGTTCATGCAACCGGAGATGTTCAGGTCGATATTGCCAATGTCGAACAGGTAGTCGAGGTCATCGAAGCGGCGCTGGATGGCCTCGGCGATCGGGATCGACTTGGCGTTGGCCAGCGAGCAGAAGTCGCCACCCGGGCAGCAGATGATGTCGGTCAGCAGGCCCACGTTGGGCGTGGCAAAACCGTTTTCACGCAGTTCGCCCCACAGGGTGAACAGCTGCGCCTGCTCAACGTCGGCGAGGATGATGTTCTGGTTATGGCTGTTGCGCACTTCACCGAAGCTGTAGCGATCGGCCAGGTCGGCGATGACGTCCAGCTGCTTGTCGGTGACATCACCCGGCGCCACGCCGGTGGGTTTCAGCGACAGAGTCACGGCGACATAGCCGGGGCGCTTGTGGGCGAAGGTGTTGCGCTGGCGCCAGCGGGCGAAGCCCGGATGCTCGGCATCCAAGGCAGCGAGGGCGGCGTCCTGATCATTCAGGGCTTTATAGGCTGGATCGATGAAGTGCGCGGCAACGCGGGCAACTTCGGCATCGGTCAGGGTGGTCGGGCCATTCTTGAGGTGGGCCCACTCGGCGTCCACGCGCTCAGCGAACACCTCAGGTGTCAGCGCCTTGACCAGAATCTTGATACGCGCCTTGTACTTGTTGTCGCGACGGCCATAGCGGTTGTACACACGCAGAATGGCGTCGAGGTAGGACAGCAGGTGCTGCCACGGCAGGAATTCATTGATGAAGCTGCCGACGATCGGCGTACGACCCAGACCGCCACCAACGGAAACGCGGAAGCCCAGCTCGCCTGCGGCGTTCTGCACCGCTTCCAGGCCGATGTCGTGGACTTCGATGGCCGCGCGGTCGCTCACAGCGCCGTTGACGGCAATCTTGAACTTGCGTGGCAGGTGGGTGAATTCCGGGTGAAAAGTCGACCACTGACGGATGATCTCGCACCAGGGGCGCGGATCGACGAGTTCGTCCTTGGCCACGCCGGCGAACTGGTCGGTGGTGGTGTTGCGAATGCAGTTGCCGCTGGTCTGGATCGCGTGCATCTGCACGGTGGCCAGTTCGGCGAGGATGTCCGGCACGTCTTCCAGTTCCGGCCAGTTGAACTGCACGTTCTGCCGGGTACTGATGTGTGCATAACCCTTATCGTAATCGCGAGCGATCTTGGCCATCATGCGCACCTGGGCCGAAGACATCAGGCCGTAGGGCACGGCGACGCGTAGCATCGGCGCGTAGCGCTGGATATACAGGCCATTCTGCAGGCGCAGGGGGCGGAACTCCTCACCGGAGAGTTCGCCGGCCAGGTAGCGGCGGGTCTGGTCGCGGAACTGCTTGACGCGGTCCTCGACGATCCGTTGATCGTACTCGTCGTATACGTACATATATATCCTGTGATTCAGGCTACTGCTTCATCAGTCAGCAAGGCTTTTTGCGCGCACGGCTGCGCACTCCACGCGGAGCCGGGGGAAGATACCAGTTAAGGTTTATGCGCAAAAGTGATGTTTTTGTATAAGGCGTGAACTAAAAGTACTAAGTGGCTGCGGAAAACGCCCTTTGGCCTTGAGGCGTTGCATTTCCTGGTCTTAACTCACATCGCGAACCGCGCCATAACCACAATAAAGAGGTAAGCCATGAGCGATCATTCTGAAGCGCAGGATCAAGACAGTCTCGCCGATGCCCGAGCAATTTTCGTTCTGATCATCTTGGCGGTGAGTACCGCCGTGTTTTGGGTCAGTCAGCAGTAGTCGTGCGCGGCTAGAAGCCAGTGGCGGCTAACCCCCGGTGCTGGTTTTTTTGATCAAGCAGATCGATGGTGGCCGAATGCTATGTTCGGCTCTGTACAATGCGCGACCAATTTTCCTGAACGATGTTCCATGAGTTCTCTGTCGCGCACCTTTGTGGTTCTTTTCCTCTTGCTGACCGGGCTGCCTGTTAAGGCCGCTTCCGTGGTGTTTCTCAGTCCTGGTCATTCCACCGAGCGTTTCTGGGCCGACTATGCAGCCTTTATGCAGGATGCTGCGGACGACTTGGGCATGCAGCTGCAGGTGCTCTATGGTGAGCGTGATGCGCAGGTCGTCCTGGCTAATGCGCATGCCGTGCTGCAACGCAAGGTAAAGCCGGATTATCTGGTTTTCGTCAACGAACAATATGTGGGCCCGGAAATCCTGCGTTTGTATGCGGACAGCGGAATCAAGCTACTGGCCCTGCATAGCACCCTGACGCCTGAGCAGCGGGCTCGCCTGGGCGGGCCGCGCGAGAAGTATCGGAACTGGATCGGTAGCCTGGTTACCAATGACGAAGAGGCCGGTTACCTGATGGCCAAGGCCCTGATTGCTCTGGATCCGCAAGGTGAACTAGTGGCTTTTTCCGGTATTAAGCAGACGCCGTCGGCAACCCTGCGTGAGAAGGGCTTGCAAAAGGCCCTCGCCGAACACCCGCAAGTGCGCCTGCGTCAGTTGCTTTACGGCGAATGGAAGGAGCAGCGAGCCTATGAGCAAGCCAAGGCACTGTTGCCGCGTTATCCGGAGCTGGATCTGGTGTGGGCTGCCAATGACGAGATGGCCTTCGGGGTGATGCGCGCAGCCAGGGAGCAGGGGCGTCAGTTGCATTACAGCGGTTTGAACACCTCTGAAAGGGTGTTGCAGGCGCGTATCGACGGGCAGATCGAGGTGGTACTCGGTGGGCATACCATCCTCGGTGGCTGCGCCATGGTGCTCTTGCATGATCATGCATTGGGCCTGGACTTTGTCAAGCGCGGCGGCACGGATCAGCAGGCGCGTTTGCTGCGTTTGTTTGATCAGCGAGAGGCAAGGAATCTGCTGGCATACATGCGCAAGCCTGGCGAAGGCCTGAACTTCAAGCGCTTCAGTGCCCAGGGCAAGCCGCGCATGCAGCACTACGCGTGCGCCATCGATGCCCTGTTACGCTGAAGTTCAGACGCCGGCAAAGTACAACACCAGTTTCACCACACTGAAAATCACCAGCACAAATACCGCGGTAAACAGCACTCCGAGGATCACGAAGTGGCTCGGCTTGCCGCGGCTGAAGTCGCGGGCGCGGTGCTTGCCGCTCTGCACGCCAAAGGCCGCGGCCAGCACGCTTTGCAGCATCTGGCCGAAGGTCAGGGGCTTGTCGTTTTGCTCGTCGCTCATGGGCATCTCCTTTCCCACAGCGTAGTCGCAAAGCCGGGCGAGTTGTTCAGGTCGGCGCAACTATAGATCGGCGTCCAGTGCTTGAACCCGTTTGCGCTCCAGTTCGTCAAAGCGGCTGGTCTGCAGTTCGCTGAGTGCGCTCTCCAGGTCGGTCTGGCTGAGCCCGGCGGCGCGCAGGCGGTCACGCTCGCTGGCGTAGTCGCTCAGGCGCTGTTGCCACTGTGCCTGTTGCTGGTCCAGTTCAGCCAGACGCTGCGCGGCTTCGCTGCCCAGTGCCTGCTCGCGTATCAGGCGTATTTGCTCAGCGCTGGCGCCTTCGGCCTGCATGCTCTGGGTTGTGGCGTAGAGCTCACCATAGCGGGTGCTTTCGCTGCGAGCCCGGCGTACATCTTCAGGTAGCTGTGCTTCCAGCTCGCTCAGTGCCTGTTGTTGCTGATCAGCGCTTAGCCCCTGCTGCTTGCTCAGCGCCAGGCGCTGCAGCATGTATTCGTCCTCGGCATTTTCGCGGCCGAAGAAGGCTTGGTATTCCTCGGTAGAGAAGAATTGCTGGCGTATGGCGTTGAGTGCATCAAGGCGCTGGCGCAAGACGTCGGGGTTCAGCCTGTCTGCACCTATGTCGGGGAGGGCTTGCAGGGCAATGCGGTAGTCTACATAGCGGCGCAGTAGATCACGCGCCTGCTCCAGCGCAGCCCCTTGCAGCTGGGCGGCCAGTTCGCGATGGATGCGCAGCAGAACCTTGTCGACACCTTCTTCTTCCATACCCGCGAGGTAAAAGTCGAATAGGCGTATCAGGCTTTGGCTGATCAGCAGATTACCTTGCCCATCCTGTTGCAGTTGCACGCCGTGATGACTGCCCTGCAAGGAGGCGGGCAGGGGGCCGGGATCGCCCAGCTCGACTGCTGGCGTCTGGTGTAATTGCTGGTTGACGGTGCTGGCTTGCTGGCTGCGCGAATCAGTTGGGATCGCGCTGCTGGGTGTGCTCTGGGCCTGAGCAGCGGGCGGTGTCGCCTCGCTGAGGAGCAGCGTGGTGCTAATGCCGAGTGCGCTGAAACCTGCGACAGCCAAGGCACTCAGGAGAAATCTGGAGGACATCGGTAGCTCCTGAAAGCGGGCATGCGCGGAGGGGAGCCGGCATGCCCGCCTACAACTTACAGGCCGAGGTTTTTCAGGCGATTGGCCTGGTTCTGGTAGAGACTTTTCGGGCTGGTCTCAAACAGCGATACCAGCCCCAGAATCTGGTTGGTAACGTCCAGGTGGTTCATCATGTAGTCGTCTTTGAGCACCTTGCCGAAATGGCTGGAGCAGCGTCCGGTTACACCATCGTTGGATTCGCTGATGGCCAGCGAGGTGATGCCGAACAGCGGGTCGGAAATGTCCAGTACGTTGGTCAGTTTCCAGGTGCCACTCATGGAGTACATGCGCACGGTGTTGCCGGCGATACTCGCGGTTTCCGGACCTGCACCGCAGGAGGTGGTCGGAATGCCGGTCGGGAACTTGCTGTTGTTCGCTGCGGCGCCGTTTTTGTTGAACTCGGCGAGCATGGCGCGGATATCCGACTGGCTCTTCTTGTTATTCGACAGCAGGTTGACCAGGTTGCCCACGGCGTTGGCGAACACATCGAAGGCTACGCCTTGCAAGGTGCCGGACGGGGCAATGCCGGTGGCCACGTCGGCCAGTGGCGAGCCCTTGTGTGGCGTGTTCAGGGTGGTGACCGAGGCAATCATGTCTGGGCGCACGTTCATCACATAACGGGCAGTAATGCCGCCCTGGCTGTGGCCGATGAGGTTGAATTTCTTGATGCTGCCGCCGGAACCTGCACGAATCTGCTCAAGCTGGGCGATCAGCGCTTCGCCGCGTTTGGCCGAGCTGTCGAAGGCGTTGATTTTCGGCACATAGACTTTGGCGCCTTCGTTCTGCAGGGCGCTGGGAATTCCATACCAGTAGTCGATACCGGCGATGGTGTCGAAAGCGAAGATACCGGGCACCAGAACGATGGGGTTCTTGGTTTGGGCCGCAGTACCGGCATTGGCAGTGATTGCGGTGCAAAGACTGGCGGCAGCCAGTGTCGAGACGAGCAGCTTTTTCATCGAAAGTACCTGTGTGAATCTGTTTTTGTTTTTGTTGTAGCCCCGCACACAGCAGCGGAGATGGCAGCTATCAGACCACTGGCAAGCAGGGACGGCTTGTAAGAACTGATGAAAGCGCTGCAGTGATACTCAAATAAATGTGATGTGCGTCACACTAAATGGGCTGATACTGGTTTGTCTTTTCTACCTTGTGGTAACCCTGCGCCGACAAAAACAACAGAAGCAGCGGCGCTCCGCCGACTGCCAGGCGAGAATTTCCATGCTGCCGATCAATGCGCCGGTCCTGCTTTATCTGTGGGATAAACGCACCTTTCATCTCGGTCAGTTCCAGCAGCCTCTGCAGCTTTCACAGGCTGCGGCGATGCTGCTGTTTGGCCTGGACGGTCCGCTCTATCTGGAGTCCCAGGGGTATCAGGTGGCGTGTCGTAGCGCGCTATTGCCGGCCGGGTTGGAGCTGAGTGTGGATAGCCACAGCTCGCGCGTGGCGATCTGTTATCTCGATGTGTTCGGCGAAGATTTCGCTCTCTTGGCCCCGCGCATGGCCGCCAACCAAGCTGGCGTGCTCTTCGGACTGGACAGCGAACCTGCTTGCATTCAGCGTTTTGACGAGCTTCACCGCAGCAGCGCGCCGCCGGAGCAGGTGTACGCCTGGCTTGACGAGTTGATCAATCCGCAACAGATGTTGCCCAGCGGCTTCAGCCCTGACCCGCGAATCGTGCGGGCCATTGAACTGATCAAGGCCGATGTATCGTGCAACCAGTCCATTACCTACCTGGCCGAGCAGGTCGGTCTGTCGGTGCCGCGCCTGACACAGTTATTCCGCCAGAAGATCGGTATTCCCATTCGTCGCTATCGTCAGTGGCATCGCCTGTTTGTCACCTCGGTCGGGGTGGCGCGCGGCATGAGCCTGACCGAAGCAGCGGTGGCTGCCGGCTTCACCGACTCGGCGCATTTCAGCCATACCTTTCGCAGCATCATCGGCATGACGCCGTCCGCCGTGCTGGCCCACCCGCAGGGCGTGCGCCTGTTTGCCGGCTAGTGCGGGATTGAGCCGCTGTCGGTGCTAGGGCAAGCTGCCAGCATTCATTGCAGCGAGCCCGGCATGATTGACAGTGACTTTCCTGATGACGCGCAGCAGACCGAACGTACCCGCGAAATCATCCTGCGCTACCACCTGAGCTGGAAGCACCGCGATCTTGAGGCAGTGCTGGCGCTGTATCACCCGGACATCGAGTATCACGATTTCTTCCAGCAGCGCTGCATGCGCCTGGCCGAATTGCGCGAGTACGTACAGCACAACCTGCCGCGCCAACCCGGTGAGGCGCTGGAGCACAGCGATCGGATCCGCATCGACGGTCATACGGCGTTCATCCAGTACCGTCTGTGTCTGCAGGGTAGTGGCGGCCTGGTGTCGTTCCGCACCGGCGAGGCAATCACCGTGCGCGATGGCCTGATCTGGCGGATTAACGAATACGCCACCCTGTTGCGCGAGGAGCGGGCGGTCAGTACCGGTGGCACCGCGCGCCCGGCCATCAGCCGACTGGGCCTGTCGGCGCGCCAGCTCGGTCAGCTCGCCCAGGATCTGCAGGACTACTTTCAGCAGCACCAGCCTTTCCTCGACCCCGAACTGAACCTGCAGCAGGTTGCTGCGGCCACCGGCTACAGTCGCAACCAGATTTCACATTTGCTCAATCAGGTGCTCGGGCAAAGCTTCTACCGTTACGTCAATCAGGCGCGCCTGCAGCACCTGCTCGATGGTCTGGCGGAAGGCGCTGAACAGCGCTCGGTGGATGAGCTGGCGTTCGCCGCCGGCTTCAACTCGCTGTCGGCTTTCTATAGTTGCTTCCGCCGGCATACCGGCCAGTCGCCGAAAGCCTATCTCAAGCAGATTTCCTTGCGGGCCCGCACACACGACAAGTCTTGAGTCGACTCACTAGGCTCTGCGCATTGCCCTTTGGCGGAGCCTGCAATGAGCGACTGGCATACCCTCAGTCTGTGGATGGATCAGCTCGACGAGCCCCTTGAGCCCCGGCCCGCCCTGGGCGCCGAGTTGCAGGCCGACGTGGCGATTATTGGCGCCGGCTACACCGGGCTATGGACCGCCTATTACCTGAAGCGCCAGGCGCCGCAGCTGCGCATCGTCATCCTTGAGGCCGAGACCGCCGGTTTCGGTGCGTCCGGACGCAACGGCGGCTGGCTGATGGGCAACCTGCTGGGCGAAGACCGCCTGCTGGGCGATTTGCCGGCCGCGCAACGCAAGGCCGCGTTCGATCTGCTACACGGCATTCCCGATGAGGTCGGCGCGGTGTTGCAGCGTGAAGGCATTGCCTGTGATTACCGCAAAGGCGGCGTGCTTTATTGCGCGGCGCGCTACCCGGAACAGCAGGCCAGCCTGCGCGAGCAGCTGCAGGGTTTGCGCGCGCTGGGTCTTGGCGAGGCGGACTACCGCTGGCTGGAACCCGCCGAGCTGGCCAAGCAACTGCGCCTGGCCAACCCCTATGGTGCGCTGTTCACCCCGCACTGCGCGACCATTCAGCCGGCCAGACTGGTACGTGGCCTGGCCCGCTGCGTCGAGTCTATGGGCGTGGAAATCTACGAGCAAAGCCGCGTGCTCGACTGGCAGCCGGGTCTGATACGCACCGCCCAGGGCAGCGTGCGCGCTGACTGGATCGTGCCGGCCGTAGAAGGTTACGCCGCCAGTCTGCCGCCACTGGGCCGTTACCAGTTGCCGGTGCAGAGCCTGCTGGTGGCCACCGAGCCTTTGCCGGCCGAAACCTGGGCGCAGATTGGCCTGGAGCGTGGCCAGGCCTTCAGCGAGGCCAGTCGTCAGGTTACCTATGGCCAACGCACGGCCGATGATCGTCTGGTCTTTGGCGCCCGTGGCGGTTACCGCTTCGGTGGTCAGTTGCGCACGGATTTCAACCTGACCACCGACGAGCGCGAGCTGCGCCGCTACCTGTTTGGCGAATTGTTCCCGCAGTTGCGCGAGGTACGCCTGAGTCACGCCTGGGGCGGCAACCTGGGCATGGCCCGGCGCTTCCACCCGCACATGCTGGCCGACCGACGCAATGGCATCGCGCTGTCCGGCGGCTACGGTGGCGAAGGAGTGGGTGCCAGCAACCTCGGCGGGCGCACCTTGGCTGACCTGATTCTGGGGCGTGACAGTGAGCTAACCCATCAGCCCTGGGTCATGTGCGACAGCCACCTGAGCCAGTTGCGTGGCTGGGAACCGGAGCCGTTCCGCTGGCTGGGCTACAACGCCATCATCCAGAGCTTTGTGCATGAAGACCGGGTGCTGGCCGACCCGCATAGCGCGCCCTGGCGCCGGCGGCTGGCGCAGAGCGTGGCGGGCTTTATGGAAAGTTTCATGCGTTAACGCAAACCTTCGGAGATAACCGTGGATATCAGTCATTTCAAGAACACCGCCAGCCTGCTGCTGGAGCACTCCAACCCGGTGGCCGTGCCACTCAGCGAGCCGGTCGCGGTCACCTCGGTGACCAGTGTCGAGCGTAGCGATGGTGTGGAAACGGGGGTGTGGGAGTGCACGCCGGGGCGCTGGCGCCGGCAGATCGTGCAGCAGGAGTTCTGCCATTTCATCGCCGGTCGCTGCACCTTCATCCCCGACGTGGGCGAGCCGATCGAGATCCAGGCCGGCGACGCCATCCTCTTTCCTGCCAATACCAGCGGTATCTGGGATATCCAGGAGACCCTGCGCAAGAGCTATGTGCTGATTTTCTGAGGGGCCCGCACAGAGGCCTCCGGCTTTCCCATTACTGCCGCTTCGATAACACCGACAAGAACGTTGAGGTAATTCCATGCTGAAGAAAATCCTTCCGCTGATGCTGCTGGCATCTGTCAGCCAGGCCGCCGAAAGCGTGCGCATCTACAACTGGGCTGAATACATCGCTCCGGATACGCTGAAAAACTTCCAGGGGGCCAGTGGCATCGCTACCCACTACGACGTATACGACGGTAATGAAACGCTGGATGCCAAGCTGATGGCCGGCCATTCCGGGTATGACGTGGTATTTCCCTCCGACCATTTCATGGCCCGGCAAATCCAGGGCGGTGCGCTGAAAAAGTTGGACAAGAGCCAGCTGCCCAACTGGCAGAACCTCAACCCGGTATTGCTGCAGGCGCTGCAGGTCAACGACCCGGGCAACCAGTATGGATTCCCCTACCTGTGGGGCAGTACCGGCATCGGCTACAACGTCGACAAGGTCAAGGCGGTACTGGGCGACGGTGTGGCGCTGGACTCCTGGGATTTGCTCTTCAAACAGGAGAACATGGCCAAACTCAGTCAATGCGGTGTTGCGGTACTCGACAACGGCCCGGAGTTGCTGCCGATCGCTCTGCATTATCTGGGGCTTCCGCACCACAGCCAGAACCTCGACGACTACAAGAAAGCTGAGAAGCTGTTGCTGGAAATGCGCCAGAACGTGCGCTATTTCCACTCATCCAAGTACATCAGCGAGCTGGCGAATGGTGATATCTGCCTGGTTGTGGGGTTTTCTGGCGATGTCCTGCAGGCTGGTAGCCGTGCCAGCGAGGCAGGCAACGGGGTGAAGATCGAGTATGTGATTCCCAAGGAAGGTGCGCCGATGTGGTTTGACATGGTAGCCATGCCAGCCGATTCGCCAAACGAGGCGGCTGGCTATGCATTCATGAACTACCTGCTGCAGCCCGAGGTAATGGCTGGCATCAGCAACCATGTGCAATACGCCAACGGTAATGCCAAGGCCGATAGCCTGGTCGATCCGGCGCTCAAGGCCGACAACAAGATCTATCCCCCCGAGGCGGTGATGAGCAAGCTTTACACGCTGCAGGCCATGCCGCTGAAGATCGACCGGGTGCGCACGCGCATCTGGAGCAAGGTCAAGAGTGGAACTTGAGCATCAGGGGTTGTTGCCGTCGCGCCCGTGAGCGAGAAACGGTAACAGCCCCTAGCGAGCGTTGAACGAAGCCCCGGCCCTGTCCGGGGCTTCGTCGTTTTGGCAGTTGGCCAGGCCGAGTCTGACCAGCACCGGCAGGTGATCGGAGTCGATCTGCGGGCCGTGCTCCTGGTCCAGCAGGTGCCAGTGCCGGGTAGCCAGCACATGGTCGATGGGAATGCCCATGACGCCTGCGCCCATACTTGGCCAGGTCGGTGCCAGGCCACTGGCGCGTCGCCAGCCGAGGGTATCCAGCCCGGCGAATGCGCTCGACCAGGGCGTGGCGTTGAGGTCGCCAGCGAGCAGGGCAGGCTGTGTGCCGCTGTGCTCCAGCAGTTCGCGCAGGCGCGCGTCGCGACTGGCGTGGAAGTCCGGCGACAGCGGTGGCATGGGGTGGAAGGCCGTCATGCCGATAGTGCAGCCATCGAGGCGCAGCGTGGCGCGCAGATGCGGGATGCCCTGATCGTCCGTGACCATCGCGCTATGAGTCAGCGGCAGGCGCGAGAGCAGGGCAATGCCGAACGGTGAGCTGTCGGCGTGGATCAGGCGATATGCATAGCCGGGTAGCTGCTCCAGCGCCCTGGCGTATTGCGGTGAGACCTCCAGCAGCACCAGCAGATCTGGCTGTGTTTGTCTCAGCCAGGCGGCCAGCGGCGCAATATCGCTGCTGCTCACATGTACGTTGGCGCTGGCCACCCGTAGTTCGGCACCGCCCGTGCCGGTAGGCAGCGCGGGCGCTGCAGTCAGCCAGGGCAGCGGAGTGGCCAGCAGTGGCAGCAGCCAGCGACGATTCTTCCAGGCACCGGTGAGTGCGGCCAGCAGCAGGCCGGCGAGAAACAACCATTGCCAGTGCACGATCAGATCCAGCAGCCAGGGCAGGGGGCCGGAAACGCCGCCCAGCCTATTGCTCAGCAGCGGCAGTAGCAGGCCGAACAGGCAGGCGCTGGTTAGCAGGCAGAGGTAAGTGCTTAGTCGCGACATGCTCGTGTCACCTTGGGGCTGGCGCTCAGAGTACTTGGTGCCCTTGTTCCGCGTGAGCTGCTCAAGCGTCCAGCAGGCCGAGAATCTCGGCGAAATCAGGACGTTCATCGAGGTTGTTGGACGCGCAGCGGCGCTGGAGTTGCCACAGTGGCTGCAGTTCTGGCGCTGGGCAGCGTTGCAGCAGTTCTTCCAGCAGGCAACCGAACGCACGCGCCTCGATCCGCTGCAGTGCCGCGCTAGTCACTCCTTGGGGGGCAAAGAAGGAGGCCGCGCCGAAATCACCGAGCAGGCAATCGCCCTGTGCATTGGCCAACAGGTTATGTGCATACAGGTCGCCATGCAGAATGCCCTGGGCATGCAGATGGGCTACGGCGGCAGCACTGCCGCGGGCGATGCGCAGGGCTTCGTCGGCAGTGAAGTACCGGCCAGTGGGATAGACGTCGCGGGTGCAGCTGGCCAGCGATGGCGGCCCGGCCAGCACCTGATAGCTCGGCTCGATCAGCTCCAGCAGCAGACCAGCCGGTGCGTCAGCCTGCTCGGTCAGCGGGCCGGCCACGCGAATCAGGTTGGGGTGTTCGCCGGCAGCCAGGCAGGCGGCCATTTCGCTGTGTGGCAGGCCGTCACTGGTCAGTGCGCCCTTGAACAGCTTGGCGGCCATCGCTCGCGGTGGTTGGTCGGGGCGCGACCACTGGGCGCGGTGGATCATGCCGCTGGCGCCCTGGCCGAGCAGTTCGCCGAGTGTTAGCTGATTGCGCGCTATCGGTGGGTGCGGATGGCGAGCCAGGGCCAGTGCTTCCTCGCGGTCGCTGAAAGGGTTGCCGGCAAAGGCCAGCCAGCTCAGGCGGGGTAGCTGCAGCAGCCAGTCGGGCAGGGCGTCGAGCCGGTTGGCGGCGATGCGCAGCAGCTCCAGGTTGGTGCAGGCGGCCAGGCTGTCCGGCAGGTCGGTGAGCTGGTTGCCGGCGAGCATCAGCTTTTGCAGGCGGGTGCAGTCGCCTAGTTTCTCGGGCAGTTCACTGAGCTGATTATCAGTGAGAATCAGCCAGCGCAGGGCTTTGGGTAGTGCGGCTGCGGGCAGGTGGCGCAGGCGGTTGGCCTTGAAACCGACCATCTCCAGCTGCGCGCACTCGCCGAGGACTTCCGGCAGTGCAGTGAAGGGGTTGTCCGAGCAGAACAGTACCTTGAGCTTGTGCAGCCGTGGCAAGTCGTGCGGCAGGCGGGTGAGCTGGTTGGTGGAGAGATTGAGTACTTCCAGGCTGTCGGCCAGGTCGAAGATTTCCCGGGGGAATTCGCCCAGCCCGGCGGACAGGTCCAGGCGGGTGATGCCGGCCAGTTCGCCGCGACGGAGTTGTTCGAGGGTATGCATGCAGGTCGGCAGATACGGCTGAAAAGGGTCGCAGAGGGTAGCATTTTGCGGTTGGCCCGGCAGGCATGCTGCTGGGTGGTGCTACCTGCTTTTAACTCGCCCGGTTCACTCAAGGCAGATGCCTGCTGGGGCCGTCGTAATGGTGGATAAGCAGAGCGTTATCCACCCTACACAGGCGGCCACTGCGCATTGGGCGGAAACCCGCGCGGCGTTTTCGGCCGAGCCGGATGGCCAGGTTTTGAACCCGGTTTACAGCCAGCGGCGTACTCGGGCGCAGTATTGCGCGTAAGGCTCGCCGAACTTGGCCTCGAGGGCACGTTCTTCCGGGCCGATCTGCAGGCGGTTGAGGTAGGCGACGAACAGCGGCAGGCCGAGCAGACTGGGCAGGTTGCCGAGAAACAGTGCCCAGCCACCCAGGCACAGGAGCATGCCCAGGTACATGGGGTTGCGGGTGAAGCGGTACACGCCGCTGCTGACGATGCTGCTGGTGGCGCTCGGCCGGGTCGGGTTGATGGTGGTGCTGGCCTGGCGGAAAGCCAGGACACCGGCAATCGCCACGCCCAGGCCGATTAGCGCCAGCAGCGCAGCCAGAAGCCGTTGTCCCGGCAGCTCAAGGCCCAGATTCGGCAGCAGCAGGGCCAACAACCACATCAGCAGGCCGCAGGTAAACAGCACCAGTGGTGGCGGGATCTTCAGTTCGAGGGCGGACATGGGCGCAGTTCCTGAGCGGGGTGTGCGTCGATTGCTGCACGTTGCCCCCTGCGCTGGCAAGCCCGGCGGCGTGTCAGTCCGCAGATTGGCGCTGTTGGCGTTTGCGTTCGACCAGTTCGGTAGCCCGTGCGCGCAGCTGGCCGCAGCCGCCGTCGATGTCCTGGCCGGCGCTGTTGCGCACCTTGGTCAGTACGCCGCGGCTGTGCAGGTAACGCACGATCTGTACGATGCGGTCGCCGTCGGGGCGCTGGAATTCGTCGGCTTCCAGGCTGTTGTAGGGAATCAGGTTGAGCACCGCGTACTTGCCCTTGAACAACCGCAGGATTTCGTCCATCTCTTCCTGGCTGTCGTTGATGCCCTTGAGCAGCGTCCACTGGTACTGGATCGGGTAATCGACGGCGCGGGCGTAGGCTTCGCCCAGTTCCATCAACTCCTCGGGGTCGATGCGCGGCGCGCGCGGCAGCAGTTGCTGGCGCAGTTCGGCATCGGTGGTGTGCAGCGACAGGGCCAGGGCCGGCTTGATCCGCTGCTGCGGCAGACGCTCGAACACCCGCGGGTCGCCGACGGTAGAGAACACCAGGTTCTTGTGACCGATGCCGCCCTCGGTGCCAAGCAGATCGATAGCTTCCAGCACGTTGTCGAGGTTGTGCGCCGGCTCGCCCATGCCCATGAACACCACTTTCTTCACCGGCCGGTAGCGCCGCGCCAGGGCCACCTGGGCGACGATTTCGGCGCTGCCGACCTGGCGCAGCAGGCCGCTCTTGCCGGTCTGGCAGAACACGCAGCCCACCGCGCAACCGACCTGGCTGGATACGCACAGGCCGCCACGCGGCAGCAGCACGCTCTCGATCATCTGGCCATCGCTCAGCTCCACCAGCAGGCGTGCCGAGCCATCCACGCCGGGGTGTTCGGAGCGCAGGCGCACCAGCTTGTCGAGGTCGTCGCTGAGTTGCGGTAGACCATTGCGCACGGAGAGCGGCAGGAAGTTCTCGCTCTGTTGGCGCTTGGTACCGGTGTTCAGCGGCTTGCCTTGCAGCCAGGCACGCACCACCCGGCCACTATGGGCAGGCAGGGCGCCTAGGTCGGCAAGACGTTGCTGAATGTCGGGGATACGCATGGGGCGCGCATGCTACCACCGGCCGGCGGTGGCGCGTAGAGCAGGTCGTCAGGCTTGGACGTGCAGGGCCAGCCAGACGGCATCGGCCGAGCACGCCGCTACCCGGTGTTGGCAACGGGCGGGTATCAGCAGTGCATCGCCGGCGTTTAGCAGCAGGTCGCCGTCAGCGAACTCCAGCCGCGCGGTGCCGCGCAGCAGGGCCACCCATTCGGCGGCTGGTTGGTCGTACCAGAAACCGGCGGGGCTGGCCTGACCATTGGAGATTATTTGTTCCAGGTGGAGCTGTGCGCTGCGCAGCAGGGGGAAGAATTGTTCCTCGCCCTGCTGTTCGGCCGCTGCCGGTAGCAGCTGTGTCACCTTGGGCGGCATCGGCTGCCCCTGCGTTACTGCGGTATGACGCTGATGGCGACGGCGGACGTCATGCGCAGCACCACTTCACGGCCGAGATACTCATCCTTCATCACGACGTCCGGGCGAACCTTGATGGTGCGCTCGCTGCCATCGGCCAGTTGCAGGGTGGCGGTACGCAGGGTGGTATCCATGCCTTTGACTACAGCGGTGATCTCGATGGTGTCGGCCGCCAGCATGCCCGGCTTGCTGCCCAGGGGAGCGGTTGCCAGTACACCGGCGGCGCCGTCATTGGCAGCCTCGCCTGGGCTGCGCAGGTAGACGATACGCTCCAGGCCAACCATGGCGCGGACTCTGTCGCCGACCTGCAATTGATCGAAGTTGTGCATCTCTGCGGGAGCAATGAAGGTGCGGCTGTTGCCCAGATCATCCTTGAGGGTGAAGGTGCGTTGGGCCGGGTCGACAGCAGTGACGCTGGCCGTCAGTTCTTCGATTTCGACCACAGCGCCGCCGGGTACGCCTTCTGCGTAGGCCTCGGTGCGGTCATATTCGGTGCTCAGTTCGTCATTGCCATTGCTTTGGCAGCCTGCGATCAGCGCTATGGCCAGCGAAAGAGTAGTGATGCGGAATGCATTCATGGTCAGTCCCCAGGGTCATGGATTTTGCGGATTGGTATGGCGAATTTCGTAGATGGCGTCATCGGGGCGCATCGGGCGCAGAAAAATCAGGTAGCTGGGGCCAGTGACAAGGCTCGTCTCGCTCAGGTTGAAGCGTACGTCGAGCTTGATGTACTTGATCTCGCCCGGAACGATAGTGAATGCCTGCTCGATGTCGCGTGGCTCCCACTTGGCCTGACGGCTCAGACCGGTGATACGCAGGCTGTAGCGGCCCGGTTTGAGTTCCACACGGCGATGGGCGTTGAACTGCAGGGTGCCGATGCTCTGTTCGTCGATCAATACGTCCGGATAGGAGAAACGCAGCGGCTGACTACCGGGATTGTCCGCTTTAGGACGGTACAGATAGAGAGTGGCGAGTTCCGAGTTGTGCGCCGGGAGCGGTTCGAAATAGCCGGGGCCAGTGCAGCCCGCCAGTAGAAAAAGACAAAGGGTAAGGCTGGCTAATCGGCACATGAGCGTTCCCTGGTGGCGCCTTGATTCAACCCAGCCTAGCAGTACATTACCTTGGCGCTAGTGGCTGCGCCCGTCGCCATAGGCCGCTTGTGGCCCCTGGCTGTGCTATCGTCGCGCTCCGCTACAAGGTCCAGGATTTACCGCGCATGAAATTCATCCATCAACGCGAACACCTCAACGAAGACGACATCGTCGTCATCGAGTGCTCGCAGCCCTGCAATATCCGCCTGATGAGTGATGCGAATTTTCGCAGCTTCAAGAACGGCGGGCGCCATGCCTATCACGGCGGCGCGTTCGACAAGTTCCCAGCGAAGATCACCGTGCCCAACAGTGGTTTCTGGAACATCACCATCGACACAGTGACCCGCCGCGCGATCAGCGTGACGCGCAAGCCGGCGCTGAAGCATTCGATCAAGATCATCCGCCGCTCCAGCTCCAGCCTGAGCTGATTGGCGACAG
Organism: uncultured Pseudomonas sp.; assembly: GCA_964518735.1. GTDB lineage: Bacteria > Pseudomonadota > Gammaproteobacteria > Pseudomonadales > Pseudomonadaceae > Aquipseudomonas. The sequence goes on from CAZFKQ010000001.1 coordinate 88,515, forward strand.
GGCAATCGATGCAGGCTGACCTAGGTCAGCCCCTCGGTGCAGTGGCGAATCCCCCCGCATAGTGATCGCTACGCCAGGCCCGCTGCTGTGCAGCTCGCGGGCATGCGAGCGTCACGGTGTGCTTGCTTCAGTCAGAGCCGTTGCAGGAAGCGCAGGATGGCCTTGTCGACGATCTGCGGGTGGGTCACCGGCCCCATGTGGCCCAGCTCCTCGAACTGGCGCCGCTCTACATGGGGCAATACAGGTACCAGTAACTCGGCCACGGCATGCGCCGCATCGGGCGAATGCTTGCCGAGCAGATAGAGCACCGGCATGTCGAGCTGGGCAAAGGCTGCCAGCGGGGTGGGCTCGGTTAGTAACGCGTGCGCCCAGCGCCGCACGTTGCGCGTGGACGCGGCAATCGCCGGTTTGCGCGGCTCCGACATGTGTGCCCAGCTGCCAGCGCCCATCCAGTAATCGATAAAGCACTCTGCTGCGTGGTCGGGATTGCCCTGGTCGAGTGCGTAAGCGGCAGCCGCCACCGTAGCGCGGATGCCATCGGCACGGTTGGGTGGCGGCGTCTGCGCCTCGATCAGGGCAAACAAGGTGGGCTCATAGAGAATCAGGGCGCGCACCCGGCGCGGATGCTTGAGGGCGGCCAGCAGGGCGATGGCGGCACCGTAGGAGTGGCCGATCAGCACGAAGGGGGAGCCGGCCCGGGCCAGCACCGGCTCGATGAATTCGACTTCGTCTTTCAGACTGATCAGCCGATCCGATGGCCAATCCGGGCTTTTGCCCGAGCCGTAGGAGTCCGGTGCCAGCACATGGTGGGTGGGGGCCAGGCGCTCGATCAGGTCGCGCCACTGGCTGGAGGTGCTGGCATTAGCATGCAGGCAGACCACCGCCGGGCCATGCCCGGCTTCAAGAACAAAGGGCGCGTGGGTGTGCGGCATGGCGGCTTCCTGTGTCCGGGGCTGATCAAGGCAGCCTAGCAGTGATCAGCGCTAGGCCCGATCACTGGCGCCTCAGGGGGTAACGCTTGTTCATCGAGCAAAATCGTTAGCCAGCCGGCAGTTCCTTGCTCGCCGACTCGCTTTTTCGCCGGCCTGCAGTCAGTCTGTGGCTCTTTTCAGCTGTCGCCATGATCAGGAGTAAAAACATGAACAGGATTTCACCGCTGGCCATCGCCCTGGCTTTCGCGCTCGGCGCACCGGCTGCATTCGCCGACGAAGCGGCAACGGATTCGAGCACCATCAAGGATTCCGCCAAGGCGGCCGTGTCCACGGCGATTACCGCCGGAAAGAACTTGTTGGGCGGGGTATCGGACGGCGTCACTGAAGGCCGCGAGTCAGCCCAGGGCACCGACGGCTCGATCGTCGTGTCCAGCCTGGAACAGCTCGAGGGCCAGGTCAGCGTACAGTTGTTGAAAGTCGACACCGCCGAAGATGGCAGCTTGAACGCCCTGCTGGGCTTCAAGAACACCACCGATAAGCCACTGCGCCTGATCAACCTGCGCCAGACCGGCGCCTTGCTGGCCATCGATCAGGAAGGTTATTCCAGTGCGCCGCTGCCGGGCCTGCTCAATCCGGATGATGTGACCATTCCGGCAAAGACCGGCGTGCGGCAGAAGTTCATCTTCGAGGGGCCGGTTGAGGGCGTGCAGTCGATTCGCCTGTGGGGCCGCGATTTTGCGGTGAAGAAGTAGCCTGCCCATCAGGCATGAAAAGCCCGCCTCTGCGGGCTTTTTGTTTTCTGGACGAAAGCCCTAGCGCTTGCTCACCGACAGGGCGATCAGGCGTGACACCACCAGCGCCAGGTACATGACCCCTGCGAACTCCTCGATCATCACCAGCGAGCGGGCCATGGGCGTCACCGGCACGATATCGCCCAGGCCGACGCCGGACAGGGTGGTGAAGCTGAGGAACAACAGCTCCATCCAGGTGCGCGTCGCCTGTGGCTCGAGCATCGCCGTGAAGCTGCCTGGCAGCAGCAACTGGCAAAAGGTGAAGAGGTGGGCGAAGGCCCAGGCCAGCAGGGTAAAGGTGGCGCCGACTGCGTACAGCTCATCGGTGCTGGCGTGCTGGTCGGCGGTCATGTAGGCGATCAGGCTGGCGGCGGCGTAGAAGTAGAAGGCGGCTTCAAGGATGGCGATCAACCATTCCAGTACGGGGCTGGGCATCAGGATGTTGATCGACGACAGCGCCAGCACCAGCAGGGCCAGCAGCACGGCGACCCAGGTCTGGGTCGGGCTGCGCTTGACCACATGCAGGGCCATGCCCAGCACTACCAGGCCGAAGGCGCCGAATAGTGCACGGCCGAGCGCGGTGGCTTCCATCCAGGGGTAGAGCAGCACGCCGAGCAACTGCACGAACAGCAGGCCGGCGGAAGGGTGGAGGCGGATATAAGTGATGGGTGACATGAGCTTCCTGCGTGGTTCTGGAGCGGTCAGCGTGGCGCCCGCTCGGTTTCGTCAATATTGATCCGGCCGGCACCGATCACCCGGCGGCCCTGGGGCGTCTCGCCCATACGCAGGGTAACGCGGAATTCCGCCCAGTCGATGCCGCGCAGCTGCACGTGGTCTGGTGCGGGGCCGCACTGGGCCAGGGTGAAGCCCTGGTCCGGCGAGTCCTGGGCGTCGAGGATAAGGTCGACGCCCCAGCCCATTTCGGCATCGATGGCGCGGCCGCGCGCCTGTTCGGCGGCATAGACCTTGGCCAGCTCGGCACTGGCCAGCGGTTGTTCCAGCAGCCACTGCGTCACGTCCCGCTCCGGTGTCTCGACGATCAGCGTCAGGTACTGGTTCATGAAGGCCACGGCCAGCGCGGCGTCTTCGCGGCAGTCGGCGAAGGCAGGGCTGGCCAGCAGGGCGAGGCCGAACAGGGGGTTGCGCAGCAGTCGTGCGCGCGAGTGGGGCGTGGCCATGAGATTCCTCTGCTGGCAGGCGGTGGGGGCGGAACTTAGAACCAGTTTACGATCTCCTGACTTGCGGCCATACGGCGTTAAAAACGGCCTCGGAAAGCGGCTTGCCGCTAACGCGCTTCAGCGCGAACCGTAGGGCGAGTGCAACGAGTCATGCTCATTTACAGCTCGTAAACTGCGCTGCCTCGGCCGTTTGACCAGCCGGAGGCTGTTACTGGCGTAGCGCCTTGTCTGGCTCTAATTCAGAGGATCATAAACAGGTTCTTAGCCGAATCGCCAACACCCCGCAGCAGGAGCCGATCAGGCCTGCGGCTGCACGCTTTGCCCAGGCACGGTGCGGCGCAGCGGGTGCAGCAGCAAGCCGAGGGTGTCCTGTTCCGCCGGCGCTTGTGGCGCGATTACACCGACCCGTTCGGGCGCACCCTGGCGGCGGTAGGTGCCGAACAGCTGATCCCAGAGTGGCAGGGCGGTACCGAAGTTGAGGGCTTCGTCCACCTTGACGCTGTGGTGCCAGCGGTGCAGTTCGGCGCTGCCGATCAGGTAGTTCAGCCAGCCCAGGGTGCCGCGGCTGTTGGCATGGGTGGCGAAGGACTGGGTCTGGCTGAACAGCCCGGCCAGGGCGATGGCCAGCGGATCGAAGCCCAGCAGCCAGAGCGGCAGCACATGCACGGTTTTGCGCAGCAGCAGATCCAGCGGGTGGGTGGTGAAGTTGTTGGTCACATTCAGCGCGCTGGGCCGGTGATGGACGAAATGCACGCGCCACAACCAGCCGCCACGGTGCTTGAGGCGGTGCAGCCAGTAGTCGCCGAACTCGCCGAGCAGAGCCGCGAGCGGAACCGCCAGCCACAGCGGCAGCGCGGCGGCGGGGCCTGCGTCATGCGTGTTGAGGTGCATGACCAGGCCACGGATCAGCAGATCGGCCAGCGCGTCGGCGCCCAGCAGGGCGATGGCGAACAGGGCGTCGCGGCGGCGGTCTGCGGGTTGGGCGCGCCAGTCTTCGCGGTAGGGCCAGCGCCATTCGCAGACGGCGAACCAGGCCAGCACCAGCAGCAGACCGCCGAGTAGCAGCGGCAGGCTGCCCCAGCTCAGTTGCAGCGCCAGCGCGGCCCAGCTGGCCGCCAGTAGCAGGGCACCGAGGTGGGCCCAGTTGAGCGGAGGGAGAGTTTTCATACAGGCTGTCTTCCATTGTTTGGTGATGCTAGTTTTCGCCTCCCGTCCTGCGGCTGCATTAACCTGGGTTTATGACCGACACCTCTCTGTACGATTGCCTGGCCTGTGCCCCGCACCTGCTCGGTCAGCTCGACCGTCATCCGCAACTGGCCACGCGTTGGCAGACTTTGCCACGCCGCGAGTTCGCGCCCGGCCAGCCCTTGCTCATGGCCGGCCAGGCGGTCGAGCGGGTCTGGTTTGTCGCCAGTGGTTTGGTGCGGGTAGCGCACCTATCGGCGCAGGGCGTTGAACGCAACGCCGCGTTCCATGCCGAAGGCAGCTGGGTCGGCTGGGGCACACCGCCCTTTGCTACTAACAGTCCGGTGGATATTTTCGCCCTAGAGCCGACCCAGGTGCTGGAGCTGAGCTATGCCGAGCTGCGTCTTTGGCAGGTCGAACTGCCGTTGGTGCAGGAGCTGCTCAGCGACGCCATTCGTGCCGTGCTGGCCCGTAGCGCCCAGCGCGAGGCCGAGCTCCTGCTGCTGGACGCCGAGGCGCGCTATCGGGCCTTCCTCGAACAACGTGGCGAGCTGGTCGAGCGTATCCCGCTGCATCATGTAGCCAGCTACCTGGGCATCACCAATGTGGCGTTGTCGCGCATTCGTGCGCGGATGGGCTTGGTGCGGCAGCGTCGCTGAAGCCTCGCGCTGCGTGGGCTGGGTGGCGTGTGTGGCTAATGCCGGTTAGTTAAGCGTTTTCCCCAGAAAGTTCGAGCCTCTGTAGGAGCCAGCTTGCTGGCGATCAGCGGAGCCAAAACATCGCCAACAAGCTGGCTCCTACACAAAACGCGCTCTGTCTGATAGAGGAAAAGGGACTGATCGGCATTAGGCGTGTGCGGCCGTTTTAACGCTGTATTGGCAGCACAGGTCGTTGCTCAACAGCCGGTCAACCGAGCAGTCGGCGTACCTGCTCGATGGCCTGGGCCTCGCGCTGTACCCAGTTGCCACCAATTTCCGTCCAGAGGCGCGCATGCCGCTGCAGCCAGTCGCGGCATTCCTGGTGGAAACGCTGGCGATCGATCAGTTGCGGCTGGCAACGCTGGCCGTCGTCGTGCCAGTCCACGCCTTGCGGTGAGAGCAGCAGATGCAGGTGGTAATGGCGTTGCAGCAGCTCTGCTTCGAGCCAGTCCGGGCAGGCGCCGAACAGGGTTTGGCTCCAGAGGATATTGCTCAGCAGGTGGGTGTCGAGGATCAGCAGTGCAGGTTTCTGGGCGCGCGCTGTATCTTCCCAGGCCAGCTGGCCGCGAGCGATGGTCGGAATATCCGCCAGGCAGGTGTCGCGCTGTTCCTGCTCGATGAAGTGGCGCACATACTCGCCGACCACCAGCCCGCCAAAGCGTTGCTGCAGACGCTCGGTTAGAAAGGTCTTGCCGCTAGACTCGGGGCCGGTGAGCACCACCACCTTCATGCCGGCTGCACCCGCTCGGCCCGCCATTCACGCAGGCCGAACACGGCCAGCATAGTGAAAACGGCGTACAGCGCGGCGGTCAGCCAGTAACCCTGGAAGGCGAAGAAGCCGACATAAAGCACATCGACCACGATCCACATTACCCAGCACTGCCAGCGCTTGAGCGCCATCCATAGCTGGGCGAGCAGGCTGAAGGCGGTGAGCAGGGCGTCCGGCCAGGGGTAGACGGCTTCGGTGAGGCGACTCATGGCCAGGCCCAGCGCCAAGCCCAGCAACAGGGCCGCGCCCAGGCCGATCAGCACTTCGTTGCGGCTAGCCGTGCTGACCGGCCGCCGCCCGCTGTCATCGACCCCCTGGCGCCACTGCCACCAGCCATACAGCTGCATGGCGGCGAACACACCATGCAGCAGCACCAGCGAATACAGGCGCGCGTCGAAGAAAAACCAGGCGTAGAGCAGCACCATGAGCAGGCCGATGGGCCAGCACAGCGGGTTCTGCCGCACGGTCAGCCAGACGGAGGTGATGCCGAGGGCGGAGGCGATGAGTTCGAGGGGTGTCATTGGGTCGCGCTGAAGGTAGCTTGTGGGATCAGCTTGCGGCGCCCGAGTCTTGAAGACGCAAGGCGCGCTTGCCGCGTAAGGCTTCGATTATGCCAATGTTGAGTTTGGCTGAATGTTGCTGGCCCTTGTATGCCTTCACGCTGAAGAAGATGTAGCTAACTAGGGCATAGATGCCCAACGTGAAGATCAGCAAGCCGCTGACCGCTATTACCGGCACGCGACTGAACCCAGCATCATTGGCGACGATGCCCAGGGCGCCCAGCAACAGGCTCAGCGGGATGGCTAGCACCAGCAGCGAGAGATGCAGATCGGCCAGCCGTAGCGCTGTTTCCCGTGCCTGAGCCCAGCCGCATCGGCGATAGACGAAGTACAAAACAGCTGGCAGAAACCAGGTTGCCCAGGTGTTTAAGAGGATGCCCAGTGCCAGCAGTCCTATTGGGGTCGCGACGGCTACCCAGCGATCAGTATCTTGTTGCATGACGTCCATGTCCTTCCAAATGGCTTCTGGGTTTCAGTCGTCGTAACCCAGGTTAGGCGCCAGCCAGCGCTCGCTGACGGTCAGCTCCTGGCCCTTGCGTGCGGTGTAGCTCTCCACCTGGTCCTTGTCCACCTTGCCCACGGCAAAGTACTGCGCCTCGGGGTGGGCGAAGTACCAGCCGGACACGGCAGCCGCCGGGAACATGGCGTAGTGCTCGGTGAGGAATACGCCGCTGGCACCGGCCTTGTTGAATTCGGCAGCGGGGTCGAGCAGGGTGAACAGGGTCTTCTTCTCGGTGTGGTCCGGGCAGGCTGGGTAGCCGGGAGCCGGGCGGATGCCCTTGTAGGCTTCCTTGATCAGCTCCTCGTTACTCAGATGCTCGTCCTGGGCATAGCCCCAGTAATTCTTGCGCACCTGTTCGTGCAGCCACTCGGCGCAGGCTTCGGCTAGGCGGTCGGCCAGGGCCTTGACCATGATCGAGTTGTAGTCGTCGCCGGCGTCCTGGTAGGCCTTGGCCACTTCCTCGGCACCGATGCCGGCGGTGGTGATAAAGCCGCCGACGTAATCGGTGATGCCGCTGTCCTTCGGCGCGACGAAGTCGGCCAGGGACAGGTTGGGTTTGCCGTCCGGCTTGATGGTCTGCTGGCGCAGGTGATGCAGCTTGGCCAGCGGCTGGCCGTCGTCGCCATAGACTTCGATGTCGTCGTGCTCGACCTGGTTGGCCGGCCAGAAGCCAAAGACCGCACGGGCGCTGATCAGCTTCTCGTCGATCAGCTTCTTCAGCATCGCCTGGGCATCGGCGTACAGCGCGGTGGCGGCTTCACCGACCACTTCATCGCTGAGGATGCGCGGGAACTTGCCGGCCAGGTCCCAGGAGATAAAGAACGGCGTCCAGTCGATGTACTCGGCCAGGGTCGCCAGGTCGATGTCGTCCAGCACCTTGACCCCGGTGAAGCTCGGCGCGACCGGCTGGTAACCGTTCCAGTCGAACTTCGGCTTGTTGGCCACGGCGGCGGCGTAGGGCAGGCGCTCGGTGCGCGAGGCGCGGGCCGAGGTGCGTTCGCGCACTTCGACGTACTCGTCGCGGGTCTTCTGCACGAAGCCGGCCTTCAGCTCCTTGGACAGCAGCTGGGTGGCCACGCCGACCGCACGCGAGGCGTCGGTGACGTAGACCACGGCGTCGTTCTGGTACTTGGGCTCGATCTTCACCGCGGTGTGGGCTTTCGAGGTGGTGGCGCCACCGATCATCAGCGGCAGGCTGAAGCCCTGGCGCTGCATTTCGCGGGCGACGTGCACCATCTCGTCCAGCGACGGGGTGATCAGGCCGGACAGGCCGATGATGTCGCACTTCTCGGCAATCGCGGTCTGCAGGATTTTCTCCGCCGGCACCATTACGCCCAGGTCGACAATGTCGTAGCCGTTACAGCCGAGTACCACGCCGACGATGTTCTTGCCGATGTCGTGCACGTCGCCTTTCACGGTGGCCATGAGGATCTTGCCCTTGGCTTCCGGCTTGTCGCCTTTCTCCGCTTCGATAAAGGGGATCAGGTGGGCTACGGCCTGCTTCATCACGCGGGCGGATTTGACCACCTGGGGCAGGAACATCTTGCCGGCGCCGAACAGGTCGCCGACTACGTTCATCCCGCTCATCAGCGGGCCTTCGATGACCTCGATGGGGCGCGCGCACTGCTGGCGGCATTCCTCGGTGTCTTCGACGATAAAGGCGGTGATGCCTTTGACCAGCGCGTGTTCCAGGCGCTTGCCAACGGGCAGGGCGCGCCAGGCTTCGTCTTCGACTTCCTTGACGCTGCCGTCGCCACGGTAGTTGTCGGCGATGGCCAGCAGGGCTTCGGTGCCGTTCGGCGTGCGGTTGAGCACCACGTCCTCGACCTTGTCGCGCAGCTCGGCCGGGATCTCGTCGTAGATCTCCAGCTGGCCAGCGTTGACGATGCCCATGGTCAGGCCGTTCTGGATCGCGTGGTAGAGGAACACCGAGTGGATCGCCTCACGCACCGGGTTGTTGCCACGGAAGGAGAACGACACGTTGGACACGCCGCCGCTCGACAGGGCGAACGGCAGGTTGTCACGGATGTAAGCGCAGGCCTCGATGAAGTCGACGGCGTAGTTATTGTGTTCCTCGATGCCAGTGGCCACGGCGAAGATGTTCGGGTCGAAAATGATGTCTTCCGGCGGGAAGCCGACTTCGTTGACCAGGATGTCGTAGCTGCGCTGGCAGATCTCGCGCTTGCGCGCGGCGGTATCGGCCTGGCCGACTTCGTCGAAGGCCATCACCACCACGGCGGCGCCGTAGCGCTTGCACAGCTTGGCGTGGTGCTTGAACTGCTCGACGCCTTCCTTCATGGAAATCGAGTTGACGATGCCCTTGCCCTGGATGCATTTCAGGCCGGCCTCGATCACTTCCCACTTGGAGGAGTCGATCATGATCGGCACGCGCGAGATGTCCGGCTCGCCAGCGATCAGGTTGAGGAACTTGACCATGGCCGCCTGGGAATCGAGCATCCCTTCGTCCATGTTGATGTCGATCACCTGGGCGCCGGCCTCGACCTGCTGCAGGGCGACTTCCAGGGCCTCGGTGTAGTTCTCTTCGCGGATCAGGCGGGCGAACTTGGCCGAACCGGTGATGTTGGTGCGCTCGCCGACGTTCACGAACAGCGAGTTGCGGTCGATGGTGAACGGCTCCAGGCCGGACAGGCGGCAGGCTTTAGGAATGTCCGGGATCACGCGCGGCTTGTACTTGCTGACGGCCTCGGCAATCGCCCGGATATGCGGCGGGGTGGTGCCGCAGCAGCCGCCGATGATGTTCAAGAAACCGGAGGCGGCGAACTCTTCGACCACCGCTGCCATTTCCGCCGGGGTTTCGTCGTACTCGCCGAAGGCGTTGGGCAGGCCGGCGTTGGGGTGGGCTGAAACGTGGGTGCCGGCCTTGGTCGACAGCTCTTCCAGGTAGGGGCGCAGGTCCTTGGCGCCGAGGGCGCAGTTCAGCCCCACGGAGATCGGCTTGGCGTGTGCCACCGAGTTCCAGAAGGCCTCAGTGGTCTGCCCGGACAGGGTGCGGCCGGAGGCGTCGGTGATGGTGCCGGAGATCATGATCGGCAGTTCGACGTTATCGTCCTCGAACACCTGCTGCACGGCGAAGATCGCCGCCTTGGCGTTGAGGGTGTCGAAGATGGTTTCGATCAGGATCAGATCGGCGCCGCCCTCGATCAGGCCGCGGGTGGCCTCGACGTAGTTTTCCACCAGCTCGTCGAAGGTGACGTTGCGGTAGCCGGGGTCGTTGACGTCCGGGGAGATCGAGCAGGTACGGCTGGTTGGGCCCAGCACGCCGGCGACGAAACGCGGCTTGTCCGGGGTTTCCAGGGTCTTGGCATCGGCCACCTCGCGGGCCAGACGCGCGCCTTCGACGTTCAGCTCGTACACCAGCGACTCCATGCCGTAGTCGGCCTGGGACACCTGGGTGGCGTTGAAGGTGTTGGTTTCCAGGATGTCGGCGCCGGCATCCAGGTAGGCCTTCTCGATGGCCTGGATCACGTCCGGACGGCTGAGCAGCAGCAGGTCGTTGTTGCCCTTCACATCGCTCGGCCAGTCGGCGAAACGGGCGCCACGGTAGTCGGCTTCCTCCAGCTTGTAGCTCTGGATCATGGTACCCATGCCGCCGTCGAGGATCAGGATGCGCTCGGAAAGGGCCTTTTGCAGGGCTTGGAGGCGGGCGTTGCGATCAGACATGGGGGACTACCTGGAGAGAGCGGAAACAAAGGCCGCGATGATAGCAAAGCTGCATGGTTTTTCCGCACGTCGAGCATTCTCATGAATTTTGCTCATGTTGAAGGCTCTCTTTGCCGGGCCGGTAGCGCTAGAATCGCCATTCGCACACACAGGACAGGCTTATGGCACGCCAGGGATTTGCAGTTTTCTTCTTCGGTTTCATCTTGTCTGGCCTGGCCGGTGCCAGCGAAGCGGTGTCCTATAGCCGCGACGTCCAGCCCATCCTCACGCAGAAGTGCGTGGCCTGCCATGCCTGCTACGACGCGCCATGCCAGCTCAACCTGGGCAGTGGCGAAGGCGTGTTGCGTGGCGCCAGCAAGCTGCCGGTATATGACGGTGCGCGCACCAAGGCTCAGGCCACCACGCGCCTGTACTTCGATGCCCGAGGCGAGGCGGCCTGGCGCGCCAAGGGCTTCGAGTCGGTGCTGAATCCCCTGAATGGCCAGGCCGCACTGATGGCGCGCATGTTGGAGCTGGGCCGCAGCAACCCACCCACGCCGAATGCCAAGCTGCCGGCCGGGCTGGATATCGCCATCGCCCGTGACAACCAGTGCCCGCTGCCGGGCGAGTTCGATGCCTACCAGAAGCAGTTCGCTCATGCCGGCATGCCGTTCGCCGTGGCCGGCCTTAGTGACGCCGAATACGCCACCCTGCAGCAATGGCTGAAACAGGGCGCGCCGGTGGATGAGCAGGCGCTGCAACCGTCGGCTGCCGAGCAGAAGCAGATCGCCGCGTGGGAAGGGCTGTTGAATGCGCCGGGCGCGCGCGAGGCGCTGGTTGGGCGCTGGCTGTTCGAGCACCTGTTCCTTGCGCACCTGTACTTCGAGGGCGGCGAGCCGGGGCATTTCTTCCAGCTGGTGCGTTCACGCACGCCCAGCGGTAAGCCCATCGATGCAATCGCCACCCGCCGGCCTAACGAAGACCCTGGCACCCAGGTTTATTACCGCCTGTGGCCGATCCAGGGCGTGATTGTGCACAAGACCCACATCACCTATCCGCTCAGTGCGAAGAAGCTGGCGCGGGTCAACGAGCTGTTTTACAGCACGGATTGGACCGCCGATGCGGTGCCGGGCTATGGCGCCCAGCGCCGCGCCAACCCATTCGAGACCTTCGCCGCCATCCCGCCGCAGGCGCGCTACCAGTTCATGCTGGATAACGCCGAGTACTTTGTGCGCACCTTCATTCGCGGCCCGGTATGCCGTGGGCAGATCGCCACCGACGTGATTCGCGACAATTTCTGGGCGCTGTTCCAGGCGCCGGAACGCGATCTGTACATCACCGATGCCGAGTACCGCGCGCAAGCCACGCCGCTGCTGGCCATGCCTGGGCAGTTCGACGAGATCGGGGATCTGCCGGGGATCTGGCGCAGTTACCGCAACAAGCGCAACGAGTATGAGGACCTGCGCCAGCAGGCCTATGCCGACGCGCCGGCCCCCAGCTGGTCGAGCATCTGGGCTGGCAACGACAACGCGCTGCTGTCGATCTTCCGCCAGCACGACAGCGCTTCGGTGCGCAAAGGTCTGATCGGCGAGATTCCACAGACCCTGTGGCTGATGGATTACCCGCTGTTCGAGCGCACCTATTACCAGTTGGTGGTCAACTTCGACGTGTTCGGCAATGTCTCGCATCAGGCGCAGACCCGCCTGTACTTCGACCTGATCCGCAACGGCGCCGAACTGAACTTCCTCCGCCTGCTGCCGGCCGAGTCGCGCCAGGCCTACCTGGATGACTGGTACCAGAGCAGCGGCAAGCTGAAGATGTGGCTGACCTACGTGGACGCCGATCTGGATACCCCGACCGCCCTCAAGCTCGAAGGCAGTGACCCCAAACGTGCATTTGCCCAGGCCTTGCTGGAGCGCTACGCATATATCAATGCGCGGCCCGATCCGCTCAATCGCTGCACGACGGCCGAGTGCTACCGGCAAGGCCTGCCCGCCGAACTGGAGGATGCCGAGCAGGCACTAAGTCGTTTGCCAGGCAAGCCAGCGGCCGGGCTCAAGGTGATCGACCAGTTGCCGGAAGCCAGCCTGCTGCGCGTCGAACTGGCTAATGGCAAGCGCGAGATCTACAGCCTGCTGCGCAACCGTGCGCACAGCAACGTGGCCTTTATTGCCGGCGAATCGTTGCGCTATCAGCCGGGGCTGGACACCCTGACGGTCTACCCGGGCGTACTGACCAGTTATCCGAACTTCCTGTTCAATGTGCCGGCCAGCCAGGTGCCAGAATTCGTCAGCAGCCTGGAGCAGGCGCGCGATCCTGCGGCGTTCGACAAGCTGGTCGAGCGCTGGGGAATTCGCCGCAGCCATCCCGAGTTCTGGCGCTATTTCCACGATCTGTCGGCCTACATCCGCGAAACCGAGCCGGTCGAAGCGGGCGTGCTGGACATGAATCGCTACCAGAATCTGTGACAGGGCCCGTCGATGGGCTTGCTCATCGACGCCTTGGGAATTATTCCTACTAAATTGGTAGGACTTTATCGATGCAGCCGACTGGCGTACACTGCGCCCATGTTTGCGAGGAGTTGCCATGAGCGCCATCACTATTACCGACGCGGCCCACGATTACCTGGCTGATCTGCTGAGCAAGCAGACCACTCCGGGCATCGGCATCCGTGTGTTCATCACCCAGCCGGGTACCCAGTACGCGGAAACCTGCATCGCCTACTGCAAGCCGGGCGAGCAGAAACCGGAAGACACCGCCCTGGGCCTGGCCAGCTTCACTGCCTGGATCGATGCGGTCAGCGAGCCGTTCCTGGAAGACGCCGTGGTCGATTACGCCACCGATCGCATGGGTGGCCAGCTGACTATCAAGGCGCCAAACGCCAAGGTGCCGATGGTCAACGAAGACAGCCCGATCAACGAGCGCATCAACTACTACCTGCAGACCGAGATCAATCCGGGGCTGGCTAACCACGGTGGCCAGGTCAGCCTGGTCGACGTGGTCGAAGAGGGTATCGCCGTGCTCAAGTTCGGTGGTGGCTGCCAGGGTTGTGGCCAGGCCGACCTGACGCTCAAGGAAGGCATCGAGAAAACCCTGCTCGAACGCATTCCGGAGCTGAAAGGCGTGCGTGACGTGACCGATCACAGTATCCGTGAGAACGCCTACTACTGATCAGCACGCGCTATGCATGGATAAACAAGGCGACTTCGGTCGCCTTTTGCGTTTCTATGCTCTGTGTTTGCCTGCAAAATGTCGCCTAGTCGACAAAGTAATGGCACATTGCTATGGCGTGTGTGGAGAAAAAATGTTTCTTTATGCCGCGCATTTTAGATGGCCATCGCTGGATTTCCGGCATGGTTGAAGCGATGACCCGGGGCAATCACTGCAGTCCGTCATTTCGCGTGCTCGTCACGAGGGATAGGTAATGTCAACGTTCTCCCTGCTGGTCTGCGACGACTCCAGCATGGCTCGCAAACAACTGCTGCGTGCGTTACCAGCCGCTTGGCCGGTTACCATCAGCCAGGCCTGCCATGGTCAGGAAGCCCTTGATTTGTTGCGCACGCAGCACTTCGATCTGCTCTTGCTCGATCTGACGATGCCAGTGCTGGATGGCTACGGCGTACTTGCGGCGATACGTGCCGAGGGCCTGCAGTGCCCGGTTATCGTGGTTTCCGGTGATGTGCAGGACGAAGCCATGCGCCGGGTTACCGAACTGGGTGCGCTGGCTTTCCTGAAGAAACCTGCTGAGCCTGCCTTGCTGGAAGAGACGCTGCAGCGTTTGGGGTTTCTCGATATAGCTGGCGTTGCGCAGGCACAGACCGAGATTACTGAGCCGAAGGTCACCTTTCGCGATGCCTTCCGCGAGGTGATCAACGTCGCCATGGGCCGTGCTGCGGCTTTGTTGGCGCGGGTGCTCGGGGTGTTTGTGCAATTGCCGGTGCCCAACGTCAACATCCTCGAAGTCGGCGAGCTGCACATGGCGCTGATGGATGCCCAGCAGGGTGATCGTTTGACCGCGGTATGCCAGGGCTATATTGGCGGTGGTATCTGTGGTGAGGCGCTACTGCTGTTTCATGACTCGGAAGTGGCCGACATGGCCCGCCTTATGGGGCGCCAGGAACATGACTACCAGCCAATGGAAATGCTTCTGGACATGTCCAGCGTGGTCATTGGTGCCTGCCTCAGTGGTATTGCCGAGCAGGTCAACGTGAAGTTCTCCCAGGGCCATCCGCAGATCCTCGGGGAGCATGCATCGATTGATGAGCTGATCCGGCTCAACCAGCAACGCTGGCGCAAGACGTTGGCCGTCGAAGTCAGCTATAGCATCGAGGGGCATGACATTCACTTCGACCTGCTGCTGTTGTTCACCGAGGATTCGGTACCCCTGCTGACCCACAAACTTGCTTACCTGATGGGATGATCTAAGACATGGCTGGCATGGATCTCAACGAGTTTCACTGGTTGCTGGCCATCGTGCAAAGCATCGATGTCGGTGTAGTGGTGCTGGATCGAGAGTACCGCGTGGAAGTGTGGAACAGCTTTATGGAAAACCGCTCCGGGCGTACTGCCCAGGATGCGGTGCAAAAGTCCTTCTTCAGCCTGTTTCCCGAGGTTGAAGAGTCCTGGTTCCGGCACAAGGTGGAAAGCGTCGCGACGCTGGGTACTCCAGCTTTTACCATCTGGGAGCAGCGCCCCTATCTGGTGCGGTTCAAGAACTACCAGCCGATCACCGGGCAGGAAGAGTTCATGTACCAGAACACCACCATCCTGCCGTTGCAGGCAACCAATAGTGCGATCGAGCACGTCTGCGTGATTATTTACGACGTCACCAACGTGGCGGTAAACAAGCATCAGCTGCAGTCGGCCAACGACCAGCTCAAGCACCTGTCGCGCACCGACCGTCTGACCGGCTTGAACAACCGTGGGCATTGGGAAGAAGAGCTCAAGCGCGAGTATTCACGTCATCGCCGCTATGGCAGCACGGCGGCGCTGGTGATGTTCGATATCGACCACTTCAAGAAGGTCAACGACACCTATGGTCACCAGGCTGGCGACAAGGTCATCCAGGCCGTAGCGGAGGTGGTGCGCAAGGAGGCGCGTGATACCGATATTGCCGGGCGTTATGGTGGTGAGGAGTTTGTCATTCTCCTACCGGATGTCGACAGCGCCGGTGCCCGGTTGTTTGCCGAGCGTCTGCGGCAGAAGACAGAAGCGCTAACGGTCGATTACGACGGCCAGGTGATTCCTTTCACCATCAGCCTGGGCGTGGCCGATCTGGCACAGAGCAGTAACGACCACCAACAACTGATCGAGTGGGCTGACCATGCGCTGTACCAATCCAAGCGCAATGGGCGCAATCAGGTGAGCGTACACGGCGCCTGATCAGGCCTGCACAGCTATTCGGCGTGGCGTGCTGTGCAAGGCCAGAAAAGCCAGTGCCAGCAGCGGCAACATGAGCAGATTGAGCGGATTCCAGCCGACCCCGCTGATCAGGGCGCCGGAGGCGAACGAGGCGAGCGCTGCCATTGTGCCGTTGCCCAGCTCCATCAGCCCTTGGGCCTGGCCGCGCTCGGCCGGCGAGTGGCCGCTGCCGAGCAAGGTGGTGCCGGCTACCAGCAGCAGGTTCCAGCCAATACCCAGCAGACCGGACGAGGCCAGAAAGTGACCCAGTGTCTGCCCGCTCAGGGCGATGCCGGCGCTCAGGCCCAGCAGGGTGATGCCGAGTAGCGCGACGCGGCGGCTGCCGAGCCGATCCACCAGGGGCCCGGCGATAAAGGCCGGCAGGAACATGCCAAGCATGTGCCACTGGATCACCTGGGTGCTGGCCTCTAGTGACAGGCCGCAAAAACTCATGGCCAGCGGCGTGGCATTCATCACCAGATACATCAGGCCGTGGCCAATGGCGGTGGTCGCCATCGCGGCGCGTACCGGACCCCGCTTCAGCAGTTGGCGCATGACCTGCCAGCCGCTGCTGGCCGGTGTGGGGATGGACCCTTCGCGCAGGCTGGCGAGCAGCAGCAGGGCAACCACAGACAGCATCGCAACCAACAGGTAGGCGCCGACAAAGGGTGTGCTCAGCAGATTGCGTGACCACAGGGTGAGAGCCGGTGCGAGCAGTGCGGCGCAGACGCCGCCACCGATCACCCAGGCAGTTGCACGGCCTTTATGTGCATCGTTCACCGCCTCCAGTGCGGCAAAGCGGTAGTACATCGCCGAAGCCTGGTAGATACCAATCGGCAGTGCGCCGAAGCAGAACAGCAGAAAATCCGCCTGCCATACGCCCAGGGCGCTGAACAGACCGCCGGCTACGCCGGCACTGGCGCCGAGCATCAGTCCCGGTCGCCGGCCATGGCGCTGCATGAACAGTGACAGTGGTTGGGTTGCCAGCAGATTACCCAGCACCAGCAGGGCCAGCGGCAAGGTGGCCAGTATATTGCTGGGCGCCAGCTGCAGGCCGACCAGGGCGGTGAGGGTGATGCCGATCATCGCGCAGCTCCAGTACAGGGCCTGGGCGATGAACAGTTTCAGCAGGGTGGGGTTGCGTAGGAGCAACATGGTTAAATCCTCAGCTACAGCCACCTGGCTTGTGCACCCGTTCGCTGGACGGTGGGTTGGCGGCCAGCTTGGCGGCGGGACGAATCGGGCGGCGCAGCAGTTCTCCGCCACAGTTGGGGCAATGACCATGCAAACGCTGCTCGGTGCAGGTACGGCAGAAGGTGCACTCGAACGAGCAGATCATCGCGTCTGGCGAATCGGGCGGCAGGTTGCAGTCACAGCACTCGCAGCTGGGGCGTAGTTGCAGCATTTTGGTCTCTCCGGGTCAGGCAAAGCGTTCGGCGTAGTCCTGGGGGCTGACTGCCAGGTGTTTGTGAAAGGTGCGGCGCAGGTTTTCCGGGTGGTTGAAGCCGGTCAGGCGCGCCACTGTGCTGATCGAGGCGCCGCTGTCCTGCAGTAGCGTGCGCGCTGCTTCCAGGCGCAGGCGCTCCACGTAGCGGCCAGGGCCCATGCCCAGCTCCTGAACGAACAGGCGCGACAGGCTGCGGCTGGACAGGTTGGCCTGGCTGGCCAGGGCTTCCAGCGACAAGTCCGCAGACAGGTTCTGCGCCATCCACTCGAGCAGGCCGAGCAGGCGTGGTGTGCGGTTGGCCTGCGGGGTGAGCAGGGCGCTGAACTGTGCCTGCCCGCCGGGGCGACGCAGAAACATCACCAGTCGTCGCGCTACCGCCAGGGCCAGCGGGCGGCCGTGGTCGGCCTCGACCAGGGCCAGAGCCAGATCAATACCAGCGGTGACTCCTGCCGAGGTGAAGATATGCCCCTCGCCGTCGCGCCCACTGGGGTCATAGGTGTGCAGGCGATTGCCGTCCACCTCGATCTGCGGGTAAGCGCGCAAGGCCTCGACATCGGCCCAGTGGGTGGTCGCCCGGTGCCCATCGAGCAGGCCGGCGGCGGCCAGGATCAACGCGCCGGAGCACACGGAGCCGAGGCGACGTAGCCTGGGCTCAGCCGCCCTGAGCCACTCAAGTAACGCTTGGTTCTGGCATTGCTCGACTTCGCCGAGGCCGCCGGGAATCAGCAGGGTATCCAGCGCGGCCGGATCGCTGTCGCGCCAGGCCTGCTCGGCAACCAGCTGAAAACCTGCGGAGGTGGCGATGGGGCCTGGCTGCTCAGCCAGCACCCGCAGGCGGTAGGCGGCTGGCAGCCCCTGGCGCTGGCGCTCGACATTGGCCGAGGCAAATACCTGTAACGGGCCGGTGACATCCAGGCTCATCACGCCGGGGTAGATCAGGCAGGCAATCGTGCGTAACGGGTCCATTGGTGATTCTCGCAAGTCGATGAGCGCAGTCTGCGCGCGGCATTGCTTGGCGACAATGACAATAAACCCACAGATCTTGCCAGGTTTCAGCTTTCGTCGTGGAAGCGCCCCTGGATCAGATCTCGCTGTACCCGCAGCGGCTGGCTGGGGAAGTTAGGTGCATCGTTTGCGCTATTTGCCATGCCAGACAGATGCACCCGCATGCCTCCCGCAGGGAGCAGCTCCATGGCGTCGATGTCATCGATGGAGCGGAAGCTCTTGCCGCCGATCCACGTCACGTCGATAAACTGGTAGTGCTCCTTACCGTCGCGCCCCTGGCCGCGCTGGAAGGCGGCCAGATACTGCAAGTAGCCATTTCCACCCCCGTAGCCTTCCACGGTAAACACGGCGAACGCCAGAGAGTCTGGCTGTTGTGGATCCGCCAAGCGATACAGGCTGGCTTCCGGATAGCCACTGCTGTATCCGTCGCTGAGCAGTTCAACCAGACGTTCGATCTGTACGGCGAGGGCTTTGGGGGGCGCATCGGCATGTGCGCTCAGGGAAGGTGTTGATAACAGAAGGCAGAGCAGCAGATGGCGCAGGCGTGGCATGGGTCCCTCCAGAGTGGCCGTTGCGGGAGGGCAGCTTAGCGGATTGCGGTGGGGCGTGGAAAAGCGAAGTCCCCTGGCCTTGCAGCAGAGGGGGCTTCGCGGTGGCGGCAGGCCGGGGGTGCGAGAGTCTTACTCCGGCATGCTCCATGGGTCGAGAGCGTAGCCCTGGCGGCTGATCTGCTCGCGGGACTGCGCCAGTGCATCGGCCAGCTGCGCCGGGTCGGCGTAGGTATGGCTGTCCAGCTGAGTCTGGCCGAGGCGGCGGTTGGTACGGTCGATCACCGCCAGAGTGATTAAGCCAGTGCCGTCCTGCGGCTGCCAGGCGACACACTGGAACGGCTGGAAGGCGCGGCCGGCAATCAAAAGTGCTTCGTTGACGCGGAGCATGGTGTTCATGGGTCTGTTTCTCCGAGAGGTGCCCAATGTGCAATCTGGCCAGCGAAAGCATGTATTGCCGTGGCCTGTGAACAGTTGATGGCGCAACCTGACCTTGGAGTCACATCCTGTCGTGAAAACATAGAAATATGTCGCATGTGTCCGTTTTTAAGCGCTTTTGTCCAAGATTGACCCGGAAAATGGAACATCAGCGGATTCTGCTTATCCTAGGTAGGTAACCCCATCACACAGGAGTGTTTCCATGGGCTCTACCTTGAGCGGTCTGCTGAGTCTGGTCATTCTCGTCCTGGATATCTGGGCGATCATCAATGTGCTGAAAAGCAGCGCGGAAACCACGATGAAAGTGGTCTGGGTGCTGTTGATCGTCTTCCTCCCCGTGCTTGGCCTGATTATCTGGGCCTTGGCCGGGCCGCGTGGCAACGTTCGTCTGTAAAAACCAGTCTAGGATCTCTTGATCGTCGGCCATGCTGCGTTGAAATTGGGCTCGGACTGCTCATTTACACCTCGTAAACTCCGCGTCCTCGCCCAATTTCGCCTTGCCTGGCTCTAGCTCAAAAGACCCTAAACAGGTTCTAAGTTTAATCAGCTTCTGAACCCTGCCATTCCTGTCGGCGTCTACCGCAGGAAGGCGCTCTGTACAGGGCTTCACACATCCGCTTGCAGCCGTGCGGTGGAGCCACTCCGGTTATGCCCTTACAATGCGCGCCTTTCATGGGCGGGTAACAGTCCGTCCGTACTCACCACCTCGACGGGGGACTACCCATGAGCGATTACCAGGAAACTCTCTACGACGGCTATGGCCAGTGCTTTCGCATGGACAAGCTGCTGCATGAAGTACGCACCGAGCACCAGCATCTGGTGATTTTCGAGAATGCCCGCATGGGCCGGGTGATGGCCCTGGACGGCGTGATCCAGACTACCGAGGCCGACGAGTTCATCTACCACGAAATGCTCACCCATGTGCCGCTCCTGGCCCATGGCAATGCCAGGCGCGTGTTGATCATTGGTGGCGGCGACGGCGGCATGCTGCGCGAGGTGCGTAAGCACCGCAGCGTGGAAAGCATCACCATGGTCGAGATCGACGGCACTGTGGTCGAGATGTGCAAGGAATTCCTGCCCAACCACTCCTGCGGGGCCTATGAAGACCCACGCCTGAACCTGGTGATCGATGACGGCATGAACTTCGTTGCCAGCACTACGGAGAAGTTCGACGTGATCATCTCCGACTCCACCGACCCGATCGGCCCAGGCGAGGTGCTGTTCTCCGAGAACTTCTACCAGGCCTGCCGTCGTTGCCTGAATGATGGCGGCATCCTGGTCACGCAGAACGGCACACCGTTCATGCAGCTGAGTGAGGTGCAGAACACTGCCAGCCGCATGGATGGCCTGTTTGCCGACTGGCATTTCTACATGGCCGCAGTACCGACCTATATCGGTGGCAGCATGACCTTCGCCTGGGGCAGCACCGATGCGGACTATCGCAAGCTGTCGCTGGAAACCCTGCGCCAGCGCTATGCCGGCAGCAGCATCGTGACTCGCTACTACAACCCGGAGATCCACCAGGGGGCTTTTGCCCTGCCGCAGTATGTGCTGCAGGCGGTGAATAAGCCGAGTAACGACTGAAAACCAACGGTAGGCGGGGTGAAATTGGCTGGCGCGTTTCTGGACGTTGGCGGTTTGTACCACCATGCTTATCTCAGGTGTTCAAGAGAAGGTCGTCATGGCGAGCCTGCGGGTGTTGGTTCTGCTGGTTCTGGGTTGCCTGTCCAGTGCAGTCGCCGCCGCTGAGGAAGATTGGCCGCGGCTAAGGCTCTGTTATGAACTTGGTGGCCTACCGCCTTACACCCGGCCGCCTGCAGAGACGCCGACCGAAGCGCCAGGTCTGATTATCGAGCTGATCCAGCAGGCGGCCTACCAGGCCAAGTTACGTCTGGATCTGCACCAGCAACCCTGGAAACGTTGTGTGCATGAGGTGCAGCAAGGCGGCAGCGATGGCTTGTTCATTGCCGTCTGGCAGGCCGATCGCGACCTCTGGGGGCGTTACCCCGGTCGAAATCCTCAGCAGCAGAGCACGGTCGACGCCAATCGGCGCTTATGGCGTGTCCAGTACCCGATCATCGTGCGCCCAGGCAGCACGCTGAGCTGGGATGGCCAGCACTTTGCCGGCGTGCGCCATGGCGTGGGGGCGCCGCTGGGCTATGCCACCAGTCAGCGATTGCGCGAACTCGGCGTGCTCGCCAGCGAGTCGCTGCCGCAGGCTGCTGCGCTCAAACTGGTCGCGGCGGGGCGCCTGGATGGCTATGTGCTGGAACGCGAGATCGCCCTTGAACTGATCGAGCGTCTGCAACTGCAGGAG
Organism: uncultured Pseudomonas sp.; assembly: GCA_964518735.1. Classification (GTDB taxonomy): domain Bacteria; phylum Pseudomonadota; class Gammaproteobacteria; order Pseudomonadales; family Pseudomonadaceae; genus Aquipseudomonas. The sequence continues at coordinate 109,945 of CAZFKQ010000001.1, forward strand.
CAACTGATGTTCCTGCCCCAGCCGTTGTTGGAAACCGACTGGTATCTGCCACTCTCGCACCAGTTCTACAATTCCTATCCCGAGCTGGCCGAGGACTTCTGGCGTGCCCTGACCGCGCAACGCGAACAGATTGGCGCGGATCTTACCCGGCGTTATCTGCGCCAGCCGCCACCCTGAACGAAAGAGCCCGCGATAGCGCGGGCTCCTTTACGGCAGAGAGTAGCCTTACTGCTGCGCGGCCACCCGCTGATGCAGTTGCTGTGACAGTTGCTCCAGACGTTCGCCTAATCCGACCAATGATTCCTGGGCGTCGAGCAGTTCGGCGCTGGCCTGGCGCTGACGCAGGCTGGCCTCACGCTGGGCGGCACTGTTGTCGCGTACCTGAGCCAGCTGGCGGTGAGCCTGGTCGAGGGCCTGGCTGTGCTGGAGGATGGCACCGGACAGGTTGGCGGTCAGAGCAGCGTTTTCGCTGAGGGCTTCACCGACGTTGCTGACCTGGTTGGCGCCGGTGTTGACGATCTGTTCGGACTGGCCGAGTACGCTCTGTACCGTATCGGCCGTCTGGTTGCTGCGCTGCGACAGGCTGCGTACTTCATCGGCGACCACCGCGAAGCCGCGGCCGTGCTCACCGGCGCGGGCCGCTTCGATGGCTGCATTGAGCGCCAGCAGATTGGTCTGCTGGGCGATGGCACTGATCATCTGCATGGATTCGGCGATGCGCTGGTTGCTCTGCTGGATGGCCTGCATGCTCTGCTGGGCATCCTGCATGCGCTGGGCGCAGCTGGTGACCTGGTTGCTGCTGTGCTCGGTATCCTGGCTCAGCTGCTGCATTTGCGCGGTGCTTTCGGCAAGGTCGTCCAGCACCTGATGCACTGCCAGGTCGAGCTGCTGCATGGCATCGGACTGCTGCTGCACGTCGCCGTCGATGCTCTGGCAGCGCTGGCGCATGCTGTCCAGGGTCTGGTACAGCTGCACGGAGAGCTGGCGCAGGTCGCTGGCGCTGTGGCGCACTTCATCGAGCAGGGCGGCCAACTGCTGGCTGCCAGCCGTGGCGGCCTTGCCCACGCGCTCGGCTTCGTCAAGGTTCTGCTGGGCGCCGTCGAGGGCCTGTTGGCGCACCTTGGAGCTGTACCACTGGGCCAGCCACATGGTCAGCACTGGCAGCATGTAGCCCGAGTATTCGTTGAGCATGGCGTCACGCGGGCTCAGCTCGAAGTTTGGCAGTTCGACGCCGCTGCGTTGCAGGCGAATCAGCCAGAACACGAACACCATCTGCCACAGCGCCCAGAAGGCCGCACTGCGGCCACCGAGCAGCAGATAGGCAAAGCCGATGACCACCAGTGGCCAGAAGATATGCGCCGAGTGCAGGCCACCCAGGTGGTAGATGAGGATCATGGCGTAGCTGCTGATCAGTGCCATGGCGAAGTTGGCCACGCCGCGCGTCGGCAGCCAGGCATTGCGCAGGGCCAGCAAGGCGAGAGGCATGCCGATGATCAGCAGAAAGGAGCCCTGCATCAGCGCGTCATTGCCCAGGCGTCCCCACTTGATGCCGCTGTACAGGCCGATAACCAGGCCGCAAAAGGCAAAGAAGGCCAGCATGCGACTCAGCAGCTCCTCACTGGGACTGAGTTTGGTCTGTGGCATGAAGATCGCTAAAAGGCCCTGTTGCATGGGGGCTCCGTTCTTATTGGGTTATCGACAGTATCGGCCGTGGATGCTGAGCACTTGAGCAGAGCGCTGGCGGGCAGCGTGCAGCTTGGATTACTCGATTGCTGGCATATGGCCTACGTGGAGGGTACAGCGCCAAGGCCTTGGCGGCGACCGATTGGCGACGAAGCACGCGCTTTCTCTGAACCACGCAAGCCAGTAGCCACGCGGTTTCTAGGGAATTTTGCCAAGTGTCTGACCAAAAAACCTGCAGGAACGGCGTATTCGTCATCAAGCACGCAGCACGTATTGCAGAGGAGCAGTGGTGTCTGTCAGTTGATGCTCAGGGCGACTACTCGCAGGGTAGCAGGCGTAACGGTTTGGCTTGCAGGACGCTTTCCAGGTGCGCCATGTCCGAAACCTCAGAAGGGGTGGTGTCGGTCATGTAGTGGGAGATCCTCAACTGTGCACTGCCTTCGGCGCTACAGAACCCGGCCGGCAATGACGATGGCACCTGAAGCAGGGTGAAGGCCTGCTGCTGATTGCTGAAGCAGAACCAGGGCATGCGCTCATCCTCGGCGCTGCGCGGAATCAGTGCTGCACTGCCTCCTTGCGGGTAGAAACAGAGGCCGTGATTGAACTCGTCTTCGGCGAAAAACTGGAACTGGCCGGCAACCGTCACGCTACCACTGTAATACGCCTTGAAACCTTCCTGACGTTGCAGTTGCAGGCCATCGGCGCTGACCAGCGTACAGCAGCCGAGGAGGGCGAATAGAGAAATGCTGCGCATGTGGCTTCCTTGCTGAAGAACTGTTCCGTTTAAAGGGGGCTGAACCTAGCAGGTGCCTATGGGGTCTGTCAGGCGGTTCGACAAAATTTTCACGGGCTTTTGCTCAACATAAGTAGGTATTTGCACCGCGCTTTTGGCCCGGTCGCTCGCTTACCCTCGTCTGGATTACCCCTGTCATGTCTTATGCGAAAGCTCTCGATCAGCAGGTTGTACCTGTTCGTTTCTATCAGTCCAGGTTGACCGGTCACCTTGCATTCACCGTCGCCAGCGCCTTGCTGCTGATGCTGATGTACTCGCTGCTGCGGCTAGCGCTGTTGGCCTATAACCACGAGCAGATCGGTAGCACGCCGCTCATGCAGTTCGTCGAAGCCTTCGCCAACGGTTTGCGCTTCGATCTGCGTCTGGTGGTGTATGCCTGCGCGCCGCTGCTGTTGTCACTGCTGAGCCCGCGGGCGATGGCCGCTCGGCGGCTGCATGTGGCCTGGTTGACGCTGTTTGCCAGCCTGACCCTGTTTCTCGGTGTGACCGAGCTGGACTTCTATCGCGAGTTCCATCAGCGCCTCAATAGCCTGGTGTTTCAGTATCTGGAAGAGGATCTGGGCACCGTACTGAGCATGCTCTGGCATGGCTTCCCGGTGCTGCGCTACCTGCTGGCCTGGAGCCTGGCAACGCTAGCGTTGGCCTGGCTGTTTATGCTGATCGAGCACAGCACCCGTGCGGCTACCACGCAGCCGGAGCCGCTCTGGTACTGGCGAATTGGCGTATTCGTGGTCTGCCTGCTGCTGGCGGTGATCGCCGCGCGCGGTACGCTCAAACAAGGCCCACCGCTGCGCTGGGGCGATGCCTTTACCACGGATTCGATGTTTGCCAACCACCTTGGGCTCAATGGCACGCTGACCCTGGTCGATGCGGCGAAAAACAGCTTCTCCAGCCACCGCGACAATGCCTGGAAGGCCACCCAGCCGCCGGCCGAGGCCCTGCAGACGGTGCGTGGCATGCTGCTCGGCGAGCACGACACGCTGGTCGATGCCGACACGGCTGCCGTGCGCCGTGACTTCCAGCCCCCAGAGGCCGGCACCTTGCCGATCCGTCATGTGGTGGTGATTCTTATGGAAAGCTTCGCCGGGCGCTGGGTCGGGGCGCTGGGCAGCGATGCCGGCATCACGCCGAACTTTGATCGCCTGAGTGAGGAAGGGCTGCTGTTCAGTCGTATCTTCTCCAACGGCACCCACACCCACCAGGGCATGTTTGCCACCATGGCCTGTTTCCCCAACCTGCCGGGTTTCGAGTACCTGATGCGCACGCCGGAAGGCAGCCATCAGTTCTCCGGCCTGCCGCAACTGCTCAGCGCCCGTGGCTACGACGACCTCTACGTCTACAACGGCAACTTCCAGTGGGACAACCAGTCCGGCTTCTTCAGTAATCAGGGCATGCGCAACTTCATCGGTCGCGAGGATTTCGTTGACCCGGTGTTCATGGACCCGACCTGGGGCGTTTCCGATCAGGATATGTTCGACCGCGGTGCCGCCGAGCTGGCCAAACTGGACCCGAACAAGCCGTTCTATGCACTGTTGCAGACCCTCTCCAACCACACACCCTATGCCTTGCCGAAGGACTTGCCGGTCGCCCCGGTCACCGACCAGGGCTCGTCCAACGAACACCTGACCGCCATGCGCTATTCGGATTGGGCGCTGGGCCAGTTCTTCGCCAAGGCGCGCCAGCAGCCGTACTTCAAGGACACCCTGTTCGTGGTGGTTGGCGATCATGGTTTCGGCAGCCGCGGGCAACTCACCGAGATGGACCTGTTCCGCCACCATGTGCCCATGCTGCTGATCGCTCCGGGCATCCGCGAAAAATTCGGTGCCCAGCGCGACACCGTGGGTACCCAGGTCGATGTGGTGCCAACCATCATGGGCCGCCTCGGTGGCCCGATGCGCCAGCAGTGCTGGGGCCGCGACCTGCTCAGCCTGCCTGCGGGCGATAAGGGCGTAGGGGTGATCAAGCCGTCCGGCAGCGACCAGACCGTGGCCATCGTCAGCGGCTCGAAGATCCTGGTGCAGCCCAAGGGCCTGGCGCCGCGGCTGTATGACTACCAGTTGGGCGCTGGAGCCAAGGTCGATCTGCTTACCAACGACCCAGCCCAGGCCCAGCTGCAGCAGCGTCTGGAGGCGTTTCTGCAGGTCGCGACTCAGAGCCTGCTGGACAACACTGCCGGGGTGCGGGACAGCAAACCGGAGTGAGGGTTGGATGTTCCCTGGGGGAGGGCATTTTAAGGCGGACGGGGTGCCGCATGCCGGCCTTCATTGCTGGCGGTATTGGCGCGGCGGTACGCCTTTCCAGCGTTTGAAGGCGTGGATGAAGTTGGACACTTCGCCATAGCTCAGGCGCTCGGCAATCTCTTCCAGGTTCAAGCCGCCGGTGGCCAGCAGTTCTTCGGCCAGCGCCTGGCGTACTTCTTCCAGCAGGTTGCGAAAGCTGCTGCCTTCGTCGTCCAGGCGCCGGCGCAGGGTGCGTGAGCTCATGTGCAGGCTGGTGGCGACTTCCTCCATGTCGGGCAGGCGGCCGGGGCGGCTGAGCAGCAGACTGCGAATCCGGCCGGTCAGGCCGCTGCATTGGCGGCGCTTGTCCAGTAGCAGCTGGCATTGCTGCTCGCACAGCGCCACCGTACGCGGGTTGGCGCCGGGCAGGGGGCGGTCGAGCAGGTGGCGATCGACCACGAAGCGGTTGCAGGGTTGGTCGAAGTTCGGCAGCACGCCGATCTCGCTGAGGTACAGGCTGGGGTCGACGGGGGCGGAAATGCGCAGGTCGACACGGCGAATCGGCAGGGGCGCATTGATCAACTCGCGCTGGGCATTGAGCATGCCGCCCAGGTCGCGTTCGAGGATGAATGTGCGCAAGTCTTCCGGCACGGCGCGGTCGTCCAGCAGCAGGTGCGCTTCGTCGCCATGTTCCTCCAACTGCATGCCGTGGAACGCGTAGGTCAGGTCGAGGTAGCGCAGACCGAGGCGTGCGGCGTCGCGATAGGTCGGGCTGCTGAGCAGGGCAAAGCCCCAGATGCCGTAGGTGTTCAGTTGGTAGCGTTTGCCCGCCAGCAGGCCGATACCGGGCCGATCGCCGAGGGCGCTGGCCAGATTGCGGATCAATAACAGCTCCTGTTCGGCGGCAATCTCATTGGCAGGGTCGGCCAGCAGGTGCCAGCTCAGGCCGGTGCCGGCGAGGCAAGCATCGAGCGACAGGCCCTGGTCGAGACCGAACTGGGCCAGCAGTTGCACACTGATGGCGCTGCGTCGGACGGGCCAGTGGGGCGAGGCAGTCATGGTAATTTGTCCGAAAGTCACAATTTTATGGCCGACTATGCCATAACTCCGGAGCCGCGCGGTACGTAGGATCTGCTCATCGCTTTATCGCGGTTTATGGAGATAACAATGAACAACAACACTCCTGAGCAGACGCCCCTGGGCGTGCTGATCATCGGCTCCGGCTTTGCCGGGCTGGGCCTGGCCATGCGCCTGCGCCAGCAGGGCAGTGACGACTTTCTGATCCTGGAGAAGGCCGCCCAGGCTGGCGGCACCTGGCGCGACAATGATTATCCCGGCGCGGCGTGCGACGTGCCCTCGCACCTGTACTCCTTTTCCTTCGAGCCGAAGATCGACTGGAGCCGGCGCTTTGCCCCGCAGGCGGAAATCTTCACCTATGTGCAGCAGTGCATCGCCAAGTACCAGCTGCTATCGCACATTCGCTGCAACAGCGAGGTGAGTGAGGCTTGGTTTGATGAGCCGGCAGCGCTGTGGCGGGTTACCACACTGGATGGCGCGCAGTTCAGTGCGCGGGCGCTGGTCAGTGCCTGCGGCCAGCTCAACCGGCCGCTTTACCCGCAGATTGCCGGTATCGAGCGCTTTGCCGGAGAGAGCTTCCATTCGGCGCGCTGGCGCCATGATGTCGACCTGAGCGGCAAGCGCGTGGCGGTGATCGGCACCGGCGCCAGCGCCATTCAGTTCGTCCCCGAAATTGTGCCCAAGGTGCAGCAACTAACCCTGTTCCAGCGCACGGCCGCCTACGTGCTGCCCAAGCCGGACCGCGCTTACAGTCGCTTCGAGCTAGCGCTGATGCAGCGCTTTCCGTGGACGCAGAAACTCGACAGAGCTTTGCAGTACCTCTATCACGAGGCCCGCGGCGTGGCCTTCTTCGTCTTGCCGGGGCTGATGAAACTGTATCGCAGCAGTTTTCTCCGCCACCTGCGGCGCCAGGTGGCCGATCCTGCGTTGCGCAGCAAACTGACCCCGGATTACCCGCTGGGTTGCAAGCGCATCCTGATCAGCAACGACTACTACCCGGCCCTGGCGCAACCGCAGGTGGAGGTGGTCAACCAGGCGATCCGTGAAGTCAGCGAGCACGGGGTGATCACCGCCGATGGCCATGAGCATGCGGCGGATGTGCTGATCTATGGCACCGGCTTTGCCGCCAGCGATTTCCTCGCGCCCATGCGCATTTGCGGTCTCGGTGGCCGCGAGCTGAACCAGGCCTGGAAGGAGGGCGCCGAGGCCTACAAGGGCATCAGCGTCAACGGCTTTCCTAACCTGTTCATTCTCTACGGGCCGAATACCAACCTGGGCCACAACTCGATCATTTATATGCTCGAAAGTCAGTTCCCCTATGTGCTGAGCTGCCTGCAGCAACTGCAACAGGGTGTGCGCTACCTCGATGTGCGGGCGCCGGTGCAGCAGGCCTGGAACCAGCGGTTGCAGCACGATATCGAGCATTCGGTGTGGGAGCAGGGGTGCAACAGCTGGTACAAGAATGCGGCCGGCAAGCACACCAATAACTGGTCCGGCTTTACCTTCAGCTATCGCCTGCACACCCGTCAGCCGGACTGGAGCGACTATGACCTGGTACGTTGAGTTACCACCACCCGCCGGCTGGCACCAGCGCCTAGTCGCGCCAGTGTTGCGTGGTTTTACCTGGCTGCTGTTTCGCAGTTTCTTTCAGCCGCGGGTGAGTGCCCAGGTTCAGCGTCGGCTGTTGGGCTTGTTTACCCGAATCACGCCTGTTTGCCGTGGCGTGCGTATCGACCGCGGCGAGCTGGGCGGCGTGCCCTGCGAGTGGTTGCGGCCAGAGCAGGACAACGGCTGGGTGGTGCTTTACCTGCATGGCGGCGCTTTTATTGTTGGTGCGGCGCAGACTCACCGTAGCCTCACCAGTTATCTGGCTCGGCATGGCGCTATGCGTGTCTGTGCCCTGGACTACCGCCTGGCGCCGGAGCAGCCGTTTCCGGCGGCGGGCGACGATGCACTGGCGGCTTATCGCGCGCTGCTCGCCCAGGGCCAGCCTGCTGCGCGTATTGTCATCGCTGGTGATTCGGCTGGCGGCAACCTGACCCTGGCTACTGCATTGCGTGTGCGCGAATTGGGCCTGCCATTGCCGGCGGCACTGGTGTGTTTTTCACCGGTCACCGATGTCAGTGGTGCCACGTTGCATCAGCCCCCCGCCGGTGATCCGCTACTTCAGCAAGCCTGGCTGGAGCAGGGCGTCTCGGCATACTGCCCGGCGGGCATGGATCGGCGTGATCCAGCGCTATCGCCGCTCTATGCTGAGCTGCAGGGCTTGCCGCCGCTGCTGGTGCAGGTCGGCGAGGACGAGATTCTCCTGCGTCAGAGCCAGCTGCTGGCCGAACGCGCGATGGCGGCGGGTGTGGCTTGCCAGCTGGAGTTGTATCAGCGGCAGTGGCACGTGTTCCAGATCAACTGCGGACTGCTGCCCAGTGCCGATCAGGCCCTGCAGCGGGTGCTCGACTTTCTTCGCCAGCGAGGTTGCCGATGAACACTATTCTGATCACGGGCGCTGCGTCGGGTATCGGTGCGGCCACCGCACGGTTGTTTCATTCGCGCGGCTGGCACGTCGGCCTGTTGGATATCAACCACCGCGCCTTGGCTGAGCTGGCCGCCGAGCTGGGTGGTGTCTGGCATGCCGAGCTGGATGTGGCCGATCCTGGGGCCGTGCGCGAGGCCCTGGCCGATTTTGCCGCACAGCACGGTGGACAGCTGCGCCTGCTGTTCAATTGCGCCGGGGTGCTGCGTTTTGGCCACTTCGAGGAGATCAGCCTGGAGGAACATGCACGCATCCTGCAGATCAACGTGCTCGGCCTGCTGCAGATGACCCACGCGGCCTTTCCTTATCTGAAGGCGACTCGCAACGCGCAGGTGATCAACATGGGCTCGGCCTCGGGCCTTTATGGTACGCCGCACATGGTCAGCTACTCGGCCTCCAAATTCGCCGTGCGTGGCCTGACCGAAGCCCTGGAGCTGGAGTGGCAACACCACGGCATCCGCGTTGGCGACCTGATGCCGCCGTTCGTGCGCACGCCGATGGTCGACAGTCAGCGCTTCGAGCCACCGGCACTGCGCCGCCTGGGTGTCAAACTGAGCGCCGAGGACATTGCCACAGCCGTTTGGCTGCAGGCCCGGCAGTCGCAGGTGCATCGGCCGATCCACTGGCTGTTCAAGCTGATGTACTGGAGTGGGCAGGTTTCGCCAGCCTGGTTGAATCGTTTGATCATGCAACGGCTCAGCCGAGCGTAAGGGTTGCCGCTCCGTTTGTCGCCGCGGTAACAATTTGATCGATTATCCAGGCGACAGCTGTTCTAGGCGGAGGCTACTCTGCCAATGAGGCTTCCGGTTTGCGTTCTGCCAAACCAGTCTTCGAGTGCAACACGCTTCTGTCTCTGTGTGCGTCACCGTCAGGGTTATCCCTGGCGTGGGTCTCGTGCGGCACCGTCTGGTGCTGCCTGGTCGGCCAGAGGTGCCGGCCGCGGTCTATCAATCGCCTGAGAGGAGGTCGTTAGATGAGCACAGTCATTCTGGAAGATGTCAGCAACAATGTTCTGCGCCGCATGAAGGAAGGGGGGTTCGACTTCGCTCGCGTCCATCCTATCGAGTTCTATGCCATCTTTCCCGACGAGGAGCGGGCTAGGCAGGTAGCAGGTTCGTTTCGTGGTGAATCACTGAATGCCCAGGTCAGCGTGCGTGATGACGGCGCCTGGCACCTGCAGGTGAGCAAGGTAATGTACGCCACCCATGCAGGCATTGGTGATTTCGAGCAAGACCTGGAGTCGCTGGTCTTGCCGCTTGGCGGAGTTTTGGATGGTTGGGGCGTGACTCAGGAGGTGCGCGCCAGTCCTCGCTAGGTACAAGTAACTCCACGCCGGCTGGCCCAAGGGTCGGCCGGTACCTGATTTTCTTCCTGCAATTCTTCCCGATCACACTGGCCTGGCTGCGATGCTGGACTAGCCGGCTGTGCGCTTGTGCAACTGCTCGATATAGCTCACGACATCTGGCGCACCGGCCAGCCGCAGGCCTTCGCCCAGCGCATTGGCCTCGGCAGAGGTTTTGGGTAGCAGAAGAAACTCCGGCGCGCCTGGATTACGCAGCAGTGACAGGCGCGCATAGGGCAGGTGGTTGTCCAGCAGCAGCCCCATGAACGCTGGATCGCTCCAGGCTTGCACTGGCATGGCCAGCATGTGGTACTGCTGTTTCAGTTCGTCCAGGCCGTATTGGCTGATACGGTAACGTGTCAGTTGCGCCGGCAGATTGACCTCCAGACCGCGCAGGCGCGCATAGGCAATGGCGCAGGCAAAGGACTCGCCGTACTGCTCGGAGGCCCAGAACAGTCGTTCGCCATACCAGCTGGCCTGGCACAGTTCGATCGGCTCGCCCGCGAGGAAGCGTGGCAGGGCGGTGCTGATGGTTTTGAGGAAATCCTTGTAACTGATGATGCGCACGCTGCGGCAGGTCTGGGTGGCGGCGAACTCTTCAAAACTGCTGAAGATTCCGTCCATATCCGGAGGCGGGCTGCACAAGCCGTTGATGCGACGCAGGTCAAAATCCGGGAAGGTCTTTTGCTCCAGCTCAATTACACGCATCAGCACGGCGCGGGCTTGTGCCTTGTCTTCTTGTACCGGTCCGGAGAGGGCGTCGCGTGGCAGATTGACCAGGCGCTGCAGGGGCGGGCCGGCCAGCCACCAGATACTGTCTGCGGTTATCGGCAGTGGCTGGAACGGCAGGCGCAGGGCGCGTGAGCGCTCGAATACCAGGCGTGGCACGCGACCGCTCAAACCCAGGCGCTGCGCGAGGGCCGAAAGCCGTGATGCGAGGTTGCTAGTGGATTCGGACTGACTCATGAGCCGCAGCGTATTCCTGGGACGTTGGTGCCAGTGTGGCAGAGCTGCTGCCGGTGCGCACTAGTCAGACGCTCAAGACCGGCCTGTTCGGGCTCTGCAAGCCACAGCCGCTGTGGCAGAATCGGGTAAATCACGATGAGGTAGCCTCCATGCCCAGCCTCGTGCTGGATATCGCTCTGTCTGCAGAGCGCTTTCGCGCCGTTTACCAGGGGCGCGCCAACCGGGTGTTGTTGTTCAGCCGCGATGGTCGCAAGGTTAGCTTGCCGGCCCATCATTTGCGGCCCTTTCTGCGTCACGATGGTATCTATGGGGTGTTCGCGCTTGAGTTCAGTGCTGCCGGCGAGCTGCTGGAGCTGCGCCAACTGCAATAAGAACCTGTTTACGATCTTCTGTCCGTGGCCATACGGCGTTGAAAACAGCCTCGGCAAGCCGCTTGCGGCTATCGTGCGTCAGCGCGACCCGAAGGGCGAGTGTAACCAGTCATGCTCATCTACAACTCGTAAACCCCGCTTCCTTGGCTGTTTGATTCGCTGGCGCTCACCCTACGGGTCAGCCTGCGGCTGTTACTCCCGTTGGTCGTTGTGCCTTGTCTGGTTCTAGTGCAAAAGATCGTAAACAGGTTCTAAGCGCGGTCTTTGCCCACCTTATTACCTGCTTGCCTCGCCTGAGGCTAGTGGTGACGGCTATAATCGCGGCCTGCTTCCCACTGCCACTCTAACCGAGCCGACCTGCCCATGTATGACCTGGCCCGCGCGCTACTGTTTCGCCTGTCTCCGGAAACGTCCCACGAACTGTCCATCGATCTGATCGGCGCCGGTGGCCGCATGGGTCTCAATGGCTTGCTGAACAAGGCGCCGGCGAGCCTGCCGGTGCGGGTCATGGGCCTCGAATTCGCCAATCCGGTTGGTCTGGCTGCGGGGCTGGACAAGAACGGCGACGCCATCGACGGCTTTGCCCAGCTCGGTTTTGGCTTCGTCGAGATCGGCACCGTAACGCCACGCCCGCAGCCGGGCAATCCCAAGCCGCGGCTGTTCCGCCTGCCTGAGGCGACGGCGATCATCAATCGCATGGGTTTCAACAATCATGGCGTCGATCATCTGCTGGCACGGGTACAGGCGGCAAAGTACAAGGGTGTGCTGGGCATTAATATCGGCAAGAATTTCGATACGCCGGTCGAGCGGGCGGTGGATGACTACCTGATCTGTCTGGACAAGGTTTATGACCACGCCAGCTATGTCACGGTCAATGTCAGCTCGCCGAATACGCCTGGCCTGCGCAGCCTGCAGTTCGGTGACTCACTCAAGCAGTTGCTCGAAGCCTTGCGCCAGCGTCAGGAAGACCTGGCCAAGCAATACAGCAAACGTGTGCCGCTGGCGATCAAGATTGCCCCGGATATGACCGATGAAGAAACCGTGCAGGTTGCCCAGGCGCTGCTGGAGACCGGCATGGATGCGGTGATTGCTACCAACACCACACTTAGCCGCGAAGGCGTAGAAGGCCTGCCGTTCGGCAATGAGGCGGGTGGCCTGTCCGGTGCGCCGGTGCGCGAGAAGAGCACGCACACGGTCAAGGTGCTGGCTGGCGAGCTCAAGGGTCGTCTGCCGATCATTGCTGCGGGCGGGATTACCGAAGGGGCTCACGCGGCTGAGAAAATCGCCGCCGGAGCCAGTCTGGTGCAGATCTACTCGGGCTTCATTTACAAGGGGCCGGCGCTGATTCGCGAGGCGGTGGATGCCATCGCTGCCTTGCCGAAAGAATAAAAGCTGGGCTAGGTCGTACTGCTAAATCTGCCTGTTCCGCGAGTAAAGCTCGCGCCTACAGGCAATAAAAAGGCCCCCTGAGGGGCCCCTGGGCTTGCGCCCACCGTCCGGATGGGACGGCCTGGTGAAGTCGGGTGGTGATCCTAATTCAGCCGACGGCGTGCAGTTCGTTGAGTCGGTGGATGCCAGCGGTGCCGGTCAATCCGTCCCAGTTGTCGCCGCGACCTTCGCGCCAGCCGTTAATCCAGGCTTGGCGTGTGGTGGGATGAGTGAAAGGACACATGTCGCGGGATTTGCCATGAATGCCGTTCTGATAGCCGCGCAGGAAAGCTCGTTCCATCGGATCACGCTTAAGTCTTCTCATAGGGTGTTGCCCTCACTTGTTGACTGTTATGTCCTTGAGGCTCCCGATTGGAGCCAGGCAGAAACGTTCTGCCGCTGGAGTCCGCTGCCGGCGTGGCGGACTGCCTGTCGATGCCGTTGCGGCATCAACCTGAGTTGATTTCTATCGAATGCGTTGGGGCCTGTGAATGATCGTTTTGTCATAAGGACGTAATGCATTTGATGCTAGGGCCATAAGCCGAAAGCGAAGTTTTTCGGCTTTTCAACGCAAACCCACGGAGCGTGGGAGTCGCGGCGAGGGATGGCGGCTATGGGCCATTGCGAAAACCTCGCGTCTGCGAGCAGTGCTTATTCCGACGAAGGGTCGCATAGCGACGTTCTGTCACATATTTTGGCTAACAAGCCGCCACTTTTACTGGAAGTCACATGTCGGACCGTTACGAACTGATCCTTACCTGCCCGAAAAGCCTGGAAAGCCTGCTGGCCGAAGAGGCCGCGGGCCTGGGCCTGGAAGAGGTGCGTGAACAGACCGCCGCCGTGCGGGGTTTCGCCGGTCTTGAGGTGGCATATCGCCTGTGCCTCTGGTCGCGTCTGGCCAACCGGGTGCTGCTGGTGCTGCGGCGCTTCCCGGTGCAGGACGCCGAGTCGCTGTACCAGGGCGTACTGGAGGTGGACTGGGCCGAGCATATGGAGCCATCTGGCACCCTGGCCGTGGAGTTCAGTGGTAATGGTTCGGGTATCGACAACACCCACTTCGGTGCGCTGAAGGTCAAGGACGCCATTGTCGACAAGCTGCGCACGGCCGATGGCACGCGCCCATCCATCGACAAGATCGATCCGCATCTGCGCATTCATCTGCGTCTGGACCGTGGCGAGGCGGTGCTGTCGCTGGATCTGTCCGGACATAGCCTGCACCAGCGCGGCTACCGCTTGCAGCAGGGCGCGGCACCGCTGAAGGAAAACCTGGCGGCTGCGGTGCTGATCCGCGCTGGCTGGCCGCGTATCGCTGCAGCCGGCGGCGCCCTGGCCGACCCGATGTGTGGCGTTGGTACCTTTCTGGTCGAGGCGGCGCTGATTGCTGCTGACCAGGCGCCCAACCTCAAGCGTGAATTGTGGGGTTTTACTCACTGGCTGGGGCACATCCCGACCCTGTGGAAGAAACAGCATGCCGAGGCTGAAGAGCGTTCCGCCATCGGCCTGAGTAAGCCGCCGCTGTGGATTCGCGGTTACGAGGCCGATCCGCGCCTGATCCAGCCGGCGCGCAACAACATCGAGCGCGCCGGCATGGGCGACTGGGTCAAGGTCTACCAGGGCGAACTGGCCACCTTCGAGCCGCGTCCGGATCAGAACCAGACCGGTCTGGTCGTCAGTAACCCGCCCTATGGCGAACGCCTGGGGGATGAAGCGAGCCTGCTCTATCTCTACCAGCATCTCGGTGAGCGCCTGCGCCAGAGCTGCCTGAACTGGGAGGCGGCGGTATTCACCGGCGCGCCCGAACTGGGCAAGCGCATGGGCCTGCGCAGCCACAAGCAATACGCCTTCTGGAATGGCGCGCTACCGTGCAAGCTCTTACTGTTCAAGATCCTGCCGGAGCAGTTTGTCACCGGCGAACGCCGCACCAGCCATACCCACAATGCTGATGACAACGCCGAACAGCAGCCAGCCGTGGCCCAGGCCAGCCAGGCCGCGCGTCTTTCTGAAGGCGGGCAGATGTTCGCCAATCGCCTGCAGAAGAACCTCAAGACACTCGGCAAGTGGGCGCGCAAGGCCGATATCCAGTGCTACCGCCTGTATGACGCGGACATGCCCGAGTACGCCCTGGCTATCGACCTGTATCAGGATTGGGTGCATGTACAGGAGTACGCGCCGCCGCGTTCGATCGATCCCGACAAAGCACAAACCCGTCTGCTCGATGCACTGGCAGCCATTCCCGTAGCTCTCGGTGTGCCGCAGGACAGGGTGGTGATCAAACGCCGCGAGCGGCAGACCGGCACCAAGCAGTACGAGCGTCAGGCAACCCAGGGCAAGTTCATGGAGGTCAGCGAAGGTGGCGTCAAGCTGCTGGTAAACCTCACCGACTACCTGGATACCGGCCTGTTCCTCGATCACCGGCCGCTACGCCTGCGTATCCAGAAGGAAGCCGCCGGCAAGCGTTTCCTTAACCTGTTCTGCTACACCGCCACGGCCAGTGTGCACGCGGCCAAGGGTGGGGCGCGCAGCACCACCAGCGTCGATCTGTCGAAAACCTACCTAGACTGGGCGCGGCGCAACCTGAGCCTCAACGGCTTCTCCGACAAAAATCGTCTGGAGCAAGGCGATGTAATGGCCTGGCTGGAAGCCGATCGCGGCGAGTACGAACTGATCTTCATCGATCCACCGACCTTCTCCAACTCCAAGCGCATGGAAGGAGTGTTTGATGTGCAGCGTGACCACGTGCAGTTGCTCGACCTGGCGATGAATCGCCTGGCCGCAGGTGGCGTGCTGTATTTCTCCAACAATTTCCGCAAGTTCCAGCTGGATGAAGGCTTGGCTGCGCGTTATGTGGTCGAGGAAATCAGCGCCAGTACCATTGACCCGGATTTTGCGCGGAACCAGAAGATTCACCGTGCCTGGAAACTGATGGCACGCTAATCTCATATTTATTGACACTCAACGCTGCACTGGCAGTTGGTTGACAGGGAATGTCAGTCTCAGATTAGCGAGCTTGCATGTTGGCATTGCGCAGTAACTCGCCCGAGGTTGTTAAATTCCTGCGGGACACATCGACGGCCTGGCTGTTGTCTGTAACGGTTTGCCTGGGCGGCCTGGCCCTGACAGTTGGTCTCGGTGCCCTGTTGCACAGCTTCTATGAACGGCAGCTGGAGCTGCGTTTCGACGCGGTGGCCAAGGATCGCGCCAGGGCCATGCAGAATAGCTTTACTGCGCACATGGATGAGCTCGATGGCATCCGCCGTTTTTTCGTCCATGCAGATCAAGTAACCCGTAGTGAGTTTGCGGGTTATGTGCATGACCTGCCGCAACAGGCTTTTTCCTATGCCTGGCTGCCAAGGGTGACTGACGAACAGCGCCAAGCCTTCGAGCAGAGCGCTGCCGCTCTTGGTGTTCCTGGCCTACAGATCCGCGATATTGTCAGTCGCGGTGTGCTGCAGCCCGCCGGGAATCGCGCCGAGTACTACCCCATTCTGTTCATCGATTCCCGTCACCTGAAGGATGAGCAGGCCCTGGGCCTGGATATTGCCGCGCTCCCCGAACGCCTGGACACCCTGCGCCGCGCAGGACGCAGTGGTGGCATGGCGGCCTCCGGCATCATTCGCTTCCTCGCCACTTCAGATGCTGAAGAAGGTCTAAATCTGGTTGTGCCGGTCTATCGGGGAGCCATGCCTACCGCAGTATCACAGCGCCAGGGCGACGCACTGCGCGGCTATGTGTTGGCGTCTTTTAGTCTGCGTCAGTTGCTCGGCAGGTATGAAAACGACCAGGGTACCCTCGCGCTCAGTCTTGAACTTCAGGACATTAGTGAGCTGGATGGTCAGAAATTGCACTATCGCTCGCCTCAGCAGCCAGCCCGGGAGAGCGTCTTGCTGTTGACCGGGGAGTTGCAGCTGGCAGATCGGCGCTATGCCTTGACTATCAGGCCCAGCGAGGAGTTTCTGCGTGCCAATAGCACGCCGGGTGGTTTGGCTATCGTCCTGACGGCCGGAATATTACTGTCTCTGCTATTGGCCGCATTACTCTTCAGCCTGGTCAGTCAGCGCCAGCGTGCTCAGGTGCTGGTCCGTGAAAAAACCGCAGCACTGCGTCAGCGAGAGGGCGAACTGGCACAGGTCAATAGCCAGTTGCGTGGCGTACTCGATTCGGCCACTCAGGTAGCAATCATTGCCACCGATCTGGACGGTGTTATCCAGACCTTCAATGTCGGCGCCGAGCGTATGCTTGGCTATCGCGCCGAGGAGCTTGTTGGTCGGGCAACACCTGAACGTATCCACTTGGCTGCAGAAGTGCAGCAGCGCTCGCAGGAGCTGGGCATGCTGCTGGGTCGATCCGTCAGTGGCTTCGAGGTGTTTGTTGCCGAGGCCGATGGCGAACATGGGCATGTCGAGCGTGAATGGACTTACGTGCGCCGGGATGGCAGCCAGTTGGTGGTCAATCTGATTGTCACCGGTGTGCGCGATGCCGATGAGCAACTGGTTGGTTACCTGGGTATTGCCATTGATATCACCGAGGCACGGCAAAATCGCGAAGCGCTCGAGGCGCGTGATCAACTGCTGGAGAAGCTGACTGCCAACGTGCCGGGAGCCATCTACCAATACCAGCTCAATGCTGATGGCAGTTCCTGTTTCCCTTATGCCAGCCTGGGGCTGCGGGCGCTTTACGAGCTCGAGCCAGAAAGCCTGCGGCAGAATGGCGAGGCAGTCTTTCAGCGCATTCACCCGGAAGATCTGGAAGGGGTGAAGCGTAGCGTACTCAAGTCTGCGGAGCAGCTGTCGCCGTGGCGTGAGGAGTATCGTGTGCTGCTGCCGCGTCAGGGCTTGCGCTGGTTGCGTGGCGAGGCGTCACCTGAACGCCTGAGTGATGGTCGTGTGCTCTGGCATGGGTACCTGACCGATGTCACTGGGCCCAAACTGGTGGAGCAGGAGCTGCGCACCCTGTCGATCACCGATACCCTGACCGGCGCTTACAATCGCCGCTATTTTCAGGAACGCCTGGAAATGGAAATCTCCCGCGCCAAGCGCCAGGCCGCACGAGGGCCGGCCGTCGTTATGCTGGACATTGATTATTTCAAATCGATCAACGACCGCTTCGGGCATGACACTGGCGATCAGGTGTTGAAGGCGGTGTGTGAGCGCATCCGTCAGCGCCTGCGAAATATTGATGTGTTCTGCCGTTTGGGCGGTGAGGAGTTCATCGTGCTGGCGCCGGGGATCAGCGAGGATCAGGCGCTGATTCTTGCCGAGGCGCTCTGGCAAATTTTGCGCAGTGAGCCCGTCGATGGTGTGGGCATAGTCACGGCCAGCTTCGGCGTAACCGCCTGGCGCACAGGCGAAGGCAGTGAGTCTCTGCTGAGTCGCGTGGATGCCGCGGTGTACATGGCCAAGGCGGCCGGTCGCGACCGCTTGCAGGTAGCGCCCTAGGGGCGCCGTTAGCGCTGGTAGATGTCCAGTAGGGCCTGATCGAGAATTGACGAAGCGCCCCAGGGACGTGGGTCGTTGAGAATGGCGACCACCGCCCAGGTGGTGCCTTTGGCGTCGCGGGTATAACCGGCGATGGCGCGCACGTTGTTCAGGGTGCCGGTTTTGATGTGCGCCAGACCTTCCATGCCGGTGCGGCGCAAACGCTTGCGCATGGTGCCGTCCATGCCAACCAGCGGCATTGAGGCAATAAACTCGGCCGCATAGGGGCTTTGCCAAGCGGCTTGCAGCATGGCTGCCATTTCCCGTGCGCTGACCCGTTCGGCGCGAGACAGGCCAGAGCCGTTTTCGATCACCAGGTGCGGTGCGGTAATCCCTTTGCGAGCCAGCCAGTTGCGGATGGCTCGCTGTGCAGCTTTGGCATCATCGGTGTCTACTGGGTCGCGAAACTGCTGCCCAATGCTGAGGAAAAGCTGCTGGGCCATGGTGTTGTTGCTGTACTTGTTGATGTCGCGAATGACCTCCACCAGGTCTGGCGAGTAAGCACGGGCCAGTAGGCGGGCACTCTTGGGCACGTTGGCGACCTGGTCCTTGCCCAGGATGCTGCCGCCCAGTTCTTGCCAAATAGCGCGGATGGCGCCTGCGGCATAGGCCGGGTGATCGAGCAGTGCCAGGTAGCTCTGCGCGCTGCAGCCCTCAGCCAGCTTGCCACTGACAATCAGCGTGGTGCCGTCGTATTGGCTTACCGGGTTGAAGCGTACATCCGGCCAGCCCGGACATTTGGCCGCCGGCAAGGCTTTGACCTGGTTGTCGATGCGCACGTTGGTCAGTGGTGGCTCCATCATCACGCTGACCTGTCCGCCGGATGTGCGGGTGATCAGGCGCACGGCCTTGAGGTTGACCAGTAGCGAGTCCGGGCCGACCAGAAACGGCTTGTTCTTGTCGCCGCCGTCATCATTGAAGCTGGGTAGCTGCGGGTGCACGAAATGGCTGCGGTCGAGGATCAGGTCGCCGGTTACCTTTTGCACGCCATTGGCGCGCAAGTCGCGCATCAGCAACCAGAGTTTTTCCATGTTCAGCTTGGGATCACCGCCACCCTTGAGGTAGAGGTTGCCATTGAGCACGCCACCTTTCAGTGGGCCATCGGCGTAAAACTCGGTCTTCCATTGATGGGTTGGGCCGAGCAGTTCGAGGGCCGCGTAGGTGGTAACCAGTTTCATGGTTGATGCTGGATTTACCGAGACATCGGCGTTGTAGACGATGCTGGTGCCAGGGCCGTTGAGCGGGATAGCTACCAGGGATAGGCTGTTGCTGCCCAGCTTGTTGGCTTTCATGGCTTTTTGCACTTTGGCCGGCAGTACATTGCTGGTAGCGGCGAAAGCGGGGAGGGTAAGGGGGAGCAGAACGCTGGCGAGAAGCAGGGTACGTAGTGATTTGATCATTTGGCAGGCCCGGAAAGACAGGGGCAAATAGTTGCGCAGGGCCTTTGCTAAGGCCGCTGCAAGTATTCTGAAAGTGACGGCATTATGCCCCAGCTGTGGGCCTGCACAGAGGCGAAACTGAGCACTTAGGGTGATTTTTCTCGCTTTGTGTCGGTTAGGCGGGCGGTAATGGCGCCAAGCTGCTAGAGTGCCGGCGGTTATTTCTATGAGTGTTGAGGAGTTTTACATGGCCACTAACCGTTCCCGTCGTCTGCGCAAGAAACTCTGCGTGGATGAATTCCAGGAGCTGGGCTGCGAGCTGACCCTGAGCTTCCGTGACGATCTGTCCGATGCCGAGATGGACAGCTTTGTTGAAGCCTTCCTGGGTGAGGCCGTCGAAGGCAACGGCCTGGGCTATGTCGGTGGCGATGACTACGGTTTCGTCTGCCTGGCCACGCGAGGCTCGGTTAGCGCCGAACAGCGCGACAAGCTGGAAGCCTGGCTGAAAGGCCGCACTGATCTGACTGGCTTTACCCTGAGCCCGCTGATGGACGTGTGGTACCCGGAAAATTCGGTCAACCCGGCCTGATTTCCCTGCTTGGCGGGCTTGTCCGCCAGCCAACAAAAAGCCCGACTCAGGTCGGGCTTTTTGTTGTGCGGGATTTGCCTGAAACGCGCTGAGCAGTCGTAGCCCGGATGCGCAGCATGACCGACGATCAAGAGATTAGGCAGGCTCTCAGGCCAGACCCGCTTTGGCCAGGATGGCTGCGACATCCACCTGATCGATCTGCTCCGGGCGCAGAAACCGCTCGGCGTAGTCCTGGTAGATGCCCGAGGTGACAAACAGGCCGAACAGCTCCGGGTCGACGTGCGCGCCCCGGCACATGCCAGCCATGATGCTGAGCGAGTCGGTCAGCGTCTTGCCCTTCTTGTAGGGACGATCCACCGCCGTCAGCGCTTCGAAGATGTCGGCGATGGCCATCATACGCGCTGGAAGACTCATGTCTTCGCGCTTCAGGCGCTTGGGATAGCCGCTGCCGTCCATCTTCTCGTGGTGGCCGCCTGCGATCTCGGCGACGTTGGCCAGGTGCTTGGGGAAGGGCAGGTAACTGAGCATGCGGATGGTTTGCACCATATGCCCGTTAATGATGTAGCGCTCTTCGTTGGTCAGGGTGCCACGCGCAATGCCGAGGTTGTAAAGCTCGCCGCGATTGTGTTTGTACTGTGGCACGTCGAGCTTGAAGCCCCAGGGGTTGTCGGCGGCTATCAGCTCGCTGGTCGGGCGCTCCAGCAAATGTTCGGGCTTGTCACTGAGTAGCGGCTCTTGTACCGGCAGGCTCGGCGCTGGTGTGCGAGCCTGGCGTTGATTCTCTTCCCAGGACACGCCGAGGCGGTCATCCAGGGTGCGTGTCCAGGTGCGCGCGCCGATATTGCGCAGGCGCTCCAGGTCGGCCTCGGCCATGGCTTCGCCGCCCAGGTTGCAGCGGGCGATAAAGGCGAATTCGTCGTCCAGCGCGGCCAGGGTGGCGTCGCGCAGGCTGCTCAGCGCAGGCTCGCTGGCGCCCTTGGCCAGCCCTTCCCAATAGGCGATCCAGGCATCGCGCTTGAGCACTTCAAAGCGCATGCGCACTTCGTGGATGCGGTCGTAGATGGTTTCCAGCTTGGTGGCCTTGTCCACTACATACTCGGGCACGGTGACCTTGCCGCAATCATGCAGCCAGGCGGCAATGTGCAGAGCCTCCCACTCCTCGTCATCGGGCTGGTAGTGGCGGAACGGCTCTTCCTCGCTTTCGGCGGCGGCGCGAGCGAGCATCAGGGTCAGCTCCGGTACACGCTGGCAGTGCCCGCCGGTGTAGGGGCTTTTGGCGTCAATCGCGCCGGCGATCAGCTGGATAAAGGCGTCGAGCAGTTTCTTCTGCTGGTCGAGCAGGCGCTGGCTCTCGATACACAACGCCGCCACTCCGGATACGGCCTCGACATAGGCGATGCGCTCGGGTTTCAGCATGGCCAGCTCGGCCTCGTCGCCGGTATCGCGGTGCAGCAGCATCAGTACACCGAGAGTGTCGCCCTGGCGGTTGTGCAGCCCGGTACAGACCAGGTGCACACGTGGACTGTCGAGCGTATGCAGCAAGCTCTGGAAGCCTCCGGCCTGGTCGAAACCGATCGACGCTACCATGCTGTCGCCGCCCAGTGATGGCTGTTCTAGCCAGGCGGGTATGGCCTGGTCGTTCTGGTCGAAGCAGGGGATGCGATGCTCCTCGAGGTTGTGCTGTTCGCCGTTGAGGAACAGGCCATGTGGCTCCAGGCGTCCGCTGCTGCTGTCACGCAGGTAAAGCAGGCCGCCGCTGGCTTCGCTGAGATCGACGGTTTCCCTTAGTACACGGCGCAGCAGGGCGTCGAAACGGGTTTCCGCGGAGAGGCTGGCGGTAATGTCGAGGAAGCTGGAGATGGTGTCCTTCATCTTGGCCATGGCTACAGCCAACTGGTCGACTTCCAGCACGGGCGAACGTCCGCTGGCCGGATAGTCAAAGTTGAAACTGCGGATTGCCTCAGCTTCCAGCACCAGCGCGCGCAGGGGACGCACCAGAATGCGCGACATCAGCCAGCCGAGTGGGATGCACAGCAGCAGAATGGCCAGAGTCAGTATCGCGCCTTGCCAGCGAATGCGGTAAGCCTCGGCCAGTAGTTCGTCTTCCGGAGCGAGCAGGGCCAGGCGCAGGCCATTTGGACCGCCTTCGGCGAGCTGGGCATAGGATACTTGCCAGCGGCGCTCGGCCAGTTGCATGGAGCCTTGCTTGTCCTGTTGCAGGCCGCGAGCGAACAGTTCACCGAGTGCCGGACTAAGTTGCTCGACCTGGGCCAGGTGGGTGGTGCCATTCTTGACGATCAACCGGTTGATCTCGGGGTAGGCTACTGCGGCACCATCCGGACGGTACAAGACCACCTCGGTAGACGGTGTGACCTTGTGTCTGGCCAACGTCTCGGAGAGGTCGGCGAGCGTCAGGTCGGCCGCCAGCACGGTTCTGTTACGGCTTAGACGGGCCAGCGTGGTGCCAGCCTCACCGGTGGAAAAAAATACATAGGGCTCAGTGGTGATCTGCTCGCCATCGGCGACTGCGCTGTTGTACCAGGGGCGCGTGCGAGGATCGAAGATCTCCTTGAGGTTCTGCCGGCGACTGATCCATTGCAGGTCTGCATCGAAATACTGCGACTCGGAAATCGGCCGCGCTTCACCGCTACGATCTATGGTCCAGACCTGATAAGCAGCATTGGCCGGGGCATCGAAGCGTTGCTTGAGTGCGTCGGTGCGCAACGGACGGACCATGAAAAAGTCGCCATCTTCGTAACCGAGGTAGAGCGAAGCCAGCTTGGGGTTGTCACGCAGAGCCTGGGCGAAGGCCGGCAGCAGATCCATGCGCCTGTAGGCGTCGCTGGCCTGATTCTGCTCATTCAGAACCAGCAGGCTGAGCAGGTGGCGAATCGGTTGATAGGTATGCTGCAGGTCGGACTCGACCTCTTGGCGGATCTGCTCGAACAGCTGATTACTGCTGGAGAGAATGATTTTGCTGGTCTGATGATAATTGAAAATACCCAGCACCACGCCTGTGCTAAGTAGCAACAAAGTAAACAGCACACCGATATGAACATGAAGGGGAAACCGGCGTTTTTTGCCTGTGTCTTGTGCCTGCATGCTGCTCTCACTCTGTTGAGTATCTGTTGATCTGGCAAAGCATAGCGAAGCCTGGATTGCCTGCTGCGGGCCGCAGGATCGCCCAGATGAATTCTCAGCTGGGTACAGGTGTCTGGCGGCGCAGCAGGTGCTGCTCCAGCCCATAGATCAGCAGGGCGACCAACAGGGCCAGGGTTACGCCGATCAAGCTATTGAATAGGCGCAGTTGAGCCAATTGCCAGTCTGTGGACAGGCTTTCCGCCAGCATGACAAAACTCAGTGTGATCTGGAGCACGAACAGGCTGTAGCTGTGAGCCTGCAGGGTTCGGCTGAGTACGATCAGCGGCAGGATAGTGGCGACCATCAGCAACGGGCTTTGCAGGCTATAGCCGAGGTAGATCAGCAAGGCGGCAGCGGCCAGGCTGGTCAGGCTGGCCTGCAGGGCGCGTACCAGGCTGCCTTTGAATTCCAGTTGCAGGGTGCTGATCAGCGCCAGGGTCAGCCAATAGCCACGAGGCAGGTGCGCCAGGTTGACAATAAGCCCGGCTGCGCCGCAGGCCAGGGTGCAGCGCAGTGCATGCAGGCGCCAGCGTTGTTCTGGCAGGCGCTTGGCATAACGCCTGAGTACTTTGAATAGGCTGAAAAAGCGCGGCATGTACGGCCATGTGCGCAGGCCATGCAGGCCGCGCAGGCCGAAGGCGAGCAAGGCGACCCACAGGCCGCCGAGAATGAACAGCGCAGCGACCGCATCGGCATTTTTAAGGTTGACGATGCCGAACTGGCCTTGGCCCAGGCACAGGCATATGGCCAGCGAGATACCAAATTTTCCGGCTTCACTGCCGAAGCGTTGCAACCAGGCGAGGATAAATCCGTACAGGGCAAAGAGGACAAAGCTCAGTACCGGATCGGTCGCCGCCCAGAAGCCCAGTCCGGCACTGAGAGCGCCGAGCAGGGTCAGCAGAAGCAGGCGGAACATGCCGAAGCGGTGCAGCGGGTTGGCCTGTGCAGCCAGGAAGGCGCCGACCGACGCCCAGAGAAAACCCGGGTGCGCACTGACTAAGCCAAGTAGCAGAGGCAAGGCACCGCCCAACCCGGCAATGATGCCCGGCCCCCATTCTGGTGGGCCGGAGTGCCAGCCCAACATACGCCGTTGTGGCTTCTTCATGGTCTGCTCATACCGGACTGGAGCGCCCAGTCATCTCCCGGGCCATTTCAGTAGCGTAGCTGTCCGTCATACCGGCGATGAAGTCGATCATGCGCAGGAAGGCCCGGTGCAGTGGCCAGCTCGGATCAGGCGCATTGTGTCCAAGCAGGTCGAGGATGCGCTGGTTCTTGAACGACAGGCTGCCGCCGCGATGCTGCTCCAGGGCCGCGCCGCAAAAGGCATTGAGGAGAATTTCCAGGGTGGTGTAGGCGCCAATCTCGTGCAGGGTCTTGCGCTTGTCCTGGAAAATCTTTTCCCGTGCCAAGGCCTTGGCCTGTTGCACGCAGCGCTTGGCAGGGCCGTGCATGTGTTCGACCAGGTCGCCTTGCAAGTCACCACGCAGCAGCCCTGGTTGCTGGGCAACAAAGGCGTGCGCAGCGGCATTGGTCAGGTGTTCGATGGCCTTGCCGCGGAGGATGGCCAGCTTGCGCCGGCGCGAGTCCAATGGGCCGAGCAGGCGATAGGTTTCCGGCAGGTCATCGCCGACCAGATCGAGCAGCAGGGCCTCGACTTCCGGGTAGTCGAGCAGCTCCATTTCCAGACCGTCTTCCAGGTCGATCAGGCCATAGCAGATATCGTCTGCCGCCTCCATTAGATAGACCAGCGGGTGGCGCGCCCAGCGCTGCTCTTCGATCTGCGGCAGGCCAAGTTTGCTGGCAATCTGTTCGAGTAGTGGCAGCTCGCTCTGGTAGCAGCCGAACTTGTGCTTCTTGTAGCCCAGTGCCTCGGCATGGCGAGCGGTCCAGGGATACTTCAGGTAAGTGCCGAGGGTCGCATAGGTCAGTCGGGTGCCGCCGTCGAACTGGTGATACTCCAGTTGAGTGAGTACGCGAAAACCCTGGGCATTGCCCTCGAAGTTGAGAAAATCGCCGCGTTCGGCCTCGCTCATGGCATCCAGCCAGCCGCGCCCGGCGGCCTGCTGAAACCAGTGGCGGATGGCGTCTTCGCCTGAGTGACCGAAAGGTGGGTTGCCGATGTCATGGGCCAGGCAGGCAGATTGCACCACCACGCCGAGATCGACCGGGTCGCACCAATCCGGTAACTCGTCACGGATCATCTCGCCGACGCGCATGCCGAGGGAGCGCCCAACGCAGCTGACTTCCAGCGAATGGGTCAGGCGGGTATGGATATGATCGTTGCTGGATACCGGATGCACCTGAGTCTTGCGACCCAGGCGGCGAAAGGCGCCGGAGAAGATGATGCGGTCATGGTCTTTGTGAAACGGGCTACGGCCTAGCTCGTCCGGGCTGTGTACCGGTTTGCCGAGCCGTTCGCGGGTGAGCAGTGTTTGCCAGTCCAAGGGCTGTCCTCGCCGGTGGGGTAAGGCCTAGCTTCGTGCTTCACAGAGACGGCCGCAAGTAGCGGGCCGGTATTACGGTGCTTTTCCCCGTGCTACCGGGCGGGCGACAGGTGGTATTGAAACGGCCGTATTAAGATTGCTGGCAGAGTGCTATGGTCGAAAAAGCTGTCTATAAAGCCAATAACAAGAGATATCTGCCGTGATTCCAGGCACTGCCTTGCCCGAGAATTCGCACCAGCAATTGCGCATCCGTCGCTTGCTGATGAGCGTTGCCATGTACGTCCTGAGTG
Source organism: uncultured Pseudomonas sp. (assembly GCA_964518735.1). GTDB lineage: Bacteria > Pseudomonadota > Gammaproteobacteria > Pseudomonadales > Pseudomonadaceae > Aquipseudomonas. Next base: position 135,671 of record CAZFKQ010000001.1, read on the forward strand.
CCGTGCCACAGGGTGTTTCCCTCTACAACGGTATTTCTCCAGCCTGGGTCATGTGCACCTGGGCCGTCTACGCAGTGGTGTTCAACCTGGGCTTTTACCTGGCGATCCGCAGCAACTTCAGCCTGCGCTTCAAGGACCCCAGCATGACCATGGCGCAGATGGTGGCAGCGATTGTCCTGGTGCTGTTCACCCAGCTCTATGCGGGAGAGGCCCGCGGTGCCTATCTGGTGGTGCTGTTGATCATCATGGTCTTTGGCTGTTTCAAATTGCACACCCGTCAACTGTTGATCCTCAGCCTGCTGACCATTCTTGCCTATGCTATGACCATGCCTTTGGTTCGCCAGATCGAGGGGGCGCGCTTCAATCTGGCGGTGGAAGTCATTCTCTGGTGCAGCTTTTCCGCTTTCCTGCCGTTCATTTCCATTCTCGGTGGCAACATCAGCGAGCTGCGCAAGAAGCTGATGGCCAGCAACGCGCAGCTGCAGGAAGTGCTGCAGCAGGTCACCGAGCTGGCCACCCATGATGAGCTGACCGGGGCTTACAACCGTCGCTATCTCCTGGAAATGCTTGGTCATGAAAAGAATCGCACGGACCGTGGTGGCGGCGGATTTTGCGTGTGCCTGTTTGACCTCGATCATTTCAAGCGGGTCAACGACACCTATGGCCATAGCGCGGGCGATACGGTGTTGAAGGCTTTTGCCTCGACGGTCGAGCCCTTGCTGCGCAGCACTGATTTCATGGCCCGCTATGGTGGCGAAGAGTTTCTGCTGTTTCTGCCGCAAACTTCGCTGGAAATGGCGCAGCACTGCATCAAGCGAATTCAGGAGGCCTTGGCGAACAGGACCTTCGAGGGGTTGCCCGCCGATTTTCGGGTGACCGCGTCGATCGGCGTGGCGCAGTACTACCTGAAGGAAGGCATTCCTCATCTAATCGAACGGGCTGACAAGGCGCTGTACCGGGCCAAGCAGAATGGTCGAAATCGCATGGAGCTGGCGCCTTTTGCCCGTCCCATTCGGATCTAGATGTGCGCTTAGAGCCCTGCTGCGTCGATATCCAGTAAGAGCAGCCGGCGGCCGTTGTCGATGAGTTGCCCGGCTGTCAGGCAGTACTGGTTGGTGGTGGCATCCCGGTAGGTGCTCGATAGCGTCAGGCGACGTTCTTCCCAGCCTTCGGCCAACAACTGGTAGAAGTAGGGGCGCCATGACCAGTTGTGGCCCAGATAGCGCGAGTCCTCCAGCCAGGTTGTGCCATTCCACTGCAGGTTGGGGGTGATCTGTGTGCCGTGACGGTCGCACTGGTACATACGCAACAGTGAGGGATAGCTCGTTGGGTCCGGCGGCAAGGCACCAGGCGCGCCAGCCTCTGCCCAGTCCTTGAGCAGCGCCATCAGCTCTGTCAGTTGTTGACGCAGAGTCATCAGCCGCGCGCGCTCGGCCAGCTTCTGCTGCACGTACTGGTCGCGCAGGGTTGCAAAACGAGCGGCGAAGGCGTCTGCCGCCGGAAACTGCAATTCCGGCTTTGCGAACAGATAACCCTGTACATAGCGCGCACCGCACTCCAGGGCAAAGTCCAGTTCGGCTTCGGTTTCCACGCCCTCGGCAATGATCCAGCAGCCGGTTTTTTCGGCCATCTGCGCCAGTGCCTTGACCACTTCACCGCTGGGGCCGCCGCGCGCTGCTGCCTGAAACAGGCGCATGTCCAGCTTGAGAATGTCCGGTTGCAGGGCCAGTACGCGATCGAGCTGCGAATAGCCGGCACCGAAGTCGTCGATGGCAATTCGTGCGCCGGCTTCTCGGTAGCGCGCCACCACTTCTTGCAGTTTCTGGTTGCCGCCACCCAGTTCGGTGATTTCAAAAACGATGCGTTCGGGCGCTACACCATGCTTTTCCAGCTGTTTGAGGCTGGGTAATGGCTGGTTGGGGCGCAATCGACTGATCCAGCGTGGCGAGATATTGATGCTGAGAAACCAGTCCGCCGGTACTTCCGGTAGTCGAGAAAGCGCGTCTTCACGAATCTGCCGATCGAGACGGCGCAACACGCTGGGCGACATCTTCGGGTCGACGAACAGAGGGCCGACCGAGAGCAGGCGACCATCGGCCTGGCGCAAGCGCCCCAATGCCTCGACACCGGCAATGCGGCCTGTGGCGGTATCAATGAAGGGCTGGAATGAGGCAAGCGGTTGCCCGTCGATCACGGTGTATTCCTTGAGGGTGGTGCGGGGGCGAGGGCCGTGTAAGACCGGCACACAAAGCAAGAATGTGGCCAGTTGTTCGGCTGGTCAGCTTTTATCGGACGTTGTCAGCCCTCGCTGCTGGTACCAGAGCGCTCGGTTCAGCCTATGCTGCTGGCTCATGGCGTCATCTATGCACTGTGCTGGTGCTTGTACTGCGGTATGGCTGCTGTAACCGGGTGGCGAGTAAGTCAGTGGTGGTGCGGCTGGTATAGCTATTGCATTTGCTTGGTGCGAAAAGCTGTTGCTGCGCTCTTTTAGTGTGCGTTTCGTGCTCGGGCGAGAGCGCACTATATGATCTGCAACTAAATGATAAATATAGAAAAACATCAAAAATTAGCTCGTTCTGCCACAAGCACTTGCGCCATTTGAGGTCTTGTAATGGGGCCGGTCTGGTGCGATTAGGCATCAGGATGGTGCGCTTGTTGCTGGTAATGAACTGCTTTGGTGCTTTTCCAGAACGCTGGAGTTTTCGTTCCGATGGAAAACCTCAACAGTGCCGTGGAAACCCTGATCCATGGCTCCAACACGCTGTTCATTCTGCTGGGGGCCATCATGGTCCTGGCCATGCACGCGGGCTTCGCTTTTCTTGAAGTGGGTACGGTGCGTCACAAGAACCAGGTGAACGCGCTGTCGAAGATCATTTCCGACTTTGCCGTTTCAACCCTGGCCTATTTCTTTATCGGTTACTGGGTCGCCTACGGCATTACCTTTCTCGAGCCCGCTTCGGTGCTGACGGCAGGCAGTGGGTACGGGCTGGTCAAATTCTTCTTTCTGCTGACCTTCGCTGCGGCAATTCCGGCGATCATTTCCGGTGGCATCGCCGAACGAGCCAAGTTTGGGCCGCAGTTGTGCGCCACGGTGCTGATCGTGGCGTTCATTTATCCGTTCTTCGAAGGCCTCATCTGGAACGGCAATTTTGGTTTCCAGGCCTGGCTGACCGAGCAATTTGGTGCCGCTTTCCACGACTTTGCCGGCTCGGTGGTAGTGCATGCGGTTGGTGGCTGGCTGGCCTTCGGTGCGGTGATCCTGCTCGGGCGCCGCGATGGCCGTTACCGTGATGGTCGCCTGGTGGCGTTCGCGCCATCGAACATTCCGTTCCTGGCGCTGGGCTCGTGGATCCTGATCATCGGCTGGTTCGGTTTTAACGTGATGAGCGCACAGACCCTGGGCAGTATCAGCGGCCTGGTGGCGGTCAACTCGCTGATGGCAATGGTCGGCGGTACCGTGGCGGCCCTGCTGATCGGGCGTAATGACCCGGGCTTCCTGCACAACGGCCCGCTGGCTGGCCTGGTGGCTGTTTGTGCCGGCTCTGACCTGATGCATCCGGTTGGCGCCCTGGCTACCGGCGCTATTGCTGGGGCGTTGTTTGTCTGGGCGTTCACCGCGACGCAGGTGAAGTGGAAGATCGACGACGTGCTCGGCGTCTGGCCGCTGCATGGCCTGTGTGGTGTGTGGGGCGGCATTGCCTGCGGTATTTTCGGGCAGCAGGTGTTGGGCGGTCTGGGTGGGGTCAGCATGATCAGCCAGCTGCTAGGCACTGCGCTGGGCGTGCTGGTGGCGCTGGCGGGTGGTTTCCTGGTTTACGGCCTGTTGCGGCTGGTGGTGGGCATTCGCCTGAGTCAGGAGCAGGAGTACTACGGCGCTGACCTGTCGATCCACAAGATTGGTTCCACGGCTCAGGACTGAATCGGCCTGGAGTGAAAAAGCCCGCCAATTGGCGGGCTTTTTTATGGCTGAATCCGCTCGGAATGCATCCGGTTAGCGGGATCTACCAGAGCGGCAGTACATAGCTGAGGATCAGGCGGTTCTCATCCAGATCGTTGCCGAAGTTGGAACGAGTGGTGGCGTTGCGCCATTTGAGGCCGACGTTCTTCAGCGGCCCGTCCTGGATCACGTAGGCGATGTCAGTGTTGCGCTCCCACTCCTTGCCCTCTGACAGGCCGGCGCCGCGGTCGACGTTGTCGCCGTTGAGGTAGCGGGTCATGAAGGTCAGCCCGGGGATGCCGAGGCCGGCAAAGTTGTAGTCGTAGCGCGCTTGCCAGGACTTCTCGTCCTTGAAGGCGAAATCGCCGATCTGCACATAGTTGACCAGGAACGGATCGGTTCCGCCGATGTAGGCGTAACCGGTGTCGCCGCTCATTTTCTGGTAACCGAGGCCGAAGCTGTGGAAGCCCAGGGCGTAGGTGAACATCGCGCCGAAGGCTTTGTTGTCAACGTTGCTGCTGCCGTCGTCAGTGGAGCGGGCGAAGCGCAGGTCGCTCTTCAGGCTCTGTTTGTCGGCCAGTGGCAGCAGGTGGGTGGCGTTGACGATGTGCTGCTTATAGAGGTTGTCCAGGGCGCCGTAGTTGTAGGCGGTGGTCAACTGGTCGTTCCACTTGTAGCTGACGCCGGCGAAGTTGAACTCGTCGCCGCCCTGGCCAGCGGCGGGCAGCCCGCTGAAACCGCGTGGCCCTGTGCTGGTCAGGGTCATCACTTCATGGTCGGAGGAGTCGCGCTGGTTGACGCGGCTCAACTGGCCGCCATCGAAGGTCAGGCCATCGATTTCCATGGAGTTCAACCAGCCGCCCTGGAAGCTTTGCGGCAGCAGGCGCGAGTCGTTGGCCTGCACGGTTGGCAGCTTGGGCATCAGGGTGCCGACTTTTAGGGTGCTTTTCGAGACGCGCACCTTCGCCGTCGCGCCCAGGTCGCCGTAACTGTCCTGGGCCTGGCCGCTATCGCGATCCAGCTGCAGCAGCCCGGTGCCGCTGGTGCCCTGGCCGGAGTCGAGTTGCAGGCCCAGTGTGCCGATGGCGTCGACACCAACGCCGACAGTGCCTTCGGTGAAACCGGACTCGTAGCGCAGCAGGAAGCCCTGGGCCCATTCCTCAGCCTTGGAGTTGCCGTTGCTGGCATTGCCGCCTTCCTGGCGGAAGTCGCGATTCATGTAGAAATTGCGCAGCTCCAGGCTGGCCTTGCTGTCGTCGATAAAGGCGGCCTGGGCCAGGCCCGGCAGGGTGAGGCTGGTGCCCAGGGTGGCGAGGGCCACGGCGCGGGCGAGTGGGGACGTGCTCATTGTTATTGTTTCCTCGGCTGGTGGTGGCAGGGCAGATGACCGTCCTGTTGCAGCGAGGCGACTAAAACATTTCGTAACGTTGCTGACCTTTAGACCTTGGTCGGATCACTCCACCCAGTGCGGGTAATAGCCGAGTTGGCGGTGTACGGCTTCATCGTGTGCGGGAATTACCTGCAGAGCAGGTTCGCGCTGCAGCAACGCGTGAACTTTTTCCAGTTGTGCCCGGGTGCCCTCGCGATCGTTATCGACCATGTGGCGGCTGATCCAGAATTTTTCCCGGGGGCCGGTGAAGCCTTCCAGGCGCCAGCTGGCATCGCCGGTAAAAAAGAAACGGCGGCCGTCATCCAGGGTTAGAAACAGACCGACCGAACCGGGGGTGTGGCCGGTCAGTGGCACCAGCACCAGGCTGCCGTCGCCAAACAGGTCATGGCTCTGCTCAAAGCCCATGAAGGGGTGGGCGGCGAAGGTGAATGGCACCCATTTGATCGGGTGCTTGAACTGGCTGGGCAAAACGGCCGGCGGGGTGGAGATCTGGCTGAACTCGATTTCCTCGTAGGGTGCCCAGACCGGCACTTCCGGAAAGTCGGCCAGACCGGAGGCATGATCCCAGTGGGTGTGGCTGAGCAGGATGCGGTCGATGCGGATGCCGTCGCGCTCAAGCTGGTCGCGCACCGGGGTGACCGCGCCGTATTGCAACAAGGGCTTGTCCCACCAGGGCATTTCCGCGTCGAACTGCTGGTCGACCTGGCGCCCGAGCGAGGTGTCGAGCAGCAGGGTGGCTGCGTGATGCTCGATCAGCACGGCGACATGATTGGCGATCACCTTCTCGCTCCAGGCGCCGTCCTCGATGGTAAAGGCGTCGCGGGTTTCGGTCTCGGCAGTCTTGACCAGGGCAAAGCGCAGGCCGGCGGCATGGCTTGGCAGGCTGATGAGGCTGAGAGTGCTGAGCAGGAGAATGGCCAGGGCACGCATGCTGGGTTCCTTGTGCGGAGCGATTTCTGAGGGGCAGCGAGTGGGCTGCTTGTGCTGGATAATAGATAGACAGGTCTGTATATTCCAGCATTATCTTTTTGCCCCGGAGGGACTGCGCTTGGCATCAAGCAAACGCGAGCAGCTGATCAATACTGCCCAGGAGCTATTTTATCGGGTGGGCTATCACGCCACCGGTATTGACCGAATCCTGGCTGAGTCCGGGGTCGCCAAGATGACCCTGTACAAACATTTTCGCTCCAAGGATGAGCTGATCCTTGCCGTACTGGACGCTCGCCGGCAGGCACTGCTCGAGCAGTTGCAAGGCTTGCGGCACAGCCTGCCGCCGCGTGAGGCACTGCTGACAACCTTCGATGGGTTACATGCCTGGATTCATCAGGGGGATTTCTGTGGCTGTAGCTTTATCAACGCGGCGGCCGAGTTTCAGGCGCGAGAGCACCCCATTCATCGCCAGGCGGCGCAGGTCAAGGCGGAAGTTGCCGATCACTTCCTGCAGCTGCTGCAGGCCATGGCGGTTGCCCAGCCCCAGCAACTGGCTAACCAACTGCAGTTCCTGTTTGAAGGGGCGTTGAGCATGGCCCACCTGCAAGGGCCGGCGGATCAGGCGCTGGAAGCCAAGGCTGCTGTCGAAGCGTTGCTTACCATCGCGACTGTCTGACTCAGTTGTTGCCACCAAGCAGACGCGATTCGCCGGCCTCGATGGCGTGCAGTGGGCCGGATAGCAACACCGCGTCGCCTTCCTGCAGCAGCGGGTTGCTCTCCACCGGCAGACTATCGCCATCGCGGCGAACGGCCTGTACTTCCAGGCCCAGGGCCTCCAGGGCCAAACTGTGCAAAAGCTGGCCACAGCCATGGGCATTGGCTGACAGGTTGACCGCATGCAGGAGCACGCGAGGCTGGCCTTGGGCATCCAGTAGGTTGACCTGGGCGCCATGGTAGAAACCATGCAAGAGGCGATAACGGCTGCGGCGTACTTCGTCCATGTGCCGTTGTACTCGATGCTCGGCCACGCCCAGAAGCACCAGCGCGTGCGAAGCCAGCATCAGACTTGACTCCAGGACTTCCGGTACGACTTCGGTAGCGCCTGCCGCCTGCAACTCTGCCAGGCGGCTGTCGTCGCGGGTGCGCACCAGAATCGGCAGGTTTGCGCACTGCAGGCGCACCTGTTCGACTATCGTCAGAGCCGCATCAGCCTTGTCTACAGCTACCACCAGCAGGCGCGCACGGGCAATCCCGACAGCTTCGAGCAGCTCACGACGGCGCGAGTCGCCGTAATGCACATTTTCCTCACCGGCACAGGCTTCTTCGACCCGCACAGGGTCGTCATCCAGGGCGATGAATGGGAGGTCTTCGCGCTGTAAGAAGCGGGCAATCGATTGGCCAACCCGGCCGTAGCCGCAGATCACCACATGTCCGCTGAGCTCTCGACTACTGCTGGCGATTTCCTCGATGTGGCTCTGCTGGGTTCTGCCCGCATGCAGGCGTCTGGCCAGTAGGGGGGCGCTGCGCATAAGCAGAGGCGTGAGTGCCATCGAGCAGAAAGCGGCGGCAAGGAGCAGGCTGCCGCTGCGCTCATCCAGTATTTTTACCTGGTGCATGAGGGCAACCAGAGCAAAGAAGAATTCGCCAGCCTGGGCCAGGGAAAGCCCGCTGCGCCAGGCGATTTCGCTATCCTCGCCGCGTAGCCTGACCAATGCAGCGATCAGCAGGCCCTTGATTGCCAGCAGGCCAAGGGTCAAGCCGGCGATCGCCCAACCATGCTCGATGAATAAGCGCAGATCGATCAGCATGCCCACACTGACGAAGAACAGGCCGAGGAGAATGTCGCGGAACGGGCGGATATCCGCCTCGATCTGGTGGCGATAGTGGCTCTCACCAAGCAGCATGCCAGCGAGAAATGCGCCCAGGGCCATGGATAGTCCCAGCAGGTGGGTTAGCCAGGCCGTTAGTAGGACAATGACCAAGGCCAGCATGACGAAGAGTTCTGCCGAGTGGGCTTCGGCAACCTCGTGGAATAGTTTTGGCAGCAACCAACGGCTGGCCAACAGCAGGCCGAAGAACAGCAGGGCGGTCTTGCCCAGCGTCAGTGGTAGGGCCCAATACCAGTGGTCATCACTGCTCCCGGCGATGGCCGGTACCAGGGTCAGCAGCAATACGGCCACCAGGTCCTGGAATAGCAGTACACCGATCGCGTTTTGCCCGTGACCACTGAATATTTCTCCAAGACTGCTTAGCTCTTTGCTGACAATGGCCGTGGATGACAGGGCCAGGCCCAGGCCGAGAAGAGCCGCGCTGGCCACCGACAGACCGAACAGATACAGCGAGCCACCCAAGGCTGCACCACAAAGTAATACTTGAGCGCTGCCTAGGCCGAACACAGTACGGCGCAGCGCGAGCATACGCGGTAGAGAGAACTCCAGGCCGAGGGTGAACAGGAGGAATACCACGCCCAGTTCGGCCAGGCGTGGTAGGTCTTGCGAGTGACTGATCCAGTTAAGCGCTGTCGGTCCGATCAGTAGGCCTACACACAGATAGCCGAGTACCGGTGGCAGGCGCAGTCGGCGGAAGAGGGCGATAACTACCAGAGAGCAGGCAAGGATGATCAACAGGTCAGCAAACACGATACTTCTCCCAAGATTGCCAGCGAGCATGCCCAAGCCGTTGGTCGGCGTCCATGACCGGTGACGGTTATGTTGATCCAGGGCAAGCCGCACCGTTTGTCGCTGACGGCTCAAGTTTTCTATCGACGGGCCGTCAACGAATTGAATGTCCTACACCGGTACACCGCCATGAATGCTCTGGCCTCGCTGTCGCCCTCCCTTTCCGGCTCTTCGCCGCTGAATAACCAGTCCGGCTCGCGCTCTGCAGCAAATGCGCAGAATACGCTGGCCAACCGTCTTGCCGAGCGCCTGGGCCTGCAGCCGGGTGCTCTGAATGGCAAACGCGATGATTTCTCTCCGGACAAAGTGGCCGAGCGGGTGCTCGGCTTTATCGACCAGCGCCTGAAAAGCGAAGCGGCTGCTGGCGCCGACCCGCAGAAGCTGCAAGCCGTGCTCGATCAGGCCCGTGAGGGCGTGGAGAAGGGCTTTGCCGAGGCGCGCAAGATTCTCGATGGCATGGGCGTGCTGCAAGGCAAGATCGCTGAAGATATCGACACCACTTACGACAAGATCCAGAACGGCCTCCAGGGCCTGCAAGACGATTTGTTGCCTTCATCTGTTGCGAATAGCGGTGGTGCCGTTGCCGCAGCCTACAGCGAGCGCTTTGCCGCCATGGCGGAAACCTTCGATATGCAGGTGACCACCCGTGACGGGGATCGGTTGAGTATTTCCATCGCCCAGGCGTCAGCCAGCTGGTCGCAGAGCAGTGTGGCTGCAGCGAGCAATGGCAATGGTTCTGCTGTAGTGGCCAGCAGCCAGTCGGGCAGCCTGCAGATCGGCGCCTGGCAGGTAACTGTCGAAGGCGAGCTGGATGCAGAAGAGCGCGCCGCCCTAGAAGATCTGTTCGGTCAGGTACAGGACCTGTCCAGCAAGTTCTACGCGGGCGATCTGGCCGGTGCTTTCGATCGGGCCATGGAGTTGGACATGGATGGCTCGCAGTTGGCCTCGATGTCGCTCAGTCTGACCCAGACCCGTGTGCGCCAGGCTACTGATGCCTACAGTGCGGTAGCGGAGCAGGGTGGCCAGCCTGCTAGCGCAGTCAATGGGGCGCTGGTCGATTATGCTCAGGGTCTGCTTGATGCCTTGCGCAGCGCCAGCGAGATTGCTGACGATGCCAAGGGCACATTGCAGCAGCTGCTCGACGGTGGTTTCAGCCTCGACGAGCGTTTCGGTGAGTCGCTGTTGGACAAGGCCAAGGCGCTCAATGAGCGCTTGCTTGATGGCCTGCAAGGTCTTCTGGAGCCGGCGGCCGATCCCGTCGTTGCCTGATGGCGGTGTAAACTTGCCGCTCTGAGTGCTGCGAGAGACACTTGCCATGATTCCCGAATGCCAACTTTTTGGCACCCTTGGCTGCCACCTCTGTGAGGTGGCCGAGGCGGTGCTGATGCCTTTCGTTGAACACGGTCTGCTGGTCGAGCTGGTGGATATTGCCGAGCGTGAAGACTGGGTTGAAGACTATGGGTTGCGTATCCCCGTCCTGCGTCGCAACGACAATGGGGCCGAACTGGAGTGGCCGTTCGAAGCTGAGCAGGTGGCGCACTTTCTGCGCTAAATCTGCGACCATGACTTGAGTGCTTGATATTTAAAACGGGTGATGCGTATTTTGTACGCAACGCTGTTCATACAGCCCGTTTAATAACAAGGATCAGATGTCATGACCACCGACGGCCGCAGTTCGCTCCTGGAGCGCTTGACCGGCATCAACGAAGTTGAATGCGTAACCCCTGACCTCAATGGCGTGCCAAGAGGCAAGGTCATGACGGCCGAAGGTTTCCTCGAAGGGCGCCGGCTGCAGTTGGCTCGCGGTGTATTACTGCAGTGCATCATGGGTGGTTATCCGGCGGCACGTTTCTACGGCAGTGATGATGGCGACCTGCAACTCAGTAGCGCGCCAGAGCGGGTGTTCCGCTTGCCCTGGAGCAATCCGCCAAGAGCCATGGCGATCTGTGATGCGGATGAGCTGGATGGGCGCAGTTCGGGGTTGTCGACCCGCGGCCTGCTCAAGCGAGTGCTGGCTGCTTATGCCGAGCACGGTTGGGAACCGGTAGTGGCTACCGAGCTGGAGTTCTTCATCTTCGACAAGCACAGTGACCCTGCACAGCCATTTCAGCCTCCTGTGGGGTTGGATGGTCGTCGCGAGAGTGGTTGTTCGGCGTTCAGTGTGTCTTCGGGCAATGGCTTGCGGCCGTTTCTTGATGAGGTCTATAGCAGCATGGCGGCCCTGGGGTTGCCGCGTGACACCTTCATGCATGAGATGGGTGTCAGCCAGTTCGAAATCAACCTGCTGCATGGCGACGCATTGTTGATCGCCGATCAGACCTTTCTGTTCAAGCATCTGCTGCGTGAAGTAGGGCTCAAGCATGGCCTCAATGTGGTGTTCATGGCCAAGCCGCTGGCACATACGCCAGGTAGCTCGATGCATATCCATCAAAGTGTGGTCGAACAGGTGGCGGGGCGGAATATCTTCACGGATGCAGCGGGTGAGGCGACGCCGGCTTTCTATCACTTTATCGGCGGGCAGCAAGCTGCGCTGGCTGAGTTCGCGTTGTTGTTTGCCCCTAACGTGAATTCCTATCAGCGTTTCTGCCACCCCTATGCTTCACCGAACAATGCCTGCTGGTCGAACGACAATCGTGCGGCAGGTTTACGTATTCCGGCCAGTGCGCCTGCGGCGCGGCGGGTGGAAAATCGTCTTCCGGGCGCTGATGCCAATCCATATCTTGCATTGGCGGCAAGCCTGGCTGCTGGTTTACATGGCTTGCGTGAGCAGGTGCAGCCGACCGCGCCGATTCAAGGGGAATTCGAGGTGCCGGAGGAGCAAAGCCTGCCGTGCACTCTGCATGCGGCGCTGCAGCGGTTGCACGCCAGCCAGTTGGCACGGGAATGGTTCGGTCAGGAGTTTGTCGAGGGCTATATCGCCAGCAAGACGCTGGAGCTGACCAGTTTCCTCGATGAAATCACCCCGTGGGAGCGTCGAGTCTTGGCTGGTCAGGTTTAGTTGTCATGTGCGGCTCTGTACGCAGAGCCGCTAGTCATCGCTGCGGCGGGCGTCACGCTGCAGCTGGTAAACAAATCGTTCGACCTGGCGCTGTTCAAGGCCGCTCATGCGGTAGAAGCGCATGCCAACAAAACTCATGTTGGTTTTCTCATCGAAGTGCAGGTGGCGTAACTCTCCTGAAGTGGTTATCACGCCGAATGGTAACTGTATCCGCAGCCCTTCATAGACCTGGCCCGGTTGCAGGCGCGAGGTGATGTCGCCCTGAAAGCGCAGTTTGCAGCCGGTGGCAGAGATATCCAGAAGCTGGCCTTTGATGGCCAGTGCCAGCTTGCTGCCAGACAGTTCTATGCTGAGCAACTGGCCTGCGCTGAGGTGGGCGCGGAATGCATTGCGCCGCTGATGGTAGGTGATCCGCTCTGGCATATGGCTCCAGTAGCAGCGGGCACCTTGCAGGTCGCCAATGCTAACCGGGTCTTCGCACTCCCAGGCAATCCGAACCCCATCGTGCATAGCTTCAATGCGAAAGGTTTCGCCAGCCGCGAAAAAGCGCTCACCATCATTGGGAACCAGTTCGTCGAAAGCCAGTACGCCGCGCTCGCGATTAACCTCAACCAGATAACTTTGAAAGCGTTGGTTACGATCCTTGAACGTGATGATCAGCGGGTCATGGCTCTGTTGCAGCAGGCGCAGGTTGGCGAAAACTTCCAGAGGCGCAGTGAGCACCTTGGGCGGTTGTGGGCCATCTTCCTCGTTGAATGCGTTGGACACGGTCCAAAAATCTCCAGGCACAAAGTATTGCGACAGTAGAATACTGGCATATTGCCTGTATGTCCTGCCGTGCTGAATGGTTTGATCAGGCTTGGCTGAGTGGGCGCTGCTGGCCGATTCTAGCGGCCCCGCCGCGGCTGTCATAGAGGCCCGGTGTTTCGCCGCCGCGCAAAATACCCAATACGCTGGCCAGGGATGCCTGGTTGGCACGTATAACGCGCCCATTGCGCTGATTGGCTTCTCGGCAACTGGTCAGCAGCTGATTGAGTTCATCGCTGCGTGCAAGCAGTGCCTCACCATCCGGACTGCGAGCTGCCAGTGCCTCTAAACCAGCACGATCTGCGCTCAGTTGCTGTTCGCGCAGATATTTACTGCGTGCCGTGCTGTGTTGATCCAGAAGGCTGAGTAGCGGAAGTTTGCCTGCGAGGGTTTCCTGGAGACGAACCAAGTCGCGCTGCCCCAGGGCCTGATATTCGGCGTCGATCAGCTCAAGCAGTTGCTGTGCGCTGTCGATATCCTCAGTGATGAGTTGGAGCAGGTTGGTGTCGTGCATCGCAGGCTCTGGGGGTGGGCGTCCAGTCTCCCCAGCGCAGCCCTTGGACTAGCGCTGAGATTCGAAATCGAGCAGTTTGCTGGCAACGCGCTGGCTGTCGACCTGATAGCTGCCGTCAGCAATCGCTTGCTTCAGTTTGGCCACGCGCTCTTTATCGACGGTCGGCAAATCACGCAGCTTATCGCTGACCTTCTGCAACTGCTGGGCCTCGCGGCTGAGCTGAACGGACTCGCCGGTTTTCACCGTGCCAGCTTGCTCTTCAGCAGTCGGCAGTGCGGTTGCTGGATTGTTTACGGCTTCGTTACGGCCGCTGGACTGGGTGCTGCCGGCTCGCCCTGAGTTGGCGGGTGTGGCGGCATTGTTCAGCCGGTTGAAGTCGATAACCATGATTTAAACCTCGGACGGTATCTGGACGCTTGCCAAGCTTGTCGGCCGGATCCGTCGAAACTTTAGGGCGCTTTAATGTGAGTTGTTTAACAGTGTAGGAAACCCATAGCCAATTGCGCTACAAGAATCATGCCTACATTTCCACTTCAACCTGCCCTGGCCCCACTACTCGTGCCCTGATAGTGCGTTGCGAGCGTTGGTTACGAATGCTGATCTGTTCGCCAAGAACCCCATCTGCTAGGGCTTCACCAGGCATACGTACGCTGATCGTACCACTACGTGCAGTGATCACAACCTGATCGCCGCGTCGAATGGACTCAGCCAGCTTTAGCGTTGCTGGGGTCAAAATCTGATCGGCTTGCAGTGGGCGTGTCAGTTTTTTGCCGATGGCCTGCGCTGCATCGGTCAAATAGCCTCTGCTGAGTGGGCCTATGTCTTGCTCAATCATGCTCACGTCGGCCGGCCCCAGAATCTGATCGCGCTTGAGAGGGCGCGTAGCAACGACAATAGGACGGAATAGTCGCACCTGAGCGGGTATGAAGACTGTCCAGGGTGAACTGCCTTCGCAACTGACTCTGACGGTGACGCGCCCCACAGGTTGCGCTGGGCTTTCCAGGGCTTGCGTCAAATCACTGTCACAAGTCGCCAGGCGCAGTCGTGGGTCGAGAGGATTTATACGAATCTCATAACGCGCCTGGATTTCGCTACGCTCTAAATAGTCTTCTACCGTGTACTCAAGAAAGCCTTCGCTGGCGCCGATAAGCTCTTCGGGCAGCGTGAATGACCCGGCATGCAGTGAGCTGTAGCCGAGCAGGCACAAAGCAGGTAAAACTCCAGCACAAGTGCGGCGTTTTGCTATCAGGTGTCGGGAAAGTGTCGTTATTGCGTTCATGATGACTGCAAAGCAAGGCCCGTGCCGCCTGCTACGCTAGAGCAAGGCGTCCGGTTACATACAATAAAAGGAGTCTGGGCATGGCCGGAGTATTGGACTCGGTTAACCAACGTACCCAGTTAGTCGGGCAAAATCGGTTGGAGTTGCTGTTGTTCCGCCTTGACGGACAGCAGTTGTATGGGATCAACGTGTTCAAGGTGAAGGAGGTGCTGCAGTGCCCTAAGCTCACCATCATGCCCAAATCCAGTCGGGTAGTGCGTGGTGTTGCCAATATTCGCGGCGGCACAATCCCGATCATGGATCTATCCATGGCAACTGGACGTTCTGGTTTGGATGACCTGAAGAACAGCTTCGTCATCATCACTGAATACAACACCAAGGTTCAGGGTTTTCTGGTGCGTTCGGTCGAGCGCATCGTCAACATGAACTGGGAAGAAATTCATCCGCCACCCAAGGGTACCGGCCGCGATCACTACCTGACGGCAGTGACGCGTGTAGACAACCAGTTAGTAGAAATCATCGACGTGGAGAAGATCCTCGCCGAGGTTGCACCCATGTCCGAAGTCATCTCCGAGGGCGTGGTGGATACCGCAACTCAGGCTAAGGCCGTATCACTGCGTGTGCTGATCTGCGACGA
This sequence comes from uncultured Pseudomonas sp., assembly GCA_964518735.1. Taxonomy (GTDB): domain Bacteria; phylum Pseudomonadota; class Gammaproteobacteria; order Pseudomonadales; family Pseudomonadaceae; genus Aquipseudomonas. The sequence continues at coordinate 150,841 of CAZFKQ010000001.1, forward strand.
CTCTTCTGTGGCTCGTAAACAGGTATCACGTTGCCTGGAGAGTATCGGGGTTGAGGTGGTCGCACTCAATGATGGTCGCCAGGCCTACGATTACCTGCGCAAACTGGTCGAGGAGGGCAAAGATCCGGCAGAAGAGTTTCTCATGCTGATTTCCGACATCGAGATGCCGGAAATGGATGGCTACACCCTGACGGCGGAGATTCGTTCCGACCCAAGGATGCAGAAACTGCATGTGATTCTGCATACTTCGTTGTCCGGTGTGTTCAACCAGGCCATGGTGAAGAAGGTGGGGGCGGACGACTTCCTGGCGAAATTCCGCCCTGATGACCTGGCCTCCCGTGTGGTTGAACGCATCCGTATCGCAGATGGGGGCTGAGGGCATTACCCTCGGTGGGAATTATGTATGGCGAGGCGGCATTAGTGTCTTCAGGTAATTTGGATTTCGAGCAGTTCCGGACCTTCCTGGAGAAGGCGTGCGGCATTTTGCTGGGTAGCAATAAGCAGTACCTGGTTTCCAGTCGCCTTAACAAGCTGATGGAACAGCAAGGTATCAAGACGCTTGGTGAGCTTGTGCAGAAAATGCAGACGCAGCCGCGTGGCGGTTTGCGCGAGCAGGTTGTTGATGCCATGACCACCAACGAAACCCTGTGGTTTCGCGATACCTACCCCTTCGAAGTACTGAAGAACCGGGTATTGCCGGAAATGATCAAGGCTTCGCCGAACCAGCGTCTGCGCATCTGGTCGGCGGCCTGTTCTTCGGGGCAGGAGCCTTACTCACTGTCCATGACCATCGATGAGTTCGAAAAGAGCAATCTGGGTCAGCTCAAGGCTGGTGTACAGATTGTTGCTACCGACCTGTCGCCATCGATGCTGGCCAACTGCAAGTCGGGTGAATACGACAGTCTGGCCATGGGCCGTGGGTTGTCGCAGGAGCGCCTGCAGCGCTACTTCGACCCCAAAGGGCCAGGACGTTGGGCGGTCAAGGCGCCTATCAAGAGTCGCGTTGAGTTTCGTCCGCTCAATCTGCTGGAAAGCTATGCGGCGCTGGGCAAGTTCGACATTGTATTCTGCCGGAATGTACTGATTTACTTCTCCGCTGAGGTGAAGAAGGACATCCTTACCCGCATTCATGCCACATTGAAACCAGGCGGTTATCTGTTTCTTGGGGCATCGGAAGCGTTGAATGCCCTCCCGGATCTGTACCAGATGGTGCAGTGCAGCCCGGGGATTATTTACAAGGTGAAGTAGCAGCCTGAGCTGTAGTGTGAACAAACGGGAGGCCAGTGGCCTCCCGTTTTCGTTTGTGCGGCAAAAGGCTTGCCTGTGGTTGCCGCATGTCTTGCCCATAGCGGAAAAGCTTTGCCGCTTGCCGGCCAGTCGAGGCCAAAATATTTATCAATTTGTTGATAAATAAGGGAAATTTTTATTGGCATAGCCTTTGCTAAATGTCTGGTACGGCAACATCAGATCGCCCACCGGCAAAGGTTCAAAGTCATGAGCATTAGTTTCGACAGAGCACTCGGTATCCATGAAGAGGCCCTTGGCTTCCGTGCTCAGCGTGCGGAAGTGCTGTCCAACAACATCGCTAATGCGGATACACCGAACTACCGGGCTCGTGATCTGGACTTTGCCGCCGTGCTGGCCGAGCAGAGTGACAAGAGTTCGCGCAAGCAGGTTGGCCTTAATCGCACCGATAGCCAACACATCGCGGCTGCAGGTATCGAACTGGCTGACCCTGCGTTGCGCTTCCGTACCCCGTTCCATCCTTCCATCGATCAGAACACCGTCGACATGCAGCAGGAGCAGGCCAGCTACGCCGAGAATGCGGTGCAGTTCCAGGCTAGTTTCACGCTGCTCAACAGCAAATTCAAAGGGCTGGTCGGCGCCCTGCGCGGCGAATAAGGGAGATACCTGATATGTCACTTTCCAGTGTCTTCAACATTGCCGGAACCGGCATGAGCGCCCAGAGCACTCGCCTGAACACCATCTCCAGCAACATTGCCAATGCCGAGACGGTGTCCTCCAGCATCAATCAGACCTACCGCGCGCGTCACCCGGTATTCGCCACCATGTTTGAGTCGAGCATGCAGGGCGACCGCGGCTCGCTGTTTGCCGATCAGGATGAAGCAGGTCGCGGCGTTCAGGTGCTGGGCATCGTCGAGGATCAGAGCAGCCTGATGCCGCGCTACGAGCCGAACCATCCGGCCGCCGATGAGAAAGGTTACGTGTATTACCCGAACGTCAACGTGGTCGAGGAGATGGCGGACATGATTTCTGCCAGCCGTGCCTATCAGACCAACGTGGAAATGATGAACACCGCCAAGCAGATGATGCAGCGCGTACTGACCCTGGGCCAGTAAGCCGCGAACGAGGAGCAAGACTATGAGCGTTAGTGGCGTTAGTTCGGCCCTGGATCAATACCAGATCAAGCAGGACACCACCCAGAACAAGGACCTTGGCAAGAACGAGTTCCTCAATCTGCTGGTTGCACAGTTGAATAACCAGAATCCGCTGGAGCCGCAGGGCAATGGCGAGTTTATCGCCCAGTTGGCGCAGTTCAGCCAGGTTGAAGGCATCGAGAAACTCAATACCAGCATGGGCTCACTGCTGTCCGGCTATCAGTCCTCGCAGGCCTTGCAGGCTTCCTCGCTGGTCGGACACAAGGTCATCGTGCCGACCGACAAGGCAGTGGTGGATACCGCTGAAACCTTCAAGGGCAGCCTGGTTCTGCCAGTCACCAGCAGCAACGTCTACGTCAATATCTACGACAGCGCCGGGGCTTCGGTAGGACGTGTCAACCTGGGGCAGCAGGCAGCTGGCAATGTCAGCTTCATGTGGGACGGCAAAGATGCCAGCGGCAAAGTCTTGCCGCCTGGTACTTACAAGTTCGAGGCACAGGCCAGTTATGCCGATGGTACCAAGGGGCTGTACACCTTGCTGCCGGCCAACGTAGACAGCGTCACCCTTGGGCAGAATGGAGGTGAGATGCTACTCAACCTCGCGGGCCTTGGCAGTGTGCCGCTGTCGCAAGTTCAGGTGATCGGTCAATAACGCACAGATTTTAAGCGCCGGTAGTAACGGCAAAGGAGTCTTCCATGGGTTTCAATATCGGTCTCAGCGGTCTGCGCGCGGCAACCAGTGATCTCAATGTCACCGGTAACAACATTGCCAACGCCGGTACTGCGGGCTTCAAGCAGTCGCGGGCGGAATTTGCCGACGTGTATGCCGCCTCGGTGCTCGGTAGCGGTTCCAATCCGCAAGGCAGTGGCGTGCTGCTGGGTGATGTGTCGCAGCTGTTCAATCAGGGCAACATCAACTACACGCAGAACTCCCTGGATCTGGCCATCAACGGCAACGGTTTCTTCCAGACCAGCAACAATGGTGAGGTCAGCTACACCCGTGCCGGTTACTTCGGTACCGATCGCGATGGCTACATGGTCAATAACTTCGGCTATCGGCTGCAGGGGTATACCGTGGATGCCAATGGCAATTTGCAAAATGGCATCGTGGATGATCTGCGTATCCAGACTTCCAGCCAGCAGCCCCAGGCTACTTCGGCTATTTCCCAGGTGTTCAACCTGAATTCGACCAATATTCGCCCTGGCAATGCCGGAACTTCAGCCGCGCCGACCTTCGATCCGGCGGATCCGCTGACCTACAACTCGTCGACCTCGCTGAATATCTATGACAGTCAGGGCAACTCCCATGTGATGACCCAGTATTTCGTCAAGGACGATGCCACGGCGGCATCCGGCGGACAGAACACCTGGGTCATGCATGTGCTGATCGATGGCTTGAACCCGCTCGATCCTCAGGATGCGACGAACACGCCACTGTCTTTCAACGTGGCATTCAATACCGCTGGGCAGTTGAGTAGCATTACCGACACCGCAGGTGGTACGGCAGGTGGTGGGTACACGATTGACCCGCTGACCAATCAGATCACGTTCCTTTCTGATACCGATGGCACTGCGAGTGGTGATGGCTGGATCCCGGCCACCATTGATACCACGGGTGCTTCGCCTTCAGGTTTCGTCTGGAACGGTGCGCTGGGCAGCACTGACAACATCACCTTCGACCCGCGCGGCACAACGCAGAATGCCAGTGCCTTTGCTGTCAGCAGCGTTAGCCAGAACGGTTACACCACTGGTCAACTGTCTGGGTTGGAAATCGATGACACCGGGGTGATCTTCGCCCGTTACACCAACGGTCAGTCTTTGGTTCAGGGGCAGGTAGTGCTGGCTAACTTTGCAAATGTGCAAGGCCTGACGCCAGTCGGCAAGACCGCCTGGGTGCAGTCTTTCGCTTCGGGCGAGCCGGTAATTGGCACACCACGTTCGGGCACTCTAGGTGCCCTGCAATCAGGTGCGCTGGAAGACTCCAACGTCGAGCTATCAGATCAGCTGGTCAACCTGATCGTGGCACAGCGCAACTACCAGGCCAACGCCAAGACCATCGAAACCGAAAGCGCCATTACCCAGACCATCATCAACCTGCGTTGATCGATGGGGCTTGGGCGAGGCCTTGCCGCCTGCGGCAAGGCCTCGCCGTCCTGCTTTGCTCAAAGGCTCCTTCGGGAGTCTTTCTTGTTTTTAAATTCTTTAATATCAATGGTTTATTACTGTTTTTCGAAGGTGGCACGCCGTTTGCTGAATAGCTTGCAACAGAGTAGCGAGCGGCAAGCGCCGACCCTCGGAGAACACCATGGACAAGATGCTGTACGTCGCCATGACGGGTGCCAGCCAGAACACCCTGGCCCAGCGGGCACATGCCAACAACCTGGCGAACATTTCCACCAATGGTTTCCAGCGTGACTTCGAGCAGGCGCGTTCAATGCCGGTTTTTGGCGATACGTTCCCGGCACGGGTGTATGCCATGAGCGAGCGCCCCGGTACCGACTTCACGCCTGGAACCCTGCAGGAAACCGGGCGTGAGCTGGACGTGGCCGTGGATGGCCAGGGCTGGATTGCCGTGCAGTCAGCTGATGGCAGCGAAGCCTATGTGCGTACCGCCAGCTTGCAGATCGATGCCCTGGGCCAGTTGCGCACCGGCAACGGTTTGCCGGTGCTCGGCAATGGCGGGCCGATTGCCGTACCGCCGGAGCAGAAGGTAGAGATCGGCCAGGATGGCACCATCAGCATCCGCGCCCTCGGTGAGGCGCCGAGCGTGATGGCCGAGGTTGACCGCATCAAGCTGGTCAAGCCGGACTTGCAGAACATGGAGAAGGGCACCGACGGCCTGATTCGCGTCAAGGGGGCCACCCAGCCACAGCTGGCTGATGCCAACGTGCGTGTGACGTCCGGGTTTCTTGAAGCCAGCAACGTCAATGCGGTGGAGGAGATGACCGCGATCCTCTCCCTGTCTCGCCAGTTTGAACTGCACGTGAAGATGATGCGTACCGCCGAAGAAGGCGCTACGGCCATGGCACGGGTCATGCAACTCAGCTAATTACCAACGCGAAGTGCCGTAAAACCGGCGCTCGAGGAGAACACTATGCTTCCGGCACTCTGGGTCAGCAAAACCGGCCTGTCCGCTCAGGACATGAACCTGACCACCATTTCCAACAACCTGGCGAACGTCTCGACCACCGGTTTCAAACGTGATCGTGCCGAATTCGAAGACCTGCTGTACCAGATCCGTCGTCAGCCCGGCGGTCAGTCCAGCCAGGACAGCGAACTGCCAACCGGCCTGCAGCTGGGTACCGGTGTGCGGATTGTCGGCACGCAGAAGATTCACACCCAAGGTAGCCTGCAGACCACTGAGCAGCCGCTGGATATGGCCATCAATGGTCGTGGTTTCTTCCAGGTCCTGCTGCCAGACGGCACCGTTTCCTATACCCGCGATGGTAGTTTTCACCTGAACGCCGACGGTCAGGTGGTGACCAGTCAGGGTTATGCGCTGGAGCCGGCCATCGTCCTGCCGGCAGAGGTGCAGACCTTCACCGTGGGTGAGGATGGCACCGCATCGGTGACCACCTTCGGCAACCCGACTCCGCAGGTGATCGGCAATATTCAGACTGCCGACTTCGTCAACCCGGCCGGTCTGCAAGCCATCGGCAACAACCTGTTCCTGGAAACCGGAGCCAGTGGTGCGCCGCAAGTCGGCACGCCAGGCCTGACTGGTCTTGGTGTGATGCTGCAGAACACCCTGGAAAACTCCAACGTCAGTGTGGTTGAGGAACTGGTGAACATGATCACCACCCAGCGTGCCTACGAGATGAACTCCAAGGTCATCTCCACTGCCGACCAGATGCTGTCCTTTATTACCCAGAATCTTTAATGCGCAATAGCGGGCCTGGCCTGCTGATTGCCTGAGCAACACGAACGCCGTGAGGTAGTGGTTATGAACCGGCTGATGATGTGTCTTACCGTGCTGAGCGTCACCGCCCTGAGTGGCTGTGTGTCGCCACCACCGAAGCCGGATGACCCTTACTACGCCCCGGTGTTACCGCGCACGCCGCTGCCCGCTGCGCAAACCAATGGCGCGATCTATCAGGCGGGCTTTGAAACCAACTTGTATGACGACCGCAAGGCCTATCGAGTGGGTGACATCATCACCATCACTCTGAGTGAGCGGACCCAGGCGAGTAAGTCGGCCGGCTCGAAGATGGCCAAGGACAGCACTACCAAACTCGGTCTGACCTCCCTGTTTGGCGGCGGCGTGTCCGCTGATAACCCTAGCAGTGGCTTGAATCCACTTGATGCAGCCCGGCTCAGCCTGGATGCCAGCTACAGCGGCACTCGCGAGACCGAAGGGGATAGCGCCGCAGACCAGAGCAACAGCCTGTCCGGCTCGATCACGGTGACCGTTGCCGAAGTGCTGCCCAACGGCATTCTCTCCGTGCGCGGCGAGAAATGGCTGACCTTGAACACCGGCGATGAGCTGGTACGTATTGCTGGCATGGTTCGCTCCGACGATATCGGTACCGACAACACCGTGTCCTCGACTCGCGTGGCCAATGCCCGAATCACCTACTCAGGTACCGGTGCTTTCGCCGATGCCAGCCAGCCGGGTTGGTTCGACCGTTTCTTCATGAGCCCGCTGTTCCCGTTCTGACCAGGTAAACGATCATGAAGCGACTGATTTCCGCCATCTGCCTGCTGCTTGCCGCCAGCACCGTGCAGGCCGAGCGCCTGAAGGATCTGGCCAGCATCCAGGGCGTGCGCGCCAACCAGCTGATCGGCTACGGCCTGGTGGTCGGCCTTAATGGCACTGGTGACCAGACCACGCAGACCCCCTTCACCCTGCAGACCTTCAACAACATGCTGGCGCAGTTCGGTATCAAGGTGCCGGCGGGCGGCGGCAACGTGCAGCTGAAGAACGTCGCGGCCGTCTCCATTCACGCCGAGCTGCCACCCTTTGCCAAGCCGGGGCAGACCATCGATGTAACCATTTCCTCGATCGGCAATGCCAAGAGCCTGCGTGGCGGCAGTCTGCTACTGGCGCCGTTGAAGGGTATTGATGGCAACGTCTATGCCGTGGCCCAGGGCAACCTGGTGGTCGGCGGCTTTGACGCTGGCGGTGCTGACGGTTCGCGAATCACGGTCAACGTGCCGTCGGCCGGGCGTATTCCGTCTGGCGCGACGGTGGAGCGGCCTGTGCCCAGCGGCTTCGAGCAGGGCAACAGCCTGACGCTCAACCTCAATCGCCCGGACTTCACCACGGCGAAGAACATTGTCGACCAGCTCAACGGCCTGCTCGGCCCCGGTGTTGCCCAGGCCATCGATGGCGGTTCGATTCGCGTCAGCGCGCCGCTCGATCCCAATCAGCGCGTCGATTACCTGTCGGTGCTGGAAAATATCGAAGTGGAGGCAGGGCAGGCGGTGGCCAAGGTCATCATCAACTCACGCACCGGCACCATCGTCATCGGCCAGAACGTGCGAGTACAGCCGGCTGCAGTGACCCACGGCAGCCTGACCGTGACCATCACCGAAGATCCTATCGTCAGCCAGCCCGAGGCCCTGTCCGGCGGGCAGACAGCGGTGGTACCTAACTCCAAGATCGATGCCGTGCAGGAGGCCAAGCCGATGTTCAAGTTCGGCCCCGGCACCACGCTCGATGAAATTGTCCGTGCGGTGAATCAAGTGGGCGCCGCACCTTCCGACCTGATGGCCATCCTCGAGGCGCTTAAGCAAGCCGGCGCACTCCAGGCTGACCTGATCGTGATCTAAAGGAGGCGGCCATGGATTCCAAACTTGCCCCCGCCGGCCTGGTCAGCGGCAAAGCCTACGACAGCGGAGCCTACACCGACCTGAACCGGCTCAATCAGTTCAAGGTCAATGGCGACAGCGACAGCAACATCAAGAAGGTGGCGCAGGAGTTCGAGTCGCTGTTTCTCAATGAGATGATGAAGGCCATGCGCTCGGCGAACGCGGTGTTCGCCGAAGGCAACTTCATGAACAGCAACGAGAGCAAGACCTACCAGGACATGCACGACCAGCAGCTCGCGGTGACCATGTCCAAGAGCGGCGGCGGTATCGGCCTGGCCGATGTGCTTGAGCGCCAGCTGTCGAAAATGAAAGGTGGCGACAAGGCGCGGCCCAACCCTTTTGCCCAGGTTGCCGAGCAGGTCTCCGCTAGTGCGGGTTCTCAAGGTTTCAAGGGCGAAGCGGTAGCAGCCGGGCGCGATGACTCCTCGCTACTCAATCAGCGCCGCCTGAGCCTGCCGAGCAAACTCACCGATCGTCTGCTTGCTGGCATCGTGCCGGCCAGCACGGATGCACAGGCGCAGCCGTTGGCAGGCGCCGACTGGCTGGTTGGGCAAACCGGTAACGGAGCCAAGGGCGAAGCGCTGCAGCTCAGCGACAGCGATGCCATCAGTGGCCGGCGGATTGCCCAACCACCGCTGGCGCCTGGTAAGTCGGCATTTGCTTCAGCCGAGGAATTCATCGCCACCATGCTGCCTATGGCCGAAGAAGCGGCGCAGAAGATTGGGGTCGATGCCCGTTACCTGGTGGCCCAGGCCGCCCTGGAAACCGGCTGGGGTAAGTCGATCATTCGTCAGCAGGATGGCAGCAGCAGTCACAACCTGTTCGGTATCAAGGCCCATGGTGGCTGGCAGGGTGAATCGGCACGGGTGCTGACCACCGAGTACAAGGGCGGCGAAGCGGTCAAGGAGGCGGCGTCGTTCCGCACCTATGCGTCGTTCCAGCAGAGCTTCAATGATTATGTGAGCTTCCTGCAGAACAACGGCCGCTATCAGGAAGCCCTGGCTTCAACGGAAAACCCGGAAACTTTTGTGCGCGAGCTGCAGGAGGCCGGTTACGCCACCGATCCGCAGTACGCCCGCAAGATTGCCCAGATCGCTCGCAAAATGCAGACCTATGAAGCTGTAGCTGCCGTCGACAGTTCGACCACAAGGACCTGAGGCTGAGTTATGGCTGACTTACTGAGTATCGGGCTGTCGGGCCTCGCCGCGAACAAGACGTCGCTGGCGGTCACCGGCCACAACATCACCAACGTCAACACGCCCGGTTTCTCCCGGCAGGACACGATCCAGGCCACGCGCATCCCGCAGTTCAGCGGTGCCGGCTATATCGGTTCGGGTACCACGTTGGTTGATGTGCGACGTATCTACAACGAATTCCTGACCACCCAGGTGCGTACGAGTACGGCGCTGAACAGCGATACAAGCGCCTACTTGAGCCAGATCAATCAGCTTGATTCGCTGCTGGCTGGCAGCACAACCGGCATTACGCCGGGCTTGCAGCGAGTCTTCGCAGCGCTGCAAACGGCAGCGGAAGACCCTGCCAATATTCCGGCGCGGCAGCTTGTGCTGTCAGAGTCAGAGGGGCTGGCCAAGCGTTTCAACACGATCTATGACCGCCTGTATGAACAGAATTCGTTCATCAACAAGCAGCTTGAGGCGGTCAGCGACCAGATCAACCAACTGGCCACGTCGATTGCCGGCTATAACGATGCCATCGCCATCGCGGGTGCCAATGGCCAGCAACCCAATGATCTGCTGGATGCCCGTGAAGAGGCGGTGCGTCAGCTTTCCGAATTCATCGGCGTCACCGTGGTGCCCCAGGACGACAACACCTACAACCTGTTTGTCGGCTCCGGCCAGCCTTTAGTGGTGGGTTCCACCGCTGCGCAACTGGCCGTGGTGCAAGGACAGTCCGATCCCCTGCGCAGTGAGGTGGAGTTCGTCAGCGGTAACTCGCGTCAGGGTATTACCTCGCTGATCACCGGCGGTGAGATGGGCGGGCTGATTCGCTACCGCGAAGATGTGCTGGACGAGACCTTGAATGCGGTAGGGCGGTTGGCCTTGTCCGTTGCCGACCAGATCAATACTCAGCTAGGGCAGGGGCTTGATCTCAAGGGTAATTTCGGCGAGCCACTGTTTCGTGAGATCAATGATCCGACCCTGATCGGCCAGCGTAGCCTGGCTCGAATTGGCAACAGCGATGGCACGGCCAACCTCAACGTACTGATCGAGGACACCACGGCGCTGACCACCAGCGACTATGAAGTGGAGTTCACCAGTGCCACCGAGTACACGGTTCGGCGCATCTCCGACGGACAGACGGTGGCTGCGTTGTATGACGATGATGCCGATCCGGATACCCCGCTGGTAGCTGCGCCTGCCCCCTACGACATCACCAGTGCCACGCCGCTGATCTTCGATGGTTTTTCGGTCAATGTAGCGGCCGGCACCTTTGCTGCCGGCGACCGCTTCCGCGTCATGCCGACCCGCAACGAAGGCAGTTACATTCGCTCCGATCTGACCAACGCCCAGGAATTGGCCTTCGCCTCGCCGCTGAAGGCGGAAACCAGCCCGGCCAATATCGGCAACGGCACTATCACCCAGCCCAGCCTCATCACCCAGATCGATATCTATGATCCGGTGGCCCAGGCGGCACTGGAAAACAGCCTGCGCACTGCGCCACCGCTGCGTATCGTGTTCACCTCGACCACCGACTATGACGTGGTGGATATCACCGGCGCAGTAGTCGGCAGCAACACCATCGTGCCGGGGCAGAACAACACCCAGCAGATTACCGGCGGTATCGCCCCGGATGATTTCACTTTTGACTTCACCATCAGCGGTCGTCCGGAAACCGGTGATAACTTCACCATTTCGTTCAATACCAACGGTGTTTCCGACAACCGCAATGCGCTGAAACTGGCTGATCTGCAGAACAAGGCGACCGTCGGTATCGATCCGAACTTCCCGGCTACCACCGGCACGAGTTTTACTGATACTTATGGTGACCTGGTCGAGCGTGTTGGCACCCTGACCAGCCAGGCACGGGTCGATGGCGAGGCGACTTCATCCATTCTCAAACAGGCGACCGACAACCGTGACTCGGTGTCGGCGGTTAACCTGGATGAGGAGGCGGCCAAGCTGATTCAGTTCGAACAGTACTACCAGGCCTCGGCGCAGATTATTCAAGTCGCGCGATCCTTGTTCGATACCCTTATCAACACCTTCTAAAGCCGGACTGCCATCATGGTCATGCGTATCTCTTCCATCCAGGCTTTCAATAACGGTGTCAACGGCATTGGTCGCAACTACTCCAATGTCATTCGCACTCAGGAGCAGATCAGCAGTGGCAAGCGCATCCTGACTCCGGCGGACGATCCGGTTGCTTCGGTGCGCCTGCTGCAGTTGGAGCAGCAAGCGTCGCTGCTGGGGCAGTACAAGGACAACCTGACTGCAGCCAAGAACAGCCTGACCCAGGAAGAAACCACGCTCAATTCGGTCAACACGGTGCTGCAACGCATCCGCGAGTTGGCGGTGCAGGCCGGTGGTGGCGCACTGTCTGCCGATGATCGCAAGTCGATCGCCAAGGAGCTGAATGAGCGAGAAGGCGAACTGCTCAATCTGATGAACAGCCGTAACGCCCGCGGCGAATATCTGTTTGCCGGTTTCCTGGGCAAGACCGAGCCATTCGTACGCAACCCGGATGGCACCTATTCATATTTTGGTGACGAAGGTCAGCGCAGCCTGCAGGTGGCCAGTTCGACCACGGTTGCGATCAACGACAACGGTAAGCGCCTGTTCGAGGATGTGACCAACGCCAACCGGGTGCTCAATACCGCCGGTATCGATAACGCTGCGCTGGCAGGCCAGGTGCCGCCCTTGCCGTCGACAACCATTCCGGCTGTGCCCAGCGCCGACCAGCGCGTCTTCATCTCGCCGGGCCTGGTCAATGACAATGATGCCTTCAACAGCAATTTTCGTGCGGGCGAGCCTTACTCTCTGGCTTTTGTCAGCGGTAGCGAGTTTCGTATCTATGACGCCAGCGGCGCGGACGTGACTTCGGAAATTCCCGGTGGCGGGGTGATTGACCCGCTGGCCAATGGCGGCAATGTGATCAATTTCCGTGGCATGCGCTTCCAGCTGGATGTGGTGCTGCAAGAGGGTGACAACGAGCAGGACCTGGACAATCTCCTGGCCGATATCCAGCCGCCTGCGGTGGCCGGTTCTCCGGGCATCGGTACGCACAGTTTCACCCTGGAGTCGGCGCCCACCGAGTTTGCCGTCACTCGCGCTTCGACCAACCCTTCTACAGCAGTGATCAGCGGTGGCACCGTCACCAATCAGGCCGTCTTCAATGCGCAGTTCCCCACTTCGGGCGTGGTGCTGCGTTTTACCAACGCCAGCGACTATGACATCTACGCGCAACCGGTTGGGCCTAGCAGTACGCCAATCGCCACGGGCTCGGCGCCTGGACCCTATCCGGCAACGGTCAGCGTCTTCGGTGTGGACTTCAGCCTGAGTGCTGCGGCTGCCGCAGGTGACGAATTCGGCGTGCAGCCGCAGTTCCAGGAGCAGCGCAGCATCCTCAACAGCATCTCGCGCCTTCGCCAGGCGCTGGAGTCGTCACCGACCACCACGGTCGGCAACCTGGCCATTCGCGACGAAGTGGCCATTGCGTTGACCAACCTGGACAACGGCATCGGTCAGGTCCTTGAGGTGCAGACCGAAATCGGTGCCCGTCTGAATCTGATCGACACCACCGAGGTCGACAACGAAGACGTCACCCTGGTCAACAAGGCGGTGCAGGCCGAGTTGAGTGAGCTGGACTATGCCGAGGCGCTGTCCCGTCTGTCTTTCCAGACCGTGATTCTGGAAGCGGCGCAGCAGAGCTATGTGAAGATTGCCGGGCTTAACCTGTTCAATCAGCTACGTTGACGGCTCGCGGTAAACAGCTTCGCTGCTGATGTACTGGCCGGCCTAGCGCAGCACCAGTGATTTTTCTGTTTCTTCTGGCGTGTTAATTGCTAACTTGCTCGGACGATGCTGAAAAATTGACGGAAGCTGGCATGGCAGTTGATACCGAGTGGCTGGTTGAGTTCTTCCGCGGGCAAGCGCGCCTGGGCTTTGACGAGGGTGACTACACGCGCACGCGCAACAGTTGCCGTGAGGTGTTGCAGTATCTGCCGGAAGACGCCCCCTCCTGGGCCCTTTTGGGCGAGGCGGCGTTGGCCAGTCGTGACCCGGTCACGGCGCTGCGGGCGTTTGATCATCTAGTCGATCTTGAGCCCGAGAATCCTGAACATGCGATGAAGCTCGGTCAGGCGTGCCTGCAGGCGCAGGACTGGCCGGCCGCCGTTGCTGCTTTCAACCAGGTACTCAAACTGCAGCCCGAGCATGCCGGGGCAAACGAGGCGCTGGCGCTGATTGCTCAACTGCAGGAACGTCTTAATATCCTTGAGCAGCTGCCAGCGGATCAGCCAGGGCGTAACGACCCCTGTCCCTGTGGCAGCGGTTTGAAATACAAGAAATGTTGCCTGGAAAAAAGCTCGCAAAGTCTGATCTTGCAGCGTTTTGAGCAGGCGTTTGCCGCGCAGCAGTGGCAGCAGGTGGTGTCCCTGAGCGAGGAGCTGCGGGTGACTTCGTCGCAGACGCGCCGCGCCACGGCCCTGGCCCGTTACCAGTTAAGCCAGCGTGAGCCGGCGTATCCGTTGATCAAGGCGGCTTATCGCGAATACCCGGACGATCTGGAACTGCGCGCCGCCCTGGCTGACCTCGAACTCGATCATGATGTGGCTAAGGCGAAAAGCCTGGCTGAAGCCACCTTGGCTATTGAGCCAGGGCAATGGCGGGCCAGCCTGGTGCTGGCCGCCGTACATTCCCGCCAAGGTTCGCCCGCACAGTCCGAAGTGGCCTTGCGCGAACTGCTGCAGCACAACCCGGATTGCACCCTGGCCTGGCAGCGCTTGAGTAACTTCCTGCGCAAGTCTCAACGCCTCGATGACGATCTGGCGACCATGGCGCAGTGGACTGAACGTTGCCCCGATAATGCCGATGCCTGGTGCCATCGCGGCATGTCGGCGGTGATGATGCAGCAGTTCCAGAACGGCCGTGAATACCTGGAACGGGCTCTGCAGCTGGATCCAATTCACCATGAGGCCCTGTGCTGGATGGGCCAGTCCTACCAGCAGGAGCAGGACCCGCACAAGGCGCTGGAATACCTGATGCGCGGGCTGCAGCTAAGGCCTGACTACCAGGCAGGCTGGAACATGCTCGGTGGGGTGTACCAGTCGGTGGGGCGCCAGCACGAGTCGGAGGGCTGTTTCATGCGTGCCCTGGCCATTTCGCCGCTGCAGGCGCTGGCCTGGAACAACCTGGCCAATACCTACCTGGATTGGCGGGCGCTGGAAGAGGCTGAAAAGGTCATGCAAGTGGCTATCGAGCTCAATCCTGGCGATCCTAGTCTGTGGAACAACCTGGGCAATATCCTTAGCGCTGACAAGCGTCTGAAGGAAGCTCTGGTCGCCTACCGCAAGACCCAGGAGCTTATGCCGGGTTATGAGCCGGTACTGATCAATCTGGCGGGTGTCGAGTCGCATTTCGGCAACCTCGACCGTGCCATTGAACTGCTGCGCCAGGTTCTCGACTTGCCGGGGGCTCGCACCAATCTGCTGTTCTTCGCCAACTACCACCCGGACTTGAGCGGCGAGCAGGTTTATGAGATCTATCGCGAAGTCACCAAGGGCTATCCGGCTCGACAGTATTTTCATTACGACAACCCGCGTACGCCGACGCGCCGACTGCGCATTGGTTACGTATCGCCAGATTTCCGGCACCACGTTTGCGCAATCTTCATCGAACCGCTGCTCAGTCACCACGATCATGAGCAGGTCGAGGTATTCGCCTACTCGCTGGTGCGCCGTGAAGATGCGCTGACCGAGCGCTTTATCGGCCATGTCGACCACTGGCGGCATTGCGTTGGTCTGAGTGACCAGGCAATCGCTGAACGCATTCGCGAGGACGGTATCGACATCCTCGTCGACCTAGCCGGGCATACCGGCAACAGTCGCCTGCAGGTATTTGCCCTGAAGCCGGCGCCGATCCAGATCAGTTGGTGGATGGGCTTCGCTTTCGGCACCGGCCTGGAACAGGTTGATTACTTCCTCGCCGACGAACAGATGCTGCCGCCTGGCTGCGAATCCTCCTTCGCCGAAAGCCTCTGGCGCATGCCGGCGCCAGCAGTGGCCTATGTGCCGCCAGAGCGCATGCAGGTCGAGATCAGCGCGTTGCCGGCACTGAGCAACGGTTACATCACTTTCGGCAGCCTGACCCGCCCGGTACGTCTCAACTACAAGGTGATCGCAGTCTGGTCGGCACTGCTCAAACGTGTGCCGAACTCACGCTTGTTGCTCGATAGCAACGCCTTCAGCGACGAAAGCCTGCGCGAGCATTACTTCGCCCTGTTTGCCGAACAGGGTATTGCTGCCGAGCGTTTGCTGATTGGCTATACCTCGCCCGCTACTGAGGCGCTGGCGCGGATGGATATTGCTCTGGACTGCTTCCCGCACAACTCCGGCACTACCCTGTATGAAAGTCTGTACATGGGTTTGCCGGTGGTCAGTCTGCGTGATCGTCCCTCCATGGGCCGTGTCGGTGCCTTGATTCTGCACGGCATGGGTCGCGACGAGTGGATTGCCGACACCGAGCAGGAATACCTCGACAAGCTGCTGGCGCTGGCCAGCGATATACCGGCGCTGGCCAAGACCCGCGCTGGACTGCGTGATGAAATGCTGGCTTCTAAGCTCTGCGATGCGGTGGACTTCACTCGGCGGATGGAGCACACCTACCGGCAGATGTGGCAACGCTATTGCGAACAAGGAGAACAACAATGAAAGCGGTGATTCTGGCCGGTGGCCTCGGCACGCGGATCAGCGAGGAATCGCACCTCAAGCCCAAGCCGATGATCGAAATCGGTGGCAAGCCGATTCTCTGGCACATCATGAAGCAGTACTCGGCCCACGGTATCCAGGACTTCGTCATCTGCCTGGGTTACAAGGGCTATGCGATCAAAGACTTCTTTGCCAACTACTTCCTGCACACCTCCGATGTCACCTTCGACATGCGCAGCAACCAGATGGAAGTGCACCAGAACTACAGTGAGCCCTGGCGCGTGACCCTGGTCGATACCGGTGAGGAAACCATGACCGGCGGGCGTTTGCGCCGCGTCGGCCGCTTTCTGGAAGAGGACGAGGCGTTCTGCTTCACCTATGGCGATGGTGTTTCCGATCTCAATATCAGTGCCCTGGTGGCCTTTCATAAAGAACATGGCAAATTCGCCACCGTCACGGCGGTACAACCGCCTGGGCGCTATGGTGCCCTGGCGCGAGAGGGGGATCAGGTCACCGGTTTTGTCGAGAAACCACGTGGTGATGGTGGCTGGATCAATGGTGGCTTCTTTGTCCTGTCACCCAAGGTGCTGCCGTATATCGACAAGGATGCGACCACCTGGGAAGCCGAGCCGCTTGACCAGTTGGCCAGCGAAGGCCAGTTGATGGCCTACCAGCACGAAGGCTTCTGGCACCCGATGGATACCCTGCGCGACAAGAACTACCTCGAGCAGCTGTGGCAGAGCGGGGAGGCGCCGTGGAAGCAGTGGAGCTGAATCCGGCCTTCTGGCAGGGCAAGCGCGTTCTGCTGACGGGGCACACCGGCTTCAAAGGGGGCTGGTTGTCGCTCTGGCTACAGAGCTGGGGAGCCAAGGTCAGTGGTTTCGCCCTGGCACCGTCGACCCAGCCGAGCCTGTTCGAGCTGGCGCGAGTAGGCGAGGGCATCGACAGTCACATCGGTGATCTGCGCGATCTTGTCGCGTTGCAACGGGTGATGGTTGAGGTTCAACCCGAGATTGTCCTGCATTTGGCTGCGCAGCCACTGGTGCGCGAAGGTTATCGTGATCCGCTGGGTACCTATGCCAGCAACGTGATGGGCACCTTGCACCTGCTCGAAGCGGTACGCCAGACCGGCGGCGTGAAGGCCTGTGTGGTGGTGACCACGGACAAGGTTTATGCCAACCACGAGTGGGCCTGGCCCTATCGGGAAAACGAAGCCCTTGGCGGACATGACCCCTATAGCAGCAGCAAGGCCTGTTGCGAGCTGGTGGCGCAATCCTTTGCTGCGTCCTTTTTTCCTGTGTCGCGTTATGCCGAGCATGGTCTGGCCATGGCTACGGCGCGCGCTGGCAATGTGCTGGGCGGTGGCGATTTTGCGCCTGATCGCCTGGTACCGGATGTGCTGGCCGCCTGGTCGCGTGGCGAGCCGGTAACTCTGCGTTACCCGCAGGCCGTGCGCCCCTGGCAGCATGCGCTGGAGCCCCTTGCCGGTTACCTGCAGTTGGCGCAGGGCTTATATGAACAAGGGCCGGCGGTGGCCGGCGCCTGGAACTTTGGTCCGGCTGACAGCGACACCTGCAATGTCGGCGAAGTGGTTGCTCGCATGGCAGCGCGCTGGCCGCAGGCCCCGGGGTTGAACATCGAGCAAAGCGAGCTGCATGAGGCCGGCTTGCTGCGCCTGGACAGCAGTCGCGCGCGGCAGTTGTTGGGCTGGCAGCCTCGCTGGTCGCTGGATGACTGCCTGCAGCAGACTCTCGACTGGCATCAGGCCTGGCTGCGCGGCGAAGACATGCGCGCCGTCACCCTGGCGCAGTTGGCCGCTTACTGGGGACGGGCATGAGTGAGTTGCAGTTGAACGAATTGCCGTTGCCAGGCCTGTTTGTCCTGCAACACCGGGTGCATCAGGACGAGCGCGGGCGTTTTGCCCGTTTGTATTGCGAGGGCAGCCTGCAGCTGTTCGGCCAGCCGTTCCATGTCCGGCAGATCAACCAGTCGCTGACCCGTGAGCGTGGCACGCTGCGCGGTCTGCACTTTCAATATCCGCCGCATGCCGAGAGCAAGCTGATCAGCTGTTTGCGGGGCGCCGTGTGGGACGTGGCGGTGGATGTGCGCCAGGGCTCGCCAACCTTTCTGCACTGGCATGCCGAGCGCCTGGAAGCGGGGGACGGCCGCAGTCTGTTGTTGCCGCCAGGCTTTGCTCACGGTTTTCAGGCGCTGACCGACGACGCCGAACTGCTTTATCTGCACAGCGCCGATTACACCCCAGGCTATGAAGGTGGCTTGCGTGTCGACGATCCGCGCCTGGCCATCGACTGGCCGTTGCCATTCAAGAACCTGTCGGCGCGTGACGTCGACCATCCCTTGTTGGATGAGAGTTTCCAAGGAGTTTGTCTATGAACTGCCGGGGTTGTGGTGCCCATCTGCACCTGCCGTTGATCGACCTGGGTACGGCGCCGCCGTCGAATGCCTATGTCTCCCGTGAACAGCTGGATCAGGCTGAGCAGTGGGTGCCGCTGCGGGTTCAGGTGTGCGACAGCTGCTGGCTGGTTCAGACTGAAGACTACCGCGCTGCAGACAGCCTGTTTGATGCCGATTATGCCTATTTCAGCTCCTTCTCCAGCAGTTGGCTGCAGCACGCCGAGCGCTATGTGGCGCAGATGGTCGAGCGCTTCGGCCTGACGGCGCAGAGCCGGGTCGTGGAGATCGCCGCCAATGATGGCTACCTCCTGCAATACGTGGCGCAGCGCGGTATTGCCTGTCTGGGCATCGAACCCACTGCCAGTACGGCCAGAGCCGCCCGCGAAAAGGGCCTGGAGATCCGCGAGCTGTTCTTCGGTGAAACAGTGGCAGCAGGTTTGGTCGCGGATGGCTGGAGCGCCGACCTGATGGCCGCCAACAATGTGTTGGCCCATGTGCCGGATATCAATGACTTCCTCAAGGGCTTCGCCACCCTGCTTAAGCCTGATGGCGTAGCCACTTTCGAGTTTCCCCATCTGCTGCGACTGATGGCCGAGGACCAGTTCGACACGCTGTACCACGAGCACTATTCCTATCTGTCGCTGACGGCGGTGCAGGGGCTTTGCGCGCGCAATGGCTTGGCCATCTTCGATGTCGAGGAACTACCGACACACGGCGGCTCGTTGCGCGTCTTCGTACAGCGGGTAAGTGCTGACCGCTCTGTTACCCCGGCAGTCGGCGAGATGCTGGCACGGGAGGAGGCGAGTGGGGTGCGTACTGCGGCGTTCTACGCCAGCCTCGCTCCGGCCGCCGAACGCATCAAGCATGAGCTGTTGCGTTTTCTGCTGCAGGCCAAAGCCGATGGCAAGAAAGTGGTGGGTTATGGTGCCGCGGCCAAGGGCAACACCTTGCTCAACTATGCCGGCGTGCGTGGCGACTTATTGGCTTGGGTGGCCGATGCCAACCCGCATAAACAGGGCAAGTTCCTGCCTGGCAGCCGCATCCCGATTGTTGAGCCTGCGCGCATTGCGGCCGAGCAGCCGGACTATGTGCTGGTGCTGCCGTGGAACCTGTTAAGTGAAGTGGTGGAGCAGCAAGCCGTGGTCAAGTCTTGGGGTGGGCGTTTTGTGGTGGCTGTTCCCGAGTTGCGGAGCCTCTGATGGCACGAGTGCTGGTCACCGGAGCCAGTGGCTTCGTCGGTCGTCAGGTGGTTGAGCAGCTGCTGGCGGCGGGGCATGAGGTGCATGCTGCCTGTGGCCGCCAGGCGTTGGGCGTCAGGGCTCTTGCGGGTATATATCAGGTCGACCTGCTTGAGCCTGGTATCCCTTCCTCGCTGGTCGAGAAAGTGCACCCTACGCGTCTGCTACACCTGGCCTGGTGTGCGAAGCCTGGAATTTACTGGACTACGCCGGAAAATCTCAGCTGGGTGCGCGCGACCCTGGAGCTGCTAGAGGCTTTTCAGCGTACTGGTGGCGAGCAGGCCGTGCTGGTCGGCAGCTGTGCCGAGTACGACTGGAGCGGTGCAGGTATTTGCAAGGAATATGAAACTCCTTTGCGCCCGGCGACCCCCTACGGCCAATGCAAGAACGCTACCCGGGAGTTGGCAGAGCTGTTTGGTCAGCTGCACGGCATGCCGCTGGCTTGGGCGCGCATCTTCCATGCCTATGGGCCATGCGAGGCCCCCGGCCGCTTGGTACCGGCAGTGCTCACGGCATTGCTAAAAGGGGAGCCGGCGCGCTGTTCCCATGGTGAACAGCGGCGCGATTTGCTGCATGTGGCGGATGTCGCCGCCGCTTTGGTGCAACTGATGCACAGCAATGCCGAAGGCGTGTTCAATATTGGTAATGGCCAGCCGATACGCCTGCGCGAGGTCATCGAGTATCTGGCCAGACAGCTGAACGCGGAACATCTGCTGCAATTCGGGGCCATCCCCGTTGCGGCCAATGAGCCGTCGGTACTGATTGCCGATAACCAGCGCCTGTTGGCGACCGGTTGGCAGCCACGATTTGATTTGCACAGTGGTTTGGATGATGCCCTCGCCTGGTGGCGTGGGCAGCTTTAATACTCAGAAAGGAGCAGGACGTGAAACTGACAGTCGATACCGATAACAACAAGCTGATCCTGGAAGAGGGCGGTGCCGTCCGCGAACTGGATCTGTACACCGACGAGTCCTTTGAGCTGCTGTCCCAGCAATGGGTCAATCTCGGCTGGAATCAGAAGTACCCCTACACCTTCTCCTGGATGGGCCGCCCGGTTATTCAGTTGCCGGAAGACATGATCCGCATGCAGGAGGTGATCTATAAGGTCAAGCCGGATGTGATAGTCGAAACCGGCGTGGCCCACGGCGGCTCCCTGATCTATTACGCCAGCCTGTTCCAGGCCATGGGCAAGGGCCGGGTAATCGGCATTGATATTGAAATTCGTCCGCACAACCGCAAGGCCATCGAGGAGCATGAGCTGTTCAGCTACCTGACCCTGATCGAAGGCAGTTCGGTTGCTGATGAGGTCGTGGAACAAGTCAAATCGCTGATCAAGCCTGGCGAAACGGTGCTGGTCATCCTCGACTCCAACCACACCTATGCTCATGTGGCTGAGGAGCTGCGTCTGTATTCGCCGTTGGTGAGCAAGGGTTCCTACATTGTCTCGACTGATGGGGTCATGAAGGAAGTCAAGGATGTGCCGCGTGCCGGCAAGGACTGGGGTACGGATAACCCGTCCAACGCGGCTATCGATTTTGCTGCGGCCAATCCGCAGTTCATCATCGAGCAGCCAGCCTGGCCCTTCAATGAAAGTACGCTGAGCAAGAACATTACCCACTGGCCGGATGCCTGGCTGAAGCGGATCTGAGTGGCTAAAAGGTCGATGCGCTACCGCAAAAGCCCTGCTGTGGCGCGTCAAACTTCCAGTTGAAAGGTGGTCTTTACTGATTAAATCGTCTAACTGTTTGTTTTTGCTTGAATAAAAAAAATGATTTTTCCTCGTTAAAGCCTCCTAAAGTTGCGCCGGGTAACGCCGATACAAAGATCGAATGCGAACTTCACGGGGCGTCTGAGCAAGCAGGCCCAAAGCTCGCAAGCTCAGACAAACCCAGTTAGTACGGTCCTTTGGAGGCAAACACCATGGCCCTGACAGTCAACACCAACGTAGCGTCGCTGAACACTCAGCGTAACCTCAATACTTCTGCCAAAGGCCTGGACACTTCGCTTCAGCGCCTGTCCACCGGCTTCCGCATCAACAGCGCCAAAGATGACGCTGCTGGTCTGCAGATTTCCAACCGTCTGACCAGCCAGATCAACGGTCTGAACGTGGCAACCCGTAACGCCAACGACGGTATCTCCCTGTCGCAAACCGCTGAAGGCGCCCTGCAGCAGTCCACCGGTATCCTGCAGCGTATGCGTGATCTGGCCCTGCAGTCGGCCAACGGTTCCAACGGTGCTACTGAACGTGCAGCCCTCCAGGGTGAAGTGTCTCAGCTGCAACAGGAGCTGGATCGTATCGCTGAAACCACTACCTTCGGTGGTCGCAAGATCCTTGACGGTACCTTCGGTTCGCAGAGCTTCCAGGTTGGTGCTAACGCCTTCGAAACCATCAGTGTTTCGGTCGGCGCTGCTTCCGCCTCGCGTATTGGTGCCAGCCGCTTCAACAGCAGCGTGGCCAGCGAGACTGACGCACAGAGCGGTATCGCTGCCAGCCAGATCACTGGTTTCGCCGATCTGACCTCTACCGATATCGGTTACGCCTCGTCTCCTGCAGGTACTGATGGTCTGACCATCAAGGGCAAGTTGGGTACCGCCTCGATTTCTCTGGCGGATGGTAGCTCTGCACGTGAGCTGTCCAATGCCGTGAATGGCGCCTCCGGCTCCACTGGTGTGACTTCCTCGGCGCGCACCGTAGTGCGTCTGCAGCAGGACTCCGACGGTGGTGGCTTCACCAACACTGAAACCACCGGCAATATCAGCTTCACCCTCTACGGCTCCAACAATGCCGAGGAAGATGATGGTGTGGCGATTTCGGTAGCCATGACTGACTGGAAAGACATGTCCGGCGTGGCCGATGCGATCAACAAGGAAACTGGCCGTACTGGCATCAGTGCCCGGATTACCAATAGTGGTGCCTTGGAGATGGTCAGTGAGCGCGGTGACAATATTGTCATCAACGAATTCACTGCCAGCGCTGATGGCGGTACCACGCCGATTGCTGCTGAACTGCAGAGCATGGCCTTCAATGGCGACAATGGTATCGCTGATACCGAAGATGCCAGCGATACCGTAGGTACTGCGCAGGCGTTGACCGGTGACGGTACTGATGGTGCTGTAGCGGTAGGTCAGGTGCGCTTCGAGTCGGCGGACTCCTTCGAGGTAGAGAACTTCGATACCATCGATACCGCCATTCAAGCTGATAGCGTGTTCAGCACCCTGGAATCAGTCGATGAAATCGACATCGGCACCGCGATCGGCGCGCAAAATGCGCTGGGTATCGTCAGTGCGGCGATCTCCAACATCGACAGTCAGCGTGCCCAGCTCGGTGCTGTGCAGAACCGCTTCGAGAACACCATCTCGAACCTGCAGAACATCGCTGAAAACGCCTCGGCTGCCCGTAGCCGGATTCGTGACACCGACTATGCTGCGGAAACTTCGGAACTGACTAAAAACCAGATCCTGCAGCAGGCCGGTACCGCAATCCTGGCTCAGGCCAACCAGCTGCCGCAGGCTGTCCTCAGCCTGCTGCAGTAAGGGCAAACGAGCTAGACTGCGGGGAGAAGGGCTTAGCTCTTCTCCCCGTTCCCTCATTGTGAGGAGAAATTTATGGACGTTGGCTCAATCAAGAATTCGCTGAATCCGGCGCTTGCCACTGGGCGTCCCGCCTCCGTGGACGCTGCGCGCAAGCAGGTAGTAGGTGCTGAGCCGGCAGGCGAAGAGCGAGCGGCTCAAACAGCACCAGGCGAAGCCGCAAGTATCTCGCGCGAACAGGTTGAAGTTGCTGTTTCAACCATTCAAGAGTTCGTGCAATCGGCGCGCCGCAATATCAACTTTTCCCTGGAAGATGGTTCCGGGCGGGTGGTGGTAAAAGTTACCGACGCCACCTCCGGCGATATCATCCGCCAGATCCCCTCGGAAGAGGCTCTGCAGCTGGCAGAGAGCTTGGAAGAGGTTCGCAGTCTGCTGTTCAAGGCCGAAGCCTGACGTCAAGTTTTGGCATGGCTTTTGACTATTAAACGCTCACGAGGCGTTGATAGTCATATTTTTGGCGAGGTGTAACATGGCTGGAATTCTAGGTGTCGGATCGGGTATCGATATCGATAGCATCGTGACAGCGCTGGTTAACGCGGAGAAGGCTCCGAAAACCCAGCAGCTGGATCGACTGGAAAAAGTCACCACCTCGCGTTTCTCTGCGCTTGGCACCTTGAAGGGCTCACTGAGTAGTCTGCAGACAACCATTCAGGGGCTGGGCAAGGCTTCTGTCTTCGAGACACGTACCGCCTCGTCCAGCAGCAGCAGCGTGCTCACTGCCAAGGCATCTGCTTCGGCAGACGCTGGCAAGTACAGCATGCAGGTGCAGCAGCTCGCTTCCAGCAGCAAGGTCGCCCTGCAGTCTGTGTCCAGCACATCAGGCACTACCTTCAATAGCGGCAAGCTGACCATATCAGCCGGCTCGTCCAGCATCGAAGTTGATGTCACGGCATCGAACAATACTCTCAGTGGTATTCGCGATAGCATCAACGAGGAAGGTAAGAGCTCCGGGATCAGTGCAACCATCGTGACCGATGCTTCCGGTTCGCGCCTGGTGCTCAGCTCCAGCAAAACTGGCGATGGCAATGATATTCAGGTGGCTGTTACCGAGGATGGGGTCACTACTGGCACCGTGGCTTTGGCCACCCAGGCTTTCCAGCCGACCGTTAACCTTGAGCTGAGCAACATTGCTGGTGGCAGTACGGCCACTTTTCAGGCAGGTGATATCGCCATCAGTTCCGGCAGCGTCAATCTGAACGTGAGCATTGCCGACGGCTTCACGCTTGAAGACGTTCGCGACATGATCAACATCAATGGCAATCCGCAGGGCATTTCGGCGGTCATCGAGAGCGACAGTTCGGGCGCACGTCTGGTACTGAGCTCTACCAATGGTGATGATCTCACGGTCGCGGCCACGGCCACAGGCGGGGGCACAGGCACCAATGCACTGACAGCCATTAATCCGGCTGTTGGCGTGACAGCGACTAATGTCGGTCCTGACTCAACCACCGGCGCTGCCGGGGTGATCACCAGTGCACAGTCCGCCATTCTCTATGTCGACGGCCTGAAGGTCACCAGTGACAGCAATACGGTGACCACGGCTATTGATGGTCTGACCCTTAATCTTGTGAGCGCACAAAGCAGTGCCGACCTTCTGGCGGGCAAGACCGTGGATATCACGGTCGGCGTCGACAAGGGCACGGTGAAAAGCAATGTGCAGAAGTTTGTCGATGCCTATAACAGTCTGATCAGTACAGTCGGGCAACTCAGTGCGGTGGTGCCGGTAACCAACGGCACGCCTGTTACCGGGCCCCTGGTGGGTGATGTGACTGTCCGCGGTTTGATGGCTGGCATTCGTGGTGAACTGGTGAAAATGACCGGTCCAGATGGCGCTCGTGCACTGGCTGAGCTGGGCATTACCACGCAGAAAGACGGCACGCTGAAGATCGATGACACGACACTGAGCGCTGCCTTGGATAACAACTTCGAAGGCGTGGCCGAATACTTCAGCGGCAGCAATGGCTTGATGACGCGGCTTGAGAGTAGCGTCAACAACTACTTGAAGAGCGATGGGGTGCTTGATCAGCGTACCAAGTCGCTGTCGGGTACCTTGGCCAATATCGATGATCAGCGCGAGGCGCTGGATATGCGCATCGAGAAGGTTCAGGCGCGTCTGGTTGCGCAGTACTCCGCCATGGATAGCCTGGTCGCGCGCTTGCAAAAGACCAGCGAGAGCTTGACCAGTCAGTTGGCTAGTTTGCCCGGTTTTGTGAAAAAGGATTGATAGATGAGCAAGAAACCCATCGATACCTACAAGCAGGTCAAAACCAGCCAGGAAGTATCGCCTTATCGCACTGTACAAATGCTGCTTGATGGCGCTCTTGAGCGCGTGCGGCTGGCTCGCCATGCGCAGGCCGAAGGCGATACCGAGATTCGTGGCCTGGCGGTAGGTAGCACCATTACCATCCTGGGTGTTCTGCAGGCTGCTCTGGATAAAGAACAGGGCGGTGAAATCGCCGAGAACCTTGATGCACTCTACGATTACATGACGCGGCAACTGGCGGGTGTGGCGCTGGATAATACCCCGCGCAGCCTGGACGAAGTGCATGCGCTGCTGACTCAGATTAAAACCGCATGGGATGCTATTGGCCCCGAAGTAGAGCCTGCGGCGACTGCCGGCTAATTTTCCTTTTTATCCTTCTGCGTGCCCTTTAGAGCTAAAGCTGTCCATCGAATTGCCGATATATCTGATGTATCCAGGCAATGTTCAGTGGAGTAATTATGAACGCGATGGCGGCCCTTCGGCAGTATCAAACCGTCAATACCCAAGCCCAGATTGGTGATGCCAGTCCGCATCGATTGATCCAGATGTTGATGGAAGGTGGCATGTCGCGTCTGGCGCAGGCACGGGGTGCCATGCAGCATGGCCAGGTAGCAATCAAGGGTGAGCTGATCAGTAAGGCTATTGGTATCATCGGCGGCCTGCGTGAGGGACTGGATCTGCAGCAGGGTGGTGAAGTCGCTGCCAATCTGGATCGTCTCTATGAATACATGGTTTCCCGTCTGGTTGAGGCTAACCTGAACAATGATGTGGCCTTGGTCGATGAAGTAGCCGGGCTACTGCGTAATGTGAAATCCGGTTGGGATGCCATCAGTCACTGAGGCTTCTGTAAACCGAGGGGGAATGTCATGAGTTCATCTGTGCAGCGTCTCGAAGCAACTGGCAACGCCTTGCGCGATGCATTGGCTCGCCAGGACTGGACGATGATTGGCGAACTGGATGCGCAATGCCGCCAGGCCGTTGATGAGGCCATGGTCGAGGCGGTGCGCGACGAAGACGCCCTGCGTGAGCGCATGCAGGAGCTACTCGACCTCTATCGCGAGCTGGTGATGATGTGTCAGAGCGAACAACGTCGCCTGGCAGGTGAACTCGTGCAGCTTAATCAGTCGCAGCAAGGCGCCAAGGTTTATCAGCTGTTCACCTGATAGAGTCTGCTTTGCGGGCTTTTTTCCTTTGTCTTCCCCTTCCATCGAATTTTTATCGCTAAAAAGCAGAAAATTCACGTCATAAAATTGACTCACGCCTGATTTTTGACTTTACTAGTGGCCAATTGCCGGTGTTGCCCGAGGCTGTAGCGGGTAACTTCATTTCCAGCTCGCGAGTCAGAACCAATAAGATGTGGCGTGAAACCAAAATCCTGCTGATTGACGACAACAGCGAGCGCCGCCGCGATCTGGCGGTGATCCTCAACTTTCTCGGTGAAGAGCACTTCTCCTGCGACAGCGGCACATGGCGCGAGGCTGTTGCGCCGCTGGAGTCCAGCCGTACCGTGCTTTGCGTTCTGCTTGGTGATGTCCAAGTTAAAGGTGGCGCACTGGAGCTGCTCAAGCAGTTGACGGCCTGGGATGAAAACCTGCCGCTATTACTGATTGGTGAAGCCGTCTCGCCTGACTGGTCGGAAGATCTGCGGCGGCGTGTGCTGGCCAGCCTGGAAATGCCGGCCAGCTATAACAAACTGCTCGACTCCCTGCACCGTGCTCAAGTCTACCGCGAGATGTATGACCAAGCGCGCGAGCGCAGTCGACAGCGCGAACCCAATCTGTTCCGCAGCCTGGTGGGCACCAGTCGTGCCATTCATCAGGTGCGGCAGATGATGCAGCAGGTGGCCGATACCGAAGCCAGCGTGCTGCTCCTTGGTGAGTCCGGTACCGGCAAGGAAGTCGTCGCGCGTAACCTGCATTATCACTCCAAGCGCCGCGATGCGCCCTTCGTGCCGGTCAACTGCGGAGCGATTCCCGCAGAATTGCTGGAAAGCGAACTGTTCGGCCATGAGAAAGGCGCATTCACCGGCGCTATCACCAGCCGCGCCGGGCGCTTCGAGCTGGCCAATGGCGGCACCTTGTTCCTCGACGAAATTGGTGACATGCCGCTGCCGATGCAGGTCAAGCTGCTGCGTGTGCTGCAGGAGCGCACCTTCGAACGGGTCGGTAGCAACAAGACCCAAAGCGCGGATGTGCGCATCATTGCGGCCACGCACAAAGACCTGGAAAAGATGATTGAGGAGGGTACCTTCCGCGAGGACCTCTACTATCGCCTCAACGTATTCCCCATCGAGATGGCACCACTGCGTGAGCGCGTGGAAGACATCCCGCTGTTGATGAACGAATTGATTTCGCGCATGGAATTCGAAAAGCGTGGATCCATTCGTTTCAACTCGGCCTCGATCATGTCGCTCTGCCGACATGACTGGCCGGGTAACGTGCGCGAGCTGGCCAACCTGGTCGAGCGTATGGCGATCATGCATCCCTATGGGGTGATTGGCGTTGGTGAGTTGCCGAAGAAGTTCCGTCATGTTGATGACGATGACGAACAGCTGGCCACCAGCCTGCGTGAGGAGTTCGAGGAGCGGGCCGCTATTGGTGCCGGGCTGCCGGGCGTCTCTACCGCGGCGATGCTGCCGCCGGAAGGTCTCGACCTCAAGGATTACCTGGGCAATCTCGAACAGGGCCTTATCCAGCAAGCGCTGGATGATGCAGGTGGCGTCGTCGCGCGGGCTGCCGAGCGTCTGCGTATTCGACGTACCACCTTGGTGGAGAAGATGCGCAAGTACGGCATGAGCCGACGGGACGAGGAGGGTGGTGAAGAAGACTGACAGGCTTCTTCACCCAGCAAAAAAGCCGGAGCTTTGACGCAGTCTCCGGCTTTATTTTTTAAGTCATTGAAAATAAGCGACATTTTTTTAGGCACGGCGATTGCTATGACTCTTCTGACTGACCGTCTTCTGACGGTTTGCCAAGCGAGAGAAGAGTATGAGCCAAGCCGTCCAGCAGTCCCCGATCACTGAAACCGTTGCCCCCGCACCGGTTGAGCAGGCCAGCCGTGCCAGTCTTGAGCAGGCGTTTGAGCTGTTCAATCAGATGTCGACGCAGCTCACGGCCTCCTACAGCATGCTTGAAGCTCGGGTCACCGAGCTCAAGGGGCAGCTGGCCCTGGTCAGCGCCCAGCGCATGCAGGAACTGGCGGAAAAGGAGCGACTGGCCCATCGCCTGCAAAGCCTGCTTGATCTGCTCCCGGGTGGGGTGATTGTGATCGATGGCCAGGGTGTGGTGCGCGAAGCTAATCCGGTAGCGCGCACGCTTCTCGTAAAACCACTGGTTGGCATGCTTTGGCGAGAAGTCATCAATCGCAGTTTTGCTCCGCGTGATGATGATGGTCATGAAATATCCCTCAAGGATGGCCGACGGCTATCCATCGCCACCCGTTCGCTGCACGGCGAGCCGGGGCAGCTTGTGCTGTTGACGGACCTGACGGAAACCCGCCGTCTGCAAGATCAGCTTTCGCGTCATGAGCGCCTCTCGGCTCTTGGTCGCATGGTCGCTTCCCTGGCTCACCAGATTCGTACGCCACTGTCCGCCGCACTGCTATATGCCAGCCATCTGACTGAGCAGGCTTTGCCTCTGGAGCAACAGCAGCGTTTTGCCGGGCGACTCAAGGAGCGCCTGCATGAGCTGGAGCACCAGGTTCGCGACATGTTGGTATTTGCCCGTGGCGAGCTGCCGCTGCCCAATCGTATTGCGCCCTCGGCGTTGTTCGATGCCCTGCGTGCCGCTGCTGAAATGCATGTGCAGGGCATGAGTGTGCGTTGGCAGTGTGATGCTCGGGCGGGGGAGTTGCTCTGTAACCGCGACACGCTGGTCGGCACTGTGCTCAATCTGATCGAGAACTCCATTCAGGCGGCTGGCCGCGAAGCGCGCTTGAAGATCCATCTATACGCCCGTGATAACACTTTGCGCCTGTGTGTCAGCGACAACGGTGACGGGATCGATCCCGTGACCCTGGCACGTCTCGGGGAGCCGTTTTTTACCACCAAGACCACTGGCACCGGCCTCGGTCTGGCGGTTGTCCAGGCTGTAGCACGTGCCCATCAGGGCGAGCTGCAACTGCGCTCGCGTGTTGCTCGCGGTACGTGCGCCACCCTTATCCTGCCGCTGCTTCCTGCGGCGCCTCTGGTTACTCAGGAGTAACGCCATGACTGCCAAAATTCTGCTGGTCGAAGACGACCGCGCACTGCGCGAGGCGCTTGCCGACACGCTGCTGCTCGGCGGCCATGATCTGCGTGCGGTGGAGTGTGCCGAGGATGCACTGCTCGCCCTGACCGAAGAGGCCTTCAGCCTGGTGGTCAGTGACGTCAATATGCCGGGCATGGATGGCCATCAGCTGCTCGGCCTGATCCGTAGCCGCTATCCGCAGCTGCCGGTGCTGCTGATGACGGCCTATGGTGCGGTGGAGCGCGCGGTGGATGCGATCCGCCAAGGCGCTGCGGATTATCTGGTCAAGCCTTTCGAGCCCAAGGCGCTGCTTGATCTGGTCGCCCGTCATGCGCTCGGACGGCTGAGTGCCGCTGACTGTGATGGCCCTATCGCTTGCGAGCCGGCCAGCCTGCAGCTTCTGGAGTTGGCGGCGCGAGTGGCGCGAAGCGATTCCACCGTATTGATTTCCGGCGAGTCCGGTACCGGTAAGGAAGTGCTGGCGCGCTATATCCATCAGCAATCACCGCGTGTCGGTAAGCCGTTCATTGCCATCAACTGCGCTGCAATTCCGGACAACATGCTTGAGGCCACCCTGTTTGGCCACGAGAAGGGTGCGTTCACGGGGGCTATCGCCGCTCAGCCGGGCAAGTTTGAGCTGGCCGAGGGGGGCACCATCCTGCTCGATGAAATCTCCGAGATGCCCATGGCGCTGCAGGCCAAGCTGCTGCGGGTATTGCAGGAACGTGAAGTGGAGCGGGTGGGCGCGCGCAAACCGATCATCCTGGATATCCGTGTGCTGGCCACGACTAACCGCGATCTGGCTGGCGAAGTCGCTGCTGGGCGTTTCCGTGAAGACCTCTACTATCGTCTGTCGGTGTTTCCGTTGGCATGGCGCGCCCTGCGCGAGCGTACTGCCGATATTCTGCCGCTGGCCGAGCGCCTGTTGGCCAAGCACGTCAAAAAAATGAATCATGGTGCCGTACAGCTTTCCCCGCAGGCACGGGCCTGCCTGGTCGCTCATTCGTGGCCGGGTAATGTGCGTGAGCTGGACAATGCCATCCAGCGCGCGTTGATTCTGCAGCAAGGCGGGTTGATTCAACCCCATGATCTGTGTCTGACCGCGCCTATTGGTATGGCGCCGATGCCCGTTGCTGCTGTGCCTCTTAGTCTGGTGGTCAACAGCCCGGCGTCACTGGAGCAGAATGTCCCCGCAGAGGCATCCGGCGCCCTCGGTGACGACCTGCGCCGCCGCGAGTTCCAGATGATCATCGATACCCTGCGTTCCGAGCGTGGTCGGCGCAAAGAGGCAGCAGAGCGCCTGGGTATCAGCCCGCGCACGCTGCGTTACAAGCTCGCGCAAATGCGTGATGCCGGTATGGATGTTGAGGCTTACCTGTTCGCCAGCTGAGTGCCACTGGAAAAACCTTGGCTCTCACTTGTAAGGCGCTGAGCGTGTTCTCTCACTGAGTTTTTTACGCACAACCCCTCTTTGGCCCGCCCAGTGCGGGCCTTCCTTTTTGGCACCCTTGTTGCAGATACCTCTCTACAGAGCCGCGCAGCGTCAAAAAACCGCGGCCGCCGGAGAACGATCATGAGTCAAGGTATCGAGTTCAATCGCCTGATGTTGGAAATGCGTTCCATGCAGATGGACGCGATGGCCAAGCAGAAGCCGCCTGCCATTAGTGCGCCGGAGCCGGGTGCGCCGAGTTTCTCGGAGATGCTCGGGCAGGCAGTGAACAAGGTAAGCGAGACCCAACAAGCTTCAAACCAACTGGCTACCGCCTTCGAGATGGGGCAGGGTGGTGTCGACATCACCGACGTGATGATCGCCTCGCAGAAGGCCAGTGTTTCTTTCCAGGCCATGACCCAGGTGCGCAACAAGCTGGTTCAGGCCTACCAAGACATCATGCAGATGCCGGTTTAACAGAGCGGAATTGAGTCATGGCTGAAGCAGTCGCTGCAAATATGCCCGCCACCACGGCGGCAGAGCCGAAAAAGCCCCTGCTGGGTTTGTCGTTTCTGGAAAATCTCTCTGATATGACGATGCTGCGCCAGGTCGGCCTGTTGGTCGGTCTGGCCGCCAGTGTGGCGATTGGCTTCGCCGTGGTGCTTTGGTCGCAACAGCCGGATTATCGGCCGCTGTTCAGCAGCCTGGCGGGGATGGACACCAACCAGGTTATCGAGACCCTGGCGGCCGCTGACATTGCCTACACCATCGAGCCGAACTCCGGGGCTCTGCTGGTCAAGTCTGAGGATTATGGGCGTGCGCAACTGAAACTGGCGGGTGCCGGTATGGCCCCGAGTGACGGCAACATCGGTTTCGAAATTCTCGACAAGGAGCAGGGTCTCGGTACCAGCCAGTTCATGGAAGCCACGCGTTATCGTCGTGGCCTGGAAGGTGAACTGGCGAGGACTATCTCCAGCCTGAACAACGTCAAGGGTGCCCGTGTGCACCTGGCCATTCCGAAAAGCTCGGTGTTCGTGCGTGACGAGCGCAAGCCAAGTGCTTCGGTACTGGTGGAGCTGTATCCGGGGCGAGCCCTGGAGCCGAGCCAGGTCATGGCCATCGTCAACCTGGTTGCCACCAGCGTGCCAGAGCTGACCAAGTCACAGATCACTGTGGTCGATCAGAAAGGCAGCCTGCTTTCTGATCAGCAGGAAATGTCCGAGTTGACCATGGCCGGCAAGCAGTTCGACTACAGTCGGCGCATGGAAAGCCTGTTCACCCAGCGGGTGCACAACATCCTGCAACCGGTGCTGGGCAGTGGGCGCTACAAGGCCGAGGTTTCGGCGGATGTCGACTTCAGCGCGGTCGAGTCGACCTCGGAAATGTTCAACCCGGATCAGCCAGCCCTGCGCAGCGAGCAGCAGGTCAACGAGCAGCGCTCCAGCAGTCTGCCGCCGCAAGGCGTCCCCGGCGCACTGAGCAATCAGCCGCCGGGCGCGGCTGCTGCTCCAGAGCAGGCGGCGGCAGCACCGGCACCACCGGGGCCGATTGCCTCTGGTCAGCCGCTGCTGGATGCCAACGGCCAACAGGTCATCGATCCGGCGACCGGGCTGCCAATGCTGGCACCCTATCCGGCGGACAAGCGTGAGCAATCTACGCGCAACTTCGAGCTGGATCGTTCGATCAGCTACACCAAGCAGCAGCAGGGTCGCCTCAAGCGCCTGTCGGTGGCGGTGGTGCTGGACGATCAGCTGAAAATCAACGCAGAAACCGGCGAAACCACTCGTGCCCCGTGGAGTGCCGAGGAACTGGCGCGCTTTACCCGTCTGGTGCAGGACGCTGTCGGCTTCGATGCCAGTCGCGGTGACAGTGTCAGCGTGATCAACACCTCGTTCACCACCGATCTGGCCGATATTGTCGAACTGCCCTGGTACCAGAACGAACTGTTCCTGATGGCCATGGGCGGACTGAAACAGCTGGTGCCGGCGCTGCTGATCTTCATCCTGGTCTGGTTTGTCCTGCGCCCGGTTATGAAGAACATTGCCAGCCCGAACAAAGGGGGGGCGGGCTCCGGTGGCGACGTCGACCTGGGTGAGATGGGCGGTTTGGATGGCGAGTTGTCCGCCGATCGCGTCAGTCTTGGTGGGCCTCAGAGCATCCTGCTACCCAGTCCTTCGGAGGGGTATGATGCACAACTGAACGCCATCAAGAGTCTGGTGGCAGAAGACCCGGGCCGCGTAGCCCAGGTCGTGAAAGAGTGGATCAACGCCGATGAGTGATAATCGCACCGCAGCCAAACTGAGCAAGGTCGACAAGGCCGCCATCCTTTTGCTGTCTCTCGGCGAGACCGATGCCGCGCAGGTGTTGCGGCACCTCGGGCCGAAAGAGGTACAGCGCGTCGGTGTAGCCATGGCCGGTATGCGCAATGTGCAGCGCGAACAGGTTGAGGGCGTGATGACCGAGTTCGTCGATATCGTCGGCGATCAGACCAGTCTCGGCGTCGGCGCCGATGGCTATATCCGCAAGATGCTCACTCAGGCTCTGGGTGAGGACAAGGCCGGTAATCTGATCGATCGTATCCTCCTTGGCGGTAGCACCAGTGGTCTGGACAGCCTCAAGTGGATGGAACCGCGCGCCGTGGCCGACGTGATCCGCTATGAACATCCGCAGATCCAGGCCATCGTGGTTGCCTACCTCGATCCGGATCAGGCCGGTGAAGTGCTGGGCCATTTCGACCACAAGGTGCGCCTGGATATCGTGCTGCGCGTGTCCTCGCTCAATACCGTACAGCCGGCGGCACTCAAGGAACTCAACCTGATCCTCGAGAAACAGTTCTCCGGTAGCGCCAACACCACCCGTGCCAATCTGGGCGGGGTCAAGCGTGCGGCGGATATCATGAACTTCCTCGACAGCTCGATCGAAGGCCAGCTGATGGATTCGATCCGTGAAGTCGATGAGGATCTGTCGACTCAGATCGAAGACCTGATGTTCGTCTTCGACAACCTCGCGGATGTCGACGACAAAGGTATTCAGGCGCTCATGCGCGAAGTTTCTTCCGATGTGCTGGTACTGGCTCTGAAGGGCGCCGACGAAGCAATCAAGGAAAAGGTCTTCAAGAACATGTCCAAGCGTGCAGCCGAACTGCTGCGCGACGATCTGGACGCCAAAGGGCCGGTTCGCGTCAGCGATGTCGAGACCGCGCAGAAGGAAATTCTTACCATTGCCCGTCGCATGGCCGAGTCCGGCGAGATTGTTCTCGGCGGTGCAGGCGGCGAGGCGATGATCTAAGCGGCGGATACAGGCATGGCCCCCAAGGAAGTCCCCAGCGAGCTGATTCGCGCCAAGGATGTCGGCGGTTTCGATCGCTGGGCCTTGCCCAGCTTCGATCCCAACGTGCCGGCTGAACCGGAGCCGGTACCCGTTGCCGAGCCCGAACCGGAGCCACAGTCGCAGGTTGAAGAAGTTTCCATCGAGGAAGTCAAACCGCTGACGCTCGATGAAGTTGAGGCCATCCGCCAGGATGCCTACAACGAAGGCTTTGCCACCGGCGAGAAGGATGGCTTCCATGCCGGCCAGCTCAAGGCCAAGCAGGAAGCCGAGGTGGTCCTGGCGCTCAAGGTCAAGAGCCTGGAGCAGTTGATGGGTCAGCTGCTGGAGCCTATCGCCAATCAGGATCAGGAGCTGGAACAGGCGCTGATCAATCTGGTTAGTCAGATGACTCGTCAGGTTGTCCAGCGCGAGCTGACGAGCGACTCCAGTCAGCTTCGCAGCGTTCTGCGCGAGGCCCTTGCGCTGTTGCCCATGGGC
The DNA here is from genome assembly GCA_964518735.1 of uncultured Pseudomonas sp. GTDB lineage: Bacteria > Pseudomonadota > Gammaproteobacteria > Pseudomonadales > Pseudomonadaceae > Aquipseudomonas. Next base: position 185,905 of record CAZFKQ010000001.1, read on the forward strand.
GCCAGCAATATCCGCATTCATATCAATCCGCAGGATTTCGAACTGGTCAAAGCACTGCGAGAGCGCCATGAGGAGAGCTGGCGCATTCTCGAAGATGAGTCCTTGCTGCCAGGTGGTTGCCGGGTGGAAAGCGAGCACAGCCGCATCGACGCTAGCATCGAGACGCGCATGGCGTTGGCCCTCAAGCAGTTGTTCGAACAGCAGCGCACGCAGGTGACCAGTCCACCTGAGGCGGATATCAGCCTTGACCTGGACAACCCCGATCTGAGTACTACCGCCCCGGACAGCTCCGATGCGCGTTGAGCGGGTCAGCTTTGCCAAACGTCTGGCCGGCTACAGTGAAGCCATTGAGCTGCCCACTCAGCCGGTGGTTGAAGGTCGCCTGTTGCGTATGGTCGGTCTTACCCTGGAGGCCGAGGGCCTGCGCGCCGCGCTAGGCAGCCGCTGCCTGGTAATCAATGACGACAGTTATCACCCGGTGCAGGTGGAAGCCGAGGTTATGGGCTTCTCCGCCGGCAAGATTTTTCTCATGCCGGTCGGTAGCCTGGCTGGTATTGCGCCTGGCGCACGCGTGGTGCCGTTGCCGGATGCCGGGCGTCTGCCGATGGGCATGTCGATGCTCGGTCGGGTGCTTGATGGTGCCGGGCGCGCTCTGGATGGCAAGGGCGGCATGAAGGCCGAGGATTGGGTGCCGATGGATGGGCCGGCAATCAACCCGCTTAATCGTCACCCGATCAGCGAGCCGCTGGATGTTGGCATTCGCTCGATCAACGGCTTGCTGACGGTTGGACGTGGTCAGCGCCTGGGTCTGTTCGCCGGTACGGGTGTGGGTAAATCGGTGCTGCTGGGCATGATGACGCGCTTCACCGAGGCGGACATCATCGTGGTTGGTCTGATCGGCGAGCGCGGTCGCGAGGTCAAGGAGTTTATTGACGAGATTCTTGGCGAGGAGGGCATCAAGCGCTCTGTGGTGGTCGCTTCACCCGCTGACGATGCGCCGCTGATGCGCCTGCGCGCCGCCATGTACTGCACCCGTATTGCCGAATACTTTCGCGACAAGGGTAAGAATGTCTTGCTGCTGATGGATTCATTGACCCGCTTCGCCCAGGCCCAGCGTGAGATCGCCTTGGCCATCGGCGAGCCGCCAGCGACCAAGGGTTATCCGCCTTCGGTCTTCGCCCGCCTGCCAAAGTTGGTAGAACGTGCCGGCAATGCCGAGGCCGGTGGTGGCTCGATCACTGCCTTCTACACCGTACTTAGCGAGGGCGATGACCAGCAAGACCCAATCGCCGACGCGGCTCGTGGTGTACTTGACGGCCACTTCGTGCTGTCGCGCCGGCTGGCCGAGGAGGGACACTACCCGGCCATCGATATCGAGGCCTCGATCAGCCGGGTCATGCCGCAGGTTGTCAGTCCCGAACATATGCGCCAGGCCCAGCGTTTCAAGCAGTTGTGGTCGCGTTACCAGCAAAGTCGCGATCTGATCAGCGTTGGTGCCTATGTGCCGGGCGGTGATGCCGACACCGATATGGCCATTGCCCGGCAACCGGCCATGGCCCGTTACCTGCGTCAGGGTTTGCACGAGAGTGAAGGACTGGAAGCCAGCGCCATGCAGTTGAGCCAGGTTTTCAATCCGACAGCGCAGGTCTGATAAATGGCCAATAGTCGTGCCGCGCGCCTGGCGCCGGTAATCGAGATGGCCGAGCGGGCAGAGCGCGAAGCCGCCCGTCAGCTTGGCCATTGTCAGGGGCTGCTGGGCAAGGCCGAGGCCCAGCTCGGCGAACTCGAGCGTTACCGCGGCGATTACCAGCAGCAATGGATTACCGAAGGTCGCCAGGGCGTGTCCGGCCAGTGGCTGATGAACTACCAGCGATTCCTCTCGCAACTGGAAACCGCTATCGGTCAGCAACATCAGAGCGTGAATTGGCATCGCGAAAATCTGGCCAAGGCGCGCAGCATCTGGCAACAGCGCTATGCTCGTTTGGAGGGCCTACGCAAGCTGGTGCAACGCTACCTCGACGAGGCGCGCCTGGCTGAAGACAAACGCGAGCAGAAACTGCTCGACGAACTGGCCCAACGCCTGCCTATGCGTGATCAACGATGATCGCGGTTGCTCGCTATGACAGCCGATGCTAAATCTGTCGCAGCACAGCACGCATAAATAATAAGGAGTGCTTCATGAGCATCAGCGCACTGCCCTCGAATGACGGACAGGAACTGACCATTCAGATTCAGGGGCGTTTTGATTTTTCGGCGCACCAGGAGTTTCGCGACGCCTACGAGCGTGTCAACACCACACCCAAGTGCTATGTAGTTGATCTAAGGGGTGCGACCTACCTCGATAGTTCAGCCCTAGGCATGCTCTTGCTGCTGCGTGACCATGCTGGTGGCGACCATGCGCGTATCAGTCTGGTCAATTGCAACCCGGATGTACGAAAGATTCTTTCCATCTCCAACTTCGAACAGCTGTTCCAGATCGGCTGAGCCGGCATGTCGATGCGCTTGTCCATCCTGATCGCCGAGGACAATGCAGCGGATCGCATGCTGCTGTCCACTATCGTTAATCGTCAGGGCCATCGTGCGCTGACCGCCAGCAATGGTTTGGAAGCGGTGATGCTGTTTGAGCAGGAGCGTCCGCAGCTGGTGCTGATGGATGCCCTGATGCCTGTGATGGATGGCTTCGAGGCTGCACGGCGGATCAAGGCCTGTGCCGGCGAGTCACTGGTACCGATCATCTTCCTCACCTCGTTGACCGAGAGTGAAGGGCTGGTGCGCTGCCTTGAGGCAGGCGACGACTTTCTCGCCAAGCCTTACAACCGGGTCATTCTCGAAGCCAAGATTCGCGCCATGGATCGTCTGCGCCGTTTGCAGGATACGGTGGTGCAGCAGCGAGATCTGATCGCCAAGCACAATGAACACCTGCTTACCGAGCAGCGGGTGGCCAAGGCGGTGTTCGACAAGGTGGCGCACTCTGGCTGCCTCAACGCGCCGAATATTCGCTACCTGCAGTCACCGTTCGCCCTGTTCAACGGCGATCTGTTGCTGGCAGCCTTCAAACCTTCTGGCGGCATGCATGTGCTGCTCGGTGATTTTACCGGCCATGGCTTGCCGGCAGCCATCGGCGCCATGCCTCTGGCAGAAGTGTTCTATGGCATGACCGCCAAGGGCTTTTCCATCGCGGAAATCCTCCGCGAGATGAATGCCAAGCTCAAACGCATACTGCCGGTAGGAGTGTTCTGCTGCGCGACCATGCTCAATTTGAGCTTTCAACGCCGCGTGGTGGAAGTGTGGAACGGTGGTTTGCCCGATGGTTATCTGTACCACGCGGCTAGCGGTGAACGCACGGCGCTGGTTTCACGTCATTTGCCCTTGGGTGTGCTGGAGTCTGCCAGCTTCAATGACACTTATGAGGTGCATCCGCTGGCACTGGGGGATCGGCTGTTCCTCTTCTCCGATGGTGTGCTGGAAACGTGCGATTGTGACGGGCAGATGTTCGGCGAAGAGCGCCTTAAGGCAATTTTTACCGGGCAGTATCCAGCTGAGCGTCTGTTTGACGAGATTCAGCTGGCGCTGACCGCCTTCCGCGGCGAAGCCCAGGATGATGTGAGCATGATCGAGCTCAGTCTGATCGAGGAAGGCGGGTTGAGTCGGCCGCCCCTGGCGTTCTCTGATAGCGGGCTGAACAGTCCGTTGGACTGGTCGGCCAGTTTCGAGTTTCGTGCGCAAACCCTCAAACGCTTCAATCCATTGCCTTTCCTCTTGCAGCTGCTGCTCGAAGTACAGGGTCTTCGCGCCCAGGGCGGTGCGCTTTATACGGTGCTGGCCGAGCTGTACTCGAATGCCCTGGAGCATGGTGTGCTGGGCCTGGACTCGACGCTCAAGTGCGATGCAGATGGGTTTGCCCAATACTATCAGCAGCGCGGCAGGCGTCTGGTTGAACTGCAGGATGGCTATGTGCGTTTTCATCTGGAGCTCTTGCCGCAGTTCGACGGTGGGGTCTTGCGCGTGCGGGTCGAGGACAGTGGCGGCGGCTTCGATGTGGCTGGTGCGCTGCATGGCTCACAAGTGAACACCGGGCTCAGTGGCCGTGGCTTGCGCCTGGTGCGCCAGTTGACCCGGCATTGCGAGTGGTCGGCTGATGGTCGCGGGGTAAGCGTGGAGTTCTGCTGGCCTGCTCAGGCATAATCGGCGCTCGCGATCAAGGAGTGAGCAGGTGTCCGACCTCCACCTCGACAACAATGTGCTTGCAGCGCTTCAGGATGTCATGGAAGACGAGTATCCGGTGTTGCTAGATACCTTCCTGGCTGACTCCGATGAGCGTCTGCGCAGCCTTCAGCACGCCCAGCAAGCAGCCGATGCGCAGGCCTTGCGTCTTGCTGCCCACAGCTTCAAGGGCAGCTGTAGCAATATGGGGGCACCGCTCCTGGCTAGCCTGTGCAAGCAGCTGGAAGAAGTGGCCCGACGCGAACAGCTGGATATGGTCCCTGGGCTGATTGAGCAGGTGGAGCGCGAGTTTGCCATCGTGCGTATTCTGTTTCGTGCCGAGCGCCAGCGTTACCGTTAGTTTTCCCTGCATTTTTTCTCTTTCTCGGCTGTTTCTGGTTGCCTGCCAGGAATCTGGCCCGCCGCTTGCTATATCTCGGTACGACCCAATCAGAACGGAGAGTACCCATGTCCGTTGCACCGGATTTCCTGTTACAGAGCCCCCCCGACGTGAGGCCCAAGGCTGCTACGGCCAGGCCTCCTGCAAATGCGCCGGAGCCCGTCAAGCGCGAGGCTTCCAGCTTTGCCGAGGTTTACGCCAAAGAGCGCCAGAACAAGGTTGCCGAGCGCAAGGAGGCTGCCGCCAAATCCAGTGCCGAGGCCGCGGATGACAGCAAAGCGGCAGAGCCTGAAATTGCCGATACGGCTGCGGAGCCGCCAGTCGTTGCCGATAGCGGCAAGGCTTTGCCGGAGGATGTTGATGTTGAGGAGGAGTCGACCCTTGACCCTCTGCTGCTGATGGCGATGACTGGCCAGCTGCCGGATGAAGAGGTCACCGAGACAGGGCCTGGCAGTGGGATACTGGATACTGCAGAAGGAGAAACCGGTCCAGCAACTGCCCAGCCAGCACTGCCGACCTTGCAGGCTACTGTCCCAGTGGCGAACACTTCGGCACCTGCTGTGCTTACAGAGGCCAGCCATGATCCCGAACTGGATATGCTCAACAGCCTGCCGGCGGTGCGCCTGGCTTTGGAAATAGGCGCGCAAAGCCAGGCGGCTCAACAGCCGCTCAGTCCGGGTGCTCTGGCTGCGCAACAGGCACTCAATCCCAGTGAGGGCTTTGCCAATACATTGGCTGCCTTGGGGGGCGATGCTGTGCCTGCAGAGGAAGGCGAGAGTGGTGAGTTGAAACTCGGTGAGCTGCTTGGGGAGGGGGTGGAAACCGCTCTGCCTGGCGTTCGTGAGGGGCAGGTTGACGCTCGCGCCGACGCTCTGGCCAGCAAGCTCAGCGCTTTGAGTCAGGCAATTGCCCAGCAGGCTACTGGCGCGCAGCGCTTACCGCTGGTGCCGGGGCAGGCAGTCGCTATGCAACAGGGCGCATGGAGCGAAGCGGTGGTCGACAGAGTCATGTGGTTGTCCAGCCAGAACCTCAAGTCGGCGGAAATCCAGCTCGACCCGGCGGAGCTGGGGCGCCTGGAAGTGCGCATCGAGATGAACAAGGATCAAGCCGCCCAGGTGACCTTCATCAGTGCCAACGCCAACGTGCGTGATCAACTGGAAGGGCAGATGCAGCGCCTGCGTGACATGTTCACCCAGCAAGGCATGGGGCAACTGGATGTCAACGTCTCCGATCAGTCGCAAACTCGTGGCTGGCAGGGTGGTGGTGATGATTCCCAGCGTCAGTCTGGTCGCTCAGGAGGTTTTGGCAGGGATAGTAGTGATGAAGAATCGCTTAGTGGTGTGAGCGAGATTCGCAGCCCTGCCGGTAGTGCCCCGCGCGGCTTGGTGGACTACTACGCTTGATGTGTTAACCCTCGACTCAATATAAAAAACTGCGCCCAGTGCTGAGAAAAGCACCGGGCGCAGTTGTTTTCGGGTGACAGGTGGTTCGTGCCTTGGTATATCGGCAGGCTGTGTCTGTGGGGCTGGAGCAGCTATTTTGTTTACAAGGTGGCATAACACTTGCTCCTAACCCTTTGACAGCAGACAAAACCCTGATCAGCGACGGATTTTTGGCATGGCAAAGAAAGAAGCGCCGCAACCTCCAGCAGATGGTGACAAGCCTGCTGGCAAGAGCAAGCTCAAGCTCATCATTCTGATCGTAGTGGGATTGCTGCTGGCTGTAGGTGGGTCAGTAGGCGCCACGCTCTTCCTGCTTGGTAAGGGCGATAGCGAGCACAAAGAGGAGGTAGTTGCCGAAGAGGGTGCCGCTGAAACGGCAGCTCCTGTCAAAAAGCCAGCTATTTATGAACAGGTGGCGCCGGCCTTTATCGTTAATTTCAATTATCAGGGTAGACAGCGCTATATGCAGGTCAGCGTGGCGTTGATGGCGCGCGATCAGGCTGAGCTGGATGCCCTAAAGGTGCATATGCCGGTATTGCGTAATCGTCTGGTGATGCTGTTCTCCGGTCAGGACTTCGCTGCGCTGATTACCCCGGTAGGCAAGGAAATGCTGCGTCAGCAGGCAACCACTACGGTGCAGGAGCTGGCGCAGAAGGAAACTGGAAAAATGGTGGTTGAACAGGTTTTGTTCACCAATCTAGTGTTGCAGTAGGCGGGAGTTCTACATGGCCGTACAAGACCTGCTGTCACAGGATGAAATCGATGCGCTGTTGCATGGCGTCGACGACGGCCTGGTCGAGACCGAAGATGAAGCGGAACCTGGCACCGTCAAAAGCTATGACCTGACCAGTCAGGACCGTATCGTCCGTGGGCGCATGCCGACCCTGGAGATGATCAACGAGCGTTTCGCCCGCTACACCCGAATCAGTATGTTCAACTTGCTGCGCCGCTCGGCCGATGTGGCCGTCGGTGGTGTGCAGGTGATGAAGTTTGGCGAGTACGTGCACTCGCTGTATGTGCCGACCAGTCTCAACCTGGTAAAGATGAAGCCGCTACGCGGTACCGGCTTGTTCATTCTCGATGCCAAGCTGGTATTCAAACTGGTGGACAACTTCTTTGGTGGTGACGGTCGCCATGCCAAGATCGAAGGCCGCGAGTTCACCCCGACCGAGTTGCGCGTGGTGCGCATGGTACTTGATCAGGCTTTCATCGACATGAAGGAGGCCTGGCATGCGGTGATGGATGTCAATTTCGAGTACATCAACTCGGAAGTGAACCCGGCGCTAGCCAACATCGTCAGCCCCAGCGAGGTGGTGGTGGTGTCGACCTTCCATATCGAACTGGATGGCGGCGGCGGCGATCTGCACATCACTATGCCTTACTCAATGATCGAGCCGATCCGCGAGATGCTCGACGCTGGCTTCCAGTCCGATGTCGACGACCAGGACGAGCGCTGGATCAAGGCACTGCGCGAGGACATCCTCGATGTCAACGTGCCGCTGGGCGCCACGGTGGCCCACCGTCAGTTGCGCCTGCGCGACATCCTGCACATGCAGCCGGGTGACGTGATTCCGGTTGAGCTGCCAGAGAGCGTGATCATGCGTGCCAATGGTGTGCCGGCGTTCAAGGTCAAACTGGGTGCACATAAGGGCAACCTGGCCATGCAGGTAATCGAACCTATCGAGCGTTTGCGCTAAGCAGCCGCCAGGGCCTGGCATGACCAGGCCTGTCCAAACAAATAGCCCGCCGAGGAATAGCGATGGCAGATGAAGAAGAAGGCACCTCCCCCGAGGAGCAGGCACTGGCCGATGAGTGGGCAGCCGCATTGGCAGAATCTGGTGATGACGCCGCTCAGGAGGATATCGATGCGCTAATGGCCCAGGGCGGCGGCAGTGCTGCAGAGCCGGCTGCACCACGGGTGGCAATGGAGGAATTCGGCGCCGGGCCCAAGCTCGGCAATGGTCCTGTCAGCATGGATGGGCCGAACCTGGATGTGATTCTGGATATCCCGGTATCGATTTCCATGGAGGTCGGCAGCACCGACATTTCCATCCGCAACCTGCTGCAGCTTAATCAGGGCTCAGTCGTGGAGCTTGATCGTCTGGCTGGCGAGCCGCTGGATGTTCTGGTCAATGGCACGCTGATCGCCCATGGCGAAGTGGTGGTGGTCAACGAGAAGTTCGGCATCCGCCTGACGGACGTGATCAGTCCCAGCGAGCGCATCAAGAAATTGCGTTGAGGCGGCCATGCACAGACTTTTCTGCCTGTTGCTGGTATTGCCGCTGACGGCCCTGGCTGACGCCTCGGCGCCGCCTGTGGTGACGCCCCTGGCTACTACCGGCGTTGCTGGTCAATTGATGCAGCTGCTCTTTGGCCTGCTGCTGGTGATCGGACTGATCTTCGCGCTGGCCTGGGTTATGCGGCGGGTGCAGCAGTTCGGTCCGCGTAGCGGTCAGGCAATCAAATTGGTGGCCAGCCAGGCATTGGGTCCGCGGGATCGTCTGTTGCTGGTGCAGGTGGGCGGCGAACAGATTCTGCTCGGTATCAGCGCCGGGCGTATTACGCCGCTGCATGTGCTCAAGGAACCGGTGCTGTTACACGATGCCGAACCCGCAACGCCCGAGTTTGCCCAGCGCCTGATGGAGTTGCTGGGCAAGGATCAGAAGGACAAGTCATGAGCGCCTGGCGCATTCTGCTGACCCTGTTGCTGGTTATGGCTGCGCCGCTGGCGCTGGGTGCCGATGATCCCTTGTCGCTCAAGGCGATCACCCTGAGTACCAATGCCGAAGGGCAGCAGGAATATTCGGTCAGCCTGCAAATCCTGCTGATCATGACGGCGCTGAGTTTTATCCCGGCGTTCGTCATGTTGATGACCAGCTTCACCCGGATCATCATCGTGTTTTCCATTCTGCGCCAGGCACTGGGTCTGCAGCAGACACCCTCGAACCAGATCCTCATCGGCATGGCCCTGTTCTTGACGATGTTCATCATGGCGCCGGTGTTCGACAAGATTAACCAGGATGCCTTGCAGCCCTATCTGAACGAACAGTTGCCGGCGCAGCAAGCGATTGCCAAGGCCGAGGGACCGATCAAGGAATTCATGCTGGCGCAGACCCGTGCCTCCGACCTTGAACTGTTTGTGCGTCTGTCCAAGCGTACCGATATCGTCTCGCCTGAGCAGGCGCCGCTGACCATTCTGATTCCGGCGTTTGTGACCTCTGAGCTGAAAACCGCATTCCAGATCGGTTTCATGATCTTCATCCCGTTCCTGATCATCGACATGGTGGTGGCCAGTATTCTCATGGCCATGGGTATGATGATGCTCTCGCCGCTGATCATCTCGCTGCCGTTCAAGATCATGTTGTTCGTCCTGATCGATGGCTGGGCGTTGATCATGGGTACCCTGGCCGGCAGTTTCGGCACCTTATAGCGAGGCTGACATGACTCCGGAAATTGCCGTCGACCTGTTCCGCGAAGCGCTCTGGCTGACTGCCATGATCGTTGGACTGCTGGTTATGCCCAGCCTCCTGGTGGGGCTGGTGGTGGCCATGTTTCAGGCCGCCACGCAGATCAACGAACAGACCCTGAGCTTCGTCCCGCGTTTGCTGGTGATGCTGCTCACCCTGATCTGGGCCGGACCCTGGCTGGTGCGCCAGCTGATGGAGTACACCCAGAATCTGATCCAGAACATCCCGCTGTTGATCGGCTGATGCTTGAACTGACCAATGCACAGATCGGGGGCTGGCTGGGACAGTTCCTCCTGCCACTGTTTCGCATTGCCTCGATGCTGATGGTCATGCCAGTGATCGGCACCCAGCTGGTTCCTGCTCGAGTACGTCTGTACCTGGCGCTGGCGATCTGCCTGGTGCTGGCGCCGACTCTGCCGCCAATGCCACAGGTCGATTCAATCAGCCTGCAGTCGATGCTGCTGATCGGCGAGCAGGTGCTGATCGGGGTAATGTTTGGCTTTATCCTGCAGTTGTATTTCCACCTGTTCGCGGTGGCCGGACAGATCATTGCGATTCAGATGGGCCTGGGCTTCGCTTCAATGGTCGACCCGGCCAACGGGGTGTCGGTACCGGTGCTCGGCCAGTTCCTGTTGATGCTGGTGACATTGCTGTTCCTGGCCATGAACGGCCATCTGGTGGTGTTCGAGGTATTGGCGGAGAGTTTTGTCACGCTGCCGGTTGGTCAGGGGCTGCTGGTCGATCACTATTGGGAGTTGGCTGGCAAGCTCAGCTGGGTCATGGCTGCTGGCCTGCTGTTGTCGCTACCGGTGGTAATTGCCTTGCTGGTGGTCAACCTGGCCTTCGGCGTGATGACTCGCGCGGCGCCGCAACTGAATATTTTCTCCATTGGCTTTCCACTGACCTTGGTGCTGGGGCTGGTTATTTTCTGGGTTGGTACGGCCGATTTCCTCGCACATTTCCAGGTGTTCACCAGCGAGGCTCTGCAGCTGTTGCGTGAGCTGGCACAGGCGAGGTAGCGCATGGCTGAAAGCGAGAGCGGTGCCGACAAAAGTGAGGAACCCACCAGTAAGCGCCTGGAAGAGGCGCGCAAGAAGGGGCAGATCGCCCGTTCCCGGGAGCTCAACACCCTGGCAGTAACCTTGGCCGGCGCGGTCGCGTTATTGATGTATGGCGGGCAGATGGGGGATGCCTTGCTGGACATCATGCGTGCCAACTTTGCTTTGCCACGCGAGGTGCTGCTGGATGATCGCAGTATGGCGCTGTACCTGCTGGCAGCGGGCAAGGCCGCGCTGGAGTTGATGCAGCCGTTCCTGATTGTGCTGCTGATCGCTTCCATTCTCGGCCCCATTGCTCTGGGTGGCTGGCTGTTCTCAGCCGAAGCCCTGCAGCCCAAGGCTAGCCGCATGAATCCCTGGGAAGGGCTCAAACGTATGTTTTCGACCAAGGCCCTGGTCGAGCTGCTCAAGGCCTTGGCCAAGTTCGTGATTATTCTGCTGGTGGGGCTGGCTGTGCTATCGGCGGATCAGGACGATTTGCTGGCACTGGCCAACGAGCCGGTCGAATCAGCCATCCTGCATGGCGCCATGATCGTCGGTCAGAGCACCTTATGGCTGGCCTGTGGCCTGATTCTCATTGCCGCCGTGGATGTACCGTTCCAGCTCTGGGATGCGAAGCAGAAGCTGATGATGACCAAGCAGGAAGTGCGCGACGAGTACAAGGACAGCGAGGGTAAGCCCGAGGTCAAGTCGAAGATTCGTCAATTGCAGCGGCAGATGGCCGAGCGGCGCATGATGCAGCAGGTGCCGGAGGCCGACGTGGTCATCACCAACCCGACGCACTTCGCCGTGGCCCTCAAGTACGATCCGACCAAGGGAAATGCGCCCGTACTACTGGCCAAGGGCGGCGACTTCCTGGCGCTGAAGATTCGCGAAATTGCCCAGGAGCACAAGGTCACTCTGCTTGAGTCGCCGGCTTTGGCGCGAGCGGTGTACTTCTCTACCGAAATTGATCAGGAAATTCCCGCCGGGCTCTACCTGGCGGTGGCTCAGGTATTGGCCTACGTCTACCAGCTCAAGCAGTTCCGCGCCGGCAAAGGCAAGCGTCCGGGGCCTTTGCCAGATCTGCCAATCCCACCGGATCTGCGCCGCGACGAATAGCGGCGGCCTGGTTCGACAGCGCGGCGCAGGGTTGGTCGCACCCCTTGCGGCAAGTTTTGGTCTGTTCCGTGTGTTCTGGAACGCTTCTTGCCATTACCCCAGCATGGCGCCATTTCGCGTCAAAAGATTGAATAGGCTGGGGAAAACTAGTGGCAGTGGATCGCGCGCAAATCATCGGTGACGTACGCAGCAACCTGTCGGGGTTACGCCACGGCAATCTGGGCATTCCACTGATGCTGCTGGTCATGCTTGCCATGGTCATGCTGCCGATTCCGCCGTTCCTCCTCGACGTGCTGTTTACCTTCAGTATCGCGCTATCCATTGTGGTGTTGTTGGTGGCCATTTACGCCTTGCGGCCACTGGACTTTGCGGTGTTTCCGACGGTGCTGCTGGCCGCAACACTGCTGCGCCTGGCACTGAACGTAGCGTCCACGCGGGTGGTGCTGCTGCATGGCCAGGAGGGTCATGACGCCGCCGGCAAGGTGATTCAGGCTTTCGGTGAGGTGGTAATCGGCGGTAACTACGTGGTCGGTGCGGTGGTGTTTGCCATCCTCATGATCATCAACTTCGTGGTAGTCACCAAAGGTGCCGGACGCATTTCCGAAGTGAGCGCGCGTTTCACCCTGGATGCCATGCCCGGCAAGCAGATGGCCATCGATGCTGACCTCAACTCCGGTCTGATCGATCAGCCGGAGGCCAAGCGCCGGCGCGTCGAGGTGGCTCAGGAGGCGGACTTCTATGGCTCGATGGACGGTGCCAGCAAGTTTGTCCGCGGCGACGCCATTGCCGGTCTGCTGATTCTGTTCATCAATTTGATCGGCGGCATCGCCATCGGCATGTTCCAGCACGATCTGGCTTTTGGTGATGCAGGACGAATTTACACCCTGCTGACCATTGGTGATGGTCTGGTGGCGCAGATCCCGTCGCTGCTGCTGTCCACTGCTGCGGCGATCATGGTCACCCGGGTGTCGACTTCGGAAGACATGGGCGCCCAGGTCAGCCGGCAGATGTTTGCTTCGCCGCGCGCACTGGCGGTATCGGCGGCAATCATGATTGCCATGGGACTGGTGCCTGGCATGCCGCATTTTTCTTTTATCAGCCTGGGCCTGGTGGCTGCCGGTGCCGCGTACTGGATTGCCAATAAGCAGCGCAAGGGCAAGGAGGAGGAGGTCAAGGAAGTCCAGCGCCAGCAGGAGTTGTTGCCGGCGCAGCGCACCCAGGAAGTCAAAGAGCTGGGCTGGGACGACGTCACCCCGGTGGATATGGTCGGTCTGGAGGTTGGCTATCGCCTGATTCCGCTGGTCGACCGCGCCCAGGGTGGACAGTTGCTGGCGCGGATCAAGGGCGTGCGCAAGAAGCTCTCCCAGGAAATGGGCTTTCTTATGCCTTCGGTGCATATCCGCGACAATCTCGACTTGTTGCCCAACGCCTACCGCTTGACCTTGATGGGCGTCAGCGTAGCCGAGGCCGAGGTTTACCCGGAGCGCGAGCTGGCGATCAATCCGGGGCAGGTGTTTGGCACCCTCAACGGCATTACCGCCAAGGATCCGGCGTTCGGTCTGGAGGCGGTGTGGATCGATCCTACCCAGCGCGACCAGGCACAATCGCTCGGCTATACGGTGGTGGATGCCAGTACCGTGGTGGCCACACACCTCAACCAGGTGCTGCACAAGCATGCTCACGAGCTACTCGGACATGAGGAGGTACAGCAACTGCTGCAGCTACTGGCCAAGAGCTCGCCAAAGCTGGCCGAAGAGCTGGTGCCGGGCCTGGTGTCGTTGTCGACCCTGCTCAAGGTGCTGCAAGCCCTGTTACAGGAGCAGGTGCCGGTACGCGACATCCGCACCATTGCCGAAGCCATCGCCAACGTGGCCCCAAAGAGTCAAGATCCCGCCGCCATGGTTGTCGCAGTTCGCGTCGCGTTGGCTCGTGCAATCGTGCAAAGCGTTGTGGGACTAGAGCCGGAGCTGCCTGTGATCACCTTGGAACCCAGGTTGGAACAGATATTGCTCAATAGCCTGCAGAAGGCCGGTCAGGGTTCTGAGGATGGCATCCTCCTCGAACCCGGCATGGCTGAAAAGCTGCAACGCTCCCTGGTGGAAGCGGCGCAGCGCCAGGAAATGCTCGGCAAACCGGTGATTCTGCTGGTGGCCGGCCCGGTTCGGGCGATGCTCTCGCGGTTTGCGCGACTCGCCGTACCCAGCATGCATGTCCTGGCTTATCAGGAAATACCGGATAACAAGCAGGTCACGATCGTTGCCACGGTCGGCCAGAACTGAGGGTTCTAAGCCATGCAAGTCAAACGCTTCTTCGCCGCCGATATGCGCCAAGCCATGAAACTGGTGCGCGATGAGCTGGGCGCCGACGCTGCCATCATTGGCAATCGTCGGGTGGCCGGCGGTGTCGAGCTGACTGCCGCGCTGGACTATCAGCTGCCGGCCGAGCCGGCGCGTCAGCCCAACCCGGCGCTGGAAGCCGAGCTGCGCAAGACCCAGGCGAAAATTGCTAATGCACAGGCCGACCTGACTAGCCGGACGGTTGCCGATCAGCGCAAGGATCGTCAGCTGTTCGCCAATGAGTCGATCATCGCACCCGAGCTGCCGGCTTCGATGGTCAAACCACAACGTCCGGTAGCGTCGCAGGTAGCTCCTGCTCCCGTGCGTCCGGCGGCCGATCAGGGTGCCATCGACGCTATGCGTTTCGAGCTGCATGGTCTGCGTGAGCTGATCGAGGTGCAGCTGGGCTCGATTGCCTGGGGCCAGTTACAGACCCGCAAGCCCCAGCAGGCCAATCTGTGGCGTCGCCTGCAACGCATGGGTTTGTCTGCTGAAATTTCCAAGGCGTTGCTGGAGCGCGTCGGCAAGGTTGCCGATCCACGCCAGGCCTGGCGGATGTTGCTGGCTCACCTGGCTCATGCGATCAAGGTGCCGAAAGTTGAGCCTTTGGAGGAAGGTGGCGTAATCGCGCTGGTCGGCCCGGCTGGCATGGGCAAGACCACCACCCTGGCCAAGCTGGCTGCGCGCTATGTACTCAAGTACGGCCCGCAGAGTATTGCCTTGGTGAGCATGGATAGTTTTCGCATCGGTGCTCAGGAGCAGCTGAAAACCCTCGGCCGCATCCTCGATGTGTCGGTGACGCTGGTCGATCCGGGGCAATCGCTGGTTCAGGCCCTGGCGCCGCTGGCACGCAAACGTGTAGTGCTGATCGATACCGCCGGTTTACCGGCCAACGATCCAGCATTGCGTATGCAGCTGGAAAGCCTCGCCGGGCGAGGAGTAAACGCCAAGAATTATCTGGTACTGGCGGCAACCAGCCAGAGCCAAGTGCTGAAGGCGGCCTACCATAGTTATAAGCGCTGTGGCCTGTCGGGTTGCATCCTGAGCAAGTTGGATGAAGCGACCAGCCTTGGTGAAGTTTTAGGGCTGGCTATCAGCCAGCATCTACCGGTAGCCTATCTGACTGATGGGCCGAAGATTCCGGACGATGTGCAGGTACCGCGCAGTCACCAGTTGGTGAGTCGGGCTGTCAGCCTGCAAGCCGCGGAAGATCCGAGCGAAGAAGCCATGGCGGATGTATTCGCCGGTCTGTACCACAACCCGGCCAGGCGAGCGGGTTAGGGCAGGCAGTAGCGGCCAAGGCGATCTAGTGTTGAGGAAAGGTCGGTGTAGTTGCCCGATCAGCCCAGTCCAGGCAAGACAAGGTGTATAGAGAACATGGGTAGTTTGCATCCCGTACAGGTGATTGCAGTGACCGGCGGCAAAGGTGGCGTCGGCAAGACCAACGTGTCGGTGAATCTGTCACTGGCCTTGGCTGACCTCGGTCGCCGGGTCATGCTGATGGACGCCGACCTCGGTCTGGCCAACGTCGACGTACTGCTCGGACTGACGGCCAAGCGAACCCTGGCTGACGTGATATCCGGCGAGTGCGACCTCAAGGATGTCCTCATCCAGGGCCCAGGCGGTATTCGCATCGTGCCGGCAGCATCGGGTACGCAGAGCATGGTGCAACTGACACCGATGCAGCATGCCGGTTTGATCCAGGCCTTCAGCGATATCAGTGACAACCTTGATGTGTTGGTCATCGATACCGCTGCGGGTATCGGGGATGGCGTAGTCAGCTTTGTGCGCGCTGCCCAGGAAGTGATAGTCGTGGTCTGCGACGAGCCGACCTCTATCACCGACGCCTATGCCCTGATCAAGTTGCTCAATCGCGATTACGGCATGAGCCGTTTCCGTGTTCTGGCCAATATGGCCCACAGTCCGCAGGAAGGTCGCAACCTCTTTGCTAAGCTGACTAAAGTGACTGACCGTTTCCTCGATGTGGCCATGCAGTATGTAGGTGCCGTGCCGTACGACGAGTCAGTCCGCAAGGCCGTGCAGAAACAGCGCGCGGTCTACGAAGCCTTCCCGCGCTCGAAGTGCGCACTGGCGTTCAAGGCGATTGCTCAGAAAGTCGACACGTGGCCCTTGCCGGCCAACCCGCGTGGCCATCTGGAGTTTTTCGTCGAGCGTCTGGTGCAGCAACCGATCGCGGGAACGGCGGTATGACAGCAGCCAGCGGACTCCGTATGTACAACAAGGCGCAGGAGCAGGATTCCCAGCATCAGCTGATCGAGCGCTACGGGCCGCTGGTCAAACGTATTGCTTATCACCTGCTGGCACGGTTGCCGGCTAGTGTTCAGGTGGATGATCTGATCCAGGCCGGAATGATCGGTCTGCTTGAAGCCTCGAAGAAATACGACGGTGGCAAGGGCGCCAGTTTCGAAACCTACGCAGGTATCCGCATCCGTGGCGCCATGCTCGATGAGGTGCGCAAGGGTGATTGGGCGCCGCGCTCGGTGCACCGTAACACCCGTATGGTTAGCGATGCGATTCGAAAGATTGAGGCTCGAACAGGCCGAGACGCTAAAGATCAGGAGGTTGCGGCCGAACTCCAATTGAGTCTCGAGGATTACTACGGCATTCTTGGCGACACTTTGGGCAGCCGTCTGTTTAGTTTCGACGACCTTTTGCAGGACGGCGAACACGGCGGCATGCATGAAGATACCGGGAGCACCCTGGCCGAACCCCTGCATGAGCTTGAGGACGAACGCTTCCAGTCGGCACTGGCTGATGCCATCGCCCACCTGCCGGAGCGCGAACGTCTGGTTTTAGCGCTGTACTACGACGAAGAGCTGAATCTCAAGGAAATCGGTGAGGTCCTTGGAGTGAGCGAATCCCGTGTCAGCCAGCTTCATAGTCAGTGCGCCGCACGCTTGCGTGCGCGCCTCGGCGAGTGGCGGGCCAGTTGAATTACCGGTTTGATGATTGCGGCGTCCCCGGGGGCCGGTGACGTTTAAGACTGTACGGAGGTCGACTTGGACAAGAACATGAAAATCCTCATCGTTGATGACTTCTCGACGATGCGACGGATCATCAAGAACCTCTTGCGTGATTTGGGATTTACCAATACCGCTGAGGCGGATGACGGTGTGACTGCATTGCCGATGCTGCAGAGTGGCAGCTTCGACTTTTTGGTGACCGACTGGAACATGCCCGGAATGACCGGCATTGACCTGTTGCGCGCAGTGCGTGCCGATGATCGCCTGAAAACCCTGCCTGTGCTGATGGTGACCGCTGAGGCCAAACGTGACCAGATCATCGAGGCCGCGCAGGCCGGGGTGAATGGTTACGTGGTCAAGCCGTTCACGGCTCAGGTTCTCAAAGAGAAGATCGAGAAAATCTTCGAACGGGTTAACGGCTGATGTTCGCCACGAGGGCGCTATGGCAAACGATGACTCCTTGGGCGAACTTGAATCGACCCTGAAGATGCATGCAACACAGCTGGTCGAGAGCCTGGAGAAGGGCCGTTTCGGCGAAGCTGTACACCTGATCCATGAACTCAACCAGACTCGCGATCGCGGCCTGTACCAGGAAGTTGGCCGGCTGACGCGCGAACTGCACAACGCCATCGTCAATTTTCAGATTGATCCGGGCAATCCACATGCCCAGGAAATCTCGCAGATCAGCGATGCCACTGAGCGCCTCTCCTATGTCGTGACGATGACTGAGAAAGCGGCCAATCGCACCATGGATCTGGTCGAACAGAGCGCGCCACTGGTTAATGATTTTGGTGGCGAAGCGCATAATCTCAGCGCTGATTGGGGCAAGTTCATGCGCCGCGAACTGGGTGCTGATGCCTTTCGCGAGTTGGCCAAGCGTATTGAGCTGTTTCTGGCGCGCAGTGAGCGCGACAGTCAGAAACTTTCCGGTTACTTGAACGATATTTTGCTGGCACAGGATTATCAGGATCTGACTGGTCAGGTGATCAAGCGTGTGACGCAATTGGTTACCGAAGTTGAAAGCAATCTGCTGAAACTGGTGCTGATGGCCAGTCATGTCGATCGGTTTGCTGGTATCCAGCATGACCACGAGGCGCTACGCGCCGAGCAAGAACAACAAAAAGAGCCTTCCCGGGGTGAAGGTCCGCAGATTCATGCCGATAAGCGTGAGGACGTCGCATCCAATCAGGACGATGTCGATGATCTGCTGTCCAGCCTGGGATTTTAAGGCTCTAACAGAGCCTTTGGAGCGCACCGATGAGCTTCGACGCCGATGAAGAAATCCTCCAGGACTTCCTGGTAGAGGCCGGCGAAATTCTTGAGTTGCTGTCTGAACAACTGGTTGAGCTTGAAAGCCGACCGGATGACACGGACCTGCTCAATGCTATTTTCCGCGGTTTCCATACGGTCAAAGGGGGCGCAGGCTTCCTCCAGCTGAATGAGCTGGTTGAGTGCTGTCATATTGCGGAAAACGTCTTCGACATCCTGCGCAAGGGCGAGCGTCGCGTAACTGCCGAGCTGATGGACGTGGTGCTGCAGGCTCTTGATGCAGTCAACGAGATGTTCAGTCAGGTGCGCGAGCGTTCTGCAGTAACGCCGGCCTCTCCCGAGCTGTTGGCGGCGCTTGCGCGCCTGGCTGACCCGGAGAGCGCGGATGAACTGGTTGAAGTCGTTGTCGAGCAGGAGGAGGCTCCAGCTGAGGTCTCGTCAGGAGACATTACCGATAACGAGTTCGAGCAGTTACTTGAAGCGATCAGTGATTCTGATGACGAAAGTACTGTTCCGGCGGCAGTTTCCAGTGACGAAATCACGGATGACGAGTTTGAGTCGCTGCTCGATCAGTTGCATGGCAAAGGCAAGTTCGCCGAGCCCGCCGTTGTTGCGCCTGTGACTGCGGCGCCTGCAGCAACTTCCAGCGACGAAATCACCGACGATGAGTTTGAAGCGCTGCTCGATCAGCTGCATGGCAAGGGTAAGTTTGAAGCTGTTGATGCGGAACCAGCTCCCGTTGTTGCCCAAGCTCCGGCTGCAGCAGCATCGGGTGATGACATCACTGATGACGAATTCGAAGCACTGCTCGATCAGCTGCATGGTAAAGGCAAGTTTGATGAGACCGCCGTGCAGCCAGTTGCAGCTCCTGCAGCTCCTGCTGCTACGGTAAAAACTGCTCCGCCTGCCAAGCCTGCTGCCGCAGCCAAACCGGTGGCCAAACCTGCTGCCAAGGCCGAGCCTGTCAAGGCTTCGGCACCGCCGCCACCGCCCGCTGCGGTGGCAGACAAAGCCCCGGCAGCAGCCAGCGAAGCTGAAACCACGGTGCGAGTGGATACCGCGCGCCTGGACGAAATCATGAACATGGTTGGCGAGCTGGTGCTGGTGCGTAACCGGTTGGTGCGCCTAGGGCTGAATAGCGGTGATGAGGCCATGTCCAAGGCGGTGTCCAACCTTGATGTGGTTACCGCCGATCTGCAGACGTCCGTCATGAAGACGCGCATGCAGCCGATCAAGAAGGTCTTCGGCCGCTTTCCGCGCCTGGTCCGCGACTTGGCGCGCCAGTTGAAGAAAGAGATCAACCTGGAACTGGTCGGGGAAGAGACCGATCTCGACAAGAACCTGGTCGAGGCCCTGGCTGATCCGCTGGTGCACTTGGTGCGTAATGCGGTGGATCACGGTATCGAAATGCCGGAAGAACGCGAGGCTTCAGGCAAGGCGCGTGGCGGCAAGGTAGTGCTCTCGGCCGAGCAGGAGGGTGACCATATCCTGCTGTCGATCTCCGATGACGGTAAAGGCATGGATCCGGAGATTCTGCGCGCCAAGGCCGTGGAAAAGGGCCTGATGGATAAGGATGCGGCCGAGCGGCTCAGCGAAACCGAGTGCTTCAACCTGATCTTTGCCCCGGGCTTCTCGACCAAGACCGAGATCTCTGACGTATCCGGCCGTGGCGTAGGCATGGATGTGGTCAAGACCAAGATTTCCCAGCTCAACGGCATCATCAACGTGCACTCGGTCAAGAACCAGGGCTCGAAGATCATCATCAAAGTGCCATTGACCCTGGCGATCATGCCGACCCTGATGGTCATGTTGGGCAACCAGGCCTTTGCCTTCCCACTGGTAAACGTCAACGAGATTTTCCACCTCGACCTGTCACGCACCAATGTGGTGGATGGTCAGGAAGTGGTGATCGTCCGTGACAAGGCGCTGCCACTGTTCTATCTCAAACGTTGGCTGGTTCGTGGTGCCAGCTACGAAGAGCAGCGTGAAGGGCATGTGGTGATTCTTACCGTGGGCAGCCAGCGTATCGGCTTCGTGGTCGACCAACTGGTTGGTCAGGAAGAGGTGGTGATCAAGCCACTGGGCAAGATGCTGCAAGGCACTCCGGGCATGTCCGGCGCGACCATCACCGGTGACGGGCGCATTGCCCTGATCCTCGACGTACCGAGTATGCTCAAGCGCTACGCACGTCGTCTCTGATTGATTGCGGTCTGGCAGTGCCAGCCGCTCAGGAGTGTTTATGGCTGTCAAGGTCCTGGTGGTGGACGATTCCGGCTTCTTCCGTCGCCGGGTATCGGAAATTCTCTCCGCCGACCCGAATATCCAGGTGGTCGGTACCGCGACCAATGGCCGCGAGGCGATTGATCAGGCGCTGGCATTGAAGCCGGACGTGATCACCATGGACTATGAGATGCCGATGATGGACGGCATCACCGCCGTACGAAACATCATGCAGCGCTGCCCCACGCCGGTGTTGATGTTCTCCTCGCTCACCCATGAAGGTGCCCGGGTTACCCTGGATGCGCTGGATGCCGGTGCAGTAGATTTTTTGCCGAAGAACTTCGAAGACATCTCGCGTAACCCGGAGAAGGTCAAGGCGTTGCTCTGCGAGAAGGTCCACTCGATTGCACGTAGCAACCGTCGTTACAGTGGTTACAGTTCGGGGCCGGCAGCGGCACCTGTCACTCCTGCGCCGGCAGCCAGGAGTACTGCGCCTGCACCGGCTGCACGGCCAGCTAGTACAGCCACTGGGGCTGGTGCGGGAGGGCATGCACCGGCCCCAAAACGTAAATCCTATAAGCTTGTGGCCATAGGCACGTCGACCGGTGGTCCGGTTGCCTTGCAGCGCGTGCTGACTCAGCTTCCGGCAAATTTCCCATCTCCCATTGTGCTGATTCAGCACATGCCAGCAGCATTCACCAAGGCTTTTGCTGAGCGCCTGGATAAGCTGTGCCGGATTTCCGTCAAGGAGGCCGAGGATGGTGATGTGCTGCGTCCTGGCCTGGCTCTGTTGGCACCTGGCGGCAAGCAGATGATGGTCGATCCGCGTGGCACGGTGCGCATCTTGCCGGGCGATGAGCGTCTGAATTACAAACCCTGTGTCGACATTACCTTCGGCTCGGCGGCCAAGTCTTACAGCGATAAGGTGTTGGCCGTGGTTCTTACTGGGATGGGCGCCGATGGTCGCGAGGGCGCACGCCTGCTAAAGCAGAGCGGGAGTCAGGTGTGGGCTCAGGATGAGGCCAGCTGTGTGATCTATGGCATGCCCATGGCCATCGTCAAGGCGGATCTGGCGGATGCGGTATACGGTCTCGAAGATATCGGCCGGCATCTGGTTGAGGCCTGTGTCTGATGGATGTGCTGAGTCTTGTTGGGATCATCCTGGCATTTGTTGCCATTATCGGCGGCAACTATCTGGAGGGTGGTCACCTCGGGGCTTTGCTCAATGGCCCGGCTGCGCTGATTGTGATTGGCGGCACCCTGGGCGCTGCATTCCTGCAGGCTCCGGTTAGCGTGTTCAAGCGTGCCTTGGTCATTTTGCGCTGGATATTCTTTCCTCCGCGGATTGATCTGGTTGGCGGTATAGCCAAGGTAGTTGGTTGGAGCATGACCGCGCGCAAGGAAGGTTTGCTCGGATTGGAGCCGATTGCTGATACCGAAGACGATCCCTACGCCCGCAAAGGCCTGCAATTGCTGGTTGATGGTGCCGAGCCCGAGGCCATTCGCAGTATTCTCGAAGTTGACCTGTACACCCAGGAAGGTCGCGATATCCAGGCTGCCAAGGTCTATGAAAGTATGGGTGGCTATGCGCCGACCATCGGCATCATCGGCGCGGTAATGGGCCTGATCCATGTGATGGGTAACCTCGCTGATCCAAGCAAGTTGGGAAGCGGTATTGCTGTTGCCTTCGTTGCCACGATCTATGGCGTGGCATTTGCCAACCTGCTGCTGTTACCTGTGGGTAACAAACTCAAGGCGATTGCTGGTCGACAGTCGCGCTACCGCGAGATGCTACTCGAAGGCATTTTGTCCATTGCCGAGGGTGAGAACCCGCGCTCCATTGAGTTGAAGCTGCAAGGCTTCATGGACTGATAGGGGCAGGGGACTTGCATGGCCCGGCGACGTAACCACGAAGAGCATGAGAATCACGAACGCTGGCTGGTGTCCTACGCAGACTTTATCACCCTGCTGTTCGCTTTTTTTGTGGTGATGTACTCGATTTCTTCGATCAACGAAGGCAAGTACAAGGTGCTTTCGGAGAGTCTGGTCGGGGTGTTCAGCGAGCCTGAGCGTGCGATCAAACCAATCCCGATTGGTGATGAACGACCTCGCACCACCGAACCGGATCGCTCAATCGTGGATGACAATCCCAGCAGCTCATCGTCCCAGGCGAAAGACCCGTTGCAAGAGATCGCCAGCAGTGTGCGTGAGGCGTTTGGCGATCTGATCAATGCCGAGCAGTTGACGGTACGTGGCAACGAGCTGTGGATCGAGATCGAGCTGAACTCCAGCCTGCTGTTTCCCAGTGGTGATGCGGTACCCAATGAGCTGGCATTTACCCTGATCGACAAGGTGGCGAAGATTCTCGCGCCTTATGAAAACCCGATCCACGTCGAGGGTTTCACGGACAATCTGCCGATCAGTACGGCGCAATACCCCAGCAACTGGGAGCTGTCGACAGCGCGCGCGGCCAGCATCGTACGTATGCTGGCGATGGATGGGGTCAATCCTGGACGACTGGCGGCGGTGGGTTATGGTGAATTCCAGCCAATAGCAGCCAACGACACGGCTGAGGGGCGCGCGCGCAACCGGCGCGTGGTGCTGGTGATCTCGCGTAATCTGGAGGTAAGGCGCAGTATCAGTGGAACAGGCAGTGCCAACGCAAAGCCTGACGCGGCGCTAAAGCGCGCTGGCACGCAATCTGCACCGGTGACACCTGTAGCGGTCCCTGCTGGGAATTCCGCCAATATTCCGACGCCTGCGCCATGAGGCGACAATCAGTTCTCGGTAAGGTCATGGCCGTGCCGGGAGGACGATGAAGATGAAAGTCTGGGCAGTAGCCAATCAAAAAGGTGGGGTCGGCAAGACCACCACATCCATTGCACTGGCGGGCCTGCTGGCGGATGCCGGTAAGCGCGTGGTGATCGTCGATCTCGACCCGCATGGTTCGATGACCAGCTACTTCGGGCATGATCCGGACAGTCTGGAGCACAGCTGCTTTGACCTGTTCCAACACCAGGGCACTGTCCCTGAGGGCTTGCCTGCGAGTCTGTTGCTGCCAACTAGTAACGAGCGTATTTCACTGCTGCCTTCCAGCACCGCGCTGGCCACGCTCGAACGCCAGTCGCCTGGACAAAGTGGTCTGGGCTTGGTGATTGCCAAGAGCCTGGCCCAGCTGTGGAACCATTATGATCATGCCATCATCGACAGTCCGCCCTTGCTTGGCGTGTTGATGGTCAATGCGCTGGCCGCCAGTCAGCAGTTGGTGATTCCGGTGCAGACCGAGTTTCTCGCTGTGAAGGGGCTGGAGCGTATGGTCAGTACCCTGGCGATGATCAATCGCTCACGCAAGCAGGCCTTGCCGTACACCATTGTGCCGACCCTGTTCGATCGTCGCACGCAAGCATCGCTGAATACCCTGCGGGTGCTGCGTAACTCCTATCCTGAGCACCTGTGGCAGGCCTATGTGCCGGTGGATACGCGCTTGCGCGATGCCAGTCGAGCCGGCCAGACACCTTCGCAATTCGACGCCAATAGCCGGGGCGTGATTGCCTATCGTGCATTGCTCAAGCACCTAATGGCGGCATCGCCAGCCAGTCAGGTAGCCTGAAATGTTGGCCTATGCTGAAGATGTTGGTTCAAGTCATGCAGTGGGCCGGCCGATAGGTTGTAGAACCCTTATTTGTGGAAGTCAGTCATGAGTCGTACTGTTGCCACTGTCACCCGACCTCAGCAGGCCTTGCAGTCCTATCTGGATGCCTTGCTGCAGGAAGCGGCTGCCGAGCTGGAACAGAGTGTCAGTCTGGATGAGTTTGAGGCAGCAGTGATCGAGGAGCAGGTGCGTGATGCGCGCCTGACGCCACACCCGGTACTGGCCTCTCCGGTCGAGCGGCCGCTGGCTCTGGCCGAAGCACGCCCCCTGGTCTTACCTACCTTTGAGTTGCCGCCTGCCATCAATGTGCCTCAGGTTGAGCCTGTGGCACCGCCGCAGGTGGTAGAGGCGCTGGTCGAGTTGCAGGTGCCGCAGCGTCCGGCTGAACCGGCCAAACTCGGCGTCGATGGTCGTCCGAGCTGGGCCGAGGAGTCTTTCGAGTGCCTGCTATTCGATGTGGCAGGGCTGACCCTGGCAGTACCGCTGGTGTGTCTGGGCACAATCTACCCTCTGGTCAATACCGAGCTGACGCCCTTGTTCGGCCAGCCAGACTGGTTTCTCGGCATACTGCCTTGCCAGGCCGGTAATCTTAAGGTGTTGGACACTGCGCGTTGGGTAATGCCCGAACGTTACCGGGATGACTTTCGCGATGGTCTGCAGTACGTGATTTCGGTTGAGGGTTACGAGTGGGGTTTGGCCGTGCATCAGGTCAGTCGTTCGATTCGCCTGGTGCCGGACGAGGTCAAGTGGCGTAGCCAGCGCAGCCAACGGCCTTGGTTAGCGGGTACGGTGATCGAGCATATGTGTGCGCTGCTGGATGTGTCCGCGCTGGCGGAGTTGATTGCCAGTGGCGCAACACGCAAGCAGGCATCCGGCAAAAACCATTAATTTGCTCGGCCTCGCCTGGCGCGGGGCTCTATAGTAATGACAGCGGGGTGCACCCGCGTATGCCGCCCAGTGCGGTTCTAGACGAGGCTAGGGAAATGAAGAAAACGTCTGCGCAAGGTACTGAAGATCCCATCCTGCAGTGGGTAACCTTCCGCCTGGATAACGAGACCTACGGCATCAACGTGATGCAGGTCCAGGAAGTGTTGCGTTACACCGAGATCGCTCCGGTGCCAGGTGCTCCCGCTTATGTGCTGGGCATCATCAACCTGCGTGGCAATGTGGTGACCGTGATCGACACGCGCCAGCGCTTTGGCCTCGACTCGGCCGAGGTTACCGATAACACCCGTATCGTTATCATCGAAGCCGACAAGCAAGTGGTCGGCATCCTCGTCGACAGCGTGGCCGAAGTGGTCTATCTGCGTCAGTCCGAGGTCGAGACCGCGCCGAACGTGGGCAACGACGAGTCCGCCAAGTTTATCCAGGGTGTTTGCAACAAGAATGGCGAACTGTTGATTCTGGTCGAATTGGACAAGATGATGTCCGAAGAGGAATGGTCCGAGCTGGAGAGCTTCTGATCCATGCTGGAGATCGCGGTGGCCGTGCTTGGCCTGTTCTGTGTGCTGCTCGCAGGCACCTGCCTCTGGCTGGTGATGACCTTGCGCCAGCAGGCACAGTTGCAGAGTGAGCGCGACACCGTGCGTGACCAGCGTCTGCGCGAGTTGAGTCGGCGCCTGGACACCTACCTGACCGGCAGCATTCGCATGGGCGAAGAACTGCATGAGCTGCGCCGGGTGGTGGCACCGCTGCCAGACAAACTCAATCAGATGGAGCAGCGCGATCCTTCCAGTTTGTCCTTTACCCAGGCTGCGCGCCTGGCTGGAATGGGTGCCAGTGTCGATGATCTGACCCATTCCTGCGGCCTGACCAAGGCCGAGGCCGAGTTGGTCAGCAAGCTGCAACTGGCGCAGAAGCAGCGCTCCTGACTTTTTACTCCCTCCTGCTCTTAACCTTTCGCTCGCTTGAGCGAATGATTCCAAGCTTTCGATGACTGCCCACCTAAGCTGAAACTCAGGGTCTTGCCTTCCCATGGAGGTCTGCCATGCGTTGCAGTCTGCTGTTGTTCTGTCTGTTGTTGGTCTCGGGCGTAGACGCTGCCGAGGCCCCTTTGGTGGTCAAGGGCGCCACAACGGTCAATGCCATCCAGGCTCGTCAGCTTCATGAACTCGGGGTGTTGTTCATCGATGTGCGACCCGCGCGCGAGTGGGCGTGGGGGCATGTGCATGGCGCCCTGCACCTGGAGCTGAATGGACACTTCGCCACTCTGGCTGAGCCGGCCTGGCCGCGGAGCATGCCGATCGTGCTGTATTGCGACAGCGAAGTTTGTCCACATAGCGCACAAGCAGCCCAACGTGCAGTGGGGTGGGGCTTCCAGCAGGTGTACTACTTCCGCTCTGGCTATTTTGCCTGGCAGTTACTCGACTTTCCCTTGGGTAAAGGTCGTGAGAACGCGATGCTCGCGCTTATTCCCGAGGGGCGCTAAGTAGCGGCGGGGGCGGGGTGACATCGCGTTCTTCGTCGAATCCGGGCGGGCACTTGCCCTTCAGGTACCAGGCGAAGGCGATGATTTCGGCAATGCTGCGATAGAGGGGTTCGGGAATCGCATCGCCCAGCTCCATGCGTGCCAACAGGCGCACCAGTTCGGCATTCTCGTAAATCGGTACTTCGTACTCGCGGGCGATGGCGAGGATAGCCTCGGCCAGTTCGTCGTCGCCCTTGGCTGTCAGGCTGGGCGCGCTGCTGCCGTCATAGGACAGCGCGATGGCCTGGCGCGGTGCTTTCTGCTTCATGCGGTTTCATCCACCCAGCGTTGTTCCACATGGGTCTTCGGCCCTTGTGGCGGCATGCCCTGACGACAGGCCAGCTCGCCAACCTCCAGGCCAGCAGCCAGCAAGCGTTCGCGCAGATGGCCCAGTTCGAGGTCAATCAACTCGGCCGTATGCGAGCGTTCGGCCCACAGTTGACTGGACAGGCTGCCGCGGATTAGCTGTGCCTGAACCTGCAGTGGTCCCAGCGGCTCGAGATCGAAAGCCAGATCGACCCGCCAGAGCACCTGCTTCTGTTCTTTCTGATTGCTGCTGTTCTGTTCCTCGCGCTGTAGCTTGAGTTGCAGCGGCACGATGTCTTGCTGATTGCGCATCGGCAGCTCCAGCTGCCAAGTGGTCAGCAGGTTGCCCTCGGCCGTAACCTGATTCTGGGCCAGGCTCGACAACTGGTGAGTCTGCAGGCGCGATACGGCGGCGGCGGCCAGCTTGAGTAGCGTCTCCAGGTCAGTTTCGCCTTCCATCGACTGCAGCAAGCGCGAGGGCAGGGGAAAGCTCAGGCCTTGTTGGCGCAGGTTGGCCTGGCTCAGGTTGCCCAGGGCATTGCGCACAAAGACCGGAAGTGCCTGAGCCAGTGCGTTCGCCGTACTGACGGCACCAAGAGTACTGGGCAATGCATTAGGTGTCGGCAGATTGGGCAGCAGTTGCGCGATCAGGCGCAGCAGGCTGGCCTTGAGGTCCTGTGGCAGGTTGCTGGTCTGCCCCGTGAGCAGTTTGGCCTCCAGGAACATGCCGCTGTTTTCCAGGGCCTGGGCCAGGCCCTTGGGCGTACCCAGCTGGCCGGCCTCCGGCAGTAGCCCCAGCAGTTTGTCAACGCTGGTGCGTAGGTTCTCAGGTAGTTCAGTCTGCTGATTCGGGCCTTGCTGGCTCAGGCCCTGCAGGCTTTTGAACAGACCTTCCAGTGAGCCTTGCCGACCTTGCTGGGTAGCCAGTTGCTGGCCTACGACCAATTGATCGAGGCGGCCGCTCAGTGGCAGGAAGTTGAGTGCCTGACTGCCTTGTACCTGGGCTGTCAGCAGACTGCCAATGGGCAGTGGTAGCGGGGTTTCCACGCTGAGTTTGCTGCCGGCCAGCGGCGTATTCAGCAGGCTGACCAGGACTTTGTAGATGACTTGCTGTGCTTTGTTCTGCACCAGTTGCTCGCGCGCTTCGACTTTGCCCTGTAACAGGGTGCCGATCGGCAACTGTTGCAGGTCCAGGCTGGTCTGCACCTTGCTGTTGCCTGTTTGTAGAGCCAGTAACAGGCGAGTATCCGACAACGCCGTCACTGCCAGGGCTGTCCCCTGATTCAAGGGGCGCGAGCTGCTGGCTTCCACCGTGGTCTGTTTGCCGTTGTCCAGGGTCAGTTTGAGCAGCAGTTGAAAGCTCTGCGCGACCTCCTTGAGTGCCACCACTTCGGCCTTGGCTGTTTGCCCGGCCGCAAGCAGGCCTTCCAGCGGTTGCAGCAGCTTGACGGCCAGGTCGGCAGCAGGTTGCGCCGGTCGCGTGGTCGGAGGTGCTGGCGGTAGTGGGCGAGGGCTACTGATTTCTGCCATTGCCGGGTTACACCCTGTCGAAAAAGCCGGCTTCGGGGGCGGAGCCCGGCATGTATAATGCCGCCCCGTTCGGGCCGGCTGTGCTGTCAACTGCGTCAGTATAGCGGCCATGATATTGCCGACTTGAACCCCCGATGGGTAGCCATGCCGTGACCAGCCTGCTTCTGGAAGCTCAAGCCCTCGCCTGCGAGCGGGATTGGCGCCTGCTGTTCGAGAACCTTGATCTGCAGTTGTCGGCAGGCACCATGCTGCAGGTCAGCGGCCCCAATGGCAGTGGCAAGACCAGCTTGCTGCGCCTGTTGGCGGGGTTGATGCAGCCCACGGCAGGTAAGGTGCTGCTCAACGGCAAGGCGTTGGCCAGCCAGCATGGCGAACTGGGCCGCAGCCTGGTGTGGATCGGCCATGCCGCCGGTATCAAGGGACTGCTGAGCGCTGAAGAAAACCTCGCCTGGCTCTGTGCCTTACATTGCCCGGCCGAGCGCGAGGCGATCTGGCAAGCGCTGGAAACTGTCGGCCTGCGCGGTTTCGAGGATGTTCCCTGCCATACCCTGTCCGCCGGGCAGCAGCGCCGCGTGGCCCTGGCGCGCCTGTACCTCGATGCACCTGCCTTGTGGATTCTCGACGAGCCCTTCACCGCCCTCGACAAACAAGGGGTGGCTCAGCTGGAGCGTCATCTGGCCCAGCATTGCGAGCAGGGCGGCATTGTCGTGCTTACTACCCACCACAGCTTGCTTGAGAAGCCTTCTGGCTACCGTGAACTTGACCTCGGACGGCCAACCTCATGAGCAGTGTCTTTTTGCAGTTGGTAACCCGCGAAGCACGTTTGCTGTTTCGTCGTCCTGCCGAACTGGCCAATCCGCTGGTGTTCTTTGCCATCGTCATTGCGTTGTTCCCTCTGGCGGTCGGTCCAGAGAGCCAATTGTTGCAAAGCCTTTCTCCAGGGCTGGTCTGGGTTGCTGCGCTATTGGCCGTGCTGCTCTCGCTGGACGGGCTTTTCCGCAGCGATTTCGAGGATGGATCACTGGAGCAGTGGGTCCTTTCGTCGCACCCTCTGCCTCTTCTGGTGCTGGCTAAGGTGCTGGCACACTGGGCTTTCTCTGGATTGGCCCTGGTCATCCTGTCGCCGCTGCTGGCGCTGATGCTGGGGCTACCCTCGCGCTGCCTGTCGGTGTTGCTGCTGTCGTTGCTGCTCGGTACTCCGGTGCTCAGTCTGCTCGGTGCGGTGGGGGCAGCACTGACTGTCGGTCTCAAGCGCGGCGGGTTGTTGCTAGCGCTGTTGATTCTGCCGCTGTACATCCCGGTGCTGATCCTTGGCAGCGGGGCATTGCAGGCGGCCCTGCAAGGATTGCCGGCAGCCGGCCACCTGTTGTGGCTGGCCAGCCTGACTGCCTTGGCGGTCACCCTGACACCCTTTGCAATAGCCGCTGGCCTGAAGATCAGCGTTGGCGAATAACTACAGAGTTGCCGTGAAGATGAACTGGACCTGGTTTCACAAGTGGGGCTCGCCCAAGTGGTTCTACGAGATGAGCGGGCGCTGGCTGCCCTGGCTGGCAGCCGCGGCCGTCGTTCTGTTGCTGGTGGGTCTGGTCTGGGGTTTGGCCTTCGCGCCACCAGAGAAGTATCAGGGCAATAGTTACCGGATCATCTACATCCATGTTCCGGCCGCCTTCCTGGCGCAGTCCTGCTATCTGATGATGGCGGTGGCAGGGGCGGTGGGTTTGATCTGGAAGATGAAACTGGCGGATGTTGCCCTGCAACAGATCGCGCCAATCGGCGCCTGGCTGTGCTTCATCGCGCTGGTGACCGGCGCCATCTGGGGCAAGCCGACCTGGGGTACTTACTGGGTCTGGGATGCGCGGCTGACCTCGATGCTGATTCTGCTGTTTCTCTATTTCGGCATCATCGCTCTTGGCAATGCGATCAGTAACCGCGACAGCGCCGCCAAGGCCTGCGCTGTGCTGGCTCTGGTCGGTGCGGTCAATATCCCGATCATCCAGAAGTCGGTGGAGTGGTGGAATACCCTGCACCAGCCGGCCACCTTCAAGGTCACCGGAAAGGCCAGCATGAGTGCGGAAATGTGGTTGCCGCTGCTGATTTCGGTACTGGGCTTCTACTGCTTCCTCGGGGCCGTGTTGTTCATGCGCATGCGCCTGGAAATCCTGCGTCGTGAAGCCCGCAGCAGCTGGGTTAAGGCCGAGGTGGCGCGACTGGTGGGGGGCAAGGTATGAGTTTTTCGTCCTTCGGCGAGTTCCTCGCCATGGGCATCCATGGTCCGTATGTCTGGTCAGCCTATGGCATCAGCCTGGCCGTTCTGGCTCTCAACGTGGCCCTGCCGATTCTGGCGCGGCGCCGTTACCTGCATGACGAGGCGCGCCGTTTGCGCCGGGAGAAACAACAGTGAACGCGGTCCGCAAGAAACGTCTGTATATCGTCCTCGCCATCCTGGTTGGTGCCGGCATTGCCGTTGCCCTGGCGTTGATGGCGCTGAGCCAGAACATCAACCTGTTCTACACGCCAACGCAGATCGCCAATGGCGAGGCGCCGGTCGATACGCGCATTCGTGCCGGTGGCATGGTCGCCGAGGGCTCGCTGAAGCGCACTGGTGACTCACTGGACGTGGAATTCGTGGTCACCGACTTTGCCAAGAACGTCACCATCCGCTACCGCGGCATCCTTCCGGACCTGTTCCGCGAAGGGCAGGGCATAGTCGCCCTGGGCAAGCTGAATGCCGATGGCGTGCTGGTGGCCGATGAGGTATTGGCCAAGCACGACGAGAACTACATGCCGCCGGAAGTGACCAAGGCGCTGCAGGAAAGCGGCCAGTTGCAGCCCGGCAAGAGCGAGGGCTGAGCATGAACCTGAATCTGATGGTGCCCGAGCTGGGTCATCTGGCGCTGATTCTGGCCCTGTGTCTGACCCTGGTGCAGGCCACCTTGCCGCTGATTGGGGCCTGGCGTGGTGATCGGCAGTGGATGAGCCTGGCGCAGCCGGCAGCCTGGGGGCAGTTTGCGTTTCTGCTGTTTTCCTTCGCCTGCCTGACCTGGTCGTTCATGGTTGACGACTTTTCCGTCGCCTACGTGGCCAACAACTCCAACAGTGCCTTGCCCTGGTACTACAAGTTCAGCGCCGTATGGGGCGCTCACGAAGGCTCGCTGCTGCTGTGGGCGTTGATCCTGGCCGGCTGGACTTTTGCCGTATCGATCTTCTCGCGGCAGTTGCCGGAAGTGATGCTGGCTCGCGTGCTGGCGGTGATGGGGATGATCAGCATCGGCTTCCTGCTGTTCCTGATCGTTACCTCCAACCCCTTCGAGCGCCTGCTGCCAGACATGCCGCAGGACGGTCGCGACCTCAACCCGTTGCTGCAGGACATCGGCCTGATCGTCCATCCGCCGATGCTGTACATGGGCTATGTCGGTTTCTCCGTGGCCTTCGCCTTCGCCATCGCCGCACTGCTCGGCGGTAAGCTGGATGCCGCCTGGGCGCGCTGGTCGCGGCCGTGGACCATCGTCGCCTGGGCCTTCCTCGGCATCGGTATCGCCCTGGGTTCCTGGTGGGCCTATTACGAGCTGGGCTGGGGCGGCTGGTGGTTCTGGGACCCGGTGGAAAACGCATCGTTCATGCCCTGGCTGGTCGGCACCGCGCTGATCCACTCGCTGGCGGTGACCGAGAAACGCGGCGTGTTCAAAAGCTGGACCGTGTTGCTGGCCATTGCGGCATTCTCCCTGAGCCTGCTGGGTACCTTCCTCGTGCGCTCCGGGGTGCTGACCTCGGTGCATGCCTTTGCCACCGACCCGGAGCGCGGTGTGTTCATCCTCGCCTTCCTGCTGTTGGTAGTCGGCGGCTCGCTGACCCTGTTCGCCGTGCGTGCGCCGGTGGTCAAGAGTCAGGTCGGTTTCGCCCTGTGGTCGCGCGAGACCCTGCTGCTGGCCAATAACCTGGTCCTTGTGGTGGCGGCGTCGATGATCCTGCTTGGCACCCTCTATCCACTGGTACTGGACGCTATCAGCGGGGCCAAGCTGTCGGTGGGGCCACCCTATTTCAACGCGTTGTTCGTGCCGCTGATGGCTCTGCTCATGCTGGTGATGGCAGTTGGCGTGCTGGTGCGCTGGAAAGACACGCCGGTGAAGTGGCTGCTCGGCATGCTCACGCCGGTGCTGCTGGGCAGTGTGGCCTTGGGCGTGCTGGCAACCCTGCTGCTCGGTGACTTCAACTGGGCCGTGCTGGCAGTGTTCCTGCTGGCGGCCTGGGTGATGCTGGCCGGGGTGCGCGATCTGCTCGACAAGACCCGGCACAAGGGCCTGTTCAAGGGCATGCTCAGCCTCAATAGCAGCTACTGGGGCATGCAACTGGCGCACCTGGGTATCGCCGTGTGTGCCATCGGCGTGGTGCTGGTCAGTCACGGCAGTGCCGAGCGTGATCTGCGCCTGGCGCCTGGCGAGTCTCTGGAGCTGGGTGGTTATCGCTTTGTCTTCGAAGGCGCGCAGCACTTCGAAGGTCCGAACTTCATCTCGGATAAAGGCACCATTCGCGTTCTGGAAGACGGCGAGGAAGTAACCGTTTTGCATCCGGAAAAGCGCCTGTACACGGTGCAGAACATGCCGATGACCGAAGCCGGTATCGACGCTGGCTTCACCCGCGATCTCTATGTGGCGCTCGGTGAACCGCTGGAAGACGGTGCCTGGGCTGTGCGTGTGCACATCAAGCCCTATGTGCGCTGGATCTGGTTCGGCGGCATGATGATGGGCCTGGGTGGCCTGCTGGCTGCATTCGACAAACGTTACCGGGTCAAGGTGAAAACTCGCGTGCGCGAGGCCCTCGGTCTGAACGGGGTGGCGGCATGAAGCGGCTGATCCTGCTGTTGCCACTGGCGCTGTTCCTCGGTGTCTCGGTCTTTCTCTACCGTGGCCTGTTTCTCAATCCGCAGGAACTGCCGTCGGCGCTGATCGATAAGCCGTTGCCGGCCTTCAGCTTGCCGGATCTGAAGAACGAACAGCGCCTGATCACTGAGAAGGATCTGAAGGGGCCGGCACTGGTCAACGTTTGGGCCACCTGGTGCCCGACCTGCAAGGCCGAGCACCAGATGCTCAATCGCCTGGCCAAGGCTGGTGTGGTGATCCACGGGGTTAACTACAAGGATGACGGCGCGGCTGCGCGCCAGTGGCTCAAGGACTACCTCGATCCCTATCAGGTCAACGTGGCGGACCCGCAGGGCTCGCTGGGCATCAACCTGGGTGTCTACGGCGCGCCGGAAACCTTCCTGATCGACGCTCAGGGCATCATCCGGCACAAGTACGTTGGCGCAATCGACGAGAAAGTCTGGCGCGAGGAGCTGGCGCCGCGCTATCAGGCTCTGCTCGAGGACAAGCCATGAAGCGCCTACTGCTCGCCAGTCTGTTCAGTTTCGCGTTGTACGGCATGGCCCACGCGGCCATCGACACCTACCAGTTCAAGGATGAGGTAGAGCGCGAGCGCTTCCGTACCTTGACCGCCGAACTGCGCTGCCCCAAGTGCCAGAACCAGAATATCGCCGATTCCAATGCGCCGATTGCCACCGACCTGCGGCGGGAAATTTTCCGCATGCTGGAAGAGGGGCAGAGCAACAGCGAAATCGTCGATTTTCTGGTGCTGCGCTATGGCGACTTCGTGCTCTACAAGCCGCCGGTCGATACCCGCACCTACCTCCTTTGGTACGGCCCATTCGCTCTGCTCGGTCTCGGCGCCCTGGGGCTGGGCGTGCTGGTGCTGCGTCGGCGCAAGGTAGAGAACAATCCCGCTCAGGTGGCCCTGTCGGCCAGTGAAAACCAGCGTCTCAACGCGCTGCTCAAGCAAAACTCCCAGGACCAAAAATGATCGAATTCTGGCTCGCTGCCGGCCTGCTTTTGCTGGTCGCCCTGGCTTTTCTGCTGATCCCGGTATTGCGTGGGCGCAAGGCCCAGACCGAGGAGGACCGTACTGCCCTCAATGTCGCCCTGTACCAGGAGCGCCTGGCTGAGTTGCAAGGCCAGCAGGCTGCCGGCGTGCTGACCGCTGAACAGCTGCAGGCCGGGCAGGCCGAGGCTGCGCGTGAGTTGCTGACCGATACCGAGGGCGATCAGGCGCTTGAGCGGCGAGCGCGCCTGGGCAAGGCACTGCCACTGATTGCTGCGCTGCTGGTGCCCTTCGCCGGACTGGGTCTGTACATGCATTGGGGCGCCAGCCAGCAGTTGGCTGAGCTGCAAAATCCACGGCAACCCAGCATTAACGAGATGACGGCCAAGCTGGAGCGGGCGGTAGCGGATGATCCCAAATCGGCCGAGTCCTGGTACTTCCTTGGCCGGATCTACATGGCCCAGGATCGCGCTGGCGAAGCCGCCTCTGCCTACGAGCAGGCGGTCGGTATAGCCGGGCGAGCGCCGGAGCTGCTCGGGCAGTGGGCCCAGGCCTTGTACTTTGCCAATCAGAAACAGTGGTCGGAGCAGATCCAGGCGCTGACTGACGAAGCGCTCAAGGCGGATCCACAGGAGGCAACCAGCCTCGGCCTGCTGGGCATTGCTGCGTTCGAGGATGAGCGCTTCGCTGAAGCTATCGACTACTGGCAGCGGCTGATTGCCTTGATGCCGGCAGAAGATCCTTCCCGGCAGTCGATCCAGGGCGGTATCGAGCGCGCCCGCGAGCGCTTGCAGGCGGCGGGGCAACCTGCACCAGCTGGCGAGACGCTGACCAAGTCGATGCCGCTGCTCAAGGTGCGCGTTGAACTGGCTCCGGCGCTGCAGGCCAAGGTGCAACCGGGCGACACGGTATTTGTTTTTGCCCGTGCGGTGTCCGGCCCGCCCATGCCGCTGGCGGTCAAACGTCTGACGGTGGCCGAGCTGCCGGCTGAGGTCGAGCTGAGCGACCGCGATGCCATGATGGAACAGCTGAAAATCTCCAGCTTCGCGCAGGTGCAGCTGGTGGCGCGGGTTTCCCGGGCCGGCAATGCCACTGCCGGCGAGTGGGTCGGCAGCGGGCAGCCGATTGCCAGCAGCAGTCGCGATCCGCAGCAATTGCTGATCGATAGCGCGGATGTGCGCAAGTGAGTTGTTTGCGGGGCTTTCTGCCACTGGCGTTGCTGGTTCTACTCGGCGGTTGCAGCCTGGGTAGCGTTGCACCATCGGTAGCCAAGAGCGCTGCGCAGCAGGCGCAGAACCATCCCCGTTTCGCACCGCCGCCGGGTGGCAACAGCTACTGGGATGGCGGCTTGGGTGTCTACGTGCTCAAGGGGCAGCGTGATCTGTTCTATCGCGAGCGCACCTACTATCGCTGGAGTGGTGGCTGGAGCTGGGCGAGCAATCCCCGGGGCCCTTGGCAGCCAACCGACAGCAGTGCTGTGCCGGCAGGGCTGGGGCGCCAGTACGCGCAGTAGACCTCAGCCCTGTTGCAGTGCCTGCAGGGCGTCTTGCAGGTTCTGGCGGGCGCGGCTCTCCCATTGTTCGGCCAGTTCTCGGTGCTGGTACAGCGCGGGCATTGCCAGCAGGTGTTGCAGCACTTTGCTGCGTCCTGCGCAGAACAGTTGTTCGGGAACCCAGGCATATTCCTTACGCACGGCCTGCTCATAGTCGGCATAGATTTCGGCCGGCGCAGCCAGAATAGCCAGGTCGATATCCACGACCAGTGCCGCGTCGACATTGTCGGCGGGCTGCTGGTGACAGGTGGCGAGGATCAGCCCGCGCAGGGTGTCTGCATGCTGTCCAAGTCCGGTCTCGTCAAGCCAATGGCCAGCCTGCGCGGCGCTGGCGGCTTCATTGTCCTGGCGTCGGGTGTCGTAGATCAGGTCGTGGCTCCACAGCGCCAGTTCGACCAGTAGCGGCTGCTCGCCCAGGTGTTGCCAATTGTCGAAGTGTTCAAGGCAGGCACTGATGTGTGCGCTGCTGTGGTAGTGACGGTGGGGTTCGCTGTAGGCCTGTTGCAGTTTGCTGAAGCTCCCGGTTGGCGCTGTTGTTCCGAGTTTGCGCCACAGCGCCCGCCAGCGATCTTCACTGAGCATGTGGGAAGGGTTCCTTGGCTGGTGGACGTCGAATAGTTCTACAGACACTAGGGCGTTTGGTGGCAGTGCTGCAAGACCTGGTCGTTGTGCTTGATAGGCGGTAAACAGCAGTCTTGGCCGGCAAAAGCCCTGTGGTAAACTCCGCCGATCTTGCGTGTAACCCCCGAATTCCAAGGAATAACATGACCTTCATGGCAGCGGACAGCCGCGCTCTGCAGTTCCCCGGCGTTGCTCCGGTGGAGGTCATGGCATGCGCCTGAAATGCATCAAGCTGGCCGGCTTCAAGTCGTTCGTTGACCCGACCACGGTGAACTTCCCGAGCAATATGGCGGCGGTGGTCGGCCCCAACGGCTGCGGCAAGTCCAACATCATCGACGCCGTACGCTGGGTGATGGGTGAGAGTTCGGCGAAGAACCTCCGTGGTGAGTCGATGACCGACGTCATCTTCAATGGCTCCAACACGCGCAAACCGGTAAGCCAGGCCAGCATCGAGCTGATCTTCGACAATTCTGACGGCGGTCTGGGTGGCGAATACGCCGCCTTTGCCGAGATTTCCATTCGCCGCCGGGTGACCCGCGACGCGCAGAACACCTACTTCCTCAACGGGGTGAAGTGCCGTCGTCGCGACATTACCGATATCTTCCTCGGCACCGGCCTGGGCCCGCGCAGCTACTCGATCATCGAACAGGGCATGATCAGCAAGCTGATCGAAGCCAAGCCCGAGGATCTACGGAATTTCATCGAGGAAGCTGCCGGCATCTCCAAGTACAAGGAGCGCCGCCGCGAGACCGAGAGCCGCATTCGCCGCACCCACGAGAACCTGGCGCGCCTGACCGATCTGCGTGAAGAGCTGGAGCGTCAACTGGAGCGCCTGCACCGCCAGGCCCAGGCCGCCGAGAAATATCAGGAATACAAAGCCGAGGAGCGTCAGCTCAAGGCCCAGCTTTCAGCCTTGCGCTGGCAGACGCTGAATGAGCAGGTTGGCAATCGCGAGCGGGTGATCGGTGATCAGGAGGTGGCGTTCGAGGCCCTGGTGGCCGAGCAGCGCAATGCCGACGCCAGTATCGAGCGCCTGCGTGACGGCCACCACGAGCTGTCCGAGCGCTTCAACCAGGTGCAGGGGCGTTTCTACTCGGTAGGTGGCGACATCGCCCGGGTCGAGCAGAGCATCCAGCATGGCCAGCAGCGCCTGCGCCAGTTGCAGGATGACCTCAACGAGGCTGAGCGCGCGCGTCTGGAAACCGAATCACACCTCGGTCACGATCGTACCCTGCTGGCCACCCTGGGCGAAGAACTGGCCATGCTCGAACCCGAGCAGGAACTGACTGCCGCGGCCGCCGAAGAATCCGCCGCCAGCCTGGAAGAGGCGGAAAGCGCCATGCATGGCTGGCAGGAGCAGTGGGAAGGCTTCAACCAGCGCAGTGCCGAGCCGCAGCGCCAGGCTGAAGTGCAGCAGTCGCGCATCGCCCAGTTGGAACAGAGCTTGGAGCGTTTGAGCGAACGCCAGCGTCGGCTGGGCGAGGAGCTGGCGCAGCTGGCTGCCGATCCGGAAGACGCGGCGATTCTCGAACTCTCCGAGCAGCTGGCGGCCAGCGAGCTGAACCTGGAAGAGCTGCATGCTGCCGAAGACACTCTGGTCGAGCGTCTCGAACAGCTGCGCGGCGAGTTGCAGCAGGCGACCCAGGCCCAGCAGCAGGCTCAGGGCGAGTTGCAACGCCTGAGTGGTCGCATCGTCTCGCTGGAGGCTTTGCAACAGGCTGCGCTTAACCCCGGCAAGGGCGCCGCCGAATGGCTGCGCGAGCAGCAACTGAACAATCGCCCACGCCTGGCCGAAGGCCTGCGCGTGGAAGCCGGCTGGGAGCTGGCGGTGGAAACCGTACTCGGTGCAGACCTGCAGGCGGTACTGCTGGATGATTTCACCGGCCTCGACCTGGCCGGTTTCGATCAGGGCGAGCTGCGCCTGGTCAATCCGCAGTCGGGCGGCAAGCGCGCTGCCGGCAGCCTGCTGGACAAGGTCGAGGCCGGCTTCGATCTGGCGCCCTGGCTGGGTCAGGTGCGCCCGGTCGAGACCCTTGATGAGGCCCTGGCGCGGCGCAGTCAGCTGGGTGACGGCGAAAGCCTGATCAGCCGTGACGGTTACTGGGTCGGTCGGCACTTCCTGCGTGTACGCCGTGCCAGTGCCGCCGAAAGCGGTGTGCTGGCCCGTGGTCAGGAGCTGGAGCGGCTGGGCCTGGAGCGCGAAGAGCGTGAAGCGGCGCTGGCCGATCTGGAAGAGCGCCTGCAGCAGCTGCAGGCCAGCCAGCGTCAGCAGGAAGAAACCCGCGAGCAGCAGCGCCGCCTGGTGCAGGAACAGGCCCGCCGACAGGGCGAACTGAAGGCGCAGCTGTCCGCCGGTCAGGCCAAGGCCGAACAGCTGACCCTGCGCCGCCGCCGTCTGGATGCTGAGCTGATGGAGCTCGCCGAGCAGCGCGAGCTGGAGCAGGAGCAGCTGGGCGAGTCACGCCTGATCCTGCAGGACGCCCTGGATGCCATGGCCGTCGACACCGAGCAGCGCGAGCAATTGCTGGCTCGTCGCGACCAGCTGCGCGAGCGCCTCGACCGGGTGCGCCAGGAGGCCCGCCAACACAAGGATCATGCCCACCAGCTGGCCGTGCGCCTGGGCTCGATCAAGGCTCAGCACGAATCCACTCGTCAGGCCCTGGAGCGCCTGGAGCTGCAGTTCGAACGCGCCATCGAGCGTCGCGAGCAGCTCAGCCTCAATCTGGAGGAGGGCGAGGCGCCGCTGGAAGAGCTGCGCATCAAGCTGGAAGAGTTGCTCGACAAGCGCATGGGCGTGGAAGACGAACTCAAGCTGGCGCGCCTGGCCCTGGAAGACGCCGACCGCGAACTGCGCGACGCCGAGAAACGGCGCACCCAGGCCGAGCAGCAGGCGCAGTTGCTGCGCAGCCAGCTGGAGCAGCAGCGCATGGGCTGGCAGGAACTCAGCGTACGGCGCAAGGCGCTGCACGATCAGCTGCAGGAAGATGGCTACGACCTGCATGGCGTGCTCGCCACGCTTCCACCTGAGGCTGGCGAGAAGGCCTGGGAAGAAGAACTGGAACGCCTTGCTGCGCGGATCCAGCGCCTCGGGCCGATCAACCTGGCGGCCATCGACGAATACCAGCAGCAATCCGAGCGCAAACGCTACCTGGACGCGCAGAACGCCGACCTGGTTGAGGCGCTGGATACCCTGGAAAACGTCATCCGCAAGATCGACAAGGAAACCCGCAACCGTTTCAAGGAAACCTTCGACCAGATCAACTCCGGCCTGCAGGCGCTGTTCCCCAAGGTGTTCGGCGGCGGTCACGCGTATTTGGAGCTGACCGGCGAAGATTTGCTGGATACCGGTGTGGCGATTATGGCGCGGCCGCCGGGCAAGAAGAACAGCACCATCCACCTGCTCTCCGGCGGGGAAAAGGCGCTGACTGCGCTGGCCCTGGTGTTTGCCATCTTCAAGCTCAATCCGGCGCCGTTCTGCATGCTCGACGAAGTCGATGCGCCGCTGGACGACGCCAACGTCGGCCGCTATGCGCGCCTGGTCAAGGAAATGTCGGCCACGGTGCAGTTCATCTATATCACCCATAACAAGATCGCCATGGA
The DNA here is from genome assembly GCA_964518735.1 of uncultured Pseudomonas sp. Classification (GTDB taxonomy): domain Bacteria; phylum Pseudomonadota; class Gammaproteobacteria; order Pseudomonadales; family Pseudomonadaceae; genus Aquipseudomonas. The sequence continues at coordinate 225,981 of CAZFKQ010000001.1, forward strand.
AATGGCCGATCAGTTGATGGGGGTTACCATGCATGAGCCAGGATGCTCGCGCCTGGTGGCAGTGGACGTGGAGGAGGCAATGTCGCTGGTCGAGGCCTAGCGGCGAGATAGAGTGATATGGCCGAGATTACCTGCTGACGGTGCACATTTACCGTTCGTCGTGCTAGCTTAGGCCTCAATTTTGTGACACGCGGAAAATACCTGTAAGAACATACAGTTGTCTGCGTTTTTCAGAGGGCAGGAAGCCCTTTCTTCATCATCATAATTACTGGTTCAGGGGCTCGAAAACTTCATGGAAATCGGTCTGCGCGAATGGCTGATCGTCATCGGCATCATCGTCATTGCCGGCATTCTCTTCGACGGCTGGCGCCGCATGCGTGGCGGCAAGGGCAAACTGAAGTTCAAGCTCGACCATAGTTTCAGCAATTTGCCGGACGATGATTCCGATCCGGACTTGCTCAGTCCCCCGCGGATCATAGATCGCAAGCGTGAACCAGGCCTGAGCGAAGAAGACATGCCATCGATGAGCGCTACCGAACTCAATCGGCGGCGCAATATCGAACCGCAGCAGGGTGACCTCAACCTTGATACCGAAGAGCCGGTTCCGACCTTGCTCAACCCGGTCGACGACGGCCCCGAGCCAGTTCTCGGTACGCCGAAAGAGGCATTGCCGGTAGAGGAAGTACTGGTGATCAACGTGGTGGCCCGCGAGGGTGAAGTCTTCAATGGTCCGGCGTTGTTGCAGAACATTCTGGAAAGCGGCCTGCGTTTCGGTGAAATGGATATTTTCCACCGCCACGAAAGCATGGCTGGTAATGGCGAAGTGCTGTTCTCCATGGCCAACGCAGTCAAGCCCGGTACTTTCGATCTGGACGATATCGAACTGTTCAGCACCCGTGGGGTGAGCTTTTTCCTCGGCCTGCCGGGGCCGCGTCATCCCAAGCAGGCGTTCGATGTCATGGTCGCTGCTGCGCGCAAGCTGTCCCATGAGCTGAATGGTGAACTGAAGGATGATCAGCGCAGCGTGATGACTGCGCAGACCATTGAGCATTATCGCCAGCGCATTGCCGATTTTGAGCGCAAGAAACTCACCCACAAGCGTTAATCGCCGCCGTTACACAGAAAGAGCAGCCCCGGCTGCTCTTTTCGTTTGAGAGATCACTGCCATGACCGACGCCACCGCTGCCGCCCGCATCCTTGCACTGCGCGCGGATCTGGATCTGCACAGTCACCGTTACTACGTATTGGATGAGCCGAGCATTCCGGATGCCGAATACGACCGCTTGTTCAACGAACTGAAAGCGCTGGAGGCTGCGCATCCTGAGCTGATTACGGCGGATTCGCCGACTCAGCGGGTCGGCGGCGCAGCGCTCAGTGCTTTCGGTGAGGTGAGGCATGAAGTGCCGATGCTCAGCCTGGGCAACGCCTTCGAGGAAGGCGACCTGCTGGACTTCGACCGCCGCGTGCGTGAAGGGCTGGAGCTGCCGGCCGGTGACCTGTTCGGTGGTGGCGCCGAAGTGGAGTACTGCTGCGAACCCAAGCTCGATGGCCTGGCCGTCAGCCTGCTGTACGAGAACGGCCTGCTGGTGCGCGGTGCGACCCGTGGCGATGGCACTACCGGTGAGGACATCAGCAGCAACGTGCGCACCATTCGCAACGTGCCGCTCAAACTGCATGGCGAAGGCTGGCCGGGCGTATTGGAGGTGCGTGGCGAAGTGTTCATGTCCAAAGCCGGTTTCGATGCGCTAAACGCACGACAGTTGGAAGCTGGCGGCAAGACCTTTGCCAACCCGCGCAACGCGGCGGCCGGTAGCCTGCGCCAGCTTGATCCGAAGATCACTGCCAGCCGTCCGCTGGAGTTCTGTTGCTACGGCATTGGTCGGGTCGAAGGCGAGTTGCCGGCGACGCAGGTGGCGATCCTCCAGCAGCTGAAAGTCTGGGGCTTGCCAATCAGTCGTGAGCTGAAACTGGCCAAGGGCGCCGATGCGTGCCTGGCCTACTACCGCGATATCGGTGAGCGTCGCGCCAGCCTGGCCTACGAGATCGACGGCGTGGTGTTCAAGGTCAACGACTTGGCTTATCAGCGTGAGCTGGGCTTCCGTGCCCGCGAGCCACGTTGGGCTATCGCCCACAAGTTTCCCGCCAGTGAGGAGCTGACCGAGCTGCTGGACGTCGAGTTTCAGGTCGGTCGTACCGGTGCGGTCACGCCGGTGGCGCGCTTGAAACCGGTCAAGGTGGCGGGGGTGATGGTATCCAACGCCACATTGCACAACATGGACGAGGTGCAGCGCCTGGGTCTGATGATTGGCGATACCGTGATCATCCGCCGTGCCGGTGACGTGATTCCGCAGGTCATGCAGGTGGTCACCGAGCGCCGCCCGGATGATGCGCGTCCGGTACACATCCCCGAGCAGTGCCCGGTCTGTGGTTCGGCGGTGGAACGCACCCAGCTGGTCAAGCGCAGCAAGGGCAAGGAAACCTTCAGCGAAGGCTCGGTGTACCGCTGCGTCGGCCGTCTGGCCTGTGGTGCTCAGCTCAAGCAGGCAATCATTCATTACGTATCGCGGCGTGCCCTGGATATCGAAGGGCTTGGCGACAAGATCGTCGAGCAACTGGTGGATACCGGCCTGGTGACCTCGCCAGCCGATCTCTACACCCTGACCTACGAGCAGGTGGTGGTGCTGGAGGGTTTCGCCGACCTGTCCACGCGCAACCTGCTGGCGGCGATTGCCGAGAGCAAGCGACCGAGCCTGGCTCGCTTCATCTATGCCCTGGGCATTCCCGATGTCGGTGAAGAGACGGCCAAGCTGCTGGCACGCGCCCTGGGTTCTCTGGCGCGTATTCAGGTGGCCTTGCCCGAAGTGCTGACCTGGCTGCCGGATGTGGGGGCTGAGGTCGCCCATGAAATTCACAGCTTCTTCGAAGACAGCCACAACCAGAAGGTCATCGCCCAGCTGCTGGAGCGCGGCGTGCAGCTGCAGGAGGAGGGTGAGTTACACGCCGAGTTCGCCGCCTGTGCGACCTTTGCCGAGTTTCTCGACCGCTTGAACATTGCCGGGATTGCCGCCACTGGAGCGAAGAACCTGGCAGAAAAAGGCGGCAGTCTGGATGGTGTGATTGCCCTCAGTCAGGACTGGCTGGAACTGAGTGTGATGAAGGGGCTCAACGAGAAGGCCAAGCAGTCGCTGCGTGAGTTCTTCGCCGTCGCGGACAACGTGGCCAGGGCGCGGGCTATTGAGCAGCAGCTGCTGGCGTTTGGTATGCACTGGGCCTGTGAGAAGAAGCAGGTCGCGGGCTTGCCGCTGGCTGGGCAGACCTGGGTGCTGACCGGCACGCTGGAGGTGATGAGTCGCGATGTCGCCAAGGACAAGCTGGAAGCGCTGGGGGCCAAGGTCGCCGGCTCGGTGTCGGCCAAGACCACTTGTGTGGTTGCCGGGCCTGGCGCTGGTTCGAAGCTGGCCAAGGCCAGTGAGCTGGGCGTGCGGGTGATGGATGAAGCGGAGTTTCTGAAGGCCTTGAGTGGCTTCGGCGCTTAACGCCCTTGTGAGTTCGGCCCTGGGGCAAGCCCAGGGCCGAGGTACGGCTTAGCTGCCGGTCACGGTCACGCAGGTTTTGCCGTAGAAGGGGTAGAAGCCCTTGGTGTGATAGTCGGCAGATGCCACGCTGGAGATGCTGCCATTGGCCTTGGCGCCCTCAATGGAGGCATCACCCTTGTTGATCAGGCCGATGATGGTGGTAGCGCAGGAGGTACCCTGCTTGCTGCCCTGAGCAGTGGTGGCAGTGATCGGGCCTTTGACATCAGTGATCAGGCCCACACCGACTGGCGACAGGCCATTGGCGCAACCGCTCAGCAGGGTGGCGAGTGCAGCGGCAGTAACGATTTTCTTCAACATGCTCTGATTCCCTTGTTGTTGTGTATCCATGGAACCTCGCCGTGATGGCCGAGGTACCAATGGACGTTAAGGGGCGTGGGGGCGTGTTGCAAGTCGTGATGATGGTTCTTGAACCTGGGTCAACTTCCTGACCTGTCTGGCAGCAATACTGGCTGCCGATCAGTTGAGCGCGTCAGTCAAGGCTTTGGCTGGTACCAGCTTGATTACTTTCTTGGCGGCGATCTCAATGGCTTTGCCGGTTTGCGGATTACGTCCAGTGCGCGCGGCACGCTCGCTGACTTTCAGCTTGCCGATGCCTGGCAGGGTGATTTCACCGTCGTTCTCCAGGGCGTCGGCAACGATTTCGCTTAGCTGTTCCAGCAAGGCGCGTACATCATTCTTCTGCAGGTCAATGGCTTCGGCGAGGTCGGAAATCAGCTGGTCTTTGGTAATGGCCATGAGGCACTCCATGCAACAGGGATGGTGCCCGTATTGACGGGCGATTCGGCAGGCACGCTACCACAAAGTACAGCTCTGGCTGCAGCGCTGTAGGGGTTAGTCGATCAGAACCGGTGGTTCATCACCCAGGCAGATGCTCAGTTGCGCGCCGCTGTACCTGTCGACGGCGCAGTTCGGCAGGCTGCGCAGTTGAACCTGCTGAATCGCCTGCAGCAGGCCGTACAGGCAGCACAGGAACAGCGCTCCGGCCAGCAGCCAGCGCAGCCGTCCGGGGTTTTGATGGTGTCGATGTGGCAACAGCAAAGGCAGCAAGGCAATGCCACAGATCAGGGCATAACCGCTCAATTCATCATGCGTCGGCGAGTAGAGCAGGTTGCCAGCGAAGTCGCTGGGGTAGGTCGTCCAGCGGTACAGCGCTACAGCACCAAGCAATAAAAAGGTCAGCGCCCATAGCGCACGCGCGCCGCGCAGGCCGAGCAACCAGCCCGAACTCAGGGCTGCTAGCGCTAGCAACAACAAGAACAGTGCGCTCGCATCGCCCAGGCCGCCGAGCAGGGTGCCGCTGGTTTCGCGAATCTGCAGCAGATAAAAGCCGCTGGCGAGAGCCAAGGTGGCACTGCTTAGCAGGCAGAACAGGCTGATGCCAAGCCAGGCTACGCGGCTAGCGGTGGCCGTACGGGGGGTGCCTGTTGGGCAGGGCATACAAGTCCTTTTGCGTGCAGGGTGGGTGTTGTGGCTGGTTGGTGGGGTCAGTGCATCAGTGTTGTGGCGAGCGCGGCTGCTTCCGGCGCGGCGCTCAAGATAATGACTATGCTTACCGACATAATTAAAAGCTGCCCCAAGCCGTGGAGTTTACCCATGCTACGTTTATTCGCCGATCTTGGATTTCGCTGGAAGATTGCCTTACCGATCTTTCTGCTCGCGGTGTTACTGGTGCTCATGGGTATCTTGGGTATGCAGGGTATCAGCCAGGTAACGGACTCCAGCACTCGCCTGACCAACCGCTACCTGCCTGCCATCAGTCTGCTGCTGAATGCTGACCGTGACCTGTATCAGGCCTTTGTCGCCGAGCGCAGCCTACTTGGCGAGGGTGCTGGTGTTCATGCCGAGGCACTCAAGGCGGCTCATGCCGAGAATGCCCAGCAAGCCTATGAGCGAGTCCACAAGTTTGCCGAGATGCAGCCAAGTGCCGAAGCCCTGAAGCTGGTGGCTGACTTCGACCGTGGTTTCGCTCAGTGGAAGGCAACCTCCAGCCGCGTATTGGAGCTGGCTGGGAGCGATCCTGCTGCCGCCTCACAGTTGAGTTATGGCGACAGCGAAGCGCAGTTTGAGGCCATCCGCGATCCGATCGACAAGCTTGGCGAACTGGAAGATACCGCTGCCAATGGCGAAGGTACGGCCGCTATTGCTTTGGGCGAGGAGCGCAGCTGGCAGCAAGGCGGGATCATCGTGGTCGGGTTGCTGATCTGTGCTGTGCTGGTCATCGGCTTCCCGATCCTGGTGACTCGTCCACTGCACAACCTGCTGCACCGTATCGAACAGATCGCCGATGGCGATGGTGACCTGCGCGTGCGTCTGGATGTGTTGTCGCGTGACGAACTGGGCAAGCTCAGCCATGCCTTCAATCGTTTCCTCGACAAACTGCAGCCGCTGATCAAGGAAGTCGGGCGGGTTACCGGTGAGGTGGCCGATTCGGCGGAGACCCTGGCGGGCATGGCTGCAGCCAATGATCGCCTGATCAGCAGTGAACATGCCGCAGTGGACCAGGTCAGCACTGCCGCGACCGAAATGAGCAGTGCGGTACATGAGGTGGCGCGCAACGCGCAGAATGCTGCTGATGCGGCGCGCAGTGCTGAAACCCAGTCGCGTGATGGCGCGCAGGTAGTGGGTGCGACTATCCATGCCATCCGCCAGTTGGCTCAGGAAGTGGAAAGTGCCTCCGCGACAATCCAGACCCTGGAGCAGGAAACCGCCAACATTGGTGCCGTGCTAGCGGTGATCAAGGGCATTGCCGAACAGACCAACCTGCTGGCCTTGAACGCGGCCATCGAGGCCGCGCGAGCGGGCGAGCAGGGCCGTGGTTTCGCTGTGGTAGCCGATGAAGTGCGTGCCCTGGCGGCGCGTACCCAGGACTCGACCAAAGACATCCAGCAGATGATCGAACGCCTGCAATCTGGCGTGCAGGATGCGGTCAAAGCCATGCACTCGGGCAGCGAAAAGGCGCGCGATAGTGTTGCGCGCGCAGCTGGGGTAGATGGTGCGTTGTCGGCCACGGGTGACTCGGTGGCACGTATCAATGACATGGCTGCGCAGATCGCTACCGCCTGCGAAGAGCAGAGTGCGGTAACCGAAGAGATTGCGCGCAACATCAGCGATATCCGCGACCTGTCCAACGAGGCAGCACAAACGTCCGAGCAGAGCACCCAGGCCAGTGCGCGACTGTCCGAACTATCCCATGGTCTGGAACAACTGGTGGGGCGCTTCCGGGTTTGAGTCGGAATGCAGGTATGCGCTTGTTCTCTATGCTAAGTGTTTGAAGCGGTTGTAAGTTTGTTATCAATCAGTACAATGGCGCGGCCTGTCGCCTGACAGGCTTCGTTATGGTGGTCCCATCGGTCCCCTCGCAACGATTACCCGTTAACCTGGTCAGGTCCGGAAGGAAGCAGCCACAGCGGGAACATCGTGTGCCGGGGTGTGGCTGGTGGGGCCGCCTCCATAACCCGACCTGGGTTAGTCGCTTTTCCTCTCAGTCTAATTTCTTGCCTGTAGCGCAGCCGTTACGGGGCAAACGCCTTGTCGTTGGTGCTGAAAGTCGCTTTGACTGCCGCGCATGACCATTGCCGACAGCACAATCCGCCAGCGCGGATGCAATTTACCCGGTGCTCCGCTAGGATTAGCCCCTCGGTTACCCAGACGCGACGGTTTTCAATGAGTTATCAGGTTCTTGCACGTAAATGGCGTCCGCGCTCGTTCCGCGAAATGGTCGGCCAGACCCATGTGCTCAAGGCTCTGATCAACGCCCTGGACAGCCAGCGTCTGCACCATGCATACCTGTTTACCGGCACTCGCGGTGTGGGTAAAACCACCATTGCGAGGATTATTGCCAAGTGCCTGAACTGTGAAGTCGGCATCAGCTCCACGCCCTGTGGGCAGTGTTCGATATGTCGAGAGATCGACGAGGGTCGTTTCATTGACCTGATCGAAGTCGACGCAGCCAGTCGCACCAAGGTCGAAGACACCCGCGAACTGCTGGAAAACGTGCAGTACGCCCCCAGCCGTGGGCGCTACAAGGTTTATCTGATCGACGAAGTGCACATGCTTTCCACGCACTCGTTCAACGCGCTGCTCAAGACCCTTGAAGAGCCGCCGCCCCACGTCAAATTCCTGCTCGCCACTACCGATCCGCAGAAACTGCCGGTGACCATCCTTTCACGCTGCCTGCAGTTCTCCCTGAAGAACATGCCGCCGGAGCGGGTAGTCGAGCACCTGACTCATGTATTGACTGCCGAAAGCGTGCCTTTCGAGGACGACGCTTTGTGGCTGCTCGGCCGTGCTGCCGATGGTTCGATGCGCGACGCCATGAGTCTGACCGACCAGGCTATCGCTTTTGGCGAAGGTAAGGTGCTGGCGGCCGATGTGCGCTCCATGCTTGGCACTCTCGATCATGGCCAGGTCTACGGCGTGCTGCACGCGCTGCTCGACGGCGATGCCCGCGCGCTGCTCGAAGCCGTGCGTCACCTGGCCGAGCAAGGTCCGGACTGGGGAGGCGTGCTCTCGGAAATGCTCAATGTGCTGCACCGCGTAGCCGTGGCCCAGGCCCTGCCGGAAGCTGTGGACAATGGTCAGGGTGATCGTGAGCGAGTGCTGGCACTGGCTCAGGCCCTGCCGGCCGAAGACGTGCAGTTCTACTACCAGATGGGCCTCATTGGCCGTCGCGATCTGCCGCTGGCGCCGGACCCGCGCAGCGGTTTCGAGATGGTGCTGCTGCGTATGCTGGCGTTCCGCCCGGCGGATGCAGATGGAGCACCTCGAACTCCTTTAAAGGAGTTGCCTGGAATCAGCAAGGCCACAGCTGATTCCACACACAACCCAGTGGCCGGCGCAGCCATTGCTGCCCAGCCGGTTCCTATCGTTGCCCCTGTAGCCACTGCCGCGCAGCCTGCTGCGCCAGTGTTGCCAACGCCTGTGGCAGAAGCTCCGCTGCCTGTTGCTGCGCCAGTTGCACCATTGGTTGCTGATACACCGCTGAGTGCCAATGTGGACGAAGCTGCAGCCCCGGTTGCGGTTGTCAATCTGCCCTGGGATGAGCCTGTCGCCCAGCTCGTACCCCAGGTCGCCGAACCGCTGTTAGCTGAGCCGATTGTCGCTGCGCCGGTTATCGAACATGAACCTGCTCCTGTGGTCGTAGCTGCGGAGCCTGTCGCGGCGCCAGTGCTGCCAGCAGTGGCCGTGGCAGCTGCGCCGGCAGTACCGGTCGCCGTAGCCGTCGAGGAGGGCGATGACGACGAACCGCCACCCGGTGATTACGACTATGCCGAAGTCGATGGCGATAGCCTCGACTACGATTTCGACGTATCCGCCGCAGAGCCTGTAGCGGCTCCGGAACCCTTGCCAGCCGCCAAACCGGCCACCGGCCTGGCTGCCGAGTGGCTGGACCTGTTCCCACGCTTGGGACTGTCCGGCATGACTGGCAGTATCGGTGCCAACTGTACGCTGATCCAAGCCAATGCTGATGACTGGCTGCTGCACCTGGATCCGGGCCACAGTGCCCTGTTCAATGCGACTCAGCAGCGTCGCTTGAATGACGCACTCAATCAGCATCTCGGGCGCTCTATCAACCTGCGTATCGAGTTGATTCTGCCCGAGCAGGAAACCCCGGCCCAGGCCGCGGCACGCAAGCGTGCACAACGCCAGCAGCAGGCTGAACAGTCGATCCATGACGATCCGCTGGTGCAACAGATGATTCAACAATTCGGTGCGGTAATCCGCGCCGATTCCATCGAACCTTTGACCCCCTGATTAGACAGCTGAGGAACCCATCATGATGAAAGGTGGCATGGCAGGCCTGATGAAGCAGGCTCAGCAGATGCAAGAAAAAATGGCCAAGATGCAGGAAGAGTTGGCCAACGCCGAAGTCACCGGCCAGTCCGGCGCCGGTCTGGTCAGCGTGGTGATGACGGGTCGTCATGACGTCAAACGCATCACCCTGGATGACAGCCTGATGCAGGAAGACAAGGAAGTCCTGGAAGACCTGATCGCCGCCGCCGTCAACGACGCCGTGCGCAAGGTCGAGCAGAACAGCCAGGACAAGATGTCCGGCATGACTGCAGGCATGCAGCTGCCCCCCGGCTTCAAAATGCCCTTCTAAGGGGCGCCCAGTCAGCGCACATGGCTGCGTGTGGGGAAGCGCGGGCATCCTCATTTACACCAGTAAACTCCGGTGCCCACGCTTCCCCACGCCTTGCCCTGCACGCCGCCTGAACGCCCCTTGACTCGAGTGGGGGCGTTTAAAAGCTTTCTAGTCGTAGGGTGGATGCCGCTTTACCCATCCACCACAGCGCTGCTGATGGTGGAAGAAAAGAAGTCCTCCACCCTACGGCCGAGCGACTCGCACCGTACCTTTCATTCAAAGCTATTTCCGACGGTATTCCCCATGAGCTTCAGCCCGCTGATTCGCCAATTGGTCGACGCCCTGCGCATCCTGCCCGGAGTGGGGCAGAAGACTGCCCAGCGCATGGCCCTGCAGATGCTGGAACGTGATCGCAGTGGTGGCGTGCGTTTAGCCCAGGCGCTGACGGCGGCCATGGAAGGGGTCGGGCATTGTTCGCGCTGCCGCACCCTGTGCGAAGACGAGTTGTGCCCGCAGTGCGCCGACCCGCGTCGCGATGATGGGTTGCTCTGCGTGGTGGAGGGGCCGCTGGATGTGTTTGCCGTAGAGCAGACCGGCTATCGCGGTCGCTACTTTGTGCTCAAGGGCCACCTGTCGCCGCTCGATGGGCTTGGACCCGAAGCCATTGGTATCCCCGAACTGCTGGCGCGGGTTGCTGCCGGCAACTTCGCCGAGCTGATTCTTGCGACTAACCCTACGGTGGAAGGCGAGGCGACGGCTCATTACATTGCCCAGATGCTCGACGGCAAAGGCATCATCCTGTCGCGTATTGCCCATGGCGTGCCGCTGGGTGGCGAGCTGGAACTGGTGGATGGCGGCACCCTGGCCCATGCCTTTGCCGGGCGCCGGCCGATTGCCGGTTGACAGGCCGAGCTGCGTCTAAGGTTCTGCCAACTGCTGCATGGCCTGTTTCGGCATTTCATAGGCCAGCCACTTGCTGACCGGGCGTCCGCCCAGGCGCTGGTAGAAGGCCTCCGCACGGCTGTTGTCGGCCAGTACATCCCATTGCAGGCGTCCTGCTCCCTGGCTCAGGGCCCAGCTTGCCACGCTGCTCAGCAACCCCTGACCCAGCCCCTGCGAGCGATGCCCCGGCTGCAGGTACAGCTCCTTCAGCCGGCAGGTCGGGCGCAGGTCGTAGGTAAAGGGAATCAGCAGCGCCACGGCATAGCCGAGCAGGGTGCTGCCTGCTTCGGCAACAAACACCTGGCACTGCGGGTTGGGGCCGAAGACCCGTTCGCACAGGGCCTTGGCGTCGACCTTGAAGTCCGTCAGGTAGTCCTCGAATGCCGCCAGCTCGCGCATCAGCTCCAGCAGCGCAGGTATGTCCTGCGCCCGCGCGGTGCGGTGGATGACGTTATCTAGCATGCGCAACTGATACTCTGTTGAGTCGTCGCCTGGGGCACGTCGTTGCTGCCGACCAGTTCCAGGCCTTCGTCGAGCCAGCCGGTGACTCCGCCGATCATTTCTTTCACCGCATAGCCGAGGCTGGCCAGGCGCACGGCTGCGCGGTGTACGCCGTTGCAGTGCGGGCCGGCACAATAGACCACGAACAAGGTGTCGCGCGGATACGCGGCCATGTACTCGGCAGTCATCAGCCGGTGCGGAATGTTGATTGCGCCCGGTACATGGCCGCTGGCGTAGGCGGCTGCACCGCGCACATCGACGAGCACGTAGTCGATTTCCCCCGATTGCTGAGTGGCATTGATATCCGAACAGTCGGTTTCGAAGGCCAGGCGGTTGCTGAAGTGCATCAGTGCCACAGAGGAGAGGGCGGCAGGATACTGGCTGACGAGGCTGGGCATGGTGGTGCTCCGGATGGATGGAAGGTGTGCTCACTGTATTGATTGCTCGGCAGGCGCTACAGTGGCGAACAAGACAGTCATCGGTAATTTTCCGCCAAATGCACACTGATCCCGGCCTGGTGGCCATCCTCGCGTACGACGGCCTCTGCACCTTCGAGTTTGGCATCGCCGTGGAGATCTTCGGTTTGCCGCGTCCGGAGTTCGACTTTCCCTGGTATCGCCACCGCATCGTCGGTCTCGATCCAGGCCCGATGCGCGCGACCGGCGGCATTCAGGTATTAGCCGATGCGGGCCTGGAGCTATTGTCCGAGGCCACTACCATCGTCATTCCCGGCTGGCGGGACCGTGATGAACTACCACCTCCCGAGTTGTTGCAGGCGCTGCGTGCAGCCCATGGGCGTGGCGCGCGGTTACTGTCGATCTGCTCCGGGGTGTTCGTTCTGGCCGCCACCGGCCTGCTCGATGGCCGGCGCGCCACCACCCACTGGCGCTATGCGGAGGAGCTGGCCCTGCGCTATCCGGCTGTCGAGGTCGATCCACAAGTGCTCTATGTGGATGCTGGGCAACTGCTCAGCTCGGCCGGCAGTGCGGCCGGCATTGATGTGTGTCTGCATCTGGTGGCTCGCGACTTCGGCAGCCAAGTGGCCAATCGCGTAGCCCAGCGCCTGGTGATGGCACCGCAGCGTGCTGGCGGTCAGGCCCAGTTTATTCCTGTGCCGGTTGCACAGGCTGTGCGCCATGATTTGTCCGGGCTGCTGGAGTGGGCACGTCAGCACCTGGCCGAACCCCTGGAAGTCAGCCAGCTGGCCCGGCGAATGGCGATGAGCGAGCGCACTTTTCTGCGTCGCTTCAAAGACGCCACTGGCATGTCGCCCAAGGCCTGGCTGCAGCACGCGCGCATGGCACGTGCCCGTGCACTGCTGGAAGATGGAGTACAGAGCGTCGAGAGAATTGCCGAGCACTGCGGCTTCCGCACGGTAGAGAGCTTTCGTATTGCCTTTCGCAATAGTGTCGGTCTGCCGCCCCGTGCCTACCGCGAACGGTTCGGTGCGGCCGGTATGGCTCAGGAGACGGCCGAAATCTCATCTTGAAAACCAAGCAAGCGCTCGGTTAAGGTCGTGAGAACTTAATCCGGAGCTTGCCCATGTCTGCTTTCCAGGAATACTTCGACGACTCCCATCAACTGGTGCGCGACTCGGTACGGCGTTTCGTCGAACGCGAGATCCTGCCCCATGTGGCGGACTGGGAGGAGGCCGAGGAGTTTCCCCGCGAGCTGTATCGCAAGGCCGGTGCCGCCGGCATCCTCGGTATCGGCTACCCGGAACAGTTCGGCGGCAGTCACGAAGGCGACCTGTTTGCCAAGGTGGCGGCCAGCGAGGAGTTGATGCGTTGCGGTTCTGGCGGCCTGGTGGCCGGTCTCGGCTCGCTGGATATCGGCCTGCCGCCGGTGCTCAAGTGGGCTCGTCCCGAGGTGCGCGAGCGCGTGGTACCGCAGGTGCTGGCCGGCGAGAAGATCATGGCTCTGGCTGTGACCGAGCCGTCCGGTGGTTCAGACGTGGCCAGCCTGAAAACCCGCGCGGTGAAAGAGGGTGACTTCTATCGCGTAACCGGCAGCAAGACCTTTATTACCAGCGGTGTGCGTGCTGACTACTACACCGTGGCGGTACGGACCGGTGGTGAAGGCTTCGGCGGCGTCAGCCTGCTGCTGATCGAGAAGGGTACGCCCGGTTTCACGGTTGGTCGCTCGCTGAAGAAGATGGGCTGGTGGGCGTCGGATACCGCCGAGCTGTTCTTCGACGATTGCAAGGTGCCGGTGGGCAACCTGATCGGTGCCGAGAACATGGGTTTTGCCGGGATCATGGCCAACTTCCAGAGCGAGCGCCTGTCGCTGGCGATCATGGCCAACATGACCTCGCAACTGGCCCTGGAGGAGGCGCTGAAATGGGCGAATGATCGGCATGCGTTCGGCAAGCCAATCGGCAAGTTCCAGGTGCTCAAGCATCGCCTGGCCGAAATGGCCACCCAGCTGGAAGTGTCGCGCGAATTCACCTATCGGCAGGCCGCCAAGATGGCCGCCGGCAAGAGCGTGATCAAGGAAATTTCCATGGCCAAGAACTTCGCCACTGACGTTTCCGACCGCATCACCTACGACGCCACTCAGTTGCTCGGCGGCATGGGCTTTATGCGCGAGTCGCTGGTCGAGCGCCTATACCGTGACAACCGCATTCTCTCCATCGGCGGCGGCACGCGCGAAGTGATGAACGAGATCATCAGCAAGCAGATGGGGCTGTAGGGTACCCAGCAATATGCCTGTTGAGCGCAGACGCTGTGTGGGTGACAGCGCTGCCAGCGGCTATCTGTTCAGCTCGTACACGCACATGTTGACTGTGGTGGCCAGGTTCAGTGATTCGATGGCGCCGCAGCCTGGAATGGTAAAAGGTTGGGCGCCCAGTGCGAGTAATTGCTCGCGGGGTACGCCACGGGCTTCGTTGCCGAACAGGTAGCAGTCGAACGCCTGGAAACTGGCCGATTGCACGCGCTCGCCATGCATATCCAGGCAGGCAATGCGCGAAAAGCGCGTAGCCAGGGTGTCCAGCGGCACATCCAGCTCCATGGGGGTATGAAAAATGGCGCCCATGCTGGAGCGCACGACTTTTGGGTTGTACGGATCAACGCTGCCGGGGCTGAGCAGGCAACGGAAATGACCGAACCATGCCAGCGTGCGCAGGATGGTGCCGAGATTGCCCGGGTCCTGAATTTCGTGCAGGTAGATGGCGCGTTCGCTGCCGGCAGCAAGCGGAGCGGGCTGCGCCGGCATGGGGACCAGCGCAAGGATGCCCTGGGGGGTCTGGGTGTCGGCGATCTGCGCCATCTGGCGGTCACTGATCACCTGGGTTTTGAACGGGCTCTGCCAGTTCTCATAGGCGCTGGTGACATACAGCTGACTGCTCAGCAGCTGCGGGTTGTGCAGGGCGGCTTTTTGCAATTCCAGCAGCAGGTGTTCGCCCTCCACCAGGAAATGACCGAATTCAGCACGGTATTTCTTCTGCTGCAGTTTTTTGATGTCGTCGAGTTTCATCCGGCGGCGCTCAGTGGCTCTGTACATGCAGGTCAGACAGCAGCGACTTGGCCAGGGCTTCGGCGACTTTGATGCCATCCACGCCTGCCGACAAAATCCCACCGGCATAACCGGCGCCTTCGCCCGCTGGATACAGGCCGCGCAGGTTGAGACTTTGCAGGGTCTCGTTGTCGCGGGTGATGCGTACCGGCGAAGACGTGCGGGTTTCGATGCCGGTGAGCACCGCATCATGCCGATCAAAGCCGCGGATCTGCTTGCCGAAGACTGGCAGTGCTTCGCGGATTGCCTCGATCACGTAATCCGGCAGCGAGGACGCCAGGTCACCCAGGCGTACGCCCGGTTTGTAGGATGGTTCCACCTCGCCCAGCTCGCTCGACGGCACGCCGCGAATAAAGTCGCCGACCAGTTGTGCCGGGGCACAGTAATCACTGCCGCCCAAGACATAGGCGTGCGATTCCAGACGCTCCTGCAACTCCACGCCGGCCAGAGGATCGCCGGGGAAGTCCTGCTCCGGGTTGATGCCCACGACGATACCGGCATTGGCATTGCGCTCGTTGCGCGAATACTGGCTCATGCCATTGGTTACCACGCGTTCCGGTTCGGACGTGGCCGCCACCACCGTACCGCCAGGGCACATGCAGAAGCTGTAGACGGCACGGCCATTCTTGGCGTGATGCACCAGTTTGTAGTCGGCGGCGCCGAGCTCCGGATGGCCGGCATATTTGCCCAGGCGGGCCTGGTCGATCAGGCTTTGCGGGTGTTCGATGCGAAAGCCCACGGCAAAGGGCTTTGCCTCGATAAACACGCCCTGGCGGTGCAGCATGCGCAAGGTGTCGCGCGAGCTGTGACCCAGCGCCAGCACCACGTGGCGACTGTGCAGGGTTTCGCCGCTGGCCAGCACCACGCCTTCCAGCTGCCCCTCATTGATCAGCAGATCGGTCACTTTGCTTTCAAAACGCACCTCGCCACCAAGGGCGATGATCTCCTCGCGCATGGCTGCGACCACGCCGGTAAGGCGGAAGGTGCCAATGTGCGGCTTGCTCACGTACATGATTTCTGCAGGCGCGCCGGCGCGGACGAACTCGTGCATCACCTTGCGCGCATAGAACTTGGGGTCTTTGATCTGGCTGTAGAGCTTGCCGTCGGAGAACAGGCCGGCGCCCCCTTCGCCAAACTGGACGTTGGATTCCGGGCTCAGGATCTTTTTGCGCCACAGCGCCCAGGTATCCTTGGTGCGGCTGCGCACGTCCTTGCCGCGCTCCAGCACAATGGGCTTGAAACCCATTTGTGCGAGCAGCAGCGCGGCGAACAGCCCGCAGGGGCCAAAACCCACAACCAGCGGGCGCTCGCTGAGAGTGGCGGGGGCTTGTCCGACGGGGTAGTAGCGGGTGTCCGGGGCTGGACGGACATGCTGATCATCGGCAAAGCGCGCCAGGATTGCCGCCTCGTCACGCGCCTGCAGATCAATGATGTAGATGAACAGAATGACGCTGTTCTTCTTGCGGGCGTCGTAGCTGCGCTTGAATACGCTGAAATCCAGCAGGTCGGCGTCGCTGATACCCAGGCGTTTGACGATGGCTGCGCGCAGTTCATCGGCGGAGTGATCGAGGGGGAGGGACAGTTCGTTGATGCGAATCATGGCGGTAATCCTGGCCGGTGACTCCGGCAAAGGAAGCAACAGGGGTTTGAAGTCAGGCGCGAATTGTACCTGCCGCTACCCGTACCTGTCAGGCGTGCTCTGCGGCTGCGACACAAGGCGCGGGGTGCTCCGGGGGCACGGATTTAGCCTGTGTCGGATTATCGGCTTATAATCGCCGTCACTTTGCCCCCGATAGCGTCCCCTCTGCCTCCTGCATGGGTCCGCTTCTTCTATTGAATTTCCGTAGTTGGCCCTCTCATGAAACGATCCAAAAGCAGCCGTCGCTGGCTGGACGAACACGTCAACGATCCCTACGTCAAACGCGCGCAGAAGGATGGCTTGCGTTCCCGCTCCAGCTACAAGCTGATTGAGCTGAACGAGAAGGACAAGCTGATCCGTCCCGGCATGTTGCTTATGGATCTGGGCTCGGCCCCCGGTGGCTGGTCGCAGGTGGCCGGCAAGCTGGTCGGCGAAAAGGGGCGAGTCGTGGCCACCGACATTCTGCCGATGGACCCGCTGGACAACGTCGACTTCATTCAGGGCGACTTCACCGAGGATGCCGTGTTCCAGCAATTGCTCGACCTGCTGGATGGCCGGCAGCCCGACCTGATCGTCTCCGACATCGCGCCCAACCTCAGCGGCGTTGCTGTGGCCGACCAGGCCTCCTCGATGTACCTGGTCGAACTCACCCTCGACATGGTCCGCAAAGTGCTCAAGCCCGGTGGCAACTACGTGGTCAAGGTCTTCCAGGGCGAAGGCTCTGACGTGTTTCTCAAGGACGTGCGCACCTCCTTCGAAAAGGTGGCGATCCGCAAACCAGCCGCGTCGCGACCTCGCTCCAATGAGGTTTATCTGGTGGCGAAGGGGTTCAAGGAATAAGTCAGTCCGTGTACTGGCGTAGGCTTTCGCTTACCGCAATCCTGCACTGGTTTGACTGCAGCGCTGCAGGCGGGCCGGCTTGTGTTGGGTACCGCTAGAGCAGCAGGCCCGCTTTCAGGCGCTTGGGCAGTTTGCCGACCACCAGTTGGTGCGAGCGGGTCAGCAGTTCACGTAGTTCAGCGTCGCCCATGGGGTAAGGCATGGCCATGCTGATCCAGTAGGCGCGTGCCAGGTAGGGCGCCGGGCGGATGCCGGGGCGGTCGCAGTAACCGAGAAACAGGTCCTGGCCAACCTTGCAGGCCAAACCATCCTGGCCACTCAGATGGAGCAGGGCGAACATCTTGGTTTCGGCCACCGAGAATACCCGCACGCCGCCCCATTTGATGTCCTCGCGGGCACCGGGAAGGCTGAGGCAGAAAGTGGCGATCTGCTGTGGCGTCATGTGCTTACTCGCGGAAAAAAACCTGCACCAGATGGTAGCCGAACTGGCTTTTTACCGGCCCATGCACGGTGCGCAGCTCTTTTTTGAAAATCACCTGATCAATCGATCGCACCATCTGTCCCGGACGCACCTCGCCCAGGTCGCCCCCTTTCTTACCGGACGGGCAGGTGGAGTACTTGCGCGCCAGCACATCGAAGGCCTCGCCAGCCGCTATGCGCTTCTTCAGGGCGGCAGCTTCTGCTTCAGTCTTGACCAGAATGTGGCGGGCCATTGCCTTAGCCATGACAGGCTCCTCATTTTTCTCGGGCTGCTATTGTGCCAGCATTTGCTGCGCCATCAGAATGGCGCCACTTTTCAGGCTCTTAAGTCCCGGAATATCCGGCAAACATGGCCTAACTTGTTAACTCCACACAGATGGAAGCGCGCCCCATGGACCTCTCCGCAATGCTCAAGATCCTGTCCAGTCAGGACGGTTCCGACCTTTACCTGTCCACGGGAGCGCCGCCCTGCGCCAAGTTTAATGGCGTGCTCAAGCCGCTCAGCGCCGAGCCGCTGAAGCCGGGCGACGTGGCTGCCATCGCCGCCGGGGTGATGGATGAACAGCAGCGTGCCGACTTCGACAAGGAGCTCGAGATGAACCTGGCGATTTCCCTGCCCAACATCGGCCGCTTCCGCATCAACATCTTCAAGCAGCGCAACGAAGTATCCATCGTCGCGCGCAACATCAAGATGGAAATCCCCAAGTTCGAAGACCTCAAACTGCCGGAAGTGCTGCTCAAGACCATCATGGAGAAGCGCGGCCTGGTGCTGTTCGTCGGCGGCACCGGTTCGGGCAAGTCGACCTCCCTGGCGGCGCTAATCGACTACCGCAACCGCAACAGTGGCGGGCACATCATCACCATCGAAGACCCGGTGGAGTACGTGCACCGGCACAAGAAATCGATCATCAACCAGCGCGAAGTCGGCGTGGATACCCGCAGTTTCCATGCCGCGCTGAAGAACACCCTGCGCCAGGCGCCGGACGTGATCCTGATCGGCGAGATTCGTGATCGCGAGACCATGGAGCATGCCCTGGCCTTTGCCGATACCGGTCACCTGGCGATTTCCACCCTGCACGCCAACAACGCCAACCAGGCACTGGATCGCATCATCAACTTCTTCCCCGAAGAGCGCCGCCCGCAACTGCTCAACGACCTGGGCAACAACCTCAAGGCTTTCGTGTCCCAGCGCCTGGTCAAAACGGTGGACGGCAAGCGCCGCGCGGCTGTCGAGGTGTTGCTGGGCACGCCAACCATTCGCGATCAGATCAAGCGCAACGATTTTTCCGAGATCAAGGAAACCATGGAAAAGTCGAAGAACCTCGGCATGCAGACCTTCGACATGGCACTGATCGACCTGGTCCACGAAGGCAGCATCGACGAAGAAGAAGCGGTCAAGAACGCCGACTCGGCCAACAACGTGCGCCTCAAACTCAAGCTGCACCGCGAAAATCCGGCGAACGCAGCCGCAGTTGCTGCTGCTCCTCAGGCCGCACCCGCGCCGGTTGCCGCCAAGCCAGCGACCGATGTGGCCAGCTGGGGCATGGAGCTGAAGCTGGAAGACATCGAGGAAGAAAGCCCGCCGGAAGATCCGGGCCGGGCCGGCATCTGAGTCTGGGAGCCAGGTTACCCCAAGCTTCTTGCTATCTGGCTTAGCGCAACAATGGCCTGAGTGCGCCGGCCAGGTAGGGTGCCATATGCAGCGCATTGCTCGGGTGCGCAATACAGTCGGTACTCCACACCTCTGTCACGCCGGCGGCGTGAATGGTCGCCAGGGCATCGCCAGCGAACAGCGCGTGGGTCACCGCCACATCCACCGAGCTGGCGCCTGCCGCAAGCAGCTTGCGACAGGCTTGGGCCAGGGTGCGGCCGGAGCTGGCAATATCGTCCAGCAGCACCACCTGGCGCCCGCCCAGAGCCACGTCAGGCAGGGTGACCTGCACATCACGATCGCCGTGGCGCTCCTTGCTGCATACCGCATGGTCGAAACCATGGGTGCTGGCCGCAGCCTCAATCCACTGCGCTGACTCGGCATCCGGGCCGATCAGCAGCGCATGCGGTCGTTGGCGGGCGATCAGCTCGGCCAGGGCCGGCGCCCCGGAGAGGGTCACGGCATCGGCCAGCGGCACCGCTTCCTGCAGGCTGGCAACCCGATGCAGGTGTGGGTCGACGGTGATCAGACCATCGAAATGCTCGGCAAGAAAGCGCCCGATAATCCGCTGGCTCACCACCTCACCGGGGTTGAAGGCAATGTCCTGGCGCATGTAGGCCAGGTAGGGCGCTACCAACAGCAGTCGCTGTGCCCCCAGGGCGCGGGCTTCGCCAGCCAGCAGAAGCAATTCGACCAGGCGCTCGTTGGGATGGTCGAGGCCCCGGTAGATCACCAGCTGTTCGGGCAACTGCTCGCTATCTGCTAGCGGCAGGCGCAGGCGCAGTTCATCGTCGGGGAAGCGGTGGCGCTCGATGGCTGCTGCTTGCAGCCCACAGGCCGCCGCCAGGCGCAGGGCCGGGGCGCGTTCATCATCGAAATACAGCAGCAGACTCTGCATCAGAACTCCACAAAGACATTGGGTACCTGGTCTGGGCGACCGAGGCTAAAGCCATTGGCGCGCTCGCAGGCCTGGCGGGCAAAGCTGAGATCGGCGGGGAAGTCGGCATAAATGCGGTACAAGCAGTCACCCGCCTTGACCGGCTCGCCGAGCTTGCGCAACAGGTCGACGCCAGCCCCCTGCACCTTGGGCGCGCCGGCCAGGCGAGCGATGCGGGCCAGTTGCAGGTTGTCGATGCTGGTTACCACGGCGTCCTGCTCGGCCAACACGTCAAAGGTCAGCGTTGCCAGCTTGGGCTGATTCACGTCGAAAGGCTTGGCGCCCTGCGCCTGGATGATCGCCTGCATCTTGTTCAGCGCGCGCCCGGAGTCGAGGATGTCACGGGCAATCGCATAACCGTCGCCACCGCGCACGTCCGGATCGAATTCGAGCATGCGCCCGGCCAGGCGCAAGGCTTTCTGCCGCAGGTCATTGGGCGCCCTCGGATCGTTCTGCAGTACACGCATTACATCGCGTGCTTCCAGGACCGGGCCGATGCCATTGCCGATCGGCTGACGGCCATCGGTAATCACTACGTCCAGGGTCAGTCCCAGGCGTGTCGCGACGAACTCGAACAGCTTGCGCAGGCGCTGGGCCTCGGCCATCGAGCGCACCTTGGCGGTCGGGCCGATGGGAATGTCGAGCAGCAGGTGAGTCGAGCCGGCGGCGATCTTCTTCGACAGGATCGACGCCACCATTTGCCCCGGCGAGTCGATTGACAGCGGCCGCTCCACCGAAATCAGCACATCGTCTGCCGGCGACAGGTCGCTTGAACCGCCCCAAGCCAGGCAGCCGCGCTGCTCGCGCACCATCTCGCACAGGCGCTCGAAGGGCAGTTCGACATTGGCCAGCACCTCCATGGTGTCGGCCGTGCCGGAGGGGGAGGTGATCGCCCGCGAGGAGGTCTTCGGGCAAAGCATGCCGTGGGCGGCTACGATCGGCACCACCAGCATCGAGGTGCGATTGCCGGGGATGCCACCAATGCAGTGCTTGTCCACCACCGGGTGCTCGCGCCAGTCCAGGCGCCGACCGACATGAGCCATGGCGTCGGTGAGGAAGTACACCTCCTCGCGGTCCAGTTCGCCCTGGTTGCAGGCCACGACAAAGGCGGTCAACTCGATCTTCGAATAACGATGCTCAGCGATGTCGCGCACGATGGCCTGGAAGTCCTCGCGGTGCAGGCGCTCACCGGCAATCTTGCGGTGCAGCGCCGGAATCGACAACGCAGGTTCGGCCTGGGCAATCGACGCCGGTTCCCCCGTGGCGGCGCCCAGTTGGGTAAAGGCATCTTCGGACAGGCCCAGCTCGTCGCAGGCGACAATCGCCGGGTCATCCACCAGGTTGAGGCTGGCCAGAATGCGTTTGCCATTGACGCGAATCTCCACCTTGGCCAGCGCCTGGAATCCTTCGGCCCGGCAGGCGGCGCAGTCACGGTGCAGGTAGGCGACGTTTTCCCGGTAGGTGTCGATAGCAACCCGGCGCAGCTTGAGGCGCACGGGTGGTTTTTCAGGGCAAGTCGGGGTTACGGAGAGGCTCATGGTATGGCTTCGCTGCGGGTATGCGCTTATCTACGCGCAACCCGCCACGCTTGCCAAGGCCGTCCGGGGGATTTGTCGTCCGGGCTTGAGCTAAGTCAGCAAATGGCGCGGCACAGCCCAGGTTGTACGTAGCGGCATGCTCAGCTTTCGCTCGCGGCGGCTGGCTTGATGCCCTGATTTTGCGGTGCTTCAAACTGTTCATAGCCGACCCCTGGCGTTGGTGCCTTGCGCACCAGTTTGATGCTGCGGATATCCTCGATACGGAACACCATTTCTCCGCTGTTCTGCAAATCGCGGTAGGCGTGGATCAGGTCATCATCGCCCCAGTAACGCATCTCCTGCAGGCGCACAAAGCCACTCTGCAGGCGGTTGGCGCTGATCAACTGATAAAGGCTTTTCGAGACCTTGCCGTAGTAATAAAAAGACTCCAGCCCATCATCCTCTTCCGGCACATTGAACTGGATGAAGGCCCATACCTGTTCCTCCTTGGCATTGGCCTCCAGGGCCAGGGTTTCATCATCAAATCGGCAACCGGCTAGGGCGAGAGTCAGTGTGAGCAGGAGGAGGGTAGTTTTCATCGCAGATCCTTGTGCTGGGCGGATGTTTGCAGCGCGCTACTGTACTACTTTCCCTATCTCTATTGGGGCAAAGGTATAAGAGAGCAATAGATTATTGCTGCAGTAACACTCAGGGTGAGGAAGTTCTGTGTTGCTGATGTCGGCATTAATATCTACAAGTCAAAGATTAAGGTTGTAAAGCCCAAAGAACCAAACAGGTTGATCTCGTATATTGCTCCGTCCTCAGGGTCAGGATCAAGCAGCCAAGCGAAGCAAAACGCCGGGAATTTTTAGTTTGGTAAAGTTGGTAATACGGCTGTGGTTCGGGTCTTGTTATTGATATGTAGCATTGTGCCAAGGGGCAAGTTTTAGTTTGCCCCTATGAGCTTTGCAGGTGGGTTGAGCCGCCAGTTAAAAATTACTTTTTATTAAAAACAGAGTTAATTTTATTTTGGTCTATATATTTCGTGAAATTTGTAAATGAAGCGTTGACGTCTGGATTGGAGAGTAATTCCTGCATGGCTAATTGGCCAATAGTGCCGAAGGCAGTTTGAAAGCCTGTAAGGCCATCTTGATCTACTGCAAGCTTTGCTTGTGCTGGACAGTTTTCAGTTATTAACTTTGTAAACATTGCGGCTATGCTTTTGTCAAGATCCTCGCGATTTACATTCGTTACGTTGGAAAGTTCCTGTATTTCAGGATGTATTGACATGCCTGCATAAACCCAGCGGGCCAGATCTTTACGCTCTTTACCGGTTGTATTATCAGCGAGACAGGAGGCCAGGGAGTCCGTAGCTGGGCCGGCCATAACGGATGAGAGCATTGCTGCTGAGCAAAAGATGGAGATTGTCAGGGTTGTACAAAATTTTCTCATGGGCTTATTTCCTGGGTTGGCTTGGGTTGTGTTAATTTTCAGTGCGTAAAGCTGACTGCGTTTGGTTCGGGGAAGGGCTTTAAGCGAAGCGAGGGATTTGACCTGCTCTAGGCTTTAGCGTCGGTTTAAAAAATAGCAAGGGTAAAGTAGCATCGCTGTTCAGAATTAAGAAAAAGAGTGGCATTTATTTGTCAGTCATACTCATAATTAAAATTTGAACCAATACAAATTCGAAGGTAAATATAATTTTCGAATTCGCGCTCCGAATTGACTGTAAAACACAAGTCTTGGCAGGATGAGAGCCATTCAAGTGGCTGACCTATTTTTACAGAGACTGTATTAGCAAGAGAGTTTGCTAGCTGGCTGGCTGGGTTCTTCTGCATACGGCTCATTCCCAGCGGTGATTCCTGCATGAAATTTAGTACCTTCAAGTCTGACGCTGGAGGCTTCATCTTCCAACTCTTGGCAAGAAGTAATACTCAGAGCTAGACCACCTTCCTGCACAACTGAAGCTTCCATGGCCAGCCCTAGCACTTGGTTAAGTGGCCGGCTTTAGCCGGTCCCAGCGAACGTAGTGAGCGCTTTGAGTGCTGCAATAGACTCTCCTTCCACACTCGAAGTGTCGAGTGGTGCATGGGAAGGGGAGAGCCAATGAAGCGCATAGCAGTAGATTGGGTCAAGTCCATTTACCAAGTTGCCGAGAGTGTCCGTGCCGGCGTGGTGATTCAGCGCGAGCGGCTGAGCCGAGAGGCATTTGTCCGATATGTACAGGAGCAAGTCGAGCCTGTCGAGTGGGTAATTGAGTCTTGTGGAACTGCGTATTACTGGGAGCGAGTGACTGAGCTGCTGAGTCATTGAGTGACACTGCTGCATTTCCGTTATGTGTGAGTGTATCGGCGGCGTAGCAAAACAGGCCGTAATGATTGCGATGTCATTCTGGAAGCGGCAACAATCATGATCTGTGTGATCGATCGAGCGCTTGGTCCCCGCTGCGCGAACTACAGAATGGCCAGGGCATTGTGCTGGATATACCCATTGGTAGGGGGTGGATTCGTACAACTGGAGCACACGATGGACAATAACGTGTTGTGGCAATTACTGGCTCTTGCACTGCAAGAAAAGGCTTTGAGCAGCGAGTGCACGAAAGCGGGCAACACGGAATACAAGCAATAACCAAGTACCTGCCCACACGGCAATTACCATGGCCAACGCTAAGCCAACCTCAATGCAAGTGAAAGCAAATAATGTGTAAGCCATAAAGCAAGCCGAGAAGCAGGTCTAAGCTCGAAGCCCAGTGTCATCGCCGATACTCGTTGCATTGCTTCGCGCACTTCTCGGGTATTTGCTGTGGTCCTTAGTAGGCTATTAATGCTTGCGCTTGATGGTCTTGAGCAGGTCGTCCGGGCTGATGTAGCCGACCATACCGCCCGAGCTAGCGGCGCTGCCCGGTTGCGGCTGGTGCAGGATGTGACCCTTCATCTTGCCGATGATGTGCATCTCGCACGGCTTGCAGTCGAACTTCAGGGTCAGCACTTCGTCCTGGTGGATCAGCTGCATGTCCGCCACCTTGGTGCGCACGCCGGTGACGCCCTTGGCCTGCTTGGGGCAGAGGTTGAAGGAGAAGCGCAGGCAGTGCTTGGTGATCATCACCGGTACTTCACCGGCTTCTTCGTGGGCCTCGTAAGCCGCATCGATCAGTTGCACGCCAAAGCGCTGGTAGAAGGCGCGGGCCTTGTCGTTGTAGACGTTGGCGAGGAAGGTCAGGTGCGACTCCGGGTACACCGGCGGCGGCACGCTGACCGGCTTGCGGCTGCCACGCGGGTGAGCGGCCACGCGGGCGGCGGTGAGTGCCTCGATGGCTTCGCGGCGCAGGGCCTTGAGCTGCGAGTTGGGTACGAACAGCGCCTTTGGCGCGTCGATCTGCACATCGGTCACGTAATAGATGGTGGTGCCCAGCTTGCTCAGGGTGTCGCTCAACTGCGCGCGCGCCTGCTCGGCATCCTTGGCTGGGCCAAACGGGCCGGGGAGGGTGATGCTGGCGCTGCTGCCGTCCTCGCTGGTGACCGTCAGGCGCAGTTCGGCTTCGCCTGATTCGACCTGCCAGCTCACCGCTACGCGGCGCTCGGAGGAGGTCTTGAGCAGCGCCTGCTGCCAGTTGTGGTCAAGGTTGCGGTTGAGCACCTGCTGCGGGCGCAGTTGCTTGAGCTCGGCAGGCATCTCGTTGGGCACCACGCGGTACTGCCATTGCGTGCTGCCTTCTTCCTCGACCTGGGCCAGCAGTTCGGCGGTATTGGCGCGAAAACCCACTACTTCGCGCTTGATCAGCACATTGAGGCCATCGCCATTGTTGAGCTGTTCAGTGGTTTGCACAGTGAGGTCGTGCTTGCCGACCTTGAGCACGGTGCCCACCGGCAGGCCGACGAATTTCGGCGACTCGAAGGCGCCGATGTCGATCTTGCGGTCGGTGACGAAGTAGTCGGTGCTGCCACGGTGGAATGTCTTTTCCGTGTCCGGAGTAAAGAAATGCTCGGTGCGGCCGCTGGAGCTGCGCGCCAGTTCCGGGCGCTGGGTGAGGATGGCATCGAGTTCCTGGCGGTAATGAGCAGTGATGTTCTTCACATAGCTCATGTCCTTGTAGCGGCCCTCGATCTTGAACGAGCGCACGCCGGCATCGACCAGGTGGATCAGGTTGGCGGTCTGGTTGTTGTCCTTCATCGACAGCAGGTGCTTGTCGTAGGCCACCACGCGACCCTGGTCATCCTTCAGGGTGTAGGGCAGGCGGCAGGCCTGCGAGCAGTCGCCGCGGTTGGCGCTGCGCCCGGTTTGCGCGTGGGAAATATTGCACTGCCCGGAAAAGGCCACGCACAAAGCGCCGTGGATGAAGAACTCGACAGCGGCATCGACGTTGTCGCTGATGGCACGGATTTCCTGCAGGTTCAGCTCGCGAGCCAGAACGATCTGCGAGAAACCGGCCTGTGACAGGAACTTGGCCTTGTCCAGAGTGCGGATATCGCACTGGGTGCTGGCGTGCAGCTCAATCGGTGGGATGTCCATTTCCATCACACCCATGTCCTGCACGATCAGCGCATCCACGCCGGCGTCGTAGAGTTGGTGGATCAGCTGGCGGGCCGGCTCCACTTCGTCCTCATGCAGGATGGTGTTGATGGTGACAAACACCTTGGCGTGGAACAGACGGGCGAATTCCACCAGGCCGGCAATGTCCGCCACGCTGTTGCTGGCGTTGTGCCGCGCACCGAAACTCGGCCCGCCGATGTACACGGCGTCGGCGCCATGCAGGATGGCTTCCTTGGCGATGGCGGCATCACGCGCGGGGCTTAACAGTTCGAGCTGGTGCTTGGGCAGGGACATGGTTTCAGGCTTCGACAGGATGATCGGTAAATAGCCGGGCATTTTAGCCTGAAAGCGCGGGTTTTCTGTCGCTGCCTGCCAAGTGGTTTGCGTCTGCCGGCGTCGGCCCGGCAAAATTCGTCATAAACCTGCATGGGCCAGCGGGCCTGACTGCCGATTAAGCGAACGAGCGTGAGCGATGAGTAACGAATTGCAGATTGAAGATATCCAGCTGGGCGAAGGCAAGGCGGTGGTCAAGGGCGCCCTGATCACCACCCAGTATCGCGGCTGGCTGGAAGACGGCAGCTCCTTCGACTCCTCCTATGAACGCGGCAAGGCATTTCAATGCGTGATCGGTACGCGCCGGGTCATTCAGGGCTGGGACCAGGGGCTGATGGGCATGCGTGTGGGCGGTAAGCGCAAGCTGTGGGTGCCGGCGCACCTGGGCTATGGCGAACGGCAGGTGGGCTTGATTCCGCCGAATGCCAACCTGATCTTCGAAATCGAGCTGCTGGAAGTGCTGACCCGCGACGATTGAGTAGGCGAATCCCGAGCGGAGTCTGAGATGCAATTGTTGTGGGACGTATCCGCCTATTCAGGCCTGTTCATCGTGGCTCTTGGCGCCGCTACTTTACTGCCGATGCAGTCGGAAGCCGTTCTGGTTGGTCTGTTGCTGGCCGGCGAACAGTCGCCTGCAGGGCTGCTGCTGGTGGCCATAACCGGCAATGTGCTGGGTTCACTGTGCAACTGGTTGCTGGGGCGCTATATCGCACACTGGCACAACAAGCGCTGGTTCCCGGTGAGTGAGGCGCAGCTCGAACGTGCCCGCCTGGGTTACCAGCGTTATGGCCGCTGGTCGTTGCTGCTGAGCTGGGTGCCGATTATCGGTGACCCACTGACCATGATCGCCGGGGTGATGCGTGAACCCTGGTGGAGCTTCTTGCTTATCGTGTTGCTGGCCAAGGCTGGTCGTTACCTGCTATTGGCCGGACTGACCCTGGGCTGGGCGTGGTGAATAGGGCGCTGACATGAGTCGCCGGCCCGGTTTTCAGGGCAGTTATGACAGTTGTGCCTGAGCCAGCAGGACATAGCCCAGCACCAGCAGCGGCCAGGCGCAGGCCGGGCCCAACAGCAGGCGCCAGAGACGGTTGAGTGGGTCGAAGCCAACGCCATGAACGAAGCCGCCTGCTACACCCACCATCACTAACATCAGCAGCGAATGGCTGTAGCGACCCTGCTCATCGAGCATGGCCGCCGGGTGGATGAGCAGCAGCAGGGCCAGCGGGCTGGCCAGCAGCAGCGACAGCGCCCGACTCCATGGGCGCTGTAGCAGGGGGCGAGCTTCATTCGTCACCCTGAGGCTCCGTGTCGAGGTCCTGAGTGGTTTCCAGCCACAACGCATTGATGATGCCGAAGCTGCAGGCGAGCAATACGCCGAGAATCCAGGTGAAGTACCACATGGTCGATCTCCTCAATAAAGCCCGTGGCTGTTCTGTTCGATATGGCCGGTGGTGACCTTGCCCCACATCTTCGCGTAGCACCACAGGGTGTAGACGAGGATCAGCGGGACGAAGATGCAGGCCGCGACGAACATGATGCCCAGGGTCTTGTGGCTGGATACCGCGTCCCACAGGGTCAGGCTGGAATTCAGGTCCAGGCTCGACGGCATGATGAAGGGGAACATGGCAAAACCGGCGGTGCACAGCGTGCCTGTGATGGCCAGGCTGGAGCCGAGGAATGCCCAGGCACCGCGCTTGCACGTCGCGGCCACCAGCGCCAGTACGCCACCGAGAATGCCAACCAGCGGGGCCAGTTTGATCAGCGGGTAGCTGGCGTAGTTGGCCATCCAGCCAGCATTGTTGTGCAGCACACTCTTGCCCAGCGGGTTGATCGCCGCATTGGTGTCGATAGCGGTTGCCAGAGCGAAGCCTTGGATGTTGCCAAGCCACAGCCAGGCACCAGCACCGATGAAGGCGGCCAGGTAGACCAGCGCGGTCAGTTGCGCAGCACGCTGACTGCGTCGGGCAATATCGCCTTCAGTACGCATCATCAGCCAGGTGGCGCCGTGCAGCATGAGCATGCTCAGACTGACCACTCCGGCCACCAGACCGAAGGGGTTGAGCAGTTGCCAGAAACTGCCGTGGTAGCTAACGCGCAGGGTCTCGTCGAACTGGAAGGGCACACCCAACAGCAGGTTGCCGAAAGCTACGCCGAACACCAGCGACGGCACCACCCCGCCAACGAACAGTCCCCAGTCCCAGCTGCTGCGCCAGCGCGTGTTCTCCAGCTTGCTGCGGTAGTCGAAGCCGACCGGACGCACGAACAGGGCAAACAGCACCAGTAGCATGGCCCAGTAGAAGCCGGAGAATGAGGCGGCATAGACCAGCGGCCAGGCGGCGAACAGCGCACCACCGGCAGTGATCAGCCACACCTGGTTGCCGTCCCAGTGCGGGGCGATGGTGTTGATCACCACCCGGCGTTCGTTGTCGTTACGGCCGACAAAAGGCAGTAGGGCAGCGGCGCCAAGGTCGAAACCATCGGTCAGGGCGAAGCCGATCAGCAGCACGCCGACCAGCACCCACCAGATCAGCTTGAGGCTTTCATAGTCGAACATGGTGATTTCCTCAGGCTTGGGCCGGCTGTTGTTCGAAGTGGTAGCGGCCGGTGTGCAGGCTGCTTGGGCCCAGGCGGGCGAACTTGATCATCAGGTACATCTCAACCACCAGCAGCACGCTGTAGAAGGCGATCAGGGCAATCAGCGAACCCCATACATCGCCAGCCGATACGCTGGAAGTGGACAGGTGGGTGGGCAACACCTCACCGATCGACCAGGGCTGGCGACCGTGCTCGGCCACGTACCAGCCAGTCTGTGCGGCGATCCAGGGCAGCGGCAGGCTGAGGACTGCCCATTTGAGCAGCCAGGGCTTGCGCTCCTCGTTCTTGCGCGCCGAGGCCCAGAAGGCACAGGCGAACAGCGCCAGCATGAGGAAGCCGGAAGCGACCATGATGCGGAAGGTCCAGAACAGGCTGAACACATTGGGTATGGTGTCCAGCGCCGCCTGCTTGATCTGTGCGTCCGTGGCATCAACCACGTTGGCGGTGTACTTCTTCAGCAGCAGGCCGTAACCGAGGTCCTGTTTGACCAGATTGAAGGCGGCAATGTTCGCCTCGCTCTTGTCACCAGCACGCAGCTGTTCCAGCAGGGCATAGGCCTGCATGCCGTTGCGAATACGCACTTCGTGCTCGGCAATCAATTGCTTGATGCCCTTGACCTCGGTGTCCAGCGAGCGGGTGGCGATCAGGCCGAGCGCGTAGGGAATCTTTACCGCGTAGTCGGTGCGCATCTCGTCCTGGTTGGGCAGACCGAAGAGGGTGAAACCGGCTGGTGCGGGGTGGGTTTCCCACTCGGCTTCGATGGCGGCCAGCTTGGTCTTCTGCACGTCACCGATCTCGTAGCCGGACTCGTCGCCCAGCACGATCACCGAGAGGATCGAAGCCAGGCCGAAGGCTGAAGCAATGGCGAAGGAGCGGCGGGCGAAACCCTGGTCGCGTTTTTTCAGCAGGTAGTAGCTGGAGATTGCCAGCACGAAGATCGCTCCGGTGACATAGCCGGCAGCCACGGTATGCACAAACTTGACCTGTGCCACCGGGTTGAACAGCAGAGCGCCAAAGTCGGTCAGCTCCATGCGCATGGTCTCGAAGTTGAACTCGGCACCCACCGGGTTCTGCATCCAGCCGTTGGCAATCAGAATCCACAGCGCCGACATGTTCGAACCGATGGCTACCAACCAGGTGACAGCCAGGTGTTGCACCTTGGACAGGCGATCCCAGCCGAAGAAGAACAAGCCGATGAAGGTCGATTCGAGGAAGAACGCCATCAGGCCCTCGATGGCCAGCGGCGCGCCGAAGATATCCCCGACATAGTGGCTGTAATAAGCCCAGTTGGTACCGAACTGGAACTCCATGGTCAGCCCGGTAGTGACGCCGAGGGCGAAGTTGATACCGAACAGCTTGCCCCAGAACTTGACCATGTCCTTGTAGACCTGTTTGCCGGTCATCACATAGACCGACTCCATGATGGCCAGCAGGAAAGCCAGACCCAGGGTCAGTGGCACGAACAGGAAGTGGTACATGGCGGTCATGGCGAACTGCAGACGTGACAGGTCGACGACTTCTTCCGAGATCATCTCGGTGTCTCCTCGGTGCTGGGGGATTGGCTGCCGGCATTGCTTAGCAGGTGATGGGCGACGCGGTTCAGTCCATCCTCGGGCACGGTGGGTGCGTCGAACCAGATGGCTTTGATGCTCAACAGCAGAACCAGTTTGATCAGCAGGATTGCGCTGATTTCACGAACCAGAGCAATGCGCCATATGGAGGGATGTACAGGCTTCATTCGAATACCCCATGGAGTATTCGTTTAGCTTAAGCGTGGCGCTAGGCGAGCCCTTGATCTGGATCAAGCGTTGGCCGCTCGGAGCTGTGGCGTGACGCCGCAGGCGGTCAGGGCAGTTACTGTTCGTTGAGGGCGAAGGTGGTCAGGCAGAAGGTGGCAATACCGCTGTCGTGGAGCTTCTGCGAACCACCCAGTTCGGGCAGGTCGATGATCGCAGCCGCCTCGTGCACCGTCGCGCCCATGCGCCGAATCAGGCGGGTGGCAGCAAGCAGGGTGCCACCGGTGGCGATCAGATCATCGAAAATCAGCACCGAATCGCCTTCGCAGAGGCTGTCAGCGTGCACCTCGAGCAGCGCCTCGCCGTACTCGGTCTGGTAGCTTTCGGCGAGTACTTCGGCCGGCAGCTTGCCGTGCTTGCGGAACAGGATCAGCGGTTTGTTCAGTTCGTAGGCAATGACCGAGCCGATCAGGAAGCCTCGCGCGTCCATGGCGGCTATGTGACTGAAGTCATCTTCCACATAACGCTGGATAAAGCTGTCGGCAACCATGCGCAAAGCGCGGGGCGACTGGAAGATCGGTGTTATATCGCGGAACATCACGCCCGCTTTGGGAAAGTCGGGCACCGGTCGAATCAGGGATTTGATGCTGAATTCATCGAAGGTCATTGTCAGATACCTGTCGGCCAGATTGCTGCGCTATGTCAGTTGTCCATGTTTCCGCCTGCCAGTGCGCACAGTTCGATGGGGTCAAGGATGTGTACTTCCTTGCCTTCGGCAGCCAGCAGGCCGTTCTGCTGGAAACGAGTGAACACGCGCGATACGGTCTCCACGGCCAGGCCCAGATAGTTGCCGACTTCGTTGCGTGACATGGCCAGGCGGAACTGATTGGCTGAGAAGCCACGGGCGCGGAAGCGGGCGGACAGGTTGACCAGAAAGGTGGCGATCCGCTCGTCTGCGGTTTTCTTCGACAGCAACAGCATCATCTGCTGGTCGTCACGAATTTCCCGGCTCATCACTCGCATCAGTTGGCGACGCAGTTGCGGTAGCTGCACGGACAGCTCATCCAGGCGCTCGAAGGGGATTTCACAGACAGAGGTGGTTTCCAGCGCCTGAGCGGAAACCGGGTACAGCTCGGTGTCCATGCCGGACAGACCGACCAGCTCGCTGGGCAGGTGGAAACCTGTGATCTGCTCCTCGCCGCCATCACTCAGGCTGAAGGTCTTCAGGGCGCCTGAGCGCACGGCGTAGACGGAGGCGAAGGGATCGCCCTGGCGAAACAGGAATTCACCTTTCTTTAATGGACGACCACGTTTGACGATTTCGTCGAGGGCGTCCATGTCTTCCATGTTCAGCGACAGCGGCAGGCACAGCGGTGCCAGACTGCATTCCTTGCAATGGGCCTGATGTGGCGAGTGAACCTTGATTGATTCGGACATCACGGTATTCCTGCTGGCTAAACACACATTGGGCGCAAGGTTAACGCAAGCCAGCTCTAACTGGCCAGTCTCTAACGGCTAGCTTGACTGTTTGTTCAAGTTTACTGCGTGTCAACCGACATGCTTGCTGAAGAGCTGCGCGAGGCAACAGCATGGTACGGATAGACAGTGGTGGGCTGAGTGAAAACCTCAGCCTTGGCGTGCAGCGCCGGGCTTCGCGAGAGGCAGGGCATGTGGTTTCTGCCGATGAGCTGCGTGATGGCTTGCGGGTCAGCATTTCTGCGCTGGGGCAAACACGGGCTGCGGCAAAGAATGACGATATCGAGCAGAGTGATCTGCCGGATAGCATCAAGGAGACGCTCAAGCTGATTCGCGCACTCCGGCAGCAAATTGCCGAGAAGAAGGCCGAGCTGGAAGCGCTGTTGAGCCAGCCAGGGCTTAATCCTCAGGTTCGCCAGGCGCAGGCCGAGGCTCTGCAGAGCGAGGTGGCCGCGTTGCAGAGTGCCCTCAGCAGTGCCAGTGCCAGCCTAATCAAAGCCATGCGCGAGGCAGGGCTGAGCGATGAGCAGATGCAGGCGGCGAGTCGCTTGGCGATGGGTTAGTCGCTTGTGAACGCCTGAGCAGGATTCACAGGCGCGTATTCAGCTGCGCGCCATCGATAGTGTCCCGGATGCAATCCGGGGTAAACCTGCCCCGATTGCATCCGTGCTATGTCGGTACTTAGATAACCCGCGAGAAACGCTGCTGGTTCTGCTGCTCCAGATAGTGATCGAACAGCATGCAAACCGAACGTACCAGCAGGCGACCGGCAGGGCGTACATCGATGCCGCGTTCGCTTAGCTCGATCAGGCCGTCGCGTGCCAGTTGCTGCAGCTGCGGCCACAGGTTGGAGAAATAGCCGCGAAAATCGATGTTGAAGCGCTCTTCGATCTGCCGGAAGTCCAGCTGAAATTCGCAGATCAGTTGCTGGATCACCGCACGCCGGATGCGGTCATCTTCATTGCATACCAGGCCGCGCAGGGTAGCGAGCTGTCCGCTGTCGATGCTTTGCTGGTAATTGGCCAGGTCGC
Source organism: uncultured Pseudomonas sp. (assembly GCA_964518735.1). Lineage (GTDB taxonomy): Bacteria > Pseudomonadota > Gammaproteobacteria > Pseudomonadales > Pseudomonadaceae > Aquipseudomonas. The sequence goes on from CAZFKQ010000001.1 coordinate 259,383, forward strand.
TGTTGTTCTGACAGTAGAGGTCGCCGATCTGGCTGATCGAGGACACACCGAGGCCAATCAGGTCGCAGTGGCCGTGGGTGGTGTAGCCCTGGAAGTTGCGTTGCAGGCTGCCGTCTTCCTGGGCGATGGCCAGTTCGTCGTCGGGCAGGGCAAAGTGGTCCATGCCGATGTAGCGGTAGCCGGCGGCAGTCAGCTGTTCGATGCTGCCTTGCAGCATGGCCAGCTTGTCGCCGGGGCAAGGTAGCTCTTCGCTGTTGATACGGCGCTGCGGCAGGAAGCGTTCCGGCAGGTGCGCATAGTTGAACACCGACAAGCGATCTGGCTGCAGGGCGATGACTTCAGCTACGGTGCGGGCGAAGCTTTCCGGGGTCTGCTTGGGCAGGCCGTAGATCAGGTCGATATTCACCGAGCGGAATTGCAGGGTGCGCGCCGCTTCAACGATGGCACGGGTTTCTTCCAGGCTCTGCATGCGGTTGATGGCGCGTTGTACCGTTGGGTCGAGGTCCTGTACCCCAAGGCTGACACGATTGAAGCCGAGTTCACGGAGCAGGCCCATGGTCGACCAGTCGGCTTCGCGCGGGTCGATCTCGATGCCGTAGTCACCGGAGTCATCGTCCAGCAGGGTGAAGTGTTCACACAGATGGGCCATCAGCCGGCGCAGTTCGTCGTGGCTGAGGAAGGTCGGCGTGCCGCCACCGAAGTGCAGCTGCTCGACCACCTGCTGGCGATCCAGGTGGCAGGCGATACTGGCGATTTCCTTTTCCAGGCGCTCGACGTAGGGCAGGGCGCGCCCGCGATCCTTGGTGATCACTTTATTGCAGGCGCAGTAGTAGCAAATGTTCGCGCAGAACGGCACGTGCACGTACAGCGACAGCGGACGCAGGGCTTTGCGGCTGTTACGCAGGGCGTGCAGCAAGTCGAATGATCCAACCCCATTGTTGAACTGCACGGCAGTTGGATACGAGGTGTAGCGTGGGCCGGGTAGATCGTAGCGGCGGATCAGGTCGGTGTCCCAGCGGATGGCGTCGAGCATAGGGGGTCCCTGGAAAGGCAGGCAGTGGTTGCGAGTCTAGGGAGCTGCGACTGGGTCGGTCTTGACCTGTATCAAGCGCGCTGAGAGTTTTGACCGGGGTGCCGCTTTTGGCGCGGGAGCAGCGCCTGACGAGAGAGGACGTACGCTAGTGTGAGCGTCGTGCGCAGCCGACACCTGCATTGCAGGCCGATTGCGCACGCCGCTCAATTGTTCTGGGCTCAGGGCTGCACCACAGCTTCGATCAGACTGATCTTCGGCGCGCCATCGACCAGACGCAGGGTGGCAGTTTCCCGGGTGCTGGTCTGCAGGGTCTGACCTTGTGCCTGGTAGGACTCCTGGGTCTGATCGATGACCGTGGCACTTTGTCCGTCGGCGGCCACCTCGATGCTGTCGATACTGACCGTCACCTGATAGCCCTCGATTGCTCCCCAGCCTTGCTGCAGCAGGTCGCGGTACATGGTCATGTCTAGATCCAGGTTATTGCCGGAGTCTTTGATCAGCACGCGGGCATCTTCGGTCATATGGCGCAGAACACCCTCGATATCCCTGGCCTGTGCGGCCGCTGTCATCTCGGCATACATGGCGCGGATGCTGTCCGGAGTCAGGGCTTCGGCGGCGTGGGCGGCTGGTAGAAGCAGCATGAGCAGGCCAAAAACTAGTGTTTTCATGGAATGTCCTTATGCATGAGCCTGCGGCTGCAGGTGGAACCGCCATAGTAGTGCAGGCTGGGCAGGCTTTCCGCCCACTGGCAGGGATTATTCGGCCGGCGTGCTGCGGTTCTTTGCGGCGATCCACTGCGCCATGTACTGGGTGCTCTTGAGCATATGGTGGCGCAGCATGCTGCCGACGAAGTTGGCGCGGCGCTCGTTCGGCAGGTTGTCATGCAGTTGCTGCAGGCGCTCGATCAATGCCTGGCCAGACTGCTGGCGGTCGAAACGCTCGGCCAGGATGCGCGCGCCATTGGTCTGCGCCTGCAACCACAGGGCCTGGTCTTCATGCAGCGCGACGGCTGCGTTGGCAAACGCCTGAGCGTCGCCGACCACCGCGCCGCCCCATGGCAGTTCGTCAGCCATTCCCTCGCTGCCGATTGCCGTAGTCACGCTGGGCGTACCGCAGGCCATCGCGTCGGCCAGCTTGCCTTTGATTCCGGCGCCGAAGCGCAGCGGAGCCAGGCACACGCGGGCCTGCACCATCACGCTATGGGCGTCGTCTGCCCAGCCGCGCACGTGAAAGCCTTGCTTAGGGTTGTGTAGCGCGGTGGCCTTGGGCGGCGTGTAGGAACCGTAGACGTGCAATTGCGCCTGCGGCAGGCGCTGGCGGATCAGCGGCCATAGCTGCTGCTTGAGCCACAGCACGGCATCCCAGTTCGGCGCGTGGCGGAAGTTGCCAATGCTGAGAAAGTGCGCGCGTTGCTCGAAGGATGGCTGTGCGGTGGCTGTTGGAATCAGCATCAGCGGGCAATGGTGGAGCAGGGCGGCGGGCACGCCGAACTGCTCTTGAAGCAGCGTCTGTTCGAAATCGGAGATCAGCAGGCTCAGGTCGCAGCGGTAGATGGCGGCGACTTCGCGCTGGGCCATATCGTCGGTGGCCATGGCGGCGAACAGCTCGCTGGGCGTAGCGGTAACCGCGCCTTGTTGCTGCCTCTCGGTCTCGCTGGCGCATGCCTGCTGGGCATTCTTGAGCAGCCGCTGGCGGGCATCGCGCAGGCTATGCAGATCGCAGGTTTCGAGAATACGCAGGGCATTCGGGCAGGCCCGCTCGACTCGCCAGCCAAACTGTTCTTCGCTGAAGAAACGGTCGAACAGCACCAGATCCGGCTGCAGTTCGCCGACAAAGGCGTCGAAGCTGTCGCAGTTGAGGGTTATCGGCACTTCCGGCACGCCAAGCACCGCCAGGTCGGCGCGGTGCTCGGACAGTGCTGCCGCACTGGCAAAAGTCACCGTCCAGCCCTGGGCACGGAACAGTTCGATCAGCTCGATCATCCGGCTGCCAGCCGCAGACGAGCGGGGTTCTGGCCAGACATAGCCGATGATAAGAACGTTGTGCATGACGCGGGCTCGGGAACGGGGCTGCGAGTATAAGCGCCGTGCCGGGCGCTGGTAGAAGCACCAGCGCCCGGCACGGGTTTAGCGGCGAATACTGCGCCAGAGGGTGAACAGCACCAGCAGGCACAGGGCGGCGATGCTGGCCAGGGTCCAGACGGTGAATGGCAGGCCGAAGATGAAGTAGTCGTTCTGGCCGCAGACTCCGCCGCTCATGAACACATCCGGCCAGTATTCGTGCAGTGGCAGATAATCGGAATAGAACGGGAAGGGTGAGCAGCTGAGGCTTTCCATCAGACCGGTCTCAATCAACACCACATGGGCGTTGTCGACCAGGGCCATGCCGCTGGCTGCCAGCAACGGCGGCCAGAGGAGAATGGCCAGCCAGGTCTGTTTTGTTGCGCCGGCGACGGCCAGCAGCAAGGCCACCGCCGCAGTGATGAACAGCCACAGGCGGATTTGCACGCACAGGGTGCAGGGCTCCCAGCCCAACCAGAACTGGGTTAGCAGCGCTCCGCCAAGCATCACCGCGCAGAGCAGTACGATGAACAGAGGCAGGGCGACAGGAAGGGGGCGGCGCGGCATTGCGTTCTCCAGAACTTGGCGGATTAAAACTGCCCGCCGCTTGTACCAGTTGCTTGGGATGACGGCAACGGATGCCAGTGCCGGCGTAGGCGCCAACGGGCTGAATGGTATGAGTCGGTCGGGCAAATCGTTACCTGTTGCAGATACGCAAAGCCCTTTGTAGGAGCCAGCTTGCTGGCGATCCATGTTGCGCGAACGCATCAGCAAGCGCTCGGTGCCTACGGAACGCTAACGGCAAAAGCATCGCGAGCAAGCTCGCTCCTACAGGTTTTGCATGCTGACTGTTAACCACCTCGCGACCCGTGACGGGTACATCGCATAAAAAAATCCCCACGCTCAGGAGCTGAGTCGTGGGGAGAGCAATGGTCGACAAGGAGGGAGTCGACCCAGGAGGAACTCGTTCAGCGTAGGGCGGGTGTAACCCGCGTTTGCAGCGACGGGGGTTGCACCCGCCCTACGTCAGGCCTGTGGCTGCCACCCTCCGCCTAGGGCCTTGTAGATGGCGACGATGCCGCGGTACAGCTCGACTTCGGCCTGGGCCTGGGCATCTTCGGCAGCCAGGCGTTCACGCTCGGCATCCAGCAGTACGAGGAAGTCCTCGGTGCCTTCGCGGTAGCGAATCGCCGCCTGTTCGGCCGCCGCACGGCTGGCCTCGACCTGGCGTACCAGGGCGACCAGGCGTTGCTGGCGTTTGCTGTAGTCGCTGAAGGCGTTCTCCGACTCTTCCAGTGCCAGCAGCACCTGCTGCTCGTAGCTGGCCAGCGCACCATCGGCGTCGGCTTCGGCGCCACGCAAACGGGTACGCACGCTACCGAGGTCGAACGCCGCCCAGCTGATGGTCGGCGCCACGCCCCAGGTCTGAGCAGCGGACGCCCCCAACTGCGAGCCACGCCCGGCGGTGAAGCCGAGGAAACCGGACAAGCTGACTCGTGGGAACAGATCGGCGGTGGCCACGCCGATATTAGCGGTGGCGGCTGCCAATTGGCGTTCGGCCACGCGCACATCCGGACGGCGGCGCAGCAGCTCGGCCGGATCGCCGATCGGCAGGGCCTTGGCAATTACCGGCAGCGGCTTGGCTGACAGGTCAACCGTCAGCTGCTCCGGACGCTGGCCGAGCAGGGTGGCGATACGATGGCGCGCTCGCGCCTCCTCGGCCTGCAGTTGCGGCAGAGTGGCTTCGGTGGCGGCCAGACGCGCATCGCTGCGCAGCACATCCAGTTCATTGCCAATGCCGGCATCGCGCAGTTGTTCGGTGAGGGCGCGCGACTGACTTTGGTTCTTCAAGTTGTCGCGGGCAATCCGTTCACGCAGCTGCGCGCCACGCAGGCTGCCGTAGGCATCCACCAGCTCGGCGATCAGGCTGACCTGCAGTTGGTACAGCTCGGCCTCGGCGGCTTCGCTTTGCGCATCGCTGGCTTCGATCTGGCGTTGAATACGACCGAACAGGTCGAGCTCCCAGGCCATGTCCAGGCCCAGGTCGTAGCGCTCCTCGCGGATACGCTGCTCGCTGGTCGGCGGTTGCTGGGCCTTGCCGAATTCGCCGCTGGCGCGACTGGTAATCACCGGCAGCTGGTCGTTGCCGATGTCGTCGCGGATGGCCCGCGAAGCCCGCAGGCGGGCGAAGGCCACGCGTAGCTCGCGGTTTTCCTGCAGCGACTGCTGCACCAACTGGTTCAGGGTCGGGTCGTCGAACTGTTGCCACCAGACGGTTTCGAAACCGCTGCGGTCATAGCCTCCGGCCTCCAGGCTGGCGATCTGTGCCGGCTCGGTGGCGGGTGCCTGGTAATCGGGGCCGACGGCGCAGGCGCTGACGGTTAGGGCCAGCAGGGCAGGCGTCAACAGCTTCATACCTGTACCTCCTGGCGCGCGGCTTTCTGCGCTTCGCGTTTCTCCACGAAGCCACGGATCAGTACATAGAACACCGGCGTCAGCAGCAGGCCGAAGAAGGTTACGCCGAGCATGCCGCTGAACACCGCTACCCCCATGGCATGGCGCATTTCCGCACCGGCGCCGGACGACAACACCAGCGGCACCACACCCATGATAAAGGCGAAGCTGGTCATCAGAATCGGCCGCAGACGCAGGCGGCAGGCTTCCAGCACCGCGCTGACGCGGTCCAGGCCTTCTTCCTGTTTCTCCTTGGCGAATTCGACGATGAGGATGGCGTTCTTGCAGGCCAAGCCCACCAGTACGATCAAGCCGATCTGGGTGAAGATGTTGTTGTCGCCCCCCGCCAGGATCACCCCGGTGATGGCCGACAACAGGGTCATCGGCACGATCAGGATCACCGCCAGCGGCAGGCTCCAGCTTTCGTACTGAGCGGCCAGCACCAGGAAGGCCAGCAGCACGCAGAGCGGGAAAACGAAGATTGCGCTGTTACCGGCCAGAATCTGCTGGTAGGTCAGGTCGGTCCACTCGAAGCTCATGCCATTGGGCAGTTCTTCCTTGAGCAGCTTGGCCATCGCCGCTTCGGCCTGGCCGGAGCTGTAGCCAGGGGCGGCCGCGCCGTTGATCTCGGCGGTGAGGAAGCCGTTGTAGTGCATCACCCGATCCGGACCCGAGCTGGCGCTGACCTTGAGGAAGGCGGACAGCGGCACCATTTCGCCACGGTTGTTGCGCACCTTGAGCTGGCCGATCTGCTCCGGCTCCAGGCGGAACTGCTGTTCGGCCTGCACGTTGACCTGATAGGTACGGCCAAAACGGTTGAAATCGTTGGCGTACAGCGAGCCCAGGTAGATCTGCATGGTGTCGAAGATATCGCTGATCGCCACACCGTGGGTCTTGGCCTTTTCGCGGTCGATGGCAGCATCGATCTGCGGCACGTTCACCTGGTAACTGGTGAACACCGACATCGGGTCCAGCTCTGGCAGCGCGCGGGCCTTGGCGATGACGTTCTGGGTTTGCACATACAGCTCGTCATAGCCCAGGTTGCCACGGTCCTGCACCTGCAGGCGGAAGCCGCCGATGGTGCCCAGGCCCTGCACCGGTGGCGGCGGGAAGATGGCGATATAGGCGTCCTGAATCTCGCTGAACTGTGCGTTCAGCTCGGCAGCGATAGCAGTGGCGCTCATCGACGGATCACTGCGCTCATCGAATGGCTTCAGTGGGGTGAAGACGATGCCGCTGTTCGGGCTATTGGTGAAGCCGTTGATCGACAGGCCCGGGAAGGCCACGGTGTTTTCTACACCGGGGTGCTTGCCGGCGATTTCCGACATCTTCTTGATCACCTCTTCGGTGCGGTCCAGGGTCGCGGCATCCGGCAGCTGGGCGAAGGCCACCAGGTACTGTTTGTCCTGCGCCGGCACAAAGCCCGTGGGCGTGGTGGCAAAGCCCAGGTAGGTCAGGCCCATCAAGCCGGCATAGACGAACAGGGCGATGCCGCTGCCACGCAGCACGCGCTTCACCGTGCCGACATAGCCATGGCTGGCGCGATCGAACAGGCGGTTGAACGGGTTGAACAACCAGCCGCCAAAGAGTTTGTCGAGCCCCTTGGAGAAGCAGTCTTTCGGCGCGTCGTGGCTTTTCAGCAGCACGGCCGCCAGGGCAGGGGACAGGGTCAGCGAGTTGAAGGCCGAGATCACCGTGGAGATGGCGATGGTCAGCGCGAACTGCTGATAGAACTGTCCGGTAAGGCCAGAGATAAAGGCGGTCGGCACGAACACGGCGCATAGCACCAGGGCGGTGGCGACGATCGGCCCGGTAACTTCCTTCATCGCCTGCTTGGTGGCCTCTACCGGGGTTTTGCCCAGGCCGATATTGCGTTCGACGTTCTCCACCACGACGATGGCGTCGTCCACCACGATGCCGATGGCCAGCACCAGGCCGAACAGCGACAGCGCGTTGAGCGAGAAGCCGAACATGTGCATCACGGCAAAGGTGCCGATCAGCGACACCGGCACGGCGGCCAGCGGGATGATCGACGCGCGCCAGGTTTGCAGGAACAGGATCACCACCAGCACCACCAGGATGATGGCTTCCAGCAGGGTATGCACCACCGCCTCGATGGAGCCGCGCACGAAGATGGTCGGGTCGTAGACGATTTCGTAGTCCACGCCCTGGGGGAAACTCTGCTTCAACTCAGCCATGCGCGCGCGCACCGCATCGGAAATCTCGATGGCGTTGGAACCGGGGCGCTGGAATACCGGGATGGCAACGGCGGGTTTGTTGTTGAGCAAGGAGCGCAGGGCGTATTGGCTGGAGCCCAGTTCAATGCGTGCGATGTCTTTCAAACGGGTGATTTCACCGTTTTCACCAGCGCGAATGATGATGTTCTCGAACTCTTCCTCGCTGACCAGGCGGCCCTGGGTATTGATCGACAGCTGGAAGCTGTTGCCGGCATCGGAGGGCGGCGCACCGAGCGAGCCGGCGGCGACCTGGCGGTTCTGCTCGCGGATGGCGTTGACCACGTCGCTGGCGGCCAGGCCCCGTGACGCGACCTTGTTCGGATCGAGCCACACGCGCAGCGAGTAGTTGCCCAGACCGAACAGCTGTACATCACCCACGCCATCCAGCCGTGCCAGCTCGTCCTTGACGTTGAGCGCGGCGTAGTTGGACAGGTAGAGCATGTCGTAACGGTCGTCCGGCGAGGTCAGGTGCACCACCATGGTCAGGTCGGGCGAGGCCTTGTCGACGGTCACGCCGAGGCGCTGCACTTCGGTGGGCAGGGTCGGCATGGTGCGCGTCACGCGGTTCTGCACCTGCACCTGGGCGTTGTCCAGGTCGGTGCCCAAAGCGAAGGTGATGGTCAGGGTCAGCTTGCCGTCGGCGGTGCCCTGGGAGGACATGTAGAGCATGCCCTCGACCCCGGTGATCGCCTGTTCCAGCGGCGAGGCGACGGTTTCGCCGATCACCTTGGGGTTGGCACCGGGGAAGGCGGCGCGTACCACCACGGTCGGCGGCACCACTTCCGGGTATTCGCTGATCGGCAGCTGGAACAGCGAGATGGCTCCACCGATCAGGATCAGCAGCGACAGCACGGCGGCGAAGATCGGCCGCTGGATGAAAAATTGCGAGAAGTTCATGGCAGTCCTCGGGCGCTGGTGTGCCATGCACACCAGGCTTTCGTCATTCGTAGGGCGGGTGAAACCCGCGTGTTCCGTGAGGCGCGGGTTTCACCCGCCCTACGCGTGGCTCAGCTACGTGGCGATCGATTCGGCGTGGCGGTTTTCTCGGCCACGCGCGGGGTGGCGCTGGCGTCCACGGCCTGGCGCTGGCTGGCCAGGGCGGCGAGGGTCTGCTCATCGGCCATCGGCACGGCCTGCGGATCGACTGTCGAGCCGGGGAAGGCGCGCTGCAGGCCGTTGACCACGATCTTCTCGCCCTTGGCCAGGCCCTTGCGCACGATGCGCAGGCCTTCCAGCTTCGGCCCCAGCTCGATGGCGCGGTATTGCACGGCGTTGTCCTTGTCGAGCACCAGGACGAACTTCTTGCCTAGATCAGTGCCGACGGCGGCGTCCTGGATCAGCGCGGAGTCATAAGTGCCGCTGCCCACCAGTTTCAGCCGCGCATACAGGCCAGGGGTGAAGCGGCCGTCACGGTTATCGAACACGGCGCGGCCACGGATGGTGCCGGTCTGCGGGTTGACTTGGTTGTCGAGAAAATCCAGCTGACCCAGGTGCGGGTTGCCATCCTCGCTGGACAGGCCCAGGTAAACCGGGCTGGCGTCACGAGTCTGGCCGCCGGACTGGCGGGCCAGTTCGACGTACTTGAGGAACACGCGCTCGTCGGCGTCGAAGTAGGCGTAGACCTTGTCGGTGGAGACCAGGGTGGTCAGCAGCGACTGGCCGGCGCCGACCAGGTTGCCTTCGGTGATTTCGGCGCGGCTGACGCGCCCGTCGATGGGTGCGGTGATGCGGGTGAAGCTGAGGTTGAGCTTGGCGTTGTCCAGTTCGGCCTGGGCAGCAGCAACGGCGGCCTGGGCTTCGGCTGCGGCGCTGGCACGAGCATCGGCCAGTTCGGCAGAAATCGCGTTGCTCTGGCGCAGGCGCTCGCCGCGGCGGGCTTCATTGGCGGCGCGGGTCTGGCTGGCGCGGGCTTGCTGCACTTGTGCTTGCAGGCGTTTGACCTCGGCCTCGAACGGGCGCGGGTCGATCTGGAACAGCAGGTCGCCTTTCTTCACCAGGCTGCCTTCGCGGAAGGCCACGCGGTCGATGTAGCCCGACACCCGTGGGCGCACCTCCACCGACTCCGGCGCTTCCAGGCGACCGGTGAACTCGTCCCACTCGTTAATCGGCTGCTGAATCACTTCGGCCACGCTGACCTTGGCGGCCGGCTGCTGGGCGGCGCTTTCCGGGGCTTTGCCGCACGCACTGAGCACCAGAATCGCGGCGAGGGCCAGGGGATAGCGCAAGAAGGGGGTAGGAAACCGGTCCATGTGAGAACTCCGCCAGATTGGATTTACGAATGGGCGGAGTCTGCGGCGCTGGATTGCACGCGACGAATCGATCAATTCGAAGGTGAGTATCAGCAGGAATGATGATTGGCAGGGTTGTATCGATAAACCGCTATGTGCGCAGAGAGACCGAGATAGAAGCACTACTGTTCACTTAGGCGCTTTGCTCCCCTCTCCCGTTCACGGGAGAGAGGGGACTGTCCGTGTTGCCAGAAAGGCCTTATCCCGTGCATGTGCCGTCAGGAAAAACGCCGTGCTCTAGAGGAACGACGGCGTTCCAGCATTACTGAAATAGCAGAGTTCTCAGGCCAGGCTGTCCGGGTCACCGCAGAACATCTGGATGCGCGAACGCAACCAGCGTTCGGCCGGGTCGTTGTCCTGGGCGCCACGCCAGGCCATGTGCAGTTCGAAGGTTTGCGATTCGATGGGCAGGTCTTCCGAGCGCAGCCCACCGGCAGCGGTCAGGGCGGCAGCGGTGTAGTCGGGGACGGTGGCGACGATATCGGTACCGGCGAGCAGGGTGCCGAGGCCATTGAACTGCGGCACGGCCAGCACCACGCTGCGTTTGCGCCCAAGCTTTTCCAGTGCCTCATCGATAAAGCCGCTGAGGTCGCCGGCGAACGATACCAGCGCATGGGGACGGGCGCAGTAGTCGTCCAGACTTATCCTGCCCGGCACGCTATCGGCGCGCAGCAGCTTGGCGCTACTGCGGCGCAGTACCTTGCGCTTGGCGTTGGCCGGCAGCTCTTCGGTGTAGCCGACACCGACGGAAATTTCCCCGGAAGCCAGCAAGCCTGGCATTAGCAGGTAATTGGCGCGGCGGATCACCAGCACCACCCCCGGCGCTTCGCCGCGCAAGCGACGCAGCAATGGCGGCAGCAGGGCGAACTCGACATCGTCGGACAGGCCGATGCGAAACACCGTTGTGCTGGTTGCCGGATCGAAGTCGGTGGCGCGGCTGACGGCGGTGGAAATGGAGTCGAGGGCCGGAGAGAGCAGGGCGAAGATCTCGCCGGCGCGAGCGGTCGGCTCCATGCTGCGCCCGGTGCGCACGAACAGCGGATCGTCGAACAGGCTGCGCAGGCGGGAGAGGGCCGCGCTGATTGCCGGTTGGCCGAGGAACAGCTTCTCCGCCGCGCGGGTAACGCTGCGCTCGTGCATCAGCGTTTCAAAAACGATCAGCAAATTGAGGTCAACACGACGCAGGTCGTTACGGTTCATGGCCGTCTTCCATGTGGGATATGTGAAAGGTGCGGGCGTGGCAAGCTGACGTCAAGCATGCAAACTGCTGCCGACAACGGTGCGACAGGATCATCGACATTTATGGTGACTATCAATATGGGCGGGTGGTACTGATGGGAAAGCCCGTATAGAGTCCGTGGCCATAGAGATATGAAGGCGAGGTGTGTGATGTCCCGCATGATCCGTTTCCACCAGTTCGGCGATGCCAGCGTATTACGCCTGGAGGATGTGCCGACCCCGAAACCCGGCCCCGGCGAAGTGCTGATTCGTACCCAGGCCCTGGGCGTGAACTGGCGTGACGTGCTCTGGCGGCAGAATCTTGCCCCCGAGCAGGCCAGCCTGCCAGCCGGTGTCGGTTCTGAGTTGGCCGGTGTGGTCGAAGCGGTTGGTGAGGGTGTCGACGATCTCGCCCCCGGCGATGCCGTGGCCAGTTTCCCGGCCTTCAGCCTCAATCAGTATCAGACCTGGGGTGACTTGGTGTTGATGCCGCGTCTGGCGCTGACTCGCTACCCCGATGTGCTGACGCCTGAAGAGGCTGCCGTGCATTACAGCGGCACCCTGTCTGCCTACTTCGCCCTGGTCGATCTGGCCAAGCTGCAACCCGGTCAACATGTGCTGATCACCGAAGCGGCCCACTGCAACGCGCCGCAGGCGGTGCAGCTGGCCAAGGCGCTGGGCGCCAAGGTCATCGCCGCCACGAGTGAGGCGGCTAGCCGCGACTTCCTGCGTGAGCTGGGGGCCGACAAGATCATCAGCACCGAAGAACAGGACCTGGTTCTGGAAGTCGAGCGCTATACCCAGGGACAGGGCGTCGAGGTGGTGCTTGACCAATGCGCTGGCCCGCAGATGAAACTGCTCGGCGACGTCGCTGCAACCCGCGGCAAGCTGATCATCTGTGGCGTTAACGGCGGCAACGACGCGGCATTCCCGGCCTGCGCTGCATTCAAGAAGCACCTGCAGTTCTACCGCCACTGTGTGTTGGACTTCACCGGCCAGCCGGAGTTGGGTCTGGAACGCAACGAAGAGGCCGTACAGCGTGCGCTAAGCAAGATCAACCAACTGACCGCGGATCGCCTGCTCAAACCGGACATCAGCAAGGTGTTCGACGCCAAGGATTTCGCTGCAGCCAGCCAGTTCATGGAAACCTGTCCGGCCAACGGTCGGGTGGTGATGAGCGTTTCCGAGTGATGTCCGCTGCGCCGCCCGTTCTGGGCGGCGTTGTATTTGGCAGCGCTATAAGCAGCTGGTTTTTTCTTGGCAGGGGCTGGTCAGCTGTTACAGATCAGTACGCATCTGTTTCAGCGCGTTGACCACCGCCTGCTGACGTTTCTCCAGCTCCTGCTTGCGGGCGGTATTCTCTGCACCGATGGACTTCGCCAGATCGCGCAGCACCTTGTCCTTGCCAATCGCCCGGTTGAACTCGGCTGAGGCCAGCAGCTCATCGGTCTTGAGCAGCGCCTCCTGGGACGCGCTAAAGCGCGGCGTGAGGTATTTGCCGAAATTTGCCAGCTCGCTACTGAGCAGCGCAGCCAACTGGTCGTCCGGGCCATCGCTGGCGCGCTTGGCCTTGGCCTGCAGCTCCGGTAGCGGGGGCACTTTCAGCACGCTGCCGCTGCGCAGGGCAGACATTTCCTGCAGTTGTGGATTGGCTTTGAGCAGCTCTCCCTCAACCTTCTCGCGCTGGCGCGGGGTGAGCCGGGTGAACAGCTTGTCGGCCAGTTCGCCGAGGTCTTTTTCGCCGCGAAAGGTGATGACGGCCATGTCGTTGCCTCCTAGAAACCGATGATGTTGGTCAGTGCCATGTCATTGGGCACGGGCGCACCGTTGATGACACGGATATTGCCGGTGCTGGTGTTGCCGATGACGATGGCCTGCTTGACCTGCGGGTTGGGATGCAGATGCAGGGTGTCGTTGTCGCCCTGGCCCTGCAGACGGTTCTGACTGGCGTTGAGGGTGCGGGCGCGCAAGTCACCCGATTGCGCACCGTCGTTGGCCGCACCGATGGTTTCGCAGTGATTGCCGCTGAACAGGCAGTTGTCCAGGGCGCTGCAGAAACTCAGGGGCACGCTGCTCAGGTGCGCACGCAAGTGGTTGTTCTGGATCGCCAGATCAGCCGGACGCTGGGCGATCGCATAAGCACGGTTGGCACTGAGCAGATAGGCACTTTCGGGGGCGGGAACCATATAGGCTGGGCTGTAATAGCCACTGGCGTTGAGCGCCGCTGGGGCGATCTGAATCGCATGCCAGACGGCGTTTACCGGCTTCTGCTGTTCATCGTCGCCAATGCGCTCGACCTGGTTGCTGTCGATTGCCACCCGATCAAACGGCGGCAGTATCTGGATCGCCGCCATTTCGCCGCTGCTGCGGTCCGGACCAATGCCGAGGAAACGGTTGCCGTTGATACGCAGTTGACCGATGCCGGCGGCGCGCAGGCCGGTAATGCCCGGTGAAACCACCGCAGCGCGCGCCACTTCGGCAATCAGGTTGTCACAGAAGTCGCCGCGTTCTACACGAATCAACTGCACGGCGGCATAGCTGGTGCCTTCGACATTGGCCGCCAGCCCCAGGTTGCGGCAGCGATTGGCGCTGACCAGCAAGCTGCCAACCGAACCGGCTTCGCCCATCACCAGTGCACCCAAGCCGATACCGTCGATGGTATTGCCGCTGATGCTGGCATTGTCCAGGCGCTGGTGGATGAGGATGGCGTTGCCTTGCAGCTGGCTCAGGCGGTTGCCTTCGATGCGCGCATCGTTGATGCCTTGCGGGTCGAGGCCTTCTTGCACAACGATGCCATCACCACTGCGGGTGCCCAGGCCGCTGATTTCGTTATCGCTGATGCGCAGGCCATCGACGCCTGCGTGAATGCCATCGCCTTCGGTGTAGATGACGTTGCCAGTGATCGCAAAAGGCGAGCCGGGCAGTACCGCACCGCCTGCCACCAGCGCCGGCTGGTTGCCGTTGATCATCAGGTTATCCTCGATGCGGGTGTGGCCGTAATGCAGGCTGATGCCGTCGAGGTTGATCGCGCGCTGGCTGCAGAACAACAGGTTGCGCGCCACCCGCAGTTCGGCGCTGAGCAGGTGCTCACCGGTACGGACGATGCCGCGTTCGGCCACCAGCACGCAGTCGTCGATGCTCACGCCGAGCATGTTGCCGCTCAGGCTTACCGCCGCGCTGGCGCCATCGCCCGCGGCCAGGCACAGCGCATTGATGTGTTCCAGGCGCAAGTCGATGCAGTTGCGCGCCATCAGCGCCGCCGTGGTGCTGGCGCGGGTGGCGGAGGCGATCAGGGTGAGGTTTTCCAGGGCTACACCCGTGCTGGCCGAAATCTCGAAGATTGCACCGGGCTCGCTGCCTACCAGCAGGCTACCCCAGCCCTGGCCGCGAAAGCGCAGGGATTGAGCACCGTCGACCTCGATCGGCTCATCGAGGTTGTAGGTGCCGATGCCCAGGCAGATGGTGCCGCCGATATCCTTGATCGAATCGACGGCCTGCTGGATGGTGGCCACGCCGCTGTTGTGGCCCTCGGCGCTGACGCACACCGTGCAATCGCAGCCTTCGCCCTCGGCAATCGGCGGCCAGAGCACGCGGCAGTCGGTTTCGTTGTCAGGGAAGTTGACCATCGCCAGGCGCGCATAGTGATGGTGGATACCCAGTGGCGGCGCCTGGGTGAGCACCTCGATGCTGGCATCCACGGTGCGGGCGGCGAATACCCAGTAGTCGCCAGTCTTGAACTGGCCACCAGCTGGCGCCAGGTTGAAGTCGACCAGAATGCCGTGTTCGAGGAAAAGACGGGTACCGGCGGCGAGAATCTGGATGTCGCCAGCGGCGCCCGGGGCGTTGAGGTCCTGCACCTGGTTGCCGTTCTCGCGGCGCACCACGCCGGCTTGATCCCAGCGCCGTACCCGGGTGTTGCGTGCAGACGCTGTGGCCTGTTGGGCATTGGTGGGAAACATGCCGGCTGGCAGAGCCAGATCAAACTGCAAGGTGCGGGCGCTTTCGTCCACGCCACCGGCCACGCGGATGCGCCGCAGTTCGCCGGGCAGACCGTGCAGCTCACGCCAGTCATCGGTCACTTCCACCCAGTCGCCGTCGTGAAAGCGCAACACGTCGTCGCGGCCGATGCTTTCCACGGTAATGCGGTCACGCGCCGGGTTGATATGGCTGACCCGCGAGGCCACCGTGGCGTTGTCCCGCGACCATTTGAATGTGGCCGTGCCGAGCGTGCCGCCACGATGTACTTCAACCCGGTACAGCTGGTTCTCCAGCCCGCGATAACCAGCGGCGGGCGGCACCTGGCACGGATCGGGCTCGAAGCTGGGCACCCCGGTGGCGGTAGACAGGCGGGCCGCCGAGGGCGCGATCAGCGCCTGCCAACCGGGCACATCCTCATCCTCGGTGGCGCATGTACTGTTGCCGACATTGGCCAGCACCTTGACCTGCCACACCGTCTGCAGCCGTCCGGTGCTGTCCACGCCAACCGCCTTCTCGACCAGATCGGGCGCCTGGACGGCCGTGACATCACGCTGCCAGACATCGACATACACCAGGTGCGGCCCGCCCTGGGGCAGGGCCGGCGGATTGGGGTAGTAGGGCTGGCTGGTGTAGCCCAGCGCAGTGCTGCCGGTCAGCTCGGCCAGGCGCGGCTCCCAGGCATTGGGCGCGGCGCCGTGGTTTTCCGCCAGCAGGCCATCCACATAGATGCGCCCGACACCGATGCTGAAACTGCCACCACCGGCCTGGATGCGAAAGCCGTCCGGGGTGATGCGCGGCACCACGTTGCCGCCGTAGGTGTCCAGGGCGCCGGCCTGGATGCGCCGGGCCAGCTGGGCGACCCATTCGTTCCAGTCGGCGTCCAGCTGGACCCGACCCTGTTGCATGACGACGCCGAGGAAGTCGCGGCGGGCGTCGAAGCGGATTCGACTCAGATCGAAGCTCATGATGCTCCCTCAGGATTCGTGGAAGATGCCGGCACGCAAGCCCACTCGCAGGTATTCCGCGAGACGGATACGCAGGTTGCTGACCCGCTGTGCGCCGTACAGTTGGTGGAAGACGCCCATTTCGCTTTCATCGTCCGCGCCCTGCAGGACTTCCAGCGCGGTAGATGAGGCGAGCTGGCCATAGGCCGGGGTGCCGTAACGCAGTGCAGTGAAACGCGGGGCGATGTGTCGTGCGGCCGAGGCCGATGCCGGCTGGCAGCGATGGCGTCGGGGCACGATGGAGTCGAACGGCAGCCAGCTGAAGCGCACGCAGCCGACCTGCTTGCGCGCCGCCCGCACCGGCACCGCCCAGCTGTCTCCAGGCGCCAGGGCGGCGAACAGGATGCTGTTGGAGATCAGCCCGATTTCGCTGGTGTGCAGCTTGCCGATCAGGGTGCAGGCGTTCAGCGACAGGGCCGCGCCAGGCGAGACAGCATCAGGCGCGGCGAAGGCCACGGCATCGCGCGCGCAGGCGTCGATCAGGCTGTCGCTGGCCACTAGTGCAGCATGCTCGTGGGCGCGGATGGCGCCGACCAGACAACTGGCGAGCAGCGTCTGCAAACTGGCGATCTCCAGTTGCAGGCTGGGCACGTTTGCCTGCAGCGGCTGGCCGGATGCATCCAGCGCGATGCCGGGCACCAACGTGCAGTGATGCAGCTCCAGGCGCGCCAAGGCATTTCCGGCAGCGGCCGGCACCTGCAGCGGGGCGCCGCTGATCAGCAGGCCGTTAAGCCGACAGGCGCTGTCGACAGCTCCGCTGATGGTTAGGGCACTCAGCACCAGATGCGGTCGCCGGCCATTGCGCGCACGGATTTCCAGCGCGCCATCGGCGGCCACCTGAATTGCCAGTGCTTCCTCGTAGCGGCCGTTATCGGTGATCTCCAGCACACCGTCGCCGGCCAGTGCGACCAGCGCAGCGGCCAGGGTCGGCTGATCATCGGGCACCCGCACCAGCGTGCGTTCGGGGGGCGGCACGGGCAGGTCAGCGCCGCGTTCATACTCACCGCCGCCGATATCGGCGCTGAAGCCCTCGTGCCAGGTCAACTGCACGAAGGCTGGGTCCGGGGCATCGGCGGGCAGGGCGATGCGCCCCAGTAGCGGGTCAATGGAGTAACTGCCGTTCGCCGGAGGGGTATGGGCCCAGCTGCCGCCTTCGTCAGCCAGATTGCAGATACAGATCTGTTCACGCTCGATCAAGGTGCCATCGACCCACAGCTGCAGGCTCGGCGTCGGGTTGTCCAGAGCCGCTGTCGCATTGGCACGGACCCCGTAGTGGCGCTGCAGGTGTGCCTGCAGGCGCCGCCGCGACAGTGGCCAGGGCACGTTGTCCGGCTCGGCCAGGTGGCCAATGTCGTCTTCCACCTGTGGCTTGTTGTACAGCGTCAGGTCATGGCCCAGCGGGCTGGCCCGGTAACGCCGCGCCCCGGCGCGCAGGCAGGGCGCCTGGCTGCGCGCGTAGGCCTGAATACGCCACAGGTGTAGACCGACGTTGGTGATGTTGTGCCGCCCACGGCCGGACTCGATACGCCGCACATCGACGCTGCGATTGACCGTTTCAAAGGCCGTACCCAGCCACTCCAGCGCCTGGCCCTGGCGCAGGTCGGGCGTCTGCAGGGCCTGCGGGCGCAGATGGTTCATGTACTGGGTGGCGCACAGGCGCTGGAAATATTCCACGGCGCGGGCGTCCCAGCCCGTGACATCGCGGGCCAACTGCTCCAGCACGGTTGCGGTGCCTTTGCGCCGACGCAGGGCGATGGTATGGGCCACTTCGGCGCGCGGGCTGGCCACCCTGGGCACCACCTGATGCAGGCTCTGGTAGCCGATCAGATCACCAATATAGGGCACCACCCAGTCGGCACAGGTTTCGATAAACAGGTCGTCGTACAGCTGTTCCAGGCCTTCTTCGGCAACGCCGAGCTGCTCGGCCAGCAAGGCCACCAGCTCCTCCAGCGGGCCGCGCTGAAGGCCTTCGGACGCAGCCAGTTCGGCGTCGCGGATACGCTGGATGGCCGGCAGCAGGTTAAACAGGGATTGCGCGTCCAGGCTCATGGCAGCACCTCCAGTTCCACTGGCGCGCTGGCCAGGGTCAGCAGTTCCGCCGCCTGCGGCAGGCTATTGGGCGAGGCGACCGGAACGGCGGCGTATAAGCGCGGTACCAAGCCGGCGGCCTGGCCCTGGCGATACAGGCGAGTGACCTGCACCGCCTGCACACCGGCGATGCCATGGGCCACGGCGGCCACTTCATCCACCGAAACGGTCTGGCCGAAATCTCGCCTGGCAAAGCCGAAGTGCTCGCGCAGGCGGCTTTCGACCTGGTGCAGGACCCGCTCGTTATCGAAGCCCGCCAGCACCTTGACTGCCAGCCGACAGCGGAAGCGGGCATCGCCATAGCTGGCGATGCGCAGCGGCATCAGCGGATCGCCATAACTGAGCAAGGCAGTGCGCAGCGCCGCATAGGTGGAGTCGCTGGCATTCACCTGGGCGCCTTGCGCTCCGGCCAGGCTGAGGAATACTCCTCGTGCCGGGCCGCTGGGAATCCACAGGGCATGGGCCTTGTCGATGCCGGCGAAGGCGCGGGCGAAGTTGGCATAGTCGGCGATGGATACCGCACGATCCAGGGTCAGCACGGTCAGGGGCGCATTGCTGCGGGCCTGTTCCAGGGCTTCGCCATCCTCGCCGCCGCTGGCGGGCACCGGGTTGCTCACTTCGCTGACGCCCAGGGGCCGTGATAGCAGGGTGGTGAGCTTGCCGGCGGCCAGATTGCCGGCCGCACCCAGGCCTTTGCGATAGCGCACGCGCACGTTGCTGTGCCCGCTGGGCAGGCGCGCGCCGGACTGGCCGTCGCCGAACTGCAGGGTGGTGTAGCCAGCCTCGTCCTGACTGGTGGTGTAACGCCGCGCATTGGCAGCGCTCTGGTACAGCGTCGGCACCTCGCTCCACAGCACATCATTGACCCGCACCTCCAGGGTCGAAGCGCGGCCGCTGGGGGTGCTGGCGCTGAGGTAGGTCAACGGTGCCTGATTGAGCGCGAAGCGCTGGTTGGCCTGCGCCGCGTTGCCATCGCCAAGGATGGCTTCCACCGTTTCACCGTGACTGGCCGGGGCAACGTTGCCGTTGATGCGCAAGCTGGCACGCTCGAAAACCTGCTGCAAGCTGCCCTGTAATTGCAGGCGGGTGTGGTCGCGGTCATGGCTGATGGCCTGCGCCGTGTCGCCGATAATGGCGATCTCGCGCACCTGGGGATCGTCCTTGCGCCCCGGCGCCAAGCGGATTTGGCTGGCCTTGGTCTGCAGTTGGCCACTGCGCCCGTCTCGGTCCAGCAGGCTCAGGCGCAGGGTGACCGAGACGTTACCGAGCAAACCGGCAAATTCTTCGGCACCGAGGGCCACCGGGGTGCTGCCGAACAGGCGATCCGCCGGGGCCAGCATGAACAGTTCATCGTCCTGTTCCAGCGCCACGCTGCCACCCTCATCGAGCTGCAGGGCAAGACCGCTGGCGCGCACGGCAATACGTTGGCGGCGGCCAGCGAGAGCCAGCGCCTGGCCAGGTAGTAAGCCTTCGACGCGCGGCTCGAGTTCCAGCACGTCGCCATGCGCCGGATGGAACAGTGGTGTGGCGATAACCTCCAGCGCTTCGCTTTGCGCCAGAACCAGGGTCTGCCGCAGGGGGAACGTGCTGCTGGTGAGGTTTTCGTTGCTGTCCGGGGTGATGCGGGTGACCTTGCCGGACAGCGCAAAGGCGCTGCGCGTGCGATGGATCACCCGCTCGGCGCGGTAAAGTTCGACGTAGCCGGGCAGGTCGGCGCTGCCATAGGCGGGGTTGTTGGACACCAGGGCAAACCAGCTGCCGGCGACGATCTTGGCGTTGTCGGTATCCAGGTCAACAGCCGTCGGATCGAGGCTGAAGTTGGCCCAGCGCCAGTTGTTGCTGGAGCTCTTGTCGATCTGATGGCCGATCTGCGGGTTGTCCGGGCCGAACAGATTGGGATCGGGCGCGTTGTGGCCAAACAGCGCAGTGCGCTGGCGCAGGGCGAAGACCTTGGCGCCATTGCCACTCGGGTTCATGGCCGGGAAACCGCTGCCCAGTGGATGACTCCAGGCCACGCGGGTGCGGGCGTTGTTGTTGTCCGCCTCAACCTTGGCCAGCACACGCACATCCCAGCGCTCGCTGCCCGGGGCTTGCTCACGCTCGTCGCCGACGATCAGGATCGCATCTCCGGGCTGCAGCTGAGTTGCCACACCAGCCAGCCACAACTCGGTATCGCCTTTTTGCGGGCGCCAGGCGCGGCTTGCCAGCGCCGGCACAGCGTTCCACTCGGCGCGTGCCGGTGTTGGCGCCAGGGTCTCGAAGGTCTGCGCTTTTTCGTCCTGCCCAGGCACGCTCTGCACCTTGCTGCCGAGCGGAATGACGATCGGTTCGCTGGGTTGGCCGGGTGCGCTCTGCAAGGTGAAGGCCAGGTAGGTGGAAGCGGCGACCCCGGGCGCCAGGCGATAGCCGATCAGGCGCGCCATCTGCCGCACCGACTGCTGTTCGGTGGCGGTGCGCAGATAGTGCTCCTGGGCATAGCGCTCGGTGTAGAAACTGAGTACGTCCAGCGAACAGGCCAGGGCATCACCCAGGGCCAGGGTGAAATCGCTGCTCTCACGACTGCTGAGCGCGGCCAGGGCCGGGTATTCGGCGCTGGACAGGCGCGCCTGCAGGCTGGCGAGAAAATCGGCATGACGGCCGATGCGGTAGTCGATCGCCGCCAGTCCGGGTGGATTGCTAATGCGCCGTGGCGTGTCGGCGTCGACACCGGTGCAGCAGTCGCAGTCAGTCTTGCCGCTCATCATTTGCCTCCATGCAGGGCGAGCCGCAGCACACCGTGCTCGGGGAAGTTGGGATCGTTGTCGAGGCGGGCGATTTCCAAGCGGGCGAGTCGCATAAAGCCATCAGCCAGTGGTTTCGGATCGTCCTGGCCCTGACGCTGGAAGCGTGTCACCTGCACGGCAGCGACGCCGGCCACGGTTCGCGCTGCGGCATACAGCGGGCTGAGGAAAAAGGTCTGAGCGAAGCTGAAGTTGTCCGGATGGAACAGTCCACGGCTACCGTCGGCCCGCTGCTGATTGCTCAGCACGTCGAGCAGGGCACGGCGCACATCGCTGCGGAAGTAACCGGCCTTGACGCACACCAGCAGGTCGATTTCCAGCGACACATAGAGCGGTTCGTTGACCTGCAGGTCATGGCCGGCCATGCGATAACGATCCAGATGCTCGACCACGTTCGCGGCAAAAGGCGCGTTGACCGGTGCGCCACCCTCGCGGTCGACAGTGACGAATACCGTGTGCCAGCTGCCGGTCCAGCGCAGTCCGGCGGCGGCGCGTTGCACGCCAGCAAGGCGTTCGGTGACTTCGGCATAGTCGGCCGGGGTAACGGCGCGCTCCTGGGTGCGGAAGGCCTGAGGTGCGGCGCGGCGCAATTCGGCGACGGCCTCGGCGGTCTCACCGCCGCGCGCCGGCAAGGGGTTGCCGACGGCCAGCAGGCGCGCTTCGGCGCTGACCACATGGGCGATGCTGCCGGAGCCGACGTTGCCAGTCGGGCCATTGCCGACCCGATAGAAGGCGCGAAATTCAGTGCCGCTGTCCGGCCGCCTGCCGTGGCGGTCGTCGCCGAAACGTAAGCGGGCGCTGCCATCGTTTTCGGCTTCGAGGGTGAAGTGGCGGTCTTCGGCCTTGCTGTCCAGCAGGTTACGTTGCCCACTCCAGTGCTGCGGGCTGCCCACTGGGCCACTTTCCAGGCGCAGGGTGGCAATCGCGTCGGCGCTGCGCCAGTGCAGGGCGGCACTGGCCGAGGCTGCTGGGTCGAACGTCACCCATTCGCGGCGTTGCAGGCCGCCCTCCAGCACCCGACGCAATACGCGGCCCTGGTGGGTAACCGGCGCTTCGGCCAGCAGCGGCCGGTAACGCGGCGGCAGTGGCTCAGGCGCCTGGCGCTGGCAGCCACCCGCACTGGCCGGGTATTGCCAGGCGGGCGCCGGCACGGTTTCCTGGACCTCGCCGGCGACGCTGCGGCCGTGATCCACCAGCAGCATGTTACCCAGGGCGACACTGACATCGGCCAGCTGCAGGCTGCCGTGGGCCTCGTCGGTTTCGCTGGAGATGCACAGGGCAAAAGGCAGCGCATCATCGGCGTGCCAGGCGATCTCGGTGATCTCGCTGTCGTCCAATGGATCGAGCAGCGGGTCGCTGCCATCGAAAGCCCGCACCCGGCTCAGGCGCAGCGCATGGCGCCGCGCCGGGTCGGCGTCCGCCGCCGCGCCGGTGAGCGGGCCGATGACTTCCTGGAACACCAGCACGTCGCCGACCGCGAGGTCGGGCAGGTGGCCACGCAGAGTGGCCGTTGTGGCGCCTACTGGCAGGCAGCAGCGGGCGTCGCTCCAGGTATGGAAAAACAGGCGATTGTGTTCGGCGCGTAGGGTGATGGCGTGCATCGGTTCGAACACCAGTGGGCCGCCCTGCAGCGCCAGGCGCTCCTGCGGCGAGTCAGCGAGGATGCGCGCCGGCACGCCCGGTACCTTGGTGTAGAAACGTAGCCCAGCAGGCAGCGCGAAAGGCCCGCCGCTGACCTCCAGATGCAGCCAGGCGCGGGCGTTACAGCCTTCGTGCAACGGGTAGTCCACCAGCAGGGCATGACGGCGCAGGCTGCTGCGCTTGCGCGCGGTGTGCAGATAAGCCTCGGTACTGACGGCGTCGAGCTGGTAGTGCTGCAGGTCGCCGACATAGGCAATCAGTTCGCCCAGGGTGGTGGCCAGATCCGCCGGGCTACGGTCGCGCCAACCGGGCATTTGCCGGGCCAGGCGATCCATCACCAGGCGGCGCAGACTGGCATAGTCGCGCGCCAGGTAGTTGATGTCGGGGCTGGCCTTAGCCGGCTCCGGGCAGTCGTGCTGCGGTTTGCAGTCGAAGTCGCTGGGGCATTCGACCTTGAAGGCGAAATCCACCGCCGACAGGCGCGGGTCGAAGTCCGCCAGCGGGGTGTCGAGCGAGCCGGCCCGGCGCAGCTGCAATTGATAGGTGGAATGGTCACCGTCGCTGTCGGTACGCACCACCAGCACATGATTAGGTTCCGTCAGGGCCAGCAGCAGCGCCTGTTCGGCGGCATTGGCCTGGGGCGGTGGGGCACTGGCAATGGCTACCCACTCGATATTCACCTGGCGCACGCGCTCGCCACCGCTGATGTGCAGATTTTCCGGGCTGAGGCCGGCCGGCACTGGCTTCAGCAGGCGAACCAGCAGGGTGCGCTGGCGCGGACTGCCAGGCGGTGCATCGAGGTCGAGCACTTCGAGGAAATCGATGCCGTTGAGGGTTGGGTGGGCATCCACCAGCGCCCGGCGGTTTTCTTCGCAGCAGTGATAGATCATGCCGCTGCTCCCTGGACAAAACTGTCCGCGTGGCGCTGGTTGGTGCGCAGGATGCGGTACTGCACCTGCACAGCCAGGCGCGCGTCGACCGCGCTGACTTCGACCGACTCGACCTGGATCAGGTCGGCCAGCCACTGCTGCAACGCACCCTGCACGAGGAACTGCACGGTGGCAGCCAGCTCCGGGCTATTCGGCGCGAATACCAGCTCGCGCAGGCCGCTGCCGAAATCCGGGCGCATCACCCGTTCGCCAGGGGCGGTGAACAGCACCTGGTGAATCAGGCCACGAATCCAGCTGGCCTCGTCGGCCTCACGGCTGCGGCCGTGGCCATCGAAGCTATAAGGGAAGTGCAGGCGTTGGGTCATGATCAGCTCCCTATTACCCGAGTCTGTGCGGCGACCGGCAGCAGCGGCGTACCGTTGGGGGCGCACACCGCCTGACTGTCCATCAGCAGCAGTGGCTGGCCGTTGGAAAGCACCCGCGTCGCAGCCACCAGCCACTGTCCGGTCACGCAGGGCACCGGGCTGCCGGAGACGTTGAACGGGCAGCCGGCGATCACGTAAGGGCCGCTTATCAGCACGGTCGGCTGGCCGCTGACCAGCACCCGAGGGTTGGGCACCGTAGGAGTGGCGGTACCACCGTGGGCGCAGAGCACGCTGGCGCCGACGTGGAGGAGGGGGCCGGGCATTTCAGCAACCCTCCGCGCGGAACATGGCGCACGGCCGAAGGTTGCTCTGCGGGCGCCGCTGGGTTGTTTGCCTGTCCATACCTGCCTCCTTGTTCCTTATCCACGGAACTGCATCGTGGCCACCTGTGCGCTGTCTAAATCACCGTAAGCGCACCGTTGTTGATGGTTACTGTCGGGCCCACCAGCGTGAGCATGGCGCCCTTGCCGTTCTGGATGTAGATGCCGGTGTCGTTGACGATCAGCGTCGCGCCGGTGGCGCTCTTGAGCATGATTCCGCCCGTGGGGCCGGGCAGGTCGGAGATGGTCAGGCCGTTCTGCAGTGGTGTCTGGAAGGTGATCGCCGACAGGCCGGGTGGGGTAGCCAGGGCCAGCGCGGGAATCTCTGCGGCGCTGCCCCAGAAGCATCCAACCCAGATCGGGTGGTCCGGATTACCCTGCTCGAACTCCACCCACACCCCGGAGCCGATCATTGGCAGTGCCACCATGCCGTTCTGGATGCCGGCCACCGGCACGCAAGGCATGGCCCAGCTCACCGGGATCAGCCCGGCGACGTCGGGTACTTGTACCTGCAGACGGCCTTGCTGCATGGGGTCGATATTGTTCAAGACCATGCCGCGGTATTTACCGTAGTAGCGTTGCTGGCTCATGCGGGCACCGTTGGCGTGATGGAGATCAGACCGTTGCGGGTCAGGTTGAAGCTCTGGCTAAACTTGCCGCGGGCCAGGGTGCTGGTGACGCTGCTGACGTAGTACAGGCCGTCGTAGGCGATGCCGGCGCCGCGTACCCCAACCAGCCGCCGTGGGCGCAGGATGCGGCCGTAGCGCAGCACGTCGAGGCTACCGCTGGCGCTAACCGAGTCCTGGGACTTCTTCGCCTCGGCCAGACCGGTGCAGATGGCCTGCATGGGGTTCATCTTCGCCGTGTCCTTCATGATCTTGAGGTTGGCCAGCGGCGAGGACAGCACACCCAGAGGCGGCTGCAGCGGATTGAGGTTGGGAATCGGAATGGGGATGGGTACGCGGGTCATCTGGTTCTGGATGAATACGATCGGCAGTACGCCCTTGGTCGGGTCGAAGCTGAAATTCAGCGACTCGACGTTGGTGTGCGCGTCCATGTCGATGTTCAACGCCGGCTGCGGCGGGCCGACTTTGATCTCCGGGCCGAAGTAGGCAATGTTGGTCAGCGGCACCTCGCCCGGTTCGATGTAGAACACATGGCCGACTTCCTCGGCCAGCTGGTGGATATAGGCCAGGTCCGTGCCCTGCTGGGCGGGGATACGCTCGATGGGAATCGGCACATCGGGAAAAAACGAAGGAATCGGCAAGGGGATGATGCCGAACGCTGCATATTTGGCGCAGATCAGCGCAAACCGTGCCTCCACCGGCATGGCCGGGTAGGGCAGGCCGGAGAAGTCGACCAGGTCCATGACCTTGGTCAGGTCCTCACCGGTGATGGTGATACTGCCCGGTTGACGGTTCTGCCCGGCCTGCACCTCGACGTTGGTCAGTACCCCGTCAAACAGCGGCTGCGGGCGACCGCCGAGGGTGACAATCAGCACCACCCGCAGCGGCGGCGTACCCAGACTGGTGTTGTTGCCCACGGCGATCAGGAACAGGGTATTGAGCTCGGACTTGCTGTTGACCTTGAAGCGCAACTGAAAGCCGCTGGCACCTTCGCTGGCACTGGTCACGGTGACTTCTTCCAGGGCGTCGATCAGCATCGCCGGCACCGGTAGCGGAATGATCGGGCCGATCAGCAGGCTGAGATGCACGGCATTGCTCATGAGTCCACTCCCGGCACGCCTTCCGGCAGGGTGATACGCAAGGTGCGGCCGACTGTTTCGGTCAGCTCGGCAGGACGCAGTGCACCGTTGCCGTCGCACAACCGCCAGTACTGCTGCGGGTCGCCCAGGTAACGGGCGGCCAGGTTGTCGATGCGATCACCGGTCTCCACCCGATGCTCACCGAGGCTGGCGAAGTTCTCCGGCGGTGGCACGAAACGCCGCCGTACATAACTCAGCACCTCGCCGTCGGCGCGCGTCCACTGGGCGATGTCCAGGCCGTGGTAACGACTGTCCGGACTGAAAGCCGGGGCGGTGAGGGCGTTGGCCTGCATAAAGGCCTTGAGTGGATCGGTCATGGCAGGCCTCCGATGCCCAGTGCGTCGAAGCCGAAGGTGGCGGCCTTGCTCGCCAGCTTCTCGCGCGATTGCAGGTAGGCCATGAACAGCCCGCCGCCCTTGTGATCGAAACCGAGGTCATCCACCGAGAGCACGCGCAGACTGAGGTTGCAGGTGGCGTTGATCGGGTTGAGCAGCGGGTCGAACGCCTCTTCGACGATGGAAAAGCTGGTTACCCGTACCGGCACGATGCGTTTGGCGCCCCAGACAAAAAGCACCAGGGCCGACTCCATCGGCGCGATTTCCAGGGTGCCCGCCGCCGCCAGCGCCTTGCCGGCCAACAGGTCGGCGGCGGTCGGGTTGACCAGCGACTCCAACACCGCCAGCTGCGGTCCGATACCCGCATCCACAACGGTCTGGTGCTGTTCGGGGAACTGCAACTGGTCGGCGGCATCGACCTCGGCCTCCAGCTGAAAGGTCTCCACCGCCGGCCCCTTCAGGCGCAACGCCTCGGAACGTTCAGCCCCTTCAGCGGCACCCTGTACCTGCAGGCTGCGGGTGAGTTTTTCTGGGTTGTACTGCAGGGCAATAACCCTGCGCACCTGTGCCGACTGTGGGTCGATCATGACCAAGCCGGCTTTGATCAGGCGGGGGGACGTGCTCAGGGTCATGTCAGGCTCCGCTCAGTTGCTTACAGGGGTGATTGTGGTTGCGGTATCCGAGCCGGGCTGTGTCTCGACGAACTGCCCGGACTGGTTGTACCAACGGGTCGGATGCATGGTTGCGCTCCATACTCCGTTGGCTTGCCGCTCCCGTGGGGTGAACGCAAGGAAGCCTCCCACCAGGTAGCGGCCATGCATCCGCGCAACGAACACACTCATCCGCTGACCTGCGGTAATACCGGCAGTGGGGATGAGGATCTGCTCAGTGGCCGTGGTATCCCGCAGCCGCTCGGCAACGCGGCGCCCCTCATCGGACGCTGGTGTTGCCGCGGGCGTTTCGGTGCGGGCACTGGGCGGCTCTGCTGATGGTGGGGTAGCGGGGGCTACCTCAGCGGCAGGTGCCGCACCTTCACCTCGCAGGCTGCCAACAGCGCTCTGCAGGCTGGCCAGTATTTCCTCGACTGTTTGCCCGTCGACCGTCTGCAGGCCGGTGATGAGGCGGCCTGCCTCGTCACGGTTGAGATCCGTCGGCACTATGGCCAGGAAGCGTTCCACTACCTCTGCGGTAACGGCCGGCCCTTCGCCCTGTCCGGTCATGGCATCGAATAGCCGACGTATCTCGGGATTGCTCGCCAGGCGCTGGTTGAGCTCGTCGGATATACCCGGCAATGGCACGGCGGTTGTTTCGCCTGGAGCCGATGCGGTATCGCTATCTGTGCTGCCGTCAGCTGCGGCTGGGCCAGTACCGCTTGCGGAACCACCGACTATGTCTTCGATTGGTTCACCACGGCGCCGGGCCTCGATGGCTGCACGCAGGGTTTCGACTGTCGGCTGTACCGCAGCATCGCCGCCACTGGCCGTTTCAGTGGCCGCTGCCAGCATGCGCAAGTCTGCTTCGCTGAACTGGTCCGGGTGCTCGGCGATCACCTGCATCATCTGCGAGGCCAGTTGTTGCTGCGCGGCAGACAAGTCGCCGGTCTGCGCGGCCTGTTCCAGGGTTGCACGCAGCGCCGGATCATTCTCGATACGCTCGCGTAGTTCGGGTGGCACTTCGATGCCATCAGTACGCATGGCTTCGAAGATGGTTTCCAACGGTGATTCGCCCGGTCCGACACGGGCTTCCACCCGACTGGAATAGAGCACGACCAGTGCCAGTGCCGCTGCCGCCTCGGCGTACACCAGGGCGCGCCGTAAGGCCATCCGTGGCGCGTTGCGAATAGCCGTTCGTGCCATGAGCGCAACGGCTGTCAGTGCCGCTCCGAGGAGTGCGGTACGCGCGGCAGCAGGTATCCACTCCGGCTCGCCTTCGGGCGCCGTCTCTGGTGCTTCCTCGGTGCCTGGACGTGGTCGTCCAGGAAAAGGAATTACATTGTCAGGGTCGGGCGCTGCCTCAGGAGCACCTTCTGGAGCACCCTCTGGATTTGGCACCGTGACGGGGGGCGCATCTGGAACTCGGTCACCAACCGGGGGCGCTTCGGGAACGCCCACTCCCTGGGGTGGAGCGTGTGGAACCCTGACGGGGGGGCTGATCGGAACCGGAACGGGAACATCCAGGGGTTCGCGCCGCGGTTCCGGTGGGCGACAGGAGCAGAGTCGTCGTGCCTGGGAGAATGGTGGGTCGCAGAAGTAGCCGTATAAGCCAGGACGCATCATGACTACCCCCAGGCGCTGTACGACACAGCCCGCCAGAGTGGCAATCGGGTCAGGCATCGGCAGGCCTCGGCCAACCGGAATGCGGGTCACCAGACGTTCAACCACTACGTTAGGGTTTTGCAGGGAGTAAAACTCACGAACGGCCATTTCGTAGAAATCCAGGTCGTCCATGCCCTGTTGTTCGCCATGGGGTGTTGCCGGCTTGATTTCGCCGATCTGCACACGAGCCGGTAGGCCGTTCGCATGGGTGACAATCGCCAGATCGAGCCGGCCGTTGTCATCAGTCGGACTGCTGAATGGCAGTTCCACACGTCCGCGGGGCAAGTGGGCAAGAAAGGCTAGCTGGACGATGGCATGGGCCGCGTTGCCGGCCTCGGCCGGCCCCAGGCCGCCATAAACAGCGCCATAACAGACGCCACAACCTCCGGCAGCCTCCTCCGTGACGGAAAAACGCTGGATGCGCTGGCGCCGGAGTACCCCCGTGACGCCTGCGGCCTGTCCAGTCAGCACCCGGTTTGCCGCGCCGTGGGCATCACGCTCCAGCCCGTCTCCGCTGGCGCCCACTTCGAGCTGTTGCGTTGGCCGGTGCTCGGGGGCCTGGCGCTGCTGCACCACATGGGCCAGTTCATGCGCCAGCAGCGCGCGTCCGCTAGCGCTGGAGGGCTCATAACGACCGCGGGCGAAGACCACATGCTGGCCGACGGTATAGGCATGCGCCGCAATCTCTTGCGCTGAGGCTGCTGCAGTACTGTCACGGTGTACCCGTACTCGGCCAAAGTCGTGGCCGAAGCGTGGTTCGAAGAAGCCCCTTGTCTCGGGAGAAAGCGCTTCGCCACTGCTGTTTAATGTCTGCGTCACGCTTTCTGGTGCGGTTTGTGCCGATGCTTGTTCTGTCGAAAAACGACTCAGATGTGTAGCCGTGCATGGCTTGAGATGGCTTGGGTCACTGGTTGTACTCAGCACTTGTGCCGCTGCGCGATCAGCCTCCACTTCAAGCGGATCATCGCTGGCGCCTACTGCCAGTCGGGGTTGCAAGCCAAATGCCTGAGCACGCTGGCAATCCTCACAGTCTTCACTCAATGCAGATGCGCCCTTGCCGCAGGCACACTTGCGCTGCAGCAGCGTGGTTGCTGGCAGTGCCGTGGCCACGGGAGACAGGCTGGGGCGAGCGTTCATTACTCGGGCTTCCCGCTGACAGGGGCGCGCACCTGGCTCATGCTGACTCTCCTTTGGGGGCTTCTATCCCGTGCATGAGTACGGCTGTTGCGCGTGGTCGTGCTGCGCTACCAAGGTTCTGCGCAATCCATTCGTGATTGAGTATTCGGCCCTCGAAGTCGCTCCAGATTCGCGGGTCCTTAGCGCAGCTGTAGCGCCGGCAGACGCCGGGACGGTGATCGTAGATAGCGCAACCCTTGCCTGTCTGGTGCACGCAACAACCATCGGCTTGCTTGCGAATGTGGTAGGGCTGACCCAGGTCCCAACGCGCGTGGCCGTCTTCAATTTCCGTCACGCTGAGGGCGAAGTTGAGACGGCAGCACACAGCCTTGCAGATGGGTAGGCGACTCTCGCAGTCGACCATGGCTGCTTGGGGCTGATCTTCGATGGGTTCGACACGAATCAGGGTGCCGGGGCCAAGCTGTTCGCCACGTTGGCGCAACTCCTCATCCACGCGCTGCATGGCCAGGCCAAGCTCGCTACTGTCTACGACACCTTTGGCAATCAGCAGATCGGCCAGGCCATGTACCACTGCCTGCAGCTGGTTCAGGCGCAAGGCGTTTTCACCCAAGGCTGTATGGGCAAACAGCGTGCCTCGTTCGAGTTGGTTGCTGAGCTCCGCGACCTGGTTAATGCGTTTGCGTTCAGTCATGTCCCTGCTCCTTGAGCCAGCTCCGCCAGGCCTCGACCGCCATGCATCGGCGGACTTCACTGGCGTCATGGGCATAGGCGCCGTGACTAGCCCAGAGTTCGCGGAAGTGGCTCTCATCGTCGCTTTTGGCAAAACCGCGACCACGGACAAAACCGAAGTCCTGCATGACAATGCCCTCGAAGGCACGTTGAGCGTGCAGACGGGTATCCGCCGACTCGGACAGCATGTGATCGAGCAGGGCAGGAGCGGCCACCCAACCCAGTTTGGCCAGTGCCAACACGGCTGGGGTGATATCGCCATGCAGCTCATCTGGCGCGGTATCAAGCGCGGCGAGCAGTTCGCTCAAACGGGCATCGGCAGACATTGGCGTCTGCTCCTACTTGGTCGGCGCCGTGGAGGCGCCGGGGTTCTTGTAGTGCTCGTTGAATGCCGTCAGCGCGGCATTGAAGGTGGCGGACTGCGCATAGTTCGCCGAGGCATGTTCGCCGGTCACCGTGCCTTTGGCTGGGTCGCTGATGGTGAAGCCCCAGGTCAGTGTGGCGTATACATAGCCTGTGTCGGCAGCTTTGGCGGCCGTTTCAAAGCTGAACCGACATTTCTGGCTCCAGCCTGGATAGTCCCAAAGCGATGCTTCGCTGACAGTTTTGCCTACCTTGCTACCGTCCTGGCTGCTACTCGCACTGGGCCAATAGTCACGGTAATAGGGTGATACGGCCGCGTCTGCCTTGGCCGTGCGTGGCGATGCGGCTGCCGCTGAGTGGTCAACAAAGAATCCAGCCTCGACACCAGTGCTGCTATCGGCGGTGCTCTGCACCTTGTTGCGATCAGCCTCTGCCCCAGACCAAACGTAGTCTTTCCCTGTGCTCAGATCTTCGAGTCTGACGACCTGCAACAAACGAATGTTGGTCGAGTCCGGTGCAGTATCGCTGGCCGTGAACTTGATCGTGCCACTCATGCCGTTCTTGGCTCCGGCATGGCTTTCGGTCTTGAGGTTGGTCTTGAAGGTGCCGTCGGCGGATTTGTAGTCCTTCTTCAAGTCGCGCTGCACATGGGGCGCCACATTGTGCTGCACCCTGTGCAGCAGCTGATCGCGTGCGGCCAGGGACGGTGAGGGCGAGCGTTCGAGCAGATCGGCCAATGCATGGGCCTCATGCTCGGCAGGATCGCTCGGACGGCTTACGGGCAGATGCTCGCCCGGCTTGACTAGGCGCCCACCCTGCTGCACCGTATGAATGGCCTCGTGTGCCAGCAGATGCTGACGCTCGCTGGCGGGAAGTCCTATGGCCTCGCTGCCCAGGTGAATATCACGGCCCAGGGTGTAGGCCCGCGCGCCCAGTTGATCTGCAGCGGCCATGGAGGCGCGCCCGCTATGCACACGAACCTGGCTGAAGTCGTGCTCCAGGTGAGCGCCAAGATGCTGTCGCAGCGGCTGCGGGAGTGGCGTTGCCGACTCCTGCGCGGCTTGGGACAGTATATCTGCCGGAGAATGTCGGTCAGCGCTGTCCAGGGTCGAGCGGGCAGCCTTGTTGCTGGTTATCGCCGGACTGCTTTCTCTACTGACCTGTTTCACTGTGCTGCTCCCTGTATCCAAATAAACAACCGGCGCTGTGTGAAAAGTTCCCGCAGCGACGGGGGCTAAGAGGCATGCCCCGGATGCAATTCGTTCGCAAGACGTTGGGCAATGGCTTGCCCCAGCCCTTGATGATCCGCTCCGGCGCTACGCACTTCGCCGACCTTGATTCGCGCTGGCTGACCGATGTCACTCAACGTGTCCGCCATGCCAGATATTGCAAGCTGGCGCTGCAGTTCGGCCTGCAAGGCGGCGGACAAGGCTTTGGCATCACCTGGCTCGATGCCACGTAGCACCAAGCGCTCGATATGCAGGACGATAAGGCTCATACCCAGCCCCGTGTTTCTGCATCGGAAATCGGCTTGTCGCGTTTACCGGCTTCGATATGCGCGGCCCGCAGCAAATGCACCATATCCACGGGGGTGCCGGCCTCGGCGGCCAGGAAAGCGGCAGCCAGGGCAATATTGCTGATGGTGCCGCCGGGCACGGTCAGCTGCGCCAGCTTGCGGTAGTCCAGTTGTCCCAGTGGCGTTGCCGGCGGGAACACGCCATGCCAGAGCGCCTCGCGCTGGGCCTGGTCAGGGAAGGGGAAGTGCACCACGAAACGCAGGCGCCGGGCGAAGGCGCCGTCCAGCGCTGCCTTGTGGTTGGTGGTGAGAATCGCCAGGCCGCGATATGCCTCCATGCGCTGCAGCAGGTAGCTGACCTCGATGTTGGCGTAGCGGTCGTGGCTGTCCTTGACCTCGCTGCGTTTGCCGAACAGCGCATCGGCTTCGTCGAACAGCAGGATGGCGCCGAGCTCTTCGGCGCGGTCGAAGACCTTGCGCAGGTTCTTTTCGGTTTCGCCGATGTACTTGCTGACCACTGCCGACAGGTCGATGCGATAGAGCGGCAGGCCCAGGGTATTGGCCAGCACCTCGGCGGCCAGGGTCTTGCCGGTGCCGGAGTCGCCCCAGAACAGGGTGGAGATACCCAGGCCGCGCGAGCTCTTGTCGGCAAAGCCCCAGTCGTGGTGCACGGTGAGGCGGTGGCGGGTATGCACGGCGACCTGCTGCAACACCCGGCGCTGCGCCTCGGGCAGCACCAAGTCGTCCCACTCGGCACGCGGCGCTATGAGTTGTGCCAGCTCGCTCATACCGGGGGCATCGGCTCTGCAGGCACGGTGCAGTGCGGCCAGATCCAGCTCCGTGCCGAGTCGGTCGGCGATACTGGCGATACGCCTGGCGCCGAGTCGGTACTGACCGGCCAGGCTATCGATGATCGGCGCCAGCTCGTCGCACCGTGGGCCCATGGCCTCGCGCCAGAGTCGGCGCTGCTCGGGCACGTCGGGACGCTCCACGTTGAAGTTTTCTCCCTCCAGCGGGGTGGGAGCATGCGAGGCGATTATCAGCAGCCCGCCGAGGCGCTCGACAAAGCGTTCGAGCGTCTTGCCGTCGTCATCGCGCAGCTCAATCAGCAGGGCGCTGCCCAGGAGCACGGCTTCGCGCTGCCAGAGGGTGGCCAGCGCAGCTTGCTCATGGGCGCTCGTGGGAATTTCTGCAGCACGCAGACAATACAGGGCAACACCCAGGCGCGAGGCAATGTCGGCGGCGACATCCAGCTGGCCCTGGGCATCATCGCCGTTCAGCAGGATGGTGCGCGGCCTGGCACCATCGCGTTGCAAACGGGCGCTGGCGGTCGCGCTGATTGCGGCATGCGCCTGGCACATCAAGCCTGCCGGCGGGACTGGTTGCAGCAGTGGTTGCAGGCGCTGATCCAGATAATTGAGGCCGGCCAGGTAGTGCAACACGCGCTCGTCCATACGAAGACGGCCAACCGTCAAACCGGCGCTTTCGTCTATTTCCAGCAGGCGCCAGCGACGAAGTGGTTCGGTGGGCGACAGGGCATCCCAGTGGGCGGCGGGCAGGGCGCTCATGGCCAGCGCGAAGCTTGCCCATGGGCGATTGGCCTGGCCGCTGGCCTGGGCGCACAACGGGCCCAGCCTGGCATCCATCTCTACGCCAGCGACGAGCAGCAAAAGATCGCGCTCGAAGTCGCTCAGCTCGAAAAGCTGCATCAAGGTATCGATGGCCGGCGGCGCGCCCATTTCCGCGCGGGATACCGCGGTTTGCGCAGGCAAGTCGTCGCTATCGCCAAGCAGGGCACGCAGGCGAGCGAATTCGCCGACCAACCACTGCTGATTGGCAGTCGACCAGTCCAAGGCGGCGGGCGCGTTCATGTGATGGTCAGCCGTAAATTAAGAAAGGTTGGCGGTGTGCTGCTGTGATCGACGATGGGGCTGTCAATACCGTCGATACGCAGGCGCACCAGATGCACGCCGGCCTCGGCCTGTTCGATCAGAAAATCCAGGGTGTCGGTCGGCGCGGCGAAACTCTGTGGCAGCACTTCACGCTGACCGACCAGCAGGGAGGCACGCTGGCCAGCACGCAACTCGGGTATGAATTCGATGCTCACCTGGGCATCGCCATCGCCATCGCGCGCCACGTTCTGCGGCAGGTTGGTGATGTTCGGAGCCAGGGTGAAGGCCAGGCGATTGCTTTCCCGTGAGCTGGTTTCTCCGTCGCGCAGCAGACGGGCGCTCGCCTCATAGATGCCGACCGGGAAGTCGGCGGCTCGCGCTGCCGGTATCAGCAGTTCCATGCTCTCGCCTGAGTTGGCCCCGCTGGCCGTCAGCATCTCGCTGATTTCGTAGCGCGGGTTAGCCACGCGCACCTCGCGTGCGCCGCCATTCAAGTGATGGCCGCGCAGCACGATGGTTTGTCCGAGACGAGCGGCCGGCTGGTTGCCGGCAGGCATTATGGCTTCCAGGGTTGGCAGGGCCGGCACCAGAGTTGGGGAAACCTGCACACCGCGTTCGCGCCCAGAAACCGGGTTTACTTCGCCACGCGTCAATACCGGCAAAGGAGCAAGGGCAGGGCGGTTGGCTTCGATCAACACCACCGACACCTGGTACGCCGCTGTGGGCCGCAGGCTGGACTGGGTCGCTGACCATAGCTTGGAGCTTTCCTCGGTATTCAGCGTCAGCGGGGTAATGCGCAGCAGTTCTATCTGCTCGGCCAAGCCGCAGTCGGCCAATGCTCGCAAGGCAGGAGGCAGCACGACACCGAGATCCGGTGAGGGCGTGAGGGCTGTACGGATCATCTCGCGGGTGATGATGGGAAACTCGTGCATCAACTGCATGGCGTAGCCCAGCAGTATTTCGGCATGCAGGTCGCCACCGCTGTAGGCCGAAATCAGGTAGTTCAGGTCCAGCGCCAGTGGTGGGTTGGTCAAGCGTTGCCGACCACCGGAGTCATGGGCTGGCAGGCCCTGATTACGCCAGCTGGCGTTAGGTATTACCTGGTAGAGGAAGAGGTTGAGCTGGCTTGCTTCGGTGCCATCTGCCGGTACGACGCGGTCGGGTGACTGCACGCTGACTGTCACGGTGCTACCCAGCACACCCGCGACGTTATGATTGACCAATCCGTCGTTGAGGCGGTCACGTAGTACGGCGGTGACGCCT
This sequence comes from uncultured Pseudomonas sp., assembly GCA_964518735.1. Lineage (GTDB taxonomy): Bacteria > Pseudomonadota > Gammaproteobacteria > Pseudomonadales > Pseudomonadaceae > Aquipseudomonas. The sequence continues at coordinate 295,114 of CAZFKQ010000001.1, forward strand.
GCCAGAGCCAGGGCGGTACTCATTTGCCATTCCCCTTGCGCCTGCTCAGGTAGTCATCCAGCGACAGCGGGGCCGAACCTTTGCGTGTTTCACGCTTGCGCTGCTCGGGTTCGCGGATCGCCGTGACCTCGATTCGGCCTATATGAATATGTACCTCATCGGGTTCGCGCGGTGCCTGACGGGTGATCTGCGCAGGTGATGCGCCTAGACCTGGCAGGCTCTGCCGAGGCAGTAGGGTATCTGGCATGGATAGCGCAGGTTGCACGGCGGCATGTGGCATTACTGTGCCCATATTGCTATCCACGAAGCCCGTGCTTCGCGCGACTCGAGCTGGCGGTGGCGCCTCTGCGTCGCGGACACTGTCATGCGCTGGCGGTTGTGGCCGCTCTGCTGCTGGTAAAGACACCTTGGCATTGCTCTGTTTCGGCACGCGTTGCGGCACCGGTGTCCTTGCGTGCGCTGCGCTGGCTGGAGGTATCCGCTCAATGCCTTCGACACCTGTTCTGCGGCCATCTTCCGTGGCACTGGGCGTATTCAGAACCAGGGGCAAGGCGGGGGCGTAGGAGGGCGTATCAGCGCTGGCGAACGTCACTGCAGCAGGCGCTTGCGCCCAGGGCGGGACTGCAGCGGCAGGGGGCACAGCATTCTCGCGGGGAATCGCCACGGAGGACTGAGGTTGTGCCTGAGGGCTTATCAGGTTTGGCCAGTTGTTGGCTGCCGGCAGTTCAGGCTCAGGCTCAGCAGCGATCAGCGGCTCGGCCGGGCCGTGGAAAGGCAGGCGAGCCTGGGCATGTAGTGTTGTCCGGCGTTGCTCCAAAGCCTGGCCGGCCAAGCGATGAAAAAGGCCGCTCATGACAGCACCCGTGCCAGGTAAGCACTGCGGCGACTGTCGCTGAGAGCAAGAATTTCAGCCTCGCTCCAGCCATAGGCCTGGGCCAGCAGATGAATGTCGTCTAGCAGGCGCCGAGCCACGCAGTCGAGTTCTTCCCATAGATAGGCGGCGATATCCAGATTTGCCTCACCAGCCTGCGCGCAGCTTGGGCAGCTGAACTGCATGGTCAGATCAGCCCAGGGATCAGCAGCTTCGATGGCGGTTTCGACTTGCATACGCAAGTCGCTCGACAAATCGGCTTGGCCACCACAGGCCAATACCAGTTGCTGCATTGCCGAGTCGACATCCGTGCAGCTGGCGATCTGAGCCAGATCGCGGCTGGTTGGGCATCGATAGCGCTGCCCAGCGACCTCGACCGAATCCACGGGTGGCACCATGGGCGGTAACTGATCCACCGACAGCGCGAATTCCATGCGCTCGCCACAAGCTGGGCAGTCCAGCCATAACGCCAGGTGCGAGCCGAAACTTTCCTGGCGCAGGCGCATCAGGGCCGTATTGCGCGCGCCCAGCGGCTGGTCGGCAAGCTGTGTCGGCGCAATATCGGGCCGTGCCTGCGCGTACAGCAAGAGCGCGCGATCCAGCGGATGTCTGGAAGCGCCATGCTCCCAGATAGCCAGCAAGCGCTCGGCGGTCAGCGACAACATCATGATCAGGCCGGCTCGGTAAAGCTGGGCTCGGTCGGCTCGGTCACGTCGTAATCACGCTCCCAACCTTCGTTCTCCAGCTTAATGGTTTGGATTGCCACTGCATTGGCGTTGGCGTCCAGATCGGGCAATGCCTGGTACTCGGACACCCAGCAGCGAAACACCTTGTAGGCAAGGGCGAGTTGGCCGGCCTCGTTGTAGACCTCGATGATCAGGTCCTTGCGAAAATCCTTCAGGGATACCTCGGCCCCGAGCCCGGAACCGAAGTTCCACACCTTGTTGGCCCACTTCTCGAACTCGGTATCGTGGGTGACCCCGCGCTCCAAGGTGATAGCCTCGAACTTGGTACGTCCGGGTGACTTGCGCGAAGTGGAGGGGTCTCCGCCTTCGCGGTGCTCGACCATTTCCGTACTGCGCTTGAGCGAGCCAACCTTGCTGATGCCGGCGACGTAGCGACCGTCCCACTTCACCCGGAATTTGAAGTTCTTGTAGGGGTCGAAACGCTGTGCGTTGACACTGAACTGAGCCATGGTCTGTCCTCCTAGACGTCGATCTGCCCGGCCATCTGCTGCAGCTTGATGACCACGAACTCGGCGGGTTTGAGCGGGGCGAAACCAACAAGGATGTTCACCACACCTCGGTTGATATCACTCTGCGTGGTGGTTTCACGGTCGCATTTGACGAAGTAGGCATCGCGCGGGCTGGCTCCCTGGAAAGCGCCCTGGCGAAACAGATCCTGCATGAAGGCGCCGATATTCAGGCGGATCTGCGCCCACAGCGGTTCATCGTTCGGTTCGAACACCACCCATTGGGTACCGCGAAACAGGCTTTCTTCGAGGAACAGTGCCAGTCGACGAACCGGCACATACTTCCACTCAGATGCCAACAGATCGGCTCCAGCCAGGGTTCGTGCGCCCCAGACCAGATGACCTGCTACTGGAAAAGTGCGCAGGCAGTTCAGTCCCACCGGGTTGAGCAGGCCGTTCTGCGGATCGGTCATGGTGTAGGTGAAACCCTGAACTCCTGAGAAGGAGGCCGCCAATCCGGCCGGGGCCTTCCACACCCCACGCTGCACATCGGTGCGGGCCATGATGCCGGCCACTGCGCCGCAGGGTGCAAAGTCGGCCAAACGGTTTTCGGCTAGCGGATCGGCCATGCGTAGGCGTGGGAAATACACACTCGCGTTGATCGCGTCGTCATTGCCAACAGCCGCTCGTAGCGTGTTTACCCCCGTCCCGGCCGTCGCGATGGCAGTGCTCTGGTTGGCCGTCCAGGCAGCAGGAGCGTCAATGACCAGCAGCGCGCGACGCTCCTGGCAGTAGCTCGCGGCTGCAGCCCAGGTCGCGGCAATCAGATCGCTGTCGCGGGTGAGGGGAGGGATGCACAACAGATTGAACAGTTCGGCATCTTCCAGGGCGAAGATACCGGTGCGCTGGTCTCGATTTCCGGTGATCTGGCCATCGGCTATCGCGGTTCCATCACTGCCCAGGCTACCTGCAGTGCTGGCAGTGCCGTCCGGATTGGCGACCGCCACGGCGCCGTTGTTCGGGCTTTCGTCAGCCGGTGCCGCCGTGCGTACACTGACCAAAGCCGATTGTTCGTTGAGTACCGTATTGACGAAGCGCGGGCTGAGCGGGTCGACCGAGACGTTGCGAAATTCTTCCGAAGCGACGCTGGTACTACCGCCAGGGCGATCCAGTTCCTCAATCAACAGGTTGAACAGCAACAGGTCGCTGGTATCACGCGTCGCATGGTCAACCGTCGCGCGCAAGCGGCTACCCCAAGTACCCGGGCTGGCGGCTTCAAGAAGCAGGGAGCCGGTCGCGGTTTCCAGCTCCAGAGTGGCCGTGCTTGCCACGATGTCGCCATTGAACACTCGCACGATCACCGCATCGCTGCCGCCATGCTGAAAGAACTGCATCGCCGCATAGCTCAAGGTACTTGGCTGCCAGAGGCCGCCAAACAACCGCGAATACTCGGCAAAGCTCTGTACCCGAACCGGGTCATTCACCGGGCCACGTAAAGCGCGCCCGACAAAGGCAGTGATGGATGTGGCAACACCGGTAATGCTGCGTACCCCACTGGGCACTTCCTCGATGTAAACGCCGGGGTAACTCAGGTTTGCAGGCATGGCTGGACTCCTCAGAGGACTCTGCTGCCCGGCCAATAGCGAAATGGCGTGCGGACCGGGCATGAAACTACTCGGTTCCGGACACATACGAATGCGCGCAATCAGGAAAGACGAGCGTCCTGGCCCAAATGCGAAGGAGAGGAAAAGACTTGGCTTCCGTCCATGAAAACTAGGCATCAAACGCGGACTGCAAGAGCCCGATTGGCCATGTGGCCGATGAATCTATCTAGACCATAGGTCAGCGATGCCGGGTCGCAATGCTGTCAAACTGCCAGCCTGACGAGAGGTATGAAACATGAGGTGGGGAGACTGCAGTATTACGCACTACAATATTCGCATAATGTATATTATGTTAAATCACGTATCTAATGCGGAGGATAAGTCTTCGCTCTTGAGCCTCCTGACAAAAAAAGAGAAAAATCCTGATTAAAAAGAATCTTTGATAATCAGAGCCCTACAGACGCTCAGCCATTTCACTCCCCTCCGTGGGTGAAATTCACAGTCTAAAAAAGAGACTGGTGCCCAACTTATGCCTGACTAAAAAAAGCAAAAAGTAGACAAATCTCAACTCGCTTACTTACATGTAACTCACTAGCCACTGCTCGACAATGTCGCTGGAGTCGCCTATGTCCTTAGCTACAGATTTAGCGCCGCGCCCGATATTTTGCGGTCCCGACGCCATAGGCCTTAGCGTTGAGCAGTATTCCGCTAGTTATCCTTGTGTCTTGGCGTACCTCCGTAGTTTCTCGCCTTCAATAGGCGTAGAAAACGATGTCTTATGGGGGCGGCAATTTTTAAGTCACCACACACGTGTCTCCGGCACATACAATTCCTATCGCGCAATTGTAGAGCGCTTGTTGCTTTGGAGTTGGATATTTGAAGGCAAATCAGTCTTAACCTTGAATAGAAGTGATTTCGGTCGATTTTGTTCGTTTTGTGAGCAGCCACCCGAGAGTTGGATTGGAGCCGGCCGGCTGGTTCGTTTTTTGAACACCGATTCGGGTCGAGTTCAAAATGACTCTTGGCGCCCATTCGATGCTAGTGGTCAGGCAGGATCAGATAACTATAAGCCGTTCACAGGCGCACTGCGTCAGGTGCAAAGCATCAGCAGTTCTTTCTTCAATTTCCTTCACGCGAACGATGCGGCAGCAGTTAATCCCGTGGTCATGAGCAGATCGAAGAATGGGCGCGCAGATAAGCGACACCAACCTAGTCGGCAGTTTTTAACTTCAGAGCAAATATCTAAGGTAATTGACGTTTTAGAGCGTCTCGCAGTAGTCGACCCCGCTCTGGAACGCCCCCTCTTTATCGTGGCTGCCACTGTATATATGTGCCTGCATGGAACTGATTTAGCGTCAACTGATGGCTACTGCCCGACCATGAACTGCTTCGTCATGGAGGAAGATAATTGGTGGTTTATTATTGATCGGCCAGGCTCCTCACCTCACAAGCTCTCAGTTCCTTCGCACTTTTTGCCTTACCTGAAGCGCTACCGGATCAGCCGAGGGTTGCTGCCACTGCCAGGACGCAATGAGGACGAGCCCTTGTTGCATAGCAATCGTGGACGCCTGGGGCTATGTGAGCGCCATATCCGCGAAGTAGTAAATGATGCGCTCAAACAGGTACATTCAGATATCAACGAGAGAGAAGGAAGTTGCGCAGATTGGAATATATTGCTTTCTTCCAATATGCGCTTTTTAAAAGATAGTGGCGCGAAGATTGCCGCTCTAACCCAGTCGCCTTCTGAGTTGCAACATAATCTTCGCAGTGGGAGCCTTACTTATACGTATGGCAGATATTACGTTGACCCATAAATCATTATCACGCCAGCAGTTGTTACTCTGCTTGCCATAATTTTTTATGTGGCCGGTGCTAGGCGTTGTTTTGGAGGGCGTGGCAAGGCTTACTCAAAAATTTCGTTGGCTTTGCGCCTCCCCTCAGAGACGATAGGTCTTTGGGACGCCAATACATTGCGTAGCCAACCTAGCGTATGCCCCGAAGGCTCTACCTCCATCATGTCACCATGGACCTTGCCATCATCCCGCAGCCAGCCTTAGGATTCTATAATCACTCTATAATCACTCTATAATCACTCTATAATCACTCTATAATCGACTATAAAGACCTATAGAACCTTAGATCTAGAGCGGTGCAAGGCTGCTCCCGCTGCGACTCAGGTTATCGGGCTCTACGCCGAGCCAAGTGGGTGCTGCGAATCCTACGAGCTTGAGCAATCCGTCTAAACGGAGCAGCCAACTGGGCCCGATACCCCGTTGGGTAGTCCCTCTCTTGCAGCCCTACTTGTGCATCGCCGAGCTTGTCTGCTCCGTCATAGAAGGTGCCAAACAAGTGATCCCACAGAAGTAAGAACTCACCAAAATTAACCTGAGCATCTTCGAAATCACGCTTGTGGTGCCAGCGGTGTGTCTCCGCGACGCCGATCACATTGCGTAGCCAGCCTAACGAGTAGTCCAGGTTGGAATGCTGGAAAGCGAGATGCACAGTCAGGATGCCAAACCAAGTTGCGACAAGGGCTGATGGTGTTCCCATCGCGAAAAGCACCAAGAGTCCGGGACCGGCCATGATCGCTGCGTGTAGGGGATGTCGGCGCTCGCCATTCATCCAGTAGAGTCGCTCTGCGCTGTGGTGTGGTTCATGTAGGTGCCATAGCCATGGCACGTAATGGCTGAGCCGGTGCATGGCATAGAGACTGAGATCCAAAACCATGGCTACGATGAGTAGCTGGCACCACAGCGGCAGATCCGTTGGGAAGGTACGCGCAGCGTCAGGCACCCAATCGCCCAGCCGAGCCAGAACCGCAGCAGTGAACTGGATGACAGATAGATTCACGATCAGGTGAAGCAGATCGGTCAGTGTATCGTGGTGGTCGGCAAGCCAGCTTTTCCGGAATGGCTGCAGACGCTCCAACATGACGACCGGAAGAATACCGACTACGGCTATCAGGGCTGTGCTGGGCCAATATGGCAAGCCCTCGTAAAGCTGCCAAATCATCCAGCCAGCCGTACCTCCAAAGATGACGGGATAGCTGAACCAGCGGATCATGAACCTGAAGTAATTGCTCATCATGCAGCCCTCTTCTTGAAGACCGTACGTTAAGCGGCCCCCATAGTTCTGGCTTGAACAAAAAAGCTGATCTCAGCTGCTGAGACTGACCTGGCTCAGGGCTGAAGAAGGATCGAGGCCAAATAGGCTCCGAAAGGTTCGGGAAAAGTGTGCGGAATCCGAAAATCCCGCTGCATGGGCGGCCCGAGTCAGACTTTGGCCAGCCGTAATGAGTTGTAACGCTGCGACCAGGCGAAGCCATTTACGGTAGCTGCGCAATGGCAAGCCGGTCTGTTCAACAAACCAATGAGAAAAGCGAGTCGTTGACAGGTGCATCAGATAGGCCAGTTCTTGTCTGCCATTGGTGGGCTCGTTCAAGGCTTCAAGGACAAGCCGCAGCCGTTGATCGATGATCGGCAGATCGGAGAGATTAAGAAATTGGCGTACCGCTCCCCGCATTTGCTGTGCGGTGATATTGGGAGTTGCCAACAGTCTCTGCAGAGACAAAATTTTTTGCGCATCGATAGGCAAGATGCTCGTAGAGGCATTGAATGCCCGTGCCTCCTCAGAAAGGGCATCAAGGTAAATCGAAATAACTTCAACTGCTTCGATTCGATGAGTTACGCCCGCTTGAATGCAAATGGCTCGGGCCGTGACGTGGCTATCAGGTGTAGTCACCGTCAAGTCGTGGTTAATGCCAATAGTGATCTGGTGAGCCATGTGGCGGTGCCAATCATGATTGCCTGCCTGCCCTAAAAACACGGCAAAGCCTGGAGATATCCAGGCTTTGCCGTGCCAGCTGGCGCTCTGTGATGCAGTCAATTGATAGTCCCTCTGCTTTGCTTCCCGCCCCTACACTGCATGACACTCTATTTGATCCAAATCAACGAAGTGCTGTTATCGTCAAAAGGAGCGTTCATGCGTTGGGGCAATCTGCTATCGTCGGCCTATTGCCTCGCCTGGTGAATTGCTGTGCGTCGGATTGGATTGATCCTGCTAATGATTGCTAGCCTCGTGCTGCCGACCTTCGGCAGTGTTGCTTTCAGCATGCCGGCACAACCTTGCCCGATGCAGAGCGCCGATAATCAGGACCATGCAACGGCTGATGCTTCGTGCTGTGAGCAGATGGACAAGTCCGATGGGCTGGCCAGTAAGTCCCCCTGCAAATCCGGGCAGGAATGCAAGACTGGAGGACTTATCCAGACCGCCGTGATCAAGAGCATATCCCCTCTCCCCTCACGCCCCGAAATATTGCTGACCCAGTCGGTGATTAAGCGAGAGCCTGCAGGACTCTGGCGCCCTCCTCGTTTCGTCTAATGCAGTGATCATCCCGCGCCTTAAAGTCAGGCGCATCGTCGCGACCACGTTTTGTGGTACTGACCTCGATCAATCGCATTGGAGGCGAAAGCATGTCCGCTTTCCTTTTCACACGCCGTGGCTATCTCGGCGTGTTTGCTGCCGCATTCTCGGTAGTTCCTTGGGTTGCCGCTCAGGCGCAGCCCCTGACCTTCGAAAGAGCGCAGGCACTCGCTGAGCAGAGCGCCCCCGAGAACCTCGCGCGAAAAGCGCAGGTCGCATCGGCACAACAGTCAGTTGAACCTGCTGCTGCCCTACCTGACCCTAAACTGATCCTCGGCGTCGACAACCTGCCCATCGAAGGACCGGACCGTTACACCCTGAATCGGGACTTTATGACCATGCGCCGCATTGGGCTCATGCAGGAAGTCCCCAACAGTGACAAGCGTCAGGCTCGGCTTCAGTTGGCCGAGGCTTCAGTTGTCCGAGCCGAGGCCGAGCAACGTGCCATGCAGTTGGAGATCAAGCGCCAGACAGCAGTGAGCTGGCTGGACGTGTACTACGCCGAACTCAGTGTTGGCCTCTTCGATCAACTGGACCGTCAGATCGAGATGCTTCGCTCGACCGTGCAATCGCTGATTGCCGGCGGTAGTGCTCAGCCTGGCGAGCTGTTGCAGGCCGACCAGGAAGCTTTGGCGTTACAAGATCGGCGAGATGAACTGAATCGCGATGTGGCAGTAGCTCGTGCCAAGCTGCGCCGCTGGATAGGCAACGAGGCTGACCAGCCTTTGCAAGGAGGTGTTCCCAATCTGAACCTGGCGGCACCGCACCTGCAGCAACGCATTGCTTCACACCCTGAGTTGCGCGCTGCCTCCGCCCGCGTCGGCGAGGCTAGCGCCGAGCTGAACGAGGCCATCGCCGAGAAGACCCCCGACTGGGGTGTTGAGTTTGCCTACAACAATCGCGACAACCAGTTCGGCGATATGGTGATGGTGCAATTCACCTTCGACCTGCCGTTGTTCGTAGGCACACGTCAGGGGCCCAAGATCAACGCCAGACAACAAAGCGTGTCGCAGATGGAAGCCGAGCAGGAAGCATTACTGCGCGCCCATCAGGCTGAGCTGGAAGGCGGTATTGCCGAGCTTGAGCAACTGCGCAGGACCTTGTCACGCACCGAAAAAACCTTGATCCCGCTTGCAAGCAAACGTGCCGATCTCGAACTGGCCGCCTACCAAGCCGGTAACAGCCAGCTCACATCCGTTATTACTGCCCAGCGCGACCTGATTGAGGCGCAGCTGCGGCAGATTGAACAGCAGCGCAAGTTGAGCCAGCTCTCCGCAAGCCTGTACTACGCCTATGTGGAGGGCCTGAAATGAAGATATCGACATTTGGTTTTGCGGTCGCCGTGCTGACCGTGGGCATTGGCGCGGCGGGCGGTGGCTACTGGCTGGCCCAGCGGCAAGCCAAACACGAGATACTGCCTAGCTCCGCACCGACGGACGAGCGCAAGGTGCTCTATTGGTACGACCCGATGCGGCCTGAGCAGCGCTTCGATAAACCGGGCAAGTCACCTTTCATGGATATGGAGCTTGTCCCTAAATACGCAGGATCCGAGCAAGATCCATCTGTCCTGAGCGTCCCCGCTCAAGTCGTGCAGAACCTCGGAATGCGAACCTCGACGGTGATCCGCGGTGTACTGCCCTCGGATATCGAGGTGGTCGGCTCCCTGGCCTATAACCAGCGAGAGGTAGCGAACCTCCAGGCCCGCGCTGGCGGATTCGTCGAGCGGGTTTACGGGCGTGCCCCTGGCGATGTACTGCCAGCTGGAACACCCCTGGTCGACCTGCTGATTCCCGAGTGGTCCGCCGCGCAGTTGGAGTTCCTCGCGGTACTGCGTACCGGTGACGCCCGCTTGATCACTGCGGCCCAAGAGCGCCTCCGCCTACTCGGCATGCCACAAGCGTTGATCGAGCAGGTTCGCCGCAGCGGCAAACCGCGGGCAGTGCAAACCCTCACCACACCTATCAGCGGCGAGCTCCAAGCCTTGCAGGTACGCGCCGGGATGACCGTCGAAGCCGGGCAGGATCTGGCGTTGATTAACGGGCTATCCAGTGTCTGGCTCGATGCGGCGATACCCGAGGCCATGGCCGGAAGTATCCAGGTCGGGGACGAGATCCGCGCCAACCTGACGGCCTTTCCTGATCGACCGCTGCTGGGCCGCGTCATAGCCTTGCTGCCGAGTGCCGATCCGCAAACGCGCACGCTCACGGTACGCAGCGAGCTACCCAACCCTGCCGGTAAGTTGCGCCCCGGCATGTTCGCCGCCGTACGCCTGAACAGTGCCGTCGAACAATCCACACTTCTTGTGCCGAGTGAAGCCGTGATTCGCACCGGCAAGCGTGCATTGGTGATGCTGGCCGAAGGCGACGGACGCTACCGCCCCCAGGAAATCACCTTGGGCCGCGAGGCCGATGGGCGTCTGGAGGTGTTGTCCGGTCTTGAGGAAGGTCAGGCGGTCGTTACCTCCGGCCAGTTCCTCATCGATTCGGAAGCCAGCCTGCAGGGCATCCTGGCCGGCAATGCAGAACAGGACAGCACGGAGGGGCTGCATGTGTCTCACGGCGTTATTCGCGCACTGGACGGGAAACAAGTCACCCTGGAGCACGGCCCCTTCGAGAGCCTGAATATGCCAGGTATGACCATGGCTTTTCCTCTGGTCAGCTCCGAAGTAGCTATGGGACTTAAGCCAGGAGATCACGTACGCATTGCCGCACGCCAGACAAACTCCGGCCTGCTGATCGAGCAGCTCCGCAAGGAAGGAGACCAACCATGATCGCGCGCCTGATCCATTGGTCGATCGGCAACCGCTTCCTGGTACTGCTGGCCACCCTGTTCATCACCGCCCTGGGCCTCTGGTCGCTGCGCAACACGCCGTTGGATGCACTGCCGGATCTGTCCGACACCCAGGTCATCATCAGAACCAGCTTTCCCGGACAGGCACCGCAGATCGTCGAGAACCAGGTGACCTACCCACTGGCTACCACCATGCTCTCGGTACCGGGGGCGAAGACGGTGCGCGGCTACTCGTTCTTCGGCGACTCCTTCGTCTACGTGCTGTTCGAGGACGACACCGACCTCTACTGGGCGCGCTCGCGGGTGCTGGAGTACCTCAACCAGGCGCAGGAACGCCTGCCCGAGGGTGTTACCACCACCCTTGGGCCGGATGCCACCGGCGTGGGCTGGATCTACCAGTACGCCTTGGTCGACCGCAGCGGCCAGCATGATCTTGCCCAGCTGCGGGCACTGCAGGACTGGTTCCTCAAGTACGAACTCAAGAGCCTGCCCAACGTAGCCGAAGTGGCCACCCTCGGCGGCATGGTCAAGCAGTATCAGGTGCTGCTCGATCCGCAGAAGCTGGTGGCTTATGGGGTAACTCAGCAGGAGGTCGAAGCGGCGCTGAAGAGCGCCAATCAGGAAACCGGCGGCGCCATCCTGGAGCTGGCAGAGCGCGAGTACATGGTGCGGGCTTCAGGCTATCTAGAGAGCCTGGCGGATTTCCGCAATGTGCCGCTGCGGGCTTCGGCCAGCGGAGTTCCGGTGCTGCTGGGTCAGGTGGCCACCATTCAGCTGGGACCAGAGATGCGTCGAGGCATTGCCGAGCTGGATGGCCAGGGTGAAGTGGTAGGCGGCGTGGTCATCTTGCGCTCCGGAAAGAATGCCCGCGATACCATCGCCGCTGTTAAGACCAAGCTGGACAGCCTGAAGGGCAGCCTGCCGGCCGGTGTCGAGGTGGTCACTACCTATGACCGTTCGCAACTGATCGACCGCGCCATCGACAACCTCAGCTATAAGCTGCTGGAAGAGTTCGCGGTGGTTGCCCTGGTTTGCCTGATCTTCCTCTGGCACCTGCGCTCGTCGCTGGTCGCGATCATCACCCTGCCCCTGGGCATCCTGATGGCCTTCATCGTCATGCGCTACCAGGGCGTCAATGCCAACATCATGTCGCTGGGCGGGATCGCCATCGCCATCGGCGCCATGGTCGATGCCGCCGTGGTGATGATCGAGAACGCGCACAAGCACATCGAGGCCTGGAAGGCTCGACACCCCGGTGAACCGCTTCAGGGAGAGGCGCACTGGCGGGTGATCGGCGAAGCCGCTGCCGAGGTCGGGCCGGCGCTATTCTTCAGCCTGTTGATCATCACCCTGTCCTTCCTCCCGGTCTTCACCCTGGAGGCCCAGGAGGGTCGCCTGTTTGGCCCTCTGGCATTCACCAAGACCTATGCCATGGCTGCCGCTGCTGGCCTCTCGATCACCTTGGTACCGGTGCTGATGGGCTACTGGATTCGTGGGCATATCCCCAGCGAACAACAGAACCCCTTGAATCGTTGGCTGATCGGTGCATACCGGCCGGTGCTGGAGTGGGTGCTGGCTTGGCCTAAGGTGACCCTAGCGCTGGCCTTGCTAGTGTTTTTGTCCAGTCTCTGGCCCCTCAGCAGACTCGGAGGAGAGTTTCTGCCGCCGATGGACGAGGGCGACCTGTTGTACATGCCATCAGCCCTGCCCGGCTTGCCGGCCAGCAAGGCCACCCAGCTGCTGCAGCAAACCAACCGGATGATCCTCACGGTGCCCGAAGTGGCACGGGTGTTCGGCAAGGCCGGGCGAGCAGAGACCGCCACCGATCCAGCACCGCTGGAAATGTTCGAGACCACGGTGCAGTTCAAACCACGCGATCAATGGCGCGCGGGGATGACACCCGAAAAGCTGATCGAGGAACTGGATCGCGCGGTAAAAGTTCCGGGGCTGTCCAATATCTGGGTGCCGCCCATCCGCAACCGCATCGACATGCTGGCGACGGGGATCAAGAGTCCCATTGGGGTGAAAGTGTCCGGAACCTCCTTGGTCGACATCGAGCGCATAACGCGCGATATCGAGGCCGTGGCCAAAGAGGTGCCTGGGGTGAGTTCGGCCTTGGCAGAACGCCTTACTGGCGGCCGTTACGTGGACATCCAGATCGATCGACTGGCCGCGGCGCGCTATGGCCTGAGCATCGCCGATGTGCAGGCGGTGGTATCGGGCGCCATCGGCGGCAGCAATATTGGTGAGACGGTTGAAGGACTGGCCCGCTTCCCGATCAACCTGCGCTATCCCAAGGAGTGGCGAGACAGTCCGCAGGCACTACGGCGTATGCCGATCCTCACGCCAGCCGGCCAACAGATCACCTTGGGCACCGTCGCCCAGGTTAGTCTGACCGAAGGGCCGCCAATGCTGCGCAGCGAGAACGGGCGTCTGTCCGGTTGGGTCTATGTCGATGTCCGTGGGCGCGACCTGGCATCGACCGTGCGCGAGTTGCAGCAACGCGTAGCTGAGCAGGTACAACTCGATGCTGGCATGACCGTCTCCTACTCCGGTCAGTTCGAGTTCCTGGAGCGCGCCAATGCGCGGCTGGCCTGGGTGGTGCCAGCGACCTTGTTGATTATCTTCGTGCTGCTCTACCTGACCTTCAGCCGCTTCGGTGAGGCCCTACTGATCATGGCCACCCTGCCCTTCGCCCTATCGGGCGGCATCTGGCTGCTCTACTGGTTCGGCTTCAACCTCTCGGTCGCCACTGGCGTGGGCTTCATTGCCCTGGCCGGCGTCTCGGCAGAGTTCGGGGTAATCATGCTGCTGTACCTGAAGAATGCCTGGCATGCACGTATGGATGCAGGGCGCAGCGACGATCCGGCCCTACTGGAGGCAATTCGCGAAGGAGCTGTCCTGCGTGTCAGACCCAAGGTGATGACCGTTGCCGTGATCATCGCTGGCCTGCTGCCCATTCTCTGGGGCGGCGGAGCGGGTTCAGAGGTCATGAAACGCATTGCCGCACCTATGGTTGGCGGCATGATCACAGCCCCGCTGCTGTCCATGCTGGTGTTGCCTTCCGCCTATTGGTTGATGCGTCGACGGGGTAAACGAAAGAGTTACTAACCACAGGAGCTATAGCTCTGAATGTTCAGGTGAGCCCCTCCGCCATATGACGAAGGGGCTTATCTGTCTTAAATCACGCGTTTAACGCTCAGGTAATCGCCCTTGGTCTTCAGCGTGATGGTCACGTCGCGGTTGCTGCGGTTGCGCCAGAACCAGCCGTGTGTACCGTCGAAGATGGCGGTGAATTCACCCTTGTCGCCCTTGATCTGCTTACCCTTGCTATAGCTGTGGTAGTAGCCCTTTGGGCCGTTGTAGGGTTCGCCATGGGTGTCGTGGTTGACCGGAACACCATTGGTCGTCCACTCGTAGCTGACCGTGGCCTTGTTCAGCATCTCCAGCTTGATTTCACTGGCCTCACCTGGCTTCAGGGTGACGGTTATCTCGTCAGACTTCAGGGCTGGCTGCGGCTCAGCTACTGGTTCGGCCACAGATGCTGCTGCAACAGGCTCTTGAACTACTGGCTGAACAGGTACAGGAGCTTGAGCTACGGGAGCCGCCGCTGGCTGAACCGTTGCATCCGCTGCCGCTTCTTCGGCCAGGGTTATCTTCATTTCGCCCATCTGGGTCAGGCCGAGTACGCGACCAACGCCCGTCGGGTCGATGGCGTACTCCGAAGGCATCACCACGGTGACCAGTAAGGCAGCGGCAACACCCACGGCGATCACAGTGGAGCGCAGCAGTTGGCGGCTGGTCGGCAATTCGCTTTGGGTCGGGAGTTTGGTATTGAACATGCTGAGAATTCCTTACTGAGAGACGATCAGGCCGGTGAGCTGGTAACCCATCAAGAGGAAACCGGCGCTCATCATGGCGACGTTGGCGGTGTAGGCATGACGCCAGAAGCTGGCGGTACGTCGCCAGTAGCCCATGACAATCAAAATTGCGCCCAGGGCCAGGAGCTGACCGATTTCGACGCCGACGTTGAAGGCGATCAGGTTGGTGATCAGGCCATCTGCCGAGATCTCGTATTCCTGAATCTTGGTCGCCAGACCAAAACCATGCAGCAGGCCGAAAATCAGCGTGGCCGCTTTGGTGTTCGGCTGATGGCCGAACCAGCGCTGGAATGCGCCCAGGTTATCCAGCGCCTTGTACACCACCGAGAAACCGATGATGGCGTCGATCACATAGGAGCTGATGTTGATTTCCGCCAGTACGCCCAATAGCAGCGTCACGGTGTGACCCAGGGCGAACAGGGTGACGTAGAGCCCCACGTCCTTCAGGCGGTAGAGAAAGAAGATCACCCCGAAGAGGAACAGCAGGTGGTCGTAGCCGGTGATCATGTGCTTAGCGCCCATGTAGATGAACGGCAGCACCATCACCCCGGAGCTTTCCTGGATAAAGCCCTTGTCGCCCTCGGCGACAGCGTGGGCCAGTGCGTCAGGCATGCCGAGAAACAGCAATGCCGTGAACAGCAGCAACAGTAGTAACGAGCGATTCGGGCGCACGACAGATGCGTCCATTGCGCCCATAGATAGCGATTGCATGGTTGAGTCCTAAATTAAAGAGGGCTTGGGCCGCACAGCGGCCTGTGTCAGAGCACGAATGTGGCGCGCGGTGGCCGCTCGATCAGGAAGATCGGGCTTGGAGGAATGGAGTAATGAGGGGCTGGTATCGGCTGCGCACGTTCTGGCAGCGTGCTGATGCTCAGCAGCGCGGTCAGATGCGGTGTTTCATGCAAGTGGTCGGCTGTCAGCGGCGAGTGGCAGTGATCCCCGTACGCAGCACAGGCCTGCGTCTCATAACCATGCGCATGCGAATGAGCACTGTCATTTCCACTCAAGGAAGGCTGGCTCGATCCCATAAACAGCGCAGAGGTATGCCCAGCCCAAGCCATCAATATGGCGAGAGGAAGGGCAAAAATCACCTTGGTGCTGATGGGATTGGTGAGCATGTTGTGGTTCTTTCGATGCCTAAGCGGGTGGCTTTTCTGGAGGGGTGGTCGGTTTGACCATATCCCCCCCAGGGGGATAGCATGCGAGCGTAATTCATCGACGCACGAGACTCAAGGTATGAGCGATCACGAACACGGCCACCAGCACCAAAGTCATGGCGACATCATCAAAAGGTTGAAGCGTGCGGAGGGCCACCTGCGCAGCATCGTCACCATGATCGAAGACAGCCGTGCCTGCGTCGACATCGCTCAGCAGTTGCATGCCGTAGAAAAAGCCGTCTGCCAGGCCAAGCGTGTGCTGATCCAAGACCATATCGACCACTGCCTGGAACACACGGTCGAAGCACTTGCAATAGGCGAGCGCGCATCACTCGAAGACTTCAAGCAAATCACCAAGTACCTCTAGGCCTCTTCCCATGTCGAGCTTCGCCGAACTGCTGCAACAGGGGGCCTCGCAGGCCTGGCTGTATTTCCCCAGTGCCATCTTGCTCGGTGCCTTGCATGGCCTGGAGCCAGGGCATTCAAAAACCATGATGGCGGCATTTATCGTGGCCATTCGTGGCTCGGTGAAGCAGGCCATTCTGCTGGGTCTTGCTGCAACGCTTTCGCACACAGCCGTGGTCTGGCTAGTGGCCATGGCTGGCATGTACCTAGGACAAGGCCTGGATGCCGAAACCACCGAGCCTTATTTCCAGCTCGCGTCCGCAGCGATCATTATCACTATCGCCTTGTGGATGCTTTGGCGCACTTGGCGTGGCGAGCAGATGTGGCGCTTCGAGGAGGGCAATGACCATCACCAACACGATGAAACCCATCGCATCGATACCGGGCATGGGTGTATCGAGCTGTCGATCTTTGAAGAAGGAGTTCCACCACGCTGGCGGCTGAAGTCCTTGAGTGGCCATACCTGGTCGGCTATTGAAGTGAGCCTGCTGGCTACCCGGCCCGATGGCCAGACCGAACAATTCTGGTTCGTAGACCGAGGAGGCTATCTGGAATCACTGGTCGAGATTCCTGAGCCCCATGACTTCACTGCACGGCTTAGCCTGGGCCATACCGGTCATTCCCACGACTATGACCTGGAGTTCCGCGAGCACAGCCACGGTCATGAGCATGCTGAGCAGGAGGAACTGGAACTGTCGCTGGAGGGCTATCAAGATGCCCATGAACGGGCGCACGCCAACGACATCCGCAAACGCTTCAGCAGCCTTAACGTCACCACCAGTCAGATCATCATGTTCGGCCTAACGGGAGGGCTGATTCCGTGTCCGGCCGCAATCACCGTGCTGCTGCTCTGCCTGCAAGTGAAGGAAGTTGCGCTGGGAGCCGTACTGGTGTTGTGCTTCAGCATTGGTTTGGCCATCACTCTGGTCACCGTTGGCGCTGCCGCCGCTATCGGCGCTCGCCAAGCCTCCAGTCGCTGGCCGTGGCTTGGCGCTGTAGCGCGTCGCGCCCCTTACCTGTCCAGCTTGCTGATCATCGGCGTGGGGATTTACGTCGGTTTCCACGGTTGGATCGGCCTGAACGCCTAGCCGATGTGGGAGTTATCCGGTTATTTCGGTCTGTTCCTCACAGCCTTCGGTGCCGCCACGCTGCTGCCCATGCAGTCGGAGGCGGTACTGGTCAGGTTGCTGCTGACTGACCGCTATACAGCATGGACACTACTGGCGGTGGCCACCACGGGCAATGTGCTGGGCTCGGTGCTGAACTGGCTGCTGGGTCGCTCCATCGAGCACTACCGGCACAAGCGCTGGTTTCCCGTCAGCGAAGGCAAGCTGGAAAGGGTCCAGCAGGCGTATCACCGCTTCGGTCGCTGGTCGCTGCTGCTCAGTTGGGTACCGATCATTGGTGATCCACTTACCGTGGTAGCCGGTGTCATGCGCGAACCGTTCTGGAGCTTCCTGTTAGTCGTGACGCTGGCCAAGGCCACTCGCTACCTGCTGCTGGCTGCGCTGACGCTTGGGTGGTTCGGGTGAGCCCGCATGCACGCGACGCCAACCTGGATCTGATCAAGTGGCTGGCGATGCTGACGATGCTGCTGGATCACTTGCGCTACGTTTGGCCTGAAGCCGAATGGCTGTTTATCGTCGGTCGTTTAGCGTTCCCGCTGTTCTGCCTGGGCATTGCAGCCAATGTGGCGCGCTCGCAATCGGGAGCACTGTACACCGATGACAACGTTCGTTATTTGGGCTGGATGGTTGCGTTTGCCGTGATCTCGGAGTTGCCCTATCGCCTGCTTTCCAGCGACAGTAGCACGCTCAATGTAATGCCCTCGCTGCTGCTGGGCCTGCTTATCGTCTGGGGCGCACACCATCGTGGCCGCGATGGCCTTATTCTGGCTCTGGCCGGAGTGAGCCTGGCAGTGCTGATTCAAGAACGCCTGATGTACGGGATTTTCGGTGCGCTGTTGCCGGCAGCATTGTTGCTGGCCATGCAACGCCCTGGTCTGGTTTGGCTATTGCCAGCCGCACTTTGCGTACTGGCCAACAGCCGTAACCGCTGGCTCGCGGAGTGGGAGTTGCAGCCCTATACGTTGCTGATCCTGGCCACAGCGTTCGCGGCGCCCTTAATTGGGCTATGGCTACTGCGCCGAACGCGCCATTTCAGGATCTGGCCGGTCAAGCGCTGGGGCTACTGGTTCTACCCTAGTCATCTAGTAGCACTGCACCTGATCCGCACGCTCAGCTAGTGTGGGTTTTCCTTCTTCAAAGCCTGCTTGCTCACTCCATATAATCAGCAAGGAACCATCGTTAACAGCCGCCGTGCACTGTGTAATTAGCCCTTTGGGCGCGTCACCTTTTAAAAGGTTATGCGATGCCTATGGTGCTTGTGCCGCCCACCTGAGAGTGATCTCATGCGGGACAATTCGTACGACGACCGTATTTTCAATGAGGCTAGGATCAAACCTCCCTCCCCCACTTAATGCCTACCGACATCAACGATGCCCAGCCGTACTATTACAACTCAAGCAGTACTTGCACTGAGCCTGGCATTACTGCTGGTCATGGTCTGGCATACATCTTCCTTGTTGACGGGTACAGAGCCGCAAGCGGGATTCAAAAGCGAATCCACGCACAGTAGTTTGTCCACAGATACAGCCCCCTCTTGCTCATGGTGTGAAGATCATCGGCACTCGCCGGTGACTGCTGACCATGTGCATGAAACCCCTTACCTCGGGCCGTTGCTTACCCTGCCTGCCCAAGCAGAAAACAACGCACTTGCGGCTATTTCGGATCAAGCTACGCCAGTTCGCCCTATCTACCTGATTGAGCGCCCTCCACGATCCAGACGCGTGATCTAGACAAAACCGCATTGCGGCCAAAGACCACTGCAATCCAGGATCAACTTATGCAATCGCTTTCTCCTCGCGGGTTCGTGGCTCTGTCCGTGCACCTACGCCGCCCGGCGCTCTTATCGCTGTTCGCCATCTCGTTGATGGTTATGGGCATGGCAGATGCACGGGCTCAAGACGTCACCACAAGCGGTATCGCGCCAAAGCTAGTTTCCGCGCCATCCACCTCAGTCGAGGGCAGGTATCAACCATGAAGGAAGCAGAGACAAACACTCGCGCTATCAACCCCTGGGGCCTGCTACTTATGGCCTGGGGTATTGCGCTTGTTTCAACTTTAGCCGCGCTGTTCATCGGCGAGGTCATGGGGAAAACACCCTGCGTTCTCTGCTGGTTCCAGCGCGCATTCATGTTCCCACTGGTCGTGATTCTGGCCGCTGGTTGCTACATCTCAGATTTCGGCGTCTGGCGCTATGCGTTGCCAGTTACCGTCGTGGGTTGGCTCATCGCGCTTTACCACAGCCTGCTCTACCTCGGGATCATCCCGGAGAGCATCAAGCCCTGTGGTGCAGGACCATCATGCTCCAGCGCTGACATGATGATTTTCGGCAGCATACCGCTGCCACTGCTTTCGCTGGGTGCATTCACCCTTATCGCTGTTCTTCTTGTTCTCATCCGCCGGAGGTCTTCCCTATGAGCAGACGTGCAATCGTCCTCGTCATCAGCATTCTTACTGCGCTCGGCTTCGCTGCTGCGGCATTCGTTTATGATCGATATTCGGCAAGCGAAGAAACTCCGCCAGCGGCCCCGGCAACCAGCTCCTTGGTGCGCTTCCATTCGCCAGTTATCGGTGCCGCTAATGCGCCAGTAACCATTGTTGAGTTCTTCGATCCGTCCTGCGAAGCCTGCCGTGCCTTCTTTCCACTGGTTAAGCAGATCCTGGCTGAGAACCCGAAAGATGTGCGCTTGGTGCTGCGTTACGTCCTCTTCCATGAAGGCTCTGAAACAGCGGCAAGAATCCTTGAAACTGCGCGTAAGCAGGGGGTCTATGAGCCGGTTCTGGAGGCAATCATCGCGGCTCAACCGCAATGGCACAGTGACCCTCAGGTGCTCAAAGCCTGGGAGGCTGCTGAAGCTGCAGGCTTAGATGTGGAAAAGGCCCGCGCAGAGATGATGGCTACCGATATCACCGAAACGCTTAAAACAGACGCCCAGGATGCCCAAGCTGCTGCCGTGCGCCAGACGCCCACGTTCTTTGTGAATGGCAAGCCGCTCCTGAGCTTTGGTGCACAGCCACTGATTGATCTGGTTAAAGCTGAAATCGAACAAAGCAAATAAGCGCTTGCAGTTTGTAAACAAACGAACCCGCACCACCGCCTGCAATGTCTCGTGCCGAGTACTGCAGGTGGTGGCGCATTGTTTAGTGGCGATGGCTTTTCCCAACGTGGGTATGGCCATCATCTGGAAGTGCACTGACTCCGCCAGTGGTGTTCAGCCGCTGAAGAATTCCACACTCGTCTACACCCCGCTCAGAGGCGCAACGGTGGCGTAACTCAACCAGCTGTTGTTGCAGTGCCAGCAGGCTGGTCACTCGCGCTTGCACATGCTCGATGTGCTCATCCACTAAGCTATTCACACCCTCACAGTTCCCCTCTGGCCGATCCATCAGCGCCAACAAGCTTCTGATCTCGTCCAGGGTCATGTCCAGTGTTCGGCAATTACGAATAAACGTAAGCCTCTCAAGATGCTCACTGCTGTAAAGACGATAATTGCCCTCGCTGCGAGCCGGTGTCGGCAACAGCCCTTCACGCTCGTAATAGCGAACCGTTTCAACCTGGCAATCGGCAAGCTTGGCCAGCTCTCCAATTTTCATGAAATACCCCTTCTACAAACTCTTGACCCTGTAGTGGCTTCAGGGTGTTCACTCTACAGCACTGACCAATAAGGATACCCCCATGGCTGGTTGCTGCAGTGATGAACAAAAACCTGAAGCGGTTTCAAAGGATGTCTGCTGTGACCCCAGCGGCGCGTTTAAGTGCTCGGCCACGGCAACTACAACGGTAAATGCCATGGTTGGCTCCAGGCTCAGCAGTTTCCGTATTGAACAAATGGACTGCCCTACCGAACAGTCGCTGATTCAGGACAAGCTGAGCAAGCTGGCAGGCATAGATAAGCTCGACTTCAACCTGATCAATCGGATTCTTGGGGTATGGCACAGCTTGCCTTCGACCGCGCCTATCGAAGCGGCGATCTCGTCCCTGGGAATGCAGGCAGAACCGCTATCTGCTGAAGGGCAAGCCCGCATCAAAATCGAACAGATGGACTGCCCAACTGAAGAAAAGCTCATCCGCGACAAGCTGACCTCGCTACCCGGCATCAGTGCATTGGAGTTCAACCTGCTTCAACGTGTACTGACGCTCAGCCACACAGCAGAAGCGCTGCCAGCAGCACTGGCAGCGATTCGCGAGCTTGGTTTCACGCCAGTGGTTGAGGGTTCAGCAACAGCAAGCGAAGAAGCACAAGGCACCCCGCACAAGAAAGCCTGGTGGCCCTTGGCGCTCTCGGGCGTGGCCGCCGTATCGGCGGAAGTGATCCACTTTGCCGAGCTTGCGCCAGAGTGGGTTGTGGCTGGCGTGGCGCTGCTCGCCATTCTGCTGTGCGGCCTAACGACCTATAAAAAGGGCTGGATCGCGCTGAAGAACCGCAACCTGAACATCAATGCGCTGATGAGTATCGCGGTGACCGGTGCGGTGCTGATTGGGCAATGGCCAGAAGCGGCCATGGTCATGTTCCTCTTTTCTGTCGCCGAGTTGATCGAAGCGAAGTCGCTGGATCGGGCTCGCAATGCCATCCGTGGCCTGATGGATCTGACCCCTGAGCGCGCCACGGTGCAGCAGGTCGATGGCACATGGCTGGACGTTGACGTTAAGACCATCGCCGTAGGCGCATTGGTCAGGGTTCGACCTGGCGAACGAATCGGTCTCGACGGCGAGGTTACTTCCGGCAACTCCACCATCAACCAAGCGCCCATCACGGGGGAAAGCCTGCCCGTAGAGAAAATCATTGGCGACCCGGTTTTTGCAGGAACCATCAACGAAGCCGGCTCCCTGGAGTACCGCGTCCTAGCCGCCGCTGCCAACACCACGCTGGCACGTATCATTCACGCGGTCGAAGAGGCGCAGGGGTCACGTGCGCCGACCCAGCGCTTTGTCGATCAATTCGCCAAGGTATACACCCCTGTCGTATTCCTATTCGCCCTAGCTATCGCCATTGTGCCGCCACTCTTCATGGCCGAGCCCTGGTACGACTGGATCTACCGTGCCTTGGTGCTGCTGGTGGTCGCCTGCCCTTGCGCCTTGGTCATCTCGACGCCCGTCACCATTGTCAGTGGCCTGGCAGCGGCGGCGCGTAAAGGCATTTTGGTCAAAGGCGGCGTCTATCTGGAAATCGGTGGCAAGCTTGGCTTCCTGGCACTCGACAAAACCGGAACCATTACTCATGGCAAGCCGGTACAGACCGATTACATGCCGTTGGTTGGACAGGACTCAGAACTCTACCGTACACATGCTGCCAGCCTCGCCAGTCGCTCTGACCACCCGGTTTCGCAGGCAATAGCCAAGCATGCCACTGAGAATGGCCTGACGTTTGCTGCCGTTGAGGGATTCGAAGCCCTATTGGGTCGAGGTGTTCGAGGCACCATCGAAGGCATAGATTTCCACCTGGGTAACCACCGCCTGGTGGAGGAGCTTGGCCTCTGCTCACCCGAGCTGGAAGCGACGCTGGAGCGTCTCGAACGCCAAGGTAAAACAGCGGTGGTGCTGTGCAATCCGCAGCGTGCCATTGCCCTGTTCGCCGTTGCCGATACCGTCAAGGACTCTAGCCGCCAGGCAATCGAGGAGCTTCATGCGCTTGGCGTGAAGACCACGATGCTGACCGGCGATAACCCGCACACCGCAGAAGCCATCGCACAGCAGGTGGGCATCGACGAAGCACGCGGCAATCTCCTGCCAGTCGACAAGTTGCAGGCTATTGAAGCATTGCAGGCGCGCGGCTACGTTGTAGGAATGGTCGGCGATGGCATCAACGATGCGCCTGCGTTGGCGAAGTCCGAAATCGGGTTCGCCATGGCCGCCGCCGGCACGGACACGGCCATCGAAACAGCGGATGTGGCCTTGATGGATGACGACCTGCGCAAGATCCCGGCCTTCATCCGCCTGTCTCAACAGACCGCCGTCATCCTCAAGCAGAACATCGTGCTGGCGTTAGGGATCAAGGCCCTGTTTCTCGCCATTACCCTAACGGGGCAGGCGACGATGTGGATGGCCGTCTTTGCCGACATGGGCGTCAGCCTGCTGGTGGTGTTCAACGGCCTGCGCCTGCTTAAAAAGTAGGATCGGAGGATTGAAGATGAAAGCAGCATTGCAACTCGCAATTGAACAAGCCTTTCAACAGGCCGAGCACACCATGCAGGAGAGGCGTAATACCGATGCCTTTCAATGGCTGGAGCGCGCGCACATCCTGACTCAACGCCAGCCCTTGCTGCACGCCAGATCACACTGTCTGATGCTCACGCTCGGTTGGCAGATTGGCGATTATCGCGAGGTGGCCGGGCAAATACCGCGCATTTTCGCGGCCTTGTTGTTCTCCAAAATCTGGGTGCCCATTGGCAATACAGGCCGCTCCAGAGTCAGTGCGTTCAAGCCCATGCCGGTTCCTGAAGAACTCCAGGCCTTGCTTGCGAGCGATGAGCAAAACCCATCCAGTCGGTGATTGTGTCCATGCAAGTCGATCTCGCCACCCAGCTGCCGTGCACACTTGCAGAGGTGATCGCCCAGGTGCGCACACCACGCCTGCTGCGT
Organism: uncultured Pseudomonas sp.; assembly: GCA_964518735.1. Classification (GTDB taxonomy): domain Bacteria; phylum Pseudomonadota; class Gammaproteobacteria; order Pseudomonadales; family Pseudomonadaceae; genus Aquipseudomonas. The sequence goes on from CAZFKQ010000001.1 coordinate 319,140, forward strand.
CAGGTTGCTTCACCCTTATTGAGTTTCAGCCCGCTGGCTCCGGCTGAGTTTCCTGATACCTGGAGCGAGGGCACCTACTGGGTCAAGCTGAAGTTATTCGGCGTACTTCCCATTGGCCGTCAGGCGATTGTGATTACCTACCCGCAGATGGAAAACGCTCAGACCTTCATGCTTAGAGACAACGGCTATAGCCCGCTGATCAGCAAGTGGGATCACCTCATTACGGCACATGAGGTGAGTGGCGGAGCACTTTACCGAGATCGCGTGACTATCGAGGCCGGCACTCTCACCCCGTTCGTGTGGCTCTTTGCGCGCCTGTTTTACGCACACCGTCAGCGCCGCTGGGCAGCCTTGGCGGCAAATGGCTTTAACTACGGAAACTCTCAGCCGCTGTAGTCATCGCCCCTTGCCTGATTCTTGGCCGCATCAGCCAACGCTTCCTCTGGCAAGCGCTGAGCCCATGGCTATTCACACTCCTGCGGTCACAGTTCCAAGCACCATTACTGCCATGAGCTGGAATATACGCAGTGCGCCTGCCAGCTCCAGCTTATCAGCAAAATGCTGACTTACACGACGGGAGTGAGCAGCATGCCCGAACCGCACAAGGTGATTCGGATGGAGGCTTACGGGCCTCCATACAAGATCAACCGGCGTCCCCCCCTGCCGGCTTGGCACATCAGCCCGGCGCTATCGGTCAATCTGAGTGCACCGTCCGATGAGCTGGCAGTCGTGATCATTCGGCCTGATCAAGGCCGGAGCTCTCTCGACCTACCCGTCGGATTCTATTGGAAATCTGAATTCAAATGTCGCTTTAAGACAACTTTTATTGCCGCCTTGTGAAGATTACAGAATTGTAATCTTCCAATCATCTTCAAGTTATCTTCAGCTTGCAAGGATAGGGCTCAGCTCCCCAAAGGCGCAGAGCGCTTGAGGGTGCAATACCTATAAGAACGCCATGGCGAAAACTAGACTAATAACTGCCAATATAAAGGAGCAATAAATGCTTAATAAAACCAAACTATCCCTTGCAGTATTTTCGGCGATTGTCAGTGCAGCTCCGCTCATGGCGGCCGCAGAAGAGAAAGCCGAAGGTTTTGTAGAAGGTAGCAGTTTCAATATTCTCAACCGTAACTTCTACATGAACCGTGACTTTCGTAAAGGTCAGTCGAGCAACACTGACAATGGCTACTCTGAGGCATGGGCCCACGGCATCATTGGCAAGTTTGAATCGGGCTTTACCCAAGGCACTGTAGGCTTTGGTATTGATGCCTTCGCCATGCTCGGCCTTAAGCTGGATACCGGCGATGGTCGTTATGGCCCAGGCGGCAGCATTAACCTGCTCCCTGTAAACAGTGATGGCGAAGCTGAAGACAATTACTCCAAAGTCGGCGGTGCAGTAAAAGCCCGGCTACTCGACACCGTTGTCAAAGTAGGCGATGTGTTCCCCATGACACCGGTGGTTCACTACGGTGACTCCCGCCTGCTACCGGAAAGCTTTCGCGGCGTTACGGTTGAGAACACCAGCTTTGATGGTTTGACCCTTCAGGGTGGCCGCCTGCATGCCATGAGCCAGCCGCAAGTCAGCACCATGCGTGATGAATTCGCAACATTCTATGCGGGCTCTGTCGCGTCGCCATGGGTTGCCTATTTCGGCGGTGACTATTCGCTAAATGACAACCTGAGCTTTAGTCTCTATAGCAGCCAACTCAAGGATGCTTGGAAGCAGCACTATGCCGGTACGTCCTTCACCTACCCGCTGACCGACAGTGTTTCCTTGTTCGGTGGCTTGAACTACTACAAAGCTGTCGATGACGGCCAGCAGCTGCTGGGTGAGTTCGATAACGACATTTACAGCGGCAAAGTGGGTGTGCAGTTCGGTGCACACAGCGTTGCCCTGTCGCACCAGCGTAACAACGGCGACGATGATTTCGACTACCTGCGCCAGTCTGATTCCATCTTCCTCGACAACTCCATTCAGTACAGCGACTTCAACTCGCCGAAAGAGAAGTCCTGGATGCTGCGCTACGACCTAGATATGGCGAGCTATGGCGTTCCTGGACTGACCTTCATGACGCGTTATGCGCTGGGTACAGATGCGGACTACTCCGACGCCAACAATGTGTATATGCGTCGTGATGCCGATGGTAATCCGCTGACCGACCAGAAGCGCTGGGAGCGCAACATCGAAGCCAAGTACGTCGTACAAGCTGGCTCGCTGAAAGACATGTCCTTCCGCGTTCGCCAGATGACTACCCGCGCAACGGATTACGAGTCGGATCTGGACGAGGTTCGTCTGATCGTCGAGTACCCACTGAGCGTGCTCTAAGTATGGATGGGCGGGCGGGCTCTAAAAGCCCTGCCCGCTCATGCATAACAAGATAGACAGTTATTAGATTTCAAGAATGTAATGTTGGGCTCACGCTGCTGTTAGCTTCACCCCCGTAAAATTCACTCGAACTTGCAGAACTTGTCCATGAACCTCGACAAGCTACTAATTGAATTTTACGAGGCCTGCCTTATGAAGATTTTGAAAGCTCTAGTTATTGGATCGGTACTTCTTGTCGGCTCCACACAGACTTATGCAGAAGATGGCTATGATCGCTCAATGAAAGCTCAGGCAAAATTTCGAGCAGATCAAAAACGAATTCACGGAACTGAGCCTGCTGCCAAACCGGCGGACGAACTAAAGGTTAAGACCAGCAACCAAAATCGGGCCAATACCGATATTAAAAAAGAAACCAATGCTGACTAACCGCTCACTTTCGAACGATGTTCACCTCTAGAAGCTCCCGAGCTCCTTTGGAAAGAGGTGTACCCTAAGCGCCCTTCGGGGCGCTTTTTTTATTTAATTTTTAATAATAAAAAATCACTTTGAATATAAACCTCCAAACCAGAAAACTAACTCTACTCTTCCGCAAGTCATTCATATCTGCAACAAGCCATCGCTGTCAGCGTGTAGCAAGAAGGGCAAAATGATACCGGTGAAGGCCTTTAGATTGATCTGCCCGATATCTGCAAAGGCTCCTGGCTATCACCCCGATGCTAGAACACGGTGTCATTTGAATACCGCGCCCTTGCACCGTCAGCAGATACCTATTCAATAGCCAGACGCCGTGCCCATCTCAATCTTTCATGATTCAGGCCATCCAAGAGTATCGCCACGCTCTCCGCTACCTCATGTAAGCTGAAGTTTTTACTCCTTGAGGATGCTATGAGTAGGGATGCGCTTGAACAAAACCAGATACCGATCTATTTCGTTGCGGTCATTGCAGCGGCAATCGGTGGGTTAATAGCTCCTGCAGCTGCGCAGAGCCTGAACGCATTAGTGACCCCGACTATCGCCGTGCTGATGTACGCGATGTTCCTGCAAATCCCCTTTCTTGATTTCCGCGAGAGTCTTAGCAACAAACGCTTCATGTCTGCCTTGCTGATCGCCAATTTTGTACTGATTCCACTGTTGGTGTGGGCACTAACCAGAGGGCTCGCAGAACACCCGGCAGTACTAATCGGCGCTCTTCTGGTTTTGCTCACTCCCTGTATCGACTACGTGGTGGTATTTACGCACATAGGCAGAGGCGACTCGCGTGCGATTCTTGCAGCAACCCCCATCCTCTTGCTGTTGCAACTTGTGCTGTTGCCTGTGTATTTGGCTTTCATGCTAGGGGAGCAATCCCAAGTCGTTATCTCGATAGCGCCTTTCGCTGAAGCCTTTCTCGCACTGATTGTCGTGCCTTTATTGCTCGCGGTGGCTACAGCAGCCTTGGCTAAGCGCTCGCGGATCGTAGGTCGCTGGAACACCGTATGGGCATGGATGCCAGTCCCTGCGATGGCGGCAGTTCTCATTGCGGTGGTTGGGTCGCAAATCTCGCCGGTGGTACGTGATATCGACCAGCTTTTACCGGTGATCCCGGTGTATATCGGTTTCATGCTTCTGGCCCCCGTAGTGGGCGCACTCGCTTCAAGAGCTTATAAACTGCCCGCCTCGACGGCGAGAGCGGTTACTTTCAGTACCGCCACACGTAACTCGTTGGTGGTTCTTCCGCTGGCCCTGGCATTGCCTGAAGAAATACGAGGGCTTGCAGCCGCAGCGGTCATCACCCAGACGCTGGTTGAGTTGGTGGGTGAGCTTGTCTACATCCGGGCAGTGCCGATTCTCATTTGGCGTAAATAAAACCGCTGAGGACGTCACAGGCACAGTCACTGCCCACATTGAGCGGTATTTACGGTAAGCAAAAAGCCCCGCTCAAGAGCGGGGCTTTTCAGTTGCACACAAATAGCGCTGTGAACTTAGCGCAGACGATGGGCCAAGCGGTAGAGCAACGGCAAAACCAGCAGCGTCAGCGCGGTTGATGACAGGATTCCGCCAATCACCACCGTCGCCAGAGGGCGCTGAACTTCTGCGCCCGTACCGATGGCAGTGGCCATTGGAATAAAGCCCAGAGACGCCACCAAAGCTGTCATCAGCACCGGACGCAAACGAGTCAACGCGCCTTCACGAATAGCCTCGTCCAGCCCCATGCCGTTCTCACGCAAACTGCGAATGAAAGAAATCATTACCAGGCCGTTGAGCACCGCCACGCCCGACAACGCAATGAAACCCACGCCGGCAGAGATCGAGAGCGGAATATCACGCAGCCACAAGGCCATGATCCCGCCGGTCAGCGCGAAGGGCACGCCGGTGAACACCAGCAGGCCATCTTTGACATTGCCGAACATCATAAAGAGCAGTGTGAACACCAGCAGCAACGAGACCGGTACGACAATCTGCAGGCGCTTGGCCGCCGACTGAAGCTGCTCGAAGGTGCCGCCCCAGGTCGTCCAGTAGCCTGTAGGGACGCTAACTGCCTGGGCGATCTTGCTCTCGGCCTCGGCAACAAAAGAGCCGATATCGCGACCGCGAACGTTGGCGGTGACCACCACGCGACGCTTGCCACTTTCACGGCTGATTTGGTTCGGCCCCGGTGCGGACACCACGCTCGCCACATCAGCCAGGCGCACAAACCCTGGGCCATCCAGCCCATCGCCATTGGCCAGACGAATAGGCAGCTGCTGGATCTTGTCGACATCATTGCGCCACTCGTCCGCCAGGCGAACTTGGATATCGAAACGCCGGTCACCTTCAAACAGTGCACCCGCCTCGCGCCCGCCGATGGCGGTGGAAATGGCGTCCTGAATCTCCGAGACATTCAAACCGAATCGTGCGGCTTTCTCACGGTCGATTTGTACGCTGAGCATCGGCAGACCGGTGGTCTGTTCGACCTTCACATCAGCTGCTCCTGGAATACCCTCCAGCACCTCAGCGATTTGCTCGGCGGTCTCGTTCATCACATCCATGTCATCGCCAAACACTTTCACTGCGACGTCACTGCGTACGCCGGAGATCAGCTCGTTGAAGCGCATCTGAATGGGCTGAGTGAACTCATAGTTGTTGCCGGAAACCTGTTCAACCGCCTCCTGCATCGCCGCAACCAAATCGGCTTTGCTGCGATCAGGATCGGGCCACTGGTCGCGCGGCTTTAGCATGACAAAGTTGTCCGCCACGTTCGGCGGCATTGGATCGGTTGCGACTTCAGCGGTTCCAAGCTTGGCGAACACCGTATCAACCTCGGCAAAGGATTTGATTCGTTGTTCGAGTTGCACCTGCATTTCAATTGCTTGCGAAAGGCTAGTGCCAGGAATACGCAGGGCATGCAAAGCGATATCGCCCTCATCCAGGCTCGGCACGAACTCACTGCCCATCCGCGAAGCAGCTAAACCAGAAAGCACCATGATGACTGTCGCAATGGTCAGCACTAACGGCTTGCTGACCATGACCCAATCTAGCAACGGCGCGTAGCCTTGCTTGACCCAGGCCATTAGCCGATTTTCTTTTTCACTGACGTTGCCATTGAGGAACAGTGCAACAGCTGCCGGGACGAATGTCACCGAGAGGATCATGGCTCCGAACAGGGCTGTCACCACGGTGAACGCCATTGGGTGGAACATCTTGCCTTCCACGCCGGTCAGCGCAAATATCGGCAGGTACACCACCATAATGATCAGTTGGCCGAACAGCAGTGGACGACGCGCCTCCTTCGACGCCGCGAACACCTCATGGAAGCGCTCATTACGGGTCAACGTTCGGCCTGCTGCGGCCTGGGCGTGAGCCAAACGACGCACGCAGTTCTCTACGATCACCACGGCACCATCGATGATGATGCCGAAATCGAGTGCGCCAAGGCTCATCAGGTTCGCGCTGACCTTGTTGCTGACCATGCCCGTAAAGGTGAACAGCATCGACAGCGGAATCACCATTGCGGTGATGAGGGCCGCCCGAATGTTACCCAGGAACAGGAACAGGATAGCGATAACCAGCAGAGCGCCTTCGATCAGATTCTTCTTCACCGTATTGATGGCCTTATCGACCAATACAGTGCGGTCATAGACCGTCTTCGCTATGACTCCTTTCGGCAGGTTGCGATTGATCTCCTTTATGCGCTGGTCGACAGCCTGCGATACATAGCGGCTGTTCTCACCAATCAACATAAAGGCAGTGCCGAGCACCACCTCCTGGCCGTTCTCAGTAGCGGCACCGGTGCGCAGCTCCTTACCCAGGCCAACCTCGGCCACATCACCGATGCGCACAGGAACACCATCGGTGTTCTTGATGATGATGTTGGCGATGTCAGCGATATTGCCGACTTGTCCCGGAGCGCGGATCAGGTACTGCTCGCCGCTGCGTTCGATGTAGCCCGCACCAACGTTGGCATTATTGCTCTCCAACGCAACCACAATGTCCTGCAGGCTGAGGCCATGTGCGACCAGGCGCTCCGGCTTGGGTGAAACCTGGAACTCCTTGGCATAACCGCCAATGGTGTTGATCTCGGTAACACCTTTGACGGTTCGCAGTTGCGGCTTGACGATCCAGTCCTGAATCTCACGCAGATCCATCGGTGTATAGGTGCTGCCATCCGGCTTCTTCGCACCGTCTTGCGCCTCGATGGTCCACATGTAGATCTCGCCCAGACCAGAAGCGATTGGCCCCATGCTCGGCGACAGATCACTGGGTAGATTTCCACGCGCTTCCTGTATCCGCTCATTCACCAACTGACGAGCGAAGTAGATGTCTGTGCCGTCTTCGAAAATGACGGTGACCTGCGACAACCCGTAACGTGAGATTGAACGCGTTTCCTGTAAGTTGGGCAGCCCAGCCATTACCGATTCAATCGGAAAGGTCACGCGTTGCTCGGTTTCCAGTGGCGAGTAGCCCTTTGCCTCGGTATTGATCTGCACCTGCACGTTGGTGATGTCGGGAACCGCATCAATCGGCAACTTCTGGTAGCTGTAAACACCCAACGCTGCCATGCCGAGCACAGCCAGCAAGACTAGCCAGCGCTGGTCGATGGCGAAGCGAATTAATCGTTCGTACATGTCAATTTCCCCTAAAGCGCAGCATCACCGCGCTCTCCAGTACGGATGCGCAATGCGTCGGTCAAAGGGGCCACGGCGACGATTCCATCACCGGGTACACCTGTGTGGGCGGCCTTCTCGATGGCATGGACGATCTCATCGGCAACTTCTTCTGAACAGAACGCCAGCAGCACGAGATGCTGATGGGCGTCGGGGTTCCACTCGTCGGCGATGTAGCTGTGATCCTTGCCGTGGCCACGTGGATGACCATGGGCGGGCAGGATGGTAAATCCAGGCAGGTGTGGCAGTGCATGCAAAGCTTGCTCGACGGCCTCAAGCCGGATCGGGCGAAAAATAGCTGTAACTTGTTTCATAGCTCGACTCCGAATTAGTGGTCATGGCTCGCGCCGGCTTTGCCAAGCTCAGCTTTGATCAGGAAGCTGTTCTTCAGCGCGTATCGATCGCCCGCCTTCAGACCCGAGATAACCTCGACGAAGCGGCCGTCGGATTTGCCCAGCTCAAGAGGCCGAGCTTCTAGCTGGTTATCGAAGCGGCCGAACACTACCTGCCAATCGCGAACGGTCTGGATCGCTTCGACCGCTACTGCAACGGGAACGTTGTTCTCCTCGGCAATCACCTCGACCGTCACTGGCAAACCAGGCCGCCATAGCCGATCTGGGTTAGCTAGCACGATGCGAGCAGTCGCTGAGCGGGTTTGCGCCCCAACCAGAGCGCTGACATAGGAAATGGAGCCCTTAGCCGTGGCGGCGAATGCGCTGGAGCTCACGACAACGTTTTGCCCTTCGGAGATTACGCCCAAGTCTTTCGCCGCGACGGTTGAGTCCACCCATACGGTCGACAAATCCGAGACGGTAAAGACTGCGGAATCCTCTTTGAGTACTTCACCAACAGAGATGCTTTTGCTGGTTATCACGCCATCGATAGGGGCACGAATCTCGAATTCGGTGAGATTCTGGCCTTTGGCCGGTGCACCGCCCAGCGAAGCGATTTGTTGCTGGACGCGCTGCACTGCGATAGCAGCTTCCTGCATGGCAACTTGCGCCTGCAGGAAGTCCTGCTCGGCGGAAATCTTCTCTTCCCACAATTGCTTTTCACGTGCATAGGTCGTGCGGGCAAGCGCAGAGCGTTGCTGGGCGGCCAGTAGCTCGCCACGCAGTTCGGCCAGCGCCTGGCTGGAGATTTTGGCCAATACCTGACCCTTGCTGACCGTATCGCCAGCACTAACCGCCACCGAGTCGACGCGCCCGGCAAGTTGCGGGGTCACCTGAACCGTGCGGTCACCGTTGTAACGAACCTCGCCGAGCACTTGCAGCGTGGAGGCGATTTTCGCGGGACCAGCAGTGGCGAGCGTGACGCCACCCTGCTCAAGCTGCGCATCCGTCATGGTCACGCGGCCCTCAACCTGCTCGTAACCGAACGAATAGCTCTTGCCACTGTGCGTGGCGCTGATGGAAACCTGGAATGAATGCGGCTCTACAACCGCGGCATCGCCACGTAGGTAGTTATTCTCTTTGCTGAAATTGATGATTTGCGCAGGTTGGCCAAGACGCAACAAGGTCACTTGCACCGTGCTTTCAGCAGGATTTAGAAGCTTGCCGTCCAGGTAGGTATAGAGCCTGAACTGAGGCTCTACGCCCTCCTCAAAAATCGTCACTTCAAGCGCATAATCACCCTCGGTGAAAAGCTTGCCGCCATGCTCGCCCTTGGTGGGTTCTACAGTTTCATGGTGCTCTTTATCTGCATGCTCATCGGCCTCTTCATGCTCGTCGGCCGAAGCCTCCCCGTGGTGCTCGGGATCTGCGTGAGCCGATACATCCTCATGACTCTCATCATGGCCATGGCCTTCCTCCCCGGACTTACCAGGGCTACCACTTAGAATCAGGCCCGCCACGGCTAAACCGATGACGACAACAGCCACAATCATCAGCCACTGCTTTCTGGGAGTTGTTGATGCCATTGGTAACTCCAAATTATCAAAAGTATTGAATTTGATTCATGCCCAGGCGGCGACTAAACGCGCTCAATAAACATGCAGCCGCCAGGAAAGCAGGCGAGGCTTCATGTCGCATGACGCGACCGTCTAAGGCGTTATGTAGGTGCGCAGAGATGCTTATTTTTTGAATTCGATGTTGAGTTGGGAGCCGTAAATCTTCTCCAAGCTCACCCAGGCCGAGATAGCTTCATCCAGGGTATTCAGGTACTGGGAGCGCATGCTTACGAGGGTGCGCTGAGCATCGAGTACATCGATAAAGGCAAACTTGCCCATCTCGAATCCACGTACTGCGCCCTCTACTGCTTGCTGCGCGGTCGGCAGCAGTGTGCCGCTGATCGAGTCGACTTCACTTCTAGCGCTTTCCCACTGCTCAAATGCCTGCTGGGCTTCCGCGCGCAGGCGGAGTTCTGCGGCATTGCGCAAATCCCGCGCTTGGTCAGCTCCTTGAGCAGCGGCCAGCACATTGCCTTGGTTACGGTTGAACAACGGAATAGGCATCGACAAGCCGAGCAAATTGACGCGCTCGCCAAGCCCTTCGTCGTATTGGCTGCCAACACTGACGGTGAGGTCTGGAATGCGCTGCGACTTTTCGAGTTCCAAGGAAGACTCGGCACGCTGGATGTGCGTGCTGGCCAGCCGTAGGTCCGCTGTATCTGTTATGCGTGCAAGCATCTCAGCCTGCGACGGCAGGTACGGCAGGCGCTCAAGATCACCCTCGACATGCGCGAAGTTCGGTGTCTCGGCACCCGTTATGAGCGCCAGTTGCTTGTAGGCATTGCTTTGATTGAGGCGTGCGCGATTCAGCTCCAGTTGAATTTCCGAAAGCTGCACCTGAGCACGCGAAATTTCGATTGGCGAAGCCTTGCCGGCCTTTACGCGCCCTTCGACCACCTGAAGTCCGCGACGGGCAAGGTCTAACGACTGAGTGGAAAGCTGCAGTCCTTCCTGGGCACGCAGGGCTGAGTAAAAGGCCTGGATGACCTCAGCGCGCAAGATGTTTTTCTTACGCTCCAGATCAATCGCCACCGCGTCCTGATCACGCTCAGACACATCAATACGCGCGCTACGCTTGCCGCCCAGCTCAATTGGCTGAGATACCTGAATGCTGGTAACGCGCGACTCACTGCGCGTGTCCTCAACGCTCCAGGACAACTCAGGATTCGGGATCAGCCCAGCTTGAGTACGAGCACCTTCGGCAATACCTGTATTCCATTGTGCTGCAGCGAACTCCTGGTTCTCAGTGAGCGCTTGCGCCAACGCCTCATCAATCGTTATTGACTGCCTTGTTGATTCGGCAGCAGTTGTTGGAACTGGAGCAATTAACAATGCAGCCAGTAGCCCTGATAACACACAGAACTTACCTACTCCAACTCCATGTCCGGCCATTGTTTTTACATGCACTTAAAAGTCCTCCGCAGAACTAACTCTGCTGGAATATAATGAAGGCCTTTATATTTATTAATCCCGAGGGATATCGAGGATCATTACTTGGGAAAATAAGTAGAAAGCCAATTCCCGGCAGAATGTAGTGCTCCACGCCTATCAGCAAGGTGACTGGAAAATTACAAATACGTTATCCAGCACCTTTCCAAGTAGGCCTGTATTAGTATTGGCAGCGCTCAAGAGAGCAGGCGATTTAGCGCCCAGCAACAACTAGAAACAAACACAGTTAAATAGCGGTTGCCTCGCGTGTAGCGCCCCGGGCAGCCCTGCCAGTCAAAAGTTGGGGGTTTTGGATAAGGGCAAGTACTGCGACACGTTGTCGCTTAACACCTTGGAGCCATGCGAAATAGGCATTACAGCTTGACCCTAAAGCCGCTTCAGGCTTTAGCCTTGGAGCAACCTGAAAAGCCGTAGGTCATATCCGTGACCGCCGATGAAAGAATTAAAACCACTCCGCAGCCACAACAAAAGAATATCTAAAAAATACTGGCTGCACATTTTAAGGTGAATTTTTATGCGAATCCTTATTGTCGAGGACGAGCCCAAGACTGCCGAATACTTACACCAAGGTTTAAGCGAAAGTGGCTATGTAGTTGATAAGGCAGCCACTGGCGTGGACGGTCTCCACCTTGTTAGGCAACACGCTTACGACTTGGTAGTGCTTGATGTAAACCTGCCTGAAATTGATGGCTGGGGCGTGCTTGAGCATATACGCAGTAACAGCAGTACACGCGTGATAATGCTGACTGCACGCGGGCGCTTAGTGGATAAAATTAAAGGCCTGGATTTGGGGGCAGATGATTATTTAGTCAAACCGTTCGAGTTCCCTGAATTACTTGCGCGAATTCGTACATTGCTACGGCGAAGCGAGCAAATTCCAGTACCGGAAGTGCTGCGGGTAGCCGACCTTGAGCTTGATCCGGCGAGGCACCGCGCGTTCCGTGGTGAGCAGCGCATCGACCTGACCACTAAAGAGTTTGCGTTGCTGCACCTACTGATGCGCCGCTCTGGGGAAGTGCTATCGCGCACCCAGATCATTTCGCTGGTCTGGGATATGAATTTTGACTGCGACACAAACGTCGTCGAAGTCTCCATCCGCAGGCTACGCGCCAAAATTGATGATCCGTTCGATAACAAACTGATCCACACCCTCAGGGGTGTTGGGTACGTGCTTGAGGAACGGGCATGAAGCCGGCCAGTCTATCCATGCGCCTTGGCCTGTCGGTCAGCGTGATGGGGGCGGCACTGGTTGTTCTGCTAGCGGCACTCGCCTACTTCGCGCTTACCCATGAGCTGGACTCGTTGGCCAAGCAGAGTCTTGACGGCAAACTGGAGCAGATTCAGCACAATCTCGCCGAAGACATGAGTGCACATGCAATTGCCCAGCAACCTCACGAGTTGCTGGATCTGGTCATGGGGCATGACAACCTGCACCTGACGATCTACGGGAAAAAGTCAGGCACCAAATTACTCCTGAATCTGGGTGAGAAATCCAGGGAGCCCATTCTTGCCAACATACCAGCAGGCGATACCCCTAGTTACCAAAGCTGGTCGGATACTGAGGGAAACAACTTCCTGACCGCATCCAAGGTGATGCTGCTCAACGACGGCGACCACGTCAGGGTCTTACTCTCAATTGATCGATCTGCCGACGAAGCACTGCTCAGTGCCTACCTCAAGTCAACACTGATCGCACTCCCTCTTCTGCTCGCGCTGATTGGCATGGGCGCATGGTGGATCGTGCAGCGAGGCCTTTCTCCGCTCCGGCAATTTCGCCAGGTTGCATCGCTGATCTCCACACAGGATCTGACCCACCGAATTTCCGTGGATAAGCTTCCACAAGAACTCAGCGCGCTGGCCCACGGCATCAACTTCATGCTGCATCGACTTGATGGCGGCGTTCAGCAGCTATCGCAATTCTCTGATGACTTGGCCCATGAGTTGCGTTCGCCCATCACCAACCTGATGGGCAAAGCCCAGGTAACTCTCTCCAGAGAGCGTCCGCCAGAGGAATACAAAGCCGTACTGGAGTGCTGTACAGAAGAGCTTGAGCGCGTCACCCGGATTGTTTCCGACATGCTGTTTCTCGCTCAAGTCAGCCACCCGGCGTCCCTGGTTCCCTTCGAGAAGATTGCCCTAGAAGATGAGGCAAGACGCGTTGTGGATCTGTTCAGCATCTCCGCGGAAGAGAAGCAGATCAGCCTGAGCATTGTCGGAGCAGGCCTAACCTTCGGTGATCGGCTGATGGTGCAGCGCGCGATTTCAAACCTGTTGTCCAATGCGATTCGACATAGCCCCATCGGCGCAAACATTTCGTTGCTGATCGAAAAGCACAGCGAAACCGTATCGTTCTCGGTGGAAAACCCCGGGATTGGCATTCCCGCACAACACATCCCTCATTTGTTCGAACGCTTCTACCGTGTCGATACCAGCCGCTCTCGTGCCGAAGGTGGAACAGGGCTTGGCCTGGCAATTGTTCGCTCGATCATGAGCCTGCATCAGGGCACGGTCGAGGTCAGCAGCCTGCCAGGCAGCTTCACCGTGTTCCGTTTGATCTTCCCCAAAGTCCGCAATGGTTCCTCGACCTAGACCCTGCAGGCGTACAGGCATAACGACCAGCCGAAGATTGGCTGCAGAGGAACCCGCCCCTATTCGGAGAGCACGGCATACAGCGACGGCTCCCCGATATGCCAACCCCCTGAGCATGGAGAAACAACAATGAAGAAGACCCTCTTGGCAGTCGCGGTGAGTACTGGGGTACTCAGTCTTAGCCAGCCAGCCTCCGCTGAATTTTTTGCAGACAGCAAAGCCGGTCTGGAAGCGCGTAACTTCTATTTCAATCGCGACTTCCGCCAAGACTCAGCCAGCCAATCAAAGCAGGAGGAATGGGCCCAGGGCTTCCTGCTGCGCTACGAATCCGGGTTCACCGAAGGGACAGTCGGCGTGGGCATCGACGCCATCGGCATGCTTGGCCTCAAGCTGGACTCCAGCGCCGATCGCTCAGGCTCGGGCCTGCTCAAGCGCGATAAAGAAGCACCTCGTGCCGCGCAGGATGAATATGGCGAGATGGGTTTAACCGCGAAGCTACGTGCTTCGAACAGCGTGCTGAAATTAGGCACGCTGCAACCCAAGCTGCCAACCGTCCAAGCGAACGACTCGCGCCTACAGCCACAGACCTTTCAGGGCGGACATCTCAACTCGCTGGAGATTGACGGGCTTACCTTTGATGCAGGCCAGCTCAAGCAAGTAAGCCAGCGCGACTCCTCCGATAGCGAAGACCTCAGCATTACCAGCGGCTCTGCCCGCGCTATCAGTGGCGGTGGAACCCAGACGAGCGATGAGTTCAGCTTTGCCGGGGCGACCTACAAATGGAATAGCAACCTGGCCACCGCCTACAACTACGGCAATCTGGACGAGTTCTACAAGCAGCATATTTTCACTGTCCTGCATACCTTGCCGCTAGGTGACAAACAGTCGCTAAAAACTGATCTTCGCTACGCCCGCTCCACCGACGAAGGCAACAGCAACGTCGACAACAAGGCATTCGGAGCAATGTTTACCTACGCCTTTGGTGGCCACGCCCTCGGTATTGGCTACCAGAGCATGAGCGGAGACACCGGCTACGCCTACATCAACGGCACTGATCCGTTCCTGGTCAATTATGTGCAGATCGGCGACTTTGCCAACAAAGACGAGACCTCATGGCAGGCCCGCTATGACTTCAACTTTGCCAGCGTTGGCATCCCTGGTTTGACGTTCATGACCCGTTATCTGACCGGCGACGATATTGATCTAGGCGCAGGCAACGCCAATGGTAAGGAGTGGGAGCGCAATACTGACATCGCCTATGTCTTCCAGGACGGCGCGCTGAAGAATCTGGGCGTGAAATGGCGCAACGCCACACTGCGCTCTAGCAATTTCGGCAACGACGTTGATGAGAACCGTCTGATCGTCAGCTACACCCTTCCGCTGCTGTAGTCGTCATGGTCCGAGCGCCGCACTGGCTACCCAGTGCGGCGCTCGCAGTTTGTGACAATACGGATGAGTGGTTTACTACTTTGCAGGGTACTCAGCGACAACCTGGTCAGCACCTGCTTGAGTCAGTCCGATGACTTGGTAGGCGTGCTGCACGCCGCCAGTCTCCATTCCCGGAGAGCCAGCCGGCATCCCGGGCACTGCGATTCCGACCAATTCATTGCGCTTGGTGAGCTCGACTACCTGGGCTGCCGGCACGTGGCCTTCGACGAATTTCCCGTCAATCACAGCGGTGTGGCAGGACGCCAACCGCGGCACGACGCCCAGCTTCTGCTTCACCGCGGTCATGTTGCTTTCGACATGATCGACGACCTTGAAGCCATTTTCTTCGAGATGTGAGATCCACTTCTTGCAGCACCCACAATTGGCATCACGATGCACATCAATGGTCAGGGCATCCGCTGCTTGAACTGTGGATGCCGCGAAGAGAGCGGCTAACAATGCGAGATTTTTAGCTTTCATGTACGTGCTCTTTGCCATCGGCATGGGTGTGGGTCTTGGGCGCGGCATTCGGGGCTTGTTCGGTGTGATGATTTTCGGCGCTACTGCCGTTGGTGGAAGTCTTATCTCCAGCATGGTGGTCATTGCCACCGGCGTCCGAAGAGTGGTGGCCAGCTTCAGGGGCGGAGCCACCCTCGTCATCCGTAGGTACGGTGTCGTGGTGACCAGGCGCTCCGGCATCACCGGAGCCATGATGGTCTTCGCTACCCTCAGTGTTGCCATGTTGTCCCTCATGGTTATGCATTTGGGTCTCACCACCGCCATGCTGGTGACCGCTACTGGACGCTACGAGCGCTTGGTATTGCGTGGCATCCATCTTCGGCAATTGATTGAGAAAGGCCACCATGCCCCAGATGTATTCGTCCTCCATGCTCTTGCCCCAGGCGGGCATACCTGATGCCTTGATGCCGTGCTTGATCACCCAGAATGCAGCAGAGGGACTGCCATCAATACCGACCTTGGCCAGGTTGGGTGGGGCTGGATAAAGCGATTGGCTCAACTCTGTTTGCGCTACACCCGGTGCCAAATGGCAACCGATACACATGGAGTTGTAGTTGCCTGCCCCGGCACGAATGATGGCCGGATCATCGAGCTTGGGAACCTCGATATCCCGAGAGCGCACCTCGATGGACCGATCACGGGCCATCGTCAGGAAGGCATGAACAGCTGGAAAATGGGGATCATCTGCCCCCACGTTGACCAGCCCAGAATAGGCTCCGGCCAGGACTGCTGCGCTGCCGACAACACCTGCTGCCACTAAGGTTGTAATTGTTCTTTTCATGTCAGGCTCTCAAAACCACATCCGAATACCGGCGACAAAGCGCGCCTCATCTACATCGCCACCTTCGTCACGCGTCATATCAGCGGTGTTGCCGTAGGAGCGGCTCCACGACACACCGATATAGGGCGCAAACTGGCGAACGATCTCGTAACGCAGGCGCAAGCCGAGCTCGGTATTGGCCAGCCCCGACCCTACGCCACGCTCAGGATCGTTCTTGGCGTAAAAATTCACCTCGGCAGTCGGCTGGAGAATCAGTCGGTTGGTCAGCAGAATGTCGTAGTCGCCCTCAAGACGGGCAGCGGTCTGGCCATTCTCGCCGACAAAGGCCGTGGCCTCGGCCTCAAAGGCATAGAGCGCCATGCCCTGGATACCAAAGGCTGCCCAGGTCTGTGGAGACTCAGGTTTGAAGTCCTGGCGAACACCAGCGACTACGTCCCACCAAGGGCCGATTGAGCGCCCGTACAACAGCTGCAATTCGGCATCCTCGGTAACCCCATTGGTGCGTTCCCCTTCGGAGCGAAACCAGGCCCGGTTGATATCACCACCAACCCAACCTGATGCATCCCAGGCCAGGGTGCTGCCTTCATTTGCGTCCTGATATTCGAGCTGATCGAGCAGGAAAAAGCTGTTGATAGCACTGTCATGCACTTTGTGGCCAGGTAGCGGCGGGAAAGCAGCTTGGCGATCAGCGTCAGTCAGAACAGGTATCGGTGTGCGACTGGTAGTTCTCGGGGCTTCAGCGGAACCATGGTTCATTTTTGAATGATCCATGCCATCCATCTGCCCTTGCATGGCACCGTGACCCATCTTGCTGTGGTCCATAACTGGAGCCTTTTCTTGGCTCTGACTGTGACCCATCTGGCTGTGATCCATGCTGGCCGGCTCGCCCTGCATGGCACCATGGCTCATCTTGGTGTGATCCATGCCCTCCATCGACTCCTTGGCGGAACCGTGGTTCATCTTGCTAGGGGGCATCGGCATGGACCCGTGCCCCATTGCCGAATGATCCATTTCTTCCGCAGCGAGGGTGAAACCGCTGCTAAGCGCGCTCAGCGACACTGCCAGCGCTATTAGGGACGGACGTAAAATCCTAGTCATGGTTCGAACCTGCTTCGGCTTCAGCGCCGCCCTGCTTATTCATCATGTTCTCGTGGTCCATGCCGTCATGATTCATGGTCCTGTGATCCATCTGCTGACCGGCAGCAGCTTTTTCCTTCGTTTGCGGGGCCTGTTTGTCGGTTTCAGCGTCAGACGCTGTGGCTTCAGCGGTCTGAAGCGCCTCAAGAGCCAACGACACGGGAGCATGCAGGGCAGCCAAAAGGCTCAACATAGCAGCGCTGCCAACCAGGGCATTTCGCTTCATAAAAATGCTCATCGGATATCTCCTTTACTCATCCACACGAACTTCACGGAACATGCCCATTTCCATGTGGAGCAGCAGGTGGCAGTGATAAGCCCAGCGACCCAACGCATCGGCCGTCACGCGATAGCTGCGCTTGGAGCCTGGTGGCATGTCGATGGTGTGCTTGCGCACCAGGAAGTTGCCGTCCGCATCCTCCAGATCACTCCACATGCCATGCAGGTGAATGGGGTGCGTCATCATGGTGTCGTTGATCAGCGTGATGCGGACGCGCTCGCCGTACTTGAGACGCAGAGGCTCGGCATCAGAGAACTTGATGCCGTCGAAGGACCAAGAGAACTTCTCCATATGCCCGGTGAGGTGCAGTTCGATGGTGCGGCTTGGCTCGCGCCCATCAGGATCGGGGAAGACGCTGCGCAAGTCAGAGTAGGTTAGGACGCGACGGCCGTTGTCCCGCAAGCCGATACCTGGATCGTCCAACTTGTGCGTCGGCGTCATCGTCTGCATATCGACCAGCGGGTTGCCGGTCTCGGATGCCGGGTGCGCTTGCATGGCACCTGCAATGTCGGCCATACCTGCCATGCTCGAATGATCCATTCCGGCCATCTGGCTGTGATCCATACCAGACATATTAGCCATGCCACCCGACATGCTGCCTTGACCCATACCGGCCATGTTCCCATGGTCCATACCACCCATGCTGCCGTGATCCATGCCCATATCGCCCATGGCAATCAGCGGGCGCGGGTCCGGAGTCGGCACCGGTGCGCTCAACCCCTCCCGCACTGCAAGGGTGCCGCGCGCATAGCCGGTGCGATCCATGGATTGAGTGAAGATGGTGTAGGCCTGCTCGTTGTCTGGCTCGACTATCACGTCGTAGGTCTCGGCCACAGCGATACGGAACTCATCAACGCTGACCGGTTTAACGTGCTGGCCGTCGGCCGCGACCACCGTCATCTTCAGGCCCGGGATGCGCACATCGAAATACGTCATAGCCGAGGCATTGATAAAGCGCAGACGAATCTTCTCGCCTGGTTTGAAGATGCCGGTCCAATTGCCATCGGGTGCCTGGCCATTCATCAGGTAGGTGTAGGTGTAGCCACTGACGTCGGCGAGGTCGGTCGGGCTCATCTTCATCTCGGCCCACATCTTCCGATCAGCTACGGCGGCGGACCAGCCCATTTCGCCGACATCGTTGATGAAGTCACCAACCGTGCGTTTGTGCTGGTTGTAGTAATCCGACTGCTTCTTCAGCTTGGCCAATACCCGTGTAGGGTTTTCGTCGGTCCAGTCGCTCAGCAGCACGACGTAGTCACGGTCATAGCTGAACGGCTCGGGCTCTTTGGCATCGATGACCAATGCGCCGTATACGCCGACCTGCTCCTGCAGCCCAGAGTGGCTGTGATACCAGTAGGTGCCGTTCTGGTTGACCTTAAACTTGTACTCATACATGCCGTCAGGGGCGATGCCATGGAAGCTCAGGCCCGGAACACCATCCATGTTCGCCGGCAGGATGATGCCGTGCCAATGAATGGAGGTGTCTTCCTGCAGGCGGTTACGCACCCGTAAAGTAACGGTGTCGCCCTCACGCCAACGCAGAATCGGCCCAGGTAGCAAGCCGTTGATGGTCTTGGCAGTACGCGCTGCACCGGTAATGTTTACTGAGGTCTCGCCGATAAACAGGTCGAAATCGTTACCAGTTAGCACGTTGGGCTGACTAGGGCTGGTCACCGCCCAAACCGGCGTGCGCCACAGGCCAAGGCCACCGAAAATACCGGTGGCGGCCAGGCCTTTGACGAAAGTGCGCCTTGTGGTTTTGCTTTGCATGCCGTTATGTCCAATCAGTCAGATGAGCCGGTGATATGCATCCGGTCTCGGGTTCATTGGCTGCTTCAATATCGGAGGGCAACCCTCAAGCCTTGCCCGCTGGCGGAAATGCACAAGCCGCGCCGACAACGAGCAGTACGAAACTGCCATATCTCAACCATCCGGGTGATTACATTTTTGTCAGGTAAAGCCCTCAGCAGTTGGCGTGCTCAGCTTGCTTGGCTTGGTCGCTGGCAATGGGTGCGTCTACCTTCTGCTGCTTAGCCACCTGGTAAGCTTCCAGTGACGCCTGACGGGCCTGCTCCATACGTGCGAAGGTTCGTTCGGCACCACCTTCGGCCATTGCCAGGCCGGAAACACTCAGAGCAGCGATTACAAACAGGGCTTTGATCGATTTCATTTGGTGAATCCTCGTAAGTTCAATAAGGCCCTTGTAACCACAGGGGCCGAGCTTCAGGCTCGATGTCACGTTAACTACGACGCCCTGTCAGAAACCTGAGCCGAACATTACAGTTCTGTCAGGTTGCTATTTCTTGCTTGTCGCCCCTCCAGAAGGCTCGGTACTGTCTTTCATGCGCCCCCACAGGAGTCTGGCGAATTTCGTGGGAGGGCATGCCCGGCAGCGATGCCTAAACAACTGTTGGTCATTCGCACATGCGGACTCGACCACCACACGATTAAGAGAGATAGCCACTATGTCGACCAAATCAAATGCTGCTACCGGGGCCGCTCTGGCTCTTGTGGCCGCCAGTCTGTTTGCCACCCTGCCGGCACAAGCCGCTCAGGACACAAAAACAGCGGAAGTGAAGTGCTTCGGCGTCAACGGTTGCAAGGGTCAGAATGACTGCATGACCGCCAAAAATGCTTGCAAAGGCCAAGGCGAGTGCAAAGGCCAGGGCTTCCAATTGATGACCCAGGCCAAGTGTGACGAAGCCGGTGGCAAGACCAGCGAATGATGCCGCCCAGGGGAGTGCATGCCACTCCCCTGCTGGAGTCCCGAATGAGCAAGCGCACAACGCTGGGTTTCGGTCTTGGCCTACGCAGCGAGTATTACCAGCAGATTCTGGAACAGCGGCCTGCAGTCGACTGGTTCGAGATCATTTCCGAGAACTACATGGTGGACGGCGGCAAGGCCCTCTACTTTCTCGACGCGATCAACGAACAGTACCCCTTGGTCATGCATGGGGTATCTCTGTCGATTGGCGGCCCTCATGTCGTAGACATTGATTATTTACGGCAGCTCAAGAGCCTGGCAGACCGCGTCCAGCCCCACTGGATTTCCGATCATTTGTGCTGGAGCCGCGGCAACGCCCATCAACTGCACGATCTGCTGCCACTGCCATTTACCCAGGAAAGCCTGCTGCATGTCGCGGCGCGGGTCCGTCTGGTGCAGGATATTTTGGAGCGCCCACTGGTATTGGAAAACGTCTCCGCCTACATCCATTGGGAGACCTCGTGCATGAGTGAATCGCAGTTTCTCGCGGAACTGAGTTACCTGACCGGTTGCGAGTTACTCCTGGACGTAAACAACGTCTACGTCAGCGCGCGAAACCAGGATTTCGACCCCTGGCAGTTCATCATGGAACTGCCACATGATCGGATTCGCCAAATTCACCTGGCAGGCCACAGCAATTATGGGCATTACCTCATCGACACCCATGATCAGCCCATCGCTGATCCGGTTTGGTCGCTCTACAGCAAAGCGCTGAGCTACCTGGGCCCGACATCGACCTTGATCGAGCGGGACGATCACTTTCCGTCTTTCGAGGAGCTGCTATCCGAGCTGACACATGCGCGTGCTATTGCCCATGGCGTGATATCGGGGCCCCCCCCTTGAGCCTGATCACTCAACAGGCTGCATTGGAAGCCTATCTGACAGATGAAGGTGCCCTCCCCTCGGACGCGCTTCTGGGGCAGATCCGAAGCAGCACAGCGCTGAGTGCCCTAGAAGGCCTGAAGATCTACCACAACGCCTACCATGCTCGACTGCTGACAGTCCTGCGAGAGGACTTCCCGGCTCTACATCAGTGGATGGGCGAAGAATCATTCGAGCAACTCGCACTGGCCTATATCGCCGCCTGGCCACCGCGGCATTTCAGCATTCGCTGGCTGGGTGAGAAGCTGCCCGAGTTCATTGGCAGCTACATTGCGGAACCTCAACTTTCACCGATGCGCGAACTCGCGGAGCTGGAGTGGGCTTTTACACTGGCTTTCGATGCGCAGGATGTCGAAGCGCTTTCACTGCAGGCCATCAGTGAGTTTTCGGCTGAAGACTGGGTTTCACTCAGGGTTTGCTTGATTCCGTCTGCCAGATGGCTGCGGCAGCAATACAACACTCTGGAGCTGTGGAAGGCTGCCAAGTCTGGGGATCTGCTTCCCGTCACCATCCAGCCAGCCGGGAATCTAGACTGTCTCGTCTGGCGTCATGACCTCGTATGCCAGTACCGAAGCCTGGAGCCAGGAGAGGCCTCAGCATTGCGGTTTTTCGTCGAGGGTGGATCGTTCGCTAAGCTCTGCGAGTTATTGGGCGCAACACATGGATTGCAAGCCCCCCTGCAAGCCGCAACTTGGTTGAAATTGTGGGTCGACGAAGGTTTGCTAAAGCGTAAGGCAACTATTCACGAATGACCCGGAACCTTTAGGCTAGCGACTTCTCTTTGACCATTCCCGAGCGCGTCTATGACACACCGCATCATTCACTTCAAACAGCAAGCCTTGCTTGACCCAGAGACCTACCAGGCGATGCTGGCTGACGGCGTCGGCCATTGGGAGGCACTTGTAGGAAAATCCGTCGGGATAGAAGACGAAAAAGGCCATGAATTCGCCGCATTGAAAAGCTTGTTCAAGCGGAAGCGCTACTCCTATGACGCGCTGGAAATGCGCGAGCCAGGCGATCACTCAAGCTGGCTTCGCGGCCGAGATGGTTCAGAAGGTATTACCAACGAGGTCACCAGTATCCAAGGGCTGAAAGAACTCTCAGAGCTGGAGATTTAGTCGGTCGGCAGGCCAGCGCTCAAGCGCTGACCTGGGCCGCATAGCCAAGCTCCTGGATCAGCTCGCGGATCGACTCGGCACTTTCTGTGCTCTCTACCGTGACCTTGCCGGCCACCCGATCCACCTCTACGCGTGCGTCCTGATCCAGCGTCTGGATGGCCTTCGTGATTTTGCTGACGCAACTGCCACAACCCATCCCCGAAACATTCAGGCTGAACATCTTTCTCACCTCATTTCGTCCGCGGCTCAAGTTACCGCACAGACAGCATCGACCTTGACACGATGGCAAGGTCAAGTGCGCAAACGCAACAATAAGGCTCAGCCGTTGTTCACAGGCATGAGGATGGGGGTAGATGAACACACCACGACGTGTCTTGCGCCCCTTGTCAGGGCGACATACAGATTCTGAGCGGTCATAAGCTCAGGATGCAGAACAACCGAGACATCCGCTTCCAACCCCTTGAGGAGTAATGTGCTGCCTACCGAGCGCCTTGCAATCGGCCTGGCGAGGTGTCGATTGCGCTCACGCGCTTGAATGGCTGCACTCAGAAAGTCGACTGTGCCTCCCGCTACAGCTTGCATAGCGGATCGGCAGCAGTGCAAAACTTCCGGTCGGTACACACGTGCCCCCGGCTGTTCAGCGAGCGCATTGATCACGCGGAGCGCCCGCTCCGGCGTTGGCGCTGCTACGAATGCAATCGCCTCAGCCTCGGCCTCGGTCGGAGGCGTTCGGGCCCGTCCTGTGCGCAGAGACTCCACACGCGTTCGCAGGTTCGCTGCACCTACCCCTGTCATCACGCATGAAGCAAACTCAATAAGTTGTGCCAGAGCATTGGCACCCTGCAGGTCAAAGTTCCTGGCGAAGTTCACGAGGTCTCTTAGATCGACGGCTTCGACGGCCATGGCACCGGGTGTCTGGCTCGTGAGCTGATGGCGACCTTGCACGTTGATGGAGTCCCCGATGATGAGGACGCCGCCCTGAGCGTTGGGTGCCTCGGCTCTCGCGGCCACTAGCCGCTGCTGGACTTCGGTACCGGCGTTTAGCTGAACCCAGCGCACTTCCGCCGGAGCCGTGCGCAGATCCACCGGCTGGCCAGCTTGAAGTTGTTGCCGTATGGCGAGCAGCCACTGACCGAGGTTCTCAGCGCCGGCCAGTCGCCAGCGCCACGGCGTCCCCAGTTCTCCCGCTGCCGGGAATTGGGGTAGTACCTCGTTCGTCCAATGCACCAGTCGGTTGCCACGGAAGCCGAAGATGGCTTGCATTGGGTCACCGAGCACGCAGGTCGGTAGCACCTGGGCCAAACCTGACACGATGGCGTGCTGGACGACGTTGCAGTCCTGGTATTCGTCGACAAGTAAGCGCGCGTAAGTGGCACGGAGAGGCTGAGCGAGGTGGCCTGCCTGCAGTAACAGCATGGCGGCGTGCCGAATTGCAGGGTAGTCGGTATTGGGCTGGTGGAGCTGCAAGATCTGTGGGTTATGGCCGCTTCGCGCTGGGAACTTAGCGATGAGGCGCATCGAGAACCCATCAATGGTGGAGACTCGATATGCGGAGTTAGGAACGCCGGCTCGTCTCAGGCGTGCCCGTAAGGCCGCAACGCCTGCGTTCGTATGCGTTAGTACGAGGATGGGTTTGCTCTGCCTATGTGCGATGAGCGTCTCGGCAATCAATTGCGTTTTTCCACAACCTGCGGGGGCTGTTATGGAGCCACGCTCGATAGCGAAAAGATCGATCTCAAGGGGCACTTGTAAACGTCCAGAGCTGATTCGTGACTGCCATGAAGCCCGGGTCGGCGTTCTGTAGAGACGGGCCGACGATGTCCCTTGCAACCTCCTGATAGGTTGTCAACGATTTGAACCACCCGCTGTTGCGGATACGAGATGCAGCTCCCAACAGCTCTCGCGTCGCGGGCGAGTAGCCCTGAATAAGTCTTTCAGCTTTGATGTCATGTAGTGTCACACGTCCTTGGGACTTCGTCTGGATGTGTGCGTTCATCAGCTCTGCACCCACTATTGCTTCGGCTTTCGCCAGAAGTGCATCGAGTGCTTGCTCACTGAGATGGCGGAAGATCTCGTCCTCCAAAGTGAGACCTGGTCGCCATGTAAGAATTTGTCCGCCTGTGGCCAAGAATGCTTCAGGGAGCCCCGCGGTCGAAGGCTTGTCGGCGTCTACAAAAACCATCACGCGATAGCCTAGGTTCTGAAGTGCTGTTCCACGGATAAGACTGTTATCGGGACTTCCTCCGCCGGCGTCCACATAAGCGCCGCCATGAGCCAGGAATGAGGTAGCGCCAAGACTGACCCACCATTGATCAAGGCCACGCGCGAAGCCAACCTCGCTGGCACCCTCGCAAACGATGATGGATTTGGCGAGGAATGCCTCTGGGTCCTTCCGAAGGGTACTTTGTACTTCGTTGGCCTCCCCAGCGGCCATAACGCTGTGGCGTTGATGCCCAGACCGAACAACGAATAACTGGCTGCCGGACAATTCGCGCAGTGCGACCGGTGAGTGCGTCGTCATGAAGACCTGCAGCGGAGCGGCAGCGTCCTTTGCGCCCAGGGAGTCCAGGAATCGCATGAGCCGATGAGGTTCAAGCCCATATTCCACCTCATCGACAAGAGCTATTGGCGCGGCGCTAGCCGCAGCTCTTTGCAACCCTGCCACTAGTAATCGCGACGAGCCCGTGCCAAGGGAGCGAAGGGGAATTCCTGTTTCGCTGTGCAGCGCGATGGCCCCCTCGCCAATCGACACAGAGTGTGCGTCAAGTAGTGCCTGCGGCATCGCCCCGACCGAAACGCCGAGCTGTTGTGCTGTCTGCTGCACGACCTCAAGCGTCTGGGTTAGATGCGTGGCCGCTTGATTGCCAAAGTTCGCTCTTGCCTGCCTGGCTGCGCGCGCGAGTTCGGCACCCAGCTCCGCGCGTTCATCAGTGAGTCGATTGAGCACCGAGCCACGACTCCACGACAGGTTCGAGCTCGCAAAGCTACCGATGCGGGCGGGTGCTAACGCCGCTCGCTCTTTCCAGGGAAGGGTGCGCTCAAGCTGCTGCTGTTCCGCGCGCTCAGAGAAAAGCGTCCAAGAGGGCTCCAATTCAGCACCAACTTGCAGAAGCAGCGTGATGACGGTCTCAAGGCCGACCCGTGGTTCGTCTTCGATCGCCCCCGTTTCGGGATTGAATCCACGCAAGAACTCGCCGTAGACATCGATGTCCATCAGAGATGCAGGAAGATCGCCCAGTGTCACGCTGATGGTGATGGGCACTTCGACGTTCAGAGCGAAGAAGTCCATGTCGCCGAACGTGATGCTTCGGCGGGCACCGAGGCAGAGGTCAATCGCGTCGAGAATGCTGGATTTTCCACTGTCACCCGGACCAATGAGGCAGTTAATTCCGGGGGCCGGCACCCAGTCGAGCGCCTGGATAGACCGGAAGTTGCTGATTTTCAGTCGGCGAATGCGGGCCACGGAGTGTCCTCATGGGTTAACAACGGTCAGTCTCCTACCCGCAGCGGCAACAGTCCATAGAACCTCAGCGACAGATAGATCAAGTTGGAAACTACCGTACGGCATTTTCCGCTCAGATGCGCTTCGGAATAATCGCCTTGCCGGTGGTATGCACCTTGTCCTGTCGGAGCCTAGCCGATGTCCGTGGTTTTCAACCTCAGAGCATTGAAAACCACCGAAGCCGAACTGACACTCATAGCCAACGCAGCGATCAAGGGCGACAGAAGATGCCCAGTCAGTGGGTACAGCAGCCCAGCAGCTAGCGGGATTCCCATAGCGTTGTAGAGGAACGCAAAAGCAAGGTTCTGCCTCATGTTCTTCACGGTGGCAACTGACAGGGTGCGTGCTCGCAGGATGCCCATCAGGTCTCCCTTAACCAGCGTCACTTGAGCGCTGTTCATCGCCACGTCGGTGCCCGTACCCATGGCGATTCCGACGTCGGCCCTGGCCAGAGCCGGTGCATCGTTGATGCCGTCCCCAGCCATGGCCACTCGGCGACCGTCACCTTGCAGATCAGCAACTAACTTCTCCTTGTCCTGTGGCTTCACCTCACCATGCACTTCCTCGATTCCTAACTCCTTCGCTACGGCTCTTGCTGTGGTCAGGCCATCACCAGTAGCCATGATGACCTTCACGTCTTCGCTTTGAAGCTTGGAGACAGCCTGTTGAGACGTAGGCTTGATCGGATCGGAAACGGCCAGGAGTCCCGCCAGGCGACCATCAACGGCCAAATAGATGATGCTGATGCCCTCCAGGCGCAGTTGCTCGGCGCGATTGCGCAGCGGGGTAATATCGACACCCGCCTCGTCCATCAGCGCGGTGTTGCCGAGCTGCAGCTGATGGCCATAGACCTGACCGCGCACGCCAATACCCGAGCCCGACTCGAAAGTGTCCGGCTTGACCAGTGCAATGCCTTGACCCCGCGCATGATCGACGATGGCATGAGCCAGCGGGTGCTCACTACCCTGGTCGAGACTGGCAGCCAGGCGCAGCACTTCATTGGAGTCGTAACCGCCTGTCCCTTCCGCACTATGGAATACGGGGCGCCCCTCAGTCAGGGTTCCGGTCTTGTCGACGATGAGCGTGTCGATCTTGCATAGATTTTCGATGGCGCTGGCATCGCGGAACAACACACCGCTGCTAGCGGCCTTGCCAGTCGCAACCATGACGGACATAGGGGTTGCCAGGCCCAGGGCGCAGGGACACGCAATGATCAGCACCGCCACCGCATTGATCAGGCCAAATACCCAGCCAGATTCCGGCCCGAACAGCCCCCAGCCGAAGAAGGTCAGAATCGCGATCAGGATCACCCCGACCACGAAATACCCCGCAACAGCATCGGCCATACGCTGCATGGGTGCCTTAGAGCGCTGGGCCTTGGCCACCATCAGCACGATCTGCGACAGCATGGTTTCGGCACCGACTTTCTGCGCCTCCATAACTAGGCTGCCGTGGGTGTTTAGGGTGGCACCGATAAGGGCATCCCCTGCCCGTTTGGTCACGGGTAACGGTTCTCCAGTAAGCATCGATTCGTCGACGGCGCTCTCCCCCTCTAGAACCGTGCCGTCCACCGGAACTTTCTCTCCCGGCCGGACACGTAGGTGGTCGCCCTGATGGACATGTGTCAGCGGAATATCTTCTTCCTGGCCATCGGGCTTGATGCGCCGCGCAGTCTTGGGTGCCAACCTCAGCAGTGACTTGATGGCTGCCGAAGTCTGCGAGCGGGCCT
Source organism: uncultured Pseudomonas sp. (assembly GCA_964518735.1). Classification (GTDB taxonomy): domain Bacteria; phylum Pseudomonadota; class Gammaproteobacteria; order Pseudomonadales; family Pseudomonadaceae; genus Aquipseudomonas. The sequence continues at coordinate 346,715 of CAZFKQ010000001.1, forward strand.
TGAGTTCGAGCATTTGGCCCAACAGCGTGAGTGAGATGATCACCGCGGCTGCTTCAAAATAGACGCCGATGCGTCCGTCCTGGACAAAGGCCGCCGGAAACCATTGCGGAACCAAGGTAGCGGCCACGCTGTAGAGGTAGGCAGCTGCAGTTCCCAATCCGATCAGCGTCCACATGTTGGGGCTGCGGTGCCGGATGGAGTCAATGCCGCGGGTGAAGAATACCCAGCCGCCCCATAGCGTCACTGGCGTCGCCAGAACCAGCTCAACCCAGTTCTGGGTCGTGCCATGAAACAGTTGCAAGGAATGGCCAGCCATCGCCAATACGGTCACGATGACGGTCAACGGTAAAGTCCACCAGAACCGCCGCGAGAAGTCCTTCAGCTCTGGGTTTTCCTCCTCTTCCAGCTCCGGGATGACAGGTTCCAGCGTCATCCCGCAGATCGGGCAGTTTCCGGGAGCCGGTTGACGAATCTCTGGATGCATCGGACAGGTGTATTCAGCACTTACGGGTGTCGATGTGGGTGCTGGAGTCACGTGCTGGTGATGCCCACCATGCGACTGATGGCTCATGTACTGATGAGGATCTGCTTGGAATTTCTCCAGGCACTTCGCACTGCAGAAACGATAGGCCTTCCCTTCAACGCTCTCGTGGTAAGGGCTATCAGGTTTGACCTCCATGCCACACACCGGGTCGCGCTGGCTCTCGGAGTGAGCGAGCGAGTTATGTGCATGATCCTGGTCATGATGGCAGGAGGTCTTATGCATGCGATTTATTTCCTTTCTTCGTCCTTGGAAACAGCGGTGCTGCTGGAGTGGGAATGCCCGCCGTGATTATGGCCAAACAGATGCATCAGTGGGCACAGCAGCAGGATGAGGTACGGCAGGGCCTGCGAAAGGTGACCGTAATGCTCACGCGCCACATAGAAGATGCCGATTACGGCCAGCATGATTAGCGAAATACCGATCTTGCTCTTCCAAAAAGGCGGTTCAGTCGTGCTGGAGTGATGAGTGTGGTCCATGACAATAGCCTCAATTCAATGGCTGTTGGATCAGCATAGGCGGCTCAAGTAAAGCGGAGTTGACACGTATCAATAGAGTTCAGCGTACGGTCACCTTGCCGACCATTCCCGATTGATAATGTCCTGGGACATTACAGGCGAATTCCAGATCAGTGGCCTCGGAGAAGGTCCAAACCAGCTCTTCGCGTGCGCCAGGTCCTACCAGAACACTGTTGGGATCGTCGTGCTCCATGCCGACCATCTTCATGCCGCCCATGGCATGGTCCATATTGCTCATGACATGCGCTGCAGTCGGGGACAACGTGCCGTTCTGAAACATCGCGGCCATCTCTTTCTGATGCGCGGCATGGGACGCGGCGTTGCCAAGGTTGAATTCGTGCAGCAGAGTCCCCTCGTTTTGCAGTACGAAGCGAACAGTCTCGCCCGCCTTGATTTCCATTACCTTGGGTTCAAAGAAGATGTCCCCCATCCGTACTTCGATGGTGCGGTCTACTGCCTGGCTGCCTCCCGGTTGCCCGATGCTGTCTTTGTTGTGTCCCGGGCTGGCCAGAGCGTTCGCAGTGCTGAGCAGCAAGCCAACGGTGGTGACTATGGATACTGATCTGAGCTTCATGGTGAGCACCTGTGCTAATGAGGAAGGAAACGCCCTGATGCTAATCAGGTGAAGCTGCCGGCACGCTGACGCGAAAAATACATCACAGTAAGGTTCGTTAGATCGGTGCTACCCAGACCCGTGGCTAACGGGTAGCACCGCTCCGCCGTCGATCTAACGCAGGGCGAACTCACCCACCATTCCCGCTTGATAATGTCCAGGTAGCGTGCAGGCAAAGCTCAAGCTCCCAGCCTTGGGGAAGGTCCACACGAACTCTTTGGTTATGCCGGGCTCAACGAGAATCGCGTTCGGATCGTCATGCTTGGCTTTGATGACTTCCGGATACCCAGGCGGGTTGGCATCACCAGTGCCATAACGCTCATGCCAGACAATACTTTCGGCCATGCCTGTCGGCGTCAACGTACCGTCCTTGAACAAGGCCGCCATCTTGCGCTGGTGTTCCAGTTGGGACGCTGCCTGCCCGATGTTGAACTCATGCATCAATGCACCTTCGTTCTTCAGAACGAACCGCACGGTTTCACCTGGCTTTACATCGATCGTCTTCTGGCTGTAGTTGATGTCGTCCATCTTCACGAAGACGGTACGAGTCGCCGGCGTCGCCTGGGCCTGCTGCCCAATGCCATTGTTACTGTCGCCGGTCTCGGCAACTGCCGGAAAAGTGGTGCTGATGAACAGTGTGCTGATCAGCAGCTTAAGGGGGATGCGTTTCATGGTGAGACCTCGCTAGGTAGGCTGGAAATCTCATGCTATTCCCCGCTTCCTGCCAGGCCGCTGACCCCAAAACTACAATTGCGTCAGCTGGAAAAAAGCACGGCGCCATTGAGGCGCCGCTAGGCCAAAGGAGCAATCACGGAAGGCCTGGAAGATGGGGGAAATCTTTACTGATGGCACTCTTTGTCGGCCATCATCAGCTTGTGCTCGCGAATCATTTGACCCAGGACGTCGTCTACTAACTTGTCGTGTCTTTCCATCCAGGCCAAATGATCTTCGGCAGACATGCCTCGAGCAGGATGTTCATTGTGCAGCTGACTCATGAGGTCTTCGAGCATGTTCATGTGCTCCTTCATGTGCACATGCCGCTCGCCGACTGGGGCCTTCTCTGCCTGGATCAGCACGGCTTCCGCTTTATCGCTCATCTGCTGCATGCGCTCAAAGGTACGATCACTCCCCCCTTCGGCCTAGACCATAGAAGAAAGCAGCAGCGAACCAACCAGAAGTAAAGGTTTCAGCGATTTCATGGGGCAGTCTCCATCAGTGCAAACTATGGCCGGCACCTCTGCTTTTGGTCTATCGAGGGCCGAGAGCACAACCCAGTGCTCATGCTTGCACCCTAGACAAGCCACCCTGTCAGTGACCTGAAGTCAGGATTACATTTTCGTAAGCTTCTGGTTGGTGGTGCCGTTTGCCTGCAAACTCAGGCCACCCGACTTTTGGAGTCTGCTCGAATGAAACTACTGGTAGCTGAAGACGAACCCAAAACCGGTACGTACCTCCAGCAAGGTCTCACCGAGGCCGGATTCAATGTCGACCGGGTCATGACAGGTACAGATGCCCTTCAGCACGCTCTGAGCGAGTCCTATGACCTTCTGATCCTGGATGTGATGATGCCTGGATTGGACGGGTGGGAAGTGCTGCGCATGGTGCGCGCAGCGGGAAAAGACGTCCCCGTACTGTTCTTGACGGCACGCGATGGTGTGGAAGACCGCGTTAAAGGGTTGGAGCTGGGTGCGGACGACTACCTGATCAAGCCATTTGCTTTCTCAGAGCTTCTGGCCAGGGTCAGAACGCTGTTGCGCAGAGGTAATGGTTCGCCGACGCAGACCACCATGAAAATTGCCGATCTGGAAGTCGATCTGATGAAGCGACGTGCTGTCCGGGGCGGGAAAAGAATTGACCTGACGGCGAAGGAATTTTCACTACTGGAGTTACTGCTGCGCCGACGCGGTGAGGTGCTCCCGAAGTCGCTGATTGCCTCTCAGGTTTGGGACATGAACTTCGACAGCGACACCAATGTCATCGAGGTTGCGGTACGCCGGCTACGCGCAAAAATCGATGACGATTTCGATCTCAAACTGATTCATACCGCTCGCGGCATGGGATACATGATGGATGCGCCGGAGTGAATATGAAGCACCTTTCGCTGACCGCACGCATGAGCCTAATGTTCATGTCCGCGGTAATTGCAGTCCTGACGGTAGCAGGGCTGAGTTTCAACATGCTCAGTCAGCACCACTTCAAGATGCTGGATCGGCAGGCCCTGGTGGAGAAACTCGAATCCGCCAAACATATCCTCAACAATGCCCGCGGTGAAGCGAGCCTTGCGGAAGAATTACCGCAGTTGCGGGCCTTGCTGGGAGCCCATCAGGACCTGGCGGCCACCATCCTGGCCAGCGACGGCACAGTGTTATTTTCCGACCCCAGAGCAGTCGAGGTGCCTGAACGCTTCAGGCGCGCAAATGAGCAGAACATGTGGGAGTGGCAGAACGGCCAGCACATGTACCGCGGTATGACGGCCCAAATCTCGGTAGCCGATCAACCTGAGCCTCTCACAGCCCTGCTGATTCTCGACGTAACCAATCACACACACTTCTTCGACACGCTGCAGCGATGGTTCTGGATTGGACTGATCATCAGTGCCTTGGTCAGTGCCGCGCTCGGCTGGGTGGTAGCTCGCAGTGGCCTCAAGCCTCTGCGGCAAGTCACTCGCGTGGCCTCCGGGATGTCCGCCCGATCATTGCAGGAGCGAATTCCTCTCGAACCAGTACCGCAAGAACTTCAGCAGTTAGTTCTGTCCTTCAACGCGATGCTGGCTCGACTTGAAGAGGCCTTCATTCGACTCTCCAACTTCTCGGCGGACATCGCACACGAACTACGAACGCCCGTCAGCAACCTCATGACCCATACTGAGGTGGTCTTGAGCCATAAGCGCGACATCACCGCATACGAGGAGAACCTCTACTCCAACTTGGAAGAATTGAAGCGCATGTCTCGAATGATTGATGACATGCTGTTCTTGGCCAAGGCTGATAATGGCTTAATCATCCCAGAGCAGGCCAGGATCGAACTGGCTGACGTAGTCTACAAGCTGTTTGACTACTACCACCTCCTGGCCGAAGAGCGTGGCATTGAGCTATCGCTCACAGGCACAGGCCAAGCGCTGGGGGATCGGCTGATGCTTGATCGCGCGCTATCCAATTTGCTGTCAAATGCGCTGCGCTACACGCCGGCGGGAAAGACAATTTCGGTTCTGATCCGCCAGGCAGCGGACTCAACCACATTCAGCATAGAGAACCCAGGGGACACAATCAGCTCAGAGCATTTAGAGAAGCTCTTCGACCGATTTTACCGGGTCGACCCCGCTCGGCGGGAGGGAAGCCCGAGCAACGCCGGGCTCGGACTTGCCATTACCCGGTCCATCATTGAGGCTCACAAAGGCCGCATCTGGTGCACCTCAGCCGCTGGCCTCACGGGCTTTCACATCGAATTGCCCCATTCCAGATGATGCCGGTCTGGTGGTAAGTAGGCTACAGCTAACCGCTAGCCCAACTTAACAGGGTGGGTGCAACTCGACTGAGCGCAGATTGCACTCGCCATCCAGATAGGCAACGAGCGGTGAGATGACACCAGAGCCCCCCATTCGCTCTCGGGTAGTAGTTTATGAAGTTTGGAAACGGCATCCCCCACGCTTGCTTCGCCAACCCAATCCAATGCTCGAATGGCGTCTCCCGCTCCAGTAGCGCCCAGAGCCATTAACCATCGAGGCGCATACCGAATCGATACGGTGGTCTTGCCAACCTGAAGATCCCTAGAACGTCCGTCGGTTAGAAACACATAGCGAACTGGAACCTGTGTACTCAGCCCTAATTTATTCGCGGCACGAGCCCCGTGGTCGACCAGCACCTCACCCAGCGCATTAGCCAGCGAGTGGACAACCTTCTCCGGTGCCGGCGGGCGCACGCCGAACCGAGTTTCGACTGCGGCAACATAAATGCCCCGAGCAACGCGAAACAGCTGTCCACCTTCGATCAGGTGAGAGAGTCCTCGCTGCACAGCATGGCGAGAACCATGATGTATGAATCTGCTAGGTGTCAGAACCTCACCTTCTGGGAGCTGTTGAATGATGTCCAGGATTTTCTCGGGAAGAGCCTTCATTGGCCTGTTAAACCTCGTGGGTGGCCCTACCAATAACCACCAGAGGTGGCGACCATCTCATGCGCGACACATCATCGAACAATAGACCTGGTGCTTGGCTCCGTCCTGTGAGTACATGCAATCCCTGTGCGAGTAGGTCTGGCCTGATGCCGTTTTGAAGTCGTAGCCCAAGACTCGTTCGTCCCGGTCATAGACCCTTATCAGCTCAGTCAGCTTCTCCATCGTCCAGTCATTGGATCCATTCAGCCTCGCGGGTAGTACAACCTGGACTGCCTCGATCAGCGTTCCCTCAGCGCGTCTTTCTAGCATGTGCTCCAGCTCTTCCTCGGTCGGAATCAGAAGCATCGTACGCCAGGCGGTGGTCTTCTGGCGGCGATTGATCACCACGTAGAACCAAGGGCGATGTTCCTCGAGCTCGACGAAACGCCACATTTGAAAGTCATCTCCAAATAACGGCGGATACGCAATTTCAGCGCGCTTGTACGTGAGAAACATCAGTACATCCTCTTTTAAGCTATATATAGCATAGCCCCAAAGGCGCTAAAAAGGCTTCATCGTTCCTTTTGCGAGACAGCAAATGGAACTCAATGAAGCGCTTGGTCTGGTGATCAAGAATCTGAGAAATTTGAAGGAGCTGCCCCAGGAAGGGCTTGGGCCTAGCCAGAGTTACATCAGTGCGATCGAACGCGGAAAATGGAAGCCATCGATTGAAAAAGTTGAGCAAATTGCCGAGGTTGTGGGCATCCATCCTTTGACACTGCTGGTCCTGGCTTATCAAAAGCAGACGCCTGGACTGAAGCCAGATGAGCTTCTGAAAAAGATCCAACGAGAAATCACGAACCTGAAGGACAGCCTTTCGCTTGAGTAGGCATGTACAGGTGAGATCGATGCAGGTAACTGCCGTTCATGCAAATTATTGCGGCATCACCTTGCATCACGACCACTGGTGCGCAACACTGGGCGCATCGGAGTGACTGACCAGATGAGACCGAGCACTCTCCAGCGGCGAAAGCCGTAGTCGCGCAAGGCGGCTCGCAAGTGGTGTCTGGATCGCAATATTCAAAAAAGGTGCCTATGGTGCCTTTTTTCGTTTCTGGCTACCGTTTGGTCGAAGCTGGCTCCCCCGCATACACCTTTGAACACAGCAGACCAAACGCTATTCGGCCCGACAGCTGAGGCGCAGCCATGCTCGTATCCTGCGGATAGGCGCTCTCAACCACTAGGTGCAGATCCTGTAGGCAGAGACTCCTGATCGGATAGATGCGCTGGTAAGCGCTTGGGATAGCGACGCTCCGAAGCCCCCAGCGAAATAACCTGTTCTCGCGCCTCGCCTGCCGCTACACTGGGCGCGCAGCCCAAGAGCTTCCTCTCCCGGGCGCTGTACCGGTGATGAAACTTGGTTCGAGGCGGCCCCTGAGGCCGCCTTTATCATTTCTGTCCAGCCGAAAGCGGCCCTAGCCTGTAATCGAGGAGCTGAAGACGGGCCCCATAGCCCCCAGCGGCAAGCTCTCCGACTGCTCTTCTATTCGCCCCGCCAGGATCACATCGTCCTGTGTCGGGAAATGCCGCAAAAGGAACTTGGCATCTCGCCGCACCTTTTCAGGCAGGCAGCTATCTCGGGACAGTTCAACGAGAAAATCTCGAGTCTGCACCACAGCGCGAGAGCGCTCATTCGGCATTGTCATTCCCATCTCCATCAAAACCACGACTCCTCTGGCAGCATACGCCTGGATTCCTGGTAAGTGACCGATGCTGACGCAGCTGGACGCTGAGCCAAACACCCAAGACCGTTTGGCCGAGAGTAAGAGCAGCAACTTAGTCAAGCCGGCAGCCCGTACTCAATAGCGAGCAACACCTGGCGTACAGCTTGGCCACCGACCTCGGTGCTCAGTAGGGAAACAACTTTTCATCATGGCAACCTTTGGTTGTGATGTTGGCACCGTCCCGACACTGGTGCTGGTTAATTCATGGGCCGCCCTAGCGCTGCAGATGGAGGTTCACTTGTGCACTGAAACTGCTCGCAGACCGCGGGTCTTATGCGAAGCAGCCTTATTTGAGCTGCTTCGCTTCACGCCCCTTGAATTCTGGCTTGATGACCTCATTTGATCTTAAAGAGCCAGTACGTATCTGCGATCCAGATGCCCAAGGAGGGCAAGTGGAAAAACAAGAAAAGTCTAAGCCTGCCAACGGGCGGTACGATACCGATAATGAGACGAAGCGCATCGTCTGGATCCAATCAGCTGGTCATTGCGAGCTCTGTGGCACGGACCTCACGTACGATTATCGTGCAGGAAAGCCCATGAAATGGGGCGAGGTAGCCCACATCCTGCCAGCCAGCCCGAAGGGGCCAAGGGGGCGAGATGATCATGATGAGGCTAAGGCCGAGTTGCTCACCAACGATACCGCTAACCTCATGCTGCTCTGCCCTGGCTGCCATGAAAAAATCGATCGCGATGCTGATGGCTACCCAGAAAGCGATCTGAGCGGCCTGCACCAGGCGTATTTGGAGCGAATCCGGCTGGCCGCAACCACGCCTGACGGCGGCAGAGCCATTCCGGTGATTGTGCAAAGTCAGCATTTCGCGACGATCAACGACATTCCTGTTCGTGATCTGTTGGGTGCAATGTCCGCAGAGGGACTAACTGCATTCGATCATGCCATCAAGATTATTTTTCCTGCCCCGAGTCATCGTGGCAGGGATGCCCACTACTGGCAGAGCATCCAAGACAGCGTTCAGCACGAGTTAGAGCAGCAGCTAAAGCGTCGTGGAGGAGCCTATGGCGATGCCCCTACCTTGGCAGTGGTGGGATTGGCAGACATCCCTGCGCTGATGATGCTGGGACAATCCTTGGGCGATCGATCCAAGCGTCTGCTCTTCTCGTTCAACCGCGAGCATCAGCTACGTTGGCCTAATCAGTCAGCTGAGCCGCCGGAGTTTTTGTTCACCCCCCCTGCGGATGGGGATGGTCCGCTTGCACTGGTGCTGTCTATCTCCGCTCAGGTCCCGCTTCGCGACGTCGAAGAGGCATTACCTTGCGCACGTATCGCAGAGTTAAGCATCCCAGAACCGAGTTACGCGATGGTTCAGAACCGTCGCGTGATTCACGCTTTTCGCGACGCCCTACAAATGCACTTGAGCCGACTTGAGGCCGCGACGGCAGGCACAATTCATGTGTTTGCGGCCATTCCAGCTGCGTTGGCGATTGAGTTTGGTGCCTTGCTGACCACGCAACATCGGCATCCTTACCTGATTTTCGATCGAGACAAAGACAACCAAAACAGGTTCACGCCCACACTACAGTTGGGCCACCAGGCCCAGGAGGTCCGCTGATGTCCATGAGTAATGAACAGAGCAAGCGCGGGAGCTGGGAACACTTTCTACTCCGTGCAGCACGGGAGATCTCACTGTCGGAAGCACAGTACGAGAAGATCAACGATCGATACTCCCAGCTGCAGAAAATCCTTAATGCATCCGACAATCCGCTACTGGCGGAGGCGCATATTTTTGTTCAGGGCTCCATGCGCCTGAAGACGACGATCAAACCCGTTTCTGGTGCTCCCGAAGATTTGGACACCATCGATGCGGACGCCATTATTTGGCTTCCCCATGCCCAGGAGGCTGGCGCTCAAGAAGTTCTGGATGCTATCGAAGAGCGATTCAGAGCCGGCAGCCGCGTCCAGGAAGAAATCAAGCCGCTGCGTCGCGGCATTCGGATCGTCTATGCCGACGAAAACCCCGGATTCCATATTGATGTCACGCCAGCGCGTGCCATCAATGGGAACTCTCAAGGCAATGGCGAAGGTAAGCTGGAAGTGCCAGATCGGGAGACAGGATGGAAGGCGAGCAGCCCCATCCCCTACTCTAACTGGCTGCAGGTCGCTTCTACGCAGACGATCTCCTTCGAGGAGCACCTGGCTGTCGCGAAAAGTCAGCGTGCCTTTGATGCCGCCACTCAGGATCCGCTGCCTCAATATGAGGAGTACCTCGATCAAGACCCACTTAGGGCAACGATCAAGCTGCTGAAGCGGCATCGGGATGAGTGGGCCATTCGGACAAAGAATGAGAGCTTCCGACCTATTTCAGCAGTCATCACCACGCTCGCCACTCATGCCTACCTGGACGTGGCGAAAGAGTCTCAGTCGAAACCGCTAAGGCCGCTGGACGCGATCCTCGAAATCGTCCGGAGGATGCCGGATCACGTCAAACACCGGGGGAACGAATGCTTGGTCTGCAACCCCGCCGACAGCGGTGAAAACTTCGCGGAGAAATGGAATAGACCGAGCGAGGGGCATCGCTACCGCCGGGCGTTCCAAGACTGGCACTCGAATGCCAGCGCATCCGTATCACTGGGGCTCGAGAACTTCGAGTCCGCAGAGGCCTTTGCCAAGGCGGTCAAGGAAAACTTTGGCATGGGGCCTGCCTTCATCTCGGCAGTGAATGGCGAGATTCCGTCCAACTGGACGATGCCAGGCCGCCCGGACGGAACCACCCGAAACTCCACGTCGATGGGCGCACTGTTTGGCGGTGTCAGCGGAACAGCGAACTCACAAGAGGATGTGAAGCCAGTTGGGCGTCTTGGTTGATCAGACGGAGACACCTCTGCAGCGTGGCATAGCCGCGCTGCGAGGCGCTCTTGGCGAAGATGCCGCACTTGCACTGCTTCAGCCTGCGACCACACGGTCTGGCGAAGCCGCAAGTTATTACTTTCCTTTGCCCGTTGACTATACGGGCACGGAGCGGCGGCTACGCATCAGCTTTCCGAGGAATTTCCCCCGCGGCGGATTAAGGCTTACTGTCGAACCTTCGCCATGGCTTTTATGGCCCCACGCCATGGAAGTCGGGCTCTGTCTGCATGGCTTCCAGGAGCGCCCAGTGATGGGCACCCCTGAATACGTGGTGTCGGATAGCCTGGCTCGGTTACGCAAGATCGTAAGCTTGTCCAAAATGGGGTCATGCGCGGCGGCCCGGGATGCCGAATTTCGGCGCGAAATCACATCCTACTGGTCGAGGCAGCAGGGACTGTCTCTACAGAACCTTATTCTTCTGGATCGCCCCCAAGCTGCCTCGCAGCTGTTTGCCCTAAGCGATCCTCGCCAAGCGTTGCCGTCCGGCCAGGAAACAGTCTGGCTCGCAACAGATCTGTCATCACTGAAAAGGCACTGCAAGCGCACGATTGGCCGATCCCCCAGGATGCGTGCTCCCGAGACCCCAGGCTTCTACGCAAAGCTTCAGAGTTATCCGGATCTGCGCATTCCGGCCCCTGAGTTACTGCTCACATGGCTCATTCCGCACCTTACTCCTGGCGACCGCACGCAGCTGTTGGCTTGGTTCAATGAGCGTGGCTCGCTACCTAACCGCTGGATCGCTTTGGAGCTTCCGGGGGATGCCGGTGCTCCGATCTACTGCCTTAACGTTCGCGCTTACGGCCCACAGTTGGATCGAGGATCAAAGTTTTACCTGCGTTCAGCGCGGCGCCGGCCAGCAGTCGCGGTCAGCCACCCCCCAGTTCTGATCCGAGCAACGACCCTGGATGTACTGGATCGGACAGAGATTTTGTCTCGTGACCTCAGCGGTGTGGCGCAGAACCTGGAAGCGGCTCGCGTAGTTTGTGTTGGGGTCGGCTCGTTGGGTAGTACGGTTGCCCTACAGTTGGCGCGCTCGGGTGTTGGGCATCTGACACTCATTGACCCGGATCACTTGGTGTCGGCGAATCTCGGCAGGCATGTGCTCGGGGCCGATGATCTAGGCCTGGCCAAGGCCGAAGCGCTGCAGGAGCGAATTCGCAAAGACCTGCCTACCACGGAGGTCGCTGCGTTCGCAGACTTCGCTGAAGTGGTGATGTACCAGAATTCCGAGGTATTTGATAAAGCGGATCTGGTCGTCGTTACCACTGCGGATTGGCAGTCAGAGGTGGCTCTGTGGAGCTCCAAGTCGAATGGCACATCCTGGGGTCTACTCCAGGCCTGGAGCGAACCTCATACGCAGGTGGGGCATGTGCTCCTTGCACCATCGGGTGCATTTGATGCTCGAGGCCTATTCACAGAAAACGGTGAATTTAGGCACAAGTTCACCGAGTGGCCGGAAGGTGGTGTCGTCGCCCTTCCCGCCTGCGGAGAGAGTTTCATCCCAGGAGGTTCTCTGGGAATGGTGAACATTGCTTCAATGGTCTCTCAGGCCGCATTACGAGCATTGAGCGGCGGCACCGGAACCCCGATCTGGGTGAGCAGCATCAATAGCCCTCACGACGTGGCGACGCTGGGAGGGCAGTATCTGGGTCCTGAACTACCTGCCGGCATGCAGCACGCTCAGGTGGAGCGCGATTGGCCGGAGCAATTGGAGACAGCTCGATGACGGCCATCGCCTGGCAATGGAGCTGGCCCGGGGTGGACACTCATCTGTTGGTATCGCAGGACGTTGCGCTCCTGTTGGAGCGCTATCGGCAGAGGCACTTCGATGTGGAGCGTGGGGGACAGCTATTCGTCGACCCCGCAAGCGCTGCCGGACTGGTACTTGCCTTGGCGACTCCCCCCCATCGAGATGACCGGGCTGGAAGAACTTGGCTGGAGTTGAATGCTCACCGCTGCCGAGACGAAATTGAACGAGCCAATGCTGCCGGGCTCCGACTGGTGGGGTACTGGCATACTCACCCGCAAAGCATTCCTATGATCTCCCCCACTGATGTCGGGAGTTTTTCCAGGTTTGCCGCGCGCTACACACAAGATCTGCCGCGGCCGCTGGCAATCATCGTGGGCAACTCCAGCAGCCCTGAAGGCATAAAGGCTTGGTCCTTCAGGGAGGGGCGTTATGTTGAAGCTGCATGGGGTAGCTGGTCAGGTTAGCGGTTAAACCCGTCTGCCAGCATTAGCGCGAAAAGCTCCGCCTGAAATCGTGCATCGTCCAACGCATTATGGTTGGGTGAGCTTTGGGGTTTGAGCCGAGCGGTCATTTGGGAGGATTTGGTTTCCTTCCAGCGACAGCCGGTAGCCCCCATGTAATACGCCTTCATATCAATTGCGGTGAACCCAAAGGGGTTTGCCCCAGCATACTTGTGGAAGTAGTAATTGATGAAGGACCAGTCAAATGGAGTATTAAGCCCCACGAAAACGACTTTCTGATCTGCCGGGCATACCTGGGTCAGCCATTGCTCCAGCTTGAGCATCGCGACCTGCGGAGCAAGCCCCTCGCTTGCTAGCCTTGTTAGATCAAGGCCAGTTACGGCCACTGCTTCCGGATCGTGCTGTATGCCGTCAGGCTGAAGCTCAAGATAAATAGAGTTGGCAGGCTCACTCACGAGGCAGGCCCCAATGGAAAGCAAGCTATAGATGCCCGGTACCGGCCCGGAAGTTTCTACGTCGACGGAAACATAAAGCTCATCGCTCACCATTTCACCCCTTTATTTAGTCCGATCCATTCGGACAGTATGCGGTGAGTTGCATAAGCCGAACACCCACCCCCATGGAGACGTCAGCGTCATGGACAACGCTCGTGATCGTATTACCCAGGAAATTGTTGAGGCCGAGGACCTTAAACTGCTGGCGGCAGTGGATACCTATGGCTACCAATGCCCTGGTTGCAAAACTCAGGCCTTCCCGCGCGCCTACCGCCCGGAGAACTTGGTTCGGGCTCACTTTCAACTTCGCGACCCTCACGTCTCAGGTTGTGAGGTGGAGGGCGAAACCAAGGTTATAGCGCAGGGCAAGCGCGGCAGTGTTCAGCAGGAGTTAGAGACCTCGCCAGGTTTATCACCCGCCCGGCTGCAGCTGATTGAAGACCGTGCCATCGTCGATCCTGCGCTACCTCACACCGAGTGTCAGACACAGAGCGTCAGAAGGTTGGATGGAGCTACTGGCCTGGTGCGCCGAGAGGGACGACGCGCAGCGAACAGTATTCGTCCTATCTGCCGTGCTTTTTTGCGTTTCCCCTTCGATAGGCATCTTTCTTTAGCCGTCCCGGGTATTGCCCCAACGACCTATCAAACCGCCTTCAAGAAACTTCGGTCGAAAGGGTTGGAGCCATGTCCGAATGCACGCATTTTCTATGGAGAACTGGCCTGGACGCCAGCCGCTGAATCGCCCGAACACTTAACCATTTCACTCAACGCGGGCGAATGGGAGGAGAAAAAACTAACGCCTTACCAGGTGGTCGTCCTCTGGAGCGAGTGGTCAGCAGCTGCCCGCGGGCGGCTGAAAAACGAGCTGGAAATAGCCCGTCAAGAGAACATGAAAGCCAAAAAAGATAAGCAGGCATCCCGCAGTTACCTCTTCTTTGTGGGTGCCCAGGATGCCAAGAACCCTGCAATTTTCCATGTGCTGGACCATCGACTCATTTGCACCGCACATGACGAACTGGTGTTCCCAGTGCGCAGCTAGGTGCGGATCAGGGCCGCAGAGGGCTGTCTATGGCAGTCCCTAGGGCCGGCTCGGGATGTGTTGTAGCGCACTCAGCTGCCCAGGGAACACCCCTGTGCTCTCGACATAACGCAAGGCCGATTGCCCATCGCTCCAGCCTACGTACTGCATCAGTGCCTTGAGATCCCAGCCGCTGCGGGTGGCCCAGGTGGCAAACCCGCGGCGCAGCGAGTGGCTACTGTACAGCTCCGAAGGCAGCCCTGCTGCCTGCAGTACGGCGCGCATGAGTGGGACAACGCTATTTGGGTGCAAGCCCTGCTCACCTAAGTGCCCCCAGCGATCAATACTGCGAAATACCGGCCCACGCGCGATGCCCGCTAGACTGATCCAGTCGACGTAGGCTTGTACTGGGCACAGCCTGGCCAGCGCCGGCGCGTTGAAGGTCTGGCCTTGGTTGTCCCGATCGCCTTTGCTCCAGGGCAGGAACAGTTGCATGCCCTCCCCGGTCCGCACCTGGATGTGTTCGACCTGCAGGCGGCACAGCTCATCGCTGCGAAACGCCCGCCAGAAGCCAATCAGCATCAACGCACGATCGCGGCAACAGCGCAGCAACCGCGACCAGTCGTCCTCCGCTCGTGCTCTCCCCTCGGCCTGCTCCAGCCACAGCACGCACTGCTCGAGTTGGCGCAATTGCAGCGGCTCGGCCTGCTTCTCCTGACGCGGATGCAGTGTACGAATGCCCTTGAGGACCTGGCGGACCAACGGAGTCTTAGTTGGATCCGGAAAGCCCTGGCTGACGTGCCACTGCGCCAGTGCCGCCAGACGTAGCTTCAACGTGTTACTGGACAACGTAGCTGCATGGTCAACCAAGTAGCGAACGATGGCATCGCTAGTTGCCGGCAGAAAGCCGCCCCACGTCACTTCAAAGTGCTCGAGCGCTTGTTGGTAGCTGCGCCGGGTATTGGCGCGCGTCCCGGCCTGCAGGTACCGCTCGATCGCCTCGCTCATCGGCTTGCATCCCCTTGGCGTACCGGTGAGCGGCAGTCGAACGTCGAAAAAGCCGCATCACCGTGGATAATTCATGATTACCCAATTCTAGATTATTGACAGAAAAGAAGGGAAATTCTTGATAAAGTGCTATGTATCTACATGGTATGTACCACAGAACAAAATCGTTAGGAGTCCTTGTTATGGCCCGTGGTGGAATCAACAAAGCTGTCGTGAAGAAAGCGCGGAATGACCTCCTCGCCCGCGGCGTCCACCCCAGTATTGATGCGGTGCGTATCGAGCTGGGCAACACGGGCTCCAAGAGCACTATCCACCGGTACCTGAAGGAGCTGGAGGCCGAGAGCGAGCCGGCCTCGCCGGGAGATGCGTTGAGCGGACCGCTGACGGACCTAGTCGGCCATCTGCTGGATCAATTGAGGCAAGAAGCGCAGCAGTCCGTGGCCCAGGCCCACGAAGCGTTGCTGCGCGAGCGCACGGCAGTACAGCAGCAATCGGCCGTACTCGAACCCCGGATGCGAGACCTCGAATCACAGTGTTCGGGCCTGGCTCAACAGTTACAAACCGCCCAGGAGCTGGCTCTTCGAGAGCAGCAACAGCGACAAGTTGTCGAAATCGACAACGCTCGAATGGTTCAATCCCTGCGGGATCTGGAGGTACGCGTCAAGGAGCGCGATGAGCGCATTCAATCGCTTGAAGACATGCATCAGCACGCTCGTGACGGCATGGAGCATTACCGCCAGGCCAGCAAGGAACAGCGAGAACAAGAGCAGCGCCGTCATGAAACCCAGGCCAGCCAGCTTCAGGCCGAGATACGCCAACTGCAACAAACGCTGATGATCAAGCATGACGAGCTGACACAGCTGAACCGTGACAACGCACGACTACTCACCGAGGCGCGACAACAGCAGAAAGATCAGCATGCGCTGGAGCAGCTCCTCTCGCAGAGGGGTCAGGCTCTGGAGAGCGCTCAAAGCACTCTGGCCGATATGAAGCACACGAATGATACGCTTGAGCGGCAATGTCAGGCTCTGCGGGGAGAAGTGGCGCAATTCGATGAAGCCTGCACAGCGCAAACACAGCAAGTACAGAACCTGCAAGAACGGCTAGCCGAAATTACTGACCGATTAAAGTTACTCACGAAGGTGTCGCCGCCAGAGAATGAATTAGCGCCTGAAACGAGCGAATAAAGGCGACTGTCCTGGTCTACCCGCCACAGGAGTATCAATGCCAACGAAAGACGAATTGCGAGAGATCCTCGCGCGCCAGGCAGGGGAATTTCAGCACGCCGGCGGCGAGGTTGTTCTCTATGCCGCGCAAATCGAGTCCAACAAAAAGCCTTGGAAGAAGAAACCGAGCCTGCTCGATGAAGCTTTCCAGCATGTGCTTGAAAAGTCGGAGAAGGAATGGCGCGACAAGATAGCGAACAAGACCTGAAATTCTACCGCTGCTAGCCTCCAAGAGAATGGCCGTCAAATGCCCCATCTCGAATATATCGATCTTGTTGCAGTTGGAGGTGTCTATCCAGAAGCGGGAACCTCCCCTTGGGAACATATCCAAGCATCCTTCGAAGAGCCTGATAGCCCGCTCTGTCGACAGAGGGAAATGCCGCAGCCAGATGAATATCTCTCGGCAAAACTACGCCACTCCGTCCATCCTCAAACATCTTTGTAATTAAAGAGTATCTCGAAAGAGGAAGGGCATCGAGCAGTATTGCGGCCAGCACGAAGCTTCCGATTCGACTAGAAGGATCCGCAGTAGATGGGCCGATTGAGAAGCTGTGTTCTAGAGAAGCAGGTGCGGCGAATCGAATACCTTTCTCTGTATAAAAGTGAATTCGCGCTGCTCCTCCCCGACCATTACGATAGGGGGCTTGAAGAAAAATGCCAAACAACTTATTAAATAGTTCCTGCTGAATGGTGCGTGCACCGCTAACATAGTTAATCATGGAACCCTCAACTCTAGAAACAGTAGCGGACCAGAATCCTCCTCCTCTCCACCCTACACCAGTATCTCCCCGTGGGACAGAATTACAAATATTAGTAAAAGCTTCCCACGCCTTCGAATACCTTGACGCATCACTCAACGACTCTAGATGCTTTCCGTGCATCATACAAATTGAGGAGTGTGCATAACACCAGCTCTTTCTCCATATCGGCAATTGACCATTCGCCACATCGGCCCTAAGGCATTCTGGACAGAAGAAACGACGGTACCTCCAATCAACTACATCGTTTCTTTTGAACGAAAAAAATTGTTCCAAATTTTCATAAAGCGAAATGCTCATATTTCGAGCAAAGCGTTTGCTGGCCTCTAAATAATCAACATCTGGATCAATAGATTTAAATTCCAACCCCTCCCACCAACTAGTAGGTTTCTCAGAAAGCCCAATGCGCTTGAAATTCTGAACATGGTGGTTGACGCTGCAGCGAAATAGCCACGAAGAAAGGGTTTCGTCTACATCCGCAGCAGGCAGGCCAAAAAATAGCATGCCTAGTATCCCCACGGGTTCATATTCGCTCGCTGCAACATATCTATGTTCACCTGCTCGACTCCTAGCTTTATCGCGTAGCATGCAGCACTTCTGATTATTTCAAGCGTTTTATCCATTCGACCATTTGTGATGGATAATATGGCTTTTACCATCGCCTCGGAGTACAGGTGAGATGGTTGTTTTAATGGCAGTGACTCTTCGACCTCGAGCAAAAAGGCCCTGAACTCTTCGTCCTCAGTCCAATCTTTGAGGATTACTTCATGAAAACGCCTTTTAAACTCACTGTTTGATCGCAAGGCATTTCGCGCACTTACCGTGCCAAAGCAGAATAATTTCAAACCATATTCGGAGCTAAGCAGCTTTTTTAAAATGGACATATTAACTCTCTGCTCTTGCTTGGAGCGAAGCAGCGCATCGTGAAATTCGTCTATTACCACACCCCATATCTTTCTGAGCCGAATCACCTCTCGAATCTCGTTTGGGAATTCTGATCCACTTTTAGAGCCGCTCCTAAGCATTAGGGGGATGCCTAAAGCTTGGGCAAATTCAGCTCTGAGATTCTTCTTTACATGTAGTTCCGGGGACTCGGCCATGGAAATGAACATGAGTCCCTCGCTACCGTTAACGCGCTGAGGTATTCTGGAGATTATGGCGGTCTTTCCAGAGCCACCAGGTCCAACTACAAGGAGCGCAGGCGCGCTAAGCCGATCAGGTACGGCATGGATGTTGTTCATAATTCGAAAAACAGCTTCGCTTGAATTATTATCAATCCAAAGCTCTTGCTGCACGGCACCAATCCGAGTGTTGATATCAGCATGTATGAGTTTCTGTACATCGGGCCTAACATGATCGCTATTCATTTCCGTCCTCACGAGTGAAGCGTTTAGGAGCAACCGAATAGTCTGGTTTATCTGGGGACTGTTTAGGTGACTGGTTGTCGATAATAGGCCGCGGATATGCCTGTTGATACTCTTTTTCGGCAGCCTGCTGGCGCCTAGCCTTTCGTGTTAGAGAGGCACTCTGCTTCTCAATCTTTTGTTTTTCTCTATAAGCTGAGCGCCCAGCATCATCATCAATTGCCCCGACCCTGACAGGAAGCCTGAAGAACTTGCTTGCGCGGTAATCCTCTAAGCCTTGAACTTGCAAAGTTAAATCAGAAAGGCGAATAGAACTAAATCTACCGCTCAACTTTACCCATATCTCATTTAAATTAAACGGATCAAATTTAACAATAGCATTGGCGGTGCCAACATGTGCCGTCAAGACTGGATCCCAATAGATGTTGCCATGAAGACAGATTCCGTACGGATTGATCATTCGAGTTTCTTCAGGCATAAAGTAAAGCCTAAGTTGTTCGGGATCAGAAATTCTCGGTGGATACGGAACGCCTCCATTCGGAGCAAAATACTCCGTCCACGCTTGTCGAGGACTAGTGCCAAGTTCGCTATGAATAGTTGAGTGATATACCGTAACTTCTTGTGCGAACCACCGCGCAAAGTCAGAAAAGGTCATAGTGGCGGCTCTATCGCTATCAAGCTTTCCGCGCGCCACCGTATTAGACATCGTTGTCCCTTTCAACAAATGGACCTTCGTTGTCATAAAGGTTCCGATCAGTGACTCAACATGCCCACCGTAATGCTTCTTCCCAATAGGTCGGTACTCTGGGTGAATATCAAAAGCAGCGCACCCCGCCTTGAATTTCGGGCTTGTAAATTCTGCAGCATTATCCATGTGCAGAACTTCGGGCTTTCCATAATACGGGTAATCCTCCAGTGTTAAACCGACTTTGGTTACAAAAGTAGACTTAGGCAGGACACTATGGGTCAACGCACAAGCTACTGAAGTCGCTGATGGCACGTGAAGACTAAGGTAGTATCCGAGAATAACTCTTGTCTTAACATCAATTAATACTGTCCACCATGGGCGGCCAATTACGTTAATTCGATCATCGGCAAGCAATATTATGTCGACTAGGGTGTGATCCATCTGCACCCATTGCAAGGGTCTATCGAGATTAATTTTACCGGGGCGCGCGGAGTATTTTTGTGACGCCACGTCGCTGCCATGCTTTGTTCGCACGCGCTTCTTTTCTGGCATTATGGTCTTCACTCGCCGCAAGACTGTATCCTTGCAGGGTGAGGGAATACCTTGTTCACGGCAGACAACATCGACCTCTACCCAAACTTTGCTGTAGCTAGCCCCTGTTGAGTTATAAATTTTCTTAGTTGCTTCATCAATGATGGTTTCAACCGCCTCGCTTAGGCGTGTGACTCCCTCCTTCATGCCTCTTTTACCAAGCACAATCGAGATAGGGCCTAGTTCTTCATTGAATTTCCGATTTAACTTGTAAAAAAAGCTTTTTGAAATATTTAGTCTGGAACATGCCTCAGCGATCGATAGTTTGCCTGCTCGCCAGGTCTTGATGATATTGAACCGATCTGCCGCAAGGGATAGTTGTTCGGTAGTACAGTTTATCAAACTCGTCTCAACTGAAGACTCCGCCTGTAAAATCTCAACCTCATCAATTTTTTCAATATCACGCCTCGCCACCATTAAGACTTCTTTAGTGGCGCATATTTTGACTCTAATATTCTGGTGACTGAATTCTTGTTGGACTCTGGCGAGTTTACCCCTCGCCACAACAAGCTCTCCGCGGCTCAGTTTATCTACCACAACCTATTCTCACTCTTTTGACACGCAAGCAGGATTAACCGGTGCAAAGGTTATAGATATGGAGTCTAGGAAATGTGCAAGGAAGGCATAGATAGCGTAAATTCCAGCCTGCCAATCTGAAGTGTCAGGCTGAAACTCATCAAGAATTTAGGGAATAGCTGAAAAGTAGACTACAGGCGGGATTCTGCCAATTTTTGTCTACTTTTCATTCTGGCGGTGGTTTATGTCACTGTTTTACTTAAGTTTTTGACAGTGTACTTTTTGATCAGGCGTATCATCGGTGTTATCCCAGATCAGGCGCGGATCGAATGTCACTGCGGCAAGCATGGTCAGGATTACAACACAGCAAAACGCAACAGCGCCGGAGCCGGCCTCGATGCTGGCTATATTGCCGAAGTTGACCAGCGCGACCAGGATCGCGATAACGAAGATATCGAGCATCGACCAGCGACCGATCCATTCGATGAAGCGGTACATCAGGATACGTTGGCGTGCTGACATGGGTTGGTGGCGCTGTACTGAATACAGCAGCAAGGCGATACCCACCAGTTTGAAGGTGGGCACCAAAATACTGGCCACGAACACCACCAGTGCGATCGGTAGCATGTCGACATGGATCAGCTCTATGACACCACCCATGATGGTCGACGGCGCGCCGTTGCCGAAGAAGTTGACGGTCATGATCGGCAGCAAGTTCGCGGGGATATAAAGAATTGCTGCGGTGATAAGCAAAGCCCAGGTGCGCACGATACTGTTCGGGCGACGTATATGTAGCCTGGAACCACAACGCGAACAGTGCTGCACTGCGCCTTCGTTCAGGTACTCCAGCTGATGACATTCGTCACAGACCAGAATGCCGGCATCACGTGCGCGCATGGTTGTCTTCCTCTTCACTAAGGGCATCCCATACCTGGTGCGGAGACATGGTCACCTCCAGCCATACCTGGGCCAGCATCAAGGCGATGAAGCAAGCCATGCCTACGCCCAGACGCAGATCAGCCAGGTCGATCAGTTTGACGATCGACACCAGAATGCCGAACAAGTAAACCTCCAACATTCCCCACTCGCGCAGATGGTGATATGCCCGATATAGCTGAATGCCCAAAGGACGCCAGGTCGGAAACGGCAGGCTTAGCAAAACCAGAAATTGGCACAGCAACTTGAGCAACGGAATCAGCATACTGCAGAGAAAAACCACTACAGCAACGACTTTCATGTCGGAATTGTACAGCCCCACTACCCCGCTCCACACTGTGTCGACAGCGTTCTGGCCAAGCAGGTTGAGGCTCATGATCGGCAGGAAGTTGGCTGGGATGAACAAGAATAATGCGGTCAGTACCAGAGCCAGTGCACGTCTATGCATCTGTGCGCGGTGCACTACCAGTTCATAGCCGCAACGTGGGCAGCTGGCTTTTTGCTCCTCACCGATATGCGGGTGATGCATGAGCAGGTCACATTCATGACAGGCGATCAGATCTTTTAGCGGTGGCAGTGGGTGCCCGGTCGCTATGGGTTGCCCCGAGTTCTGACTCATTGTGCTGCTCCGTACTCAATCTGGGGACTTTAGCTCGTAAATACTACCTGCACAGCGCCCACTTTATTTGTAGAAACCTAATGTTTCTGAAAAATCTGTGCCGCTTTGCCACAGTCTGTAGGCTTGGTCTTCATGCTAGGGTTTGCCGACTAACAACTTTGGAGAGCTTTCCACGATGCGCTTAAATTTGGCCGCCCTTGCCTTGCTGGCACTGTTGGGCAATTCTGCACAGGCTCACGACTACACGGTAGGCGAACTGCATATCGAGCACCCCTGGTCGCGTGCCCTCCCCCCTAGCGCCCCCAATGGCGGCGCCTATTTCACCGTGCATAACGCATCTGAAAGTGGTGATCGGTTGATTGGGGTCAGCACACCTCGCGCAGCCAAAGCCGAGCTGCATACTCACTTGATGCTAGGTGAGGTGATGAAAATGCAGAAAATTGACTCGATCAGTATTCCAGCAGGAGGTGATGTACGTTTCGCGCCGGGCGGCAACCATGTCATGTTATTCGGGCTGACCCAGCCGTTGGTGGCTGGTGAGCGTTTCCCGCTGACTCTGGAGTTCGAGAAGGCTGGCAAGGTGGATGTCGAGATATCCATTGAGGCTCAAGCGCCCACCACAGAACACGTCCATCCCTGATGACTGACGCTTGTCGTCAGTCGCGATCAAGGAGATGGAATTGTGGCAGCCCCAAGTGCCAATGGATGGCGGCCAGGCGTACGGCAAGCACCGTCAACATTGCCACCCCGGTATCCAGCCAGTGCGGCGTCTGTAACTCACGCAGGGCAATAAAGACCAGCGAGCCGAGTATGCAGGCGGTGGCGTAGATCTCTTTCTTGAATATCAGCGGGATCTCGTTGCAGATGACGTCACGCATCACCCCTCCGGCCACCCCGGTCATCACGCCCATGATGACTGCGGTGCTATAGGGTACGTTGTGCTGCAGGGCGACCTCTGTGCCGATCACGGTGAACACCGCCAGACCAAAGGCATCAGCAATCAACAGGCCGCGCTCGTGAATCGGCTTGGTCAGGCGAACCCAGAGAACGGTGCCGATGGCGGCCAGTGAGGCGACCAGGATATAGGTGTCGTTGCGAATCCAGCTAACCGGGTGGTTATCCAGAATTACATCCCGCAGGGTGCCACCGCCCAGCGCCGTGACGATGGCAATCACCAATACACCGAACAAGTCCATGGATTTGCGCCCGGCCATCAGGGCGCCAGTGATGGCGAACACAGCAACACCAAACAGGTCGGCCAGGTAGAAAATTTGCTGCATGGGGAGTCAGGCGCCTACAGGGGTGCGCATGGTAACAAACTCCTCGGCGGCTGTTGGGTGGATGCCCAGAGTCTCGTCGAAGATCCGTTTGGTCGCGCCAGCCTTGAGCGCCACTGCCAGCCCTTGAATAATTTCACCTGACTCCGGGCCAACCATGTGGCAGCCCAAGACTAGGTCGCTCTCGGCATCCACCACCAGCTTCATCAGCGTGCGTTCCTGGCATTCGGTAAGGCTCAGCTGCATGGGTCGGAAACGGCTTTCGAATACCTTGACCACATGCCCTGCCGCCCTCGCCTGCTCTTCACTCAGGCCGACAGTGGCGATATTCGGCAAACTGAACACCGCCGTCGGGATCAATTGGTAATCCACTTTGCGGTATTCCTGCGGGCGGAACAGGCGACGAGCGACGGCCATACCTTCTGCCAGGGCGACGGGGGTCAGCTGTACGCGACCAATCACGTCGCCAAGAGCGAGAATTGAAGGTTCACTGCTGACGTAGTGTTCGTCGACCTTGATGAAGCCGCGCTCATCCAGTTCGACCGCGGTATTTTCCAGGCCGAGGTTGTCCAGCATAGGCCTCCGTCCCGTGGCATAGAACACGCAATCGGTTGGCAGCTGTCGACCATCTTGCAGCGTAGCCAGCAGGCTGCCATCGGCGGCTCGGTCAATTCGCACAATATCGCTGTTGAATTGCAGATCCAGTCCCTTGCGGCTCAGCTCCTCTTTCAGGTGCTGGCGTACCGCACTGTCGAAACCACGCAGGAACAGATCACCGCGATACAGCAGTGAAGCTTGTGCGCCCAGGCCATGGAAGATCGAGGCAAACTCAACGGCGATATAGCCGCCTCCTACTACCAGTACGCGCTTGGGCAACTCTTTGAGGAAAAAGGCCTCGTTGGAGGTAATTGCCAGTTCTTTACCCGGGATATCCGGCACCTGCGGCCAGCCGCCAGTAGCGATTAGGATATTGGCTGCACTGTAGCGCTGGCCATTGACCTCAATGCTGTGTTTGTCGAGCAGGCGGGCGTGTCCCTCAAGAAGCGTTACGCCACTGTTGATCAGCAGATTGCGATAGATGCCGTTAAGGCGCTGGATTTCGCGGTTCTTGTTGTTGATCAGAGTGGACCAGTCGAAGCTGGGCTGCTCGCTACTCCAGCCGAATCCTTGCGCCTGCTCGAAGGTCTCGGCCAGGTGCGCCCCATAGACCAACAGCTTTTTCGGTACACAGCCGACATTGACGCAGGTCCCGCCCAGATAGCGGCTTTCCGCCACCGCCACCCTCGCACCATAGCTCGCTGCGAAACGTGCTGCACGCACACCGCCGGAGCCGGCGCCAATGACGAAAAGGTCGAAGTCGTAGGACATGAGTTGTGATCTCCTAAGCAGGCTGCCAGCATACTCCAACGTCCTTGCTTAGCGTTTGCCAGGAGTACCTGAAATGCGCCCTAGCCTGACCCATATCGCGCTGCATGTTCCCGACTTGGGGGCTTGTGTCGCCTTCTATGAGCACTTCTGCGGCATGCGGGTGATCCACGAACGAGCGGGCAAGGGGTCTAAGATCGTCTGGATGGCTGAGCCGGGGAAAGAGCATCAGTTCATCTTCGTGATCATGCCCGGCGGCATTGATCGCCATCTTGCTGCAGACGATTACAGCCATTTCGGCTTTGCCGTAGACAGCCGCCTGGAGGTCGATGAGATCGCTCGCCAAGCTGAGCAGGCAGGTTGTTTGATCTGGGCTCCGCGTGATGAGCCCTACCCTGTTGGCTATTACTGCGGGCTCCGCGACCCGGCAGGAAACTATGTCGAATTCAGTTATGGCCAGCCACTTGGGCCGGGCTCCGAAAATATGCAGATACCCTGAAATGTAAAAGCCACCCGCAGGTGGCTTTTACTGGCGTGAGTACTGAATCAGTATGCTCGGCCAGTCTTGTAGAGATTTTCGAAGCAGAAATTGGTCGCGTCGATATAACCTTCTGCGCCACCGCAGTCAAAACGCTTGCCCTTGAATTTATAGGCAATCACGCAGCCATCTTGGGCCTGCTTCATCAAAGCGTCAGTAATTTGGATTTCGCCACCTTTGCCCGGCTCGGTCTTTTCGATCAGTTCGAAGATATCCGGGGTCAAGATGTAGCGACCGATGATCGCCAGGTTGGACGGCGCATCTTCCGGCTTCGGCTTCTCGACCATGGTGTTCACCCGGTAGATGTCATCGCGGATCATCTCACCGGAAATTACACCATACTTTGACGTCTCTTCCGGTGGCACTTCCTGGATGGCCACGATAGAGCAACGGAACTGGTTGTACAGCTTGACCATCTGCTGCAGCACACCGTCGCCATCAATGTTGAAACACAGATCGTCAGCCAGAACCACGGCAAATGGTTCGTCACCAATCAGCGGGCGACCACTGAGGATGGCGTGGCCCAGACCTTTCATCTCGACCTGGCGGGTGTAAGCGAAGCTGCACTCATCGATCAGGCGACGGATGCCAACCAGGTATTTCTCCTTGTCGGTACCCTGAATCTGGTGCTCCAGCTCGTAGCTGATATCGAAGTGGTCTTCCAGGGCGCGCTTGCCGCGTCCAGTAACCATGGCAATCTCAGTCAGCCCGGCCTGCAGTGCCTCTTCAACGCCATACTGGATCAGCGGTTTGTTGACCACTGGCAGCATTTCTTTAGGCATGGCCTTGGTTGCGGGGAGAAAGCGGGTGCCATAGCCGGCAGCCGGAAACAGACATTTTTTGATCATGGGAATCCTAGGCACTACTGCGGATAAACTGTCGCGCAGTCTAATCAGGCGGCGCGGGCCTTACAATGCCCTCGGCGAGGCGCGCTAGCCGCTTAGGGCAAATACATTCTTGCGCATGCAAAAAACCCGGCCAAGGCCGGGTTTCTTGTAAGACTACCGAGGCAAATTACTTGGCCTGGGCTTCTACTTCAGCTTCTACGCGGCGGTTAACGGCGCGGCCAGCTTCGGTAGCGTTGTCAGCTACTGGGCGGGATTCACCGTAACCAACCGAGTTGACACGCTCGCTGCCAACACCGTACTGATTGACTAGTACTTCACGAACGGCAGTTGCACGACGCTCGGACAGTTTCTGGTTGTAGGCATCGGTACCCACGGAGTCGGTGTGACCTTCTACGGTGGTAGCAGTTTGCGGGTACTGGTTCATGAAGTCAGCCAGGTTCTTGATGTCACCATAGCTTTCTTCTTTGACCTGAGCTTTGTCGAAGTCAAACTTCACGTCCAGCTCAACACGAACCACTTCGGCAACAGCCGGGCAGCCATCGGCGTCAACGGTAGTGTTGGCCGGAGTGTCCGGGCACTTGTCGACGTTGTCGCAAACGCCGTCGTTGTCGCTGTCGCTGCACACGTCAGCAACCGGCTCAGCAGCTGGAGCAGCAGGCTTGGAGCCGCCACCGAAGTTCAGGCCGATACCAACGCTAGGGGCCCACTCGGTGTCGCCGTGATCGATGTTGTACTGCGCTTCAATACCCGCACGGGCGTAGAAGTTTTCGGTGAAGTACATCTTGGCACCGCCGCCCAGGTTGGCGAAGGTGGAACCATTGCGCTCGCCACGACCGCTTTGGCCGATGCTCTGGTCAGAGAAACCAGCGGAAACGTACGGGCGCAGGGTGTCGCCCGGAGCGTTGAAATGGTACAGGGCATCCAGAGCAGTGTTGGAGCCTTTGATGTTACGGCCGTCTTCGCCGCGAGCGTTGTGTACTTCGTCGTAGCCCAGACGCAGTTCAACAGCATCGGTCAGGAAGTAACCAACGGAGGCGCCAAACAGGTTGCCGTTGTTTTCGAAGTCGCGAGCGCTATCGAAGAATTCTTTTTTGGCAAAGCCTTCGACTTCTACAGCGCCTTGGCCTTGTGCCAGTGCATTCAGCGAAGAAGCAGCAATCAGCGAGCCGATGACTACGCCCAAGGTGTTTTTCAGTTTCATCCGTAAATCCCCATCATGATATAGCGGTTAGTTGCCCCTACGGTCATGCGGAGCAACTTGGCGGCGGAGTCTACCAGAATGACCGGGCCGCGTGCTTGAGATAATTTGCCGCAGATTAAGTTTCGTCGACGCCGGCAAACTTCTCGCGCAGACGATCGAGCGCCCGCTTGTAGCGCATTTTTGTGGCGCTAAGGCCCATGTGCATGATGTCGGCGATTTCCTGGAACTCCAGTTCGGCAACAAAGCGCAAAACCAGAATTTCCCGATCAATCGGATTGACGTGAACCAGCCAACGATCGAGTCCCCCGCGCTCTTCCGCTTTCGGGGTTTTTTCTTCGGATGCTTCCTCCAGCGGGTCGAGGCTTAGCGCATCCAGCAAGCGACGTTTGCGACGTTCTTTGCGGTATTGGGTAATGCATTCGTTGTAGGTGATGCTATATAGCCATGTTTTAAACTTTGATTTGCCTTCAAAGTTCTTCAGGCCATACAAAACCTTGAGCATGACTTCCTGGCAAACGTCATCTGCATCGCGCTCATTACCCAAGTAACGAGCACATACATTGAATAAGGTGCGCTGGTAGCGCCGCATGAGTTCTTCATAGGCGCGAGTGACGTGAAACAGTTCGACATGCGCCCGCTGCACCAACTCCTCATCCGAGAGTTCGCGCGGATCGTAACGCATTGATAGCGATTGGCCTGTATTCAAAACGGGTCGTGCCGACAAAGAGGTCAGGTGACGGCCAGTGCTCACAGGGTGGGCACTGGCCGCATACATTAACAGGGATTGGCTGTCAGCGACTGCTGACGTGCTGCTCAAGCAGGGTGCGGTTTGCCAGCGAAACCAGCTCGCCATCCTCGGTCAGAAGCACGGTTTTGACCGTCCCAATCTCCTCGATCTGCCCTTCGACCTCCCCCACCTTCACTTGTTGCCCGACTTCGTAAAGTTCACGGACATAAATGCCGGCGAGAATCTGCCCGGCTATATCGCGGCTCCCTAAACCCAGCGCCAAGGCAACAGCCAGGCCAACAGAAATCAGCACAATGGCGATCACGTTGTTGAGCAACTCTGTCTTCACTTCCAGCTGGCCGATCGCGACCGAGATGCTGATGATGATCACCAAGCCTTGAGCCACGCGGCCAAGGCCGGCAGCGTAGTCCAGGCCAACACCTTCTGCAGCGCCGCGGACGATGCCGCTGACTAGCTGAGCCAACAGTACGCCAGCAAGCATAATGGCAGCCGCACCCAGCACCTTGGGCAGGTACAGGGCGAGCACGTCGAGGGTGGCGGATACACGATCCAGACCCAGGGATTCGGCGGCGGAAACCAGGAAAATCAATAGAACAAACCAGTAAACGATCTTGCCGATCAGAGTCGAAACCGGTACCTGAATGCCCACGCGGGAAAGCATCTTGGTCAAGCCGGTACCAGACATGAGGCGATCCAGCCCGACCTTGGCCAGAAGCTTGGACAGCAACGTGTCGAGCAGTTTGGCCACCACGAAACCAACCAGCACGACCACCAGCGCCCCAAACAGGCGCGGAATGAACCCGGCGATAGGAGCCCATACCGAGCTCATGGCGTTAACGAGACTTTGAGTCCAGGGATCGAATTCCATATTCAGTCAGCCTTGTTTGCGGAGCGCTTGGATGAGGAACGAGAAACAGGGGATACATGGGCAGAGCCGTTGTTCAGTGCAATCATCAGGGCTTCGATACAGTGCCCCATGAGACTGAACAGGTCGCCCGCGCCAACTTGCCGGTTTGCGGTTTTCAGGACGCGACCGAGCGTAGCGTCGTCGTCATGCGTGGTCGTGTGCGACTTGAGTAAGTCGCGCAAGGATTCTTCGAACGGATCGTGCATGCGCACCTCGCGTGGATATGTTGCCTAGACGTGGCCCTACCCTGCTGGGTCACATCTATAGAAACAGCCGTCATTGAAGCGTAGCGGTGGCGCGGCTCAAAAAGCAGGCAATATGGACGGCGCGGGTAAGCGGCTCAGCGACATGATCTCGGTAGCAGACGTCAGGGCAGCAACCATACAGAGTGATGCCTGCCTGCGCACATCTGTTAGAACCAGTCCGCCGTTCTGGTTAGGAGGCCAGAACGGCAGTTGTAGCGAATAAGCCTGAGTTGTTATTACTCAGGCATCTTCAAGGCTTGCGGGGAAACAATGATGCCGTTGTTGTCGGCATACACGAACTCGCCTGGACGGAAGGTCACACCGCCGAAAGTGACAACCACGTTGAGGTCACCGATGCCGCGTTTGTCGGTCTTCATCGGGTGGCTGGCCAGGGCCTGTACGCCCAGATCAGTTTGCGCCAGGACGTCGACGTCGCGCACGCAACCGTAGATGACCATGCCTTCCCAGCCGTTTTTCGCAGCTTTCTCGGCGATCATGTCACCCAGTAGCGCGCGACGCAGCGAACCGCCGCCATCGACGACCAGGACTTTGCCCGCGCCAGGCAGATCGGCCTGGGATTTGACCAGGGAGTTGTCTTCGAAGCATTTCACTGTGACGATTTCGCCACCAAAGGAATCGCGTCCACCGAAGTTGGCGAACATCGGCTCGACCACTTGCACCAATTCCGGGTAGGCGTCGCACAGGTCTGGAGTGATGTATTGCATGGGGAAAGCTCCGTTTAGTGAAGAACAACATCAAAGATCGATGCCTATGCAATCACCCGCATAGGCCTGTTTCAAGCGATTAAGACCGAAGCAAGGGGCAATGATCAGTCGCTCACGCGCTACCTGGCATTGCTCGTTAAAACCATCTTAGCCATAAGTTTGAGCTGTTTGGCAGCTCAGTTTTGAGCCAGTTCTACCGGCAATTGTCCTGCACGCAGCCAGTGCTCGACCAACGGCCAGACTTCCTGCTGCGCCTCCTTGCTGATCAACATTTCCACATGACCAAAGTCGCTGCTGAAACCTGCTTTCTTGCTCAGATCAAGAAAAGCGCGCGGCGCAGAGACGAATTGTTCATAAAGCTTGCGGCAGGCCCAGGTCGGGTCCTGCATGTCGCCAGCAGCGCTCACCGCCAGCAGCGGCATGCGCACCTCGGCCATTCCTGCCCACCAGTCGTGTTGTTTATCGCCAAAGCGGCCAAATAGTCGGTGCCAGCGCAGGCTTTCGCGAACCAGCCCAATTGGCTCATCTTCAGGGCCGCGTTTAAGTCGCGCGCCGGAGACATGCCGGAAGCCTTTGAGCAGTAAACGACTACCCCACTCTACCGGTGGCACCTTGAGTGGCCAGTAAATGCGACTGATCTGACTGCCGAACAGGGCCGCGGAGGCGACATCCTCCTCCCCCAGGTAATGGCCGCCCAGCGCCGCCGCCAGGGTAATGCCACCCAGCGAGTGCCCCACCCAGTGTGGTGCCTGACCATTTTGCTCACGCACAAAGGCGGCAATGGCAGGCAGATCATAACGGGCGTAGTCAGCCACGGTGTTCTGGCTGTAGGCCTGGTTGCGCGGTGATAGACCATGGCCGCGCATTTCCGCGATCCACACATCGAAACCGGCGCGCGCCAGATAAGGGCCCAGACCGATGCATTTAGGCGAGTACCAGAAACGGCGATTGGAAAAACTGCCATGCAGCAGGATAACCGGTACGCCACGATCTTCCTGGCTGGCACGACCGAGTCGGGTCAGTGCCAGCTCGACGGAATAGTCGGTGCTGTTGCCAGGTTTGAGTCTGTAAACATCTTCACTCAGATCGCCGCGTAGTTCAGCGCTGATCAGGGCGACAGGGAATAACTCGCTACTGCTTTGCATAGTGTTTCTTGCACAAAAAAGGGCGGAATTGCTCCCGCCCTTCGGTGGATGTGGTGAATGACTCAGGCAGGCTGGCTTTCCGCGAGGAAGAACCAGGTATCCAGTACCGAATCAGGGTTAAGCGACACGCTCTCGATCCCCTGCTCCATCAGCCATTTGGCCAGATCCGGGTGGTCCGACGGGCCTTGCCCGCAGATGCCGATATACTTGCCGGCTTTGTTGCAGGCCTGGATGGCATTGGCCAGTAGCTTCTTCACCGCTGGATTACGCTCGTCGAACAGGTGCGCGACGATGCCAGAGTCCCGATCCAGGCCCAGTGTCAGCTGGGTCAGGTCGTTGGAGCCGATGGAGAAGCCGTCGAAGAACTCGAGGAATTCCTCGGCCAGGATGGCGTTGGACGGCAGTTCGCACATCATGATGACCTTCAGGCCATTTTGCCCACGGGCCAGACCATTGGCGGCCAGCAGGTCGACCACCTGGCTGGCTTCGCCGAGGGTACGCACGAACGGCACCATGATCTCGACGTTGGTCAGGCCCATCTCGTTGCGCACTTTTTTCAGTGCACGGCATTCCAGCTCGAAGCAGTCGCGGAAGCTCTCGCTGATGTAACGCGAGGCGCCACGGAAGCCGAGCATCGGGTTTTCTTCTTCCGGCTCGTAGAGCTTTCCGCCGATCAGGTTAGCGTATTCGTTGGACTTGAAGTCCGACAGGCGCACGATGACTTTCTTCGGCCAGAATGCGGCCGCCAGGGTGCTGATGCCCTCGACCAGTTTCTCGACGTAGAAACCGACCGGGTCGTTGTAACCGGCAATACGCTTCTCGACGCTGTCCTTGATCTCCGCCGGCAGGCTGGCGAAGTTCAGCAGGGCTTTGGGGTGCACACCAATCATGCGGTTGATGATGAATTCCAGGCGGGCCAGGCCCACGCCTTCGTTCGGCAGTTGAGCGAAGTCGAAAGCGCGATCCGGGTTGCCGACGTTCATCATGATCTTGAACGGCAGATCCGGCATGGCGTCGACCGAGTTCTTGCGGATATCGAAGCCCAGTTCACCTTCGAAGATGAAGCCGGTATCGCCTTCGGCGCAGGAGACGGTCACGCCCATGCCGTCTTTCAGCACCTGGGTGGCGTTCCCACAGCCGACGACTGCCGGAATGCCCAGTTCTCGGGCGATGATCGCCGCGTGGCAGGTACGTCCGCCACGGTTGGTAACGATGGCGCTGGCGCGCTTCATTACCGGCTCCCAGTCCGGGTCGGTCATGTCGGAGACCAGTACGTCGCCAGGCTGCACCTTGTCCATCTCGGAAACGTCGTGGATTACCTTGACCTTGCCAGCACCGATGCGCTGACCGATGGCACGGCCTTCGACCAGGACGGTACCCTTCTCTTTCAGCAGGTAGCGCTCCATGACGTTGGCGCTGCTGCGGCTCTTCACGGTTTCCGGGCGGGCCTGGACGATATACAGCTGCTGGTCGTCGCCATCTTTGGCCCATTCGATGTCCATCGGCCGGCCGTAGTGCTTCTCGATGATCAGCGCCTGCTTGGCCAGCTCGGTAACCTCGGCATCGCTGAGAGCAAAACGGGCGCGCTCGGCGCGGTCGACTTCGACGGTTTTCACCGACTTGCCTGCCTTGGCTTCTTCGCCATAAACCATCTTGATCGCTTTGCTACCCAGGTTGCGGCGCAGGATGGCCGGGCGGCCGGCTTCCAGGGTCGGCTTGTGCACGTAGAACTCGTCAGGGTTCACCGCGCCCTGTACCACGGTTTCGCCGAGGCCATAGGCGCCGGTGATGAACACCACGTCACGGAAGCCGGATTCGGTATCCAGGGTGAACATCACACCGGCAGTACCGGTTTCCGAGCGGACCATGCGCTGTACGCCGGCCGACAGGGCGACCAACTTGTGGTCAAAGCCCTGGTGCACGCGGTAGGCAATGGCGCGGTCGTTGAACAGGGACGCGAAGACTTCCTTGGCCGCGCGGATCACGTTGTCCACGCCACGGATATTGAGGAAGGTCTCCTGCTGACCAGCGAAGGAAGCGTCTGGCAGGTCTTCTGCGGTTGCCGAGGAGCGCACGGCAACGGCCATGCTGGCGTTGTCGCCGGCCATGGCGGCGAAGGCGGTGCGAATTTCGCTGTCGAGACGTTCGGGGAATGGTGCGTCCATTACCCATTGGCGGATCTGTGCGCCAGTCTTGGCCAGGGCGTTGACGTCATCCACGTCCAGCGCATCGAGGGCGGCGTGGATGCGATCGTTCAGGCCGCTTTGATCGAGAAAGTCACGGTAGGCCTGGGCGGTGGTGGCAAAGCCGCCGGGCACCGAGACACCAGCACCGGCCAGGTTGCTGATCATTTCGCCCAGGGATGCGTTTTTGCCCCCTACGTGCTCCACATCGTGGACGCCGAGCTTATCGAGGGAAACTACGTACTCAACCAAGGTGAACTCTCCACTGTGTTCGGCCCAGCCGTGCAGCCATGCTGCGTCCTGGCTTTGCCTCTAGGAAATAAGTCACAATGCCGGCCAGTACGGGCCCGACAAAGGGGGCCTATGATAGCCAAGAATCGCTCCTGACTTAAGGCCTTTGGCGCAAATGAAACGAACCGCTTTCTTTATCTCCGACGGCACCGGCATCACTGCCGAAACCCTGGGCCAGAGCTTGCTGGCACAGTTCGAAACCATCAGTTTCACCAAGCTCACGCGCCCGTATATCGACAGCGTGGACAAAGCGCGAGCGATGGTACAACAAATCAATAATGCTGCCGAGAAAGACGGCGCCCGGCCGATCATCTTCGATACCGTGGTGAACCAGGAGATACGTGACGTCCTGGCCCAGTCGGACGGCTTCATGATCGACATTTTCTCCACCTTTCTCTCCCCGCTCGAACAGGAACTGACTTCTCACTCCTCCTACTCGGTTGGCAAGTCGCATTCCATCGCCAGCAGCAGCAACTACATGGAGCGCATCGAGGCGGTCAACTTTGCCCTCGACAACGACGACGGTGCGCGCACCCACTACTACGACAAGGCTGACCTGATCCTGGTCGGCGTATCGCGCTGCGGCAAGACGCCCACCTGTCTGTACATGGCCATGCAGTTCGGCATCCGCGCGGCCAACTACCCGCTGACCGAAGAAGACATGGAGCGCCTGCAGCTGCCGACAGCACTCAAGCCTTACAAACACAAGCTGTTTGGCCTGACCATCGACCCAGATCGGCTCACGGCCATTCGTCACGAGCGCAAACCCAACAGTCGCTACGCCAGCTTCGCCCAGTGCGAATTCGAGGTGCGCGAGGTGGAAAACCTGTTCCGCCGCGAAAACATCCCCTACATCAATTCCACGCATTTCTCGGTGGAAGAAATCTCAGCCAAGATCCTGGTGGAAAAAGGTGTCGAGCGGCGCCTTAAATAAGCGCCGCAACTAGCTGATAAATAAAGAAAGGGCTCGCCAACTTCGTGCCCTTTCTAGCTTTCGACAGTCAGATCGAATCGCCCGGCACGCGGACCCAGCCTTCCATCAGGATGCGCGCACTGCGACTCATGATGGCCTTCTTCACGACCCACTCACCGTCGATCTGACTGGCTTCGGCACCAACCCGCAGGATGCCGGACGGATGACCGAAGCGCACGGCTTCACGCGCGCTGCCACCCGCTGCCAGATTGACCAGAGTGCCGGGCACTGCCGCCGCCGTGCCGATAGCCACCGCGCAGGTACCCATCATGGCGTGGTGCAGCTTGCCCATGGACAGTGCGCGCACCAGCAGGTCCACCTCACCGGCCTCAATGGTCTTGCCGCTGGAGGCCCGATACGACTTGGGCGGGCTGACGAAGGCGATCTTCGGTGTGTGCTGGCGGGTCAACGCCTCCTCGGCGGTCTTGATCAACCCCATGCGCAAGGCGCCGGCCACACGAATCTGCTCGAAACGTGCCAGCTGCGCTGGATCGCCGTTAATCGCATCGCGCAACTCGGTGCCCTGGTAGCCGATGTCCTCGGCATTGACGAACACAGTGGGAATGCCGGCGCTGATCATGGTCGCCTTGAAGGCACCGACGCCGGGCACTTCCAGGTCATCGACTAGGTTGCCGGTGGGGAACATCGAGCCCCCCTCCTCGCCATCATCGGAAGGATCGAGGAACTCCAGCACGATCTCCGCCGCCGGGAAGGTCACGCCGTCCAGCTCGAAATCGCCGGTTTCCTGAACCTGGCCATTGCTGACCGGGACATGGGCGATGATGGTTTTCTGGATATTGGCCTGCCAGATGCGCACCACACAGGTGCCGTTCTGCGGAATGCGTGCTGACTCGACCAGCCCGGCGTGCAGAGCAAAGGCGCCAGCAGCGGTGGACAAGTTGCCGCAGTTGCCGCTCCAGTCGACAAAAGCCTTGTCAATCGAGACCTGGCCGTAGAGGTAATCGACGTCGTGGTCCGGCTGACTGCTCTTCGACAAGATCACGCATTTGGAGGTCGAAGAAGTCGCGCCACCCATGCCGTCGATATGCGCGGAGTACGGGTCAGGGCTGCCGATTACGCGCATGAACAGCTTGTCGCGGGCAGCGCCCTGGACCTGACAGCTTTCCGGCAGGTCCTGCAGGCGGAAAAAAACGCCCTTGCTGGTACCGCCACGCATATAGGTGGCGGGAATCTTGATCTGGGCTGCATGAGCCATGGCTTAATCCTGGCTGAATGATGAAAGGTATCAGGACGTAGGGTGGATGACGCTTTACCCATCCACCAATCGCACCGCTGGTGGATGAAAAGAGCGTCATCCACCCTACGAACATCGGGACGGTTTCGCCCCGATGTTCGATTAGCCCTGGGACGACTCGAGGAAGTCCTGGGCAAAGCGCTGCAACACGCCACCGGCCTTGTACACATGCACTTCGGCGGCGGTGTCCAGGCGACAGGTCACCGGCACCTTGACCACTTCACCGTTACGGCGATTGACCACCAGGGTCAGCTCGCAGCGCGGCGAGACTTCGCCCTCGATGTCATAGGTTTCAGTACCATCCAGCGCCAGGGTCAGGCGAGTGGTACCTGGCTTGAACTCCACCGGTAACACGCCCATACCAACCAGGTTGGTTCGGTGAATACGCTCGAAGCCCTCGGCCACGATCACTTCCACCCCAGCCAGGCGTACGCCCTTGGCGGCCCAGTCTCGCGAGCTGCCCTGGCCGTAGTCGGCGCCGGCGACGATGATCAGGTTCTGCTTGCGGTTCATGTAGGTTTCGATGGCTTCCCACATACGCATCACCTTGCCTTCCGGCTCGACGCGCGCCAGTGAACCCTTCTTCACCGCCCCATCAATCACGGCCATTTCATTGACCAGTTGCGGGTTGGCAAAGGTGGCACGTTGGGCGGTCAGATGGTCACCGCGGTGGGTCGCGTAGGAGTTGAAGTCCTCTTCCGGTAGACCCATTTTGTGCAGGTACTCACCAGCGGCCGAGTCCAGCAGGATGGCGTTGGACGGCGACAGGTGATCGGTGGTGATGTTGTCCGGCAGAATCGCCAGCGGCAGCATGCCCTTGAGCGTGCGCTCGCCGGCCAGTGCACCTTCCCAGTACGGAGGACGACGGATGTAGGTGGACATCGGACGCCAGTCGTACAGCGGGCTCTCGGCCTCCTGCACGGTGCCCAGATCGAACATCGGGATGTAGATCTGCTTGAACTGTTCCGGCTTGACCGAAGCCGCAACGATGGCGTCGATTTCCTCATCGCTTGGCCACAGGTCTTTCAAGGTGACGGGATTACCGTTCTGGTCGGTGCCCAGCACATCCTGTTCGATATCGAAGCGCACGGTACCGGCGATGGCATAGGCCACCACCAGCGGCGGCGAAGCGAGGAAGGCCTGTTTGGCGTAGGGGTGAATACGCCCGTCGAAGTTGCGGTTGCCGGACAACACGGCTGTTGCATACAGGTCGCGGTCGATGATTTCCTGTTGGATTACCGGGTCCAGCGCGCCAGACATGCCGTTACAGGTGGTGCACGCGTAGGCAACGATGCCGAAACCGAGCTTTTCAAGCTCCGTCAGCAGGCCGGCCTCTTCCAGGTACAGCTTGGCGACTTTCGAACCTGGAGCGAAGGATGTTTTCACCCAAGGCTTACGCAGCAGGCCAAGGGCGTTGGCTTTCTTCGCCAGCAGGCCGGCGGCCACCACGTTGCGCGGGTTGGAGGTGTTGGTGCAGCTGGTGATGGCGGCGATGATCACCGCGCCATCCGGCAGCAGCCCTTCAGCCTCCTCGACTTTGCCGGCCGCCAGCTTGGCTTCGTCGGCAATACCGCGTTCCTGCAGCGCTGACGTCGGCAAGCGTTTGTGCGGATTGCTCGGGCCGGCCATGTTGCGCACCACGGTGGACAGGTCGAAGCTCAGTACGCGCTCATACTCGGCCGTCACCAACGCATCAGCCCAAAGGCCGGTCAGCTTGGCGTATTGCTCGACCAGCGCCACCTGCTCCGGCTCGCGACCCGTCAGCTTGAGGTAGTCGATGGTCTGCTGATCGATGTAGAACATCGAAGCAGTCGCACCGTATTCCGGGCACATGTTGGAAATGGTTGCACGGTCGCCAATCGACAGGCTGTCCGCGCCGGCACCGAAGAACTCGACCCAGGCACCGACCACGCGCTCCTTGCGCAGGAACTCGGTGATGGCAAGGACGATATCGGTAGCAGTAATGCCAGGCTGGCGCTTACCGGTCAGCTCGACACCGACGATATCGGGCAGGCGCATCATCGATGGCAGGCCGAGCATCACGGTTTCCGCTTCCAGGCCGCCGACGCCGATGGCGATCACGCCCAGCGCATCCACGTGCGGGGTGTGCGAGTCAGTGCCCACGCAGGTGTCCGGGAACGCCACGCCGCCGCGCGCCTGAATCACCGGACTCATTTTCTCCAGGTTGATCTGGTGCATGATGCCGTTACCGGCCGGGATCACGTCGACGTTCTTGAACGCGGTCTTGGTCCACTCGATGAAGTGGAAGCGATCCTCGTTGCGGCGCTCTTCCACGGCGCGGTTCTTCTCGAACGCATCCGGGTCGAAGCCGCCAAACTCCACAGCCAGCGAGTGGTCGACGATCAGCTGGGTCGGCACCACCGGGTTGACCTTGGCCGGGTCGCCGCCCTTCTCGGCAATCGCATCGCGCAGGCCGGCCAGGTCGACCAGCGCGGTCTGGCCGAGAATGTCGTGGCAGACCACGCGCGCCGGGTACCAGGGGAAGTCGAGGTCGCGTTTGCGCTCGATCAGCTGCTTGAGCGAGTCGGTCAATGCCTCCGGCTCGCAGCGGCGCACCAACTGCTCGGCCAGCACACGTGAGGTATACGGCAGCTTGGCGTAGGCGCCCGGCGCGATGGCATCGACCGCCTCGCGGGTGTCGAAGTAGTCCAGCGCGGTGCCAGGCAGGGATTTGCGGTATTGACTGTTCATCACTTGCGATCCTTCAGCGGCACGAACTTGAGGTCTTCGGGGCCTGTGTAGTTGGCGCTCGGGCGAATGATCTTGCCGTCGATACGTTGCTCGATAACGTGGCTGGACCAGCCGGAGGTACGGGCGATGACGAACAGCGGCGTGAACATGGCGGTAGGCACGCCCATCATGTGGTAGCTGACGGCGCTGAACCAGTCGAGGTTGGGGAACATCTTCTTGATGTCCCACATGATGGTTTCCAGGCGCTCGGCGATGTCGAACATCTTGCTGTTGGACTGCTCAAGCGACAGCTCGCGCGCCACTTCCTTGATCACCTTGTTGCGTGGGTCGGCCACGGTGTAAACCGGATGGCCGAAGCCAATCACCACTTCCTTGCGTTCGACGCGGGCACGAATGTCGGCCTCGGCCTCGTCCGGGTTGTCGTAGCGCTTCTGGATCTCGAAAGCCACTTCGTTGGCGCCGCCGTGTTTCGGCCCGCGCAGGGCGCCGATGGCGCCAGCGATGCAGGAGTACATGTCAGAACCGGTCCCGGCGATCACCCGCGAGGTGAAGGTGGAGGCGTTGAACTCGTGCTCCGCGTACAGGTTGAGCGAGGTGTGCATGGCGCGCACCCAGGACTCGCGCGGCTTCTCGCCATGCAGCAGGTGGAGGAAATGGCCGCCGATGGAGTCATCGTCGGTTTCCACCTCGATGCGCCTGCCGTTGTGGCTGAAGTGGTACCAGTACAGCAGCGCCGAACCCAGCGAGGCCATCAGCTTGTCGGCGATGTCGCGAGCGCCCGGATGGTTGTGATCATCCTTCTCCGGCGACACGCAGCCGAGCACGGATACGGCGGTGCGCATCACGTCCATCGGGTGGGCCGATGGCGGCAGTTGCTCCAGCGACGCCTTGAGCGCTGCCGGAATGCCGCGCAGGGCCTTGAGCTTGGTCTTGTAGGCGGTCAGTTCGGCAACGTTGGGCAGCTTGCCGTGAACCAGCAGGTGAGCGATCTCCTCGAACTCGCAACGATTGGCGAAGTCGAGCACGTCATAGCCACGGTAGTGCAGGTCATTGCCGGTGCGGCCGACAGTACACAAGGCCGTGTTGCCGGCGGCGGTGCCGCTCAGGGCAACGGACTTCTTCGGCTTGAAGCCTGGGGTGGCAGTTTCTGGGGTCGCACTCATCGCTTATTTCTCCTCATCCGATCCGGTCGGGTACTTCTTATTCTGCGCAGGCGGCTAAAACCTGCGCTCCGGTTATTTTTTGCCAGCGAACAACGCATCGAGGCTCTGCTCGAAGGCGTGGTAGTTGATGCGCTCGTACAGCTCCATGCGGGTCTGCATGGTGTCGACCACGTTCTTCTGGGTGCCGTCGCGGCGCACAGCCATGTAGACATTCTCGGCCGCCTTGTTCATGGCGCGGAAGGCCGACAGCGGGTACAGAACCAGGGATACGTCGACGCTGGCCAGCTCTTCGGTGGTGTACAGCGGCGTGGCGCCGAACTCGGTGATATTGGCCAGGATCGGCGCTTTCACCCGGTCGGCGAAGGTCTTGTACATCGCCAGTTCGGTGATCGCCTCAGGGAAGATCATGTCGGCACCGGCTTCGATGCAGGCGGCGGCGCGGTCCAGGGCCGAGTTCAGGCCTTCCACGGCCAGGGCATCGGTACGCGCCATGATCACGAAGCTATCGTCGGTACGCGCATCGACGGCCGCCTTGATGCGGTCGACCATCTCCTGCTGGGTCACGATTTCTTTATTCGGGCGATGACCGCAGCGCTTGGCGCCTACCTGGTCTTCGATATGAATCGCCGCCGCGCCGAATTTGATCATCGACTTGACCGTGCGCGCCACGTTGAAGGCCGAGGCGCCAAAGCCGGTGTCGACATCCACCAGCAGCGGCAGGTCGCACACGTCGGTGATGCGGCGCACGTCGGTAAGCACGTCATCCAGGCCGGTGATGCCCAGGTCTGGTAGACCGAGGGAGCCCGCTGCTACGCCGCCACCCGAGAGGTAGATAGCCTTGAAGCCGGCGCGTTTGGCCAGCAGTGCGTGGTTGGCATTGATCGCGCCAATCACTTGCAGGGGATGTTCGCTGGCAACGGCGTCGCGAAAGCGTTGGCCGGGAGTGTTCAAACTCATGATTCACCTCGTGCGGTTGAAGGAGTGGCGCCCTGCCCCGTCTGGGCAGTGAAATGGCGCTCGATATTGCGTTTGGACGCGGCGATATGGCGGCGCATCAGCAGCTCGGCCAGTTCGCCATCGCGTTCGGAAATCGCATCGAGAATGCGATGGTGTTCATTAAATGCATGACGCGGTCGATTCGGCGTGGCGGAGAACTGCAGGCGATACATGCGTACCAGTTGGTACAGCTCGCCGCAGAGCATCTGTGCCAGGGTCTTGTTGCCGCTGCCCTGGATGATTCGGTAGTGGAAGTCGAAGTCGCCTTCCTGTTGGTAGTAGCCGACGCCGGCCTTGAAGGCGGCGTCCTGCTCGTGAAGGTCGAGTACCCGGCGCAGCTCGTCGATCTCCGCCTGAGTCATGCGTTCGGCGGCTAGACGACAGGCCATGCCTTCCAGCGACTCACGGATCTCATACAGCTCGATCAGCTCGGCGTGACTCAGCGACACCACCCGCGCACCCACATGAGGAACGCGAACCAGCAGGCGCTGGCCCTCAAGGCGGTGAATTGCCTCGCGTAATGGCCCGCGACTGATGCCATAAGTGCGTGCCAGCTCGGGTTCGGAAATCTTGCTGCCTGGGGCTATCTCGCCTTTGACGATTGCGGCCTGGATGCGCCGAAAAACATGCTCGGAGAGCGTTTCGGAGTCATCCATCGTCACCACAGGGGCTTCCAGAGAGGTCTGCATTATTGTTGACACTAGGCTGTATATTGGAGGAATAGTCGGCCTTTATGACCTTAAGAGTCAAACTTATTTTAAGGATTGTCGACAATGTGTGTGAGGTGCAACGCACTGGATTCGCCTAATTCACCTGCAGAAACGCCGCTAAGCGTCTGTCGCAGCAGAAAAAGCCCATGCTAGAATGGCCAGCGCATAGGCAATGCGAGCGTTTTCTGATGCCTGCTAGACTGCATCTGCCGGCCGCTCTGCCATGCCGCCGGTCACCGGACCCGACGACGCGACTATCACAGGATTTATGAGACTCGAGCCTTTCGCCCTCCTTATTTGCAGCAGCCTGCTCCCCGGCTTGAGTTTTGCTGCCGACAAGACCGTGTATGGCCTTAACGAATACGTCAGTCTTGCCGATCTCAATCTACAGGTTGCCGCCAAACTTGATACTGGCGCCAAGACCGCATCCCTAAGTGCGCGTGATATCAAACGTTTCAAACGTGACGGCGAAACCTGGGTACGCTTCTATTTGGCTATCGATGATGCACACGAGCATCCAATCGAGCGCCCGCTGGCGCGTATCAGCAAGATCAAACGTCGCGCTGGCGACTATGATCCTGGTGAAGGCAAGACCTACACTGCGCGCCCGGTTATTGAGCTTGAAGTGTGCATGGGCAAAGCCCGGCGCAACATTGAAGTTAACCTGACTGACCGTAGTGCATTCCAATATCCGCTGCTGATTGGCTCTGAGGCGCTCAAGCGTCTGGATGCCCTGGTCGATCCCAGCCTTAAATACGCTGCCGGCAAGCCTGGCTGCACCCTTACTACCGCTGCCGAGTAATTGCTCATGCGATCCTTGACCCTGCATCTGAAAGTCCTCATCACCCTCCTGGTGGTGGTGGGCATTCTGGTTACGGCCTACCAGATCTTCATCCTCGGCATTCCGGTGACCGAAGACGAAACAGACGACCTGTGGAATATCGACGCCAAGGTCGAGTTCCAGGCCAGCGGCCGCGAGCCGGTCAAGGTGCAGATGTTTGTGCCGCCGCTGAATCAGGACTATGTCAGCCTGAACGAGAGCTTTATCTCCAACAACTATGGGGTGAGCATCAATCGGGCTGACGGCAATCGCAAGGTGACCTGGTCGGCGCGGCGCGCCAGCGGCAACCAGACCCTGTACTACCGCCTGGTACTAACCAAACGCTATAGCGGCGAACAACCGAAAGCCAAAGGCCCGATCTACCGTGACAGCATCGCAGTGGAAGGCGCCGAAAAAATCGCCGCTGAAGCCCTGTTGGCACCGATTCGCCAGCACTCTGCCGACGTTGAGACCTTCATCAGCGAAACCATCAAGCGGGTCAATAACAGCGGTGATGACAACGTCAAACTGCTGATGGCCGGTGATGCATCGACGGCCAACAAGGCCAAGATCATCGAACTGCTGCTGTCGATCGCCCACGTACCGATGGAGCGTGTACACACCATCCGCCTGGCCGCTGATATTCAGCAGAGCCCGGAATTGTGGCTGCGCAGCTTCAATGGCGAAGACTGGCTGTACTTCAACCCGGAAACCGGCGAGCAAGGCCTGCCGACTGATCGCCTGGTCTGGTGGACCGGTGACAGTCAACTGGTCGGTATTGAGGGGGGCAAAAAGGTTCAGGTCAGCTTCACCCTGAACAACAGTGAAATGAACGCCATCCGCCTGGCCAAGCTGACCGACGAAAACACCGACGTCGACTTCCTCGAGTACTCCTTGTACGGCTTGCCACTGCAGACTCAACAGACCTACCAGATCATGATCATGATCCCGATTGGTGTATTGGTGATCCTGATCCTGCGCAACCTCGGTGGTCTGCAGACCCTCGGCACCTTCACTCCGGTACTGATTGCCCTGGCCTTCCGCGAAACCCAACTGGGCTTCGGCATCATCCTGTTTACCGTGATTACCGCCCTCGGCCTGTCGCTGCGTTCCTATCTGGAACATCTGAAGTTGCAGATGCTGCCACGTCTATCCGTGGTGCTGACCTTCGTGGTGGTGCTGATTGCCGTGATCAGCCTGCTCAGCCACAAACTGGGCCTGGAACGCGGCTTGTCCGTCGCACTGTTCCCGATGGTGATCCTGACCATGACCATCGAACGCCTGTCTATCACCTGGGAAGAACGTGGTGCCTCGCACGCCTTCAAGGTTGCGGTTGGTACGCTGTTCGCTGCCACCCTGGCGCATCTGCTGAT
Source organism: uncultured Pseudomonas sp. (assembly GCA_964518735.1). Classification (GTDB taxonomy): domain Bacteria; phylum Pseudomonadota; class Gammaproteobacteria; order Pseudomonadales; family Pseudomonadaceae; genus Aquipseudomonas. The sequence goes on from CAZFKQ010000001.1 coordinate 390,030, forward strand.
GACCGTGCCGGAGCTGACGTACTTCATCTTCACCTTCCCGGCGGTGCTGTTGATCATGGTGGGCTTCATGCTGGCGATGGGTCGCTACCGCGGCTACCGCCTGACCGAACTGTTTCGCTTCAAAGCCTTCCTGAAGGATTGAGCCATGATCGGTCTATGGAAAAGATGGAAGGCCCTGGAAGCCAAAGGCATCATGGGTATCAATCGGCGTAATGCGGACTACGTGCTGAAGTACAACAAACGGCACCTCTACCCCATCGTCGATGACAAGATCATCACCAAGGAACGCGCGATCCAGGCTGGCATTCACGTGCCTGAGCTGTACGGGATCATCTCCACTGAGAAGGAAATCGAGAAGTTCGCCGAGATCATCGGCGACCGTACCGATTTCGTGATCAAACCGGCGCAGGGCGCCGGTGGTGACGGCATCCTGGTGATCGCCGACAAGTTCGAGGGCCGCTACAAGACGGTCTCCGGCAAGATCGTCAGCCAGGAAGACATCGAGCACCAGCTGTCGAGCATCCTTACCGGTCTGTACTCCCTCGGTGGTCACCGCGACCGCGCACTGATCGAGTACCGGGTCACGCCTGACCCGATCTTCAAGAGCATCAGCTATGAAGGTGTACCAGATATCCGCATCATCGTGCTGATGGGCTACCCGGTGATGGCCATGTTGCGTCTGCCGACTCGTCAGTCCAATGGCAAGGCCAACCTGCACCAGGGCGCCATCGGTGTCGGTGTCGACCTGGCTACCGGCCTGACCCTGCGTGGTACCTGGCTGAACAACAAGATCACCAAGCACCCGGACACCACCAATGCAGTGGATGGCGTGCAGCTCCCCAACTGGGATGGCTTTATGAAGCTGGCGGCCGGTTGTTATGAGTTGTGCGGCCTCGGCTACATCGGCGTGGACATGGTACTGGACGAAGAAAAAGGCCCGTTGATTCTCGAACTCAATGCCCGCCCCGGCCTGAATATTCAGATCGCTAACGACTGCGGCCTGACCCACCGCGCCCATGCCGTAGAGGCGCGGATCGCAGAACTGGCGAAGAACGATGTGAAGGAAAGCGTGGAGGATCGTGTGCGCTTCTCCCAGCAGCTGTTCGGTCACGTCAAGCCGGCAGAGATCTGACGTTCTTTCGCTCAGAAAAGCCCGGCTCCGGCCGGGCTTTTTCGTTCCAACGCCCTAGGCTCTCAAGGGGGCGCGGACTACAATCGGCATCCGCGTTCGTCTGATCAATTCGCATGCCTAGCTGCCTCGTTCACGCCCTGCCCTATCTGGCCGATCCGGCCAACTACTTTGCTCAGGTACGCCAAGCGCCTGGTGCCGTGCTGCTGGATGCAGGCCGCCCGCAGGCTGAGCGCGGTCGTTTCGACCTGCTTAGCGCCTGGCCACAGCAGACGTTCGTGCCGAGCCTAGGTGAAACCGCTGCAGCGTTCTTCCAGCGGCTGCGCAGCGGCCTTGAGCAACTGGGACGCGCCGAGGCACCGGCAGATATTGAGCTGCCTTTCACTGGCGGCCTGATTGGCTATCTGGCCTACGACTTCGGCCGGCGCATCGAACAACTGCCGGAGCAAGCACTGGATGATTTGCAGTTGCCGGATGCCCGCTTCGGCCTGTATGGCTGGGCTCTGATCAGTGACCACCAGCAGTGCACCAGTCAGCTGGTATTTCATCCGAAGCTGGACGCTGCTGAGCGAGCACGCCTAGTCGCGCTATTCAGTCAACCAGCATCGGCCACAGCTGCCAGTTTCAAGCTGCTACAAGCGTTTCGCGCTGATCTCGCTGCCGAGCAATACCGGCAGGCGATTGAGCGCATCCAGGCGTATATCCAGGCTGGCGATTGCTACCAGGTAAACTTCGCCCAACGTTTCCAGGCACCCTGCACAGGTGATCCCTGGGCTGCTTACCAGGCATTGCGTGCTGCCTGCCCTACTCCATTCGCTGCCTTCCAGAGCCTGCCTGATGGCGGCGCCATCCTCAGCCTGTCGCCGGAGCGTTACCTGCAGGTCTGTCAGGGCCGAGTGGAAACCCGCCCGATCAAAGGCACCCGCCCTCGTGGCGCGACGCCGGCCACCGATGCCGCCGAAGCCCGGCAACTGCTCGATAGCCTCAAGGATCGCGCCGAGAACCTGATGATCGTCGACCTGCTGCGCAATGACCTGGGCCGCAGCTGCCGTATCGGATCGGTACGAGTGCCCGAGCTGTTCGCCCTGGAAAGCTACCCCAATGTGCATCACCTGGTTAGCGCGGTCACCGGCGAGCTGGCGGCCGGCAAGGATGCGCTGGATCTGATTGCCGGCAGCTTCCCCGGTGGCTCGATCACGGGCGCGCCGAAGATCCGCGCCATGCAGATTATCGACGAACTGGAGCCGAGCCGCCGTGCCCTGTACTGCGGCTCGCTGCTGTATCTGGACGTGCGTGGCGAGCTGGACAGCTCCATCGCCATTCGCAGTCTACTGGTCAAGGATGGCCAGATCAGCTGTTGGGGGGGCGGTGGCATCGTTGCCGACTCGCAATGGCAGGCTGAGTACCAGGAATCGATTACCAAGGTGAAGATCCTGCTGCAGACCCTGGAGCAGCTCTCCGGCCTCTAGCCCGGCACTAGAACGACAAGGCCCGCAAATAGCGGGCCTTGTGCGTTTTGCAAAGGAATCTACAGGCTCAGATCGCGCACCGACGCCTTGAGGAACTCGCGCTTGAGGTCTTCATAGGTGTGCACCGCCGGGAACTGCGGGAATTCACGGATTACGTTGTCCGGGGCATGGAACAGGATACCGGCATGGGCTTCGCTGAGCATGGTGGTGTCGTTATACGAATCGCCAGCGGCAATTACACGGTAGTACAGGCTCTTGAAGGCGATAACCGACTGGCGCTTGGGGTCTTTCTGACGCAGTTGGTAGCCCACCACGCGATCGGTTTCGTCGGTGATCAACTTGTGGCACAGCAGCGCCGGGAAGCCCAGTTGACGCATCAGCGGCTGGGAGAATTCGTAGAAGGTGTCCGAGAGGATCACTACCTGGAAACGCTCACGCAGCCAGTCGACGAACTCTACGGCGCCTTCCAGCGGCTTCAGTGTGGCGATCACTTCCTGAATGTCGGCGAGTTTCAGGCCATGCTCATCGAGGATGCGCAGGCGCTGCTTCATCAGCACGTCATAGTCCGGAATATCCCGGGTGGTCGCCTTGAGGGCGTCGATGCCGGTTTTTTCGGCGAAAGCGATCCAGATTTCCGGGACCAGCACGCCTTCGAGGTCGAGACAGGCAATTTCCACGGGACACTCCTAGCTAGCTATTTGACAGAAGGCGGCACTCTAGCGATTCACCCGTTGCGACGCAACGCAGCACTTATATCCATAGTGGTTAGTAGTGCAGGAATATGGTTATTTAGACGCATAAGAGCTTTTTGCTAACATCCTCGTCACAGAGCGTTCAGCGCCAGCCAATCCAGGAATCAGCCCGATGAGCCAAGCCTTCAACGTTGCCGAGCTGGCAACGACCTATGCCAACAAATCCCCTCAGGACATCCTCAAACTGGCCTTCGAGCACTTTGGCGACGAGCTGTGGATCTCCTTCAGCGGCGCCGAGGATGTGGTGCTGGTCGACATGGCCTGGAAGCTCAACAAGCAGGTCAAGGTTTTCAGTCTGGATACCGGTCGCCTGCACCCGGAAACCTATCGTTTCATCGAGCATGTCCGCGAGCACTACGGTATTCCCATCGAGGTTCTGAGCCCTGATGCCACTCGCCTCGAAGCCCTAGTGCGAGAGAAAGGTCTGTTCAGCTTCTACAAGGATGGCCATGGCGAATGCTGCGGCATCCGCAAGATCGAGCCGCTCAAGCGCAAGCTGGCCAGCGTCAATGCATGGGCCACCGGCCAGCGCCGCGACCAGAGCCCAGGTACCCGTAGCCAGGTAGCTGTGCTTGAGTTAGACGCCGCTTTCTCTACAGCAGATAAGCCGCTGTACAAGTTCAACCCGCTGGCGCAGATGAGCAGCGAAGAAGTCTGGGCTTACATCCGCATGCTCGAACTGCCTTACAACAGCCTGCATGAGCGCGGGTTCACCAGCATCGGCTGCGAGCCCTGCACCCGCCCGGTTCTGCCCAACCAGCACGAGCGCGAAGGTCGCTGGTGGTGGGAAGAGGAAACTCAGAAAGAGTGCGGCCTGCATGCTGGCAATGTCATTGCCAGAGCCTGAATGAAAGAGCCCGGCGATTGCCGGGCTCTTTCTATCTAGATCACCGTCAGTAAGTGGGCAATTCGACCCCGTCGAACAACTCATCCAGTTCCGCCTTGGTATGGCATTGCACGGCCTTGGCCATGACTTCGCGGGTCAGGTGCGGGGCGAACTTCTCGATGAAGTCGCACATGAAACCGCGCAGGAAAGTGCCACGCCGGAAACCAATCTTGGTCACGCTGGACTCGAACAGGTCACTGGCGTCCAGCACCACCAGATCACCGTCGAGTTTGGCGTCGACCGCCATGCGCGCAACAATCCCTACACCCAGGCCCAGTCGTACGTAAGTCTTGATCACGTCGGCGTCGGCCGCGGTGAAAACCACCTTGGGTGTCAGACCGCGATGGCTGAACGCCTCGTCCAGCTTGGAGCGGCCGGTGAAACCGAATACGTAGGTGACGATCGGGTACTCGGCCAGAGCCTCCAGCGAAAGCTTAGGCAGCTTGGTCAACGGGTGCCCCTGGGGCACTACCACGCAGCGATTCCAGCGGTAACACGGCATCATCACCAGGTCGCCAAACAACTCCAGCGCCTCGGTAGCAATGGCGAAGTCGACAGTGCCATCGGCGGCCATTTCAGCGATCTGCATCGGCGTTCCCTGATGCATATGCAAGGCCACATCCGGATACTGCTTAATGAAATTACTGATCACCGGCGGCAGGGCATAGCGTGCCTGGGTATGGGTGGTGGCGATGGACAACGTGCCCTTCTTCTCGTTGGAGAACTCCTGGGCGATCTGCTTGATGCTCTCGACTTTACGCAGAATCTCCCCGGCAGTGGTGATGATTCGTTCGCCAGCCGGTGTCACTCGCGTCAGGTGTTTGCCGCTACGGGCAAAGACTTCCACGCCCAGTTCGTCTTCCAGCAAGCGGATCTGCTTGCTGATGCCGGGTTGCGAGGTATAGAGGCTCTGCGCGGTAGCGGAAACGTTGAGGTCGTGATGCGCCACTTCCCAGATGTAGCGCAGTTGCTGGAGCTTCATAAATATCCCTCTAAAGCAGATAGGCGCTGCTCGAATTTGCCAGCCTAGTTATATAACCATATTAATGGTTCAAGGAATAAAGCTAGACGATTTTTTCAGTTATGCATGCCATTCGTCTAACGAAGATTCACGGCCAGCCTCAAGCGCGGTGCTGCAGCATCGGCACCAGATAAACCGGTATTTCCGAAAGTTGCAGGACGCGGGCAGCAGTTCGGCCCAGCGGGGTTTCCTGGGTAGCGCCGTGGCTATGACTGCCTACGACCAGCAGGTCGACTGCCAGCTTGCGCGCTTCATCGAGAATTACCTGTGCTGCATCACCTTGGGCCACCCGTACATTGCGGATCAGCTGGATGTCATGCGGCACATCCCCCAGCTCATCACGAAACGCTTCAAGTACCCGTTTTTCAATGCTCGCCATGACATTACCCAGCCCTTTGCTGCGCAGTTCCTGCAACGTCTTCTCATCCAGATAAGTCTGCAGCACAGACTCGGCGAACAAACCCATGGGCTCGACTGCATGCACGACATAAAGCTCGGCTTTCAGGGCATGTGACAGGTTAAGCGCATGTTGCAGCACATAAGGAGCGTACAGACCGAGATCTGTGGCATATAGGACGGATTTGATCACGCGGCCTCCCCACTTCCTGCTAGCGGCCCTGTTCAGAGCTTAGCAGCGTGCTGCAGTGCGCAAGGCTGGAGAACGAAGAGCTGACAGGCGGCCCTCAGTGCTGAAGCTCATTACTGATGCCATGCGGCACATGGCCGGTGGCAACCACTTCGCGGGCTTTTTCACAGTGGCCGGCCTGGTCGTCGAAAAACACGTCGGCGGCGAAGGCTTCGAGAAATGCCGCTTTTTCCAGGCCACCAAGAAACAGCGACTCATCCAGGCGGATATCCCACTCGCGCAAGGTGCGGATCACACGTTCATGGGCTGGCGCCGAGCGCGCCGTCACCAGTGCGGTCCGAATGGGACACTGCTCTTCGGTAAATTCACGCTGCAGGCGATTCAGCGCTGCCAGGAATGGTTTGAACGGGCCGCCACCCAGCAATTCGCGGGCGGAAGCCTTTTCATGGTGCTGAAACGCAGCCAGGCCACCCTGCTGATAAACCCGCTCGGACTCATCGGAAAACAGTACAGCGTCCCCGTCGAAGGCAATCCGCAACTCGGTGCTTGCCGCCCGTCGCGCACCACCGGAAAGAATGGTAGCGGCGGCAAAGCCGGCGTCCAGTGCGCTGCGTACATCCTCGACATGGGTGGAAAGGAACAGGTGGCAACCGAATGCAGCCAGGTACGGGTAAGGACTGCGTCCACCGACAAAGGCGGCACGGGAAATACCCAGGCCATAATGCTGGATCGAGTTGAATACACGCAGACCGGTATCGGCACTGTTGCGTGACACAAGGATCACCTCGACACGGGCCTGATCCAGGCTGGCATTGAGGCTGAGCAGCTTTTCCACCAGCGGGAAGGCATCGCCGGGGCCCAGGATCTCTTCCTCATGGTCGATCTGGTACTGGCGGTAGGCAGCGACCCCGTCGTTTTCGTAGATACGATGACTGTCACTCAGGTCAAACAGGGCCCGTGAGGAAATCGCCAATACCAGTTTGTCACCCAGTCCCTTGCTCATATCGACCTCAATGTACGTCTAGAAAGCGTAATGCCTGGTACAGCATGCGGGTTTTCGGCAGCTCACAGCCAGCAGCCGCAGCTGCTGCAAGCGGTGCTGCATAAATGGCATCCAGCTCCAGCGGCCGCTGCAGCCTGAAATCGTGATACATGCTCGGCAAGTAGTCCGGCATGCGCTCGGTAGCCGCCAGTAGCTTGTCGGCACAGTCTTCTGGCAATGCATGACCGGAGGCGGCAGCACCTTGCATCACTTCCAGCATGATGGCGTGGATCAGTGCGCGACTATCGACGTTGGCCATCAGGCGCATGGTTCCGGCGTTGAGCAATACGGACAAGCCGTTGTACGGCACATTCCATACCAGTTTCTGCCAGCGGGCTTGCTCCAGCTCGGCCATTGCCGTGGCGTCCAGTCCGGCAGCGCGAAACATTGCAACGCCCTCCTCGACAATTGCCTGACGCTGTTCGCTGCTGCTCAGTGGCCCCGAGTGATACCCCAGACTCAGCGCCCCCAGCGCCTGGTGCTCGATCACCCCGGGCGAGGAGCGATGCGCGCAGATATAGCAGAGCCCGCCGAGCAGGTGCACGGAGTCTGGCAACAGTGGGCGTAGCTGATCTTCCACTGCCAGACCGTTCTGCAGCAGGACAACCCTGGCCCCTGGTGCTGCAGCTCTACTACTCAGGGGTGCCAGCTCGACATTACTGGTGGTTTTGGTGCCCACCAACAACCAATCGCACCGTGGCATTTCGTCTACGTTCTGCCAGGCCTGTACTGATTGCAGGCGCAGGCAACCATGCACGGCACTATTGAGTTGCAGGCCCTGCTCGACAACGGCCGCATATTCGCTACGCAGCAGAAAATGCACATCGAAACCGGCACGGGCCAGCATCAGCCCGTAGAAGCCGCCTATGGCCCCGGTGCCGATAATGCCGATACGTGTGCGCTGTAGGTCTTGCATCAGGGTAACTCCGCAGATTCAAGGTTCAGGGCTTGCTGGATGGCACTATTCAGCTCGATAGCGCTCAGGCGGCACTGTAAGGCGCCAAAAAACTGCCCATCGCGAATTAGAAACAGACTGGGCAGCTGGAAAACCTCAAAACGCTCGACCAGGCCACCATTATTGCCGGCATCAACCCAGCACAACCGCTCGACGGCCAGTGGCAAGTCGGGCAACTCACGGCGTGCCCAGCGGCAACTGGCACAGCCTATGCTCGTAAATATGAGCAAAGACGTGCCGTGCAGTTGCAACAGACGCTGGTCGGCATCGAAGTCGGTCAACTCCAGACTGGGCACTATACTGTTCATGTGTGATGTCAAATGAGTGGCATCCGGAGTAGTCAAAATGCGTCATTTCTTGCGTCACCCCAGCGACATGCCAGTCGAACTGGTTCAACGCAAACATGCCTTCCTACCACGACAGAGGCTGAACAATATCAGTCTCGGCGGGGTGGCGTGCAATTCCAACAAAGGCTTTCGCAAGGGCACGGCAGTCGAGCTGCGCATTCCCTTGCTGGGCGAGCAGGCGCGTTATCCGGGCGTGGTGGCCTGGTGCCGCAAACAAGCTGCGGATTATCTGGTCGGCATTGCCTTTATCGATGAAGACACCCTGTTCCGCGCGCGCATGGTCGAGCAGGTCTGCCAGATCGAGCACTACCGCCATCAGCGTGAGCGCGAGCTCGGCGAGGATCTGCCGGTCGAGATGGTGGCGCGCGAGTGGATTGCCCTGCACGCCGAAGAGTTCTCCGGCGCCAGCCTGAACTAGTGTTTTCTCGCCTGGCGCGGCTTTTAAGCAGCCGCGCCCATTGTCGAGCCCGCCCGTTACGCGCTAAGGTTCCGCTTCCCCGTTGCGCCCATGCTTCGTTGTGCCTCTGGCGCCCGGCACCCGTGACCTGATGACTCTGACTGATGAATAGCACGATGGCTGATTTACCGATCGACGATCTTAACGTTGCCTCCAACGAAACCCTGATCACCCCGGCGCAGCTCAAGCGCGAAATTCCTCTCACCGCTGCCGCCCAACGCACCGTCGCCCATGGCCGCGAAGTGGTACGCAATATTCTCGATGGTAAGGATCACCGCCTGTTCGTGGTCGTGGGCCCCTGCTCCATTCATGACATCAAGGCTGCCCACGAATACGCCGAGCGCCTCAAGGTGCTGGCTGCAGAAGTGTCCGATAGCTTGTTCCTGATCATGCGCGTGTATTTCGAGAAGCCGCGCACCACGGTCGGCTGGAAAGGCCTGATCAACGATCCTTACTTGGACGATTCGTTCAAGATTCAGGACGGCCTGCATATTGGTCGCCAACTGCTGCGCGATCTGGCCGAGATGGGCCTGCCGACTGCTACCGAAGCCCTTGATCCGATTTCCCCGCAGTACCTGCAGGACCTGATCAGCTGGTCGGCCATCGGCGCTCGCACCACTGAATCGCAAACTCACCGCGAAATGGCGTCTGGCCTGTCCTCCGCGGTCGGTTTCAAGAACGGTACTGACGGCGGCCTTACTGTCGCGATCAACGCTCTGCAGTCGGTTTCCAGCCCGCACCGCTTCCTCGGCATCAACCAGGAAGGCGGCGTTTCCATCGTCACCACCAAGGGCAATGCCTATGGTCATGTGGTGCTGCGCGGCGGCAACGGCAAACCGAACTATGACTCGGTGAGTGTGGCCATCTGCGAGCAGGAGCTGGCCAAAGCCAAGATCCGCCCGAACGTCATGGTCGACTGCAGCCATGCCAACTCCAACAAGGACCCAGCCCTGCAGCCTTTGGTCATGGAGAACGTGGCCAACCAGATCCTCGAAGGCAACAACTCCATCGTCGGCCTGATGGTGGAAAGTCACCTGGGCTGGGGCGCACAGTCGATACCCAAAGACCTCTGCGACCTTAAATACGGGGTATCCATCACCGATGCCTGCATCGACTGGGATACCACCGAAAAAACCTTGCGCAGCATGCATGCCAAGCTCAAGGACGTTTTGCCCAAACGCCAGCGCAGCTGAGTGGAGCAGGAATGAAAACGCCGGGCATTGCCCGGCGTTTTTGTTTGCACTGTTCTGTCAGTGATTGCGTTGACGTCGCTCCAGATAACGCTCTACGTATGAACAGGACGGGATGACCGTATAGCCCATGTGCTCGGCGTACTCCAGTGCCTGTTCGGTCAGTGCCGCCGCGATGCCACGTCCACGCAGAGGATTTGGCACAAAAGTACGGTAGATATCCAGGGTCTGCTTGCCCAGATCCATATAGGCCAGGTACGCCCGATGACCATCGATGATGGTCTCGAACTGGTGACCTGCCAGGTCATGGTGGATGGACACCCCTTCGCTCATTGCCACTCCTCAATAGGCTCTAGAACAGAACCCTTACCTTATCGATCTTTTCCAGGCGGAGAAACATCTCAGCCGAGCCACTACCAAACTGGACGCTCAGGAACACTTTGCCATTTTCTACTTTATGCAAAAGACCCTGATAGTAAGTGCCATCATGAGTAATGAACTGTAGCCTTTTTCCCGCATGTTCGGCCAGGCTGGCGACCTCGACAAAGTCGTACTGACGTATCTTGCCTGCCTGCTCAACCTCTGGTGCGCGAACCAGCTCCTCATTTTGCGGAGCGGCCACTGCATCCGGATCGACCCAGGAAAACGCCAGAGGATGCACGGCCTGCTGGTTGATGAGCAGAACCGGGCGCAGCATAGCCACCACATCCTTAGGTTCGAAGAACTGCAGGCCATCCCAACTCATGCCTTCAGAAGGGGCCAATTCAAGACGCAGCGCCTGCGGATCCTTGTAGTACGTCCCCAACGCTGTGAGCAGTGCAGGATCGAGAGCAATGCGCTGGGCACGCAAGGCTTTGTCAAGTTGAGTCAGCGTAGTCTGCAGGTAGACCTCCTCGGTCTGTCCCAGCTTGCCGGCGCAATAGCTCTGAATCTTGCGCTGATACTGATTGTCGTTGATTTCCAGTGTTACCGTGGACAAGCGAGGTGGGTTGACCCGCAAATCACCAGGTCGCTCGGACATATTGGCCAGGGCAAAGCTGACACGGTATTCGCCCATGTCACGGGTATCGGCTGTCAGATTGAACGTCAGCGTCTGGGCGCCAGGTTGGTACAGATAGGAAAACTGCGCATCGGTTTCCAGCGTTCGGTAACCCATCTCCAACAACTCGTCGCTGCCGATGTAGCGGGAGCTCCCGCAGGCAACCTGCGACAAGGCAGTAGATAGAGAAGCTTCGTCTGGTTGTTGGCTTATCTGCACCATAAAGGGACCGTGCACGTCGAACTCAAGGCCTTTGATGTTGACGGCCATCTGTTCCGGAAACTTGCCCGCACTCATGCTCTCCTTGAAGCGCAACAAGTCCATAAGCCCCTTGAACTTAAGTTCGGCGTGTTCCACTCGGAAATGGTCGCGCATCAGGGGCACTTGCACCTTAATACCGGTAATCCCGACCCGCCCATCGAAGGAAGAGGTAATCCCGGAATAACTTATGCGCATAACAGGCGACAGCTGTTCGATGGCGTCGTTCATGATCGAGCGAACCGACAACCAGAGTGATGCTTTGATAAGCAGTGCCAGGGCAAGAACACCCAGCAGGCCCCATTTAACCAGCTTCGACATAAGCAACGTCCTTGAAGTATTTCGGGAGAGCAGCCTTCCCGTTGGCCGTCCCGGATGTTATCAGGCAGGCAGGATGCCAGCCATGATCGGAGCTAAAATGCAGTCTAAGAGACCACTCTAAGCGTCTGATCTGTATGTTTTTTAAGCAAAACGCAGGGCGCGCTCGAGATAAAAGAAAAAAAACCGCTTGTCTTGCGTTTGGTCAGTTTACTTACTAAAAGTAATGGGTAGTATGTAGCCCGGCTAATTTCCCAGTGTTGGGGAATTGCTTTTATGGAAAGTCCACCTCAAGGGGAACACGATGAACAACGTTCTGAAATTCTCTGCTCTGGCCTTGGCAGCAGTTCTGGCTACCGGTTGCAGCAGCATGTCCAAAGAAACTGAAGCCCGTCTGACCGCTACTGAAGACGCCGCTGCTCGTGCTCAAGCTCGTGCTGACGAAGCCTACCGTAAGGCTGATGAAGCTCTGGCCGCTGCTCAGAAGGCTCAGCAGACTGCTGACGAAGCCAACGAGCGCGCTCTGCGCATGCTGGAAAAAGCTAGCCGCAAGTAATACTTGCCAAGGCTTTGAAGAAGCCGACCTGTTCGCAGGTCGGCTTTTTTATTGCCTGCGGTTTACCCAGGCAATAAAAAACCCGCCGATGCATGCATGGGCGGGTTTCGTAACAGGCGCTTTAGATCAGAGCTGAACCTGTGCCGTGTTGTCGGCCAGTGCGCCCTGCCCTTGCTGTGGTACGGCGATTTCAATGGGCATGCCATCTTCGGCAGCCACCACTTCACGGACCACTTCCCAGTCTAGGCGCATCTGCCCTGCCAGCTCATCGCGCTTGAGCAGCGCATTGATTACTGCAGTGTGTTTATCCACTACCGATGGCACGCCGTTATCATCCAGGGGTGCATGCGCCTCAAGGTAGACCTTGCCATTGCTCATGCCGAACTTGTATGGCTCGTTGACGATGCGCACCGAGGTACCGACTGGCGCCATCTTGGCCAGGGCCAGGACGTTGTGATTGAGCATGCGGAAGCAGCCGTGGCTGACGCGCATGCCAATGCCGAACTTCTTGTTGGAACCATGGATCAGGTAGCCCGGAGTACCCAGGGTGAACTTGAACGGGCCCAGCGGGTTGTTCGGGCCTGGTGGTACATAGGCCGGCAGCGGATCACCGTCGGCGGCGTGTTCGGCACGAATCGAAGCCGGCGGCGTCCAGCCCGGATTTGGTGTTTTGGCGGTGATGGTGGTGTGCGCAATGGGCGACCCCCACCCCTCACGACCGATACCCAGCGGGAAGGTATGCACAACATTCTGCCCTTTCGGGAAGTAGTACATGCGGTACTCAGCCAGGTTGATCACGATACCTTCGCGCGGGCCTGGCGGCAGAATAAAGCGCGTTGGCAACACAATCTCGGCGCCCTCACCCGGCAGCCACGGGTCTACGCCCGGGTTGGCCACGACCATTTCCAGATAGCCCAGATCATTTGCCGCTCCCAGATCGGCAAAGGTGTCTTCGTACTTGGCTTTAACTACCTGTACCTGGCCAACGATGTCATCGCCGGGGGCAGGAAGCTGCAGCTCCAGGGCTGCGACAGGACCCGCCAGGCAAAAACTGGCGAGAGTCAGGTTACGGGCGACGGCTGGAACGCGCGACAACATCCGGAAATCCTTGGCATGAATGGCTGATTAATAGACTCGGAATTGTACACCGGCAACGCCAGGGCTGGGAGGCCCGGCGAACCCGCTCATAACAATTCGATTTGTCAGCAAACTTCGCCGTGAAACTTGCCTATAGGGCTTCGGGCCAGAGCGAGCGTTCACCTCGGCGCTGAGCCTCCAACACGCTCTTGCAGGCCTGGCAGAGCCGTTTGTCGCGCAAGCTGGTCTTATCCACTGCACGCATCACCGGCAAGGCCGGTAACAGTCCGCCGCACAACGTTCGATCGGCAAATCCGTGCAACTCGAGCTGTCGCGCCACCAGATGCACACGCGCTTCGCGGCAGGCGAACAAGTCGAGTTGTTCGTCCGGCACGATCAGTTGATAGGCATGCAGGGACCAGGCAGGACGCGGCATTGGGAGCTCCGAGAGGGGTCGCCACGATAGCCGAAAGGCTGCGAACGGGGAAGACTCAGAGCAAGGGCTGTAACTGCGGCCAGACATTGTCCAGCAAGCGCGGCTGTGCACTCACCGTCGGGTGAATACCATCGGCCTGGATCATTCCTGCCACACCGCCAACCCCCTCAAGGAAAAACGGTACCAGGGGCACCTGCTTCTCCGTTGCCAGATTTTCATAAACCGCAGCAAAGGCGCGTGTGTAGCGCTGCCCATAGTTGGGTGGCAGTTGCATGCCCAGCAGCAGTACTTTGGCCCCCGCTGCGCGCGAGCGATCAACCATCGCAGCAAGATTCTGTTGCAATTGCCCTGGTGCCTGACCGCGCAGGCCATCGTTGCCACCCAGTTCGATGATCACCAGCTCCGGCTGATGCTGTGCAAGCAGCGTGGGCAGCCGCGCCAGGCCGCCTGCACTGGTATCGCCACTGATAGACGCGTTGACCACCTGCTGGGTAAAACCGCCCTCGGCCAGGCGTTTTTCCAGTAGCGCAACCCAGCCCTGACGGGTATCCATGCCAAAAGCGGCGCTGATACTATCGCCCACGACCAGCACGTTGCCGGCCATGGCGCCCTGGGCCCAGAGCACCTGAGCAAACAACAGCAGTGCAGCAGCACTTCTTACCCACCACGCACGCATCGGACTCTCCATGAGCGCTAGTATTCTTTCTGCGCGGCACCTTAGCAAAGTGGTTCCCAGCACGGAAGGCGAGCTAAGTATTCTCCACGACCTGAGCCTGGAGCTCAGCCGCGGCGACAGCCTGGCAATTGTCGGCAGCTCCGGTTCGGGTAAATCCACACTGCTCGGCCTACTCGCTGGCCTGGATCTGCCCAGCAGTGGCGAAGTGCAGCTTGCCGGGCACAACTTGACCAATCTGGATGAAGATCAGCGCGCACGAGTTCGCGCCGAACATGTGGGTTTCGTTTTCCAGTCTTTCCAGCTGCTCGACAATCTCAACGCCCTGGAAAACGTCATGCTACCGCTGGAGCTGGACGGCCGCCGCGATGCTCGTGAGCGCGCCCGCGACCTGCTGCAGCGTGTGGGGCTCGGCCAGCGGTTGACCCATTCACCGCGCCAACTGTCCGGCGGCGAACAGCAGCGGGTTGCCATTGCCCGCGCCTTTGCCGCCGAACCCGCAGTACTGTTCGCTGACGAACCGACCGGCAACCTCGACAGCCACACAGGTGAGCGTATCAGCGACCTGCTGTTCGAGTTGAATCAGGAACGCGGCGCCACCCTGGTGCTGGTTACCCATGACGAGCGCCTGGCGCATCGTTGTCGCCGTCTGATTCGCCTGGAAGGCGGCCATCTGGTCGACACCGTGGAGCCCTGATGCGTACCGTGCCGTTGTCACGCCTGCTCGCCCTGGCCTTGCGCCAGCTCTTGCGCGATGCTCGTTCCGGCGAACTACGCGTTCTGTTTTTCGCCCTGTTGATTGCCGTTGCTTCCAGTACTGCCATCGGTTACTTCAGCGCTCGCCTGAATGGCGCGATGCTGCTGCGCGCCACTGAGTTTCTCGGTGCCGACCTGCTGCTGTCGGGCAGTGCCCCAGCTACTGCCGAGCAGATCGAGGTGGGTCGTCGACTGGGCCTTGAGCACGCTCAGGTAGTTGAATTCTCCAGCGTGATCGCAACAGACAAGGGCATCCAGCTAGCCAGTGTCAAAGCCGCCAGCACCGGCTATCCGTTGCGTGGCGAGCTAAAAAGCGCGGCTGCACTCTATCAACCCGAACAGCCTGGCGAAGGGCCAGGCCCCGGTGAAGCCTGGGCTGAAGCCCGGCTCTTTGCGGCGCTCGATCTGCAGGTTGGTCAATCGATTGAAGTCGGTAACCTGTCACTGCGTCTGACCCGCGTACTGACCTACGAGCCGGACCGCGCCGGCGACTTCTACAGCCTGACCCCGCGGGTACTGATGCACCTGGACGATCTGCCCGCTACCGGCGTCATACAACCGGGCAGCCGGGTGCGCTATCGCGAGTTGTGGCGCGGTGACGAACAGAGCCTGAAGCGCTACCAGAGCGACATCGAAAAGAATCTGGCAGCTCATCAGAGCATTGAGGATGCCCGCTCCGGCAATCGCCAGATCGGCGGCGCATTGGGTCGTGCCGAACGCTATCTGAACCTGGCCAGTCTGGCTGCGGTGTTGCTTGCTGGCGTCGCGGTGGCCTTGTCGGCAGCCCGTTTCGCAGCCCGTCGTTTTGACAGCAGCGCCTTGCTGCGCTGCTTGGGGCTGTCGCGCCATGAGGCTCTCAGCCTGTTCGCGCTGCAATTGGCGGCGCTTGGCCTGCTGGCCTGCATGGCAGGGGCCGCACTTGGCTGGGGCGGCCAACTGATTCTGTTCAAACTGCTTGAGGGGCTGCTACCCGCGGGTGTGCCGCCTGGTGGTGCCCTCCCCGCGCTGGCTGGCATGGCAACCGGCCTAGTGGCCTTGGCCGGCTTTGCCCTGCCTCCGCTGGCCGCACTCGGTCGTGTGCCACCACTGCGCGTATTGCGTCGTGATCTGCTGCCGGTGCCGCCGAGCTCCTGGCTGGTCTACGGTACGGCACTGCTGGCTCTGGGCCTGATCATGTGGCGCCTGAGTCTGGATCTGAAACTGACCCTGGCCCTGCTCGGTGGCGGCCTGCTTACCACCCTGATGCTCGGCGGCCTGTTGCTGCTCACCTTGCGCAGCCTGCGCCGTTTGCTGGCGCGGGCTTCACTGCCCTGGCGGCTGGGGTTGGGCCAGTTGTTGCGCTATCCACTGGCAGCGGCAGGTCAAGCGCTGGCGTTCGGTCTAATCCTCCTGGCCATGGCGCTGATCGCCCTGCTGCGTGGTGAATTGTTGGATACCTGGCAGGACCAGTTGCCCGAACAGGCACCCAATCATTTCGCCCTGAATGTGCTGCCCGCGGAGAAGGAAGCATTTGCCGCCAGGCTTGCCGAGATATCACCGCAGCCTGCCCCGCTCTATCCGATCATTGCCGGGCGCCTGATCGAGATCAACGGCGCCGCAGTCAAACAAATCGTCAGTAAGGACAGTACCGGTGACCGGGCAATACGCCGCGACCTGAGCCTGACTTGGTCGGCTGAACTGCCAAGCGGTAATGAACTGATCGCCGGACAGTGGTGGGTGCCTGGCACTGCCGAGCAAGTGCCAGGCGTGTCGGTGGAGTCCGAACTGGCCGAAAGCCTGAAACTGCAACTGGGTGACGTGCTGACGTTCGATGTTGGCGGCCTGCAGCGTGAAGCCCTTGTCAGCAGCCTGCGCAAGGTCGAATGGGATAGCTTCCAGCCGAACTTCTACATGATCTTCGAACCCGGCACCTTGCAGGACCTACCTGCCACTTACCTGACCAGTTTCTATCTGCCGCCCAACAGCGAACAACAGCTGGTGGAGCTGGCGCGTGCGTTTCCGGCAGCGACGCTGCTTCAGGTCGAAGCGTTACTGGCACAATTGCGCAGCATCCTGGCCCAGGTCACGCTGGCCGTGGAGTACGTCTTGCTGTTCGTCCTGGCGGCGGGTCTGACCGTACTGTTTGCCGGACTGCAATCGACACTGGATGAGCGTATTCGCCAAGGCGCGCTACTGCGTGCCCTGGGGGCCGAGCGGCGCCTGCTCATCGCTGCGCGGCGCACCGAGTTCACCCTGCTTGGTGCCACCAGCGGTGTGCTGGCAGCCATCGGCTGTGAGCTGGTGAGTTTTCTGCTCTACCGTTTCGTCCTTGATCTGCCTTGGCAACCGCATGCCTGGTTGCTGCTATTGCCATTGATTGGCGCCCTGCTGGTGGGTACTGCCGGTGTCCTTGGCACCCGTCGAGCACTCAACGTCAGCCCTTTGGCCGTACTTCGCGAAAGCTGAGATCAAGATGAGTCGTTACCGCCCACCGCGCACTGCCGGTACTGCCCTGATTACCCCACAAGGTGAAGCGCGCCTGCGTGCTGAGTTGCACGAACTCTGGCACGTGCGTCGTCCGCAGGTAACCCAGTCGGTCAGCGAAGCCGCGGCGCAGGGTGACCGCTCGGAAAATGCCGAATACACCTATGGCAAGAAGATGCTGCGGGAAATCGACAGCCGCGTGCGTTTCCTGACCAAGCGCCTGGAGAGCCTAAAGGTGGTCGACAGCCGCCCCGCCGACCCGAACAAGGTTTACTTCGGCGCCTGGGTAACCCTGGAGGATGACAATGGTGAAGAAACCCGCTATCGCATCGTCGGTCCCGACGAGCTGGATCTCAAACAGGGCTTGATCAGCATTGACTCGCCACTGGCGCGCGCTCTGATTGGCAAGGCACTTGATGCTGAAGTGCGCGTACAGGCGCCAGGCGGCGAACAGACGTTCTACATCACCGCCATCGACTATCCCTAGCGCAGGCTGATCAGGCCCTGACGGGCGACACGCACCAGTTGTGCAATCAGTTCGGCATTTACAGGCTGAGCCTCGCCACCAACCACCACCAGATCAAAACCGTTACTGGGTAAGTGCGCCAGTTCCGCAACCTGTGGCGCGGCGAATTTGACCAGAAAGTTGCGTGCGCCTGGCCAATGCTTGGGCCAGCCTTCCAGGCTCTTGAGCAGGCGCGGTTGATGGCTGCCGACCAGCAGCACATGCGGATGGCGATTGACCGCAGTACGCGGCAAAGAGGAAAAGTACAGATGGGGTCGCGGGCAATTCATGGTTGCAGTCTCAGCCTCATAATCCCGCCGGACTGCGGTGAGAGGCGACACCGGCCAGCGCTTTAGCGGTATTTGCCCAACCGGGCGGCGCCCCGCAAGTTGCTCTTAAATCGGCGCAGGTGGCGATGCTAAAAACCTGCAGGTACCCCTGTCAAGCGGCTTACCTGATCAGGCCAGTGTGCAAAGCGGATAGGCCACTGGTCGATGGCTCTGCCGTAATTTCATGCCTGCAGAAACTTGCGTAGCGATGCGATGAATTCCCACTCGGCGTTTCCCCAGGTAACAACTCGCCCCTGTCAGCAAGATCGGTGGATGCGCGGCTGAATTTGTAAACGCCCGTTTAGAGCCTTCGCTCTAATTTTTCACTTTTTGGCACATTTCCTGCCCTCCTAGCCCCAGCTGAAGTGCCTACCCAGGATGGCTATGGCTGGCTGAACCTATGGAAACTGCCAAATCACTGTTTGAGAGCGCCCAATGAATAATAAGAAGACTCTGCTCGCCCTGTGCATCGGAACCGGAATTCTCCTGTCCGGTCAGGCCGAGGCCGGCCTGTTCGGTTCCACTGGCTACACCAAAACCAAATATCCGGTCGTCCTGGCCCACGGCATGCTGGGTTTCGACAGTATTCTTGGTATCGATTACTGGTACGGCATTCCTTCGGCGTTGCGCTCCGATGGGGCCAGCGTCTACGTCACCGAGGTCAGCCAGCTCAATACCTCTGAACTGCGTGGTGAAGAGCTACTGGAGCAGGTCGAGGAAATCGCCGCCATCAGTGGCAAGGGCAAGGTCAACCTGATCGGCCACAGCCATGGCGGCCCGACCATTCGCTACGTTGCTGCCGTCCGCCCGGATCTGATCGCTTCGGCCACCAGCGTCGGCGCCCCGCACAAGGGTTCCGACACCGCCGACTTCATTCGTCAGATCCCGCCGGGGTCTGCCGGCGAAGCCGTTGTAGCCGGTATCGTCAATGGCCTGGGCGCGCTGATCAACTTCCTCTCCGGCAGCTCCAGCACCTCGCCGCAAAACGCCCTGGGCGCCCTCGAATCGCTGAACAGCCAGGGCGCCGCAGCCTTCAATGCCAAGTACCCACAAGCCATCCCGACCAGTGCCTGCGGCGAAGGGGCTTACAAGGTCAACGGCGTCAGCTACTACTCGTGGAGCGGCAGTAGCCCGCTGACCAACTTCCTCGATATCAGCGACCTGCTGATGGGCGCTTCTGCACTGACCTTCGACGAGCCCAACGACGGCCTGGTCGGCACCTGCAGCTCGCACATGGGCAAGGTAATCCGCGACAACTACCGGATGAACCACCTCGACGAGGTCAACCAGACCTTCGGCCTCACCAGCCTGTTCGAGACCAGTCCGGTCACCGTGTACCGCCAGCATGCCAACCGCCTGAAAAACGCCGGTCTGTAATCAGCCTCCGGGGCCTGCGGGCCCCTTTGGCTTGCCTCTTCGAGTAGCGACGTGAATCGAAAACTGTTATTTGCCGCTCCCCTGGTCGTCGGAGGCAGCATTGCCCTGACGCTCTACCTGAACTCCGCCACCGACCTACCGACACCGGCCAATGCGCCACCAGTGCCCGCCGCCAGCCAACCGGCAGCGCCCCTCGACAGCAACACGCAAGTTGCGCGGGCCAGCCCGCAGGACATTACGCCCTATGCCCTACCCCCTTCTTTTGATGGAACTACGGTGGATGGCCAGTTCCGCGTCGACAGCGCCGGCAATCTGCTGATCAGCGAAGATATCCGACGGATTTTCGACTACTTCCTCAGTGCCCTGGGTGAAGACTCCCTGCAGCACAGCGTCAAGCGCCTGCAAGCCTATATCAGCAGCCAGCTGGCCATGCCTGCCCGCGAACAGGCACTGGCCTTGCTCGAGCAATATTTGCAGTACAAGCAGCAACTGGTGCAGCTGGAAAAGGACCTGCCGCAAATGGCCAACCTGGACGCCATGCGCCAGCGCGAGCAGGCCGTGCAGGCCTTGCGTGCCTCGTTGTTCAGCGCCGAGGCGCATCAGGTCTTCTTTGGTAATGAAGAGGCCTACAACCAGTTCACTTTGCAGCGTCTGGCCATCCGCCACGACCAGAGCCTGAGCGATGCCGAGAAAGCCACAGCCCTCGACCAGTTGCGCAATAACCTGCCGGAGTCCATGCAAGAGCTGATCGTGCCGCAGCTGCAGACCGAACTGCGTCAGCAGACAGCTGCGCTCCAGGCCCAGGGCGCCAGCCCGCAGCAGATCCAACAACTGCGTCTGCAACTGGTCGGTGCCGAAGCCACCGCGCGCCTGGAGGCGCTCGACCAGCGCCGCCAGCAATGGGCACAGCGCCTCAACGACTATCGCCGCGAGAAGGCCCTTATCGAAGCCAACACTGGCCTCAGCGCCAGCGACAAGGCCGCAGCCATCGACAGCCTGGCGGGCGAGCGCTTCGATGACCAGGAGCGCCTACGCCTGGCAGCCGCCGAAGAACTGGCCAGCGCCCGCGAACAGAAACCTTGAGCTGAAAACGACAAGGCCCGCATCAGCGGGCCTTGTTGATTACTGCAGGGTTCAACCGGCGATGCGGCGATCCAGCGACAGCTTGCCAGCCCCTTCGATAACCAGGGTGGCACTGATCAGCGCGAGAATCATCGCGTACTCATAGCCATTGGCGCTCATGAAGAAGCCATTGACCCAGTGCACGCTGAAGATCGCAACCAACATGGCGATCAGCAAGGAAATCGCCGCCGGACGCACCAGCAGACCGACCACCAGGGCCAGGCCGCCAAAGAACTCGGCGCTACCGGCCAGGGCCGCCATCAGGTAGCCAGGGGTGATGCCGATGCTTTCCATCCACTGAGCCACGCCTTCCAGGCCGTAGCCGCCGAACCAGCCAAACAGCTTCTGCGCGCCGTGGGCGGCAAAGGTCAGGCCGGTGACAATACGCAGCAGGGTGATGCCATAACCGGCTTGGGTGGAGAGAGCAGTTTTGATCAATGCGTTCATGCCTGTGCGTCCTTTAATTTGAGAAGAGAGTTAGCGGTTGCTGAAGAACAGATTAGATGAATTTATCGATTTAAATAGCGCAATTTTGCGTTAATTAATATCGAATAAATTGATCACCTGCGTAAGCTTACTTTCTGCTCCTGCGGCTCGATCAGGTAACGTTCCCGGTCGAAGGCCAGGTAGTACTTGTTCACGCTGTTGACGTAAGTGGCCACACCCATCCCCATCTGCTCCATGGCGACCCGCTCGACCTGGAAGAACCACTGATTAGGGTCAAGTCCGCGTCGCCGCGCCTCTGCCCGTAAACCTTGCACACGCTGCGGGCCCATATTGTAGGCCGCGAGGATGAAGGCCATGCGCTGCTCCTCGCTGATCTGGCGGCTGGCAAAAAACTCGCGGCGAATCCGCGCCATGTAGCGCGTCGCTGCCAGCACATTGCTGTCCAGTGCCTGGACATTGCCGACACCCACGCTGCGCGCGGCTGCAGGGGTAATCTGCATCAGTCCGGTGGCTCCCGAGGCTCCCCGTGCTGCCGGGTTGAGTGTGGACTCCTTGTAAGCCACGGCGGCCAGATGCAACCAATCCAGTTCCTGTTGCTGACCGTGTTTCTGTAGCACCTGGCGGACTTTTTCCAGGCGCTGGCGATCATGCCCCGTTAACGGATTACGGACCTTGTACAGACGCCGGTAGACGCGTTGGAAGGTGGCATCCTGGTCAGCTGGCTGACGGTAATCGGCCAGGAAACGATCGATGCTGGCGCGCAGCATCGGCGCATCACGGCGCACGAACCAGCTCATGTCCGCCGTCTGCCCGACAACCAGATGCCGCTCGATTCGCAATCTGGGTAAGACCTTGCTCCAGCGCTCGGCAATCGGCTGCTCGACGGCTGTCCACGGATAGATACCCGCCTGGACCATTTCCAGCACGTCCTCGACAGCCAGACTGGGGTCGGCCCACTCGATCACGATTGGCGGTAGCTTGCGTTCGACCAGGCGCTGATTCACCTCGCGCAGCGCTTCAGCCACCGCACTGCCTACAGGAACAACCAGACTGCGCCCGGCCATATCTTCAAGCTTGCGGTAGTGTCGATTACCACGGTTGCCCACCACTACCAGTGCCACATCACGACGTATCGGGGCGCTGGCCGTGACCATGCGCCCAGTCGGAGTGGCCAGCAACTCCCCTGGTGCAACCAGATCACCCTTGCCTTTCTGCAAGGCGCCGAGCAACTGATCCTTGGCCATCGGGATAATTTTCAGGCGCAGGTTGCGTCCGTCAGCGGCATTGCGGTTGAGGTATTGTTCGAAAGCACGCAGGCGGTGGTGTTCAACGCCTATGGCTTGGCCCTTCACTGCACCGGAGCTGTTACGGCTCTGGTTGACCAGCACACGCAACTCGCCACTCTTGCGCACCTCGGCCAGGTCGCGCAGGGGCAGATCACTGCCACGCACCTCGGCTGGCGAGCTGGCCAGACGCGCCTGGACGGGCAGCGCCAGGAGCATCAGGCAACAGAGCAGGAACGACAGCGCTCGAATCATCCGGCCTCCGGGGGGCGCCAGGCGTAGCAACTACCTGGCCGACTGAAAACCCCGATAAGCCGGCTGAACCGGACAAACGGGGGCGCGGAGAGTGTCACAGACAATCGCCAGGCGCCAGTCGCAACAGATAATGTGCTTTATGTTTCATAGCTAAACCAATGTAATTAAAGCGTTTTTTGATAGATACAATGCTCTGCTATGCTGCCCTGCGCAGTTTAGAGATAGCACCATGCAACTCATCGACATTGGCGTCAATCTGACCCACCCCAGTCTGGCCCGGCAACGTGACGAAGTACTCGCGCGTGCGCAGGCGGCCGGTGTATGCCAAATGGTCCTGACCGGCACCAGCCTGGCAGAAAGTGAACAGGCCTTGGCTTTCTGTAGCGAACTGGACGATAGCGGCCAGCGACTGTTCAGCACCGCTGGCGTGCACCCGCACGATGCCAGCCAGTGGAGCACCGACAGCAGCAATCAGCTGCGTGCCTTGCTGGCACAAGCGCCGGTACGCGCGGTGGGCGAATGCGGGCTGGATTTCAACCGCGACTTCTCCCCTCGCCCGCAGCAGGAAAAAGCTCTGGAAGAGCAGCTGGCCCTGGCCGTCGAACTGCAGCTGCCCGTGTTCCTCCATGAGCGCGACGCCAGCGAGCGGTTGATCGCCATCCTGCGCGAGTTTCGCGATCGTCTACCGGCGGCCGTGGTGCACTGCTTTACCGGTGAGAAAGCCGCGCTGTACAGCTACCTCGACCTCGACCTGCATATCGGTATTACTGGCTGGATCTGCGACGAACGTCGCGGCACGCACCTGCACCCGCTGGTGCGCGAGATCCCGGCCGGCCGCCTGATGCTGGAAAGCGATGCACCCTTTCTGCTGCCACGCAGCCTGCGTCCGAAACCGAAGAGCGGGCACAACGAACCGGCGTTTCTAGGTGAAGTGTTGCGTGAGGTCGCCCTGCATCGTGGCGAAAGCCAGGAGGCGCTGGCAGCGCAGACCACTGCCAGCGCGCGGGCGTTTTTCAATCTGCCATTAATAAGCTGATCAGCCGAACACGGTTACCGTCTGCCGACTAAGGGCCAGCAACTCGCCCGTGGGGCTCCACAGGCCGGCGGCGATATGCCCGTAGCCGTCGCGGGCATGCTCGATCTCCGCCCGATACAAGCACCAGTCGTGAGTGGTCAGCTTGGGTACCGGTTGCATGAACTCGATGGTCCAGGTCAGCGAGCTGCCGGGAGCCGGCGCCTTGAGGTGCGACAGCGGGATCGGTGGCCAGGCATCGACCAGGGCCAGCAGGTGGGTTTCACTGATCTTGTCGTAGGACACATCGCTGCGCAGGCGTACCCAGCCGCCCATTTCACGCGAGGTGTTGCCGCTGAACGGCATACCGCCCAGGCCCCAGCGCATGGCCAGGAAGCGCGTGAACTCGGGGGTGACGCCGGCGATGTAGGGCAGCTCCTGGCACTCTTCAACGGGCTTCATCGCCGGCGCCGGTAAGGCGGCAACGTCGATTACCGACTGACGCGAGGCACCAAAGCTGCCTTGCATCAGGGCTACCACTTCACCGTTCTGCACTGCGCGGCCCAGCATCTGGCTGACCGCCTTGCCTTCGCGCAGCACTTCGACCTCGAACCCCACCGCCTCGCCCATCAGCAGTGGGCCGACAAAGGTGATCGACAGCGAACGCACCGGCCGCCCGGCCGGCACCTTGACGCGCATGGCTTCATAGATCATCGCCGCGACCAGGCCGCCGAACGTAGCTCGGCCCTGCCCCCATAGCGGCGGTACGACAACGTGTTGCGGACGGTTGTGCACCGCCTGAATCAGTTCAGCAAAGGTCATGCAGCAGTCTCCTGTTATCTGCTCAACAGCTTAGGAGAAAAGTGCCCAGCTGCGGGAGGGGCGTTCTAGACAATTCAGCCGCGAAATTACCGGTTATTCAGTCTTGCTGCGACGCTGCCGGGAAGTGCTCGCACAGTGCCTGTAACGCCTGGTCGGCTTGTTGCTCGGCTGCATCCAAGTGGCGCTGCCAGAGCGCAGCGCAGGACTGCAGGTCCGGCTCGCTGGGCAGGCGTGCCAGCCATTGCAGGTGATCATGCCAATCGCCCAGTGCACCTTGGGCCAGGCGCAGGCCACTCAGACAGTTGGCCGAGAGATCGCTATGCCGTGGGTAGGCTTCTGCGCAGTAACGCAGACGCTTGATCAGCAGGCGCAGGCGGTGGCGGTCGTGGGTCGGATCGCGCAGCGCCGTGGCCAGTTGTTGCGCCTGGTTCGCCAGGTACTTGCGTACGCGCTTATGGTCCACCTGCCACTCGCCCTGGCCCAGGGCTTCGCGACAGTTGTCGGGCCAATCGTCAAGGAGGATGAACAGGCGCTGCAAGGCCAGACTGTCGAGCAAGCGGGCGTAGCCCTGCGTCAGGTGAGTGCGCCGCTGCCGTGCGAGATCCGCATGGCCAAGCCGCTGCAGCTCACCGATCAGTACTTCGAGATCGCGCAGCGGCCCACTGATTTCACCAAGGGCTGCTGCCGCTTGCTCCAGTTGAGCGCAGAGTGTCTGCCGCCGTAGCGGGCGCAACAGGCTGCGCAGTTTGCGCAAGGCGATGCGCAGGTCATGCAGTGCCTCGTCATCCGTCTGTACCTGCAGGCGGGCGCAGCAGGCATAAAGGCGCACCTGCTGGGTCAGTACCTGGCTCTGCAGTTTTCTCAGTAGTTCCGTCACTCTGCCCTCCCTGAAAACCTCTGTTCGGACTCAATGCCATATTGCCGCTGCCGCCGAAGGCAGCAAGTGGCCGATGGTCGCACGCCTGGCTTAGGCGCAGCGCACCAGGGATAACCCGCAGGGCACACCCTGCAGGTGAAAGAAGGCTCTACGCGCCTTGGCTTCTGCGCCAAGGCAACAGCCGGCGCAACTGGCGCAGCGCCGCCCGCAAGTCCTGCGGTGCGCTGGGTCGGCCGGCATAGCGTTGCGCCTCATAGATCCGGGCAAAGGCCTGAATGGCCTCAGCCTGTCCCGGTAACTGGCGTGCTGCGCGCTGGGCGAATGCGCGCATGCCCTCCCCGCGTTGACGCACTACAGCATGCCGCGCCAAGGTCTTTTCGAAAGCCCGCAACAGGCGTTGCTGCGGATCGCGCTCGCGGCGCCAGGGTTTGAACAGCCAGAGGGCCACTAGTCCCAACAACACGCCACCGCCACCCACCAGGGCCAGCGCCAGTCGTTGCCAGTCGAGGGTGCCAAACCAGCGCTGCAGCAGGTTCAGCTGCTGTTCGCCACGATAGCCGAGCACCCAGCGTTGCCAGCCGTAGTTGATGTTGTCCCAGGTCAGGCGCAGGTTGTTCAGCCAACCGATATCGCGATAGCGCAGCAGCGACAGCGGCGACTCTTCGAGGAAGCTCTGTTCCTCGGCAAGTGCCTGCTCCAGGCCCAGTTCGATACGTTCGGGCGCCACCTGGAAAGTCGGATCGACACTGATCCAGCCCTTACCGTCCTGCCAGTATTCGACCCAGGCGTGGGCATCGAACTGGCGCACCGACAGGTAATTGCCGGCCGGATTCAGCTCGCCGCCCTGGTAACCGGCCACCACCCGCGCCGGAATGCCGGCCGCGCGCAGGACGAAGGTCATGGCGCCGGCGTAGTGGGCGCAGAAGCCCTGGCGCGTGCGAAAGAGAAACTCGTCAATGCTGTCGGCACCCACCGCTGGTGGCTTCAGGGTGTAGCCATAGGGCTCGCGGTTGAAATGCTGCAGCAGGGCCGCGACCAGCGCCTCATCCCGCTTATGCTTACTGCGCAATTCCTCGGCCCAGGCGCGGCTGCGCGGGTCGCCCTGTTCGGGCAGTTGTAGGGCACGTCGAGCCACCGCCGGCGGGAGTTTTTCCTGGCGTAAGGCCTGTGGCCAGGAGGTGACCTGATAAAGCAGGTTCTGCACCACTGGCTGACGGTTCTCCAGGCGGAAGTCACTCATCTGCCGCACACCGTCCTGATCGCTCAGACCGACATCCAGGGCAAACAGCCACGGCTTGCCGCTGGGCTGCATGACGATGCTGTAGTCCAGTGCCGGCCCTTGCTTGCGCCAGTCGACCCCACTGCTATGTTTGGCGACTTCTGTCTGCGACCAACGCCGGCCATCGAAGTGCTCCAGGGTCAGTGCGCGCCAGTACAGCTCACTGCGCTCGGGCATCGGACTGCTGAAACTGGCGCGGAAGGCCAACGCATCGGAACGGCTCAGTTCGGCGACATCGGCCGGCGCCATGCTGTCGGACAGGCCGGTAAAGGCCTTGTTCGGGTTGGGCAGGCTCCACAGCGGGCCCAGGCGCGGGAAGAACACGAACAGCAGCAGCATCAATGGCAGGGCCTGCAACTGCAGGGTCACCGCCAGCTTCAGAGTGGCCCGCGGCTGCACGGCCACCCCGCTCTGCTGCAAACCGATCAGCGCGGCCAGCAAGGCGGTGACCGGCAGCAGGCTGTACAACGCCGCGAGCAGGCTGTCATCGAACAGATAGGCCGTCACCACGACGAAGAAGCCGAGAAATATCAGCACCAGGGCATCGCGCCGACTGCGCATTTCCAGCAATTTCAGAATAAAGGTCGCCACCAGCAGCAGAACGCCGGCATCCAGACCGATCAGGCTGCCCTGCGAAAGGAATACACCGGCGGCTGTAGCCAGCAGCAGGGCTACCCGCACCAGAGTACCGGGGTAGGTCGCGCGCATGCGGAACACCTGAACCCGCCAGCCGGCGCAGAACAGCCACAGGCCGATGATCCACAGCGGCAGGTGCAGTAGGTGCGGCAAAATCACCAGCACCTGGGCCACCAGCAGCCAGGTCAGGGCAATCCGTGGAATCGGCTGGATGCTGCTCATGCGGCCACCCCGTAAAGAGCCAGGGCGCGCAGGCAAGCCTCGCGATGCGCGTCGCCATAGTCCGGCGCCAGCTCGCTACCGGGTAGGCGCAGGCCGTAAGGTTGCTGACGATCGTCGAGTTGCAGCACCCAGTGGCAGAGCAGCGACAGGCGTGCCTCCGGGTCGCCACCAATGGCCAGGAAGTCCAGCCACAGGTCGCGCCCGGCCAGCGCGGCGAAATCCTTGACCAGCAGGCCCTGGCCACGCGAATAGGCCTTCCAGTGCAGGCGCCGCTTGGAGTCGCCGGGTTGATAGGTTTTCAGCCCCTGGTAATCGTCGGCGCCCTGCCCGCTGGCACGCGAGCCTTCATCTTCTTCGTCCTGACCGGCGCCTGCCGCCACAGGCAGATCGCCCTCCAGGGGTTTTGGATAGACCAGCACCGCCTGATCCAGATCGACCCAACTCCAGGCCACCAGCAGGCCGAGCGGGAAACGGCTCTCCACTCGCAGGCGCCCTGGGCGCAACCAGCCACGGCGCATTGCCGGCAGGCTCAGCTCACACTCGCGCTGGCCGCTTTGCGGTACATCCAATGTTTGCAATTCACCCTGTGGCCAGCCCAGGCCAACGGCATGGTGCGGGCTGCCAACGCTCTCCAGACGCACGCGAAAGCGTGCCTGCTCGCCAACGAATACCGCGCCGCTGCTGCCGGCCTTGAGCACCAGCCCGGTAAAATTGCGGTAAGTGTGCAGAATGGCGACGATGAACACCGCTGCCAGAGCAAATGTGAGGCCATAGGCCAGGCTGTTCTCGTAGTTGATCGCGGCCAGTAGCATAAGAAACAACACCAGGCCGAACGCTGCACCAACCCGGTTGGGCATGATGAAAATTCGCCGCTGGTTGAGCTGCACCTGAGCCGCCGGCGGAATGCGCCGGGCAACCCAGTTGCGCCAGCGTGCCTGGCCGCGTTCGAGCAGAGTCAAACTGCCGGTACCTCACGCAGCAGCCACTGCACCAGCGAACCACCTCCATGCCCGGCTGGATCGGCGCGCTCGCGCAGGCGATGGCCGACCACCGACGGTAGCACCGCCTGCACGTCTTCCGGAATTACATACTCGCGGTTGGCCAGGAAGGCCCAGGCGCGTGCCGCCGACAACAGCGCCAGGCTGGCACGTGGCGACAGCCCCCAGGCGAATTGCGGCTCGCTGCGCGTGGCTTCGACCAGACGCAGCACGTAGTCAACCAGTGCATCGCTGGCACGCACCTGGGGAATCAGCGCCTGGATCGCCGCCAGTTCGGCATGGTCGAGCAGCGGTTCCAGCTTGGGCAATAAGTCGCGGCGTGCCTCGCCCAGCAGCAGGGCTTTCTCCGCGGCCTTGGCCGGATAGCCCAGAGACAGGCGCATGAGAAAGCGGTCGAGCTGCGATTCCGGCAGGGCAAAGGTGCCGCCCTGGCTCACCGGGTTCTGCGTGGCGATGACGAAGAAAGGCTCCGGCAGCGGCCGGGTTGCACCTTCGATAGTCACCTGACCCTCTTCCATGGCTTCGAGCAGCGCGCTCTGGCTTTTCGGCGTAGCCCGGTTGATCTCGTCGGCCAGCACCAGCTCGGCGAAGATCGGACCGGGGTGGAAAGTGAACTGGCCGCTGTCCTTGTCGAACACCGAGGTGCCGAGAATGTCACCAGGCAGCAGATCGGAGGTGAACTGGATGCGCTGATAGCTCAGGCCAAGAATACGAGCCAGGGCCTGGCTCAGGGTGGTTTTGCCCATGCCGGGCAAGTCTTCAATCAGCAAGTGGCCGCGGGCCAGCAGGCAAGTCAGGGCCAGGCGCACCTGGGGCTCCTTGCCGAGCAGAATCTGATTCACGGCATGCAGTACGGCATCCAGCTTGGTGCGCATCGATCACTCCTTCTTGTCTGGCGCACGATGCTACTGCGCCACACCGAAACGGCATAGTCGGCTGTAACCTTTGTTGACGATTAGGGTCGCTGCAGGCTGAACAGCTGCCGGGTACGGCAGTACTGGCTGCCGCCCAGGCGCCCGACCAGATCCAGGCGCTGGGGGTCGATCCGTCCTGCCGGATCAAGCACAGCATCATCGATATGCGCCAGCAGGACTTCGACGAAGATCAGGTGGCAGTTGGGCGTGCCACGCGGGAACGGCTGCACCTCAAGCAGCCGGCATTCGAAGGCGACTGGGGAGCCCGCTACCCGTGGCGGTGCCACCCGCAAGGAGCGTTGGCTGGCGATACCGCAGTGAGCGAACTCGCTGATGCCGTGAGGCAAGTGCACAGCACTGGCATTCATGGCCTCGGCCTGGGCGAAGGAGACTAACTGGATAACCAGTTCGCCGGTGGCCTGCACATTGCGCAGGGTGTCCTTGAGGCTGCCATCGTCACGCGAGCCGACGTTGATCATCATGCTCGGCGGATTGTCACTGATCACTTGAAAAAAGCTGAACGGCGCCAGGTTGCTAACGCCCTCAAGTGACAGCGTGGAAACCCAGGCAATCGGTCGCGGGGTAACGGTTGAGGCCAGCCAACGGTAGGCCTCCAGTGCGCTCAAACTGCTGAAATCGAGCTGCATCCACAGATTTCCTCAACGACCAGCGCGCGATTCACGGATATAGAAACGCGCTTTCTGCGCCTTGGCCGAGCAACCTTCGAAGGCCTCGAACTGCTGTTGGGTCTTGGCACCGGTCAGCAATGAAAACGCCTTGGAGTAGCTCACCGTACCGGCAAAGCCCTCGGCCTTGGCAATGTCCAGCTCACGCCAGGCGGCATCCAGCTGGTTGGCGCAGCTGTCGCGATAAGCCGTTTTGCCAGCACAACCGCTGACAAGCACTACCAGCAGCGTCAACAAGGTGAAATTCTTCATGAGGTAAGGCTCCTGAACCACAGATTCTTGTATGGGATGCCGCAAGCGCCGATAAGTGCCCGTCCATGGTGACGGGCAGCATGCCAGAGCGTTTGGCCAAGCAGCCCTGGCGACTGGATTCTAGCAAAACGCTGCTTGGCGCACGGTAACACCAAGGGTATGGTCGGGGCATGTATGGGGGAAATGTAAATGAGCAAGAAAGTAGCCCTGGTTCTCGGCTCGGGGGGCGCGCGCGGCTATGCGCATATTGGCGTGATCGAGGAACTGGAGGCCCGTGGCTATGAGATCGGTTGCATTGCCGGCTGCTCCATGGGCGCCGTGGTTGGCGGCATCTATGCCGCTGGAAAACTTCGCGAATACCGCGAGTGGACGGAAAGCCTGGATTATCTCGACGTGCTGCGCCTGCTCGATGTGAGCTTTCGCCTCGGCGCCATTCGTGGAGAAAAGGTCTTCGGCAAGATTCACGAAATCATCGGTGAGATCGACATCGAGAATCTTTCGATTCCCTATACGGCAGTGGCCACCGACCTGACCAACCAGCAGGAAATCTGGTTCCAGGAAGGCTGCCTGCACAAGGCCATGCGCGCCTCGGCGGCCATCCCCAGCCTGTTTACCCCGGTGACCCAGGGCAATCGCATGCTGGTCGACGGCGGCCTGCTCAACCCGCTGCCGATCGTACCGGTGGTGGCCAGCCACTGCGACCTGATCGTCGCGGTCAACCTCAACTCGCTGAACCAGAAGCAGTACCACCTGCCGGTGATCGAGCGGCCGGCGGCGATCAAGGGCCGCATCGATCAGCTGATGGGCTCGCTCAGCGCCCGCCTGCCATTTCTCAAGCGTGACAGCGACGAGGAAGAGGACGGCGATGTGGCCGTGGAGGTCAATCCCTGGCTGGAGAGCCGCCCCAGCAAATCCAAAGTTCTGGTGGAAGACGCCGCGCCTAAATCGGCTAATAGTTCCCATGTACTCGGCAACGTCGGCCCTGCTTCGCTGCTGGAGCTGGTCAACCAGAGCTTCGAGGCCATGCAGTCATCGCTGACCCAGTACAAGATCGCCGGCTATCCGCCGGACATCCTGATCAACGTGCCCAAACGCGTGTGCCGCTTCTTCGAGTTCCACAAGGCACCGGAGCTGATCATGCTCGGCCGGCAGATCGCCAGCGATACCCTGGACAAGTACGAGCGCGACCATCCGTAGCGCTGCGTAGGGCGGGTGAAACCCGCGCGGTGAGCGCTACGCGGGTTTCACCCGCCCTACAGCTCGCGCAGCCGATAGCCGACCCCAGCCTCGGTGACGATGAAACGCGGCGCCGCCGGATCGTCGCCGAGCTTCTGCCGCAGATGACCGACCACCACACGCAGGTAGTGGCTGTCCTCGACATGGGTTGGGCCCCAGATGTCCTTGAGCAGTTGCTGCTGGGTCACCACCCGTCCTAGATGACGGGCGAGCATGGCCAGCACCGCATATTCCTTGCGGGTCAGTGCAACCTCCAGCCCATCCAGAGTCACCCGGCGATAGGCGAAATCCAGGCTCAACGGGCCACTGCTGACCACCGCTTCCTGCTGTTCCCCCACGCCAGCCTGGCGCAGCAGCACACGCACCCGGGCGAGAAACTCCTGAATGCCGAACGGCTTGGTCACGTAATCATTGGCGCCGCCATCCAGGGCCAGCACCTTCTCGCCTTCGCTGGCGCGCACCGAGAGCACCAGCACCGGCACCTGCGACCACTCGCGCAGCTCACGCAGCACCTGCTGGCCGTCCATGTCCGGCAGGCCGAGGTCGAGCACCACCAGATCTGGCTTGCCCAGCGCCGCCTGGGCCAGGCCTTCGCCACCATTGGCGCCCTCCAGCACCTTGTAGCCCTGGGCAGTGAGGCTGATGCGCAGAAACTTGCGGATCTGCGCTTCGTCGTCGATCACCAGCAGGGTCGGTTGATTGCTCGTCATATCGCTCGTTCAGTTGGTTCATGTAGGACGGGTGAAACCCGCGCTCAGCAATAAACACGGGTTGCACCCGCCCTACTCGTCTTCAGGCAATGGCTGCGGGTGCAGAGGCAGGTGCAGGGTCAGGCTGGCGCCACGGCCATCCAGGCCCTCGCCGACAGTGACCCGACCGCCATGGGCGCCGAGCATACCCTGACAGATCGCCAGGCCCAGGCCGGTGCCCTGGCCACCGCGATCACCACGCGCCGCCGTGTAGAACATATCGAAGATTTTCTCCCGCTCGTGCTCGGGAATTCCCGGTCCCTGGTCACTGACAGAAAAGCGCAGTTCTTCGCTATCCGCCTCCACCGCCACGCGCAGGCGGCCCTGGCTCGGCGAGAAACGTGCGGCGTTCTCCAGCACATTGACCAGCGCCTGTTCGATAAGCGCGGCATGCACGTAGAGCAACGGCAGCTCGCCCGGCAGTTCGGTCTCGACTTGCAACGGCGCCAGCACCGGGCGCAGACGCTGCAATGCACTGGCAACTATGTCGACCGGCGCCACCCAGTCGCGCGCGAGCTTGAGGCCACCGTGGCCGAGGCGGGTCATGTCCAGCAGGTTCTGGATATAGCGGTCGAGGCGCTCGGCCTCATCACGGGTGCCTTCCAGCAGCTCGCGGCGATCAGTCAGGGGAATTTGCTCGCCGAGGG
Source organism: uncultured Pseudomonas sp. (assembly GCA_964518735.1). Taxonomy (GTDB): domain Bacteria; phylum Pseudomonadota; class Gammaproteobacteria; order Pseudomonadales; family Pseudomonadaceae; genus Aquipseudomonas. The sequence goes on from CAZFKQ010000001.1 coordinate 423,088, forward strand.
CCAGCAGGCTGTCGATGGAGCCGCGCATGGCGGTCAGCGGCGTGCGCAGGTCATGGGACACCGAGGCCAGCAGCGCGCTACGCAATTCTTCGGTCTGCCCGTGCAGGCGCGCGGCTTCCAGGTCTTCGGCCAACTGCGCGCGCTCCAGGGCCTGGGTCAGCGGTTGGCCCAGCGCGGCCAGCAGGCGCCGCTGTTCCGGCGGCAACGCGCTGCCATTCTTAGGGCTGACTCCCAGCAGGGCCAAGGGTCCCTCCTCGCCGGACAATGGCCACCACCACCAGCGCCCGCCCGGCAAGGTGCCAGTACCCAGCCCGGCAGGCTGGTCGTGCTGCCAGGACCAGTCGGCCGCGGCGCGCTCCTGCTCGGCGAGCAAGCGCTGCACGCCGGCTTCTACCTTCCACACGCCGTCCTTGCTGCGGGCCAGCACGCTGACTTCCACTTCCGGCCACAGGGCGAACTGTTGCAGCGCCGCCGCCAACACGGCCTGGCGGTCGGTGGCGGCGGTCAGCTTGCGCGACAACTCCAGCAGTGCCGTGGTTTCCGCCTGGGTCTGGCGCAAGGCCTGCAGCTGACGACGCTGGCGGGTGGCCAGATTGCCGGTGAGTGCGGCCATGAGCAGGAAAAACAGCAGGGTCAGCACATCCTCCTGGCGCTCGATGGTCAACGTCAGGGTTGGTGGAATGAACAGGAAGTTGTAGGCCAGGAACGACAACCCGGCGCAGGCCAGCGCCGGGCCCAGGCTGCTGCGCACCGCCACGAGCAGCACGGCAGCGAGGAATATCAGGGAGATGTTCGGCAGTTCCAGCACCCGGGAAAGTCCCAGGGCAATGCCCGCGGCGCCAGCGGTGGCCAGCAGCGCCAGTAGATAGTCGCGCCAGGCCAGCGGCTGGCTGATACGTGGCATTGCTGGTGCCTGGTCGACCTCGGTATCCAGCACGCTGATTTCCAGGCCCACGCCCAGACTGAGCAAGCGTTCGGCCAAGCCTCGACCGAAGCGCCAGCGGCGACGCAGGCGGGCGCGACTGCGACCGACCAGGATCAGGCTGGCACGGCGCTCGCGGGCGTGTTCGATCAGGGTATCGGCCACCGAGTTACCACGCAGGCTGACCACCTCGCCGCCCAAGCGCTCGGCCAGTTGCTGCGCGGCCTGCAGATTACCCAGGCGCGTTTCGTCACGCTCGCCGCCGGTGTCCACATGCACCACCGACCAGGGCAGATGACGGCGCTCGGCCACCCGACTGGCATGCCGCACCAGGCGCTCGGCCTGGGCATCGCCGTCGATGCCGAGCAGCAGCCGACCGCGCACGGTCGGCGCTTCCTGACCCTGCAAGCGATAACGCCGGTTGAGGTCAGCATCCACCCGCGCCGCAGCGGTCTGCATGGCCAGTTCGCGCAGGGCGGTGAGGTTGGTCTGGCTGAAAAACGCATCGATGGCCGCACGCGCCTGTTCGGGTACATACACCTTGCCTTCGCGCAGGCGCTCAAGCAGCTCGCGCGGTGGCAGGTCGATCAGCAGGATCTCGTCGGCTTCCTGCAGCACCCAGTCCGGTAGGGTCTCGCGCACCTGCACACCGGTGATGTCGCGCACCTGGTCGTTGAGCGCTTCCAGGTGTTGCACATTGACCGTGGTGTAAACATCGATACCGGCATCCAGCAGCTCCTGCACATCCTGCCAGCGCTTGCTGTGGCGGCTGCTCGGCGCGTTGCTGTGGGCCAGCTCGTCGACCAGCACCAGCTTCGGTGGGTTGGCGAGAATGCCGTCGAGATCCATCTCGTTCAGCGCCACGCCCCGGTATTCCAGATGGCGCTGCGCCTGCTGCGGCAGACCGGCGAGCATGGCCTCGGTTTCCGCGCGGCCATGGGTCTCGACCACGCCGACGCGCAGGTCGACACCCTGGCGCAACTGCGCCTGCGCCGCCTGCAGCATGGCGAAGGTCTTGCCAACGCCCGGCGCCGCGCCTAGAAAGACTTTCAGCCGGCCGCGACCGGCGCGGGGCATATCGGCCAACAGGGCATCGGCGCGTTGCGCGTCACTCATGGAGCGGTCTCATGGAAGGCGATGGCGCGATTGTCGGCCAGGGCCAGGTTGAGCGCCAGCACGTTGACCACCGCCGGCCCCACCAGGGGTTGTTCCACATGCTGCTCGACCAGCCGCTCCAGGCTGGCCGCCGGCATACCTCGCGCTGCGGCGATGCGGCCGATCTGGAAGCGTGCCGCGTCCGGCGACAGGTGTGGGTCGAGGCCGCTGGCGGAGGTGGTCACCAGTTGCATGGGGACCGGCCCCTGCCCTTCACCCAGCAAGCGCTGGGCATCCTTGGCGATGCGTTCGGCCAGTGCCGGATTGCTCGGTGCCAGGTTGCTCGCACCGCTGGCTACGGTGGCGAAAGCGGCGGCCGAGGGGCGTGGCTGGAACCATTGCGCGCCGTCGAAGTTCTGCGCCAACAGGTGGCTGCCGCGTACAGCACCGGCGCCATCGGTGACCAGGCTGCCATTGGCCTGGGCGGGGAACGCCAGTTGCGCCACGCCGGTAACGGCCAATGGATAAGCGACACCGGTAATCAGCGTCATAAAGGCCAGCACACTGAGGGCTGGGCGGATCTGCTTGAACATGATGATTCTCCAAATTGGTTGACGACTCCCCTCTCCCTCTGGGAGAGGGGCCGGGGGTGAGGGACTCCCAGGCAACTCAAAGCCCCCTCACCCCAGCCCTCTCCCGGAGGGAGAGGAAGCAAAAGCCCTACACCAGCCCCACCGCCACCAGCAGCACATCGATCAGCTTGATCCCGACAAAGGGCGCCAGCAGACCACCCAGGCCGTAGATCAACAGGTTGCGCCGCAGCAGGCTGGCCGCATCGGCGGCCTGCACCCGTACCCCACGCAGGGCCAGGGGAATCAAGGCGACGATGATCAGCGCGTTGAACACGATGGCCGAGAGGATCGCGCTCTGCGGGCTGTGCAGCTGCATCAGGTTGAGCGCGCCGAGCTGCGGGTAGATGCCGGCGAACAGCGCCGGCAGGATGGCGAAGTACTTGGCCACGTCGTTGGCCACCGAGAAGGTGGTCAGCGCGCCACGGGTCACCAGCAGCTCCTTGCCCACCTGCACCACGTCCAGCAGCTTGGTTGGGTCGCTATCCAGATCCACCAGGTTGGCCGCCTCGCGCGCCGCCTGGGTGCCGTCGTTCATCGCCAGGCCGACGTCGGCCTGGGCCAGCGCCGGGGCGTCGTTGGCGCCGTCGCCGCACATGGCGACCATCTTGCCTTCGGCCTGCTCACTGCGAATGCGCTGCAGCTTCTTCTCCGGCGTGGCTTCGGCAATCAGGTCATCGACGCCGGCTTCGGCGGCAATCGCGGCGGCGGTCAGCGGGTTGTCGCCGGTGACCATCACGGTGCGGATGCCCATGGCGCGCAACTCGGCGAAACGCTCGCGGATGCCCGGTTTAACCACGTCCTTGAGGTGGATGGCACCGAGCAGGCGCGCATCGCCGGCCACCAGCAGCGGCGTGCCGCCGCTCTGGGCGATCTTCTCGATCTCGCGGGCCAACGGTGCCGGCACCTCGTCGCGGCTCATGCCCAGGTAGTTGAGCACCGCATCCACCGCACCCTTGCGGTAGCTGTGGCCGTTCCAGTCGGCGCCGGACAGGCGCGTCTCGGCGCTGAAAGCGATGGACTTGATCGCACTGCGCTCAGGCTCCTGCATCGGGCTCAAGGCACGCAGGTACTCGACGATCGACTTGCCTTCGGCGGTGTCGTCGGCCAGCGAGGCCAGCAGCCCGGCTTCCGTCAGATCCTTACCGGACACGCCGGGTGCCTTGATCATCGCGCTGCAGCGGCGGTTGCCGAAGGTGATGGTGCCGGTCTTGTCGAGCAGCAACACATGCACGTCCCCCGCCGCTTCCACCGCACGGCCGGACTTGGCGATTACATTGAGGCGCACCAGACGATCCATGCCGGCGATGCCGATGGCCGAGAGCAGGCCACCAATGGTGGTCGGGATCAGCGTCACCAGCAGCGCCACCAGATACACCAGCGGCAGGTCGCCACCGGCATAGCGGGCGAATGGCTGCAGGGTCGCCACCACCAGCAGGAAGATCAGGCTCAGGCCGATCAGCAGAATATCCAGCGCTACTTCGTTGGGCGTCTTCTGCCGCTTGGCGCCTTCGACCAGGGCGATCATCCGGTCCAGAGTCGATTCGCCCGGGTTGGCGGTGATTTGCACCAGCAGCCAGTCGGACACCACGCGGGTGTTGCCGGTGACGGCCGAACGGTCGCCGCCGGATTCGCGAATCACCGGCGCTGATTCACCGGTAATCGCCGCCTCATTGACCGCGGCGATGCCTTCGATGACTTCGCCGTCGCCGGGGATCAGCTCGCCAGCTTCGACGCGGACGATATCGCCGCTGCGCAGGCTGCTGGCCGCTACGGTCTCGAATTGCTGACCCTTCTTGCGCCGCGCATTGAGCCCCTGGCTACCGGCCTTGAGGCTGTCGGCACGGGCCTTGCCACGGCCTTCGGCCAGGGCCTCGGCGAAGTTGGCAAACAGCACGGTAAACCACAGCCACAGAGCAATCTGCACGGCCAGGCCGGTAGAAACCTGTGGGTTGGGGATAAAGCACAGCACGGTGGTGACCACGGCAGTCAGCTCGACCACCAGCATCACCGGTGAGCGCAGCAGCTGGCGCGGATCGAGCTTGACGAAAGCCTGGCGCAGCGCCGGCTGCCACAGCGCGGCGAGGGAAGTTTTCGGCTGTTGTTTGGCGTCTTTCAGCGCCTGTTTATGCGGTTCGGTACGGGCATTCATCATGGTTCTCCCTTAGAAGCCCTGGAACATGGCGAAGTGCTCGGCAATCGGGCCCAGGGCCAGTGCCGGCAGGAAGGTCAGGCCACCAACCAGCAGGATGGTCAGGGTCAACAAGGTAACGAGCAGCGGGCCGTGGGTTGGGAAGCTGTTGCTACCCAGCGGTGCGCGCTTCTTCGCCGCCAGGCTGCCGGCGATGGCAAGGATCGGCAGGATGTAGCCGAAACGGCCGATTAGCATGGCCAGGCCGATCATCAGGTTGTGGTAGGGCGTGTTGGCGCCGAAGCCGCCGAACGCCGAGCCGTTGTTGGCAGTACCCGAGGTATAGGCATAGAGAATCTGGCTAAAGCCGTGGGCACCGGGGTTGCTGACCGAGGCCGCCGGACCAGGCAGGCTGGCCGCCAGCGCGCCGAACACCAGCACGCCGATCGGCATCACCAGCAAGGTGGCGACCAGCAGGCGTACTTCGCGGGCTTCGAGCTTCTTGCCGAGGTATTCCGGGGTGCGGCCAATCATCAGACCGGCGAGGAATACCGCGATCAGCACGAACAGCAGCATGCCGTAGAGGCCCGCGCCCACACCGCCGAAGATCACTTCACCGAGCATCATGTTGAACATCGGCACCAGCCCGCCGAGAGCACTGAAGCTGTCGTGCATAGCGTTGACCGAACCGTTGGAGGCGGCCGTGGTGGTCACCGCCCACAGCGCCGAGGCGGTAGTGCCGAAGCGCGCCTCCTTGCCTTCCAGCGATCCGCTCTGCTCGATCGGCAATGCGGCCAGCGCCGGGTTGGGCTGGTGTTCGGCGTACAGGGTCACCCCCAGGCCGATGCTGAACAGGATCAGCATGCAGGCCAGCAGCGCGCGGCTCTGGCGCAGGTCCTTGACGTAGTGGCCGAAGGTGAACAACAGCGCTACCGGAATCAGGATGATCGAGGCGGTCTCGAACAGGTTGCTCCAGGCTGTGGGGTTCTCGAACGGATGCGCCGAGTTGACGCCGAAGAAGCCGCCACCGTTGGTGCCCAGCTGCTTGATCGCGATCTGGCTGGCTGCCGGGCCGAGTGGTACGACCTGATCGGTGCCGCCGAGGGTGTGCGCGGTGACGTATTCGAGGAAGGTCTGCGGCACGCCCTGCCACACCAGAAACAACGCCAGTAGCAAACAGAACGGCAGCAAACCGTAGAGCGTGGCGCGAGTCAGGTCGACCCAGAAGTTGCCGACACTGTTGCTCGATCGACGTGCGATGCCCCTGCAAAACACCACCAGCACAGCCAGACCGACCGCCGGGCTGACGAAGTTCTGTACGCCGAGGCCGACCATTTGGCTGAAGTAGCTCATCTGTGCTTCGCCGCTGTAGGCCTGCCAGTTGGTGTTGGTGACGAAGCTCACTGCGGTGTTGAACGCCAGGGTCCACTCCAAACCGGCGAAACCCTGTGGATTAAGCGGCAATACACCTTGCAGCAGGAGGATGCAGAACAGCGCAAGCAAGCTGGCCAGGGTGAAGGCCAGCAACGCCAGGCTGTAGGTTTTCCAATCCTGCTCGGCCCGGCTGTCGATGCCGGCCAGGCGATAGCAGAGTCGTTCGACGGGCTCGAGCACGGGGCTCAGCAGAGTCTTCTGCCCCTCCATCACGCGGAACAGGTAGCGCCCGAGGAACGGTGCCGGCAGCAATACCAGCACGAAGAAGGCCAGGATCAGCCAATAGTCTTGGACTTGCATGGCAGCTCCTAGCTACGCTCGGCGCGCAGCAGCGCCACCAGCAAATAAATAAAAAGTCCCACGGCCAGGCCGAGTGACACCCCGTCGAGAATGCTCATGCGTATGCTCCTTGTTGCGGTGGTTACCGCTTGAGCAAATTGTCGGCAGGGTGGCCGTAAAGGAACGAGTGCCGAGCCCGGCATGGCGCATAAAGAAAACGTAAAGAAGCGCACGATCTCCTGGCCGTCGGCCATACCGCGTTAAAACAGCCTCGGAAAGTCCTTGCGACGACCGCGCTTTAGCGCGACCCAAAGGGCGAGTGAAGCCAGTCATGCTCATTTACAGAACGTAAACTCCGCATCCTCGGCTGTTACTCCCTCTGGTCGTAGCGCCTTGTCTGGCTCTAGTCCAGAAAATCCTAAACAAGCACTTAGCGTGGCATTACGGCGCTTTGTATCCACTGCGATACATGACCGACACCATGCCGATACGCGCATGCGTCACCATGCCCGACGGGCGGCGCCAAGCTGCATGGCCGCAGGCCCCGCGACAGGCTAGGATGCCGACCTGTCCCGCCCGCCTCCCAGTCCTGAAGTTCCTGGAGCCTGTCCCGGTGGAAGCCCCCAATACACGCGAATGGCGTGTACGCACGACCCGTGCCCTGATCGTTGATGACAACCTCGAGCTGCGCGAGCTGCTGGGCGGCTATCTGACCCGTTTCAATATCGACAGCGAAGCCGTTGGCGACGGTCACGGCATGCGCCGCGCCCTGGCACAGAGCCAGTTCGACGTGATCATCCTCGACCTCATGCTGCCCGGCGAAGACGGCCTTGCACTGTGCCGTGAACTGCGCAGCACCTCCGACATCCCGATCCTGATGCTCACCGCGCGCTGCGAGCCGACCGACCGCATCATCGGTCTGGAGCTGGGCGCCGATGACTACATGGCCAAGCCCTTCGAGCCGCGCAAGCTGGTGGCACGCATCCAGAGCATCCTGCGTCGCGTGCGCGATGACCGCGACCCGAGCCGCGCAGACCCACGCCAGGAGCCACGCACCAGCATCAGCTTCGATGGCTGGACGCTGCACAGCGTGCTGCGCCAGCTGCAGTCGCCGGATGACCTGCTGGTGCCACTGTCCAATGCCGAGTTCCGCCTGCTCTGGGTCTTTCTCGAACGCCCACGGCGGGTGCTCAGCCGCGAGCAACTGCTCGACGAAGCCCGTGGCCGCTCCATCGAAGCCTTCGACCGCAGCATCGACCTGCTGGTCTCGCGCCTGCGGCAGAAACTCGGTGACGATCCACGCTCGCCGCGCCTGATCAAGACCGTGCGCGGCGAAGGCTACTTGTTCGACGCCCGCGAAATCGTCTGATGCGCAAGGCCGACACCCTCTTCGCTCGCCTGTTCGGCGTGTTCCTGGCAGCCATCGTGCTGGCCCATGCGCTGGCCTTTGCCTGGTTCACTTACTACGGCCACCCGCCACCGCCACGGCCGCCCGCACATGCCGAGCAACCCGGCCGTGAAGGGCCACCGCCCGGCCCTGGCGCCGAAGGTGTTCGCCCACCGCCACCGCCGCGCGGCGGTTTCGGCGGTCCACTGGTGCCGCTGCTGTTCCAGCTGCTGACCCTGGTGGTCGCCGCCTGGTATGGCGCGCGCCTGCTCAGCCGGCCGATCCAGCGTCTGTCGGATGCCGCCGAACGCCTCAGCGAAGACCTCGATACCCCTCCGCTGCCGGAAACCGGCTCCAAGGAAGCGCGCCAGGCCGCGCACGCCTTCAACCTGATGCAGCGGCGCATCCGCGACCAGATGCAGCAGCGCGCGCGCATGCTCGCGGCCGTGTCCCATGACCTGCGCACGCCGCTGGCGCGCCTCAAGCTGCGCCTGGAGCAGATCCCCAACCTGCAACTGCGGGCACGCATGAGCCAGGACCTGAGCGAGATGATCAGCATGCTCGACGCCACCCTGCGCTACCTGCACGAACAGCGCAGTACCGAGGCGCTGCAGTGGTTCGACCTGCAAGCCCTGCTCGAATCGATGGTCGAGGACGCCCAGGACCATGGCGCCGACGTGGGCTTCAACGGCCACTGCGCACCGTTGCGGGTGCAACCGCTGGCGCTGCGCTCTTGCATCAGCAACCTATTGGAAAATGCTCTGCGCTACGCCGGGCATGCCACCGTCGAACTGCATGACAGCCCGCAACAGGTTGAAGTGCGTGTCTGCGACCGTGGTCAGGGCATTGCCCCGGAGCAGCGCGAAGCGGTATTCGAGGCGTTCTTCCGCGTTGAGGGTTCGCGCAACCGCAGCTCCGGCGGCGTCGGCCTGGGCCTGACCATCGCACGCGAGGCGGCGCGACGCCAAGGTGGCGATATCTTCCTCGAAGAAACCCCGGGCGGCGGCCTCACCGCCATCCTGCGCCTGCCACGCTGAATCCGCGGCTGCTAGCGAGCGCGAATTTCACCCGCCCCACCGTCTGTAGGAGCCAGTTTGCTGGCGATTTTTCTGCCTCTACAAAGCATCGCCAGCAAGCTGGCTCCTACAAATCCCGGCTCGCTGTATGCGCGCCGGTACAAAGTCCACACACCCCCGACATAGAGCTGCTGGAGGCTGACAAAACCGGAGAACCCTCTCCGGTCATGCCCACAGAGGAGTGACTCCCATGATCAGTGGTGTCAGCAGTTACTCGAGCTACAGCAGCTATAGCTCGACACTCGCCAGCACCCAGCGCAGCAGCACCGCCAGCAGTAGCGGGAGCAGTTGCGCCGGAGGCCCGGCGAAAATCCAGGAGAAGCTGTTCAGCCTGCTCGACAGCGATGGCGACAGCAGTGTCAGTAAGGACGAACTGAGCAGCGCGATCAGCGCCGCCCAGGAAAGCGACAGCAGTCTGAGCATCGACATCGACGAGCTGTTCAGCCAGCTCGATGCCAACGGTGACGGTAGCCTGGACAGCGAGGAAACCGCTGCCCTGGCTCCACCGCCACCACCCGGCGGTCCGGGTGGCCCTGGCAGCCCCAGCCCGGAACAGATGTTCTCCCAGTTGGACGCCAACGGTGACGGCAGCATCGACGCGGAAGAGCTGTCGGCCATCGCCGGCTCCAGCGGCAGCGACGTCAGCAGCCTGTTCAGCGAACTCGATGCCGATGGCGACGGTGGCCTGAACATCGATGAGATGGCTGCCCTGGCACCGCCACCGCCACCACCACCCGCAGGCAACACAGCCAGCTCGGAGGAACTGTTCAGCGCGCTGGATAGCGACAGCAACGGCAGCATCAGTCAGGACGAGCTGAGCACCCTGCTCGACAGCATCGGTCAGCAGGCCCAGGCCAGCAGCAAGAGCACCAGCAGCGAGGAGGAAAACTTCTCCGGGCTGATCGCCCAGTTGCTCAAACAGTACCAGAGCAACGCCAGCTACCAGTCCAGCATTGGCAGCCAGCTCGACCTCTCGGCCTAAAGCAAAACGGCCAACCGACCCGCAGTTGCAGGTGGGTTGGCCGTTATTAGGCTACGGGCTGCTACGCTGCCCGGTCGAGCTTATTGCTCCAGTGCGGTTTCCTCGGCGACGCTTTCATCTTCCATCTGCGCAGGATCTTCGATCAGCGGCGCCTCTTGCGACATATCACCGCCCATGCCGGCACCCAGACCGCCACCGGTGGCGAAGGCCATGGCGACGAACTCTTCGACGCTCATCTGCTTGCCGTTGAAGTTCACCTGATTGTTGGCGTAGTGCAGGCTGGAAACGATGTTATCGCCTTCCATGGTGGCCAGCTCAGTGGCCACGGCCATGCCGCTGGCCATGTCGCTCATCATCGTGGCCTGCTGGGCAATGGCTTGCTTGTCGGTCTCTCCGCCAATGGCCGCCTGCACGCCGACCACGTCACCGATCATGGCCTTGGACACCAGCAGTTTGGCGTCAAGCTGGGCGATCAGTTGCTTGGCCAGTTCCGGTGCCGGCAGTTCGAAGGACTCGGGCTTGTTCAGATCCAGCGCCAGACTGAAGCTGCTTTCGCCGTTGGCCGTCTTGAACGAGAGTTTTTCCAGGGCCAGGCTCGGTTTGCCGGCCAGCAGCGTATCAATGTCGGTCTTGAACAGTGCGGTCTGCTCTGCGCTCAGTTGCGGCATGCCGGTTTCGCTGTCAACCTGACCGGCCTGAAGCAGGTCGCCATAGAGTTCGACCAGCGACTGCAGGGCGGTGGCATCGAGGTTCTTCACGCCCCAGATCATCTGCGAACCGCCGATGTCGTTGCCCTGGTAGCTGATCATGCCGATGTCGTAGCTGTAGCGAGCGGAGAGCTTGTTGTCGGTCTCGGTGGTTTCGTCGCGCTGGACGAAGTCCTTGAGCAGGATCGGCTGGCTGTCACCCAGCAGCAGCTCGATGCTCTGCAGGCGTACTTCGTTGTTGCCCAGGTAGAAGTCGCTGCTGCCTTTGTGCGCTTCGCTGTCCAAGGTCAGGCCCTTGAATTCCAGGGTCATGTTCTGCGCGTTTTCCAGCGTGGAGCTGATCACCAAGCTGTCCATCAGACCGTTGGCGCTGATTTCCTGAGCATCGGCGCTGCTGTCGAAGTCGATATTGAGGCCGCTGAACTCGAGCGTGCTTTCTGCATCCAGGGCCGCCTTGAGCGGCTGCAGCTGCAGGTTGCCATCGAAGGAGCGATCGTAGCCCAGGCTAACCTGGCCATTGAGCGGCGACACGCCATTGCTGGCGGCGAACCATTTTTCCAGTTCCGGGCTTTGCTCCAGCGCGTAGTTGCTGGTAGCCATGACCGGTATCAGTTTGAAGGCCTGCAGACGCGACAATGGGAACGGGCCGTGTTCGATACGGTCAGTGACCACCCACGACAAACTGCTTGGCGTCTCGCCATCCAGTGAACCGTTGAAGTTGATGCGATAGCGTGCGTTGCTGCTGAAGAACTGACGTTCCAGCGACAGCAATTCGATCGACATATTGATGCCGACAGCAGGCAGGGTCTTGGCCATTTGCTCGTTGGCTTGCTTGATCGAGCTGTCGAGCAGTGTGGGCAGTTGTTGGCCGGTGTACCAGGCCCCGGCGGTGCTCAATGCACCAATGGCCAGGATGACGCCTACAGCAATGCCTGCAGATTTTTTCATGAGATGACTCGCAGATTGTCCGTTGTGTGGTGTTGGTTCTTCCCTGCATCCGCGATCAGTCTCTAGCGGACTGTGTGCGGACTGAGGCGAGGCTGGTGGATTGGCCCACCGCCCGGCTTCGGCTGCCCATGGCAGCGACAAAGCGCTGCAAGGCTACCATCGGCGGTAGCCTGCGACCAAGGCAGCGCTGGCAGAAAATTGCGCAGGATGCCAACCGGGTCGAAAACCCGCAGCAGGCGATCAAACCTGCTGCTGGTCTTCGCTATCGCCCGGTTTGGCAGCGGCTGCGGGCTGCTCGCTCGCCACCCAGTCGCCAAGCAGGCTATAGGCCACGGCCAGTAGCGTCGGGCCGAGGAAAAGGCCCATGAAACCGAAGGCCAGGATGCCGCCAAACACGCCCAGCAGCACCACCACCAGCGGCAGGTTGCCGCCGCGGCTGATCAGGTAAGGTTTGAGAACATTGTCCACACCACTGATGACGAACATGCCCCAGAGGCCGAGGAACACCGCAAAGCCGTACTCGCCCTGGCTGACCAGCCAGGCCGTGGCGGGGATCCAGACCAATGGCGGGCCCATGGGGATCAGGCTGAGCACAAAGGTGATGATTGCCAGCACCATGGCGCCGGGCACCCCGGCTATATAGAAACCAATCAGCGCCAGCAAAGCCTGAGCCGCAGCAGTGCCGATCACCCCGTTGACCACCCGTTGTACCGTGCCGGCAACCAGTTCCTGGTAGTGCTCGGCACGATTACCAATCAGGCGCTGCAGCATGCTGCGCACGAAAGCCGCCATGCGCGGGCCATCACGATAGAAAAAGAACACCAGCACCAGGCTCAGCGCCAGTTCAAGCATGCCGCCACCAATCTGCGCGCTGCGCGCCAGCAACCAGTTGCCGACCTGACCCAGATAAGGCCGGATAGCGGTGAACAGCGCTACGCCCTCTTCGTCGATTCGATTCCACAGCCCGACCAGGCGCTCGCCCACCAGCGGCAGACCGCCCAGCCAGCTGGGTGGGTCCGGCAGACCATCGACCTGAAAGCCTTTGAACAGTTCGGTTGCGTCGCGAATATGGTCGGCCAGGTTGAAGCCCAGCAAGACCAGTGGCACGGCCACCAGAATCATCCAGCCACTGGTGAGGATGGCCGCCGCAGCTGTTTCACGTCCTTTCAGGGCACGGGTCAACAGGCGCATCAGCGGCCAGCTGGCGAAAGCTAGCACCCCGGCCCAGAACAGGGCCGAGAAGAACGGAGCCAGCACCCAGCAACTGGCTCCCAGCAATGCCAGAAGAAGAATCTGTACCAGCAGGCGATCGTTATTGAGCATTACACAGCATCCTGCAAAAAGGTCGGGAGCCACACGCGGTTGGAGGACTGATGATTCAGCGCAATTGTTGCAGGATCAAGCCATCGCCCTCTTCAACCTCCAGTTGCAGGCGTACGGCTCGCACGCCCTGCTCCTGCAAGGCTGTCTGCCAAGCAGCTGCCTGACTGCCGGAAAGACTGACACGCAGGGTGCTGTCGAGGTTCAGGGTTCGCGCCAGTAACTCACTCCAGTTTGCCTCGACTGCCTGCAACTGTGGCAGTCTCAGCCGACCATCTTCGCGCAACTGGCGCAGCAAAGTAGTAGCCGCAGGCAGAGCCGGTGCCAGCGGGCCACTGCTGTCTAGCTGCTCAACATGCAGGTAGGCACGGCGGTTGCCGCGGGTGATGCCATACAAGGCAACCAGGCTGTCGGCATAGGGGGCGCCAAGGCGCAGCAGCAAATAGCCCTGTCGCTCTTCCGGGCCGTACAGTTTGGCATTGGCAAAGATCGCATTGGCCCACAGGCTGCTCGACCCACACTCGCGGCCCTCGCACCAGTAGAGCAACTGTGCGCCTTGCAGCAGCAGTGCCTGGCGTGCGGCTGCCAGCGCTTCGCGGGGAGAATGCTCATCGGGCAAGCGGTAGGTGAGTGCACGCAAGCGTCCTTCCACCAGCAATTCGCGTTCGATGCGCAGCTGGCTGCTGATACGTTGCACGGCGCTTAACGGGTAGCGCTTCTCCTGGCTGGCATGATCCTGATAGTCAACGATTTCCGCCCGAGGGAAACGCGGCAGGATGTCGAGATCCTGGCTACCGGGCTGATCGGCGGCCAGCAGCGGACTGCTGGTCAGCAACAGACAAAACAAGAATCTGGAAAGCATTCGTCCCTCAGCGCGTCAGCATGTTTTGTGCGGTTTTTACCAGGTTGTCTTCATCCTTGCTGCGCCCGGGCACCTGCAAGCCACGCTGCACGGCCGGGCGCGCATCGAGCAGAGCCATCCAGCGCAGCAGGTTGTCCAGCCCCTCAACGCTGACCCCGGCCCAGTCATGGATGCGTACCCAGGGAAAGGTGGCGATATCGGCAATGCTGTAATCATCCGCCAGGTACTCGGCCTCGCCTAAACGGCGGTCGAGCACTTCATAGAGGCGCCGCGTTTCGTGCTGGTAGCGGTCGATAGGGCCTTGCAGCTTTTCCGGAAAGTAACGGAAGAATACGTTGGCCTGGCCTTGCATTGGCCCTACCCCACCCATCTGGAACATCAGCCACTGGATCACTCGGGAGCGGCCTTTGCTGTCGCTCGGCAGCAACTGGCCGGTTTTCTCGGCGAGATAGAGCAGAATGGCGCCGGATTCGAAGACCGCGAAGTCATCGTTGCTGCGATCAACGATGGCCGGAATACGGCCGTTGGGGTTGATCTGCAGAAACTCCGGACTCTTCTGTTCCTGACGGTCAAAAGACAGGGCATGCGCCGTATAGGGCAAGCCCAGCTCTTCGAGGGCGATGGAGGCTTTGTGGCCATTGGGTGTGGCGGCAGTGTAGAGATCGATCATGCGCGGTTCCCTGAACAATCTGCCCAGCCTCGGCAGTTGCAGGGGGCAAGTCAAGTTGCAGCGAAGAATCGATTGAAACAGTCTGCAACTTGCTGTGCGCCACTCTCGTCATTCAGGTGCAGGTGATGCCCGCCCGGCAGCTTATGTACCTCGAACGGCCGGCCCTCTAGCAACTGAACGATCCGTGGCTCAACGGCCATTTGCCCACCTTCGGCCAGCACCAGGCTGACCGGGCATTGCACACTGTGTACGAACTGCTCGACGTGGGCGAAGGTCAGGCGCATCACCGAGGGCAAGGTCAGACGGATATCTGTGCGCCAGGTATAACCACCCGGCACCGGCTCCAGACCGCGCTGGGCAAGCAGCTCGGCGGCCTCGCGACTGACGGCGACGACACCCTGCATGCGCGCCTGCACCGCCCGCTCCAGATCGGCATACACCGGCTTGCGCTTGTCGCGTACGGCCAGGCGTGCACGCAGCGCATCACCCAGGCGCTTGGCCGCACCATCAGCCTCGCCTGTGAAGGGGATCAGACCATCGATCAGCGCGATGCGCTCGATGCGCTCCGGCACGGCCGCAGCAAGCAGGGTCGAAATAATCCCGCCGAGGGAATGGCCCATCAGGCTGAAGCGTTTCCAACCGAGTTGCTCGGCCACCAGCAGTACGTCCTCCAGGTACTCCCACATGCTGTAGCTGGAGTTGCTGGCGTAGTGATCGGAGTGACCGTGCCCGGGAAAGTCCAGGGCAACAATGCGCAGCCCCTGCAGTTTGGGAGCCAGGCGGGCGTAGGTCATGGCATTGTCCAGCCAGCCATGCAACGCGATCACCGGGATGCCGTCTTCGGGGCCAAACAGGTGTGCCGCCAACTCGACATGCGGCAGGCTGAAGCGGGTTTCCTCGACGCTGAAGGTCATGCACTGCGCTCCATGTTGCGGCCCTGCCAGCGGCTAAACAGTTCGCGCAACAGGCGCGCGGTGTCCTGCGGACGTTCTAGAGGGAACATGTGGCCGCCAGGTAAGTGGTGATATTCGCCCTGGGGTACGCGGTTGACCAGGCGCGCATGGTGCGCCATGACCACCCTGCTCTGCCTTCCGCGCACCAGCGCCAGGGGTACCTGCAACTGTTGCGGGCGGCCCGGGCTGGTGTGCGGCACGCTGCGGTAGATATTGATCTCGGTGGCAGGATCGAAACGCAAGCGCACGCCATTGTCGTCGGCATGCAGGCCATGCTGCACATAGGCATCCAGGCACTCTGGATCGAAACGACTGAACAAGGTCTTGCCGGCAAAGTAGCTGCGCGCCTCGACTCGATCATTGAAAGCTTCACGGCGCCCCACAGTACGCCCAGCCGGAGTGATGCGATCGATAAAACCGAAACGTTTGGCCGCGCGAATCACCATCTGATCAACGCGGGTCAGCAGTGGCGAGTCGAGCATCACCACGCCCCGATACAGATCAGGCCGGCGCAGCGCCGCATGATAGTGCAGCACGCCGCCCAAGGAATGCCCGACGCCCCACACAGCCTGATTCTGGCGTTCGAGGTGCACGATCAACTCATCAACCAGATTCTGCCAGTTGTCGTCCACCGGAAAGCGTGGGTCGTGGCCATGCTGTTCCAGATGCTGCACCTGATATTCCGGGGCCAGAGCGGCGAACAACTTGCCGTAGGTGGCCGAGGGAAAACCGTTGGCATGGGCGAAAAATACGGATTGCGACATGGCAGTAGCTGCACAGTGAAGATGAGCGAATTGTCCGGCAGCACAGCCTGGGCAGCAATCGATGATCAGCATTAGATGGGTGGCACAACGGCCATAAAATAGCAGCGACGCGCCAGAAGGCGCGTCGCAGAGGGCTTAACAGGTTTTTGGCAGTGCCTCGCCGCACAGCCGGTCAACTATAGCGGCGAGCAGCAAGGTCACCCCCACCGGCACCACCCAGCCCAGCCCCTGTGCCGCCAGCGGCAGGTGGCTGAGAAACTGTGGTACCAATCCCTTGAATCCGGCCGCGTTGAAAGCATCGGCCAGGCCGAACAGCAAGGTGATCAGCATCACCGGAATGAACACCCGCGGTGCCGAGCACCAGAAGCGACTGAGCAGACTCAGACCAACCAATACGATCGCCAGGGGGTACAGACCGACCAGTACCGGTACCGATACGCTGATCAGTTGCGACAGACCCTGGTTGGCCACCAGCAGACTGAACAAGCCGACCGCCAGCACAACCTTGCGGTACGACACCGGCAGCAGTTCGCTGAAGTATTCGCCACAGGCGGTCAGCAGCCCCACAGCGGTGGTCAGGCAGGCCAGGGTAATGACCATCGCCAGCAGCAGGCTACCCGCCGTGCCAAAGGTGTATTGGACATAGGCAGTGAGAATCTGTACGCCGTTCTGTGCGTCGCCGGCAATACCCTGGCTGGTGGCACCGAGATAGAACAGTGACAGGTAGACCAGCGACAGGCCGGTCGCCGCAATAAGGCCGGCGATCACCGAATAGCGCGTGATCAGGCGACCATCGCTCACCCCACGACCCCGAATGGCGGTGGCAATGACGATGCCGAACACCAGCGCGCCGAGGGTATCCATGGTCAGGTAGCCCTGCAGGAAGCCCTGCACCAGGGGCATGGCCTGATAGACCGCATTGCTCTGGCCGATCTCGCCGGCCGGAGCCAGCAGCGCTGCACCACCAAGCACCAGCAAGGCAGCCAGCAGCACCGGGGTGATGAACTTGCCGATACGGTCGACCAGTTGCCCCGGATTCAGCGAGAGGAACAGCACGGCGGCGAAATAAGCGGCGCTGTAGATCATCAGTGCCAGATCACTGTTGCCGCTGAACGGCGCCACGCCCATCTCGAACGACACCACAGCGGTACGCGGGGTGGCGAACAGCGGGCCGATGGCCAGGTACACCGCCACTGCGAACAGCGTGCCGGCCTTGCGCCCCAGTGGCGCCGTGAGGTTGGCCATGCCACCGCCAACGCGGGCCAGGGCAACCACAGTGAGCAGCGGCAGGCCGACGCCGGTAAGGAGGAAACCCAGGGCGGCGGCCCACAGGTTCTCCCCCGCCGCCATACCGGCGCTTGGGGGGAAGATGATGTTGCCGGCCCCGAGAAACAGGGCAAACGTCATAAAGCCAAGGGCCAGGAGATCGGGGCCTTTCAAACGGGTCATAGCGGGAAGTACCAAGCTGGAAAACAGGGAGAAAAAGCAGGTTTCCTTTGAGTTCAGGAAGCGTGCAGCGCCCGGTTCAGGCGCTCCACAGGTACCCACCGCCAGCCCTTGTGGAGCCTCGCCGGGACATATAGTTGCAAGCCTAACGATTTTATCGCGGCAGCGCGTCTGACAGCGGTCGGACTGTCGATCGGACGCAACAATCTGTCGCTCCGGCACAAATTTCTGATCGAACCGACAGCAATAAAAAAGGCCACCCGAAGGTGGCCTTTTTCAGCACAAGTCAGCCTCAGGCTTTCTTGACTTCCCAACCGGTCAGCTCGGCCAGGGCCTTGCCGATGTCGGCCAGCGAACGCACGGTTTTCACACCAGCGTCCTGCAGGGCAGCGAACTTCTCGTCCGCAGTACCTTTACCACCGGAAATGATGGCGCCAGCGTGGCCCATGCGCTTGCCGGGCGGCGCGGTGACACCAGCGATGTAAGACACCACCGGCTTGGTCACGTTGGCCTTGATGTAGGCAGCCGCTTCTTCTTCAGCGGAACCGCCGATCTCGCCGATCATCACGATCGCTTCGGTCTTCGGGTCTTCCTGGAACAGCTTGAGGATGTCGATGAAGTTGGAGCCCGGGATCGGGTCGCCACCGATGCCGACACAGGTGGACTGACCGAAACCGGCGTCAGTGGTCTGCTTCACGGCTTCGTAAGTCAGGGTGCCCGAACGGGACACGATGCCGACTTTGCCCGGCAGGTGAATGTGGCCCGGCATGATGCCGATCTTGCATTCGCCGGGAGTGATCACGCCCGGGCAGTTCGGGCCGATCAGGCGTACGCCCAGCTCGTCGCACTTGACCTTGGCTTCCAGCATGTCGATGGTCGCGATGCCTTCGGTGATGCAGACGATCAGCTTGATGCCGCCGAAAGCTGCTTCCAGGATCGAGTCCTTGCAGAACGGAGCCGGAACGTAGATCACCGAAGCAGTGGCGCCGGTAGTCTCAACGGCTTCCTTGACGGTGTTGAACACCGGCAGGCCCAGGTGAGTGGTGCCGCCCTTGCCCGGAGTCACGCCGCCAACCATCTTGGTGCCGTAGGCGATGGCTTGTTCGGAGTGGAAAGTGCCCTGCGAGCCGGTGAAGCCCTGGCAGATGACTTTGGTGTCTTTATTGATCAGGACGCTCATTACTTGCCCTCCGCAGCTTTGACGACTTGCTCTGCAGCGTCGGTCAGGCTGGTTGCCGCGATGATGTTCAGGCCGCTTTCGGCCAGAACCTTGGCGCCCAGTTCAGCGTTGTTGCCTTCCAGACGAACCACGACCGGAATCTTCACGCCGACTTCTTTCACGGCGCCGATGATGCCTTCGGCAATCATGTCGCAGCGAACGATGCCGCCGAAGATGTTGACCAGTACGGCCGCGACGTTGCTGTCGGACAGGATGATCTTGAACGCTTCGGTCACGCGCTCTTTGGTCGCACCACCACCGACGTCAAGGAAGTTGGCTGGCTTGCCGCCGTGCAGGTTGACGATGTCCATGGTGCCCATGGCCAGACCGGCACCGTTGACCATGCAGCCGATGTTGCCTTCAAGAGCTACGTAGTTCAGTTCGAACTTGGCAGCGTGGGCTTCGCGCGGATCGTCCTGCGACGGGTCATGCATGGCGCGCAGTTTGGGCTGGCGGTACATGGCGTTGCTGTCGATGTTGATCTTGGCGTCCAGGCAGTGCAGGTTGCCGTCTTTCTTGATGACCAGCGGGTTCACTTCCAGCAGCGCCAGGTCATAGTCCTGGAACAGCTTGGCCAGGCCAACGAAGATATGGGTGAACTGCTTGATCTGGTCGCCCTTCAGGCCCAGCTGGAAAGCCAGCTCGCGGCCCTGGTACGGCTGCGCGCCAACCAGCGGGTCGATAGTGGCCTTGAGGATCTTCTCGGGAGTGTCGTGGGCGACTTTCTCGATGTCCACGCCACCTTCGGTGGACGCCATGAACACGATACGGCGGCTGGAACGGTCGACGACGGCGCCGAGGTACAGTTCCTTGTCGATGTCGGTGCACGACTCGACCAGGATCTTGGTCACTGGCTGGCCATTGGCGTCAGTCTGGTAGGTCACCAGACGCTTGCCCAGCCACTGAGCGGCGAACGCCTTGGCGTCTTCCTTGTTACGCACCAGCTTTACACCGCCCGCTTTGCCGCGGCCACCGGCGTGCACCTGGGCTTTGACAACCCACTCGCTGCCACCGATCTTGTCGCAAGCCGCAGCTGCGTCTTCCGGGGTGTCAACGGCGAAACCAGTGGATACCGGCAGGCCGTACTCAGCGAACAGCTGCTTACCCTGATACTCGTGAAGATTCATGCTTATCTACCGTTCTTCGTTTAGGTATTGCGCATTCGGTGCTGTGCTCATGGCACCGCACCACCGTGTAACTGCTCTGGTTAGCAGTCCCGTCAGACATTCCTGCAGCGGCCTTGAGAGCTGGATGCGGGCCGTCTGACGTGGTTTTTCCTGCGATTGGGTGCCCGGCAATCACCGGGCACCACGCGTTTTCTGTATTTAGCGCTTCTTGCGGTTGGCGATGTGGATGGCGTGGCCATTCACTGCCAAAGCCGCTTCGTGCAGCGCTTCGGACAAGGTTGGGTGCGAGAACACCATCATGCCCAGGTCTTCGGCACTGGTGCCGAATTCCATGCCGATGGCACCCTGCTGCACCAGTTCGGCCGCGCTTGGGCCAATAACATGTACGCCCAGCACGCGGTCGGTCTTGGCATCGGCGATGACCTTGACCAGACCGGCGGTGTCGTTGGCCGCCATGGCACGGCCGCTGGCGGCGAACGGGAAGGTACCGACGTTGATTTCAACGCCCTCGCCTTTCAGTTGCTGCTCGGTCTTGCCGACCCAGGCGATTTCCGGATGGGTGTAGATCACCGACGGCACCAGGTCGTAGTTCATCTGGGCTTTGTGGCCCTTGATGCGCTCGGCAACCATCACGCCCTCTTCCGAAGCCTTGTGCGCGAGCATCGCGCCGCGCACCACGTCACCGATGGCGTACACGCCCGGTACACTGGTGGCGCAGAAGTCGTCAACGAAGATGAAGCCACGCTCGTCGAGAGTCACGCCGCTGTCGGCGGCTAGCAGGTTGGTGGTGACCGGACGGCGACCGACCGCAACGATTAGCTTGTCGAAAGTCAGCTTCTGCTCACCCGTGGCGTCGGTGAAGGTCACAGTCACCTGCTTCTTCTTCACTTCGCTACCGGTCACGCGAGCGCCCAGACGGATATCCAGGCCCTGCTTGTTGAAGATTTTCAGGGCTTCCTTGGAAATCTGCTCGTCGGCGGATGCAAGGAACTTGTCCATTGCTTCGAGAACAGTGACTTCAGCACCCAGACGGGCCCACACCGAGCCCAGCTCCAGGCCGATCACACCAGCGCCGATCACGCCCAATTTCTTCGGTACGGCCTGGAATTCCAGGGCGCCAGTGGAGTCGACGATCACGTCCTGATCGACCGGAGCCGGCGGAATGTCGACCGGCTTGGAACCGGAAGCAAGAATCACGTTCTCGGCTTCGACGATCTGCACAGATCCGTCGGTGCCGGTAACTTCAACTTTTTTGCCAGCCAGCAGTTTGCCGTGGCCTTCCAGCAAGGTCACACCATTGGACTTGAACAGGCCGGCAACGCCGCCAGTCAGGTTCTTGATGATGCTGTTCTTGCGCGCGACCATCGCCGGTACATCCATGGTCACGCCTTTAACGTCGATACCATGGATTTTGAAGCCTTCGTGGGCCTCGTGATACTTGTAGGAGCTATCCAGCAACGCCTTAGACGGGATGCAACCGACGTTCAGGCAGGTACCGCCCAGGGCGACCTTGCCGTCCTTGTCCTGGTACTTCTCGATGCAGGCGGTCTTCAGACCAAGTTGCGCGGCCTTGATGGCGGCCACATAGCCTCCTGGGCCGGCGCCAATCACTACCACGTCGAATTTCTGGGTCATAACTCATTCCTTCTCGGATAAAACCGGGTGGCCCCTTGTGAGGACCACCGCGTGTACAGCAGCAGGATCAGATGTCCAGCAGCAGACGAGCCGGGTCTTCCAGCAGGTTCTTGATGGTCACCAGGAAGCTCACCGCTTCCTTGCCGTCGATCAGACGGTGATCGTAGGACAGCGCCAGGTACATCATCGGACGAATCACAACCTGGCCATTGATGGCCACCGGGCGCTGGATGATGTTGTGCATGCCCAGAATCGCGGCCTGCGGCGGGTTGACGATCGGGGTCGACATCATCGAACCGAAGGTACCGCCGTTGGTGATGGTGAAGGTGCCACCGGTCATCTCTTCGATCGACAGCTTGCCGTCACGGGCCTTCTTGCCGAAGGTGGCGATGCCGTTTTCGACTTCGGCCAAGCTCATCAGCTCGGCGTTGCGCAGCACCGGAACCACCAGGCCACGGTCGCTGGAAACGGCCACGCCGATGTCCTGGTAGCCGTGGTAGACAATGTCGTTGCCGTCGATCGAGGCGTTGACTGCCGGGAAGCGTTTGAGTGCCTCGACAGCGGCCTTGACGAAGAACGACATGAAGCCCAGGCGCACGCCGTTGTGGGTCTTCTCGAACAAGTCCTTGTACTTCGAGCGCAGGGCCATGACTTCGTGCATGTCCACTTCGTTGAAGGTGGTCAGCATGGCCATGGTGGACTGAGCTTCAACCAGACGCTCGGCGACCTTGGCACGCAGACGGGTCATTGGCACGCGCTTCTCGACGCGGTCGCCGGCGGCGAATACCGGTGCCTCGGCAGCCGGGGCGGCCGGTTTGGCGGCGGCAGCCGGAGCTGACTTCTTGGCGGCAACCGCAGCCACGGCGTCTTCCTTGGTCACACGACCACCTTTGCCGGTGCCGGTGATGCTGTTCGGATCGATACCACCTTCTTCGGCGATCTTGCGCGCGGCCGGCGAGAGAATGGCGTCGTCATCGCTTGCAGCCGGAGCGGCGGCAGAGGCGGCAACCGGAGCAGCAGCGGCTGGGGCAGCAGCGACGGCTGCGCCAGCGGCACCCAACTTGCCCAGCAGCTCGCCGGAGAGCACGGTATCGCCTTCGTTCTTGACGATTTCGGCGAGCACGCCGTCGGCTTCAGCGAGGACTTCCATCACCACCTTGTCAGTTTCGATGTCGACGATCAGCTCATCGCGCTTGACCGCATCGCCCGGCTTCTTGTGCCAGGTAGCCACGGTGCCGTCGGCAACCGATTCCGGGAAGGTTGGGGCTTTGATCTCGATAGCCATTCTTTGTGTTCCTTAAATTCGTTTTCTTCAAGGAGGCGACGGCCCGTGCCGTCGCCTCGATACGCGAAGGCGTTAAACGTTAAAAGCGTCCTGCAGGAGTTTTTCCTGCTGCTCGGCGTGCATCGAAGCGTAGCCACATGCCGGAGCAGCGGAGGCTTCGCGACCGGCGTACTCGAGGAACAGGGCTTTCTTGTGTGCCGAAGCGACGCGACGCATATGGTGCTGGCTGCAATACCAGGCCCCCTGGTTCATCGGTTCTTCCTGACACCAGACGATGTGCTTGAGGTACTTGTACGGCGCCAGGGCTTCGGCCAGATCGTCTTCCGGGAACGGATAGAGCTGCTCGATGCGCACGATGGCGATGTCCTCGCGACCTTCGGTACGGCGCTTGGCCAGCAGGTCGTAATAGACCTTGCCGCTGCACAGAATCAGGCGCTCGACCTTCTTCGGATCGATCGGATCTACCTCGGGAATCACGGTCTGGAACGAACCTTCGGCCAGATCTTCCAGGGTCGAGATAGCCAGTGGGTGACGCAGCAGCGACTTGGGCGTCAGAACTACCAGCGGCTTGCGCAGCGGGCGAATCACCTGGCGGCGCAGCAGATGGTATATCTGTGCCGGGGTGGTCGGTACGCAGACCTGCATGTTGTGCTCGGCGCACAGCTGCAGGTAGCGCTCCAGACGTGCGGAGCTGTGCTCCGGGCCCTGCCCTTCATAGCCGTGCGGCAGCAGCATGGTCAGGCCGCACAGACGGCCCCACTTGTGCTCGCCACTGGAGATGAACTGGTCGAACACCACCTGAGCGCCGTTGGCGAAGTCGCCGAACTGGGCTTCCCAGATCACCAGTGCATTGGGCACGGTGGTCGAGTAGCCATATTCGAAGGCCAGTACCGCTTCTTCCGAGAGGAAGGAGTCGTAAAGGTCGAACTTTGGCTGGCCCTCGAACAGGTTTTGCAGCGGCAGGTAAGTGCTGGCGTCCTTCTGGTTGTGCAACGCAGCATGGCGGTGCGAGAAGGTGCCACGACCGACGTCCTGACCGGTGATACGCACCGGGTGACCGGCCTGCAGCAGCGTGGCGTAGGCCAGGTTCTCGGCGTAACCCCAGTTGATCGGCATGGCGCCTGCAGTCATTTTGACCCGGTCTTCCAGCACCTTGGCTACCTGACGCTGCAGCACCAGGCCTTCCGGCAGGTCGAGCAGTTTGCCGGCCAGATCCTGCAGGGTTTTCAGCTCGCAACGGGTGTCGTGACGAGCGGTCCAGGCATGGCCCAGGTAGGGACGCCAATCAA
This sequence comes from uncultured Pseudomonas sp., assembly GCA_964518735.1. GTDB lineage: Bacteria > Pseudomonadota > Gammaproteobacteria > Pseudomonadales > Pseudomonadaceae > Aquipseudomonas. The sequence continues at coordinate 447,248 of CAZFKQ010000001.1, forward strand.
CGAACAGTTCTTTGTTCGGTTCCTTGACCAGGCTTTTGACCACATGCTGACCGTTATCCAGCGCATTGCGGTACTCGTCGATCTTGGCCTGAATGCGCTCAAGATCCATACGACCACTATTGACCAGGCTCTCGGCATAAAGCTCGCGGGTCGTGCGCTGCTTGGCGATCTGCTGGTACATCAACGGCTGGGTACCGCTCGGCTCGTCCGCTTCGTTGTGACCACGGCGGCGGTAGCAGACCAGGTCAATGACCACGTCACGCTTGAACTGCATGCGGTAGTCAACGGCCAGTTGGGTAACGAACAGCACAGCTTCTGGATCATCACCATTCACATGGAAGATCGGCGCCTGGATCATCTTCGCCACGTCGGTGCAGTACTCGGTGGAGCGCGAGTCTTCCGGACGGCTGGTGGTGAAGCCCACCTGGTTGTTGATCACGATGTGGATGGTACCGCCAGTCTTGTAGCCGCGGGTCTGCGACATCTGGAAGGTTTCCATGACCACGCCCTGGCCGGCAAATGCCGCATCACCATGCAGGGAGATCGGCAGCACGCTGTCGCCATTCGGGTCGCTGCGACGATCCTGACGGGCACGCACCGAACCTTCAACCACTGGAGAGACGATCTCCAGGTGGGACGGGTTGAACGCCAGCGCCAGGTGCACTTCACCACCGGAGGTCATGACGTTGGAGGAGAAACCCTGGTGATACTTAACGTCACCTGAAGACAGGCCATCGACCTTCTTGCCTTCGAACTCGTCGAACAGGTCACGCGGGTTCTTGCCGAAGGTGTTGACCAGTACGTTGAGGCGGCCGCGGTGGGCCATGCCAATGACGATTTCCTTGGTGCCGTAGGAGCCACTGCGCTGAATGATTTCATCCAGCAGCGGAATCAGACTCTCGCCACCTTCCAGGCCGAAACGCTTGGTGCCCGGGTACTTGGTGCCGAGGTACTTTTCCAGACCTTCTGCAGCGGTCAGACGCTCGAGCAAATGGCCCTGCACTTCGCTGGAAAACACCGGACGACCACGCACGCTTTCCAGGCGCTGCTGGAACCACTTGCGCTGCTCGGAATCGACAATGTGGGTAAACTCGGCGCCAATGGTGCGGCAATATGTCTGCTGCAGCGCGTCAAAGATTTCCCGTAGAGTTGCCTCTTCCTTGCCGATGTAAAGCTCACCGGTACGGAAGGTGGTATCGAGATCGGCGTTGGTCAGACCATAGTGGTTGATCGCCAGGTCAGCCGGAGACGGACGCTTCCACAGACCCAGCGGGTCGAGCGTCGCAGCCTGATGGCCACGCATGCGATACGCCTGAATCAGACGCAGTACTTCAACCTGCTTCTTTTCATGCTCACTGCTGACACTACCAGCCGAAACCGGTTGTGCGCGACGCTGGTTCTTGGCCAACAGCACGAAATGATCGCGGACGGTCGAGTGCGAAACGTCGGTGGCGGCATTGCCGTCAGTCGGCAATTTCTGGAAATAGGTGCGCCACTCTTCTGGCACAGCGTTGGGATCGTGCAGGTAAAGCTCATAGAGCTCTTCCACATAGGCAGCGTTACCACCGGATAGGTGGGCACTGTCCCACATGCGCTGCATCACGCTTTCTTGCATGCTTGGTCACCCTCGGTAAGGGGACACCACCGGCGTGGAGCCGTATTGCGACTCAAAGTCCTGAAGCAGCGACGGGTAAGCCACCACGGATCCCGCAGATAGTCCGGGCACCAGCCCGGATGCCCCTGCTGGTCATCAAATTCTTTTCAAGTAAGAGCCGCGGCTTTGTGAGCTGCGGCTCTGGTTCTACTGCGGCAGCAGTGTTAGGCCGCTGCCGCAGGTGTCACGGGTAAAACTGAATCAGGTAGCGCTTTGCAGCAACATGTTGCGTACGTGGCCGATTGCCTTGGTCGGGTTGAGACCTTTCGGGCAAACGTTCACGCAGTTCATGATGCCGCGGCAACGGAACACACTGAACGGATCATCCAGCGATGCCAGACGCTCTGCAGTCTTGGTGTCACGGCTGTCGGCCAGGAAGCGATAGGCCTGCAGCAGTGCAGCGGGACCGAGGAACTTGTCCGGGTTCCACCAGAAGGACGGGCAGCTGGTGGAGCAGCACGCGCACAGGATGCACTCGTACAGACCGTCCAGCTTCTCGCGCTCTTCCGGCGACTGCAGACGCTCGATGGCCGGAGCCGGCGTGTCGTTCTGCAGGAAAGGCTGCACCTTCTCGTATTGCTTGTAGAAGATGCTCATATCAACAGCCAAGTCACGAATGACAGGCAGCCCTGGCAGCGGGCGGATCACCAGCTTGCCGCCTTTCAGGCCGGCAGCTGAAATCGGCGTGATACAGGCCAGGCCATTCTTGCCGTTGATGTTCATACCATCGGAACCACACACGCCTTCACGGCAGGAGCGACGATAGGAGAAACCTTCGTCCTGTTCCTTGATCAACGCCAGCACATCAAGAACCATGATGTCCTTGCCGCCGGTATCGACCTGGAAATCCTGCATGAACGGCGCAGCATCTTTTTCCGGGTTGTAACGATAAACGCTTACTTGCAGCAAATTGGCTTGCGACATATCAGGCACCCTTAATAAGTCCGGACCTTGGGTTCAAACGCTGGAACTGTTTTCGGCGAGAAGTTGACCGAACGCTTGCTCACGCGCTTCTCACCTGGGAAGTACAGGGAGTGGCAGAGCCAGTTTTCGTCGTCACGCTCTTCGAAGTCTTCACGAGCGTGAGCGCCGCGGGATTCTTTACGAACCTCGGCAGCAATCGCGGTCGCTTCAGCCACTTCGAGAAGGTTTTGCAGTTCCAATGCTTCGATACGCGCAGTGTTGAATGCCTGGCTCTTGTCCGCGATTTTGACAGTCGCGATCCGCTCACGCAGGTCGGCCAGTTGTTTGATGCCCTTCTGCATGTATTCACCGGTACGGAATACACCGAAGTAGTTCTGCATGCACTGTTGCAGCTCTTTACGCAGCGGAGCGACGTCTTCGCCAGTGCTGCGCTGATTGACACCCGCCAGTCGAGCCAGTGATTGCTCGATATCGGTTTCGCTGGCACCACGGACTTCCACGCCTTCTTTCAGCGCTTTTTCCAGGTGAATACCAGCAGCACGACCGAACACCACCAGATCGAGCAGCGAGTTGCCGCCCAGGCGGTTGGCACCGTGCACCGATACACAGGCTACTTCACCAACTGCAAACAGGCCTTCGATAATCTTGTCGTTGCCGTTGGCATCCTGAGTGATGGCCTGACCATGAATGTTGGTTGGCACGCCGCCCATCATGTAATGGCAGGTCGGAATCACTGGAACCGGTGCAACGACAGGGTCGACGTGAGCGAAAGTCTTGGACAGCTCACAGATACCCGGCAAGCGGCTGTGCAGCACTTCTTCGCCGAGGTGATCGAGCTTGAGCAGCACGTGATCCTTGTCCGGGCCACAGCCGTTACCGGCGATGACTTCCTTGACCATGGAGCGAGCAACCACGTCGCGACCAGCCAGGTCTTTGGCGTTGGGCGCATAGCGCTCCATGAAACGCTCGCCATGGGCGTTGATCAGGTAACCACCTTCACCGCGGCAACCTTCAGTAACCAGTACCCCAGCGCCGGCAATACCGGTCGGGTGGAACTGCCACATTTCGATGTCCTGCACCGGCACGCCTGCACGCAGAGCCATGCCCACGCCGTCGCCAGTGTTGATCAGGGCATTGGTGGTGGAAGCGTAGATACGACCAGCACCGCCAGTAGCCAGAACCACGGCCTTGGAGCGGATGTAGACGGTTTCACCAGTTTCGATGCAAATGGCAATGGTACCGACCACTGCGCCGTCCTGGTTCTTCACCAGATCGACTGCGTACCACTCGTTAAGAAACGAGGTGCCGGCTTTCAGGTTGGCCTGATACAGCGTGTGCAGCAACGCGTGACCGGTACGGTCAGCAGCAGCGCAGGTACGGGCCGCCTGGGTCGGATTATCCGGACCTTTGGACTGACCACCGAACGGACGCTGATAAATACGGCCTTGCTCGGTACGAGAGAACGGCAGACCCATGTGCTCGAGTTCGAACACAGCTTCCGGGCCGACAGAACACATGTATTCGATCGCATCCTGATCGCCGATATAGTCGGAGCCCTTGACGGTGTCGTACATGTGCCAGCGCCAATCGTCGTTCGGATCGTTGGACGCGATAGCACAGGTGATACCGCCCTGCGCGGACACGGTATGCGAACGAGTCGGGAAGACCTTGGTGACTACAGCGGTCTTATGGCCGCCCTGAGCCAGTTGCAGCGCGGCACGCATGCCGGCACCGCCACCACCAATAATGATGGCGTCATAGGAAAGAGTACGAATGCTAGACATTAATCAGACACCCCAGAGAATCTGTACGCCCCAGACGAAGAACGCGAACATGGCAATGCCGCAGAACGCCTGGAACAGGAAACGCACGACAGTTGCCCACTTACCCAGCGCCATTGGCGTTAGGTAGTCCGTGGAGATGGTCCACATGCCAACCCAGGCGTGAGCGCCTAGGGCCACAAGGGCCAACAGACTGAAGATGCGCATCGCCGTGTGAGCAAACAGGCCGTGCCATTCGGCATAGCCGAGGCCCGGATTCATCACGAGGAAGCCGATCAGAAACAGGAAATAAGCCGCGAGAACAACCGCAGATACGCGCTGAGCCATCCAGTCGTAGAGGCCAGAGCGAGAGAAGTTCGTTACGTTGGTTACCATATCCACACCCCTGCCAGCAGGATCACCACCACGGAAACCACGATGACGATTTTCGAGCCCAGCTTGCCGCCTTCCAGCGACTCGCCGACACCCATGTCCATGATCAGATGGCGTACACCGGCCACCAGGTGATACAGCAGAGCGGACAACAGCCCCCACACAATCAGCTTGGCCAGCGGGCTGGTCAGACACGCCTTAACTTCTGCAAAGCCTTCCTCTGAGCTCAGCGACTTGTCGAGTGCAAACAGCATCACGGCAAGGCCGACAAAGAGGATGACACCGGAAACACGGTGCAGAATGGACGTATAAGCAGTGATCGGGAGTTTGATAGTCCTGAGATCTAGGTTTACAGGTCGTTGGCTATTCACGGCTTTTTTCACACTAGAGGCCCCTAACAAACAGGGCAAGTTGTCGGGAAGTGCACTGGTCAGGTACCCCTTCACCAGGGAGTGCCAACCGCCAAAACGCAGGCCCTAAAGCCCTGACGGCCGGTCGCAGAGTATAGACAGTTAGGCAACTAATGACAACGTAAAGACCCTCGCTAAAAGCGCATTGCGCCACCTTAATAAATGGCGTATTAGCAGCACTTGAAGTGCGCTAAAACAGGGCTGGAAGCCGTCTGCCATCTGGCTTGGCGCAAATTGACATTCAAATTTATGTCTCTATAGTGTTGCGGGCCCTGCGTGGGGGGCTGTCTGATGATTTCAAGCATAAACAGGAGGCCACACATGGCTGACAAAAAAGCGCAGTTGATCATCGAGGGCAATGCCCCCGTAGAGCTGCCCGTTCTGACCGGCACCGTTGGTCCCGATGTAGTTGACGTACGGGGCTTAACCGCCACGGGTCGCTTCACATTTGATCCTGGCTTTATGTCGACCGCCTCTTGCGAGTCGAAAATCACCTATATCGACGGCGATCAGGGCATCCTGCTGCATCGCGGCTACCCGATCGAGCAGTTGGCCGAAAAGTCCGACTACCTGGAAACCTGCTACTTGCTACTGAACGGTGAATTGCCGAGCGCAGAGCAAAAGGCCAAGTTCGTCAGCACCATCAAGAACCACACCATGGTTCACGAGCAGTTGAAGAGTTTCTTCAACGGCTTCCGCCGCGATGCCCACCCAATGGCCATCATGTGTGGCGTAGTCGGCGCCCTCTCCGCCTTCTACCACGACTCGCTGGACATCAATAATCCGCATCACCGCGAAGTTTCGGCCATGCGCCTGATCGCCAAGATGCCGACCATTGCAGCCATGACCTACAAGTACTCCATGGGCCAACCCATGATGTACCCGCGTAACGACCTGAACTACGCGGAAAACTTCCTGCACATGATGTTCAACACCCCGTGCGAGATCAAACCGATCAGCCCGGTATTGGCCAAAGCCATGGACCGTATCTTCGTCCTGCACGCCGACCATGAGCAGAACGCTTCTACTTCTACCGTACGCCTGGCCGGCTCTTCCGGCGCCAACCCGTTCGCCTGTATCGCTGCCGGTATCGCTGCACTCTGGGGCCCGGCACACGGCGGCGCCAACGAAGCCGTACTGAGCATGCTGGACGAAATTGGCAGCGTCGAGAACATCGACAAGTTCATCGCCAAGGCGAAGGACAAGAACGATCCGTTCAAGCTGATGGGCTTCGGTCACCGCGTTTACAAAAACCGTGACCCGCGCGCCACCGTGATGAAGCAGACCTGCGACGAAGTACTGAGCGAGCTGGGCATCACCAACGATCCGCAGCTGCAACTGGCCATGCGCCTGGAAGAGATCGCCCTGACCGATCCGTACTTCAAGGAGCGCAACCTGTACCCGAACGTCGACTTCTACTCGGGGATCATCCTCAAGGCGATCGGCATTCCGACCAGCATGTTCACTGTGATCTTCGCCCTCGCCCGCACCGTCGGCTGGATTTCGCACTGGAAAGAAATGCTCTCCAGCCCATACAAGATCGGCCGCCCGCGCCAGCTGTACACCGGCTACACACAGCGCGACTTGGTACCACTGGATCAGCGTAAGTAAGCGCCGTACCAGCAAGAAAAAAGGCTGCCATTGGCAGCCTTTTTTCATTTCAGTGGCGCTTCATCGACTTTCAGCTTTGTCGCGCAACCCGCTCAGGGTGTTGAACGGGGCATCCACCACGAAACTGTTGGCCAGCCAGGAGGGCACACTGCCGCCCGGTTCAGTATGCGCCTGGTAAGTCACCTCAACTTCACCCGCCGACTTCGGCACGAAGCTCCAATAGCCTTGCAGACTGGTCACGCGGATATAATCCTTATCCTCTGGCAGGTACTGCGGCTTGCCAGCCATGGTTCGTGTCAGGCTGCCGTCAGAATTTTCCACCGTCACCACTTGCAAGATCGAGTCTCGTGCCGTTACCGGCCACGGCATCTCAAAACGTGTATAGACCCAGCTTTGCGTGCCTTCGTGCTTGAGCAGCATCTGTCCGGAACAAGCATGAATCCATAGACAGGAGCCCTGTACATCGTCCTGCAAGGCACGCAGCGTGGCCATATCACTCTTGATCGTGGTCACCCCCCGATAGGCCTTGTATTTCGAACCCTCGACAGCGCTCAGATAGACGCGGATACCCTCCTCATCCTTGGCCAGTTGCCACTCTTCGGCCTGGGCAACCCCGGCCATGGCCAGCATGCTCAAACCGCAAAATGCAGTCACACGTGTCAACTCGATCATTGGTTTTCCTTAACAAGTAAATCAGTCGGCAGTACCTGCCGGACGGAGAAAATCACGACGCAGTTGCCTGCTCCAGCCACCCCAACAGACGAATCGCCTCCTCTGCACTCTCTCCACACACCGCTGGATCAGCACTGAAGGCGGAACAGACTGCAGGGCGCTCAGGTTGACCAAAAATGGCACAGCGTTGCTCAAGCGTCAGATGAATACAGCGTTGCCCGGCAGCTTTGCCAGCGGGCATGCCGGGTATAGGTGAGGTAATGGATGGTGCGATACAGCAGGCACCGCAGCCCGCGCGGCAATTCATGGCAGCAACCTCAGAGCAGGACGGTCAGCAAACCCTGCTGATTTTATCCGCTGCAATCGAAAAGCACAGCCAGGTCACCCACATGCAAAGTTGTGGCACAGGCAACGTCTGATTAGGCTTGCTCATGATTAATCTGGAGCTATGTCATGCCCATATGGCTGCAAACCGCTGCGATGTTAGCCTTATCTAACATCTTCATGACCTTCGCCTGGTACGGTCACCTGAAATCCCTGGGCAGCAAGCCCTGGTATATCGCCGCCCTGATCTGCTGGAGCATTGCCCTGTTTGAGTACCTGATAATGGTGCCAGCCAACCGCATCGGCTACACCGAGCTGTCGATTGGCCAGCTGAAAATCATGCAGGAGGTCATCACCCTGGCGGTGTTCGTGCCATTCAGCTTGCTGTACATGCAACAACCGCTGAAACTCGACTACCTGTGGGCGGGCCTGTGCCTGCTGGGTGCGGTGTACTTTATCTTCCGTGCCTGATCAGCCCTTGGGCACCTGCTTGAGCCGCGCCAGCAGACTGGAAGTGTCCCAACGCCCACCACCCATGGCCTGAATGTCCGCGTAAAACTGATCGACCAGTGCGGTCACCGGCAGCTGTGCACCGTTGCGACGGGCCTCATCCAACAGAATCGACAAGTCCTTGCGCATCCAGTCCACCGCAAAACCAAAGTCGAACTTGCCAGCCAGCATGCTCTGGTGACGATTTTCCAGCTGCCAGGACTGCGCCGCGCCCTTGCTGATCACCTCCATCGCCGCATGCCCATCGAGCCCCGCGCACTGGGCAAAGTGCAGTGCCTCAGCCAACCCCTGAACCAGACCACCGATGCAGATCTGGTTGACCATCTTGGTCAGTTGGCCGCTGCCAACCGGCCCCATCAGCTTGACCATCTTGGCGTAGCTGTCGATGACCGGTTCGGCGCGCTCATAGAAGGCCTGCTCACCACCAACCATCACGGTCAGCACGCCATTTTCCGCCCCCGCCTGGCCGCCGGAGACAGGTGCATCGAGAAAGCCCAGCTCGCGCTCGGCTGCCAGCACTGCCAGCTCACGGGCCACATCCGCTGAAGCCGTGGTGTGATCGACCAGCACGCTACCCGGCGACATGCCGGAAAAAGCGCCATCGCTGCCCAGTACCACGCTGCGCAGGTCATCATCATTGCCCACGCAGGTCATCACCAGATCGGCACCCTGCGCAGCCTCGCGCGGGGTTGTTGCTGAAGTACCGGCAAACTGCACGCACCAGTCAGCCGCCTTGGCCGAGGAACGGTTGTACACGCACACCTGATGCCCTTTGCGCGCCAGGTGCCCCGCCATGGGAAAACCCATCACACCCAATCCGATAAACGCTACCTTCGCCATGCCCACCTCCGTCATCAATGGCTGCAAGCATAGCCTGCCACCCCGGGGGCTCTGCCAGCACAGCGATGCAGGAAAACTGTATGGATGCTGTCCGCAGCCACTGTTGCAGCACTTTGCCCAAATTCAGCGAAGCTTCCATACTCCCCGACGAGCAATGGAGGGCCTATGCGCAACTGGTTGGTAATTGACCTGGAAGCCACTACCGAAGAAGGTGGCTGGCCAGTGGAAGACATGGAAATCATCGAAATCGGCGCCAGCCTGGTAACTGTCGATGGTCACGAACTGGATCACTTTCAGCGCTTCGTCCGCCCGCTGCGGCGCCCCTGCCTGACCAGCTTCTGCCGCGAGCTCACTCACATCAGTCAGTCCGATGTCGACAGCGCCACAGCACTGACGACAATCTGGCCGCAATTCGAGCGTTGGCTGGCTCCGCACTTGGGCAACCTGGCCGGCTGGGCCAGTTGGGGCGACTATGACCGCCGCCAGTTTGAGCTGGAATGGCAGCGCCATGACCTGCACAGCAGTCTGCGTCAGCTCACTCATAGCAACCTCAAACAGCGTTTCGCCGAGGCCCGTCAGCTCAAGCGCGCAGTAGGCCTGCACATGGCCCTGCAATTAGCCGGTATGACATTCCAGGGCCAGCAACACCGCGCCCTGGAAGATGCGCGTAATACCGCACGCCTGCTGCCGCTGATCTTTGCCGGTTAAAGCCGGCCAAGTCAGTGACGGCGCGCGTCGCCTTGGGCATACTGGCGAGCCATTTTTAACCCCCTTCGAGGAACGACACATGTTCAAGGTCAACGAGTACTTCGACGGCACCGTCAAATCCATCGGTTTCGCCATGAGCGAAGGCCCGGCCACTGTCGGCGTGATGGCACCGGGTGAATATGAATTCGGCACCAGCCAGCTGGAAATCATGCATGTGGTAGCTGGCGCCCTGACCGTCAAGCTGCCGGGTAGCGATAACTGGGAAACCTTCGCCGCTGGCAGCCAGTTCACCGTACCGGCTAACAGTAAGTTCCAACTTCAGGTTGCCGTTGATACCGCTTACCTCTGCGAATATCGCTAATCCGCACGAGTCAAAAAAAGCCGGCCTTCGTGGCCGGCTTTTTCGTCTAAGAAGGTAGCTGCAGCGTCATGTATAGGCACCTTGCCAAGGCATACTGAGTACAGAACTCAACAGTTTCTGAACATCAGGATGGCAACACCTTGCTTGGAAAGCACCGCCAACGTTGCGTCAATTAGCCTCTAGCTGCGAACCTCGACGGATCACGTCAACTCATTCACCGCGCGCCAGGCCTGATCAACGGCCCCGTGCAGGTATGGGTCCCAGCCAGCATCGGAGTTGGCGATGGCCACTCGCCCCAGAGGCTGACGGGCCAACTTCATGACTGCCTCACCGCCATCCGGCCCATCGAACAACGAATTACTGTAGTAGGAGTAGCCATGTGGCCAGCGATTGACGGTGATGGCCAGAATGTCGCGCTGGCTGTCGAAGCCCCCCTTTCCCAGCAGCCGTTGTAACTGATCGCGAATCTGCGCCTCATACTGCTCGAAGGTGGTGGTGTAGATCTGCATGCGTGCTGCACGCGCCTGTGTTCGCAGATCCGGACCGACACCTACCACATGAGGCACCTGCACCATGTGCAGACAGATTGGCTGCTGCGGATCGTCAGGTGCACGATAGCCGCCGAGGTCGACTGGATAGTCGAGTTTGACCGCCGAGAACGGCATTCCGGGTGAATAGACCTCTTGTATGCCCAGCGCCACCCAGCTCTTCCAGTCGCGAATCACCACGTTGGCGTACACCAGGGGGAGCTTGACGTTCTGGCTCAAGGCCCTGGCCTGCTCAGTCGGCAACTCACGCAAGATAGAGGGGATCAACATGTTGTAGCAGGCCAGCACGCAATGCCGGCCGCGCACGCGGAACAACCGTCCGCCATGGCTATAGCCAACATCCACTCCGCTGTCCCGGTTGCGCACGCTGACGGCGGTGCTCGACAGACGTAGCCGAACCGCCTGCCCAGGCATGTCCAGACGGCCATAATCGAACGGCGCCAACACCACATCCTCCATGCCACGGCCCGGTGCCACCCCCGGAATCAGATCGCGGACCAATAGACGCGCTACCCCGGCATTACCGTCGGGAAAGTGGTAGATGTAAGGCTCCTCCCCTGCCTCATAACTCTCATCCAGCCCCAGCCCGGCAAACCCCGGATATCCGGAATCCCGGGCATCGCTGGCCGGCAAAAACTCGATGCGATAGCCGTACTCATCGCTGGAGCGCTGCTGAAAATAGGCGATAGCCTTTTCCGACAACCCCACATGCCGCTTGAGATAGTCACGGTAGCTCAGGCCGGTCAGGTAGTCCTCACGCTCATCGGTAGGCAGTTCACCAAGGTAGTCTTCTTCATCCTCGTAGAGTGCCCGCAGCGCCTCGCGGTCAGCATCAGCCAGCGGAAAGCGCTCGATAAAACCGGCCCAGTCCGGTTCATCCTCGAGATCCGCATCCGGCTCACCCACCACCAGACGGTCCTCGCCGAAGGTCTCTCGATCGAAGAACACCGCGTTGTCCAGTTCCTTATACAGCTGGTGCTGATAGGCCTGATCGAAACGCTCAAGACGCACACCCAGCGCCTGCAGGAGACGGTGCACCTGGTCACTGAAATTGGCCTTGGGCGAGTCAAGCGATTCGCTACCGCCATAGCCAAGAATCAGCCTGCCACCGGCACGAAACTCATTGCGTTTGGCATGCCCGCCGAAGTCATCGTGGTTATCCAGCAGCAGAATACGTGCTTGCGGGTGCCGCTCGCGGTAGAACCAGGCGGCGGCCAGACCACTGATACCGGCACCGACCACCACCAAGTCGTACTCCTCCTGCACGGGCAGCTGGTCGGTGTCGAACACCTTCTTTTCCCAGCCCATCTGGTGAGCCACCTCGAAGCTGCCGGCATGACTGCCACGTAGCCCCGTCAGTGCCGGCGGATAGCCGACCTGCTGTGCAGCAATCACCAGTTGCCACGGCAGCAAACCTGCGCCCACAGCCAGGGCTGCACCGTTGAGAAAATCCCGTCGTTTAATCGTCATACCAGCCTCACCCAAAAAGCCCCGCACAAAGCGGGGCAAACTGCCTTGGAACGCACCCACATGCAGATTAGTTGCTGTACAGGCGTCGCCAGTATTTGGTCATGACCTTTACCGTCTTTGGCCCGATCGAGCCCGACACATAAAAACTGCGAATCTCGGCCTCACCGGGGGCATAACGACCATCCTGGATCGCGCGACTGGCTTCTTGTGCTTCGCGCACCGAACTTGGGTAGCTGTTGTACTCAGCCACCTCTGTTGCCACCTGGGGGTCAAGCAGGTAGTTGATCCACTGATAAGCAGCCTCTTTGTGGGGTGCATCCTTGGGGATTCCCATCATGGTGAACCAGATGGGCGTCTGCCCCTTGGGCGTGATGTAACGGATATCCATGTCCAGCTTGTTCTCGCGGACGATGCGGTTAACCACCCCGGCATCACCACTCCAGGCCATGGCCACACAGATATCGCCACGGGTGATCTGATCGCGATAGGTCGAATTGACCTGCCGGATATGCGGCCACACGCGCTGCAGCTGCATATAGGCCGCCTTGTAGTCCTCAACATCGTTGCTATTGGGATCACGACCCAGATACGCCAATGCCATGGTGAACACATCCTGCGGCGAATCGAGGAAAGACACGCCACATTTGGCCAGTTTGCTCACCACTGCCGGATCGAACAGCAGAGCCTGGGTGTTGAGGTCGAAATCCTCACCCAGAATAGCCCGCACCTGCTTTACGTTGACCAGGATGCCATTGGTGCCCCAGAGAAAGGGCACCCCATAACGATTACCGAGGTCGTGCAGTTCGATCTTTTTCAGCAACAAGGGATCAAGGTGCACACGGTTGGGAATTTTCGACCAGTCCAGCGGCTCGTAGGCACCGGCCTTAATCTGCTTGGCCATGTAGGAGGATGACGGGTAAACCACGTCGTAACCGGAGTTGCCGGTCAGCAGCTTGCTCTCCAGGGTATCGTCGCTATCGAGAATGTCGTAGGTCAGCTCGGTCGAGGTCTGCTGGGCATAAGCCCTCTGCACCTCGACCGGGATCAGCTCGGACCAATTGATGACATTCAGCGACTGTGAAGCGGCCTGAGCGCTCAGCACCCCCAGGGACAGGGCGCCGGCCAGAAACGCGCGACAGAGGGCGGAGGATCGTGACTTCATGGAGGCTCTCGCGGTTGGGGTCAGGGAAGGCCGTAATGGCCAATCAACCTTAGAAGAGCCGCGCCGACCACCACAACACGCGATTAGGGCACCGGGCTATTAGAAAAAGTCATAGCTGGAGATTGACCAACTTATCGAACAGCCACTGACGAAACAGCTTGGCTTCGGGCTTTAATCCACCCGCAGGGCTGATCAACAGATAACCCTCCAGAACCGCCTGATTACCCAGTGGCCGAACCAACCGGCCGCAGGCCAGTTCCTCCTCGACCAACAGACCATTGGTCAGCGCCACCCCCGCACCGGCCAGCGCCATATCAATCACCTGATCGGCGCTGACATAGGACATCTCGCTGCTCAGGCGTGCCCGCAGGCCCTGACTCTGCAGCCAGGCGCCCCACCAGTAGCCATCATCCTCGTGCAGTAAAGGCAGGCGCAGCAGATCCTCGACACTGGCCAGCGGCCCATGCTCAACCAGGAATGCCGGCGAGCACACCGGAAAGATCTGCGGTTGTACCAGCACTTCTCGAGGGCCAGTGAACTCCTCGCCTTCGCCAAAGACGATACCCAGATCGGCGCGCTCGGCAGTGACCTCACGAAATGATGGGTTGGGCTCCAGGGCGATACGAATGCCCGGATGCAGCGCACGAAACTCGGCCAGGTGATGGCGCAACCAGCGCCCGGCGAACCCCGGTACCACCAACAGACGCAGCCAGCGCTGCTGAGCGCGGGAAGTCAGCTCATAGGACGCCTCGGCAATTTGCGTCAGCGCGGCACTGACCTGCTCGAAGTAACGCCAGCCATCTTCGGTCAGGACCACGCCACGCGGCGTGCGCTGGAACAACTGCGTTTGCAGACGCTCTTCCAGCGCCTTCACGTGTCGACCGATGGCCGGCTGGGTGACATGCAGTTCCTGCGCGGCAGCCACGTAGCTTCCCAGGCGGGCAGCGGCCTCGAAGGCACGCACGGCATTCAGGGAAGGTAAACGATGTCCTGCCATGGCAACTTCCAGCTATTAGTTTTTTTAACAACCTAGCACAGAAAACGCAGGTTGTAGGCCTGCAGGACGACTCGCATGCTGCACCCACGCAGTACCGCCAGCGCGGAGACACCATGAGCGCCATGATTTTCCACCCCAGCCTGTACGACCGCCGCCATTACCACACCAGCTACTGGGCGGCTCAAACCCCTGCTCCCCAACTGGAGCCCCTGCAGGCTGATATCCAGACCGACGTGGCCATCATTGGCGGCGGCTACACCGGGCTGTCCTGCGCGCTGCATCTGAGCCGCGACCACGGACTCGAAACAACCGTGCTGGAGGCCGGCGATATCGGCTGGGGCGCCAGTGGGCGCAATGCCGGCTTCAACACCCTGCCCGCCTGCAAGCTGGCTGCCGCCGAGGTATTCCGACGTTGGCCGGAAGCCGAAGCCCGCGCCTTCTTCGAAGCCCAGCGCGAAGGGCAGGCGCTGGTCTATGAACTCGCCCAGAGCGAGCAGTTTGAGCTGGCAGCCTGCGGCAGAGGCATTTTCCAGGTCGCGCATTCGCGCGGTGCTCTGGCTGAACTGGATGAGGAAGGCCGCTGGCTGCGCCAGGCTGGCATTCCCTGCCAGACCCTCAGTCGCGAGGCCTTTGCCGAGATCGGCCACGGCGGCCCCGACCAGTTCGGCGCCCTGCACATGACCGAGGGCGGCGGCATCGATCCCATGCAGCTGACCCTGGGGCTGGCCACGGCCGCCCGCCAGCATGGCGCCCGCCTGTATGCCCGCAGCCCCATGCAGCAGTGGCGCAAGGACGGTGCCTGGCACGTTCTGCAGACGCCGCAGGGCCAGGTCCGCGCCCGTCAGGTGGTGGTCGCCACCAATGGCTATCGCGATGGCGAGGAGCCCGCTGAACTGCGCCATCGCGCCCTCCCGGCCATCTCCAACATTCTGGTCACGGCTCCGCTGAACGAGGCGCAATGGCAGGCCATCGGCCTGAACAATCTGAGCCCGATGTCCGACACCCGCATGCTGGTGACCTATTACCGGCGCCTGCCGGACAACCGCCTGCTGCTCGGCGCGCGTAGTGACACCTGGGGCGACCCGCAACGTGATGCGCGCATGCAGGCGGCCCTGCACGCCCTGATCGCGCGCAAGTTCCCGGACGCCGGTCCGCTGCCGGTGGACTACTTCTGGCGCGGCCTGGTGTCCGTGACCCGCAAGCTGGTGCCCAGCTGGGGCCGCCTGGATGACGACCCCAGCGTGCTGTTCACCCTGGGTTGCTTCGGCTCCGGGGTCAACACCATGCCCTGGATGGGTCGCACCCTGGCCCGCGCCATCGCCGGCCAGCCACTCAGTGCCCGCGAGCAGTGCGCGGTGTTCCGCAACCTGCCGGGGCGCCTGCCCGGCCGGGCCTGGCAACAGCGCCTGGGCCTGCAACTGGCTTACCTGCACTACGGCCTGCAAGACCGCCTGGCCTGATCCCCACAACAAGAGAGAAATCCCCACATGACACCCACAGCCACCCTGATGCTCGAACGCTCCGCCCAACATTTCGTCGATGGCCAGTACCTGCCCGGTAACGGTGCCCGCGTGGCCATCATCGACCCGGCTACCGAAGCCGAAATCGGCAGCTATGCCGAGGCCACCGAGGCCGAGATGGAACAGGCCATTGCCCTGGCCAACCAGGCCCAGAAGGGCTGGTGGGCGCTCAGCGCCCTGGAGCGCGCCGACGCCCTGCACCGGGTCGCCGACCGCCTCGGCGAACTCAGCGCCCAGGTGGGCGAATGCCTGACCCGCGAGATGGGCAAACCCTACCGCGAAGCCGAGTGGGAGGCCGGCGCTTCGGCCTCGGCCTTCCGCTACTACGCCGAACTGGCCCGCCAGGAACATGGCCGCGTGGCCGGCCCGGCCATCGCCGGTCAGCTGCACATGACCATCAAGGAGCCGCTGGGCACCGTGGTCTCCATCGTGCCCTACAACTTCCCGGTGTTGCTGTTCGGCTGGCAGGCCGCAGCCTCTCTGGCCGCCGGCAACGCAATCATCGTCAAGCCTTCGGAGCTGACCTCGCTGACCCTGCTGCTGGTCATGCAGGCCTTCGATCACCTACCGGCCGGACTGGTGCAGTGCCTGACCGGCGGTGCCAACGTCGGCCGCCATCTGGTGGCACACCCGCACACCCATGCCGTGGCCTTCACCGGCAGCGTGCCGGCCGGTCAGGCGGTGGCGCAGAGCGCCGCGCTGCGCTTCAAGCCGGTGCTGATCGAAGCCTCCGGCAACGACCCGTTCATCGTCATGCCCTCGTCGCCGGTGGAGATCGTCGCCCGTGGCGCCGCCTTCGCCGCCTTCCTCAACTGCGGTCAGGTGTGCACCTCGGCCGAGCGCTTCTATGTGCATGAAGACGTCTATGACCGCTTCGTCAGCGCCCTGGCGGCCGAGGCCCGCAAGCTGCGCATCGGCAACGGTCTGGAGTGCGTGGACATTGGCCCCATGGCATCGGCCCGTGAGCGGGCGCGGGTAGAGAACATCGTGGCCCGCGCCGTGGAACAGGGCGCGCGCATCGTCTGCGGCGGCAAGCGTCCGGCAGACCGCGAGCAGGGCTGGTTCTTCGAACCCACGGTGCTGGAAGTCAGCCACGCGATGGACATCATGCACGGCGAGTGCTTCGGCCCGCTGGCGCCGGTGTGCAAGGTGCGCAGCCTGGACGAGGCCATCGCCCTGGCCAACGACTCCGAATTCGGCCTGGGCGCCAACATCTACACCGAGAACCTCGCCGAAGCCATGCGCGCGGTGAACGAGATCGAGTCCGGCATCGTCTGGGTCAACACCCCGCTCAACGACAACGACTGCGTGCCCTTCGGCGGCCGCAAGATGACCGGTCAGGGCCGTGAACTGGGTATCGAGGGGCTGGAGCAATTCCGCCGTTCGAAGATGGTGATGATCGCCCCGCAGGCCATCGACGACCCGGAATGGTTCCCCTACCCCGATGACCAGGCCTTTCCGGCCAAGCCGCAGTAACCCCGACAACAAGCACAGACAGGAGCGTTACCCGATGAATCGTCGCACTTTGCTCAAGAACGCCGGGCTCGCCGCTGCCATGGCGGCGGCCACAGCAGCCAGCAGGACTACTCTGGGCGCCACCAAAAGTCCGAAAAGGGTCATCGTGATCGGCGCCGGCATCGCCGGTCTGGCCGCGGCCAGCCAACTGGCCGGGCGCGGCCATCAGGTAACCGTGCTCGAAGCGCGCAACCGTCTAGGCGGCCGCACCTGGACCAGCGCTGCCTGGGCTGACGCGCCTGTCGACCTTGGAGCTTCCTGGATTCACGAGATGGACGGCAACCCACTCACTCCGCTGGCCCGCAGCGCCGGTGCGCAGCTGATCCCCACCAGTTACGACAGCGTGGTGGACTATGACGTTGACGGCAAACCGATCAGCACCGCCCGCGCCTCACGCCTGACCGCGCTCAAGGACGAACACGAGTGGGCACTCGGCCAGGGCCAGAACGACGACATCGACCGCTCGGTGCGCAACACCATCGAAAGTCAGTTGGACTGGGCCAGCCTCGACACCGGCGACCAACAGTTGCTGGCGTTCATTACCAACAGCACCGTTGAGCAGGAATACGCGGGCAGCCGCAATGACCTTTCCACTTACTGGTTCGACAGCATGGGTGGCTACGACGGCGAAGACGCCGTGCTCGCCGACGGCTACCGCACCCTGGTCAACTATCTGGCACGGGGGCTCAACGTGCAGCTGAGCCAGGTGGTCAGCGCCATCGACTCCAGTACCGCGGCAGTCAAAGTCACCACCAACAAAGGCAGCTTCAGCGCCGACCGGGTCATCGTCACCGTACCGCTGGGCGTGCTGAAGAAAGGCTCGATCAAATTCACCCCGGCCCTGCCGACCAAGAAGACCACCGCCATCAGCAAGCTCGGCATGGGTCACTTCAACAAGTGCTACCTGCGTTTCCCGACCCAGTTCTGGCCGCAGGAAGACTGGCTGGAATACATCCCGACACTGTCGCAACACGGCCAGTGGAGCCAGTGGCTGAACCTGGCCCGGCTGACCGGCCAACCGATCCTGCTCGGTTTCAACGCCGGTGATTTCGGCGGACAGATCGAGGCGTGGAGCGATGCGCAGATCGTCGCCGGTGCCATGACGCGGCTGAAACAGATGTTCGGCAACGGCATCCCCGACCCGATCGGTTTCCAGATCACCCGCTGGAGCCAGGACCCGTACAGCTACGGGGCCTATTCCTTCTACAAACTGGGCTCCAAACCGGCGATGCGCGACGACCTGGCCGCGCCGATCTCAAACCGCGTGTTCTTCGCCGGTGAGGCAACCCACAAGCAGATGTTCGCCACCGTGCACGGCGCCCTGCTCTCCGGCCAGCGCGCCGCCACCCAGGCCGAAGCCTGATCCCCTGCGGCCGCCTGCAGCAGGCTCGACTAGGCTCAGTGGATACGTGATCACCGAGACCTCCCTATGGAACGAGCACTGCTGCGCCATCTCGCCCACCTGAGTACCATCGCCACGGCTGTACTGGCCATTGGCGGCCTGCTGGTGGCCGTCTGGCAGATCCGTGCCAGCGAGGCCAGCCAGCGCGAAGCCTCGGCCCGCGACGCCTACAAGGAATACCTCAAGCTGGTGATCGAGAAGCCAGAGCTGGCCGAACCCGACCTCCCCGGCTCGACCTCAGGCCCGACACGCGAGGCTGGTCAGGACAACCTGTTCAGCTTCTACCTGTTCAGTGCCGAACAGATCTTCGACGCCTTCCCCGATGACCACGGCTGGCACCAGAGTCTGCAAAGCGACCTGTGCGGCTTCCGCCAGTTATTGGGTGCGCGCCTGGAAACCTGGCAGTGGAGCCAGCATGAAGTCAGCTTCGTTGACTTCGCCCAGCAGGCAATGAGCGCATGCTCCACTGAAAGCGACTTTCAAACTCACTGAGATGAGATGGCCATACCCACAGGGATCTTGCTAAATTCCCTGACGAATACCAAAGCCGGCCAGCAGCCGGCTTTTTTGTTGCCGAGAAGTTAGATGAACCCAAGCAGTCTGCCCATGCCTCGTAGTGCCTTGTTCATACCTGTTTTTCTGCTCCTGGTGGCGATGGTTTCCATCCAGAGCGGCGCGTCCCTGGCCAAGGGTTTGTTCCCGGTGATCGGCGCCGAAGGCACCACTGCTCTGCGCCTGAGTCTTGGCGCGCTGATTCTGTGCCTGGTCATGCGCCCCTGGCGCACACCGATCAATTTCTCGGCATGGCCTTCGCTGCTCGGCTATGGCCTGTCGCTGGGCAGCATGAACCTGCTGTTCTACATGTCGCTGAAGACCATCCCCTTGGGTATTGCGGTTGCCCTCGAATTTACCGGGCCGCTGGCCCTGGCGCTGTTTGCCTCGCGCCGGCTACTGGACTTCGTGTGGATTGCCCTGGCGGTATTCGGGCTCTGGCTGTTGCTGCCGACCGAGCAATCCAGCGCTCATCTGGATCCACTGGGCATGGCCTTGGCCCTGGGCGCTGGGGTGTGCTGGGCGCTGTATATCGTCTTCGGGCAGAAGGCCGGGGCCGCGCATGGTGCGCAGACCGTGGCATTTGGCACCATTGTGGCGGCCTTGCTGGTCTTCCCGATTGGCCTCTGGCAGAACGGCAGTGCGCTGTTCTCGCTGGAGCTGCTACCGATTGCCCTGGGCGTCGCAGTGCTCTCCTCGGCCTTGCCCTACAGCCTGGAGATGATTGCCCTGACCCGCATGCCGGCGCGTACCTTCAGCATCCTGATGAGCATGGAACCGGCAATTGCTGCGCTGATCGGCCTGCTGGTGCTCAGCGAACGCCTGAGTGGCAATCAGTGGCTGGCCATCGGCGCGATCATCATCGCATCGGTCGGCGCGGCGGCGACCAGTCGAGGCAAGCCGGTGCCGCCCGTCGAGCATTGAGTCAGCGCGGGCTCAAAGCGCCCTCAACTCACTGCTGATGGCCAGTCCATCGAGTTCGGCCAAATACTCCTCCAGCGTCAGCAGCCCCAGACAGGGCAGCGCGCCGCGCGTGGCGAGGGTGCCGGCAGCCAGTTTGCGCGCCAGGGCGACCGCCGCCATGCAGGGAATGTTCGGCCCGTCGTTATTCAGCGCCTGTAACTCCCAGCACAGAGTTTGCGCCTGGCCGGCCTTATCCAGGCCCTGCAGACGCACGAACATGCCGCTCAAACCATCACCCAGCGGCTCGACCAGCACAGCGCCACGCCGCAGCAGGCCGGCCAGTGGCACACCACTGCGCAGCAGGCCGCCACGCACCAGCCAGGACAACAGCCAGGTGCCGAACTGGGTCAGGCGCAGGCCGACGCCCGCCGAGAAGCGCACGCTGCGCACGCCCGGATAGCGCGCCGGAAACAGCTGCAAGTCCGGAATATCGCAGTTGCCCACCCAGCGCCGACCCAGCGGCGCGGCGAAATCATGCGGGCTGAGATCCTGCCAGCCATACACCGCCTGCCAAGCGCCATCACGCCACTGCTGAAAGGGTTTGCCGCAGTAATTGAGCACCGCCGCCAGGGTCGACACGCCCGGCGTCTTCTCCGAGGAGCTGATGCCATGCCAGATCGCATCCAGCCGCGAGAAGCGCGGCAGCAGGCTGTCGATCACCGCCGCGCTGAGCGCCGGTACCGAGCTGGCACCGCTGCAGACCAGTACGCCAGCCGCTTGCGCCGCCTGATCCAGCGCACCGACGCCACAGACGAACTCGCGCGCATCGGCCAGGTCGACGTAATGGGCGCCGGCGGCAATGCAGGCCTCGGCTACCCGGTAATCCTGCTGCTGAAACGGCCCGGCCGTGGAAATCACCAATTGCGCACCCAGCTCACGCAGGCGTTCGGCCAGATCAGCCTGGTTCATGTCCAGGCGCACGGCCGTGCTGCCGGTCGCTATCGCCAGCGCTTCGGCCTTGGCCAGGTCGCGCCCGGCCACCCACACGCGCATGCCGGCAATCGTGCGCAAACGGCGAACAATCACCGTGCCGAAATTGCCATAGCCACCTAGCACCACCACCCGATAATCCGCCACCTGCCCTATTCCCCTGTTCAGTCGGCGCCATTGCTGTCGCTATTGAATTGCAGCTCGGCCAGCCGCGCGTACAGCGGATTGCTCGCCACCAGTTCGCTGTGACTGCCGATGGCGACCAGCTTGCCGTGTTCGATCACCGCGATGCGATCGGCGCTTTTCACCGTAGCCAGGCGGTGGGCAATCACCAGGGTGGTGCGGCCCTGCATCAGGGTCGGCAGCGCCTGCTGAATCAGGTGTTCGCTTTCCGCATCCAGGGCGCTGGTGGCTTCGTCCAGCAGCAGGATCGGCGCGTCCACCAGCAGTGCACGGGCAATCGCCAGACGCTGGCGCTGGCCGCCGGACAAACCAAGCCCGGCTTCGCCCAGGTGAGTCTGATAGCCCTGCGGCAGACGCTGGATAAATTCATGGGCATGCGCTGCACGCGCCGCCGCCTCGACTTCGGCCTGGCTGGCCTGAGGATTGCCGTAGCGCAGGTTGTCCAGCACCGTGCCGTAGAACAATGCCGGGTTCTGCGAGACCAGGGCGAAACAGCGGCGCAAGTCGGCCGGATCGAGACGTTCGATAGGCAGGCCCTCAACCAAAATCCGACCTTGTTGCGGATCGAAGAAGCGCAGCAGCAGGTCGAACAGGGTCGATTTGCCGGCCCCGGACGGTCCGACCAGGGCCAGGGTCTCGCCGGCACGGACCTTGAGACTGATGCCATCCACGGCAAAATGCTCCGGCCGTGACGGGTAGGCAAAACGCAATCCATCCAGCTCCAGGGTGCCGCTGATCCGCGCGGGCAAGCGTTGCAGGTCAATGCTCGGCGCAGTGATGAGATTGTCTGTCTGCAGCAGTTCGGCGATGCGCTCGGCGGCGCCAGCAGCGCTCTGCAGCTCGCCGATCACCTCGCTGATGGCACCGAAGGCCATGCCGACGATCAGGCTGTAGAACACGAAAGCCGCCAGATCACCGCCGGAAATTTTCCCGGCGATCACGTCCATGCCGCCGACCCAGAGCATTACCCCGACCGCGCCGAGCACCAGCACGATAACCACGGTAATCAGCCAGGCACGCTGTTTGATCCGTTTGCGCGCGGTGTCGAACGCGGCCTCCACCGTCTGGCCGAAGCGGGTCTTGTCCTGGGCCTGGTGGTTGTAAGCCTGCACGGTCTTGATCTGGCCGAGGGTTTCGCCAACATAGCTGCCGACATCGGCCACTCGATCCTGGGTCTGCCGTGACAGCGCGCGCACCCGCCGGCCGAAGATCAGGATCGGCGCCACCACCAGCGGCAACGCGGCGATAACGATGGCGCTGAGCTTGGGGTTGGTGACAAACAGCAGGACGATACCGCCGAGCATCATGATGATGTTGCGCAGGGCCATCGACAGCGACGAGCCGATTACTGTCTGCAGCAACGTGGTATCGGCGGTCAGTCGCGACTGGATTTCCGAGGCACGGCTGCTCTCGTAGAAGCCCGGATGCAGCTCGATCAAGTGGTTGAACACGCGCTTGCGGATATCGCCGACGAAGCGCTCGCCTATCCACGACACCAGGTAGAAACGCGTGAACGTTCCAGCGGCCAGGGCCAGCACCAGTGCGAAGAACAGTCCGATCGACTGGTTCAGTGCCTGCTGCGACTGGGTCGCCAGGCCCTGATCGACCAGCAGGCGAATGCCCTGGCCCATGGACAGGGTGATGGCGGCAGTAAACATCAGCGCCAGCAAGGCGCCAATCACCCGCCAGCGGTACGGCGCAACGAAACGTGCGGCCATGCGCAAGGCCGTGCGCTGGCGGGAAGACAGAATCGACGGCATGCAGTTCTCGCAGACAGGCCAGTGGCCCGGATTGGTCGGTTGGGCCTGCTCGGTGGCACGCCTCTACAGCAGATGGGGGCTGTGCGGCAGCAGATCAAGTCAGCAGTCGGCGTGCTTATTCATGCAGGAAACGCCGTGCATGGTCGGCATCTGGCAACAGGCAGCTGTCGTAGCGACCAAACAGGCGATAGCGGTTCAGCGCGATACGGTCATAGCACCAATCGCGCAGCGACCGAGGAATCAGCCGCAGCCAGGCTAGCAGACGCCATGGAGCGGGCAGCTGGGCGAAGATACGCAGCACCGCCGTGGAGCGGACAAACAGCTCAGCGCCGTCGACGTAAGCCATTGTGTCGAAATGCTCGGTCGGCAGGCCAAACCAGCGCAGGATTGCCTGGCCCTCGGCCGACTGCACCGAACACAGGCGAAACCTTACTTCGCGATCATGGCGAATCAGGAACTTCGCCCAGCCATTGCACAGCTTGCAGACGCCGTCGAACAGCACCACACGCTCACCGGGCTGGATATGGGGTGGAAGGTTATCGCCGCTCATCGCACGCTCCCTAGCCAAGTTACCGGCATGCTACGCCAATCAGCGGCTGGCGAAGCGGTAATGGCCGGTCACCTTGAAGGCGAACAGAATGTCCTCCTCCTGGGTGCCACGACCAATGTTGTGCAGGATCAGCGGCACACCTTGCGCCGTACTTCGGTCGGAGACGATGCCGATATGGGTCAGGCCGTTGCCCAGGTCCCAGGTGACGATGTCACCGGGCCGGTAATCCGACGCCTGCTGGCTGATCGGCTGGGCCAGGCCCTGACGCTTGAACCAGGTCATCAGATTGGGCACCCGGCGGTGGTCGATATTGCGGTCCGGGCGCTTGAGCCCCCAGTTCTGCGGGTAGGCGGGGAAATGGGCGCGCATGTCCTCATGCACCGCTTGCTGCAGGTCCAGGCCCTGGCCACGCAGGGCGCGAATCAGCACATCGGTGCACACACCGGTGCTGATTGGCACATCGCCTCCGGGGTAGTCGAGGCGACGGTAGACCGGGTCGTAGCTCAAGGTCACGCCGATCTGCTGGCGCGCGGCGCTGATCAGCTGCTCTGCCTGGATCGTCTGCGCCCAGGCCGGCAATGCCAGAAACAGGCCCAGACAGAGCAGAACAGTGCGACACCACGCCTGATAGCGCTCATTCCCGGTACGACGCTGGCGCATTCAAGCCTCCTTGTGTAATTCCGCACTCCAGCCCACCGGGTAGAGCAACTCTTCCTTGTAGCCAGCCCAGACCCGGACGGCATCAGGAAAGGCATCGTCCAGCGCCGGATCGCCACTATCCACCAGTAGCGGCCGGCCTTCCAGGGTTCCGAGCTTGCGCTTGGTGGCGATCACACGCAGGTGATCGAGGCCAATAGCGCGCAGCACCCGTGGGCTGATCTGCTGGTTGCCGCGCCCGATGATGTGGCCCTGACCACCGATGGCGGTGACCAGCAGGCGCGCAGGATAGCCGTCGACCAGTTCGAACAGCTGTGCCTCGGTCACATCACTCGCCAGTACCGCGCCATTCTCAATCACGTCGACGCCCAGCAGCGTGGTCTGCAGGCCGAGGTTCTGCGCCAGGCCGTGCAAGGTCGAGCCAGGGCCGAAGACATAGCGCACGCCCTCTTCCCAGCTTTCCTGCAGCCAGTCGGCCAGGTCGACCAGTACCAGCTCCTCGGACTCCATGCCGGCCTGCTTGGTGTGTTGCATAAAGCTGCCTTCGACCGGCACGGTCAGCTCGCCGTACCAACGGGCGCTTACCTTGCCATCGCGCAGCGCCGCTTCGTCGAGGTCGCGCACTTCGCCGCTGGCCAGGCGTACCAGGCCGCCTTCCACCAGGCGCAGGGCCAGCTCGCCGGCGGCGCGTGGGCTGATGGCGTAGACCCCGGAATGAATCTTGACCCCGGCCGGAATGCCCAGCACCGGCTGCTCCTCGCGTACGGCGGCACAGATATCACGGGCGGTACCATCGCCGCCGGCAAACAGGATCAGCGCACAGCCGGCCTCCTGCAGCGCCTGCACGGCGCGCTGGGTATCGGCGGCGCTGGTCGCGCCCTCGCCCAGATCACCCAGCACGCGATGGGCATAGCCCAGCTCAGCCAGCAGATCAGCGCCCATCGGCCCGGGAAAACTGAGGAACTGCAAGCGCCCGGCCACCGGGCGCAGGCATTCCAAGGCGATGCGTGTGCGCTCCGCGGCGCGCGGCTCGGCGCCACGGGCCAGGGCCTCGTCGGCCACCCCGTCGCTACCCTTGAGCGCCGCAGCGCCACCCAGGCCCGCCAGGGGGTTGATGATCAAACCGATGTGAAAAGTGGCGCTCATGCAGATTACCGCTCCAACTACATACAAAGTCTGATTGGCAGGCAACGGGCTTTGCCGAAAACTGCTGCCACCGACGTTCTGAACACTTGCGCTTGAACCGCAGGCCCGCCATGCGGGTCAACCCTTGACGGCGCGCCCGCAGCAATCCGTTCTTCCAACTGTCACCGCGCGTTCACACAGCCTATCTAGACTGCGCGCATTCACCTGATGAGGAGACAGGCCATGAGTTTGCAAGACAGCAATTCCACCCCTCAACGTGTCGTACCAATGAAGCCGCAGCAGCCGGTGGGCGGCGCGTTCATCGATGCCCAAGGTCGCGAAGTGCCGATCACTGAAGGCATGATCCAGCGCGCCTGCCGCGAACTGGAGAAGCACTGGTCGCTGCCCAAACAAGCCTGAGCCTTACCCCTCCCGCCCGGCCAATCAACCCGGACACTGTCAGGGTTTTTCTTTGTGCTCACACCACCTGGGCACCCAGCGCGGTTACCAGCTGATGCAGGCTTGGCGTTTCATCCGGCAAGCGCACCCGCAGCCCCTCGATTTCGCGGCGATACGGGTAGTGCTTGCGCAGGACATCGAAGGCGGCCTTGCGCTGCTCGGCGGTGCCGACCAAGGAACGACGGAAATCGGCATCATCGCGGCGCGGGTCATACACCGCGCGGCACAGGGTGGCCAGCGCCCACTCCGGCGTGGCATCGGCGTGCAGGCTCAGCTCAGCGAGCCAGGCCGGCGGCAGCAGATCGCTCAACTGCACCTGCTCGGCCAGACCATTGGCAGCGCAGTAGGCCTGGTAAATCTGCGCGGTGCCGCGCAGCTTGCCGTCCAGGCTGTAGCCAGCGATATGCGGGGTGGCGATCTGGCACAGCGCGGCCAGATCGGGATCGACCTGCGGCTCGCCCTCCCAGACATCCAACACCACCTGCAGGTCCGCCCCCGCGCGCAGATGGCCGTGCAGCGCCTGGTTATCGATCACCGCGCCCCGGCTGGCATTGATCAGCCAGCTGCCGGGACGCAGCTGTTGCAGCTCGCGGGTGCCGATCAGGTGGCGGGTGCTGGCATCCAGTGGGGTATGCAGGCTGATGACATCGCAGTCACGCAGGATGCTCGCCAGATCAACAAAGTCGCCACCTTCGGCAGCCTGCCTAGGTGGATCGCAAACCCGCACATCCCAGCCCAGCCCACGCAGCACCTTGACCAGGCGCCCCCCCACCTGCCCGGCGCCGATCACGCCATAGCAACGTTCGGCCAGCGGCTTACCGGTTTTTTCTGCCAGTGCCAGCAGCGCGCCCAGCACGTAATCCACCACGCCACGGGCATTGCAGCCGGGGGCACTGGACCAAGCGATACCGGCTTCCTTGAAATAGTCGAGATCGAGGTGATCGGTGCCGATGGTGCAGGTGCCGACGAAGCGTACCGCGCTGCCCTCCAGCAAGGCGCGGTCGACGCGGGTCACCGAGCGCACCAGCAGCACTTCGGCATCGCCCAGGGCGGCACGGTCGATGGCGCGCCCCGGATGGCGGCTGATCGCGCCAAAACCGGCAAAGAACTCGTCGAGCAGGGGAATGTTTTCGTCGGCTACGATACGCATGCGGCTCTCCACAACAGAGGCGCTATTCTAGGCGCAGGTGGGCCGGCTGGGTATGCCAGCCTTTCCTGACCGTTCTGTCAGCGCGTAGAATGCGCTGCCTCGCGCACCTTCCTGTTGGTCCCCTGCATGTCCGCTCTGTCCCGCCCCACCCGCGTCCGCACCGAACTGCGCGCCCTGCTCAAACTGGCCACGCCAATCATCATCGCCCAGCTGGCCAATACCGCCATGGGCTTCGTCGATACCGTGATGGCTGGCCGCGTCAGCCCCCGTGACCTGGCCGCCGTGGCCCTGGGCAACTCGCTGTGGGTGCCGGTGTTCCTGCTGATGACCGGCATCCTGCTGGCGACCACGGCCAAGGTGGCGCAACGCTTCGGTGCCGGCCAGGAAAGCGATATCGGCGCGCTGGTGCGTCAAGGCCTGTGGCTGGGCCTGGCAGTGGGGTGCGGTTCGGCCGCCCTGCTGTGGAATGCCACGCCGGTGCTGCGCCTGATGGACGTCGACCCCAGCCTGATCGAGCCGGCGATGGGCTACCTGCGCGGCGTCGCCTGCGGTTTTCCAGCGGTAGCCTTGTATTACGTGCTGCGTTGCTACAGCGACGGCCTCGGCCACACCCGGCCGAGCATGGTCCTCAGCCTGTGCGGCCTGCTGCTGAATATTCCGCTCAACTATGTGCTGATCTACGGCAAGCTCGGTCTGCCGGCACTGGGTGGCGTCGGCTGCGGCTGGGCTACCGGCATCGTTATGTGGTGCATGCTGCTGGGTATGCTCTGGTGGGTAAACTGGGCGCCGTTCTACAAGTCGAGCCAGTTGTTCAGCCACTTCGACTGGCCGCAGTGGCCGGTGATCCGCCGCCTGCTAAGCGTTGGTGTACCAATTGGTGTGTCGGTGTTCGCCGAGTCGAGCATCTTCGCCGTGATCGCCCTGCTGATCGGCAGCCTGGGCGCCACCGTGGTGGCCGGGCACCAGATTGCCCTCAACTTCAGCTCGCTGATCTTCATGATTCCCTACTCGCTGGGCATGGCCGCCACCGTGCGCGTCGGCCAGGCGCTGGGGCGCGGCGAGCCACGCAATGCGCGCTTCTCGGCCGGGGTGGCGATGGGCACTGCGCTGGCCTATGCCTGCTTGTCGGCCAGCCTGGTATTGCTGCTGCGCGAGCAGATCGCGCAGATCTACACACCGGACCCGGTGGTGATCGCCATCGCGGCCACGCTGATGATCTATTCGGCGCTGTTCCAGTTCTCCGATGCGGTGCAGGTCACCGCCGCCGGGGCCCTACGCGGCTATCAGGACACCCGCGCGACCATGCTGTTCACCCTGTTCGCCTATTGGGGCATCGGCCTGCCGGTCGGCTATGGCCTGGGCCTGACCGACTGGTTCGGCGAGCCATCGGGGCCAAGCGGGCTGTGGCAGGGCCTGATCGTCGGGCTGACTTGTGCGGCCATTCTGCTCGGCATTCGCCTGGCGCGCAGTGCGCGCAGGCGCATCCGCGCTCAATCGTCGAGCGCGACGGTGGCAGCCAGGGCCGCCCAGTAGTCTGCAGAAAGGTACTCGCGCCCGGCCAGCAAATGCTCTAGGTAGGTCCGACTGGGTGCCAGCCCCTCGCTGCGCCAGAACGGGTTGGCGATATACACCCAGGCGGTGATCGACCCCCGCTCGGTCTGCACCGCCAGGCGCTCGCGGCTGTAGTACACCGGGGTGCCTTCGAAGTGATCCAGCTTGCAGATCTCGTGCTGGTCAATCAGGCGATACAGCACGCCTTCGACCACCCCGCCGACCTGATGGCGGATATTGGCGTAGGCACGACCGGGATGGTCATGGGCACGCTTGTTGAAGCACAGGGCAAAGCCCGGCAAATACCCGGACAGCGCCTCCTCGACCCGCAACCCGCGCGTCTGCATGCGCGCCGGATTCATGTTGGAGCCATAGGCGAAGTAGTACGGCATTACTCGGCTTTCTTGCGAATCCAGTAGAGGTACGTGCCGCCCTCTTCGCTCTGCTCGACCAGCTCATGGTCGAGGAACATGCAGAACTTGGGGATATCGCGGCGAGTCGAGGGATCGGTGGCGATCACCTTGAGCAGGCCGCCGGGCGCCAGGTCGCGCACCTTGTTGTGCAGCATCATCACCGGCTCCGGGCAGTTGAGGCCGCTGGCGTCGAGGATGGCGTCGGGAATGACGGCAGAGTGTTGGGACATCGGGTTACTCCAGAAACAGGCCGCAATTGTCGCCGATACGTGCCCCTCAGGACAGTCGACGCAGATGGCAGGTGACTTCCTCGCGGTCATGGTAGAGCTGCTTGCAGGCGATCGAGACCTTGATCTTGCGCGCGGAGAAGGCCTCTTCCAGGCGCTGCAGCAGCTTGCTCACCTCGGCATAGCGCTGCTTCATCGGCAGCTTGAGATTGACCACCGCCTCGCGGCAGTGCCCCCCGCCGATCCATTCCTCGACCATCGCCGTGGTGCGCGCCGGCTTCTCGACGATGTCGCAAACCATCCAGTCCACCGGCTGCTTGGGCTTCCAAGTGAAACCGTCGACCATCAAGTGCTGCACCAGGCCTGTATCCATCAGGCTTTCGGCCATCGGCCCGTTGTCGATGGCGGTGACCAGCATGCCGCGCTTGACCAGTTGGTAGGTCCAACCGCCCGGCGATGCACCAAGGTCGACGCCGGTCATCTCGTCCGACAGGCGCGTATCCCACTGCTCGCGCGGAATGAAAGTGTGCCAAGCCTCCTCCAGCTTGAGGGTCGAACGGCTCGGTGCCTCGCGTGGGAATTTCAGGCGCGGGATGCCCATCGGCCAGAGCGCCTGGTTATTGGCCTCAGCGAGACCGAGGAACACCTCGCGGCCGCTCTTGAAGGTCAGCAGCAACCGCGGCTTGCTCGCATCCTCAATCAGCTTGCCGGCCGCTATCAGCGCCTTGCGCAGCGGCGCCTCGAACTTCTTGCAGAAATTCGACAGTTCCTTGCCATCGTTGGTGTCAAAGACTTCCAGCCACAGGCTACCGCATTGCGGGTAGTCGGCCAGGGCCTGCAGCAGCACGCTGATGCGATCGGTTTCCGGCAGCTGCACATAGCTGCCGCGCGCCCACTGGCGCGGGAAGATCAATTTATTGAAGCGCAGGCCTTTCATCAGCCGCTCGGCACCATTCGCCTCGCTGCAGACGAACTCGGCATGGGCGCTGCTCGCCTTGCCTTTGGCATAGCCCGCCACATCCAGGTGCGCGGCGTGTTCGCTGATCTCGGCGCAGACTTCAGCTTCGAAGCCGGGGCGGCAGTGCATTAGCAGGGTATTCATGTGGTTCTCCTCAGGCCGCGCATGATAGCCGAGTCGCTCTGCCGCAGCGCGCCCCTTGCCGGCTGCACTGGCAAGAGTTGACCGAGAGGTCTAGCTTGACTAGTCCCATTTTGATGGTCTGAACGTGCAGGAGAAACATCATGCCCTCCCTCAATAGCCTGAATTGCCAGCGCAGCCTGGAGATCGACGGCCAGACCTATCAGTACTTCAGCTTGGCCGAAGCTGCCAAGAGCCTCGGCAACCTTGATCGCCTGCCCATGTCGCTCAAGGTCCTGCTGGAAAACCTGCTGCGCTTCGAAGACAACGCCACCGTCAGCGCCTACGACATCAAGGCCATAGTTGATTGGCAGCAGGAGCGCCGCAGCGACCATGAAATCCAGTTCCGCCCTGCCCGCGTGCTGATGCAGGACTTCACCGGCGTGCCGGCGGTGGTTGACCTGGCCGCCATGCGCGCAGCCATGGCCGCTGCCGGCGGCGATCCGCAGCAGATCAATCCGCTGTCGCCGGTGGATCTGGTGATCGACCACTCGGTAATGGTCGACCAGTACGCCTCCCCCTCGGCCTTCGGCCAGAACGTCGACATCGAGATGCAGCGCAACGGTGAGCGCTATGCCTTCCTGCGCTGGGGGCAAAATGCCTTCGCCAACTTCCGCGTAGTGCCGCCGGGCACCGGCATCTGCCACCAGGTCAACCTGGAGTACCTGGCACGTACCGTGTGGAGCCATACCGTTAAAGGCGGGGAGGAAGACGGCCAGACCTTTGCCTATCCCGACACCCTGGTGGGCACCGACTCGCACACCACCATGATCAACGGCCTCGGCGTGCTCGGCTGGGGCGTCGGTGGTATCGAGGCGGAAGCCGCCATGCTCGGCCAGCCGGTGTCGATGCTGATCCCCGAGGTGATCGGCTTCAAGCTCAATGGCAAATTGAAGGAAGGCATCACCGCTACCGACCTGGTGCTGACCGTGACGCAGATGCTGCGCAAGAAAGGTGTGGTGGGCAAATTCGTCGAGTTCTATGGCGACGGCCTGGCCGAGTTGCCCCTGGCCGACCGTGCCACCATCGCCAACATGGCCCCGGAATATGGCGCCACCTGCGGTTTCTTCCCGGTGGATGCAATTACCCTCGGCTACCTGCGCCTGTCCGGCCGCACCGAGGCCAGCGTCAAACTGGTCGAGGCCTACAGCAAAGCCCAGGGTTTATGGCGTGAACCCGGTGTTGACCCGCTGTTCAGCGACAGCCTGGAACTGGACATGGCGAGCGTCGAAGCCAGCCTGGCCGGCCCCAAACGTCCTCAGGACCGGGTGCCGCTGCCGCAAGTAGGCAAGGCCTTCGACGACCTGCTGGCTCTGCAAGGCAAAGCGGCGGATGGCAGCCAGCGAGGCAGTAGCCTGGTCGAACACGACGGGCAGAAATATCCACTACAGGATGGCGCAGTGGTGATCGCCGCCATTACCTCCTGCACCAACACCTCCAACCCCAGCGTGATGATGGCCGCCGGCCTGCTGGCGAAGAAAGCCGTGGAAAAGGGCCTGACCCGCAAACCCTGGGTGAAGAGCTCGCTGGCCCCAGGCTCCAAGGTGGTCACCGAATACTTTGCCGCCGCCGGCCTGACTCGCTACCTGGACGAACTGGGCTTTGCCCTGGTCGGCTACGGCTGCACTACCTGCATCGGCAACTCGGGCCCGCTGCTCGACTCCATTGAGGCGGCGATCCAGAGCGCCGACCTGAGCGTGGCTTCGGTGCTGTCCGGTAACCGCAACTTCGAAGGCCGCGTGCATCCACTGGTCAAAGCCAACTGGCTGGCCTCGCCGCCGCTGGTGGTGGCCTACGCCCTGGCCGGTAGCGTACGCACCGATATCAGCAGCCAGCCGCTGGGCACCGGCAAGGACGGCCAGCCAGTCTATCTGCGCGACATCTGGCCGAGCCAGGCGGAAATCAGCGCGGCCATCGCCAAGGTCGACACCGCCATGTTCCGCAAGGAATACGCCGAAGTATTCAGCGGTGACGCCCAGTGGCAGGCCATCGCCGTGCCGCAGGCCGCCACCTATGTATGGCAGGACGACTCCACCTACATCCAGCACCCGCCATTCTTCGAGAACATCGCCGGCGACCCGCCGCATGTCGGTGATATCCATGGTGCACGTATCCTCGCCCTGCTCGGCGACTCGGTAACCACCGACCACATTTCTCCCGCTGGCAACATCAAGAAAGACAGCCCCGCCGGGCGCTACCTCAGCGAACACGGCGTGGCCCAGGCCGACTTCAACTCCTATGGTTCGCGACGCGGCAACCACGAGGTGATGATGCGCGGCACCTTCGCCAACATCCGCATCAAGAACGAAATGCTCGGCGGCGAGGAAGGCGGCAATACCCTGCACATCCCCAGCGGCGACAAGCTGGCGATCTACGACGCAGCCATGCGTTATCAGGACGAAGGCGTGCCCCTGGTGATCTTCGCCGGCCAGGAGTACGGCACCGGCTCCAGCCGCGACTGGGCAGCCAAGGGCACCAATCTGCTGGGAATCAAGGCAGTCATCGCGGAAAGCTTCGAGCGCATTCACCGCTCCAACCTGGTCGGCATGGGCGTGCTGCCACTGCAATTCAAAGCCGGGCAGACCCGCAAGAGCCTGGGACTCAACGGGCAGGAAAAAGTCAGCATCGGCGGCCTCGACGGCGTCACGCTGCGTCCACACATGAACCTGGCATTGGACATTACCCGCGCCGACGGCAGTCACGAAGAAGTCGAAGTGCTATGCCGCATCGATACACAGAACGAGGTGGAGTACTTCAAGGCAGGCGGCATACTGCACCACGTGCTGCGGCAGATGCTGAAGAGCTGAGAACCTGTCTACGACCTCTTGATCGTCGGCCATGCTGCGTTGAAATCGGGCTCGGGCTGCTCATTTACAGCTCGTAAACTCCGCGCCCTCGCCCAATTTCGCCTTGCCTGGCTCTAGCTCAAAAGATCGTAAACAGATTCTGAAACCGCTACCCACCACCGACGGCCGCATGTTGGTTGCGGGTGAGGCTGTTTCAACTGGTCACCGTGACCCTCGGCGTGCGCCCGTAAACGTCTTCCAGGCGTTCGATGTCGTCCTCACCCAGGTAGCTGCCTGACTGCACCTCGATGATTTCCAGGGGAATCTTGCCGGGGTTGCTCAGGCGATGCACCGAGGCGATGGGGATATAGGTCGACTGGTTTTCCGTGAGCAGGAACACCTTGTCGTCACAGGTCACCTGCGCCGTGCCGGACACCACGATCCAGTGCTCGGCGCGGTGATGATGCATCTGCAGCGACAACTGTGCACCGGGTTTGACCGTGATGTGCTTGACCTGGTGGCGAGTGCCATTATCCACCGAGTCATAGCTGCCCCAGGGACGGTATACGGCGCAATGGCTCTGGGTTTCCGTACGGCCCATGGCGTCGAGCATGCCGACCATCTTCTTGACGTCCTGCACGGCATCCTTGTGCGCCACCATCACCGCATCCTTGGTCTCGACCACCACCACATCGTGCATGCCAACCAGCGTCACCAGTTTGGACGTGCCATGCACGAAGCTGTTGTGGCTGCCGTGGGTCACCACATCGCCCTTGAGTACGTTGCCATCGCTGTCCTTCTCATGCACATCCCACAGCGACGACCAGGAGCCAACATCGTTCCAACCTGCCGCCAGCGGTACCACACAAGCCCGCGCGGTTTTTTCCATTACCGCGTAGTCGATGGAATTGTCCGGACAACACTCGAAAGTGCCAGCATCGATGATCAGCATGTCAGCCGTGGCCTTGCTACGCTCCAGGGTCAGCACGCAGGTGTCATAGATATCCGGCTCATGGCTGCGCAGCTCATCCAGGTAGCGGCTGGCGCGGAACAGAAACATGCCGCTGTTCCAGTAGTAGCCACCACTGCGCACGAACTCGCTGGCGCGCAGCGCATCCGGCTTTTCGACAAACTGGGTGACCCGGTAGGCGCCAGGGGCCAATCCGTCGTCGTCTTCGCTACGCCCCGCCTTGATATAGCCAAAACCAGTTTCCGGCCTATCCGCCGGAATGCCAAACAGCACCATCTCGCCCTCTTCCGCCGCGACCCGCGCCAGTTCCAGGGTCTTGCGCAGATTCAGTTCATCGCTGATCACATGATCGGCCGGCAGGATCAGCATCAGTTCATCACGCCCCTCAGCCAGCAGCTGCAAAGCGGCCATGGCCACTGCCGGAGCCGTATTGCGGCCGAAGGGCTCGAGCAGCATCGTCTGGGCATGACTACCGATCTTGGCCAACTGCTCGGTGACGATGAAACGGTGCTCCAGGTTGCACACCACGATGGGCTTCTGCATGCCTTCGAAAGCCAGGCGCTGCAGGGTCTGCTGGAACAGCGAGTGTTCACTGGTCAGAGCGAGAAACTGCTTGGGATACAGCTTGCGCGACAAGGGCCAAAGCCGCGAACCGCTACCGCCGGAAAGGATGACCGGGATCATGGGGTGTCTCCATTCAATATCCGTTCAAATAGAACCTGTCCCGCGCAGCCGGAACGGATGTACCGGGCCTGGGAAATGCTTCAGGGTTCACCTCAGGGCAGTTATCCGCATAGTGCGGAGCAATGGATTCTCCCGGTAGCCGGCAGAGAGCAGCCACACAGCACTGACGGGCTGCAATGCGCCTCAACCAACCGGGTATCGACTTCCCCGCGCGTCTCAATGACAGGCCGAGCAGCCGTTTGTTCTTGGAAGTCATGCAGCCGCCAGCCACAGCGGCATGGATGGATAGCGCTTTACCAGCCGATGCCTACCGCCTGCTCAGTGCTGGTATGGCGCATGAAGCCGACCAGATCGAGCATCTTCTTCTCAGGGGCGAGCTTCTCCACTACCGCGGCGAACAGCTCGTCGCCATTGCCCAGCACGATGACATCGGCATCAGCCACCACCTTTTCGAGGTTGGTGCGCAGCAAGGAAGAAACATGGGGGATTTTCGACTCGATGTATTCACGATTGGCGCCATGTACCCGCGCGTACTCGACATTGCGGTCGTAGATCTGCAGGTCGAAGCCCTTGCCGATCAGCATCTCCGCCAACTCCACCAGTGGGCTTTCGCGCAGATCGTCGGTGCCGGCCTTGAAGCTCAGCCCCAGCAACGCCACCTTGCGCTTGTCGAAGCCGGCAATGATGTTGAAGGCCTTCTGCACCTGGCCGCTGTTGCTGCGCATCAGCGAGTTAAGCAGCGGCGAGTCGACATCCAGCTGATTGGCCCGATAGGCCAGCGCGCGCACATCCTTGGGTAAGCAGGAACCGCCGAAGGCGAAGCCGGGCTTCATGTAGTACTTGGACAGGTTGAGTTTGTGAT
>CAZFKQ010000002.1:0-62470 GCA_964518735.1 uncultured Pseudomonas sp.
AGCACGGCCAGGGCATTGGCACCCAGCAACAGGGCCAGCAGCGGGAAGAACAGGTAGTCCTTGCACCACTGGCGCAGTACCTTGGCATTGAACTGGCGCAGCAGCGGGCGCACCTCGTCCTTGCTCAGCTTGCCCTTGTAGACCTGGTCCAGACGCAGGTGCTGAATGGCAATCGAGTACTGGAACAGCAGCGCCTGCAAGGTCACCCAGAGTGGCTGCCAGCGATAGAAAGGCTTCCAGCGCTGCTCGGGGAACAGACGCACCAGGCCGTAGCCAACGTCGTCGTCCATGCCCAGCACATTGGTCCAGGTGTGGTGCACATGGTTGTGGGTATGCCGCCAGAAGTCGGCTGGGCCGGCGATATCCCATTCGTAGCTGCGCCCGGCAAATTCCGGGTCATTCATCCAGTCGTACTGACCATGGATTACGTTATGCCCCAGCTCCATGTTCTCGAGAATCTTGCCCAGACCCAGTAGCAAGGTACCCAGCAGCCAGGTCGGTGGAAACCAACCGAACATCAGCAGGGCGCGACCGCTCCAGCAGCACAGCCTTACGGCAGCGCGCACCCGACGAATATAACGGGCGTCCGTCTCACCCAGGTCGGCCAGGGTGCGACTGCGCAAGGCATCCAGTTCGGCGCCAAAGGCATCCAGTTCGACGCGGCTCAGTTCACGATCGCTACGCATAGTCACCTCGGTTTGCCTAAGTTACAGATCGATATCCACATCACCCGCCGGCGCACTGACGCACAGGCGAATCGGCTGCCCCGGCTCAGCGAACAGCGCACCGCTGCGCAAATCACGCACCGCGCCGCTGAGCAGGGTGCAGGTGCAGCTGGCGCAGATGCCCTGACGACAACCATGGGCCGGACGCAGCCCAGCGGCCTCGGCCTGTTCCAGCAGGCTGCGGGCACTGTCACCGACCACCTGCTGGCGGGCCCGGGCAAAACCCAGACGCACCGAACTACCAGGCTCGGCGGTACGCTCAGCTGCGGTGAAGGCCTCCACCTGCAATGGCCCGCGCCAATGCTGCGCCACCGTTTCGACGAAACCAGCCGGACCGCAGGCCAGCACGCTATCCAGCGCCAGTCCCTGCAGATGCTCGCCACTGAAGCGCCCATGCAGCTCGGTGCCGGATGCCATCTGGCCAGTCAACGCCCAGCGCACACTGAGGTTCGGATAGCGCTGCATCAGTTGTTGCAGCTCCGCGACAAAAGGCTGCTGGCCCTGTTCACGGATGTAATGCAGCAGGCTTATGGGGGCGGTAAAACCCCTGGCCAGGGCCTCGCGCAATAAACCCAGCAACGGTGTGATGCCGCTGCCGGCGGCCAGCAAGGCAACGCCGGTGGACGCCGCAGGCCAGCACAGCTCGCCCTGGGCCTGACCCAGCTCAAGCAACGCACCGACCGACAGATGGTCAAGCAGATGATTGGACAGACGCCCACCAGGCTGACGACGAATCGCCAGCTCGACGCAGCCGTCACGCTCAACGCGGGTCAGGCTGTAGCTGCGACTGTGGCGCACGCCGGCCAACTGCAAATACAGCTGCACATGCTGACCGGCGCGCCAGCCGCGCGCATTGCCATTGCAGCGCAAACGCACTGCGAGCATGTCATCGGCCACCCACTCGCGCCCCTCGACACGGGCGAACACCCGGTTCAGGCGCCAGCCAGGCTGCAACCAGGCCAAGACGGCATCCACTTCCGCCTCGCGCAACCAGCGCCGCGCCACCAGCCAAC
Source organism: uncultured Pseudomonas sp. (assembly GCA_964518735.1). Classification (GTDB taxonomy): domain Bacteria; phylum Pseudomonadota; class Gammaproteobacteria; order Pseudomonadales; family Pseudomonadaceae; genus Aquipseudomonas. Next base: position 1,739 of record CAZFKQ010000002.1, read on the forward strand.
GCAGCGGATGCAACAGGGGGTTCAGGGCACGCGTCCAACTCATCGGGATTAGGGTCATGGCAATATTCCAGTGAACACTTGTGCACAAGATGGCAGGCGCCCACCCCTCAGTCAACACTTGTACACTGAAATACCGATTCGACGCCCGCGAAACGCATTTGTTAGAGTGCGGCGCAAACCCGCACCAGGCCGGAACACCGAGAGCCCATGTCGCCACGCGCCACACAGAAACAGCAGACCCGCCAAGCCCTGATGGATGCCGCCCGTGAGCTGATGGACAGCAACCGCGGCTTCGACAGCCTGAGCCTGCGCGAAGTCAGCCGCGCCGCCGGTATCGTGCCGACCGGCTTCTACCGTCATTTCGAAGACATGGACCAGCTGGGCCTGGCACTGGTCGCCGAAGTCGGCGAGACCTTCCGTAACGCCATCCGCGCCGTGCGCCACAACGAGTTCGAGCTGGGCGGAGTGATCGACGCCTCAGTGCGTATCTTCCTCGCCGCCGTTGCGGCGGATCGCTCACAATTTCTCTTTCTGGCCCGCGAGCAATACGGCGGCTCGCTGTCGGTGCGCCAAGCCATCGGCACCCTGCGCGCCAGCATCGCCGCAGACTTGGTCGCCGACCTCGGCCAGATGCCCAAGCTGCCGCACCTTCAACCCCCGGATCAGGATGTGCTCGCCGACCTGGTGGTGAAAACCGTGTTCGCCACCCTGCCGGAGCTGATCGACCCGCCGGCAGCCTCCTTGCCCGCGCACCTAACCCCGGAAGCGAAGATGATCCAGCAGCTGCGTTTCATCTTCATCGGCGCCAAGCTGTGGCGTGGCCTGGGCAGCAGCGACGAGTAGCGGCGTTGCTGCCGGGCAAAGCAGACGGCGCGCACCAAATAAACGCAGACTAAAAATCTCTGCACCAAAAACGATCACGTAGCAGCCCTGTAATCAGGCACGGTCGCCTATCCCTGCGCCTGCACCCGAATTGGCAAGCCCCTTGCTCTAGTTCCAGCACACTCTCTGGCTGGAAGCCTGACATGCTGGTGATTCACCACCGCCTCGAACCCCAGGCGCACTGGGACGAAGAGCTGCACCTGAACTTCGATGCACGCAGCAAGAGCCGCCTGCGCTGCTTCAGCGCGACGGGTGAGGACGTCGGCCTGTTCCTCGATCGCGGCCACTCGCCGCTGCGCGATGGCGACTTTCTGCGCGCCCAGGACGGGCGCATCGTGCGCGTCTGTGCGCGCCCGGAAACCCTGCTGCACGTCACCTGCGCGAGCAGCTTCGAACTGACCCGCGCCGCCTATCACCTCGGCAATCGCCATGTCGCCCTACAGCTGGGCGACGGCTGGCTACGCCTGCTCGACGACTACGTGCTAAAGGCCATGCTCGACCAGCTCGGCGCCACCACCTGTACGGTGGAAGCGGCGTTCCAGCCGGAACACGGCGCGTATGGCGGCGGCCATCATCACTCCCACGCCGGCGATGCCGAATTCAGCTATGCCCCGCGCCTGCACCAGTTCGGCGTGCGCCTGTGAGCAAGGCCCGGCGGCCCCTCAAGCTGGCCAGCCCGCAGCTGGCGCATGGCCTGCCGGTGACAGTCCATGAATAAAGCCTGGGCACTGCTGCGCCTGGCCAGCCCGCAGCTACCGATCGGCGGCTACAGCTACTCGCAAGGTCTGGAAATGGCCGTCGAGCAGAGCCTGGTCGACAGCCCGGAAAGCGCCGCGCGCTGGATTGCTGATCAGTTGCTACTCAACCTGGCGCGTTTCGAAGCGCCGCTGCTGCTGGCCCATTGCACGGCCGCCGCCAGTGCCGACTGGCAGGCTCTGGGTGAACTGACCGAACGGCACCGTGCCAGCCGCGAAACCCGTGAGCTGGCTCTGGAAAGCCGACAGATGGGCTACTCGCTGCGGCAATTGCTCGACGGCCTGCCGGAACTCGACCAGCCCGCCCGCGACTTTCTTGCCGAACATGCCGAAATCGGTCTGGCAGCCGCATGGGCCCTGGCCGCCCGCGCCTGGCAAATCGAACCGCAGGACGCCCTCGCCGCCTGGCTGTGGGGCTGGCTGGAAAACCAGCTGGCGGTGCTGATGAAGACCCTGCCACTCGGCCAGCAAGCCGCCCAGCGCCTCACCTCGCAGCTATTACCCCAACTGGAGCAGGCGCAGCGCCTGGCCAGCACACTCGAACCCGCTCACTGGGGCAGTGCCGCGTTTGGCCTGGCTCTGGCGAGCATGGCGCACGAGCGCCAGTACAGTCGTTTATTCCGTTCTTGATAAGGAAGCTTCCATGAACAGCCAACCCCTGCGTGTCGGCATCGGCGGCCCGGTCGGATCCGGCAAGACCGCCCTGACCCTGGCCCTGTGCCTGGCCCTGCGCGAGCGCTACAACATCGCCGTGGTCACCAACGACATCTACACCCAGGAAGACGCCCAGTTTCTGGTGCGCAACGAAGCCCTGGCACCAGAGCGGATCATCGGCGTGGAAACCGGCGGTTGCCCGCACACGGCGATCCGCGAGGATGCCTCGATCAACCTGGAGGCAGTCGACCAGCTCAACCGACGCTTTCCGGGCCTGGATCTGATCATCGTCGAATCCGGTGGCGACAACCTCTCGGCCACCTTCAGCCCCGAGCTGTCGGACCTGACCCTGTACGTGATCGACGTATCTGCCGGCGACAAGCTGCCGCGCAAGGGCGGGCCGGGCATCTGCAAGTCCGATCTGCTGGTAATCAACAAGGTTGACCTGGCGCCGATGGTCGGTGCGTCGCTGGAGGTAATGGACCGCGACGCGCGCAAGATGCGCGGCGACAAGCCCTTCGTCTTCAGCAATCAAAAGGTTGGCCAGGGTCTCGACGAGATCATCGCCTTCATCGAACGCCACGGCATGCTCAGCGCAGCCTAAAACCTGTCAGGAGACACCCATGAATCTGCGCAAAAGCCTCTACACCCTCGCCCTGTTCCTGACCCCGGCCGTGGCCTTCGCCCACACTGGCCACGATCACGCCGGGCTGATGGCCGGCCTGGCCCACCCGGTATTCGGCCTCGATCACTTGCTGGCCATGCTCGCCGTCGGCCTCTGGGCGGCCCAACAGAGCGGCGCAGCGCGCTGGGCAATGCCGCTGACCTTCGTCGCCAGCATGCTCTTGGGCGGCCTGTTCGGCTTCGCCGGCCTGCAAATTCCGCTAATGGAAACCGGCATCGCCGGCTCGGTACTGGCCTTCGGCCTGCTGGTGGCGGTCGCCGCGCGCCTGCCAATGGTTGTAGCGCTGTGCCTGACCACCGTGTTCGCCCTGACCCATGGCGTGGCCCATGGCCTGGAGCTGCCTGAGCTGGCCAGCCCCTGGGGTTATGCTGTTGGCTTCGTGGTCGCCACGGCCGCTCTGCATGCCTGTGGCTATGGCCTGGTGCGTTTCCTGCCACAGGCTGCGATGCCACTGATACGTCTGGCAGGCGGCGCTTCGGCGCTGACCGGCGCCTGGTTGCTGGCCAACTGATCATTCAGCCTCATCGCCCCACCCCAGGCGGCAGGCCTTGCTAGACTGCACAGGCCTCCCGCTGCTGGTTCCGCGCATGCCTGCTCGTCTGCTTCGCCCCCTGCTGGTTTTCTTGCTGCTCACCCTGGGCACTGATCTGCGGGCCGATTCGCCAGAAATCATCTGGGGCACCAGCCCCTGGCCCGGCCTGGTCAATCTGCGCGACGGCAAGCCACATAGCGGCATCATCGTCGATCTGCTGCAACAGGTGACCGCGCACTTGCCGCAGTACCGTCACCGGGTGCAGCTGGTCAATCTCAGCCGTGGACTCGAACAGCTCAAGCAGGCCGGCACCACCTGCCTGCTACCCACCATTCGCACGGCCGAACGCGACCAACTTGGCCACTATGTCGGCCTGTTCGTTGCCATGCCCCATCAGTTGCTGGTTCGCAGCAGCGACCGGACACGCTTTGCCGCCGCGCCCCAGGAAGTCTCGCTGCGCGCGCTGCTGCAGGAACCCAACCTGCGCGGCGGACTGATTCAGGACCGCAGCTACGGCCCGGCCCTCGATGCCCTGCTCAATGACCCTTCAGTGCAGCCACGACTGCTGCGCATCCAGACCAGCAGCGCCGGTAACAACCTGTTCGACATGCTCGAACACGGGCGCATCGACTACCTGCTGGAATATGCCGAGGTCATCCAGTACGTCCAGCAGCAGGGGGGCGCCAGCGACCTCACCCTGTTGCCGCTGCAGGAAGCCAGCACCCCGCTGGTCAGTGGCATCTACTGCAGTCGCACCCCGGCCGGGGCACGGCTGATTCGCCAGATTGATGACATCGCCCGCCAGCCGGAGGTAATCGCCTACTTCCAGCAGGCGCAGAAAGCCTATGTGCCGGCCGCCACCTTGAAGCACTACCAGGCCTGGCTGGATAAATTCTTTGCCCAGCGCGGGCAAAGCGATCTGACCTCGCTGCCGCAATAACCCGAGCTATCAGACTGATCGAAACAATCTACCGGGCAATCCTGCTGTGCCGGCCTAGGCTTACAAGGTCAGCCTATCAGGAGAATGGCCATGGTCCTCAGCACCTTGCTGCACAACCTGCTTGCCGCTTATGCCGCCGGCGCCTGCGGCAGTTGCCCGGAAGAACGCTGCCTTCATTGATGTACAGCCGTGTGCCGGTCTACCCTGTGCGCCTTTGCCTTCAGGGAGTCCGGCATGAACCTCACATCCGTTTGCGTCTTTTGTGGCGCCAGCACCGGTCATAATCCACTCTATCGCGAAGCAGCAGCACTGCTCGGGCGCACGCTGGCCGAGCGGGGCCTGACCCTGATCTACGGTGGCGGCGCAGTCGGCCTGATGGGTGTGGTCGCCGATGCGGCCATGACCGCCGGCGGCCAGGTAATCGGCATTATCCCGCAGAGCCTGGAGCGCTCGGAAATCGGCCACAAGGGCCTGACCCGCCTGGAAGTAGTCGACGGTATGCACGCGCGCAAGGCACGCATGGCCGAGCTGGCCGACGCCTTTATCGCCCTGCCCGGCGGCCTCGGCACCCTGGAAGAGCTGTTCGAAGTGTGGACCTGGGGCCAGCTCGGCTACCACGGCAAACCGCTCGGCCTGCTCGACGTCAATGGCTTCTACCAACAGCTCAACGGCTTCCTCGACCATCTGGTCAGCGAAGGTTTCGTCCGTGCCCCACACCGCGGCATGCTGCAGCGCAGCGAGTCAGCCAGCGAACTGCTCGACCAGCTGAGCGCCTGGCAAGCGGATGCGCCGCCCAAGTGGGTCGACAGCGCACCAACCTGAACCGGATCACAACGCGCAGCCTGACAGCACGCCGCAGCCGTGATAAACAGTGCCCCCCTTCAGCACGGATGCCGAACCATGCCCCTACTCGCCCTGTTACTTATCGCCTGTCAGGTTATCTGCGGTCTACACGTAGTGCGCAGCGGTCAGGAACGCTATTGGATCTACCTGATCATTGCCCTGCCCGGCCTGGGTTGCCTGATCTACGCCCTCGGCATCATGTTGCCGGACATGCTCCGTAGCCGCCGTGGCCGACGCGCGGTCAACCAGCTACACGACCGTCTCGACCCTGAGCGGCACCTGCGCGTGCTGCGCAATGACCTCGACCTCAGCGATACCCGCGAAACCCGGGCACACCTGGCCGATGAGCTACTGCGCCTGAACCACGCCAAAGAAGCAGCCAGCCACTACCAGGCGGCCCTGCGCGGCATTCATGCACATGCCCCGGAAATCATGCTCGGCCTGGCTCGCGCCCAATTTGCCCAAGGGGATGGCGCGGCCTGCTGCCTGACCCTGGAGCAACTGCGCCAGCACAACCCCGACTATCGCAGCGCCGACAGTCATCTGCTGTATGCCCAGGCGCTGGCGCAGAGGGGAGAAGTACTCAAGGCGGAAGAGGAATATCGCGCCCTGCTCGGCTACTTCGCCGGACCCGAAGCGCCCCTGCATTACGCCCGGCTGCTCAAGCAACTGGGGCGCAGCCGCGAAGCGCGCGAACTGCTGGAGCAAATCGACAGCTATGCCCGCCGCGCCCCCAGGCACTATCGCAACTTACACCAGGCCTGCCTGAGCCTGGCCCGCAGCGAGCTGCAGGAGCTGGTAAAGCCAATCGGCCAGCAGGCCTGAGAACAGGCTTTGAGCCGACGCAGCCCCGCTCTGGTGCGTCAGGCGCCAGGGGCCTGCTGCATGATCACCATCTGTGCCGGCATCGGCGCCGGGAAGCCCGCCTCGCCCAGGGCATCCTTGAGTACCTTGTTGGTATCGAAATAAACCTGCCAGTAATGGTCGGTATGGCAATACGGGCGTACCGCCAACACGGGGCCTACCAGGTTGAACTCGAGGATTTCCACATCCACCGCCGGCGTGGCCAGGACATTGTCGATGGCGGCAATACGCTGCTTGAGCAACGCCACCGCCGCCTTCCAGTCGGCCGCACCTGACAGCTGAGCCTGTAGGTCGACCCGGCGGAAGGCGTTGTGCGAGTAGTTCTGGATGTTGTCGGCAAATATCTTGTTGTTGCCGACCAGAGTCAGCACGTTATCCGGGGTATTGATCGCTGTAGCGAACAGACCGATCTCGGTGACCGTGCCAGTCACCCCACCCGCACAGATGAAATCGCCAACCTTGAACGGGCGCAGGACAATGATGAAGCCACCCGCCGCCAGATTGGCCAGCAAACCGGACCAGGCCATGCCTATGGCCAGGCCGACCGCCGCGATCAAGGCTGCGAAGGTGGTGGTCTGTACGCCAAAGTAACCGAGAATACCGATAACCAGGATGATGTTGAGGGTCACGGTGATAAAGGAGCCGACATAACGCAGCACCGTCGGGTCCACCGACTGCTTGCCCAGCGCTTTCTGCACCAGACCTACAGCAAAGCCGATCAGCCAGCGCCCGATAACCCAGAAGGCGATAGCCGCGAGAATCTTCACGCCAAAGGCCGCACCATATTGAGCCACCAGCTCCATCAACTGGTTGGCCTTGGCGGTACCGGCACTGATCAGTGTGTTTTCTTCCATGCTGGCTTACCTGCAAAAAGTGAGTGACCCGAAGAACGCTAGCACGCCCTGCCGGTATTACCCGCTATAGCCGATCGGTGCTGGTAAAAAGGCTAATTACGCGGTGGCGCAAGGCACATTGCCATCGTATACACTGCAGAAGCTTCCTTGGTTTGGCCTCGTCCATGACGTACCTACGCCTGCTCCCGCTGCTTCTTCTTGCCACTCTGGTTCCCGCCCTGGCTCAGGCCAGCACCCAGACGCTGCGCGTGCTCGCCTGGCCGGGCTATGCCGATGCGGATCTGGTGGAAGAGTTCGAGTCACGCCACCAGGTCAAGGTCGAAGTCACCCTGGTCGGCAGTGATGATGTGCTGCGCAAGAAACTGGCACACAACCAGGGGGCCGACTACGACCTGATCGCCGCCAATACGGCAGAAATCGAGTACTACGTCGGCCAGCAACTGTTACAGCCCGTGCAGCCGGCACGTATCGCCAATACCACACGGCAGCTGTGGCGTTTTCGCGACTACCAAAAAATCCCCGGCATCACCGCCGCCGGCAAGGTCTATGCAATCCCCTACACCTATTCGGATATGGGCCTGATCTACGACCGCAAGCAGTTCTCCAGCCCACCGCAATCGATCACCAGCCTGTGGGATCCGCAATATCGCGGCAAAGTGCTGGCCTTCAATGCCAGCAGCCACAACTTCTCCTTGGCCAGCCTGGCCCGTGGTCGCGATCCATTTCGCATCAGCAACAATGACTTCCCCCAGATAACCGAGCAACTGATCGCCTTGCGCCGCAATGTGCTGACCTTCTATTCCCTGCCGGAAGAAGCCGCCGATCTGTTCCGTGAGCACTCGGTGGCCCTACTGTTTGCCAACTACGGGCGCCAGCAACTCAAACAGCTGCAGGATGCCGGCGCCGATGTGGGTTATGTGATTCCGCGCGAGGGAGTCCTGGCCTGGCTCGATTGCTGGGCCATCAGCCGTGGCGCACGCGACCCGGCACTGGCCGAGGCCTGGATCAACTTCACCCTGGAGGCCCACGTCAGCCAGGCGCTGACCGAACGCCAGGGGCTGTCCAACACCCTGGAAGAGGTCCAGGGCACGGAGAAATCGGGGCAGCTGATCTGGCTGCGCCCGGTCGAGGATGACGCACGCCGCGCGACGCTCTGGCAACGCATCCTATCCGGCGAACGTCCCCCGCTGCAGGAGGCGCCATGAAATTTGGCATTGCCTTCAAACTGGGCTGCCTGCTAGCACTGTTCGGTATTCTGGTCACCGGTTTGACCGGTTATTACTCCTACAGCAGCAGCCGTAGCATGCTGCTCAAAGCTGCCGAACGTGACTTGCTCACGGCGGCCCAGGTACTCGGGCGCAACCTGGGCAGCAGCATCGAAAACATCTCCCGCGACACGCGCCTGCTGGCCGATGTCGCCAAAGAGCGCGACCTGCCGGGGATAGTCAGTCAGACCGAGCGAGGACATATAGAAACCGACCTTGCCTCTCTGTTTCGTTCCCTGATGCTGGTGCATCCGGAGTATGTGCAGATTCGTTTGATCAGTTCTGCTGGCCATGGTCTCGAACAAGTTCGACTGGATCGCCACGGCAAGGAGTTGGTGCAGGTAGACAGTGCCAACCTGCAGGAAAAGGGGCATTACTCCTATGTCTTCGATACCCTGCGTCTGAAGCCCGGTGAAGTGCGCCTGTCACCGATCGTGATCAACCATGAACAAGGCGCGCACTCCGGCGAAGGCAAGCCGACCCTGCATGTTTCCACCCCGGTGGCTGACCGTAGCGGCCAGGTGTTCGCCCTGATCGTGATCAATATCGACCTCGACCAGCTGTTCGCTCAACTGCAGGCCGACCTGCCCGAGCAATATCAGGTGTACCTGAGCAATCGCTGGGGCGATTTGCTGATTCATCCGGACCATCGCCGTACGTTTGGCTTCGATCAGGGCCGCAGGATGTTCATCCAGGATGAATTCCCGGAGATCCGTGAGCTGCTCACCGACAACAAGCGCAACAGCCTGGTCAGCCGCAGCGTCGAACAGGAGCGGCAGAGCCGCCTGGTCGCCGCATTCGTGCGCCTACCTATCAACACGCAAAGCGGCGAGCGCTTCATCATTCTCGGCCTTGGCCAACCACAGGGCCACGTGCTGGCCGAAGCCTCACGCCTGGGCCAGCGGATCGCGCAGATTGTGCTGCTGTTCAGCCTGCTGGCCCTGTTCATTGCCTTTGTCGCGTCGCGCGCCCTGACCCGCCCCTTGAAGAGCATGACCCATGCCGTACAGCTGTTTTCCCGCGAACGCAGGATCAGTGAGCTGCCGCCACGGCAGGACGAACTGGGTCTGCTGGCACAGAGTTTCCGCGAGATGCAGGAAGAAATCCTCACCCACCTGCAAGAGCTGACCGAAAGTCGCAGCGCTCTCGAACATCTGGCTCGGCACGATCCGCTGACCGGCTTACCCAACCGCCGGGTATTTTTCGAGCGCCTCGAACATGCTCTGACCAACTCGCGGCGCAGCGGCAAGCAACTGGCCGTTCTGTTCGTCGACCTCGACCATTTCAAGCAACTCAACGACAGCCTCGGTCACAGCCTCGGCGACCATGTGCTGCAAGCAGTAGCCAACCTGCTGCGCTCGGCCACCCGCGAAAGCGACACGGTGGCCCGCCTGGGTGGCGACGAGTTCGTCATTCTCTTCGAGGTGGTCGAAGATCCGCAGCACATCGTCACCATCCTCGACAAACTGCATGATCGCTTCCAGCTGTCCATGCTGATCGACGGCCATGAGGTAAAGGTGCAGGCCAGCATGGGCGTCAGCCTGTTTCCGCGCGACGGTGACGACATCGAGGCGCTGGTGCAACAAGCAGACCGCGCCATGTACGCGGCGAAGAATGCCGGACGCAACACCTATGCCTTCAATCTCTCCGACACTCCGAGCTAGGGCCTGCTCCCGTTTCGTTGACGGCCGCGACGGGAACATGCCCTCCGCTCGTCGCCCAGCAGCTATGCTGGGCTTACTGACCCAATGTTACTTGCAGCGTGGTATCGCCCATTGATTCCGCTTCTGATCTGCGACGACTCTGCCATGGCGCGCAAACAGCTGATTCGCGCCCTGCCGACCGACTGGCCGGTAAGCATCACCCAGGCCATTCAGGGTGAAGAAGGCCTCGCCGCCATCCGCCAGGGCCTCGGTCAGGTGGTGCTCCTCGACCTGACCATGCCGGTCATGGATGGCTATCAGGTACTCGCCCAATTACGCGCCGAAGGCCTGCAGAGTAAAGTCGTGGTGGTTTCCGGCGATGTTCAGGAAGAAGCCATGCGCCGCGTGCAGGAGTTGGGCGCACTGGGCTTCATCAAGAAGCCGGCGGCACCGGAAGAACTACGCGCCACGCTAATCCGCCTGGGCCTGTTTCACCCACCCGCCGTCCATGAGCCACCCCAGCCACGTGCCGAACTGGCGCTCAAGGTCAACTTTCGCGACGCCCTGCGTGAGGTCAGCAATGTCGCCATGGGCCGTGCGGCAGCGCTGCTGGCCAGGGTGCTGAAAGTCTTCGTGCGTCTGCCGATCCCTAACGTCAATATCTTCGAAGTCAGCGAACTGCACATGGCCCTGCTCGATGCGCAAAGCGGTGAACGCCTGAGTGCGGTGTGCCAGGGTTTTATCGGCGATGCCATCGCCGGCGAGGCGCTGCTGCTGTTCCATGACTCGGAAACCGGCGACATCGCCCGCCTGCTCGGCTGGCAGCCGCAGAACGACACAGAGACCTCGGAGATGCTGCTCGATCTGGCAAGCATCCTGATTGGTGCCTGCCTGTCCGGGATTGCCGAACAGATCGACGTTCGCTTCTCCCAGGGCCACCCGCAACTGCTCGGCCAGCACGCCTCCGTCGAACAACTGATCCGCCTCAACCAGCGGCGCTGGAAGCAGACCCTGGCCGTGGAAATCAGCTACAGCCTGGAAGGCCACGCGGTGCACTTCGACCTGCTGCTGCTGTTTACCGAAGACTCGCTGGCGCGCCTGACCAAGAAAATTCAGTACCTGATGGAGTAACGCCGATGCCCGCGCAGATCGACATCAAGGAGTTGCACTGGCTGCTCGATATCGTGCAATGCCTGGATGTTGGGGTGATCGTGCTGGATCGCGCCTACCGCATCGAGGTATGGAACAGCTTCATGGAAAACCACTCCGGCCTGGGCTCTGACGAAGTACAGGGACATAGTCTGTTCGAGCTGTTCGGCGAAATCGACGAGGCCTGGTTCCGGCGCAAGGTGGAAACCGTGGTGCAGCTGGGCACGCGCGCCTTCAGCCTGTGGGAACAACGTCCCTACCTGCTGCACTTCAAAAGCTACCAGCCCATCACCGGCCAGGCCGATTTCATGTACCAGAACGTCACCATCCTGCCACTGGCCGCCATGGGTGAGGTCGAACATGTCTGCGTGATGCTCTACGACATGACCGATGCGGCTATGCACAAGCAGCAGGGCCGTGCGTCCGCAACCTGAGCCGGAGAGCATTCGGAGCCTGCTCACAATCTTTTGCACTAGAGCCAGACAAGGCGCTACGCCAGTCACTCTGTAGGAGCCAGCTTGCTGGCGATCAGCGGAGCCAAAACATCGCCAGCAAGCTGGCTCCTACAAAAAGCGCCCTCTGCCTCATGCAGGAAAAGGGCAAGTCCTTAACTGATCGGCACTAGGCTCTTAGGATTTCTTCTTCGCCTTGCCGCCAAAGCTCGGCGCCTTGCGCACCGCCTTGACCACCGGCGCGGACGGGGCCTCGCTTTCCAGCCATTTACCCAGGCCGGCCTTGCCGCCGACCACCTTGGGCTTCTTCGGTTTTTTCGGCTTTTTCAGCACCTGGCCGCTGGCGTCGGTCTGCGGCACCCGGTGATCAGGCTCGAAGCCGGGCTCATCGACCCGGCGCAGGGTCTGGCGGATCAGCACTTCGATGGCCGACAGCAGCAGCACCTCGTCGGCACATACCAGTGACACCGCCTGGCCGGTAGCGCCGGCGCGCCCAGTACGGCCGATGCGGTGCACGTAGTCCTCGGCGACAATCGGCAGGTCGAGGTTGACCACCAACGGCAGATTGTCGATATCCAGGCCACGGGCCGCCACGTCGGTGGCCGCCAGCACGCGCACCTCGCCATCCTTGAAACGCTGCAGGGCACGCAGGCGCGACGGTTGCGGTTTGTCACCGTGGATCGAATCGGCGGCAATGCCTTCGGCCAGCAGCAGTTTCTCCAGCTCGTCGACGCCCTTGCGGGTCTTCACGAACACCAGCACCTGATCCCAGCGCTGGCTGCGATACAGGTGCAGGAACAGCTCGCTCTTGCGCTTCTTGTCTACCGTCACCAGCCACTGCTTGACGCTCTGCGCCGCGGCATTGCGCGGGCTGACCTCGACACTCAGCGGGTCGTGCAGCAGCTCCTTGGCCAGGGTCCGGATGGCCTCGGAAAAGGTCGCGGAAAACAGCAGGGTCTGGCGTTTTTTCGGCAGGGCGCAAAACACTTCATCCAGCTCGCGGGCAAAGCCCAGATCGAGCATGCGGTCGGCCTCGTCGAGTACCAGTGCCTGCAGCTGATTGAATTTCACCGCGTTCTGCCGGTACAGATCCAGCAGCCGGCCTGGGGTGGCAACGAGCAGATCGATACCTTTGCGCAGCTTCATCATCTGCGGGTTGATGCTGACCCCGCCGTACACGGCATAGGTGCGCAGCGGCAGGTTCTGCCCGTACTGCAGGATGCTCTGATGCACCTGCTCGGCCAGCTCGCGGGTCGGCACCAGCACCAGGGCGCGCACCGAGTTGCTCGCCACCTGGCCGCCTTGCATGGTCAGCAGTTGCAACAGCGGCAGGGCGAAACCGGCAGTCTTGCCGGTGCCGGTCTGCGCCGCAGCGAGCAGGTCGCGCCCCTTGAGCACGGCAGGGATCGCCTCCTTCTGCACCGCAGTCGGCGTGCGGTAGTCGAGGCTGTCGAGGGCACGCAGCAGGGGGTCGATCAGGCCGAGGGCGGCGAAAGTCATGGCAGGTAACCGGTAAAAGGAGAAACAGGCCGCAAGTTTACCTGCTGCGCACGGTTCATGTAGCCCGGATGCAATCCGGGAACTCCGCAGCCGTTCGGGCAAGAAACCCTGTAGGGCGGGTGAAACCCGCGAGCGCTGCAAGACGCGGGTTTCACCCGCCCTACAGCACTGTGCAGCAAATCCCGGATTACCTCCGGGCTACGCCTTGAGCAGTGCGCGCACCTTGGCTGCCGAGAGTTTCTGCAGGCCGCACAAGTAGGCATGGCTGACTTCGGCCACTCCGTAGCGCTCGCGCAGGCGGTCAGCCAGCAGCAACGTCAGGTTGGCGGCCATTTCCGCATCGGCCAGCGCGCGGTGCGCCTGACCGGTGTCCGGCAGGCAGGCCCAGCGATTGAGGTTGCCCAGTTTGTGACTGGGCGCCTCTGGCAGCAGGCGGCGGGCCAATAGCAGCGAGCAAGCGAACTCCTGGCTGCGTCGACGCCGCAGCAGGGCCAGCTCGGCATCCCAGAACTTCGAGTCGAAGGCGGCGTTGTGCGCCAGCAGCGGCGTACTGCCGACAAAATCGGCCACCTCGCCCATCACCTGCGCCACCGGTGGCGCACTGCGCACCATGGCATTGCTGATGCCGGTGAGCTGTTCGATGAATGGTGGAATCCAGGCCCCGGCATTCATCAGGCTCTGGTAGCGCTCGACGATCTGACCATTTTCGATGATGGCCACGCCAATCTCGGTCGGCCGGGCATTCTGCGCCGGCGACATGCCGGTAGTTTCAAAGTCGATGACGGCAATACGATCCAGCATCCAGCACCCTCAGTTCTTTAACAGCAGCGCGCCCTCGACCGGCACATAACGGTCGGCGGCACGGATCAGCGAGTTGGCGGTCAGCCCGGGCACGCCATACACGCAACTGCTCACGCCATGGGCGCTGCGCAGTTTGTCCAGTAACAGGTCGAAGTCGCCATCGCCGGAGGCCAGCACCACCTCGTCAACCCGCGGTGCGGCATCCAGTACGTCGATGCAGATACCGACGTCCCAGTCGCCCTTGGCCGAGCCATCACTGCGCTGGATAAAAGGTTTCAGGCGCACTTTGAAGCCCAGGTTGCGCAGGATCTGCTGGAACTGCCGCTGCTTGGGATCGCCACGGTCGATGGCATAGGCATAGGCCTCGACGATCTGCCCGGCGGCACTGACCTCGGCCCACAGGGCGGCGTAGTTGAAGTGACAGCCATGGGCCTGGCGCACGGTGTAATAGAGGTTCTGCACATCGGCGAACAGGGCGATTTTCTTCACGGGGTGGCCTGGCAGTAAAAGCGGCGGTCATTATGCGTCAGCCCGTGGCTCAGGGTCTGCTCCTGTTTCGTAGCCCCGCCCATCGGCTAAAGTAAAAGCTGGAGCCCTGCCGCGAAATCAGCCATGAACCCACTCAGCGTCCTGCGCGATTCATTCATCTTCTTCAGTCGCAATCTGCCGGGCATCGCCCCGCTATGCCTGCCGCTGATCGCCCTGGAGTGCCTGCTGCGCGCCGTGGTCGCCGGATTGGTGCCGCCGGAACACTCACCCACTTATGAACTGCTGGTCGGCCTGGCCATCTACCCGCTGTACAGCGCCGCCCTGATTCTGTTTCTCGATGCGCGCAGCCAGGGCCGGCGCCCCAGCCTGCGCAACCTGCTGGCAGCCAGCGTGCTGCAATGGCCGAGCTTCGCCGTGCTGGCCGGGCTGAGTACCCTGCTGATCATGCTGGCGGCGCAGGCATTCGTCTTGCCGGCGCTTTGGGTGATGGTCAAACTGGCCTTCGCCGAATACCTGTTGGTGCTGCGCGGACTGACGCCGCTGCAGGCCATGCGCGAGAGTTTTATGCTGACCATCGGCCACTTCTGGTCGTTGCTGGCCTGCGTGCTACTAGTGATCGTGCCGCTGTGGCTACTGGACGACTGGACCTTGCAACTGCTCGGTGAGCAGCCAGATGCGGTCGGCAGCCTGCTGCTGGACATCCTCAATGGTTTTCTCCAGCTGTTCTCCACGGTAGTGCTGTTTCGCTGCTTCATGCTCTGCACCCCGCAGCCGGCAGAGCAAAGCCCTAGCAGCTAGGCTGGCGATGTTATCCAGGGAGGAGTCCGCATGTCCGCAGCAAATCCAAGCATCCTGTCCCATGTCTCCATTGGCACCAACCAGTTCGATCAGGCCGTCGCCTTTTACGATCAGGTTCTGGCCACGCTCGGCTGCAAGCGCATCCTGGCCCATCCCGGTGCGGTGGCCTGGGGCCGCGAGTATCCGGAGTTCTGGGTGCAGAAGCCGATCAACGGCCAACCGGCCAGCATCGGCAACGGCAGCCACTTCGGCTTCGTCGCCCCGGACAAGGCATCCGTGCAGGCCTTCTATGCCGCAGCCCTGGAGGCGGGAGCCAGCGCCGATGGCCCACCAGGCCCGCGCCCGGAGTATGGCGAGCCCTACTACGGCTGCTTCGTCCGCGACCTCGACGGACACAAGATCGAGGCGACCTACTGGGACATGGCGCAGGCCTACGAGCTGTATACCGAACCGCACAACCACTGAACCGCATGCGCTCGGGCACTTGGCGCACGCCGGGGCAGGGTACTGGTTTGGCGGGAAAGCGCAGCCGTCGGCGCAGGTACCCGAACTAGCGGCTGGAGCCCGGCTTCAATCCGGACAGGCGCGGCAGCAACACCCGCTCGAACAGGCGCGGGAAGAAACGCGCCAGCAGGCGGGCCCGCCAGTTGATATTGGACAGCACCAGCAGACGCCGACGCTGCAATGCACCGCGATAGATGGCCTCTGCCACGTCCTGAGCCGAAGCCACCTTGCCAATGGCCAGCGGCGGTTGCTGAGCCATCGAGCCATCGCCAACCAGGGCATTCTTGCGCAGATCGGTGGCGGTAAAGCCGGGGCACACCAGCATCACATTCACCCCCGAGCCCTTGAGTTCCGCACGCAGGGTCTCGAACAAGCCGTGCAAGGCATGCTTGCTGGCGTTATAGGCGCTGCGATAGAGCAACGGCGCGAAGCCGGACAGCGAACTGAGCACGATGATCTGTCCGCGGCGGGCAATCAGGCTCGGCAGCGCCGCCTTGGTACAGTGCACGGCACCGAAGTAATTGACCGCCATAATGCGCTGGAACACCGCCAGTTCGGTCTCGGCGAAGGTGCTGCGCTGGGTAATCCCGGCGTTGTTGATCAGCACGTCGATGCCGCCAAACCGCTCACAGGCCAGTGCCACTGCCTGGGTCACTGCCGCCGCATCCGCCACGTCGCAGCACACCCCGAGGGCCTCACAGTTATGGTGATCACGCAGGTGTTGCACCAGGCTGTCCAGCTCGGTCTGTTGCAGATCGAAAATCACCAGGCGCGCGCCGGCCTGCGCCAGGCGCATGGCCAGAGCGCGGCCGATACCGGCGCAGCCACCGGTAATCAGCACCACCTTGCGTTCGAATACCTTGCTGGCGAAAACCTTCCGATACATGCGAGCCCCCATGATTCTGAAACCTGCCGCCGCGCCAATGCACAGGCGAGCAGCCACAGCTTATGCGCTAGAGCGCATTATGCGAACCATCGCATAAGGGTGGGGTGTGGCTGTGCTTGCAGCCACAAAAGAACAACGTCTCGCTGCGCTCGGCATGCAGCTTCAACGGCCGCAAGTCCGTGCCCTGGTGCGCACCATCGCAGAATGGCTGTTTGCCACTGCGCCCACAGCGGCACCAGAAATAATCCTGACCGGCCACCACCTCCACCGCATAGGGCCCACGCTGGGCAATCTGTACCTCACTCATCGCACTCTCCTCGATGCTCACCTTGCGCAGGCCGCAGGCATGCCCTGCGCGCGCATCTCGGGTATGCTCGCGCCATTCCAGCATAGTCCAGCCCGGCCGATGACCCTGCCCCGTCCCCTGCGTCTCCTTTTGCTCGGCCTGCTGAGCAGCGCCATCATTCTTGCGGCGCTGGTCTACAGCCTGACCTGGCACCCCACCGCCCGCGAACCCGCCACGCTGGTCTGCACCGCCAATGCGCCCGTGCTTCAGCCCGGCCAGGCACTCAAGGTAATGACCTGGAACGTGCAGTTTCTCGCTGGCAAGCGCTATGTGTTCTGGCATGACCTTGCTGCCGGCCAGGATCAACGGCCGACTGCGACCGACCTGGCCTACAACCTCGACGAAGTGGCCCGGGTGATCCGCGACGAGCAACCAGATCTGGTGCTGCTGCAGGAACTGCATAACGGCGCCCGCGCCAGCGACTACCAGAACCAGCTGAAACTGCTGCAGGAACGCCTCAACGACCTCTACCCCTGCAGCGCAGCCACCTTCTACTGGCAGGCCGCATTCGTCCCGCACCCACAGATCATGGGCAGCGTCGGCATGCAACTGGCCACCCTTAGCCGTGTACGCATTGCCCGCGCCGAGCGCCTGCAGCTGCCTCGTGTGCGCAGCGACCTGCTGAGTCGCCAGTTCCAGCCTCAGCACGCCCTGCTGACCACCTACCTGCCGCTGGCCAACGGCCAGGAGCTGGTAGCGATCAACACCCAGCTTGCCGACCCCAATCCGACCAGTGACGATGGCGCCCGCCAAATTGCTATGTCCGGCAGTCTGCTCGACCAGCTGGAAAGCCAGCGCACACCCTGGCTGTTCGCTGGCGACCTCAATCAACTGCCCCCGGGCCCGCAATACCAGCAACTCACGGCCAACCAGCGTCAGCACTTCAAGGCGCACAGTGAACTGACACCACTGCTGGCACGCTACCCAAGCATCCCCACCACCGAGGAAGCCAGCCAGCCGGCCTGGCACACCCAGTACCCCAACGACCCGCAGCTCAGCGCCGCCGACCGCACGGTTGACTATCTGCTCTACAGCCCGCGCCTGGTGAGGCTGGATGCCCGGGTTAGAAGCAACGATACGCAGCGAATTTCCGATCACCTGCCACTCAGCGCCCGCCTGTTGTTACCCCTCGACTGACCAGTCAGACCGCGCCGCTGGACAAAGCCAGTGCCTGCCGCCATGCTCAGACCGAAATGCATGTTGCAATAACAACAAGACGGTCGAAGAGCCGCGAAATAGACAATGCCAAGACTTTTTCTGGTTGCCCTGATTACCTGCTTTTGCTGCGCATGCGCACAGGCACAAACGACCGACACCTTGCGCCCGGTGACTGTCGGTTATTACGAGTTCCCCCCCTATTCCTGGACCGGTGAAGATGGCCAGCCACGCGGCAGCGTACTGAGCCTGACCGAGCGCCTGCTGCGCCATGCGGGCTACCGGGGCGTCTATCGCTCGTTTCCGGGCGCGCGGCTGTATGCCGGCTTGCAGGATGGCAGTGTGCAACTATGGCCAGGTGCCGGCGGCAAGACCGAACTGGTCGGTCATACCCTGGAGGCACGCAACCACTTCGGTGAGATCAACCTGGCGCTGTATCACCGCAAGGACACCCCCAAGCCGAAGATCCCGGACGACCTGATCGGACACGGCATCATCCTGATCAGCGGCTACAGCTACTGGAAAGCGGTCAACGACCTGCTCGATGACCCGAGTCTAGGTCTGATCACCCACCGCACCAGCACCCATCAGGCCGCCTTGGAAATGCTCCAGCGCCAGCGCGGTGATTTCCTCATCGATTATCAGCAGCCTGTCGAGCAGGTTCTCAAGAGCCTGGGCGCCGAGCCCCTGCCATTCACCGTGCTGCACAGCCTGCAGCTGCGCTTTGTCGCTTCGCGGCATGTCGAAGGCAGCGCCGCCCTGCTCGATGCACTGGACCATGCCTATGACGAACTGCAGGCCGCAGGCGCCGATCTCAACGTGCGCTAAGAACCTGTTGCGGCGATCGTGAACGGGCGCTGCGCCTCACTTGCGAGGCTTGGCCCGCGCCGTAGGCTCGGCAATCAACGGGTCGTCAGGCCAGTAGTGCTTGGGGTAGCGCCCCTTGAGATCCTTCTTCACGTCCAGGTAGGTATTGGCCCAGAAACTGGCCAGATCCTGAGTCACCTGCACCGGCCGGCGCGCCGGCGACAGCAGGTGCAGCTTGAGACCCAGACGGCCACCGGCAATACGCGGCGTGGCGGCCAGCCCGAACAGTTCCTGCAGGCGCACCGCCAACACCGGCGGCTCCTCGCTGTAGTCGATACCAATGCGTGAACCGGACGGCACCGCCAGACTACGCGGCGCCAGCTCGTCGAGCTGCTGCGGCAAAGGCCAGGGCAACAGGCCAACGAGCATGCCGGGCAGATCCAGACTAGCGAAGTGACTGAGCCGGCTGACCTTGCCCAGGTAGGGCATCAGCCAGTCTTCCAGGCTGGCCAGCAGGGCCGCATCGCTCAGATCGGGCCAGGCACTGCTGCCCTTGTCCTGCAGATCCAGGCGGCGCAGCAGTGCCACTCGCGCCTGCCACTGGCGCAGTTCGGCCGTCCACGGCAACAGCTCCAGACCCTTGCGCCTTACCAGGCCAAGCAGGGCACGCGCCCGCGCACTGTCATCCAGGCCTGTCAGCGCTTCACTGCTGAGCACCAGCGCGCCCACCTTGCGCTGGCGCTCGGCGCGCAACACACCTTCGCGCTCGTCCCACTCCAGTTCCTCGACCTGGCTGACCTGTTCGGCCAGCACGGTATCGAACAGCGCCGGCTCCAGGTCGGCGGCCAGGTAGATGCGCTCCTCGCGCTGGCCCTGGCGGCTGCCGAGGTCGGCGATCACCAGCCACTCGTGCTTCATCAGCGCATCTGGCTCGCCGAACAGCGCCGCCCGGCCATTGGCCAGGCGATAGTCGCCGCCCCCGGCGCGACGCTGACGGGCGACCCGGTCCGGGTAGGCGAAGGCCAGCAGACAGCCCAGCCAGCGCGGGTGCTCGGGATCCGCCAGCGCCTCGGGTACCGGACCACGCAGATAACCACGGAACTGCCGGGCCAGCTGGCGCGCACGCTGCACGCCGCCCTGGCTGCCGCGCTGCGCCTTGTCGGCGCCGGACAGCAGGGCAATGCGACTGTGTAGATCGGCGCCTGCACCGCGCAGAATGTCGCGCTCGCCAAGCAGCGCGGCCAGATCGCAGGCCAGGCTAGCCAACCCCAAGGCCTGACCACGCAGCAGCAAATGGGCGATGCGCGGATGCGCCGGCAACTCGGCCATGGCCTGCCCGTGGGCGGTCAGCACGCCGCGCCCGTCGAGGGCGCCGAGGCGCTGCAGCAGCTCGCGGGCCTGGGCGAATGGCGCAGCAGGCGGCGTATCAAGAAAGGCCAGCTCAGCGGGCTCAACGCCCCAGCGCGCCAACTGCAAGGCCAGACCCGCCAGATCAGCCGCAAGGATTTCCGCACTGCCATAGGCAGCCAACTGCTCATGCTGGTTCTGCGACCACAGGCGATAACACACACCAGGCTCGAGGCGTCCGGCGCGACCCGCACGCTGGGTGGCGCTGGCGCGGGAGATGCGCTGGGTGTCCAGGCGGGTCATGCCGCTGGCCGGATCGAAGCGCGGTACCCGCGCCAGGCCGGCATCCACCACCACCCGCACGCCGTCGATGGTCAGGCTGGTCTCGGCGATATTGGTCGCCAGTACCACCTTGCGTTTGCCGGCCGGCGCCGCTTCGATGGCAGCACGCTGGGCCGCCAGATCCAGCTCACCGTGCAGCGGGCAGAGCAGAATCTCCGCGCGGCCGCCGAGGGCCTCGGCCAGTTGCTCGTGCACCCGGCGGATCTCGGCCTGGCCAGGCAGAAAGACCAGCAGGCTGCCGGATTCGTCGGCCAGGGCCTGCAACACCGTCTGCAACACCCGCGGCTCCAGCCACTCGCCAGGCTGGAACGGGCTGCCCCAGCGAATGTCCACCGGGTACATGCGCCCTTCACTGCGCACCACGGGTGCATCCGCCAGCAGACGCGACAGGCGCTCGCCCTCCAGGGTTGCCGACATCAGCAACACCTTCAGCGGCAGCTCATCACGCAGCAGCTCGCGGCCGTTGAGGGTCAGAGCCAGGGCCAGGTCAGCATCCAGGCTGCGCTCGTGAAATTCGTCAAAGATCACCAGGCCAACGCCATCCAGTGCCGGGTCGTCCTGCAGGCGACGGGCAAGGATGCCTTCGGTGACCACCTCAATGCGTGTGCGCGGACCAACCTTGCTCTCCAGGCGGATGCGGTAACCCACCGTTTCACCCACAGACTCACCCAGTTCGCTGGCCAGCCGCTCGGCAGCCGCGCGCGCCGCCAGACGACGTGGTTCGAGCATGAGGATGCGCTGCCCGGCCAGCCAGGGTTCGCCGAGCAGGGCCAGCGGCACGCGGGTGGTCTTGCCGGCGCCGGGTGGCGCTTCCAGCACGGCCTCGTGGCGCTCGTTCAGGGCGGCGCGCAGGGCAGGCAGTACGGCATCTATGGGTAAGGGGGTCATGGCGGCTCCGCAAGCAAGGCGCCGATTATAGAGGAGCCGGGCGCTGAACCGAGCAATCGCAGGCGCGGTCTGCATGAGGCCATCCAACTGCAATGCCGGGCTTGCTATAGTGCCGGCTCAATTTTCCGGAGGTGCTTATGCGCTTGTCTTCCCGTGTACTCGGCGGCGTTCTGGCCGTCAGTCTGCTGACCCAATTGACCGCCTGCGGCAGCATTTTCTTTCCCGACCGCCGCGGTCAGATCGAGGGCCGTATCGACCCGCTGGTCGCCGGACTGAACGCCATCGGCATTCTGTTCTACGTGATCCCCGGCCTGATCGCCTTCGGCATCGATTTCGCCACCGGCGCTATCTATCTGCCGTCCGGCCAATACTCGGTCGCCCCCGAGCAGCTGCAGGATGCCATCGGCGCCGACGGCCAGGCCGACCCCGCCAAGCTCAAGGCCATCATCCTGCGTGAAACCGGTCAGGATCTGCCGCTCGACGATCCGCGCCTGATCCAGCACAGTGGCAACAGCGCCCAACTGGCCGCCTACGGTCTGCGCGCGGAGGCCTGATGAACCGAGTGCTCGCCAATCACCTGCAACGTTTAGTGGCCTACCACGGCTGGGCTTACGCGAGACTGTGCGGGCAACTGGCGGGGCTCAGCGATGCGCAATACCACGAGCCCTGCGGCCTGTTCTTCGGCAGCATCCACGGCACCCTCAACCACCTGGCCGTGGCTGACCGCCTGTGGCTGGCGCGGGCGCGCTTCGACCCGCAACCCTTCGACCGCCTGGATATCGAAGTGGTCAGCGAGCGCACGGCCATGGAGGACTACCTGGAGATGGGCGTAGCCGGCTGGCGCGACCTGCTCGACGGCCTGGAGGACGCCGACCTGCTGGCCCCCATCGCCTATCGCAACCTGGAGGGCGAGCAGCACCTGCGGCCACTGGCCGAGATCATCCCGCACCTGGTCAACCACGGCACCCACCACCGTGGCCAGATCAGCGCGGCGCTGACCGCCATGGGCCAACCGGCCCCGGTACTCGACTACATCTACGCCCTGCCTGAACTGCCATGAGAATCGAACCACAACACGCCCGGCTGTTGCGCCTGGCCAGTGGCGCGGCACTGGCCACCGCACTGCTGCTGACGCTGGCCAAAGCCGTGGCCTGGTGGCTGAGTGGCTCGGTCAGTCTGCTGGCCGGCCTCACCGATTCGCTGCTGGACAGCGCCGCCTCGCTACTCAACCTGATCGCCGTGCACTACGCCCTGCGCCCGGCCGACGACGACCACCGCTACGGCCACGGCAAGGCGGAAGCCCTGGCCGGCCTGGGCCAGGCACTGTTCATCGGTGCCAGCGCGGTGCTGGTGGCACTGCAGGCGATCGAGCGCCTGCAGCACCCGCAACCCCTCGGCGCACCCGCCCTGGGTATCGCCGTGATGCTGCTGTCGCTGGTCATGACCGCCGGTCTGCTGCTGTTCCAGGGTCACGTCGTCAAGCTCACCGGCTCGACGGCGATCCGCGCCGACTCGCTGCACTACCGCTCCGACCTGCTGCTCAACAGCAGTATCCTGCTGGCCCTGGTACTCGCCGCCTTCGGTTGGCAGCAACTGGATGCGCTGTTCGGCCTGGGGATCTCCGCCTACATCCTGTGGAGCGCCGTGAGCATCATGCGCGAGGCGGTGGCGGTGCTGATGGATGAGGAGCTGGGCGTGGAAGTCACCGAGCGCATGCACCTGCTGGCTTGCTCGGTGCCGGGCGTGCTTGGCGCCCATGACCTGCGCACACGGGTTTCTGGCACCCACTGGTTCGTTCAATTGCACCTGGAGCTACCAGACGACCTGCCACTGCTAGAGGCTCATCGTCTGTGTGAACTGGCCGAACAGGCGATCCGCAGCGAATTCCCGCGTGCCGAAGTTCTGGTGCACCCGGACCCGGTCGACGTCGTGGCGCACGGCTGACTCGCCCGCAGGCACCACAGCAGGTAGCAAGGGCGTCAAGCCAAGCAGCAGCAAGATACCGATATCGGCCAGGACAAGCGGGGTGTGGCGCATGACAGGGTCTCCGAAGTAATACCTGGCAGTCTCCCAGAACTCGCGTCAACCAAGGGTAAAGTCAGGGTAAAGATGGCGAACGGCGTTGCGGCGGCAAAACGCGCGCCGTCGCGCCGTGAATGAAACGGCAATGCCACTAGAGCAATTGCTCTAAAAAATCTAGACTGCCTCCTCCTAATAATAATTTCGAGGTGCCGCATGCCCGTTTCTCTTAGCCCTAGTGCGATTGCCCTGCTCGGCCTGGTGGCCTGGACCCTGCTACTGGTCTTGCTGCTGGTGAATCAACGCGGCCTGCTGGTACTCGGCGGCAAGATGCAGGTCAACGCCTTCGCCCCAGACGGCAGCAACACGCCCAGCGGCTTCGGCCAACGCCTGGTTCGCGCCCATGCCAACTGTGTAGAAAACCTGCCATTGCTGGCGGCAGTGCTGCTCTATGCCATGGCCAGCGGGCAGACCGCACTCACTGATCCGCTGGCCTTGCTGGTACTGGGCGCGCGCCTGTTCCAGTCGCTGATGCACCTGATCAGCACCAGCCCGCTGTTCGTCTGGCTGCGCTTCGCCGGCTTTCTCACCCAACTGCTGGTCCTGGCCTGGTGGCTACTCGTCTTGAGCGGCCTGGTTTGACCGGTCAACGCTGACAAAACGCAGGCAAGAAAAAGGGGAGGCACTAGGCCTCCCCTTTTTCTTGTCCGGCGCAGGCGTTTGTGTCGCCGCTTTCCTCGCCCGCCTGGTTGGGCAGTGCGGACCCGGGAGCCTGCACGATCCGGTAGGATCGCCGGCGCCACTGCACCTGATTGAGCGCAGCGGGTGGACTTGTCGTCCGGGCCATGAAACTGTGAAGAAGCTTAACCAAGCCAGCGCGACCAATGATTGCTAATATTGCTAATTAAAAGACTACTTGCGCAATTTAACGCCACCTATAGATTATTTAGCGCAATATTTAAATAAAGAAGCCCGCAAATGAACAAGCTCGATCGCTACGACCTGCGCATCCTCGCCGAACTGCAGCACGACGCACGCATCTCCAACCAGGAGTTGGCCGAACGCATCGGCCTGTCACCCTCGCCTTGCTCGCGACGGGTCAAGCAACTGGAAGATGACGGCTATATCGTCCGCCAGGTCGCCCTGCTGGATCGCAAAAAGCTCGGTCTGAGCCTCACCGCTTTCGTCCTGATCGGCATGGACCGGCACACCCCGGAACGCTTCGAACACTTCCAGGCGGTGATCCGCCAATGCCCGGAGGTGCTCGAATGCAGCCTGGTGACCGGGATGGACGCCGACTACCAGCTCAAGGTGGTGGTGCCGGACATGGACCATTACCAGAAATTCCTCCTTGGCCAGCTGACCCGCATCGAAGGCGTGACCAGCGTGCGCTCCAGCTTTGTGCTGGATTCGGTACTGGCCAGCACCGAACTGCCGCTCAATCACCTGCGCGAGTAAGCACTTATTCACGATCTTCTGAATTAGAGCCAGGCAAGGCAAAAATGGCCGAGGGAGCGGAGTTTACGAGCTGTAAATGAGCATCCCGAGGCCATTTTTAACGCCGCATGGCCGACAGTCAGGAGATCGTGGGCCGATCAACGCCTGCTGGCAGGCTGACGGACCGCGCGTATAATCGCCGGCCGTTGTCTATCCCCTGCTATTGCCGTTGAGGTCGCCATGGAAACCGAACAGTTCGAAGCCCTGATGATGTACGTCCTGGTGGGCGGGCTGATGGTGTTCATGGCCTTCATCATCTGGGACCTGGCCAAGAAGTCCAAAGCCGGTCGCCTGGGTACGGCGATCCTGTTCCTCGGCCTGGGCCTGTGCCTGTTTGCCTTCCTGGCCAAGCCGATCATCACCTACATCATCGAAGCAGCACGCGGCATCCACGGCTGATCGCGCCGGGCGCCCATCGCCTCATGTAGCCCGGATTGCATCCGGGCTACGTCCAACCCTTGTAGGGACGAGCCAGTAGGGTGGATGACGCTCCATTCATCCACCAACGGCCCCGCTCGGTGGATCGGTGAAGCGTGATCCACCCTACAACCGCCAAAGCCTCTACAACTGCGGCGGCAGGTCTTTCCACTCTCCGGGCAGCAGCCCATCCAGGCTCCAGGGGCCGATGCGTACGCGCACCAGACGCAGGGTCGGCAGCCCGACCGCAGCGGTCATGCGCCGTACCTGACGGTTGCGTCCTTCACGAATAACCAGTTCCAGCCAGGCGGTCGGCACGCTCTTGCGAAAGCGCACCGGCGGGTTGCGTTCCCACAGTTGCGGCTCCGCCAGCAGGCGCGCCTCGGCCGGCAGGGTCGGGCCGTCATTCAGCTGCACACCCTGACGCAGTTGCTGCAGCTGCTCCGCGCTCGGCTCACCTTCCACCTGCACCCAGTAGGTCTTGGCCAGCTTGTGCTTGGGGTCGGCGATCTGCGCCTGCAGGCGGCCATCGTTGGTAAGCAGCAACAGGCCTTCGCTGTCACGATCCAGGCGCCCGGCCGGGTAGACGCCAGGCACCGCGACGAAATCCTTGAGGGTGGCGCGGCCCTGCTCGTCGTTGAACTGGGTCAGCACATCGAATGGCTTGTTCAGCATCAGCAGCCGTGGCTCGGCCGGCGGCGCCTTGGCCACCCGGCGCGGGGCCGGCTTGCCGGTGGGGCGATGCGGGGCATGGGGACGAGGAGAACGCGACATGCGGATTCCAGACGCAGAAGATGGCTGCCAGTTTACCCGAGGCGCAGCCCGCATCATCAGTCTGGGTGATGGTATACCCGCACAACTCCGACAACGGCTAAGCTGCCCAGGTCGATTTATCTGCCTGAAGGAACACCGCATGAGCACCGAACTCACCACCTTCACCGGCTGGGCCGCCATGTCTGCCGGCGCGCCCCTCGAACGCTATCAGTACGATCCGGGCCCGCTGGGCGCCGAAGAGGTCGAAGTGGCTGTGGAATACTGCGGCATCTGCCACTCCGACCAGTCGATGATCGACAATGAGTGGGGCAATGCCCGCTACCCCTTTATCCCCGGCCATGAAGTGGTCGGCACGGTGGTCCGCCTCGGCCCGCAAGCGCGCGGCCTCAAGCTCGGCCAGCGCGTCGGTATCGGCTGGTACAAGGGCAGCTGCATGCATTGCAGCTCATGCATGGAAGGTTCGCACCAGCTCTGCGGCACGGTAAAGCCGACCATTGTCGGCAGCAACGGCGGTTTCGCCGACCGTCTGCGCAGCCACTGGGCCTGGGCCGTCGCGCTGCCGGACGGTCTCGATCCGGCATTGGTCGGCCCGTTGTTCTGCGCCGGCTCCACGGTGTTCAGCCCGCTGCTGGATTTCGATGTGAAACCCACCGACAAGGTCGGCGTGGTCGGCATCGGCGGCCTTGGTCACCTGGCGCTGGGCTTTCTCAATGCCTGGGGCTGCGAAGTCACCGCCTTCACTTCCTCGCTGAGCAAACAGGAAGAAGCCAAACGCCTGGGCGCCCACAAGGTGGTCGCCTCCACCGACAGCGCTGCACTGAAATCGATTGCCGGCAGCCTGGACTTCCTGCTGATCACCGCCAGCGCCGACCTGGACTGGAACGCCATGATCGGTACCTTGCGTGGCAAGGGCCGCCTGCACTTTGTCGGCATCGTGCCGAGCGCGATCCCGGTGCATGTATTCAACCTGATTCCCAAGCAGAAGAGCCTGTCCGGCTCGCCCGTCGGCTCACCCGCGACCATGGCCACCATGCTCGAATTCTGTGCCCGCCATCAGATCCTGCCACAGGTCGAGCATTTCCCCATGAGCCAGGTCAACGCCGCCATCGACCACCTGCGCGCCGGCAAGGCCCGCTACCGCGTGGTGCTCGACGCCAGCAAGTGACAACCCGGGCCGATCAGCGGCATGATCGGCCCTTCACCCCACACTCCTCGCCCGCCATGCAATACCGCATCGACCAACCGCTCGCCGCCGATATGCCGCGCCTGCTCGAAGTGTGGGAGGCGGCAGTGCGCGCCACCCACCACTTCCTCGACGAAGCGGACATCCAGTTCTATCGCCGCATGCTGCGCGAGGAGTACTTGCGCCTGGTCAAGCTGGCCTGCCTGCGCGACCTGCAGGGCCGCGTGATGGGTTTTGTCGGCACCGCCGAGGATCGCCTGGAAATGCTCTTCGTCGATCCGCAGCAGCATGGCCAGGGCATCGGCAAGACTCTGCTGCACTACGCCATCGAGCGCGAAGGCGCGCGCCTGGTCGACGTCAACGAGCAGAACCCCAAGGCTGTGGCCTTCTACCTCAGCC
Source organism: uncultured Pseudomonas sp. (assembly GCA_964518735.1). Taxonomy (GTDB): domain Bacteria; phylum Pseudomonadota; class Gammaproteobacteria; order Pseudomonadales; family Pseudomonadaceae; genus Aquipseudomonas. The sequence goes on from CAZFKQ010000002.1 coordinate 29,409, forward strand.
AGGGCTTCCACCCCATCGGCCGTTCGCCACTGGATGGCGCCAACAAACCTTTCCCGCTGTTGCATCTGCGCCTGGGCGGCTGAGCTACTCGGGGCGAGTGCAATCCGCTAGGCCCGCAACGCGGGTTTCACCCGCCCTACACCATCGAACGCGAAGGTGCGCGCTTAGACGGCTGCCGCTCACCACGGAACGGCAGGCTCCGTAGGGCGGGTGCAACCCGCGCACCAGCCCCCTCAACGGAACGGCGGCTCGTCGAAACTGCGCAGCTTGCGCGAATGCAGCGTGTCGAGTTGGCAGCGCAGCAGGTCGAGGGCGGCGATGCCGATCGACAGGTGCTGGCTGACTGCACGCTGGTAGAAACCGCTGGCCGAGCCGGGCAGCTTGATCTCGCTATGCAGCGGTTTATCCGAGACACACAGCAGGGTGCCGTAGGGCACGCGCAGGCGGTACCCCTGGGCAGCGATGGTGCCGCTCTCCATGTCCACTGCCACCGCACGAGCCAGATTGATCAGCGGCCGCTCATGGGCCCAGTGCAGCTCCCAGTTGCGGTCGTCGTAAGTCAACACGGTGCCGGTACGCAGGCGCTTCTTCAGGGTTTCCCCGCGCTCGCCGGTGACTGCTGCCGCCGCTTCCTGCAAGGCCTGCTGCACTTCGGCCAGCGCCGGAATCGGGATATGTGGCGGCAGCACCCGGTCCAGTATTCCGTCTCGGCGCATATAGGCATGGGCCAACACGTAGTCGCCGATGGTCTGCGATTGGCGCAGGCCGCCGCAGTGACCGATCATCAGCCAGCAATGCGGGCGCAACACGGCCAGGTGGTCGGTGATGTTTTTCGCGTTGGAAGGACCGACACCGATATTGACCAGGGTAATGCCGTGGCCGTCATTGCTGATCAGGTGATAGGCCGGCATCTGGTAGCGATGCCAGACCACCGCGTCGGCCACCGCCTGAGCGTCCTCTTCGGACGTGCCGCGCTCGATGATCACGTTGCCCGGCAGCACCATGCGCACGAAGCGCGGGTTCTCGCGCAGCTGCTCGAGGCCGTGACGAATGAACTGGTCGACATAGCGGTGGTAGTTGGTCAGCAGAATCCACGGTTGCACATGGCGCCAGTCGCTGCCGGTGTAGTGCTGGATGCGCTTGAGCGAGAAGTCGGTGCGCGCCGCATCGAACAGCGCCAGCGGCAGATCATTGCTGTCGCCCCAGCCATACAGACCGTCGGCCACCGAGTCGGTGGCGGCGGACAGGTCGGTACTGGGGAACACCCGCGCCAGCTCGGCGGCGGTCACCCCGGAGCCGGCCAGCTCGTCGCCCTGCTCGACCACATAGGGATAGGGAATGTTCTGCTGGCTGAAACCGACCTCTACGGTCAGGGTGAAGTCCTCCATCAACGGTCGCAGCTGATCGAGCAGATAGCCGCGAAACGCATCCGGCTGGGTGATGGTCACCCGGTACGTACCGGGCACCTGCACCTTGGCGTAGGCACGCACCGTACTCGGCACCTCGCCCTGGCACAGGTAGGTCAAGCGCAGCTCGGGATAGCGGAACAGCGCACGCTGCGCTTCGCCCGGCAGGGCGCGCTCCTTGAGGTACTGTTTGAGCGCTTGACTGAGTGCATCGACAGCCTGGCGGTGCAGGACTGCGAGGCGCTCGACAGCCTCCTCGGCGGTGGTGGCGACGACGAATTCACTGGAAGAAATGGCAGACACGGGCAGTTTCCTGACGGGGAATACCCGTCTATCTTGCGCCCTCGCCAGCCTGGTTCGCCAGCCATCAACAAATCGACGGCAAGGCATGCCGAGCCGTTCTAGGCTTGCTGCATGCCATCAGAGGAGAGCAGCCGTGCGCGCCGTGCTGAGTGTGTATCTGTTTGCCATCATGGCCATGCCCAGCCTGGCCGCCGAGCTGGACGGCCACTACCGGGCCAATCTCGACGAACAACCCACTGAGTTGATCCTGCGTAGCCAGGGCGAGCAGGTGGAGGGCGAATACCTGGAAGGCCGGCACCTGCGCCTCACGGTCAGCGGCCGCTTCGATGGCCAGGCCCTGCAGGCGCAGATCAGCGACCCGCGCTCCGGCCAGGTGCTGGCCAACATGAACGCCAACTATGCCAATGACATGCTCAATGCCAGCATTGCCGCCCGCGACCCCAACAGTGGCGAGACGCTGCTGCGTGAGGCGCTGTTCCAGCGCGTGGCGCCGCCCTCTCCAGTGGCAGAGCCGAATCAGGATCCGGCGCTGATCGGCACCTGGGTCTGGGAGCAGATGACCAACAGCACGGGGGCCGAATTCGCCTCACTGAACACGGTCACCACCCTGCGTATTCGTGCCGATGGCAGCATCGGTCAATGGCGCCGCACGGTCGCCGGCGGCAGCGACTGGAGCTATGACCGCCCGGGTGAGCTGCAGTACAGCGGACGCTGGCGCAGCGAGAACGGCTTGCTGCTGGTCCAGCTGGACGGCGCCCGCGACTACCAGCCCGCCGCCCGCTACCACTTCAGCGAGCCGTACCTGGTCACCGAAAGCAATACCGGCAAGATGATCTGGCAACGCCGTTAACGCCTAGGCGAGCAAAGCCGGGTCAGATCAGATGCGGCGTGCTGCGCGCCACCAGCGCCTCGACATCCACACCACGCGGCAGGGTGCCGTAGACCCGCCCACCCTCACCCAGACGGCTAACGATAAAGGCGCCGCTCACCGTGGCATTGCCAGCCTCAAGCAACAGCTTGGCCTGCAGGGCCACGGCCACGTTCTCCGTCAGTTGACGGGCGCGGTACTGAATATCGGCAGTATCACGGAAGTCTGTCTGCAGACGCTGAATGTGCGCCTTCAGACGGGAATCGCCGTGGCCGTCGCCCAGTTCGGCGAACAGCGCGTCGAGCACCCCGGCTTCCTTGGACAAGGCGCGCAGCACGTCCAGGCATTGCACATTGCCCGAGCCTTCCCAGATCGAGTTGACCGGCGCCTCGCGGTACAGCCTTGGCAGGATGGTTTCCTCGACATAGCCGGCGCCGCCCATGCACTCCTGCGCTTCGTTGATCATCGCGGGCGCGCGCTTGCAGATCCAGTACTTGCCGATGGCGGTGACCAGGCGGGCGAACTTGTCTTCCTGATCAATGTGCGGATTGTCCAGGGCCTTGCCCATGCGCATGGTCAGCGCCAGTGCCGCCTCGCTTTCCAGGGCCAGGTCGGCCAGCACGTTCTGCATCAGCGGCTGCTCGGCCAGCACCCGCCCGCCGACCTTGCGGTGCGCGCAATGGTGCGCGGCCTGGGTCAGGGCCTGACGCATCAGGCTGCTGGAGCCGATCATGCAGTCGAAGCGGGTCAGCGAAACCATCTCAATGATGGTCGGCACGCCACGGCCTTCCTCGCCGACCATCCAGGCCAGGGCGCCACGGAACTCCACTTCGCTGGAGGCGTTGGCCCAGTTGCCCAGCTTGTTCTTCAGGCGCTGGATGTAGAACTGGTTGCGCGTGCCGTCCGGGCGATGCCGCGGCAGCAGGAAGCAGCTCAGGCCCTTGTCGGTGTAGGCCAGGGTGAGGAAGGCGTCGCACATCGGCGCCGAGCAGAACCACTTGTGGCCGACCAGCTCGTAGGCCTGGCCGGGGCCGCCCATGCCAACCGCATGCGCCTTGGTGGTGTTGGCGCGCACGTCGGTGCCGCCCTGTTTCTCGGTCATCGCCATGCCGATGGTGACGCCGGCCTTGTGCTCGATGCCGACGTTGCGCGGGTCATACTCGGTGGCGAGGATCTTCGGCAGCCAGATCTCGGCCAGCTCGGGCTGCAGCTTGAGCGCCGGCACGGCGGCGTAAGTCATGGTCAGCGGACAGGCGTTGCCGGCTTCCGGCTGGTTGTGCAGGTAGTTCAGCGCGGCACGCGCCACTTGGGCGCCTTGGCGCGGGTCAGTCCAGGGCAGCGACGGGATGCCGTGCTCAACCGCCGTGCGCATCAGCTCGTGATAGGCCGGGTGGAACTCCACCAAGTCGACACGGTTGCCGTAGCGGTCATGGCTCTTGAACACCGGCTTGTTCTCGTTAGCGAGGAAGCCGGCCTGCATCAGCGGGCCGCCGGCCAGGGCGCCGTAGGTATCCAGCTTGTCCTCGGCCCAGCCCCCGCCAAAGCGGCGCGTCCATTCCTGCAGCGGCAGGTCGACGCGGTACAGGTTGGCGCCGTCCAGCGAGGGCACCTGATTGAACACTTCGTGGGTTTCGGCGAATTCGTGCTGGGACATCTCAGGACTCCGGGGCGCCGACGGCGCGCAGGCAGAAGGTGATCAGGGATTGGCTGACGGTAGGCAGGTCGATGGCCGAGCTACCGGCTTCGCGTGCCGCCCGCGCTGGCGGTGACAACGGCCCGACCAGCGCCTCGGCGATGGCGCCGACCAGGCAGGCGGCAACCAGATTGAGTTGAGTAACCCTGAATTCGCCGGCCCGCACGCCCTCATCCAGCAGCTCGACGAAAAGTTCAGCGTAAGCCTCGCGAAACAGCAGGCGCTGCTCGTCAACCTCCGGGTCGACTGGTTCGGCAATCAGGGCAAACGCCAGGCGCCGACTGTGCCAGGCGCGCGCGGCAAATTGTTCGAGGCCTGCAGCCAGGCGCTGGGAGGCAGAGCCAGGACCGCGCAGGATGGCACCGAGTACATCGACTTCAACACGGCAGGCCGCACTGAACACTTCTGCCGCCAGTTCGCCCTTGCCGCTGAAATGCCGGTACAGACTGCCAGTGGCAATGCCAACATCTTCGGCCAGGGCCTGCATGGTCAGTGTCGCGAAGCCGCCTGCACTGACCCGCGCCTGGGCGCTGGCAAGGATGCGCTCACGCATCTCCTGGTCACGGTCGAGACGCTGGGCAGAAACACGATAAACCATGAGTTGAATCCTGATTCAGCAAGAGCAAGCAGTGAATCACGATTCAGGATTTTGCAGAAGATGGCGTTCTGGCCAAAAATGCACCGGGAATGTCCGAGGTCAGAGCCAATCAGTGCGTTTAAAACCTGTTCAACAACTCGTGTGTTAGGCGACTGATTGGCTTTGTGGCGGAAAACGCTTCGCGGTTTTTCACCCTACGCGGGCTGGCATGCTTTGTAGGGTGGATAACGCTGTGCTTATCCACCATTGCGGCGGCATGCAGCGAACCTGAATGAGCCATTAAACCGGCTTTTAGGTGGCTGCATCGGCCTGCGGCTGGCACAGCACCCAGTCATGCAGCAGGGTCTGCAACTCGACAAACTTCACCGGCTTGGCCAGGTAATCGCTCATACCGGCAGCCAGGCAACGTTCGCGATCGCCACTGTGACTATGGGCCGTGATCGCCAGTACCGGCAGCTCGGCACACCCCGGCAACCCACGTAGCGCGCGGCACGTGGCAAAGCCATCCATGACCGGCATCTGGCAGTCCAGCAACACCGCATCGATGGGCTCGCTACGCAGCATTTCCAAGGCTTCGACACCATTGTCAGCGGTGCGCACGCGATAGCCGAGCTTGAGCAGCATGCCGCGGGTGACCAGTTGATTGATCGCGTTATCCTCGACGACCAACACGGTGCATTGCTCCGGACGGCGCTGCGGCATGCCACCGACACGCCGACGCACGGCGCCCGGCTCGCGCACCTGCACCGGCAGATTGAGCTGCACATCGAGCTCGAAGCTGCTGCCGTGCCCTGGCGTGGAATGATGGCGCAGGGTACCGCCGAGCAGGTCAACCAGTTGCCGGCAGATGGCCAGGCCAATACCCAGCCCCCCGTACTGGCGGGTCATCGAGCCATCCAGTTGCTTGAAGCGCTGATAGAGGTTGCCACTAGCTGGCACGCTGAAGCCGATGCCGCTGTCGAGCACCTCGATGCGCAGTGGCATATTGGCCGTGAGTGGGCCGCCGGCACTGACGCGCAGGGTCACATGGCCCTGGTGGGTGAACTTGATCGCGTTATCGAGCAGGTAACCGATGCTCTGCGCCAGCTTGCCGGCATCGCCCTCCAGAGTATCCGGCAGGCTGTCATCGAGTTCGACGATGAATTCCAGCCCCTTTTCCGTGGCGCGCGGCGAATACTGGGCACGCAGACCATCGAATAGCCCGCGCAGGCTGAACGGCTCGCGGCGCGGGTAAAGCTTGCCGGCCTGCAGCTCGGTGAGAGCGAGGATATCGTTGACCATGCGCATCATGTCGCGCGCAGAGCCGGCAGCAGTCTTCTGATACTGCTCCAGTTCGACATCCAGCTTGACGGTCTGCATCAGCTCCAGCGAGCCGATCACCCCATTCATCGGCGTACGCAATTCATGGGTCACGGTGGCGAGGAACTCGTCCTTCAGGCGACTGTTGTCAGCCAGCTCGCGGTTCAGCAGTTCCAGCTCGCTGCTGGCCTGCTGCAGGATGCGCGCGCGCTCTTCCTTCATGGCATTGATGCGGTCGGCCAGGGCCAAAGACAGCAGCCCCACCTCCAGCGCCGAGCCGATCTGACTGGCATACATGGTGAGGAACAGGTTGGGCAGATAACCCAGCACCATCAAGGTGTTGGTGATGCCTCCCACCAGAAAGGCACTCCAGGCAAAGATGAAGTAACGCGCCACGCGCATGCCGCGCATCCAGGCAAGCATGCCGGCACTGAAGATCACCACGGTGAACAACAAGGCCAGATAGGTCGCCATGCGCAGTGCCACGCCATAGCTGGCCGTCAACGCGAGCGCCATCACCACTGCACCACAGATCATCATCAGTAGCAGCAACCGATCGACCCAGGGGCTGTGCTCGGCGGTGTGCAGGAAGCTGCGGGCGAACTGACACCCAAAAAACGCCGCCGAACCGATCAGGAATGGCGTGGCGGCATTAGCCCACCAGGGGTTGTTCGGCCAGAAATATTCGATGCCGGCACCGTTGACCGAGACCTGATAAAGACCGAACGAAGCGATATAGAGGATGTAATAGAGGTAACTGGTATCACGCACGCTGAGGTAGATGAACAGGTTGTAAATCAGCATCACCAGCAGTACGCCATAGATGATACCGAGCACATAGATGCGCTTGGGCTGATACTCCAGATAGGCCTGGGGCGACCACAGCGTCAACGGTGCCTGCATCGAACCCTGGCTTTCCAGGCGCAGATAGATGCGCTGGCTCTGGCCCGGCGGCAGGTCGAGTTCGAACAGGTAATTGTTCTGTTTGATTTGCCGACTACTGAACGGCAGGGCGTCGCCGGTGCGTTGAGCCAGGCGATAACCACCCGCGTCGTCAGGCAGGTACAGTTCCAGATGATCGAGTGGCGGGTAGGCCAGTTCCAGATACCAGAGATGCGCGCCGCCGGCCTGAGTGCGCGGGCTGTACTGCAGATCCAGCCGCAGCCAGAACACCGAACGCGAATAGCCGGCATTCAGCACGGCCTGGTGATGTTGGCGGAAGCTGCCCTGCAGGGCCGGCGAGGTCACATCGACGATGCTGGCGTCGCCGCGCATGTCTTCGAAGACATGCATCGTGTCACCCAGCGGCAGGCGCGTGGTGGTCTCGTCAAACTCGACAGCGCCAGCCAGGGCCGGCAACAGGCATAGCAGCCAGAAAAAAATGCAGCGCATGCCGCTCCGCCAAAGCCCACGACCACGCCTGGGCGACCCCGCCCGTAGGCGCCATCCAGGCACTCGTTGATTGATTCAGCGCACTCTAGCAGTCTGTAGCGGCGCCTGAAAAGGCGCTAGCACTGAAGTCCCAGGTGCACGCACCTGAGTGTCATACCGCCCGAGGCCTGGAGTGCATGATGATCAAGTCGCTAGCCGTCCTTTGCCTACTCGGCTTCTGTCGCCTACTGGCGGCAGATAGCACGGAGATTCGCCTCAGCACTCTGGAGTGGCCACCCTACACCGGCGCGACCCTGCCAGACGGCGGCTATGCCACGGCAGTGGTACGTGCCGCCTTTGCCGCCGAGAGCCGCAAGGTAGACATCCGCTTTTATCCCTGGGCTCGCGCTCTCAGCCTGGCCGAAAGCGGGCAGAGGGATGGCGTGTTTCCCGAGTACTACGATCCGCAACAACGCCCCGCTCTCCTGCTTTCCGACCCATTCCCGGGCGGCCCGGCCGGGCTGATCAAGCTCAGCCATCGAGCCATCAGCCTCAATGCGCCACCAGGCGCGGGACCGGCGGACGGTTTCAGTCAATTGGCCGGGCTGAAAATCGGCCTGGTCCGTGGCTATCTCAATCACCCGCGCCTGGACGCCGAACCCGGCCTGCGACGCGACTACGCCCGCGACGATCTGCAGAACCTGAGCAAGCTGCTGGCCGGGCGCGTCGATCTGATCTTCATTGACATCAAGGTCGCCGACGCACTGATTCGCCAACACTTCCCCGACCAGCAGCAGCGCTTTGAGGTGCTGCAACCACCGCTGCTACACCCCACCCTGCACCTCGCCGTTTCACGCGCGGCCACAGACGCCGATGACATCCTGCAGACCTTCAACCAGGGGCTGGACAAGATTACCCGCAACGGCGAACTGCAGCGCCTGCGTCAGGCCCACGGGCTCTGAAGCCCGGTTTGGTGGTAAGCTCGCCGGCCATGAACAGATATAATTCCCGCCCCGTTGTCCTTTGCCTGTCCGGCCACGACCCAAGTGGTGGTGCCGGCCTGCAGGCCGATATCGAAGCCCTGCTCGCCCAGGGCTGCCATGCCGCCCCGGCGGTCACCGCGCTGACCGTGCAGGACACGGTCAATGTCTCCGACTTCCGCGTCCTTGACCGTGAATGGGTGCTGGCCCAGGCTCATGCAGTGATCGCCGACATGCCGGTCGCGGCAGTCAAGCTGGGCATGCTCGGCTCGGTGCAGATGGTCGACACCGTCCTGGAAATCATGCAGCTGCTGCCCGGCGTACCGCTGGTCTGCGACCCGGTGCTGCGCGCCGGCGGTGGCGGTTCGCTGGGCAAGGACGACGTTGGCTACGCCATGCGCGAACGCCTGCTGCCGATTGCCGCCATCGCCACGCCAAACCTGCCGGAAGCACGCATCCTCGCCGAACTGCCGAACGGTACGGCGGACGAATGCGCCGAGAAGCTGCTGCCAAAAATCCAGCACCTACTGATCACCGGCGGCCATGGCGACGAAAGCGAAGTGCACAACCGCCTCTACTCGCGTGACGGCAGTCGCTACAGCTTTACCTGCCAGCGACTACCCGGCAGTTACCACGGTTCCGGCTGCACCCTGGCCAGCACCCTCGCCGGCCGCCTGGCCCTTGGGGAAGAACTGAGCAGTGCCGTGCGTTCGGCCCTTGACTACACCTGGCGCACCCTGCGTGACGCCGAGCAGCCGGGGCGTGGTCAATTCGTCCCGCGCCGCCTGCCGCTGGACTTCTCTTTATGAAGAGCCACCTGTGAAAACCAAGCTGCGCGGGCTATATGCCATTACCGACAGCCAGTTGCTCGCCGATGGCAGGCTGCTGCCCTATGTAGAAGCAGCCCTTAAAGGCGGTACACGCCTGCTGCAATACCGCGACAAATCTGTCGATGCCGCCCGCCGCTTGCGCGAAGCCGAAGCACTGCGCGAGCTGTGCATACGCTATGGCGCCGAGCTGATCATCAATGACGACGCCGAACTGGCGGCCCGCCTGGGCGTCGGTCTGCACCTGGGCCAGGGCGATGGCTCACTGGCCGCCGCCCGCGCCCTGCTCGGGCGCAAGGCAATCATCGGCGCCACCTGTCATGCGCAGCTGGAACTGGCCGCGACCGCCAGCCGCGAAGGCGCCAGTTATCTGGCTTTCGGCCGCTTCTTCAACTCCAACACCAAGCCAGGCGCACCAGCCGCCAGCGCCGAGCTGCTGACTCAGGCGCGCGCGCGCTTCAGCCTACCGCTGACAGCCATCGGTGGCATCGACCTGGACAACGCCGGCCAGCTGATCAGCGCCGGCGCCGACTTGCTGGCCGTCGTCCACACCCTGTTTTCCGCGCCGTCCGCCCCCGAGGTGGAGCGCCGCGCACGCGCCTTCAGCGCGCTGTTTCCGTCATCTTGATTCGAGAGAGAGCTGTTATGTCCCGTTCCGAAACCCTGTTTGCCAACGCGCAAAAACACATCCCTGGCGGCGTCAATTCGCCGGTGCGCGCGTTCAAGAGCGTCGGCGGCACCCCACTGTTCTTCAAGCATGCCGAAGGCGCCTACGTTACCGACGAAGATGACAAGCGCTATGTCGACTACGTCGGCTCCTGGGGACCAATGATCCTCGGCCACGCTCACCCGGACGTGCTCGATGCGGTGCGCAACCAGCTGCAGCACGGCCTGTCCTACGGCGCGCCGACCGCCATGGAAACCGAGATGGCCGACCTGGTGTGCAGCATCGTGCCGTCGATGGAAATGGTGCGCATGGTCAGCTCCGGCACCGAGGCGACCATGAGCGCCATCCGCCTGGCCCGTGGCTACACCGGCCGCGACGCGATCATCAAGTTCGAAGGCTGCTACCACGGCCATTCCGACAGCTTGCTGGTAAAAGCCGGCTCCGGCCTGCTGACCCAGGGCGTACCGAGCTCGGCGGGCGTGCCGGCGGACTTCGCCAAGCACACCCTGACCCTGCCGTTCAACGACCTGGCGGCCGTCGAACAGTGCCTGGCCGAAGTCGGCCAGACTGTGGCTTGCATCATCGTCGAACCGGTGGCTGGCAACATGAACTGCGTGCCGCCGGCACCGGGCTTCCTCGAAGGCCTGCGCGAGCAGTGCGATAAACATGGCGTGGTGCTGATCTTCGACGAAGTGATGACCGGTTTCCGCGTCGCCCTCGGCGGCGCCCAGGCGCACTACGGCGTGACCCCGGACCTGTCGACCTTCGGCAAGATCGTCGGCGGCGGCATGCCAGTTGGCTGCTTCGGCGGCAAGCGCGCGATCATGGGCTGCATCGCCCCGCTCGGCCCGGTGTACCAGGCCGGTACCCTGTCCGGTAACCCGCTGGCCATGGCCGCTGGCCTGACCACCCTCAAGCTGATCAGCCGCCCAGGCTTCCACGCCGAACTGACCGACTACACCAGCCGCATGCTGCAAGGCCTGCAGGAACGCGCCGATGCCGCCGGCATCCCGTTCGTCACCACCCTGGCTGGCGGCATGTTCGGCCTGTACTTCAGCGGCGCGGATGACATCGTCACCTTCGATGACGTGATGGCCAGCGATGCCGAGCGCTTCAAGCGGTTCTTCCACCTGATGCTGGATGGCGGCGTGTACCTGGCGCCTAGCGCCTTCGAGGCCGGCTTCACCTCGATCGCCCACGGCGAGACCGAGCTGCAGCTGACCCTGGACGCCGCCGAGCGCGCCTTCGCCCAGCTCAAGTAATGCAGTACAGCACTGCGCTCAGCGACGGTGTGTTGGCGCTGGCCTGCCTGGCCAGCACCCTGTGGCTGCGCCCAGCATTTCGCTGGCGCACGGTGCAACGCGTCCTGCTGCTCGGTTTCGGCCTGCCGCTCAGCGCCGCCTTCTGCGGCGTGGTGCGCTACGGCCTCGATCCGGACTGGAGCAATTGGCACCGCACCTTCAGCCAGCTCAGCAGCTATCTCGGCCTGCCCCTGCTGGGGCTGGCTGCCGTCAGCCTCAGTCGCGGCCGGGACTGGACACGCAGAACCTGGACACTGCTGATAGTCGGTCTGGTTTTGCTAAACGCTGTCAGCCACTGGCTCGCCCTGCAGCAGGCTTATCGCCTGGCGCTGAGCTTGCTGACGCTGCTACTGATCCTCTATGCCGGTGCACGCCATTGGCGTCACGTCGCCCCGGCACTCTCAGCGCTGGCCGTGGTCGCACTGTTCCTGCTGGCCGGCCTGGCTGTCGGCACCGAAGGCTTTATCGGCCCACTGCGCCGTGTTGATCTGTTCCACGGCCTGCTCAGCCTCGCCTACCCGCTGCTGGCCTGGCTACTGCTGCGTCTACCGGGCTGCGCCCGAGCGGAAATACCGGTAAAGACTTTGTAAGAAGACCACCGCTTATCCCATAATGTGCTAGCCGACACGTTCTGTCGGCCGGGCTAGGAGCCCGTTGGTTTCGCGAGGCACTGTGATTTTCATGAAATGCACCGGCCGCACCCTGATGCTGGGCTGCCTGTTGCTCCTCCCCTTGCTGGCTCAGGCGAGCGGTAATTCCCTGCTGGTTCCGGCAACCGGCCGTTGCTCGCTGAACACCGCCCCGGAAGACCTGCCCCAAGCCCTCATCACCTGCCAGGAAAACGCCCAGCAGGGTGACGCAGCGGCGCAGTACGAGCTCGGCGAATACTATTACGACGGCCAGCGCACCCCGCGCGACCTGCCCCAAGCCCTGCACTGGTTCGAACAGGCCTCGCTGCAAGGCAATGCCCAAGCCCAGTTGCGCCTGGGCAGCATGTTCTTTCGTGGCGAAGGTGTGCCAGCCAACAATGTGCAGGCCTATATCGTGCTGAAGATGGCCGCGATCAACGGCTCGGACGAAGCGATGGACAGCGCCGATCAGGTTGCCGCGCAGATGGGCCGCGAAGAACTGCAGATTGCCAGCCAGGTGCTCGGGCAGATCTTCCGCAATTACCTGCTGGAACTGCAGAACATCAACAGCAACCCGACACCCGCATTAACGCCAGCGCCATAACGCTACCGCAGCACTGCCGCAGGCTTATTGATAAGAGCGCTTAGCGGGCAGCTTACTTATCGGGCATCGGCATGGGAAACGGCATGACATTGCCGCCACCCTTGGCCTCGCTGATCTTCGGCGTACCCAGGCGCTCGACTTCGTCGATACGAATGATCGCGTGCATCGGCACAAAGCTGCGCACCACGCCATCAAACTGCGCCTTGAGCTTTTCCTCGCTGGGATCGACAACCACCTGAGTGCGCTCGCCGAAGACGAATTCTTCGACCTCCAGGAAGCCCCACAGATCACTTTGATAGATCTGCTTGGCATACATTTCGTACACCTGGCCCTGGTTGAGGAAAATCACCTTGTAGATCGGTTCACGCTTGCTCATGGACGACAGGAAAAACGCCGGGAATAAAAGGGGGCGCAAATCATAGCATAGCCGCCGGACAGGCAAGCCTAGGAAGCACGCCGCGCGCACCCTATAATGCGCGGTTCATTCGAATCACCCGCGACGAAGACCCATGGCCAAGAAGCTCTATATCGAAACCCACGGTTGCCAGATGAACGAGTACGACAGCTCGCGCATGGTCGATCTGTTGGGCGAACACCAGGCCCTGGAAGTCACGACGAACCCGGCAGAAGCCGACGTGATCCTCCTCAATACCTGCTCGATCCGCGAAAAAGCCCAGGACCGGGTGTTTTCCCAGCTGGGCCGCTGGCGCGAGTTGAAACTGGAAAACCCCAACCTGGTGATCGGCGTTGGCGGCTGCGTGGCCAGCCAGGAAGGCGCCGCCATCCGCGACCGCGCCCCCTATGTCGACGTGGTGTTCGGCCCGCAGACCCTGCACCGCCTGCCGGAAATGATCAACGCCGCACGCACGACCAAGACCGCCCAGGTCGACATCAGCTTCCCCGAGATCGAGAAATTCGACCGCCTGCCCGAGCCGCGCATCGACGGCCCCAGCGCCTTCGTCTCGATCATGGAAGGCTGCAGCAAGTACTGCACCTTCTGCGTGGTGCCCTACACCCGCGGCGAAGAAGTCAGCCGCCCGCTGGACGACGTGCTGGCCGAGATCATCCACCTCGCCGAACACGGCGTGAAGGAAGTCACCCTGCTCGGGCAGAACGTCAACGGCTACCGCGGTGCGACCCGCGACGGCAACATCGCCGATTTCGCCGAACTGCTCTACCTGGTCGCCGCCATCGACGGCATCGACCGCATCCGCTACACCACCAGCCACCCGCTGGAGTTCTCCGACGCACTGATCCAGGCCCACGCCGAGATCCCGGAACTGGTCAAGCACCTGCACCTGCCGGTGCAGTCCGGCTCCGACCGCATCCTCGCGGCGATGAAGCGCAACCACACGGCGCTGGAATACAAGTCGCGCATCCGCAAGCTGAAAGCGGCAGTGCCGGACATCCTGATCAGCTCGGACTTCATCGTCGGCTTCCCCGGCGAGACCGAGAAGGACTTCGAACAGACCATGAAACTGATCGAAGACGTCGGTTTCGACTTCTCCTACTCCTTCGTCTACAGCTCGCGCCCCGGCACGCCGGCCGCCGACCTGCCGGACGACACCCCGGAAGAGCTGAAGAAACAACGCCTGGCCCTGCTCCAGCACCGCCTCAACCAGCAAGGTTTCGAGAACAGCCGACGGATGGTCGGCACCGTGCAGCGCATCCTGGTCAGCGACTACTCGAAGAAAGACCCGGGCATGCTCCAGGGCCGCACCGAGAGCAATCGCGTGGTCAACTTCCGCAGCAGCAACCCGGGCCTGATCGGTCAGTTCGTCGACGTGCATATCGATGACGCCCTGCCCCACTCCCTGCGCGGCAGCTTGCTCGACTAATGGCTACCCTGTCTTCGCGCGCCCGAACTTTCCCAGTTGGGCGCACGGGGTTATCCTTCGACCATCATCCCAGCCGACTGGCGGCCAAAAAACCACATTGAACGCGCCCATAGAACCGCATCGCTTCACCCTCGAACCCTTCGAAGCACGCCGCTTCGCCAATCTCTGCGGGCAATTCGACGAGCACCTGCGCCTGATCGAACAACGTCTGGCCATCGAAATCCGCAACCGCGGCAACCAGTTCGAACTGGTCGGTGAGCCCCAGCACACCCACTCCGCAGAAAACCTGCTGCGCCGCCTGTACCGCGAAACCAAGGGCACCGAGCTGTCGCCGGACCTGGTGCACCTGTACCTGCAGGAATCGGGTATCGAGGAACTCAACAGCGACCCGCGCAACACCAGCGGCGTCACCCTGCGCACCAAGAAGGGCGTGATCAAGCCGCGCGGCGCCAACCAGCAGCGCTACGTGAAGTCGATCCTCGACAATGACATCAACTTCGGCGTCGGCCCGGCCGGTACCGGCAAGACCTACCTGGCCGTGGCCTGCGCGGTGGACGCACTGGAGCGCGAGCAGGTGCGGCGCATCCTACTGGTGCGCCCAGCGGTCGAGGCTGGCGAGAAGCTCGGCTTTCTGCCCGGCGACCTGGCGCAGAAAATCGACCCCTACCTGCGCCCACTGTACGACGCGCTCTACGAGATGCTCGGCTTCGAACAGGTGGCCAAGCTGATCGAGAAACAGGTGATCGAGATTGCCCCGCTGGCCTACATGCGCGGACGCACCCTTAACAACAGCTTCATCATTCTCGACGAGAGTCAGAACACCACCCTCGAGCAGATGAAGATGTTCCTCACCCGTATCGGTTTCGGCTCGACTGCGGTGATCACCGGCGACATCACCCAGGTCGACCTGCCCCGTGGCACCAAGTCCGGCCTGGCCCACGTCATCGAAGTGCTGCGCGACGTGCCCGGCATCACCTTCACCCACTTCAAGCCCAAGGACGTGGTGCGCCACCCCCTGGTGCAGCGCATCGTCGAAGCCTACGAGCGCTTCGAAGATCGCCAGCAGGGCAAGCCGCAAGGCCGGGACGCGCGCGACGATGCTTGAACTCGACCTGCAGAATGCCTCGGCCGCCACGGCGCTGCCGAGCGAGGAACAGTTTCGCCGCTGGTGTGAACTGGCCCTGCGCCAGCGCACGGCCGACTCCGAACTGACCATTCGCCTGGTCGATGAAGCCGAAGGCCGCGAACTGAACCACACCTGGCGACACAAGGACTACGCCACCAACGTGCTGTCCTTCCCCGCCGGCATTCCTGACGGCCTGCTGGATATTCCGCTGCTCGGCGACCTGGTGATCTGCGTGCCGGTGGTCGAGCGCGAAGCCGCCGAACAGCACAAGGCCAGCGAGGCGCACTGGGCCCATCTGGTCATCCACGGCTGCCTGCACCTGCTCGGCTACGACCACATCGATGATGAGGAAGCCGAGGAAATGGAAGCACTGGAACGGGAATTGCTGGCTGAACTGGGCCACCCGGACCCGTACGCCGCCGACGAATAACTGCCAACACCCGCTAACCGCCAACAACGAAGAAGGCCCTGAGAAACACACCATGAGCGAAGACCGATCGAGCAACGAGCAAAAGTCCTGGCTGAACAAGCTGACCCAGGCTTTTGCTCATGAGCCGAGAAACCGCCAGGAACTGCTGGAGGTGCTGCGTGAAGCCCACCAGAACAAGCTGCTCGACAGCGAAGCCCTGGCCATCGTCGAAGGCGCAATCCAGGTCGCTGACCTGCAAGTGCGCGACATCATGGTGCCGCGGTCACAGATGATCAGCATCAAGGCCGCGCACACGCCACAGGAATTCCTCCCGGCGATCATCGACTCCGCGCACTCACGCTACCCGGTGATCGGCGAGAGCATCGATGACGTGATCGGCATCCTGCTGGCCAAGGATCTGCTGCCACTGATCCTGGAGAACGGCAGCAAGCCATTCAACATCAAGGATCTGTTGCGCCCGGCCACCTTCGTGCCTGAATCCAAGCGTCTCAATGTGCTGCTGCGCGAATTCCGCGCCAACCACAACCACATGGCCGTGGTCATCGATGAGTACGGTGGCGTGGCCGGCCTGGTCACCATCGAGGACGTACTCGAGCAGATCGTCGGCGAGATCGAGGACGAGCATGACGTCGAGGAAGACAGCTACATCAAGCCGCTACCGTCCGGCGATTTCCTGATCAAGGCGCTGACGCCTATCGACCACTTCAACGAAGCCTTCGACACCGAATTCCCCGACAACGAATTCGATACCGTTGGCGGCCTGGTGATGAACGCCTTCGGCCACCTGCCCAAGCGCAACGAAGTCACCGAAATCGGCGAATACCGTTTCCGCGTGCTCAACGCCGACAGCCGCCGCCTGCACCTGCTGCGCCTGACCCCGGTGGAGCGCTAACGCCCTCCCCTCTCCCTTTGGGAGAGGGGCCGGGGGTGAGGGTCTTCCGGGCCACTCCGAGCAGCTCCAGGCAACTCCGAGCCGCCTACAGCACCCTCACCCCAACCCTCTCCCGGAGGGAGAGGGAGCTAAGCTCCCCCGAGCTGCTTTCTACCCTTCCCCGCTTCCAGTACCCTTGCCCGCCTGATTTCTCGATCAAGGACGCATGATGCGCTGGATCACCCAACCCGGCTGGCCGGGCAATCTGCTGGCCATGGCGGCTGGCGCCATCACCACCCTGGCGCTGGCCCCCTACGATCTGTGGCCGCTGGCGATCATTTCGATCGCCCTGCTCTACCTCGGCCTGCGCCAACTCAGCCCGCGCCAGGCCCTGCTGCGCGGCTGGAGCTATGGTTTCGGCCTGTTCCTCAGCGGCACCAGCTGGGTCTACGTCAGCATCCATGACTATGGCGCGGCCTCGCCGCCACTGGCCGGCGCACTGACCCTCGGCTTTGTCGGCGGCCTCGGCCTGCTGTTCGCCCTCACCGCCTGGATCTGGGCACGCTGGCTGCGCCGCAGCGATGCACCGCTGGCCGACGCCCTGGCTTTCGCCGCCCTGTGGCTGGCGCAGGAAGCCTTCCGCAGCTGGTTCCTCACCGGCTTTCCCTGGCTGTACGCCGGCTACAGCCAACTGCATGGCCCGCTGGCAACCCTCGCGCCGGTGGGTGGCATGTGGTTGATCTCCCTGAGCCTGGCCCTGACCGCCACGCTGGCGCTCAACCTGCCGCGCCTGCGCCCGCACAAGTGGCAGTGGCTCAGCGCCCAGGCCCTGCTGCTGGCGCCGTGGATCGCCGCCATGGCCCTGCACGGCCACAGCTGGACCCAGACCAAGGGCGAGCCGCTCAAGGTTGCGGTCATGCAGGGCAATGTCGAACAGAACCTCAAATGGGACCCGGCTCAACTGCAGGCCCAATTGGAGCTGTACCGAGACCTGACGCTGAACAGCCAGCCTGCCGACCTGATCGTCTGGCCAGAAACCGCAGTACCGGTGCTCAAGGAGTTCGCCGAAGGCTATCTGCAGTTCATGGGCCGCATCGCCCAGGAGCGCCAGGCCGCGCTGATCACAGGCGTACCAATCCGCCAGCCCAACGAACTGGGTGAGAAGCGCTACTACAACGGCATCACCGTGGTCGGCGATGGCGAGGGCACCTACCTCAAGCAGAAGCTGGTGCCCTTCGGCGAATACGTGCCGCTGCAGGAAGTGCTGCGCGGGCTGATCGCCTTCTTCGACCTGCCGATGTCCGACTTCGCCCGCGGCCCGGCCGACCAGCAATTGTTGAACGCCAAGGGCCTGCAGATCGCACCGTTCATCTGCTACGAGGTGGTCTACCCGGAATTTGCCGCCAACCTGGCCGCGCAGAGCGACTTGCTGCTGACCATCAGCAACGACACCTGGTTCGGCACCTCGCTAGGCCCGCTGCAGCACCTGCAAATGGCGCAGATGCGCGCACTGGAAGCCGGGCGCTGGATGATCCGCGCCACCAACAACGGCGTCACCGCGTTGATTGACCCGCAAGGGCGCATCACCACGCAGATCCCGCAGTTCCAGCAGGCCGTGCTGTACGGCGAAGTGCAGGCCATGCAGGGTCTGACGCCCTACCTGATCTGGCGCGGCTGGCCACTGGCCGGGCTGTGCACCCTGCTGCTGGGCTGGGCCGTCGTCAGCCGCCGCCGCGAGGCGCGCAGCATCGCCATGCAGGCCGCCTGAGCCAGCCGCTACAAAAGCGAGCTTTGCTCGCGAAAAGGCGCGTAACGCCGTTGTTCGCCAACGGAGTTCGCGCCCAGGCACGGTATCAGCGATACAGCAGCGGGTAGATCGCCAACCCCAGCGCCTCATTGAGCAGGCGCGTGCTCTGCCACAGCGCCTTGCCCTCCGGCAGCCAGCCGCCCAACGGGCGCGCATTGGCTACGCCGAGAAAGCCCAGCGGCGCGGCCACCACTTCCAGCCCGGCACGCTCGAAACACCAGCGCGAACGCGGCATGTGCGCCGCCTGAGTCACCAGCACGACCCGACGAATGCCCTGCTCATGCAGCAGTTCGGCGCTGAATTGCGCATTCTCCCAGGTGGTGCGGCTACGCTCCTCGCGCCAGCGAGTAGCCACGCCGAAGTCACGCTGCAGTACGTCGGCCATCAATCCGGCTTCGCTGGGCGGCTCGCCATAGTGCAGCCCACCGCTGATCAACACCGGTAATCCGGAGGCGCGATGCAGACGGGCTGCATAGCGCAAGCGTTCAATGGCCGTAACACTGGGCTGGTCGCCACCCCAGGCCGGATCAGCCTCCTCACGCCCGGAACCGAGCACGACGATCACCTCGCCGCGCTGCGCCAGACTCGACCACTGCGCTTCGTCCAGTGCCGGCTCACGCTCCAGCACGCGCGCCGCCTGTTCGACCACTATCGGCAAACTCATCAGCCACAGGCCACCGAGCCCCATTAACAGACACAACAGCGCCAGGCGCGGGCGCGACGACCAGAGCAGCCACGCCAGCAGGATCAGCAAGAGCAGACCGCCAGGCGGCAGAATCAGTTGTTTGAGCAGAAAACGCAGTTCCATGGGCACCTCCGAGTGCCCGCGCAGACTAGCAGACCGCCACGCGCCTCAGAATCAGCCGCGAACTTGGCAGCACACCCCGGACACAGGCAGGAGAACAGAACAAACGCCCAGCAACGGCCTAGCCGCCAGCGGGGACTGCACGCCAAGCCTGCATTCAGCGCGGAGCGGCCGTGCGGAACAGCTTGGAGCCGCAGGAACCGCAGGGCAGCACACCCTCGCCGCGCTGCCAGGCGGCGGCGCTGCCGCATAGCGCACAGCACAGCTGCTGACGACGCTTGAGCAGCGGTTTGACCTTGGCCTGGGCCTTCAGCACTGTCTTGCTGGTGGCGGGCGGCCGCTGTGTTTTGGCCGTGCGCGCCGGCGGCATCTGCTCGATCAGCGCCAGCTCTTCGGCCGCTGCATGCCAGCCCCGCAGCCAGTTGAGGTCGCGATCCAGATAGGCACGAATCAGCTCCAGCTCGGCAGGGGTCAGGCCGCGCAACTCGAGTTCGGAGGGCGGCACATCATGCAGACGACTGGCGCTATCGGCCTCCTCCAGCGCTAGCGCAAGCCGCTGCAGCAAGCGCTCATAAAGCCCTCCGCCCGCCTCAGCCCGCCGCAACTCTGCCATCCACCACCTCGACCGCGCACTTGCGTTTTGCCCCTAAGGCAAGCTTAGCGCCAGCCCCGCAGCAGGCTGCGCGCTGCGACAAACGGCGGAACAGCCTGGCGCTGCGGGCAATCTGGGTTTCCCTAGGTCGCGAGGGGTCATGTATGCTAGCGCGCTTCCTGTAAGCCCCTTTTTGCCAGCCAAGTAGCCATGCACGAACAGTATTCGCCCCGTGATATCGAAGCCGCCGCGCAGTCCCACTGGGACGCGCAGAAATCCTTTGTCGTGAGTGAACAACCAGGCAAGGACACCTTCTATTGCCTGTCGATGTTCCCCTACCCCAGCGGCAAGCTGCACATGGGGCACGTGCGCAACTACACCATCGGTGACGTGATCGCCCGCTACCAGCGCATGCAGGGCAAGAACGTGCTGCAGCCGATGGGCTGGGACGCCTTCGGTATGCCGGCAGAAAACGCCGCAATGAAGAACCAGGTGGCACCGGCCAAGTGGACCTACGAAAACATCGCCTACATGAAGAGCCAGCTGCAAAGCCTGGGTCTGGCGGTGGACTGGACCCGCGAAGTCACCACCTGCAAGCCGGACTATTACCGCTGGGAACAATGGCTGTTCACCAAGCTGTTCGAGAAGGGCGTGATCTACCGCAAGAACGGCAGCGTCAACTGGGACCCGGTCGATCAGACCGTACTGGCCAACGAGCAGGTCATCGACGGCCGCGGCTGGCGTTCCGGCGCACTGATCGAGAAGCGCGAAATCCCCATGTACTACTTCAAGATCACCGCCTACGCGGATGAACTGCTGAGTAGTCTGGACGAACTGGATGGCTGGCCGGAACAGGTCAAGACCATGCAGCGCAACTGGATCGGCAAGAGCTTCGGTGCCGACGTGGTGTTTGACTATGACCAGGCCAGCGTCGGTATCGACGGCCAGCTCAAGGTCTATACCACCCGCCCCGACACCCTGATGGGCGCCACCTATGTCGCCGTAGCCGCTGAGCACCCGCTGGCCCAGCGCGCCGCCGAAAGCGACCCGGCCATCGCCGCCTTTATCGCCGAATGCAAAGCCGGCTCCGTGGCCGAGGCCGACATGGCCACCATGGAGAAGAAAGGCGTGGCCACCGGCCAGTTCGTCATCCACCCGCTGAGCGGCGACAAGCTGCCGGTGTTCGTCGCCAACTACGTGCTGTGGGGCTACGGCGAAGGCGCCGTGATGGCCGTTCCCGCCCATGACGAACGCGACTTCGAATTCGCCAACAAATACAGCTTGCCGATCCAGCAGGTGTATAGCGGCGAAGGCAAGGACTACGACGCCAGCCAATGGCAAGACTGGTACGGCGACAAAGCCGGCCTGATCACCATCAATTCCGGCAAGTACGATGGCCTGGACTTCACCGGAGCCTTCGACGCCATAGTCGGCGACCTGGAAGCCAACGCCCACGGTGCGCGCAAAACCCAGTTCCGCCTGCGCGACTGGGGCATCAGCCGCCAGCGCTACTGGGGCTGCCCGATCCCGATCATTCACTGCGATACCTGTGGCGATGTACCGGTGCCGGAAGACCAGCTGCCGGTGGTGCTGCCGGAAGATGTGGTACCGGACGGTGCCGGCAGCCCGCTGGCACGCATGCCCGAGTTCTACAGCTGCACCTGCCCGAAATGCGGCAGCGCGGCCAAGCGTGAAACCGACACCATGGACACCTTCGTTGAGTCGTCCTGGTACTACGCCCGCTACGCCTCGCCGCAGTACACCGGCGGCATGGTTGATCCGGCCGCCGCCAACCACTGGCTGCCGGTGGATCAGTACATCGGTGGCATCGAACACGCCATCCTGCACCTGCTCTACGCGCGCTTCTTCCACAAGCTGATGCGTGACGAAGGCCTGGTCAGTTCCAATGAGCCGTTCAAGAACCTGTTGACCCAGGGCATGGTGGTCGCCGAGACCTACTACCGCACCCTGGAAAACGGCGGCAAGGACTGGTTCAACCCGGCCGATGTCGAGCTGGAACGCGATGCCAAAGCCAAGGTCATCAGCGCCAAGCTGAAAAGCGACGGTCTGCCGGTGGAAATCGGCGGCACCGAGAAGATGTCCAAATCGAAGAACAACGGCGTCGACCCGCAGTCGATGATCGATCAGTTCGGTGCCGACACCTGCCGCCTGTTCATGATGTTCGCTTCGCCGCCCGACATGAGCTGCGAATGGTCCGACGCCGGCGTTGAAGGCGCCAACCGCTTCCTGCGCCGCGTCTGGCGCCTGGCCCACAGCCATGTCAGCGGCGGCCTGCCCAGCGCACTGGGCAAGCACGAGCTGAACGACGGGCAAAAAGCCGTACGCCGCGCCATTCACCTGGCCATCAAGCAGGCCAGCAGTGATATCGGCCAGCACCATAAATTCAACACCGCCATCGCCCAGGTGATGACCCTGATGAATGTGCTGGAAAAAGCCCCGAGCGAAACCGCCCTGGATCGCAGCCTGATGCATGAAGGCCTGCAGACCGTGGCCCTGCTGCTGGCACCGATCACCCCGCATATCAGTCATGAAATCTGGCGCAACCTGGGCCACAACGATGCGATCATCGATGCCCAGTGGCCGCAGGTGGACGAGTCGGCTCTGGTGCAAGACAGCCTGACCCTGGTTATTCAGGTCAACGGCAAGCTACGCGGCCAGATCGAAGTACCGGCCAGTGCCAGCCGCGAGGAAGTCGAGGCTGCAGCCCGCGCCAACGAAAACGTGCTGCGCTTTACCGAAGGCGTAACCATCCGCAAGGTCATCGTGGTACCAGGCAAGCTAGTCAACATCGTTGCTAATTGAAAACGGTTGCCAACTGATTAAGCTCGGTGCCATGCCTGCATGGCGCCGTGACTCTCCAAGGGGATAGATGAGAATGATGAAACGGAATCTGATGGTAATCGGCCTGGCTGTTCTGCTCAGCGCTTGCGGCTTCCAGCTGCGCGGCACCGGCACTGCCGACTTCGCCCTCAAGGAAATCGACCTGAGTGCACGCAACGCTTACGGCGACACGGTCAAGCAACTACGCCAGGTGCTCGACAACAGTGGCGTGAATGTTCACCTCGGCGCGCCCTACAAGCTCGACTTGACCAACGAGAAGGAAACCCAGCGCACGGCGAGCTTTACCAGCAGCGCGCGCAGTGCCGAGTACGAGCTGACTACCAGCCTCGACTACGAAATCCGCGGCGCCAAGAACATGCTGTTGCTGAAAGACTCGCTGGAAGTGCAGAGCGTTTACGTCCACGACGAAAACAACCTGATCGGCTCCAACCAAGAGTCCGGTCAGCTGCGCCAGGAAATGCGCCGTGAACTGGTGCAGCAGATGGTCCTGCGCTTGCAGCTGATCACCCCAGCCCAACTCGAGCAGCTGCAACAGGAAGCCGAGGCCCGTGTCCAGGCGGAAGCTGAAGCCAATGCCGCAGCGCGCCGCGCTGAGCAGGAGTCGGCACCGCTGCAATCGCCGATTCAGCTGCCGATCAGCCAGTAAGCAGACAAGGGCCGGGTAACCGGCCCTTTTCGCAAGTGATGACGTTCGATCCGCGATGAAACTGGGCTCTCAATGAAACTCGGCTCTCCATGAAACTAAATGGCGCCCAACTCGGCAAACACCTGCAAGGCAGCCTCGCCCCGGTCTACGTGATCAGCGGCGACGAACCCCTGCTGTGCCAGGAAGCCGCCGACGCCATTCGTGTTGCCACCCGCGCCCAGGGTTTCAGCGAGCGCGAGGTGTTCCACGCCGAAGCCAACTTCGACTGGGGCCTGCTCTATGAAGCCGGCGCCAGCCTGTCGCTGTTCGCCGAGAAGCGTGTGATCGAGCTGCGCATCGCCAATGGCAAGCCCGGCGACAAGGGCACCGCGGCGATCCTCGAATACCTCGGCCGCCCGCCGGAAGACACCCTGCTGCTGATCAGCCTGCCCAAGCTCGATGGCAGCACGCAAAAGACCAAGTGGGCCAAGGCCCTGATCGAGGGGCCCAACAGCCAGTTCCTACAGATCTGGCCGGTGGAAGCCAGCCAACTGCCGCAGTGGATTCGCCAGCGCCTGGCACAGAGCGGCATGAGTGCCAGCCAGGAAGCGGTGGAGCTGATCGCTGCGCGCGTGGAAGGCAACCTGCTGGCCGCCGCCCAGGAAATCGAAAAGCTCAAGCTGCTGGCTGACGGCAACCAGATCGACGCGGGCACCGTACAGGCGGCAGTCGCCGACAGCGCTCGCTACGACGTGTTCGGCCTGATCGAAGCCGTGCTCGCTGGTGACGCCACGCACGCCCTGCGCATGCTCGAAGGGCTACGCGGCGAAGGCCAGGAAGCACTGTTCATTCTGGTCATGCTGGCCCGCGAGTTGCGTCAACTGGCCGGCCTGGCCCAGCAGATCAGTCAGGGCGTGCCGCAGGACAAAGCCTTCGCATCTGCCCGTCCGCCGATCTGGGACAAACGCCGACCACTGGTCAGCAAGGCCCTGCAACGCCACTCTGCCGCACGCTGGAACCAGCTGTTGATCGACGCCCAGCGCATCGATGCTCAGGTCAAAGGCCAAGCCCCTGGCGACGCCTGGAGCAGCCTCGGCCGTCTGGTGCTGCTGATGGCCGGCCAGCGCTTGCCGCTCAGCGAGTAGCGCGCTTCTCTAGCAATGGCCGGACGCCCGCCTTAAAAACAATGCCAAGCTTTCCACCGCCGTTTCACTCGCCACCTACATGAAACGCTGCGGCAACCGCAATACGCCAATCTCGGAAAACTACTGTTCAGCGGAATTTCTCGCAATTAAGCCGACGGCTGCTTGATCTTCGTCGAGCGCTAATAGTTAATTGCCACCATTCAAGGCAAGGGAGTGCCTGTAGCTGCACGCCCCGAAGTGTCTCTTGCCTTCTCCCCGGTGAGTCCTCACACCACCTGGGACTATGGGTGTACATCAAAGGGATTGCAGATGTCGGACGAACACCAGGGAGCGGGTGCTTCACCTGCTGTTGACAGTGGCTTGGCCTGCCTGGTCATGCTGGCCCGTTTCCATAACGTTGCCGCCTCTCCCGAACAACTCGCTCACGAATTCGCTGAGGACGGCCGCCCGTTTGGTCGCCCCGAATTCCTGCTCGCCGCCAAGCAGCTGGGCCTCAAGGCCAAGAGTGTGCGTAGCAAGCTTGAGCGCCTGGCACACGTCCCGCTGCCGGCAATTGCCACTGACGTTGACGGCCGTTTCTTTATCATCGCCCGCCTGGATGATGGCAAGGCGCTGATCCACGACCCGCAGGCGCAACGTCCGGAGGTCCTGACCTTCGAGGAACTGGAGCAACGCTGGACTGGCGATTTACTGCTGATCCGCTCCGAATCATCCTTGGCCGGCGAGCTGAGCAAGTTCGACTTCACCTGGTTCATTCCGGCCATCGTCAAGTACCGCAAGCTACTCGGCGAAGTGCTGCTGGTGTCCTTCGTGCTGCAGATCTTCGCCCTACTCACGCCGCTGTTCTTCCAGGTGGTGATGGACAAGGTGCTGGTGCACCGCGGCCTGTCGACCCTGGATGTAATCGCCATTGGCCTGCTCGGCATCATGCTGTTCGAGACGGCCCTGAGCGGCCTACGCAGTTATGTATTCGCCCACACTGCCAGTCGCATCGACGTCGAGCTGGGCTCGCGCCTGTTCCGTCACCTGGTCACCTTGCCACTGGCCTACTTCCAGGCACGCCGCGTCGGTGACTCGGTGGCGCGGGTACGCGAGCTGGAAAACATCCGCAGCTTTCTCACCGGCAACGCCATTACCCTGATCCTCGACGTGCTGTTCTCGGTAGTGTTTATCGCCGTGATGTTCGTCTACAGCGGCTGGCTGACCCTGGTGGTGCTGCTCTCGCTGCCGCTGTATTTCCTGATCTCCTTCCTGATCACCCCGATTTTGCGCGCCCGCCTCAACGAGAGTTTCTCCCGTGGCGCGGAGAATCAGGCCTTTCTGGTCGAGACCGTCAACGGCATCGACACCCTCAAGGCCATGGCAGTAGAGCCACAAATCACCCGCAAGTGGGACAACCAGCTGGCCGGTTACGTCGCGGCCAGTTTCAAGACCCAGACCCTGTCGACCATCGCCAACGAAGGTGTCGGCCTGGTCGGCAAGCTGGTCACGGTGGCCACCCTGTGGCTGGGTGCGCAACTGGTAATCAACGGTGACCTTTCGGTCGGCCAGTTGATCGCCTTCAACATGCTCGCCGGGCGCGTGTCGCAGCCAATCATGCGCCTGGCCCAGTTGTGGACCAGTTTCCAGCAGACCGGCGTATCGGTGCAGCGCCTGGGCGACATCCTCAACACCCGTACCGAGCTATCCCAGGCCACCCGCAGCGCCCTGCCGCCGCTCAAGGGCCAGATCGAGTTCGACCAGGTGCATTTTCGCTACCGCCCTGACGGCTCGGAAGTGCTGCGCGGCATCAGTCTGAGCATTAAGGCGGGCGAAGTGATCGGCGTGGTCGGCCGCTCCGGCTCCGGCAAGAGCACCCTGACTCGCCTGCTGCAGCGCCTCTATACCCCCGAGCGCGGCCGCGTGCTGGTCGACGGCATGGATCTGGCCCTGGCCGATGTCTCCTCCCTGCGCCGGCAGATCGGCGTGGTCCTGCAGGACAACATGCTGTTCGCCCGCAGCATCCGCGAAAATATCGCCCTGACCGATCCCGGCGCCCCGATCGAGTCGGTGATGCAGGCGGCCAAGATGGCCGGCGCCCATGAATTCATCCTCGAACTGCCGGAAGGCTACGACACCGTGGTCGGCGAACATGGCGCCTCGCTCTCCGGTGGCCAGCGTCAGCGTATCGCCATCGCCCGCGCGCTGATCGGCAACCCGCGCATCCTGATCTTCGACGAGGCCACCAGCGCCCTCGACTACGAGTCCGAACGGGTCATCCAGCAGAACATGCAGGCCATCTGCAAAGGCCGCACGGTAATCATCATCGCCCACCGCCTGTCCGCAGTGCGCGATGCCAACCGCATCCTGGTCATGGACCGCGGACAGATCGTCGAACAAGGCAGCCACACTGAACTGCTCAGCCACCAGGCCGGGCACTACTCGCGCCTGCATCGCCTGCAGCAAGGCGGTGCCGCATGACCATGCAAACAGCGCAAAACAACCCCCTCTCCCTCCGGGAGAGGGCCGGGGTGAGGGCGCATTGCACGACTCCAACTGTGGTGGAGGACCAGCCATGAGCGCCAAACGCGACCTCCTCAACCGCTACCGCAGCGCCTGGCGCCACTCCTGGCGGCAGCGCCAGAACATGGATGCGCCACCGCGGCTGAGCCATGAAGTGCAGTTCCTGCCCGCCGCCCTGGCCCTACAGGAACAACCGGTGCACCCGGCGCCGCGCTATATCCAGTGGACCATCATGGGCTTTGCCGCCCTGGCGCTGCTCTGGGCCTGCCTCGGCGAGATCGATGTGGTGGCCACCGCCTCGGGCAAGATCGTGCCCAACGGCAAGACCAAGATCATCCAGCCCAGCGAAGTGGCCGTGGTCAAAGCCATCCATGTCTACGACGGACAGAAAGTGAAAGCCGGCGAACTGCTGGTGGAACTGGATGCGCAGATCACCGGCGCCGATGTCGAGCGCCTGAAGAGCGACCTGCTCGCCGCCCAAGTCGACAGCGCCCGCGCCCGCGCTTTGCTCGACGCCATCCAGCACAACCGCGCCCCGGCCTCGCTGATCGAACAGATTCCCCAAGCCACGCCGCAGCAGCAACAAGCTGCACAGACCTGGCTGCAAGGCCAGTACCTCGAACTGCGCAGCACCCTCGAACAGAGCGATGCCGAGATCGAGCAGCGGCTGGCGGAGATCCAGGCGGCACAGGCCTGGGTCAACACACTGCAAGAGTCCCTGCCGATCACCCGGCAACTGGTCGCCGACTACAAACGCCTGCTGGACAAGGCCATCGTCGGCAAGCACGCCTACCTGGAAAAGGAGCAGCTGCGCCTGGATCAGGAGCGCGAGCTGGCCATGCAGCAAGCCAAGGTACTGGAACTGAAAGCCGCCAAACTGCAGGCCGAGAGCCGTCGGCAGAGCGTACTGGCACAGACCCGGCGGGCCATGCTCGATCTGCAGCACGAGTCCGAGCAACGCGCCGCCGCCCTGGCCCAGGAACTGAAAAAGGCCGAACAGCGCAACCGCCTGATGCAGCTGACCGCTCCAGTGGCCGGCACCGTGCAGCAGTTGGCCATTCACACCAACGGCGGCGTGGTCACCGAGGCTCAGCCACTGATGGTTATCGTGCCCACGGACCAGCCGGTGGAAGTGGAAGCCATGCTGGAGAACAAGGACATCGGCTTCGTCCGCCCCGGCCAGGAAGTGGAGATCAAGGTCGAGACTTTCACCTTCACCAAGTACGGCGTGGTGCACGGCACCGTAGTCAGCATCTCCAACGATGCCATCGAGGACGAGAAGCTCGGCCTGGTGTACAGCGCGCGCATCCAGCTCAAAGAAAACAGCATCCAGGTCGGTGAAAACCGCATCGAACTGTCGCCGGGCATGGCCGTGCGGGCAGAAGTGAAGACGAATAAACGCAAGGTGATCGACTACTTCCTGAGCCCGCTCAAGGAGTACCAGGACGAAAGCCTGTCGGAAAGATAATAAGTGCCAAGGAGAAGAGCGATGTCATACGTAGAGACAGTTCAAGGCAGTGCTGACAGTGACACCTACCAGTTCAACCTCGGCGATGGCGAGCTGGTCATCGATGAGGTGAGCAACAATCCCGGTGCGGAAGATGTCCTGCGCTTCGGCGAAGGTGTCCTGCCTTGGGAACTGGAAGTGCGCAGGGAAGGGCTTGATCTGCATCTCGTGCATGCCAATGGCACCGACCGCGTGGTGATTCGCAACTGGTTTACCAGCACTGACACTTCGGCAACTTTCTCTACCGATAGCACGCTGGAGCGCATCGAGTTTTTCGATGGCTGGTTCTGGACGCAGTCCGACATCGCGCAATTGGGCGTAATCAGTCGAGGAAGTAAGGCTGCCGACAGTCTTTCAGGTTGGTCGGGCAACGACCATATGTTTGGCGAAGACGGCAATGACGTGTTGGATGCCGGCGCAGGCAGCAATGGCTTGTATGGTGGTGCCGGCAACGACGTGTTGAAGGTCAGCGCAACGGCGGCTGACAACTCGCTGGAGGGAGGAGCCGGCAACGACACCCTCATCGGCAGCCACAACAGCGACACCTATGTGTTCAACCTGGGCGATGGCGTCGATGTAATCAAGGAGCTCGGCAGCAACACCGACGCTGTAGATACGCTGCTGCTGGGCATGGGTATCAATCCCTGGGATATCGAGTTGCGCAAGGTTGGGCGGAATCTGGAAGTCATCCACAGCAATGGCACGGATAAGGTAGTGGTAAACAACTACTTCTCCACCACTGGCACATCGGCAACGCTCTCCGCCGAAAGCTCTTTGGAGCAGATTGTCTTTGATGGTCCAGAGCCGATCGTATGGAGTCAATCCGATCTTGAGCAGCTATTCGTAGTCAGTCAGGGCAGCGAAGGAGACGACAAGTTGCTGGGCTGGGCGGGCAACGATCTGATGCGCGGCGAAGCCGGCAACGATTTGCTGGATGCCGGCGCGGGTCAAAACCTCCTGTTTGGGGGCGAAGGCGATGACCTGCTGAAGGTCAGCTCAACGGCGACATACAACCACTTCGATGGTGGTGCCGGCAATGACACCCTTATCGGCAGCCATAACAGCGACACCTATGTGTTCGGTGCCGGCAGCGGTGTGGACGTGATCAAGGAATCGGGCAACAACAGCAGAGCAGAAGATGTGCTGCTGCTGGATGCCGGCATCTACGAGCCCTGGGATATCGAGCTGCGCAAGGTGGGCCGTAACCTGGAAATCGTCCATAGCAATGGCACGGACAAGATGGTGGTGAACAACTGGTTCACCAGTACTGGCTCTGCCGCTGGCTTCTCCACCAACAGTACCCTGGAGCGGATCATTTTCGCTAACCAGGGCGGCGAATGGCTCCAACAGCGCGAATGGACCCTGGCGAACATCGCCGAGATGGGCGTGGTCAGCCGTGGCAGCGAGGGCGATGACTCGCTGATGGGTTGGCTGGGCAACGACCAGATGTTTGGCGAAGCTGGCAACGATGTGCTGGATGCCGGCTTGGGCCGTAACGCCCTGTTCGGCGGTGAAGGTAACGATCTACTGAAGGTCAGCACTGCGGCCACGGACAATTACTTCGATGGGGGCGCCGGCAATGACACCCTCATCGGCAGCTACAACAGCGACACCTATGTGTTCGGTGCCGGTAGCGGCGTGGATGTGATCAAGGAGTCGGGCAATAACAGCGGTGCAGAAGATGTGTTGCTGCTGGATGTCGGCATCTACGAGCCCTGGGATATCGAGCTGCGCAAGGTGAGCCGCAACCTGGAAATCGTCCATAGCAATGGCACGGACAAGATGGTGGTGAACAACTGGTTCACCAGTACTGGCTCTGCCGCTGGCTTCTCCACCAACAGTACCCTGGAGCGGATCATTTTCGCTAACCAGGGCGGCGAATGGCTCCAACAGCGCGAATGGACCCTGGCGAACATCGCCGAGATGGGCGTGGTCAGCCGTGGCAGCGAGGGCGATGACTCGCTGATGGGTTGGCTGGGCAACGACCAGATGCATGGCGAAGCCGGCAACGATGTGTTGGATGCCGGCTCGGGCCGCAACGCCCTGTTCGGCGGCGACGGCGACGACCAGCTGAAGGTCAGCGCCGCCGCCACGGACAACTACTTCGAGGGTGGCACAGGCAACGACACCATCATCGGCAGCCGTAACAGCGACACCTATGCGTTCGGTGTCGGTAGCGGCGTGGATGTGATCAAGGAGCTGGGGAGCAACAGCGGGGCGGTTGACTATCTCCAGTTTGGCGCCGGCATTGACGAGGGCGATCTGTGGTTCGAGCGCTCCGCCAACGATCTGGTAATCCGCTCCCTAGATGGGAGTGATCAGATCAGCATCGCCGACTGGTACAGCCGCACTTCGGCGAAGGTGGAAGTCATTCAGTTGATCGATGGCAAGCAGTTGCTGGAAAGCCAGGTGCAATCCTTGGTCGATGCCATGGCCAGTTTCGGGGTGGCGCCGGGAGAAACCGTCAGCTTGAGTGCCGGACAGCAGCAACAGCTCGATATGGTGTTGGCGGCGAACTGGGTGTAACGATCTGATGCGCCATTATCGACCTAATGGCCAGCACAGTGCAGCAACTGGCCATCCACACCCCACCGAAGCCCAAACACTGAGGGTCATCAGTTGCCCACAACCACCGGGTAGCGATTCACTCACTCCATCAACGGCACAAGAAAAAACTTCAGAATTTACCCCACCAACAAGGAGGTTTTAACATGGGCACCAACGCCATAATCAAAGACGCCGTAGATGCCGGCCAAGAGGCAGCTGACAGCGGGACTGCCCCATACTCTTACGATAACGTCAGCAATGCCGCTGAAGTTATAGACGACTTATTGGAAATTCACCCCGGCGTTCCAAACTCCCCAGACGCCTATGCAGAGAAGACCGTTGATACTGTGCATAACTGGGGGACTATGGATGCAGTGAAGGAGATGGAACGCGCGAATCAAGAGCAAGCCAGAGATGCCGCAAGAGAAAGTATAGAAAATGAATGGGGACAAGCGGAGTCCACTGTTTCGCCATTAATTCTTGACCTTGATGGCGATGGCGTCGAGACAATCAGCAAAACAGCCGGTATTCACTTCGACCACGATGGCAACGGCCTTGCGGAAAACACTGGCTGGGTGGGCAAAGATGATGGACTGCTCGTCTGGGATCGTAACGGCAACGGGTTAATAGATGGTGGCAGCGAGCTATTTGGCAATTTCACCAAACTAAGCACTGGCAGCAATGCTGCCAATGGATTTACCGCACTTGCGGACCTGGACAGCAATCACGACGGTCGAGTTGATGCTAATGACGAGGCCTTTTCCCAACTGCGCATCTGGGTAGATGGTGACAGCAACGCAGTTGCCGGAAGTGGTGAGCTTGTGGCGCTTTCAGACCTGAACATAACTGGCTTGAATACTGGCTATACCAATCAAAACCAGACCGACAGTCAGGGCAACCAAGTACTTCAAGCTGGCTCATACACTTCTGCCGATGGCATTGCTCATGCAATGAATGACATTTGGTTCGCGGTAGACAAATCCGATACTCAGGATGTTGCCCGAATAGAGGTTTCTACCGAAATCGAAGCGCTACCCGATGTAATGGGCTTCGGTAATGTTCGAGATTTGCACCAAACCATGGCACGCGACACTTCTGGCCAATTGCAGGCGCTGGTTGGCCAGTTTGCTATTGAAACCGACCCAGCCAAGCGCCAGGCGCTTGTAGATCAGATCATTTTCCAATGGACCGGTGCCGACGCATACGCCGCCAACAGTCGTGGCAGCTACCTTTCCGACGGCCGCAAGCTCTATGCGCTTGAAGCATTCATGGGTGATGGGTTCATTCAGGGTTCTGGCACCAATGCCGGCACGCCCAACCCCGGCCCAAATGCCGCTGAGGTGCTGCTCGGCGCGTATGACAAGCTGGCCAACTATGTCGAGACCTATTTAATGACAGGCTCGCACTTCAAGCCGCTCTACGACTCGGTGCTGCTGGTGTGGGATACCGCCAAGCAGGACTATGTGCTCAGCGTTGATGACCTTGTTGAACAGTTTGCTGACCTCTATGCGTCCGACAGTTCCAGTGCACTGGCGTTAATGAAGGAGTTTGGCCAGAACCTCAAGGCCCAAGGGGAATATGGCAGTTCTATCTTGAATGCCCTGGCGGCAGAGGGGGAACTTGGGGGAGATCAGTTTTCACACGCCCTGGCCAGCATTGGGTTCAATGAAGTCAATGGCTCCAATGGCAACGACACACTCAACGGTAGTGCGCTGAGCGACCAGATCGACGGCGGCAACGGTGCCGACACCCTCAATGGCGAAGCCGGTAATGATGTCCTGCTCGGCGGTGCCGACAACGACATCCTCAACGGTGATGACGGCAACGACCTGCTCATTGGTGGTGCAGGCGATGAC
This sequence comes from uncultured Pseudomonas sp., assembly GCA_964518735.1. GTDB lineage: Bacteria > Pseudomonadota > Gammaproteobacteria > Pseudomonadales > Pseudomonadaceae > Aquipseudomonas. Next base: position 62,468 of record CAZFKQ010000002.1, read on the forward strand.
ACC
>CAZFKQ010000002.1:62570-129916 GCA_964518735.1 uncultured Pseudomonas sp.
AGGCGGCAAGGGCAACGACACCTACCTGTTCGTCAAGGGGGCGGGGATCGATACCGTTTCCGAAAACGACTCCATCACCGGCAACAGCGATACCCTGCAGTTCTCCGATGTGGCCTCGACCGAAGTGACCAGCCTGCAGCGTTCAGGCAACAACCTGTTCCTGTACTACGGTGCGTCTGATCGAGTGATGATCAGCAACTACTTCAGCAGCAATGCCTACGAAGTCGAGCGCTTTGTCTTCAGCGACGGCGTCACCTGGACCGAGACAGACATCCGGGCCTTGGTACAGACGCTAGGAACGACCGCCAGCGACTCCATTACCGGCTACAACGACGGCGAGAACCGTATCTTTGGCCTGGACGGCAACGACACCCTCACCGGCGGTGCGCTGAACGACCAGATCGACGGTGGCAACGGTGCCGACACCCTCAACGGTGATGACGGCAACGACCTGCTCATTGGTGGTGCAGGCGATGACACCCTCAAAGGCGGCAAGGGCAACGACACCTACCTGTTCGTCAAGGGGGCGGGGATCGATACCATTTCCGAAAACGACTCCACCACCGGTAACAAAGACCTGCTTTCTTTCACAGGAGACATCGCACCCGAGCAGCTCTGGTTCCGTCAGACCGGCTCAAATCTCGAAGTCAGCATCATCGGCACATCGGACAAGGTCACGATCAACAACTGGTACTCCAGTGGCGCTTACCGCGTTGAGCAGTTCGAGACGGCCAATGGTCAATCGCTGGTAGATAGCCAGGTACAAAATCTGGTGAATGCCATGGCTGCATTTGGTGTCCCGGCAGGAAGCGAAGGCAACCTGACAACGGAGCAGCGACAGCAGTTGGATGTAGTGCTAGCTGCCAACTGGCAGTAACGCACTGACTAACGAGAAGGCCCAGCAGATGCTGGGCCTTTTCATATGCATCACCAAAAGCTCAAACTCGAATTGGACATTTTTTGTACAACAGCGCATCCTCCGCGTGTTAGCACTCTGCGAACCATAACCGAGGACATGCCATGGCGAAGAATGCCAAGCGGCCGAACAAGGCCAAATCCCTAGTCGCCCAACCCCTGTTCCGCTGCCGCCAGGAACAGGCGAAGAAAGGCAAAGGCAGCTACCGCCGCGAAGCCTCCCAGCAAAACTGGGAGGCTTCGTGCTTTATGGCGGCATGAAATGTTAAGGTCGCGCTTCGTTCGCCCAGACCCGAGATTCATGCAATGCCTCACCTCGCCACCGGCCGCCTGTGCTGCCTGCTCGCCGCCACCAGCCTGCTGCTCAGCGCCTGCGTCGAGTCGCCAACCCGCGACGCCGAGCCCGCTGTAGTCAGCCCGACCAGCAGTGCGCCAACAGCACCCGCTCCCCAGGTAACCGTAGCGGTTGCCCCCGCCCCGGCGATCAGCTTCAGTGACTGGCGCGGGCAATTTCGCATCAAGGCCCTGCGCGCCGGCATCCCGACCGCACTGTTCGATCGCGCGTTCAATGGCATCACCCCGGACATGAGCGTGGTCCGTGCCGACCACAGCCAACCCGAGTTCACCCGCCCGGTGTGGGAATATATTGAAGGCGCCACTTCGCCGATTCGCTTGCGCAAGGGCCAGGCCCTGCTCAGCGAACACGCCGCAACCCTGGCCGCCATCGAGCAACGCTACGGCGTCGACCGGGAAACCCTGGTGGCGATCTGGGGCATGGAAAGTAGCTTCGGCCAGTTTATGGGCGAACAGTCGGTGATCCGCTCGCTGGCCACCTTGGCCTATGAAGGCCGCCGTCCGCAGTGGGCCGAAGAGCAGCTGCTGGCTGCCCTGCAGATTTTGCACAACGGCGACATCCAGCCCGGCAGTATGCGCGGCTCCTGGGCTGGCGCCATGGGCCAGACCCAGTTCATCCCAACCACCTACCTGACCCACGCCGTCGACTTCGACGGCGACGGCCGCCGCGACATCTGGAACTCCAGCGCCGACGCCCTGGCTTCAGCAGCGCACTACCTGCAGGCCTCGGGCTGGCAGCAGGGCCGCGCCTGGGGCATGGAAGTCGCCCTGCCCAGTGGCTTTGATTACGCCCTGGCCGATAGCGAGATCCGCAAGACCTATGCCGAGTGGTACAGCCTTGGAGTGAAGGGCACGCCGACCAACGTCGACCCGAGCGACACCGGCTACCTGCTGCTGCCGGCTGGCCACCGCGGCCCGGCCTTCCTGGTGTTCCGCAACTTCAACGCCATCCTCAAGTACAACAACTCCTCGTCCTACGCCCTGGCCGTGGGCCTGCTTGGCCAGCGCTTCGGCGGTGGTGGACAGATTCTCGCCGACTGGCCGCGCAGTGACCGTCCACTGTCCCGCAGTGAGCGTATCGAGTTGCAGGAAAATCTGGCGACCCAGGGCTACAACCCCGGTCCAGCCGACGGCATCATCGGCGCCAATACGCGCAAGGCGATTCGTGCCTATCAGCAAAGCCTGGGCCTACCAGCAGACGGCTACCCAACCCCGGCGCTGCTGCAGCGCTTGCGCTGAGACGCTCCTACGACATGGCCCAGAGATGGGCAGCGACCAGTGCGCGCCAGGGCGAGAATGGCGCCAGCCAATCGCGGGTGAAGGACTGACTGAGTTTGTCCGCGCTGCCGAGCAGGCGCTGCAGTTGACGGCGCACCGCCGCATCGCCATGCAGCGAACCATCCAGCCGAGCGAAGCCACGCAGCAAAGCGTAGTCCACGCTCCACGGACCGATGCCCTTCAACGCCAGCAGTCGCTCGCCTATCGCCGCCGCCGGCTCGCCCTCCATCCAGTCGACTAGCGGCAGGCGTCCCGCGGCAACCTCCCGGGCGAGCAGTAGCAGACACTGCGTTTTCGCTCGGGAGAAGCCGGCCTGGCCCAGGGCCTTCTCGTCCAGCGCAGCCACCGCGGCGGCATCCGGGTAGCAGAACAGGCCACTGGAATGGCGAATGCCGGCCAGCTGGATCAGCTTACGCCGCAGAGAAATAGCCACCGGCAAACTGATCTGCTGGCCACTGATCGCCCAGCTCAGCGCCTCAAACGGCGAAGCCGATTGCGGTACACGCAGACCGTTATTGGCGGCGATCAGACGGCCCAGCAGCGGATGGTCGACATGCGCCATCTCGAAATCCACCACCGGCTGGGTCAGGCCCAACATATGTTCGGCCAGGGTACGCAAGGCTGCCGGATCATCAGGCGCCACCCCGTCGACAGCCAGCGTCACGCGCACCTGCCCCGGAGAAAAACGCATGCCCAGGCGTGCCGGCAAGTCCTGCCAGAGAATGCCCTTGTCCAAACCAGCCTCGTTCACCTGCTCGGCCACCGCCTGTGCATCGCGGTGATGAAAGGTCAGCAGATCGGCAACCCGGTAATCGGCGGGTAGCGGCAGAGTAAGTTCGATTCTCGACATCGAGGTCTCGCAGGCGGTGGGGCAGCAATGACCTGAAGACTACACTGCGAAGACTGTGGTTTTCCTACTAACGGCCGATCACTAAGCAGATGCCATGCGCGTCCATCAGGTTTTCTCTGCAAAGATGCCTTGCCGATGTTCAACAGCAAGCTTAAAAAAGAAGCGGCACAACTGCGCGAAGAGCTGGCCAGCATGCGGCAGATCCGCAACTCCATCTACAGCGAGATGCTGGTCCTGGAGCTCAGCCCAGATGGCAAGGTGCGCTACGCCAACGACAACTTTCTCACGGAAATGCTCTACCAGGGCGACGCCCTGATTGGGCGGACACTGGAGTCGCTAATCCCAGACTCCTTCCGCCGCGAAGACAACTACCCGAAGCTGCAGCAAGCCCTGCGCAATCACGAGCACATCAGCGGCGCCTATCGCCTGCTGCGCGGCAATGGCGAAGAGGCCTGGCTGCGCGCCATCTGGCAACCGGTGATGAATGGCCAGGGCAAGCTGGCCTATTTCACCCTCTGCGCCAACGATCTAACCCGCACCATCAGCACCTCCAGGGAGCATGAGGGACTGATCAGCGCCCTACTGCGTTCGACCGCGATGATCGAGTTCAATCTGGCCGGTGAAGTGCTGACTGCCAATGACCGTTTCCTCGGCGGCATGGGCTATCGCCTGGAGCAGATCAAGGACAAACACCACCGCTTGTTCTGCGAGCCAGAGGAGTACAACTCGCAGGCCTATCGCGACTTCTGGGCTCGCCTGAATCGCGGCGAGTTTGTCGCCGGACGCTCGACAGCCATGGTCGCACGGTCTGGCTGGAGGCCTCCTACAACCCCATTGTTGACTCGCACAACCGGCTGTACAAAGTGGTCAAGTTCGCCACCGTGATCACCGATCAGATCAATCAGGAGCAGGCCGTGGCTGACGCGGCCAATATCGCCTACAGAATCTCCCAGCAGACCGACGACAGTGCCAACAAAGGCGCCGCCGTGGTCAGTCAGACAGTCGAGGTCATGCAGCGTATCGCCCGCCAAGTGCAAGAGGCCAGCGACGGCATTGAAGCCCTCGGCAAGCAATCGCAGTTGATCAGCATCATCATGCAAACCATTCGCAGCATCGCCGACCAGACCAACCTGCTGGCACTCAACGCCGCTATCGAGGCCGCGCGGGCTGGCGAACAAGGTCGAGGCTTCGCCGTGGTCGCCGACGAGGTACGCCAGCTGGCCAAGCGCACCAGTCAGGCCACCGAAGAAATCGTCGAAGTGGTACAGAAGAATCAGAGCCTGGCGCAGGGCGCGGTAGACAGCATGGCCAGTAGCCGGCAGCAGGCCGAGCAAGGGCTGAACCTGGCCAGTGAGGCCGGCGCGGTCATAGTCGAGATCCAGGAAGGCGCCAAGCAGGTGGTGCAGGCGGTCGAGCAGTTCACCAGCCAGCTCAAGAGCTGACGAAGAAGGCGCCGCGAAGACGCTGCCTGCTGGCCTTTCGGGCGGTGCCTTTCTGGCTGCAGAGCGCGTCCGACAAGGGCCGGGAGCTGTAGTCAAGCCATCCGTGGTAAACTGCTGCCCGGCCAAAAGCCCGCTACCGCAGCCTCCTACCGGAGCCGAGATTCCGATGTCCGACACTGCCCCGCCCAAGCCCGTATCCAGCGGCGAAAAATTTCGCAACCCACAGGGAATTACTGCGATCAAGGATGGCCAGAAGCGCCGCGCTTCCGCCGAGCCACAGATCGTCGAACCCAAGCCAAGCTGGTTGCGAGTCAAGGTGCCGAGCGGTAGCCGCTTCGATGCAGTCAAGCGCAACGTCAGCGAGCATCGCCTGAGCACCGTCTGCCAGGAATCCCACTGCCCGAACATCGGTGAATGCTGGTCCAACGGCACCGCCACCATCATGTTGATGGGTTCAGTGTGCACCCGCGCCTGCCGCTTCTGTGCAGTCGACACCGGCAATCCGAATGGCTGGCTGGATCAGGAAGAGCCACAGAACACCGCCAAGTCGGTGGAGCTGATGGCCCTGCGCTACATCGTCCTGACGTCGGTGGACCGCGACGATCTGCCTGACGGCGGCGCCGCTCACTACGCGGCCTGCGTGCAGGCCATCAAGGCCAATACGCCGCAAGTGGTGGTGGAGGCCCTGACCCCGGACTTCGATGGCGACCATGCAGCCATCGCCCGCGTGGTGGACTCCGGCCTGGAGGTCTTCGCGCAGAACATCGAGACGGTAAAGCGCCTGACCTATGAGGTACGAGATCCGCGTGCCGGTTACGAGAAGACGCTGCGAGTGCTGGAGCACGCCAAGCGCCATCGCCCCACGATCATCACCAAGACCAGCCTGATGCTGGGACTGGGCGAGACCAACGAGGAAATCCTCGAAACCATGGATGATCTGCGTGCCATCGGCGTGGACATCCTCACCCTCGGCCAATACCTGCAACCCACGCGCAACCACCTCAAGGTGCAGCGCTGGGTCAGCCCCGAGGAGTTCAACCGCCTACGTGATATCGGCCTGGAAAAAGGCTTCATGGAAGTCGCCGCCGGCCCGCTGGTCCGCTCCAGCTACCGTGCCGACCGGGTGTTCGAAAAGAACAACCTGGGCCTGGCCGCCCCCGTTCAGGTGCCCGGCCAGCAGCAGAACGAAAGCCTGATTCCGGCGCTCAATCTGAACTGATTTGAAGCCCCGAGCCTGCCTGGCTCGGGCACTTCTTCAGACGTAACCCAGGCGCTCGCGCAGAGCGTGCTCCAGGCGTTGTGCCACCTCGTCGAGTGTCGGCGTGGTTTTGAGCAGATCCTTGAGCTGGATCATCTTCAAGCCAGCATAACCGCATGGGTTGATGCGCTGGAAAGGTGACATGTCCATATCGACATTCAGCGCCAGGCCGTGGAATGAGCAGCCATGACGCACCCGCAAGCCTAACGAAGCAATCTTCTCACCGTTGACGTAAACACCAGGGGCATCGGCCTTAGGTGCTGCCTCGATGCCATAGCCGGCCAGCACATCGACCAGCGCCCGCTCCATGGCGGTGACCAGCTCCCGAACCCCCAGACCCTGGCGCCGCAGATTGAGCATCAGATAGGCGACCAACTGGCCGGGGCCATGGTAAGTGACCTGACCACCGCGTTCGACCTGAACCACCGGAATATCGCCAGGCGCCAACAGGTGCTCCGGCTTACCAGCCTGACCCTGGGTGAACACCTGCGGATGCTGCAGCAGCCAGATTTCGTCGGGAGTCGACTCGTTGCGCTCGGCGGTGAAGCTACGCATGGCTTCCAGGGTTGGCAGGTACTCCACCACCCCCAGGTGACGCACGACAAGCGCAGCCACTAGAGCACCATATGTACGCGGCCACTGGCTTTCAGGTCGAGATGGATCGCCTGCAGCTGCTCCACGCCCGTGGCGGTGATGTGTACCTGCACGGAAAGGAAGCGGCCATTGCGGCTGTCGCGGACCACCAGGCTGGTGGAGTCGAAGCCTGGAGCATGGCGCTGCATGATCTCGATCACCAGGTCGGTGAAACCTTCGCCAGCCTCGCCGATCACCTTGATCGGATAGCGCTCGCAGGGAAACTCGATTTTTGGAGCTTGGATATCGGTATCGGTCATGGCTTCGGCAGGCCTTGGGCCTCTAGGCAAGAGCAGGCCCCTAGGACGGGGCCTTGCACGAGTGGGGCACGCAATGGTGCATGCTCCCTTAATAAGCCCGGCCAAGGATTTTTCAAGGCCTGCTTGCAGTTTGCGGACGCCCGGTAGGGGCATCCATGCGGCCTCAGTTGAACAGACCGTAAAAGAACAGGCGAATGCTGTCCCACAGGACACGGAAGAAACCACCCTCCTCGACCGCCTCCAGGGCAATCAAGTCAGCCGTATGCAGCACGTCTTCGCCCAGCTTGACCTCGACCTTACCAATCACGTCACCCTGCTTGATCGGAGCCTGCAGCTGGGGATCGAGGGTCATGCCTGCCTGCAGCTTCTTCACCTGGCCTTTGGGCAAGGTCATGGTCAGGTCTTCGGCCAGACCAGCCTTGACCTGACGCACGGCACCTTTCCACACCTGAGCCTGCGCCAGCTCCTCACCCTTCTTATAGAAGGTCTGGGTCTCGAAGAAGCGGAAACCGTAGGTCAGCAGCTTCTGCGTCTCAGCGGCGCGGGTCTTCTCGCTGTCGGTGCCAAATACCGAGGTGATCATCCGCGCACCATCACGCACGGCCGAAGCCACCAGGCAGTAGCCAGCTTCCTCGGTGTGACCGGTCTTCAGGCCATCGACGGTGCTATCGCGCCACAGCAGCAGGTTGCGGTTGCCCTGCTTGATGTTGTTCCAGAAGAACTCCTTCTGCGAGTAAATCGCGTAGTGCTGCTGGTCTTCATTGATGATGGCGCGGGCCAGGATGGCCATGTCGTGGGCGCTGGAGTAGTGCTCAGGGTGCGGCAGGCCAGTGGCGTTCATGAAGTGCGAGTTCTTCATGCCGAGCTTTTCGGCGGTCTCGTTCATCATGTCGGCGAAGGCATCCTCGCTACCAGCGATGTATTCGGCCAGGGCGATGCTGGCGTCGTTGCCGGACTGGATGATGATGCCGTGCAGCAGGTCGTCCACCTTCACCTGGCTGTTGATCGGCAGGAACATGGTCGAACCACCGGAGGCCGCGCCACCGGTACGCCAGGCATGCTCGCTGACCGTCACCAGATCCTGCTCACCAATCTTGCCTTTGCGGATTTCCAGGGTGGCGATGTAGGCGGTCATCAGCTTGGTCAGGCTGGCCGGCGGCAGACGCTGGTCACCGTTGTTCTCCACCAGCACCTTACCGCTGGCGGCGTCCAGCAGGACGTAGGATTTGGCGGCTAGTTGCGGTGGCGACGGAATCGCCGAGTCTTGGGCGGCCTGCGCAAGTGGCGCGCCGAGCAGCAGGGTAAACAGGGAAAGGCAGCGGGCAAAGCGGGAGATATTCATCCGTCTCTCTAAAATAGCTATTCAACAATGGCACAGACGAGCCGGAGGCTCGCCTGCATTCCCCATCACCCTTGAACTGCACGGGCAATGGACGAAAGGACTCTAGTCGGGGCGTACCAGCGTGGGTTGACCGAGGTTGGCCAGGCGTACGCTGTCCTGCAGTTGCTGCACCTCACCCTGCGTTTCGATCGGCCCCAGGCGCACGCGGTGGAAGATCTGCTGGTTGCGCACCACCGAGCTGATAAACACCTTGGCAGGCACCGTCTCGCTCAGCTTCGCCTTGAGGAGCTCCGCAGCGTCCGGATTGGCGAAGGCGGCCACCTGGAGATACAGGCCAGAGGCTGCGACTGAATCGTTTTTTTTTGCGTCAATCTGCACCGGCAGCACAGCGGCAGCGTGCTGCTGTGGTGGCGGATTGTATTGCTCGATCGGCTGGCTGACTGGCTGGGCCACGGCCACTGGCGCACTACCGGTGGCCGCCATCTTTGGCTGCGCCAGCACCATCGGCACCGGGCGCCCCTGCTGGGCCCACCACTCGTGCGGGTCGATGCCTTCGACCTTGACCCGCGCCGTGCCACTTTCGGCATAGCCCAGCTTCTTCGCCGCCGCGAAGGACAGGTCGATGATGCGGTCGGAGTAAAACGGCCCGCGGTCATTGACCCGCAGAATTACCGTGCGACCGTTGTCCAGGTTGGTCACCCGCACGTAGCTCGGCAGTGGCAGGGTCTTGTGTGCGGCAGTCATGCCGTACAGGTCATAGGCTTCGCCATTGGCGGTGGCCTGGCCGTGGAACTTGGTGCCGTACCAGGATGCGGTGCCGGTGGCGTTGTAGCGCCGGGCATCATTGATCGGGTAGTAGGTCTGCCCCATCACCGTATAGGGGTTAGCCTTGAAGCGCCCGTAATGCGGCATCGGCACGGCATCGGGAATACGCGACACGTCGACATCCCACCAGGGCGCACCATCGCGATGGGGGCGACTGTAGTCCATGGGCCCGGAGACCGGCCCACCGGCCGGAACCGGCTTCACCGGCTTGCTGTTCGAGCAGCTGACTAGAGCCAGGCCCAGTGCGGCGAAAGCCAGGCTACGCAGGGAAAAGGCCAGCATAGGGTTCATTGCCCGTTCCGCCGAGCCAACAGTTGCTCGGACAGCTGATGCACCGCCATGGAATACATGGTGCTGCGGTTGTAACGAGTTATCACGTAGAAGTTGGGCAGGCCCATCCAGTACTCCTCACCCTCGGCACCGTCGAAACGGAAAGCCGTCACCGGGATGTCGTCACGCAACACATCGGCACTCGACCAACCCAGGGCACGCAGTTCGCCAACATTTTTCACTGGATCCAACCCCTGGGTCAGGCCGCTGTCGACCAACTCGCCCTTGACATGGGCGCGACTGACCACCGGCTCGCCGGCTACCCAGCCATGGCGTTTGAAGTAGCTGGCAACGCTACCAATTGCATCCACCGGATTGCTCCAGATATTGATGTGGTTATCGCCGTCAAAGTCCACCGCGTAGGCGCGGAAGCTGCCCGGCATGAACTGGGGCAGCCCCATGGCACCGGCATAGGAGCCAGTCAGGGTAATCGGGTCGATCTGCTCCTCGCGACTCAGCAGCAACAGTTCCCTGAGCTGCTGGCAGAAAAACTCGGCTCGCGGCGGATAATCGAAGCACAGTGTGGACAATGCATCGAGGCCTCGCCAGCTGCCGGTGTTACCGCCATAGAAGGTTTCCACACCGATGATCGCCACGATCACCTGGGCAGGCACACCGTATTCCTTCTCGGCGCGCGCCAGGGCTTCGGCGTTCTGATTCCAGAAATCCACCCCCTTGCTGATGCGCGCCTCGGTGATGAAGATCGGCCGGTAGTCTTTCCACGGCTTGACCTTCTCGGCTGGGCGCGAGATAGCGTCAAGAATGGCCTGCTTGCGCTCGACCTGACTGAACAGGCTAACCAGTTGCTCGCCGGCAAAACCATGGTCGCGCGTCATCTCGGCGATGAATTCGGCCACCTGCGGCGAACCGTCGTAATCGCCGGCCAACGTCGCGCCGCTGACAGAGAAAGCGGCCAGACCGAGCCAATGAGTGCCGCGAACCATCCAGCCGCGCAATGCCTGTTTCAAATTATTCACTCTTATCAAACCTGTGCGATCCATTTACGGTGGGTCTGGATCGCCATCAAAACCCCAAACCCTGACAACAGCGTCACCAAGTGAGTTCCGCCATAACTGATAAAGGGCAGAGGCACCCCCACCACCGGCAACAGCCCACTGACCATGCCGATGTTAACGAATACGTAGACGAAGAAGGTCATCGTCAGGCTACCTGCCAGCAGTTTGCCGAACAGGGTTTGTGCCTGAGCCGTGATGATCAAGCCGCGACCGATCAGCAGCATGTAGACCAGCAGCAGGATACACACTCCGACCAGGCCGAACTCTTCGCTCAGGACCGCAATGATAAAGTCCGTATGGCTTTCCGGCAAAAAATCCAGGTGCGATTGGGTACCCAGCAGCCAGCCCTTGCCCAGCACGCCGCCAGAACCGATGGCCGCCTTCGACTGAATGATATTCCAGCCGGTACCCAGCGGATCGCTCTCCGGGTCGAGGAAGGTGAGCACGCGCTGCTTCTGATACTGGTGCAGCACGAAGAACCACATGGCCACCGCAATCGGCACCACGGCCGCTACCGCACCGATGATCCAGCGCCACTGCAGGCCGGCCATGAACAGCACAAAGGCACCGGAAGCCAGGATCAGCAACGAGGTGCCCAGGTCCGGCTGCTTGAGGATCAGCACAAAGGGCACCAGAATCAGCACCAGGCTGATCACGATGTGCTTGAGCTTGGGCGGTAGGTTGTGTCGCGCCAGGTACCAGGCGATGGTTGCCGGCATGATGATTTTCATGAATTCCGAGGGCTGGAAGCGAATCACCCCCGGTATGTTGATCCAGCGCGTGGCGCCCATGGCGGTATGCCCCATCACCTCGACGGCAACCAGCAGCCCCACCCCGCCGACATAGGCCAGCGGCACCCAGCGCGCCATGAAGCGCGGCTCGAACTGGGCGATGACCAGCATCGCGACCATGCCCAGGGCGAAGGAGGAAGCCTGCTTGATCAGCAGATCCCAGTTCTTGCCGCTGGCCGAATACAGTACGAACAGGCTGCCGGCTGCCAGCGCCAGGAGAATCAGCAGCAGCCAGCCATCGATATGCAAGCGCTGCAGCAGGGTAGCGCGGCGCTTGAACACATCCTCATCGGAAATGCTGCGATCGAAATTACTGTTCATGGGCGGACGCTCGCTTCCTCGGTCTCGGGTACCGGCGGGCGGTACTCAGGCTTGAGCTGGCCATCCTCTCCCAGCAGCCAGGCATCAATCACCTGTTTGACCACCGGAGCCGCCACGCCGGAACCGGATTCACCATTTTCCACCATCACCGCCACGGCGATCTTCGGATCCGCGGCCGGGGCGAAGGCGACAAACAGGGCATGATCGCGATGACGCTCCAGTACCTTGGAGCGGTCGTATTTCTCGCCCTGCTTGATCGCCACCACCTGCGCCGTGCCGCTCTTGCCAGCGATGCGGTACAGCGCCAGATCACCCACCTTGCGCGCAGTACCCCGCGGGCCATGCATGACCTGCTCCATGCCGAAGCGGCCATAGTCCCAGAACTTGGGGTCGCGTAGAACGATATCCGGCGGCGTCTCCATCGGTTCGATGAGCTTTTCTGCCATCAACTGCTGCGGCGTCTTGCCTTCGGCTGTACGCAGCAGATGCGGGCGAATCCACTTGCCGCGGGTGGCCATCAGCGTCACCGCCTGGGCCAACTGCAGTGGCGTGGTCTGCATGTAGCCCTGGCCAATGCCGAGGATCAGCGTCTCGCCGGGGTACCAGGGCTGGCGATAACGCGCCCGCTTCCACTCGCGCGACGGCATCAGCCCGGCAGTTTCCTCGAACATGTCCAGGGAAACTCTCTGCCCCAGGCCGAACATGGTCATGTAGCGGTGCATGCGGTCCACGCCCATCTTGTGCGCAAGGTCGTAAAAATAGGTGTCGTTGGAGCGCATGATGGCGAATTCCAGGTTCACCGAGCCATCACCCAGGCGGTTCCAGTTGCGGTATTTGTGGCTGTGCCCCGCCAACTGGTAGAAGCCCGGATCAAACACGCGAGTCTGCGGAGTGACGACCCCGGCATCCAGGCCGGCCACCGCGACCATCGGTTTGATCGTCGAGCCTGGCGGATACAAGCCGCGCAGGACGCGGTTGTACAACGGCCGGTCAATGGAGTCGCGCAGCTCGGCGTAGGCCTTGAAGCCGATGCCGGTAACGAAGGGATTGGGGTCGAAACTCGGCTGGCTGACCATCGCCAGCACCTCTCCGCTGCTCGGTTCGATCGCCACCACTGCGCCGCGTCGACCACCAAGGGCCTTCTCGGCAGCCTGCTGCAACTTCACATCCAGGCTCAGTATCAGGTCGGCGCCGGGCTTGGGATCGGTGCGCTTGAGCACGCGCAGCACGCGGCCACGGGCATTGGTCTCCACTTCCTCGTAGCCCACCTCACCGTGCAGCAGGTCTTCATAGAAGCGCTCGACGCCGGTCTTGCCGATATGGTGGGTACCGCTGTAGTTGATCGGATCGAGCTCTTTCAGCTCCTTTTCATTGATCCGCCCGACATAACCGACCGAGTGAGCGAAGTGCTCCTTCTGTGGGTAGTGACGCACCAGCTGGGCCACCACATCGACGCCCGGCAGACGGAACTGGTTCACGGCAATGCGGGCAATCTGCTCCTCGGACAGTTCGAACAGGATTGGCACCGGCTCGAACGGCCGCCGCCCCTGGCGCATGCGCTTTTCGAACAGAGCACGATCTTCCGCGGTCAATTGCAGTGCGTCGACGACGCTGTCCAGCACCTGCTGCCAATCACCCGCACGTTCGCGGGTCACGGTCAGGCTGAAGCTGGGGCGGTTGTCGGCGATGATCACGCCGTTGCGGTCAAAGATCAGTCCACGAGTCGGCGGAATCGGCTGCACATGGATACGGTTGTTCTCCGCCAGGGTGCTGTGGTGCTCGTACTGGATTACCTGCAGATAGTACATCCGCGCGATCAGCACACAGGTCAGCAGCAGCACCACCACTGCACCGACCACCACGCGCCGGCGCACCAAACGGGCGTCTTTTTCGTGGTCCTTGAGGCGGATCGGTTGCGGCATCTGCGACTACTTGAATGGGCGGTTTTTAGAGGCGGAATTATTTGTGGTACGGGTGGCCGGACAACACGGTCCACGCCCGGTAGATCTGCTCACCGATCAGAATGCGTACCAGTGGGTGCGGCAAGGTCAATGGCGACAACGACCAACGTTGCTCGCTGCGCGCACAAACCTCCGGCGCCAGTCCCTCGGGGCCGCCGACCATCAGGTTGACGGTACGCGCATCCAGGCGCCAGCGTTCCAGTTCGGCAGCCAGCTGCTCGGTGCTCCACGGCTTGCCATGGACCTCCAGGGTGACGATGCGTTCACCCGCCTGCACCTTGCTCAGCATGGCCTCACCTTCCTGGCGAATCATCCGCGCCACATCGGCATTCTTGCCGCGGGTGGTCAGCGGAATTTCGACCAGATCGAGCCCCAGCTCGGGCGGCAGACGCTTGGCATATTCCTGCCAACCATCCTCCACCCAGCGCGGCATGCGCGAACCGACGGCGATCAGCTTGATACGCACGGAGCGGGCTTACTCGGCTGGATCCTGGTGCTGCGCACGGCTCTGCTCGGCACCCTGCCACAGTCGCTCGAGATCATAGAACTGACGGGTGGCAACCTGCATCACATGCACCACCACATCACCGAGGTCGAGCAGGGCCCACTCGCCGCCATCCAGGCCTTCGCTGCCGATCGGGCGCACGCCCTGCTCCTTGACCTTGTCCAGCACCTCATTGGCCATCGACTTGACGTGACGGCTGGAGGTACCGCTGGCGATCACCATGAAGTCGGTGACGCTGGTCTTGCCGCGCACATCGATGGTGGTGATATCGGTGGCTTTCATGTCTTCCAGGGCCGCTACGGCGACCTTGACCAGTTGTTCGTTTTGCATCGTTACCTCATGAATCGGTTTGCCCACGGTACAGCCCGTGGGTTTGGATATAGGCCAGCACGGCATCGGGCACCAGAAAACGCACCGAACGCCCTTCTGCCAGCAAATGGCGAATCTGTGTGGCAGACACCGCCAGCGGGGTCTGCCAGACAAAAGCAATTTGTCCGCTCGGGCCGACCAGGCCTTGCGGGTCATTCACACTGCGCGCCGCCAGCAGGTCACGCAGCGTCTCCGGGGCATCGCTATCGGCATCCGGGCGCTGCAACACCAGGATATGGCAATGCTGCAGCAGTTCCTGCCAGCGATGCCAGGTCGGCAACCCACAGAAGGCATCCCAGCCCAGCAGGAGAAATACCTGATCATCCGCCGCCAGCTCACCGCGCAACGACTCCAGGGTGTCGTAGGTGAACGACGGCTTGTCACGCCGCAGCTCGCGGTCATCGACCGCCAGCTGCGGCTCACCAGCCACAGCCAGCTGCACCATGGCCAGGCGCTGCTCGGCAGTTGCCTGCGGCGCCTCGCGGTGCGGTGGACGGGCGCTGGGAATTAGCAGCAACTCATCCAGCACCAACTGTTCGGCCACCTCCAGGGCACCGCGCAGGTGGGCAATATGCACGGGATTGAAGGTGCCCCCCAGAATCCCGATCCGACGTGCCATCAGGTACGGATGTGCCCGTCGCCAAACACCACGTACTTCTCGCTGGTCAGGCCGAGCAAGCCGACCGGACCACGGGCATGCAGCTTATCGGTGGAAATACCGATCTCCGCGCCCAGGCCGTACTCGAAGCCATCGGCAAAGCGGGTCGAGGCATTGACCATCACCGAGGCGGAATCCACTTCCGTGAGGAAGCGCCGCGCATCGCTGAAGTTCTCCGTGATGATCGCGTCGGTGTGCTGCGAACCATAGTGATTGATGTGTTCGATAGCCGCGTCCAGCGAGTCGACGATACGGATCGCCAGGATCGGCGCGTTGTATTCGGCGAACCAGTCTTCCTCGGTGGCGACCAGCACATCAGCACCCAGCAGTGCCCGAGTGGCGGCATCGCCACGCAGCTCGACGCCCTTGTCACGGTAGATGGCAGCCAGCGGCGGCAAGACCCGCTCAGCCACGGCAGCATGCACCAGCAGGGTTTCCATGGCGTTGCACGGTGAATAGCGCTGGGTCTTGGCGTTGTCAGCGACGCGAATGGCCTTGTCGAGATCGGCGGCGACGTCGATGTAAACGTGGCAGACGCCGTCCAGGTGCTTGATCACCGGCACCTTGGCATCACGACTGATGCGCTCGATCAGGCCCTTGCCGCCACGCGGAACGATCACGTCGACGAACTCCGGCATAGTGATCAACGCACCAACGGCCGCGCGATCCGTGGTATCCACCACCTGCACGGCGGCAGCCGGCAGACCGGCCTCGGCCAGCCCCAGCTGGACACAGCGGGCAATCGCCTGATTGGAATGAATGGCTTCCGAGCCACCACGCAGAATGGTGGCGTTGCCGGACTTCAGGCACAGGCTGGCGGCGTCGATAGTCACATTCGGCCGCGACTCGTAGATGATGCCGATCACGCCCAATGGCACGCGCATCTTGCCGACCTGGATACCGGACGGCAGGTAGCGCATGTCCTGGATCTCGCCGATCGGGTCCGGCAGGGTCGCAACCTGACGCAGGCCTTCGATCATCGAGTCGATGACTGACGGGGTCAGCGCCAGGCGATCAACCATGGCCGGCTCCAGGCCATTGGCGCGGGCGGCAGCCAGATCCAACTCATTGGCGGCGATCAACTCGGCGCGGGCTGCGTCGAGGGCATTGGCGGCGGCCTGCAGGGCGCGATTCTTCTGCGCAGTGCTGGCTCGCGCGAGCACTCGCGAAGCAGCACGCGCGGCGCGGCCCAGGCGGGTCATGTAGTCGAGCACGGACTCGGTCATGGTCTCGGAATGTCTGGCAGTTGGAAAAAGGGGCTGATTATAGCGAGAGCGCGCCTTCAAGCCCAGCAGCGTCGGGCGGATGGTCACTTTAGCCGGCAGATACAGGACGCACGTATTGTTATGATCGCGCCAGCCAACCCGCGCACAGGCGCCCCGATGCCCGTCAAACACCCCTTACTGCCCTGGCCTGAGGCTCGCCCGCTACCCGACACGTTCTTCGACCGTGACGCGCAGACGGTAGCCCGGGCCTTACTCGGCAAAGTCGTTCGCCACCGTCACCAGGGCTATTGGCTGGCCGCGCGGATCATTGAGACCGAGGCCTACTATGCGGCGGAAAAGGGCAGCCATGCCTCGCTCGGTTACACCGAGAAGCGCCGTGCGCTGTTTCTCGATGGCGGACACATTTACATGTACTACGCCCGCGGCGGCGACTCGCTGAACTTCAGCGCCCAGGGCCCAGGCAATGCGGTGCTGATCAAGTCCGCCGCACCCTGGCTGGATCGGTACTGCGCCCCCGACGCCCTGCCACGCATGCAGGCCAACAACCCTGCCGCCGATGGCAGTCCGCGCCCGACACACAAGCTGTGCGCCGGGCAGACCTTGCTGTGCCGCAGCCTGGGCCTCAAGGTGCCGGACTGGGACGCCCGCCGTTTCGACCCGCAACGCCTGTTTGTCGAAGATGTCGGCGAAATGCCGGCGCAGATCGTCCAGACTACTCGCCTGGGCATTCCCACAGGGCGTGATGAGCATCTGCCCTACCGTTTCGTCGATGCCGCCTTCGCCCGCCAGTGCACGCGCAACCCATTGCGCCGCGGGCAGGTCGAAGGCCGCGACTATCTATTGCTAACCCCCAAGGAGCTGCACCCATGAGCCAATGGTTCGAAACCATGACTCTCTGGCTGGAAACCAACCCGGAATGGCTGGGCCTGACCATTTTCCTCGTCGCCTGCCTGGAATGCCTGGCAGTGGCCGGCATCGTCATCCCCGGCACCGTGGTGCTGTTCACCCTGGCCGTGCTGGCCGGCAGCGGCGCCCTGACGCTATGGGAAACCATACTCCTGGCCTACGCTGGCGGCCTGCTGGGGGACGCAATCTCCTACGCGCTGGGTCGCCGCTTCCATCAAGGCATCCGCGGCCTGCCAGTACTGCGCGATCATCCCGAATGGCTGAGCAGTGCAGAGAGTTACTTCCAACGCTATGGCGTGGTCAGCCTGCTGGTCGGCCGCTACATTGGCCCGTTGCGCCCCATGCTGCCCCTGGTAGCAGGCATGCTGGACATGCCGTTCGTACGCTTCATTCTGGTCAGCATGCTCGCCGCCGCCGGCTGGGCCGTGGCCTATATGCTGCCGGGCTGGGCCACTGGCGCGGCGCTGCGCCTGCCATTACCCGACGGTTTCTGGAGCGCGGCCGGGACAGTTGCCGCCGCTATCGCACTGATGCTGCTGACGGTGATTTTCAGCAGTCTGCGCGAGCAGCGCTGGGCGACAGCCGTAGCCGCAGGCCTGAGCGCCACCTTGCTGATAGCCCTGCTGCTTGGCGTCCCCTACCTGAGCGCTCTCGACCAAGGCTTGATGGCGCTGGTACAGGAACAGCGCAGCAGCACCCTGGACAGCATCGCCCTGCTCATCACCGGCCTCGGCGACTTCAACACTCAGGTTGCCGCCGGCCTGCTGCTCACCTGCCTGCTCCTGCTCAGCCGGCGCTACGCGGCGGCCAGCCTGGTAGCCGGCTGCATGCTGCTCACGGCCCTGGCCAACACCGGACTCAAGCATCTGTTCGCCCGCGCCCGTCCGGACGTATTACTGCAGCCACTGGATACCTTTAGCCTGCCCAGCGGGCACAGCTCAGCGGCATTCGCCTTTTTCCTGGCCCTGGGCATTCTCGCCGGACGTGGCACACCAGCACGCACGCGCCTGACCTGGCTGTTGCTGGCCAGCCTGCCAGCACTGGCCATCGCCCTCTCGCGGGTTTACTTAGGGGTACACTGGCCCACGGACATATTGGCCGGCGCCCTGCTCGCAGGCAGCGTATGCGCTGCCTGGCTAGCCGTCCTGCAGCGGCGAGCAGTCATGGCGCCTCTCAGTGCACGGGTCTGGTGGCTGATCCTGCCGGCCAGCCTGGCCCTGCTCGGCGCAATCAGCGCCTGGGCGCTACCGGAGGCGCTGCAGCAGTATCGTTACTGAGCGCACCGCAGAGCTCACGCCTAGACAAAAAATTCAGGCGATCATCTCGCCCTGCAACTGATCGAGCAGGCCCTGAATATAGGCCAGACGTTGCGCTGGATCGGCCAGCTGCAACGCCTGCAGCTTCTGCTCGACAGTGAACGGCAGCAGGTAGGCCAGCTGGTTGGCCAGCGCCTGTTGCCCGGAGACCGGCCCACCCATACCCAACCCTGCTACCAGCGGATGCTCGACCAGGGCATTGAGCAGCGCGGCGAGGTCGGCATGCGCGACCAACAAGGGCGCATCCGCCACCTCATCCAGCCAGGTGACATCAGCCAGGGTCAACTGATCAGCCTGCACCTGAACCTGCTCCACCTGAAAGCGTCTTACCCCTTCAACACGAATGCCCAGGAGCCCATTGGGACGCTGCTGGAAGTCACGAATCACGGCTTCACAACCCACCGCGGCAAAACGCTCGGCAGCCACGCCAACCTCCTGCCCCTGGACAATGCCGACCACGCCAAAGCCTTGGCCGCGACGCATGCAGGCACTGACCATGTCCAGATAGCGCGCCTCGAAGATCTGCAAGTCGAGCATGCAGCCGGGGAACAGCACGGTATTCAACGGGAACAGCGGAAAATTCATGCAGCCATCCTCAAGCGATCAGTGCTACCACCAACGGCAGGGCAATGGCAGTCACCACGCCCATCAGGCTCATGGCCAGGGCGGCGAAGGCACCGCTTTCTTCACTCTCCTGCAGCGCCCGCGCCGTACCCACCGCATGAGCGGTCAGGCCGAGCGCCATGCCCTGCGCCGCCGGATGATGTACGCCAATCCGCTTTAACAGCTCTGGCCCGCAGATAGCCCCCAGCACCCCGGTAATCAGGACAAAGACTGCTGCCAGCGCGGCTACGCCACCAATCTGCTCGGCCACCAACATGGCAATCGGCGAAGTCACCGACTTCGGCGCCAGAGTCATCAGCATCATCCGCTCGGCGCCGAACAGCCAGGCCAGCAACACACCGAGCGCAGTGGCCACCACACCGGCGACCAGCAGGGTAATCAGCACCGGCCAGAACAGCTGGCGAATCCGCCGCAGGTTGAGAAACAGCGGCACAGCCAGGGCAACAGTCGTCGGTCCCAGCAGCACACTGAGCAAGAAAGTACTCTCGCGATACTCCGCATAACTCAGCCCGCAGGCGACCAGCACCGCAATCAGCACCGCCATGGACACCAGCACGGGCTGCAGGAATACCCAGCGGGTCTTCTCATAGGCAGCCAGTGACAGCTGGTAGACCGCCAGGGTGATACCGACCCCGAACAGCGGATGATGGATAACCGCCTGCACGGCGCCCTGCCAATCCAGCGTCATGCCTGATCCTCGCGGCGCGCCTGGCGCTCGATCAGTTTCTGCATCAGCCAGCCGGCAAACAGCAGAGAGAACAGCAGGGACAGGCCCAACGCACCAGCCAGGGCCCAGAAATCAGCGGCAATCTGCTCGGCATACACCATCACGCCAACCGCAGGCGGCACCAGCAATAGCGGCAAATAGCGCAGCAGGCCACTGGCCGCCTGACTAATGGGCTCACCCACCTCGCCACGCAGCAGCAGAAACACAAACAGCAGCAGCATGCCAAGAATCGGCCCCGGCAGCATGGGCAGGAACAATACATTGAGGGCAGTGCCGAGCAACTGGAACAGCACCAGCCAGGTCAGGCCACGTAACAGCATGGAAGCCTCCGCAAATAAAGCGCAGCCATTATAGGCACGCTACCAGCGCCGTCATAAACCGCTCGCCACAGGCTTGACCACCTCGCTGAGTCATGGTGATCTACCAGCAAGCTCGGTTCATCGTAAAACAACAAATAACCTTGCATCCTCAAGGAGGATCTATGCCGCTAGTACCCGTATCGCAACTGCAAGACTACGTAGGCAAAGAGCTTGGACGCTCAGAATGGCTAACCATCGACCAAAACCGCATCAACCAGTTTGCTGAATGCACCGGCGATCATCAGTTCATCCACGTGGACCCGGTCAAAGCCAAGCACACGCCCTTCGGCGGCACTATCGCCCACGGTTTCCTGTCCCTGTCGCTGATCCCGATGCTGATGGAAAGCCTGATGATCATGCCAGAGGGCCTGAAAATGGCCGTCAACTACGGGCTCGACAGCGTACGCTTCATCCAGCCGGTCAAGGTTGACTCACGCGTGCGCCTGGCCGTGAGCATTGTCGAAATCACCGAGAAACGTGCCGGCCAGTGGCTGATCAAGGCACAAGCGACTCTGGAGATCGAAGGCGAGGAGAAACCCGCCTATATCGCCGAGCCGCTGACTTTGTGCTTCGTCTGAAGCCTCAAAAGACAGCCGCATGATCTAACCGAACGGGGCGCTCAGGCGCCCCGTTTGCATTGGTGCTGCATAGCTACTGCGGCATACTCAACGCATGCAACGACCAGGATGTCCATCATGCAACGCCTTCTCGCACCGCTCTCTCTTGCCCTGCTACTCGCCGCCTGCGGCGACGCCGAACCGCTGCTGCCGCCCGACGCCGTACTGCCCGATGGCGGGCGTTACCGTGGCGAGGTAGTCAATGGCCTACTGCAAGGCGAAGGTCGCATCGACTATGCCAATGGCAGTTGGTACGCGGGCAATTTCAAGGATGGCCAGAGCGACGGCCGGGGCGAATGGCGTGGCGCCGGCGGCGAGCGCTATATCGGCCAGTTCCGCCAGGGCCTGTTCGATGGCCAGGGTACCTTGACCTACAGCGACGGCAGCATCTACACGGGCGGCTTCAAACAGGGACGGCTGCATGGTGAAGGCCACCTGCAGCAAGGCGAGATGAGTTACCGCGGCGAGTTCCGCAAAGACAAGTATCACGGCCTGGGCCTGCTCGAATGGCCAGGCGGCGTGCGCTACCAAGGGCGTTTCGCCCGCGGTGAACTGAACGGCCCAGGCACCCGCAGCGAGGACGGCAATCAATTCAGCGGCCTCTTCAAGGGCGGCGTACTGAACGGCGAAGGCAGCTATCAGGGCAATGACGGCGAAAGCTACAGTGGTGGCTTTCGCGACGACAGCTTCCACGGCAAGGGTCGTTTTCAGAATGCCGAGGGTGATACCTGGCTAGGCCGTTTCGAAGACGGATCACTGGAAGGCAAAGGTGAATTCAAGGGGGCCGATGGCCGTCACTATGTCGGCGAATTCCGCTACTGGCGTTTCCACGGCCTGGGCGAACTGACCCTGGCCGACGGCAGCGTCTACCGCGGCCGCTTCGCTAACAACCAATATGCCGGCGATGGCACGCTGGAGCTTGCTGATGGCCAGCAGCGCAGTGGCACCTGGCAGAATGGCGAGCTGATTCGCGATGCCCAGGGCGCCTCATTACCTGACCCCCTGGAGCTGGGCCTGCTAGAACAAGGCAAGTTGCTCGACCAGGCCATTGCCGCCCTGCCCGCTTCGACCCCAGCCACCGAACTGTACAGCCTGACCCTGGCCGGCGACGGCAAGCAGAGTGTGTTCCTGCGTGAGGCGGACTACGTCAGCAAACTGCTTAGCGAACGCTTCAATGCGCGCGGCAACATCAGCCTGACCAACCATCGCGACCACCTCGCCGATCGCCCATTGGCCACTCGCGAAAGCCTGACCCGCGCCGTACGAGCGCTGGCCGAACGCAGCGGCCCGGAAGACCTGGTATTCATCTACCTGACGAGCCATGGCTCGCGCGACCACCAGCTGAGCATCGACCAGCCGCGCCTGCAACTGGAAAGCCTGCCCGCCAGCGAGCTGGCAGCCCTGCTGCAACCCTTGCGCGAACGGCACAAGGTAGTGGTGATCTCCGCCTGTTACTCCGGCGGCTTCATTCCGCTGCTGAGAGACGACAAGACCCTGGTCATGACCGCCGCCCGCGCCGACCGGGTCTCTTTCGGTTGCTCCGAGGAGAACGACTTCACTTACTTCGGCCGCGCCCTGTTTGCTGATGCGTTCAGCGAAACCGATGACCTGCAACGCGCCTTTGAACTGGCCAAGGTCAAAGTTGCCGAACGGGAGAAGGCCGAAGATTTCCAGGCCTCCGAACCCCAGCTGTGGGCACCGCCCGCCGTGCTCAAGCAGTGGAAGACCCTGCGCGAGAGCCAGGCCAAGCAGGCACTGGAGAATGCCACCGTGAAGAAAACCGAATAAAGCGGCATAGCACGCATACTTGGACGAGCAAAAACTTCTAAGCTGGTTATATCAGCGTGGAGTAACCCAGCATGTACCTGACGCCACAGAACATCCTGCTCGCCGGAGCCACCGGTCTTACCGGCGAGCATCTGCTCGACCGCCTGCTCAGCGAGCCGACCATCAGCCGCGTGCTGGCACCCAGCCGCCGGCCGTTGGCCGAACATGCACATCTGGCCAACCCGGTCGGTGAGCTGCCCGACCTCCTCGCACAACTGCAAGGCCGGGCCGATGTCGCCTTCTGCTGCCTGGGCAGCACCATCAAGCAGGCCGGCTCGCAGGAAGCCTTCCGCGCCGTCGACCACGACCTGGTACTGGCATTCGCCGCGCGCGCCCGCGAGTTAGGCGCACGGCATCTGCTAGTGATCAGCGCCTTGGGCGCCGACGCCAAATCCTCCGTGTTCTACAACCGGGTCAAAGGCGAGATGGAGCAGGCGCTGATGGCTCAGGACTGGCCACAACTGACCATTGCCCGCCCCTCGCTGCTGCTCGGTGCGCGCAACGAATTGCGCCTTGGCGAACAACTGGCGGGGCTGGTCATGCGCTGGCTGCCGGGTAAATACCGCGGTATCCCGGCCGCAGTACTGGCGCGTGCGCTGTGGCGCCTGGCTCTGGAGGAAGGCGACGGCGTGCGTATCGTCGAATCCGACGAACTGCGCCGCCTGGGTCGCTAGACCGCTCGCTCAAAGGTTTCAGGCCCACCTGGCTGATCGGAGGGAAACGCCTTGCAGTTTTCCACTCCGCGCGAATTGGCATGCTTTGCAGGGTGGATAACGCTTTGCCTATCCGCCACTGACACGGCTCTAAACGGGCAAGCATGCACAACAGGACAAGCCACCCCTCTGCGGGTATCCGCCACGCTGTTCACTGCCTTGCCGGCGCTTTAAACTCGCCCCTCCTTGGCCTGTTCGCGTACTTAATCGTGTACAGACCCGCCCTGCCGATTTGCGGGGCCACACCCACAGCCAGCCTCCCGGAGAATCTATGCGCGAAGTCGTGATTGTCGCCGCCACCCGTACCGCCATCGGCGCCTTTCAGGGCGCGCTGAGCGCCATTCCCGCAGTCGAACTCGGCGCCACGGTGATCCGCAGTCTGCTGACGCAAAGCGGCGTCAGCGGCGAGCAGATCGACGAAGTAATCCTCGGCCAGGTGCTCACCGCCGGCGCCGGGCAGAACCCGGCACGGCAGAGCGTGATCAAGGCCGGTCTGCCGCACACGGTGCCAGCCTTCACCCTGAACAAGGTCTGCGGTTCGGGCCTCAAGGCCGTGCAACTGGGCTACCAGGCCATTGCCTGCGGCGATGCCGAGGTAATCATCGCCGGCGGCCAGGAAAACATGAGCCTGGCCCCCTACGTCATGCAGCAGGCCCGCACCGGCATGCGCATGGGCCATGGCAAGCTGGTCGACACGATGATTCAGGACGGCCTGTGGGACGCCTTCAACGACTACCACATGGGTATCACCGCAGAAAACCTGGCAGCCAAGTACGAAATCAGCCGTGAGCAGCAGGACGCCTTTGCTGCCACCTCGCAGCAGCGCGCCCTGGCGGCCATCGAAGCCGGCCACTTCGATGGCGAGATCACGCCGGTGCTGATCCCGCAGCGCAAGGGCGAGCCCGTGACATTCGCCCGTGACGAACAACCGCGCGCCGGCACCACTGCCGAGTCCCTGGGCAAGCTCAAACCAGCCTTCCAGAAAGACGGCAGCGTCACCGCCGGCAACGCCTCCACCCTCAACGACGGCGCTGCCGCCGTGCTGCTGATGAGCGCCGAGAAGGCCGCCGAACTGAAGCTGCCGGTGCTGGCGCGCATCGCCGCTGCGGCAGGCTCGGGTGTCGATCCGGCGATCATGGGCATTGGCCCGGTATCGGCCACTCGCCGCGCACTGAGCAAGGCCGGCTGGAGCGTCGAGGATCTGGATCTGGTGGAAGCCAACGAGGCTTTTGCGGCCCAGGCCCTGTCGGTGGCCAAGGAGCTGGGATGGAGCCTGGACAAGGTTAACGTCAACGGCGGCGCCATCGCCCTCGGCCACCCGATCGGTGCATCCGGTTGCCGCGTGCTGGTAACCCTGTTGCACGAGATGCAGCGCCGCGATGCCAAGAAAGGCCTGGCCACGCTGTGCATCGGCGGGGGTCAAGGCGTAGCCCTGGCGGTCGAGCGCGCTTAATAGCCTTTTCCCGGCCTCGGAAACTCCCCTCTCCCGTGAACGGGAGAGGGGGCAAAAGCGCTCCGCACCGACCCTCTACACGCCCGATGGCGCTGCAAAAAGATCGTAAACAAGCGCTAAGCAGATCGACGCGGGCGCAAGCCCCGCGTCGCTTCAGTTGCCGCCTGTGACGCCGAGCCCGATGCCCAGCTCGGCCGCCACGGCGAATGGCAGCAACACGGTGTCCAGCAGGGCACTGGCCGGCAGATCCAGCCCGGCAAACTTGGGTGCTTCGGCGCCGAAGCGATCCAGTGGGCAGCAACCCCCCTGCAGCGCATACCAGTCCAGCCGCGCGCCCGAATAGATGATCGGCGCTCCCGGCTTGGCTGCATCCAGGGTGCGCACACTTGCGCAGCCGGGTAGCACCAGCAGCAGGCTCAGGCCGAGCGCGTAGGAGCGAGCTCTGCTCGCGAAACCGCTATGCGCCGATCGTTCGCGAGCAGAGCTAGCTCCTACAAAGCTAGTCATCACTGCTCAGATGATGCTCACCCCAACGCGGCAGCATGTCCTGGGGAATATTCAGCAGGTTGAGGATGCGCGCCACAACGAAGTCGATCAGGTCGTCGATGGTCTGCGGCTGGTGATAGAAGCCAGGAGACGCAGGCACGATGATGGCACCCAGGTTGGACAGCTTGAGCATGTGCTCCAGATGGATACTGGAATATGGCGCCTCGCGGGGCACCAGGATCAGCTGGCGGCGCTCTTTCAGTGCCACGTCAGCGGCCCGCTCGATCAGGTTGTTGCAGGCCCCCGTGGCGATGGCCGAGAGGGTGCCCGTGCTGCAGGGCACCACCACCATTGCCGCCGGCGCGCCGGAGCCAGAGGCCACGGGGGCCATCCAGTCCTCCTTGCCATACACACGGATCTGCCCCGCTGCTGCGCCGGTGTATTCACTCAGAAACGCCTGAATAGCCTGCGGCTTGGCCGGCAGGGTAACGTCGGTTTCGGTGGCCATCACCAATTGCGCGGCCTTGGAGATCAGGAAGTGCACCTCGCGCTCTTCCTGCACCAGGCAGTCGAGCAGGCGCAGGCCATACTGGGCGCCAGAGGCGCCAGTCATGGCCAAAGTGATGCGTTCAGGACCGTTCATGGAAACTCCTCGAAGTGCTTGCTCCCCTCTACCCCTGGGAGAGGGGCCGGGGGTGAGGGCCTGCCAGGCAACTCCGAGCCGCCCATAGCCCCCTCACCCCAACCCTCTCCCGGAGGGAGAGGGGCTATCTATTCCAGCTATTGCGCCAAAGCCGCCGCCAGCTTGCCATGCAGGCCGCCAAAGCCGCCGTTGCTCATCACCACCACCTGAGTGCCGGGCGCGGCGTGGGCCTTGACCCCGGCGATAATGGCCTCCAGCGAATCACAGACCTCGGTAGGCACACTGGACGAAGCCACGCTGGCGGCCAGGTCCCAACCCAGGTTTGCCGGCGCGTACCAGTACACACGATCGGCCTGCACCACGGAGGCCGGCAGGCCATCGCGGTGGGCACCGAGCTTCATCGAGTTGGAGCGCGGCTCGATCACCGCGATCAGCGGCGCATCACCGATCTGCTTGCGCAGGCCGTCGAGGGTAGTAGCAATCGCCGTCGGGTGGTGGGCGAAGTCGTCATAGATGGTCACGCCCTTGACCTCGGCGACCTTCTCCATGCGCCGCTTGACGCTCTTGAAGCTGGACAGGCCAGCAATACCCAACTCCGGCACCACACCGACATGCCGCGCCGCAGCCAGGGTGGCCAGAGCGTTGGCGACGTTGTGCTGGCCGGTCAGCGACCACTCGACCACGCCCATCAGCGCCTCGTCGAACCACACTTCGAAGCGCGAACCATCGGCGCTGAGCAACTTGGCCTGCCACTGACCGCCTTCACCGGTGGTCTGCACCGGGGTCCAGCAGCCCATGCCAATCACCCGCTGCAGAGCCTGTTCGCTGGCCGGATGAATGATCAGGCCTTCACCGGGCACGGTGCGCACCAGATGATGGAACTGCCGCTCGATGGCTGCCAGATCGGGGAAAATATCCGCGTGATCGAACTCCAGGTTATTCAGGATCGCGGTGCGCGGACGGTAGTGAACGAACTTGCTGCGCTTGTCGAAGAAGGCGCTGTCGTACTCGTCGGCCTCGACCACGAAGAACGGCGTGCCGCCCAGGCGCGCGGAGACGCCAAAATTCTGCGGTACACCACCGATCAAAAAGCCCGGACTCATTCCGGCATGCTCCAGCACCCAGGCCAGCATGCTGCTGGTGGTGGTCTTGCCGTGGGTACCGGCAGCGGCCAGCACCCAGCGGCCTTGCAGCACATAGTCGGCCAGCCACTGTGGGCCGCTGACATAGGGCAGCCCCTGGTTGAGCACATACTCCACCGCCGGATTGCCTCGACTCAGCGCATTGCCGACCACCACCAGGTCTGGCGCTGGCTGCAGATGCGCAGGCTCATAACCCTGCATCAGCTCGATGCCCTGGGCTTCGAGCTGGGTGCTCATCGGTGGATAGACGTTGGCATCGGAACCGGTGACCCGATGGCCGAGTTCTTTCGCCAGAACCGCCAGGGAGCCCATGAAGGTGCCACAGATGCCGAGGATATGGATATGCATGGATTAACCCCAAGAACGACCGCCAACCGCCGCTGTGATTAAGCCGCCACCAATGGCGCCGCACTGATCGCACGCGCCAGAGCGCGAAGCGAATACAGCCGACCAGGGACAGGCACCTACGCGACGACAGACAAGCTGCCGGACGCTCACAGAATCAGAAAAAGGCCTGAAAGAATTTGCCGCAGGTTAGCACAGCGGCTACTGGCAGAGCGTGTGCCACACCGACAACGGCGTGGCCACAGCGCAACTGGAGGGAGAATACAGGCGGGATAAATCAACCGTTCCGGGGCACCCACCAGCAGGTGGTGAGCGCCCCGAAGCGGACTCAGCTAGCGCGGGAAAACTCCGGCGGAATCACGCAGAGCGAGGCCGGCAGGTGGATCAGTGTGCTGAAGCCGCGGAAATCGGCATTCTCGTCACCGGCATCGAGCTTGATCTCGATGCTGCCACCTTCGGATTCAAGGAACTCGCGCACCGCATCCATGCCAACGCCACGCCCCGACACTTCGGTGACTTCATCGGCGGTGGAGAAGCCGGAGGTGAAGATCAGGTTGGCAATCTCGCTGGCCGCAGGACGCGCCGCACCCACCGGGTACAGCCCCATGTCGACGGCCTTGGCGAAAATCTTGCCTAGGGCGATACCACGGCCATCATCGCGTACCACGAAACTGACAGCGCCATCGTCTTCCACCGCGTCGATGCGGATGCTGCCCTGCTCAGCCTTGCCCTTCTCGCGACGTTCGGCCGGTGCTTCGATACCGTGATCCACGGCATTGCGCAGCACATGCATGAAGATGTTGTTAAGCATGCCGTGCGCCGCCTTGCGCGTGTAGATATCGTGATCCTCTATCACCACGACCGGCGCCGGCTTGCCCAACTCCTCGGCCAGCGACTGCACCGACTTGAGCACATCGCCAATCACCGTCTCCAGTGGCTCGGCATCGATGGTCGCCAGGGAGTGATAGGTATCGCGCACGATATTGATCACACTGGCCGGCAACTCGGTATCAGACAGCGCGGCGATACTGTCCATCAGCCGGTTGATCTGCTCGCGGTCGACTTGCGCCCCCGCGATGCCCTGCTTGCCATCACGACCCAGCTTGTCCTTGAAGATACTGCTGTAGACCTTGATCGCCTGCTCGGCGAAAGCCAGCTCACCCAGCAGCTCCTGAGGCTGCCACTGCATGTCCTCGTTCTTGCGCAGCTGGTCGTAGGTGTTTTCGATGCGATGCACCGTATCGGTGATGTGCTTGAGGCCGTAGGTACGGGCATTGCCCTTGACCGTATGGATGTTGCGAAACAGCTCGGCCAGTTTGCCGAGGTCCTTCTGTTCGGTCTGCTCGATGATGGTCCGGCACTTGTCGACGAAGGAGGCCGAGCCCTCGATGAAGTCGCTGAACTTGGCGGCATCCACCGAGAGGATCTCGCCGATGATCATCAGCTCTTGCTTCTGCCCTTCGGCCTCGGCTTGCAGCGCCTTCAGCGCAGTGACGTCACGCACGGTGACCATCAGCTTGGTGATCACATCCTGATCATCAATGATCGGGTCCCAATCCAGCTCGATAAGCTTGTTCGGCTTGTCCGGGAACTCGAGGGTCAGCTCGGTCACCAGCAGGTGCGAGTTGAACTCATACATCATCGCGTCTTCGCCGACGATGGACGCCACCGCAGTGGAGGCGGCGTCGATGACGTCGGAGCTCAGGGTCGAGCGCTTGAACATGAAGTCGACGACGTTGCGGTTGGCGATTTCCTTGGTCTCGAAGATGGTCTCCAGGTACGCCGCATACTCGGGATGGATCAGGCCACCGTCGACGATGGTGAACAGCCCCTGGTGCATGTTCGAGAACATGTTGGCGATGTCTTCGTTCTTCTGTTTCAGCGCAGCCGTACGCTCTTCGACCTTACGCTCCAGAGTACGGTTATGTTCCTCGATCACCTCGACCATGCGGATGTTCTTGATGGTGGTGACCAGGGAGCGCGCCACCGACGCCACGAACTCGTAGTCGCTGTCGGCGAAGGCCACCTTGTTCACTTCGCCGGAGAAGTTCATCACGCCGATCAGGATGTCCTTGTCGACCAGCGGTACGCAGAGCAGGGCCTTGGCTTTCTCGCCCTCGCCGCCGACATAGGACTGGTCACGGCTGGTGTCCGGGACGAACAGCGCTTGTTTGGAAGCGGCTGCGCGGCCGATCACACCCTCACCCATGGTGAAGGTGATCGCCGACGGCGCGCCGTCCATCTGCTTGGGCGGCAGGAAAGCCTTGGCCTCCAGCTCGTTGTCCTTGTTGAACAGGTACACCGAGCCGCGCTCGATGCCGATCTTCTCGTACATGGCATGCAGCACCAGCTCCAGCGCGGTGTCCTGATCGCGTGCCGCTGCCAGGGTACCGCCGATGCCGTTGAGCTTGGCCAGGTCGATCATCTTCTTGCGAATGGCCAGACGCATGGAGTTGAAGTTCTGCGTTGCCAGGGCCAGCAGGATGATCAGGATCACGATGGTGCTTTTGAAACCGAAACTGACGCTGTCGCCCAGCTCGGTTTGCAGGCGATTGAACTGGGCATCTGCCGACACCAGCACTTCATCCAGGCCGGCAACAGACTTCGCCACCGCTGACTTGGACTCGCTCAGCTGCTCACGGGCGGTCTGCGCCTGGGTCAGTTGCTCGCGCTTGAAATCGACCAGGTTCGGTGTGGCCTTGAGGCGCGCGCGCAGGGCTTCAACGCTGCTCTGGGCGGTACCGATAATGTCGGCGTCGTCCATGGGCTGGAACAGCGGAATCGCCTTGTCGAACCAGAACATCGCGCCATTGATGATGAACTCGAAGTCATCCTGGGCGCTGTCCAAACGCTCAAGGTCTTCGCCGTTCTGAATTTCCTGGGCTGCTTTGGCCACGCCAGCCATCAATGCGTCGGCCTGGTTGGCAAAACCCTGGGCCAGAGTCAGGTCTTTTTCCAGGGCCTTGCTTGGCGCGCGGAAGTTAACAATTTCCAGAAAGGCAAAGCCGACGTCATCAGAGCGCTCCATGACGACGCCGACTTCATCCTCGACCTGCTGCTTGGCAATCAGCACGGCCAACTTGGCGTCGAACATTTTGCGCACGGCGACAGTGTAGGTGTCGTAGTTGCTCTTGATATCGGCAACCAGGGCTGCTCGCTGCGGGTCCGCCTGGGCCAGTGTTTCGAGTTTCTTGAAGCCGACGGAGAACTCTTCTGCACCTTTTTCGAAGTCATCGCGGTAGGGGCGAATGTCTTCTTCACTCAAGGCGTTGAAGCCCAGCGCACTGAGGTTGGCCAGCTTCAACAGGCGAATCTGCACCTTGTTGACTTCGCTCACCACCGGCACAGCCGTTTCGTGCACGCGCTGGTTGGAGTTGCTGATGTCGTTAAGAGTCCACAGGGACATCGCCCCAGAGATGGTCAGCAGCAGCAGAATAACTGCGAACCCCAAGGCGACTTTTTGATTGAAACTAAGCTTTAACGTTGGCATGCAATCACCATAGTGGACTCTTTATTTTTATATTCCAGCGATGAAGCTAGGCATCCTTATCGGCAGCCTATGACCGATCAACTACTCATAAAAACAGGCGCTGCAGCTTAACCGGCCACCAGCTTCTGAATGGCCCCCAGCGCATTGGCGCCATTGAAGGGCTTGACGATCCAGCCTTTGACACCCGCCGCCTTGCCGCGGTTTTTCATGTTGGGGTCGTTCTCGGTGGTCAGCATGATGATGTTGACGGTCTGGTTACCCAACTCGCTGCGTACCTTCTCGGCCATGGTCAGGCCATCCATGTTCGGCATGTTGACGTCCGAAATGACCAGTTTGATGGCCCGATCGGCCTTGAGCTTGGTCAGCCCGTCCTTGCCGTCGACCGCAGTTTCAACGGTGAAGTTGTTGGCTTTGAGAAACGCAGCGACTTCGTTACGGATCGCGGCGCTGTCATCTACTACGAGTATTTGTGCCATTGAATTCAGCCTTACCTTTTCTATGCAGCCCAGACTGCTATTAACTATTTTTCGGCAGTGCAGTTGTTGACTCAAAACAATTCGAGGCAACCACTTTCAACCAAGTCTTCCACTTTATTTTCGTCGGCTTGCAGGTACTCCTCGGGCGACCAGCGGATGTTGAAGATGAATTTCTGAAACAGGATGACGGGCTCCAACTGGCCATGCACGTCACGCAGGGTGTACTTGAAGCACAGCTGCGAGCGATCGGTGCCGAAGGAAATGTATTCCTTGTACTGGTTGACCGTGATCGGCACGCTGATGCGCGTGCTGTCATCGATGGTCGCCGGGTGCAGCGCCAGCAGGCGAGTCCTCAAGCCCCCCCAGGCCAGGTTGGTGATTTCGCTGAGTATGCCCATGACGTCGCGAAAATCCACCTCGTGACCATCGATGGCCGTGCGGCCAGCCTTGATCAGCTCGATCATCGGCCGCTCTTCGCTCTGCACCATCATGTAGCCGCTGAACCAAGGCGACTCCACTGGCAGCAGACTGAGAATATCGCCATAGGTGAGCTTGTCTTTCACCAGATAAGGCAGCTCGTTACTCACCTCAACATCGCGAAAAAGCGCTGCCAAGGAACTGTGAGTCACCTCTTCAATGCGTCGAATCAGCGAAATCGGGTACTCGGTGTCAGCCAGGTACTGATCGAGCAGCTGTTTGAGGGTTTCCGGGCGATCGATATCGTAGGCACCGGCAATACCGGCTCTTTGCTGGGGCGTCAGGTCATCCAGATCGACACGACCAACTCGGCGCATGAAAATTGGCAATTCCCGGCGCAGATGGTGAACGCGCCGAGCCAGTTCAAAGCCGTTGGCAATACCCTCGACATGGTCAACGAAGCCTTCCGAAATCAGCACCGCCCCCAAGTCGATATTGGCTTCCAGCATCTTCATGGCCGAATGACCAACCTGCTTGAGACCGACCAGCCCCTGCTCACTGCAGAAAGCCTTCAACTGGCTCTGGGCAGCCGACGCTTCCTCAAAGATCAATACCTTGCTAACGAGCTGCTTCTCAAAACCAATCATACGAACGTTACCCTCTGTAATAAAAAACGGGGCTTTTAAAAGAGTTCCAGCTCTCCTGAACTGTCGGCGGCACTATCGATCTCGCTGGCGTAATCCTGATAAGGCTGCAGGGTAAAATCGCCTTCGTTGCGGGCAATCACCAGGGCACTGGCAGCGAATAGCGAGGGCGCACCGATAGCACTCTGCGCCCGCACATGCACGCAGTGCGAAAGCTTGATGTTGTCGAAATTCAGGCTGGCACTCTCAAGGAAGTTCGGCGTAGACATACCCAGCGGTGGACAACTGCCTTGCAAATGGCGTTTGAAGGTGCCGCAAAAGCTGTTGCTCATTTCCATCAAGTAGTCGGTGTACACCGACTCGTCGAGCTCTTCGAGCTTGGTGCCCGTCGCATCTGCCACAAAGGCGCGGTTGGCTGCATCCATGGAATGATGCAGCAGGCACATGATCTTGAATTTGAACGAGGAGATGGTCAGCACGATGCAGTGCTCATGGCGCAGCTCATGCAGCGCCTCGACCTTGCCGGTCACCCAAGGCATGGAGGGCGCGCAGGCTTTCAGAGTTTGCTCCAACGCCGCCTGCAGCAATTTGTACAGCGTCGCATCGAGCTCGTAATTGGCTGTGCGCATGGCTTATTTGGCGCCTTCCAGGGTCTGCCCGAGGGTACCGATCCGACTCTGGACACCATGAATGGCCGTCACGATCATGTTCCCACCGGCCTGCACATCCTGGAACGCCAGAGTGGCGATCAGGGCATTCTTGTTCAGGTTAGTGCGATAGTCCTCATTGAGCGTTTCTGCGCTGGTGGAGAGCTTGCGCACCTCATCGGCAACCACCGCAAAACCGCGCCCGGACTCTCCCGCGCGCGCCGCCTCGATCGCCGCGTTGAGCGACAGGATGGCGATCTGGCCGACGATCCCCTTAAAGTCGCCGATCTGCTTCTGCATGATCTTGTTGTGCACCATGATGCCGTTCATGCCTTCATGCCAGCGATCAATGGTTGCAGTGATATCCAGCAGTTCCTGCACAGCAGTTTCAATCTGGGTCAGATTGCCTGCCATTTCCTTCAGAACACTCTGACGCGCGCGCTGCAGCTGGCTGATTTCCTGTTCCAGGGACTGGCGGGTCTGCTGATACTCCTGCTGCAGCTCATTCAGCTCCTGCTGGGCCTGCTGCCGGTTCTGCGCCAGCGCCTGATTGAGCGCATCAATCTGCTCACGACTCTGTTGCTGGTGCTGTTCGAGCACCTCGGGCATCAGCATGGTTCGGCGCTGCGCCTCACTATCGGCCAAGGCCTGCTGCACTGCTGCCAGGGCCCGCGTATGACTGCTGCGCAGCAGCCAGAAACCGACAGCGCCGACCAGCAGCAACAAAACCAGGGTGATCACACCGAATGGGGAGCTCTCCCCCGTCACACTGGAGCCTGTAACGGCAAGAGTGCCAACCATAGTATTCAGTGGCTGGAGGCAGAAGCAGGGAGCGCTAAGCGACAACGACATAAGTGATCTCGACAAATGCATTCGGTCACGTTCGGCGCCAGGAACCCACCGAACCCTCCAGCCTGACATCGCCCCTGCACCGTCGGTATTGCAGACCACTGAACACGGGTTCAGCAGGCTCGCCGCAATGGGATTTGGCTGGTCCTTCTACCGTTAGGTATCTGCTCTATACAGACAAACTTGAACGGCGACATGTCGCAACGCCAAAACTGGCGTCAAAAAAATCTTTTGTTCGAGCCTATCCCTTGGCAAAAACAAAAGCCACCTCCAAAAATGGCTATTTGCCAGCAGTCTTATGCAATTCCTCAAATTTTCCCTTATCCAGCCCGCGCCTGAAGAGGCGCCTTGTCGGCGCACCTAACCAGACAGCGCCACGCTCCCCTAGCTCAGAGCACAGTTAAAGACTAGCGCAAGCCACGCACCACGTCGGCAAACGACCGATGGCAGATCACTGCCTGGCCGTATTCCTGCTCGACAAACACTCAGCGTCATTTCGCCGGACCAGCTTGGCCGAATTTTCGCCTACGCTGCCAACGCCAGCCTCGGCAAACGCTGAGGCCTGCGTATGCATGGGCGCCGGGGCCGAATTCGGCCAACACCTCCAGCCGAGCAAAATCAAACGCTTGCTTGGATTGCGCTTTCCAGTTGCATTAGGCAGGATCAGGCCTGACCACTGGCACAGCACCTGCATTGCCAGCCACTCCACTCCACCAAAGCCGAGGCCCGCTATGCGCATCGTCCAAGCCACCCTGGAGCACCTGGACCTGCTGACTCCGCTGTTCATCAAGTACCGTGAGTTCTATGGCGAGCTACCGCTGCCGGACTCGTCGCGCAAGTTCCTGGAGAACCGCCTGACGCGCAAGGAGTCGGTGATCTACCTGGCCCTGGCCGATGACGAGGACAAAGCCCTCGGCTACTGCCAGCTGTTCCCAAGCTTCTCTTCGCTGTCGCTCAAGCGTGTGTGGATTCTCAACGACATCTTCGTTGCTGAAGACGCCCGCCGCATGCTGGTCGCCGATCGCCTGCTGCAGACCGCCAAGCAAATGGCCAAGAGCACCAACGCGGTGCGTATGCGCGTTGCCTCCAGCACCAACTTCGAGACCGCCCACAAGACCTACGAGTCGATCGGCTTCCGCGAAGACACCGAGTTCAAGAACTTCGTGCTCCCCCTCGACGGCGACTGAGCCGCCCAGCCCCAGCGCAAGACTGGGGTTGCGCCATTCAGAAACGCCGCCAGAAGCGCCGCCAGCGACCTTGCCAGCCCAAGGTCGCGCGCGCGCCTGCATCCTGTTCGAATAACTGCTGCAGGTTGAACTGCAACTCCGACAACGCCTCGTAACGCTGCGTTGCCTGAGGCGCCAGGGCACGAGCCAGCACCCCATCCCAGCCTGTCGGCACCGACTCGATCAATCGCGCCAGTGGCACATAGCGACTCGCCGCACTGGTTGCCCCTCGCGCCGCCTCCGGCCATTGGCCACAGAGCAGCCAGTAGACCAAAGCGGCCACGGCGAACTGATCGGCCCGCCAATCCACCTCACCCGCACCGCGTAACTCCGGAGCCAGCGGGAAGGCATCAACAGGCAGCCGTTGCCGTGGCACCCCCGGCAACACTGCCGCCAGCTCTGGCAGCAGCATCAGGGTCCCATGCTCGTTGAGCAAAATCTGCCGTGGATTCAACAACAGGCCCTGCATACCGCGGCGCTGCAAGGCACGCACAGCATCAATCAATTGGCCAAGCAGGGGCAGCAAAGTGGCCGCATCCAGGTTGCCCTGCACAGACTGCCATTCGCTCAGGCTGCACATGCCCGACGCTGGCGGCTCAAGCAACCAGTAGGCATAGCGACGTAGCAGCCTCGATGACAGCACCTGCGGCAAGGCGCCAAGACTGGTGCGCCGCAGCACCCACTCGCGCTGCCAGAAGGCTTCATCCGCAGCACTTGCCGCCACCCATAGAAGCGCTTCACGGCCATCCTCGGCGCGAGCCTGAAACACCCGCCCCGCCGGTCCGTAGGACGATTCCGCCACCAGCAGCCAAGCATCCAGGCGCGCGCCGACCTGCGCGTCCGGCACCATGGCCAGTGGCCGCCAATCTTCCCCCAAAATTCCAGCGGGCAACGCCTCCGGCAACAACAACGCTGCCGCACCTGGCGCTTTCAGCAGCGGCGCCAGAACCGCCTGCATGGCGCTTTCGGGCAAGTCGCGACAGGCGACACGAAAGGCCTGCAGGTCAGCCACCTCGAATAGCGGCTGCGGCGCCAGAAGCAAAGCTGTGCCGGCCTCGCTGGGCAAATGATGCTGCACCAGCGCCAGCTCGGCCTGCGCCCCGAGATACTGCTCCGCCTGCCCGGACAGGCTTTGCAAGGTTCCTTGCTGATAGCGCAGTAGCCCGATATTGCCGGCCTGCAGAAAGTGCACTTCGCCCGCCTGCACCAGCAGCAGGCCGACGCTCAGCTCGGGCAAGGTACTCTCCTGTCGCTGCCGAAACAGCCGCAAGTTCAGCGCAGACAGCACCTGGCGAGCGGCCTGGGTATCACTCCAGCCTTGCGGCGTGCAGAGAAATTCGGCGAACAGAGCATCAAGGTGCTCTTCAAGCACATGCACCACACCTGCACACTGCCGCGCCCAGAGCAGTGCAACCAATAAGACCGCCCCCTCACCCTGACGAGCACTGACCCAGGCCGCCCGGCTGCGCGCAGCCTGGCCAGGCAGGTCAAGACCGGCGCCCAGGGCCAGGCCATCGATGGGTTGTTCTATCCATTGCAAGGACATCGCGCATCTCCACTGCCAGGCTCATACCCACAGCACTGCAGCCTTTATGCCGCCAGCCTGCTTGCGACTGCCGACCGAGCTGCTTAAGGTGGTTGCCCCCGTTCGCGAACCCTTATCCATGTGGTCATTTCGTGCCTGGCGCCAGCGCCGCATCCTCGCTCGATCGCCCTACACCACCCAGCACTGGCAGCAGGTACGTCAACGCCTGGCGCTGCTCGACGGCCTCAGCGAAGCTGAAGAACAGCTCCTGTTTCGCCGCGCCGTCCTGTTCCTCCACCACAAGCACCTCAGCGCCCTGCCCGGCGTCACACTGAGCCTGGCAGACCGCCTGACCCTCGCTGCCCTGGCCGAGCTACCGTTACTGCACCTGGCCGATCTCGACTGGTACCAGGGCTTCCACGAGCTGGTGCTGTATCCGGACGACTTCGTCAGCCCGCAGCGCCACCGTGACGCCAGCGGCGTGGAACACGAATGGGACGCCGAACACAGCGGTGAAGCCTGGCACCGCGGCCCGGTAATCCTCGCCTGGCCGGGCGTGCAGGCCAGTGGTGGCTGGGATGGCTACAACCTGGTGATCCACGAACTGGCGCACAAGCTGGACATGCTCAACGGTGACGCCAACGGCCTGCCGCCACTGCACCGCAGCATGCGCATCGAGGCCTGGGCCGCTGCCATGCAGGCCGCCTACGAGCAGATGAACACCATCCTCGATGCCGATCCCGACGCACAAACCGCCATCGATCCCTATGCTGCGGAAAACCCGGCGGAGTTCTTCGCCGTCACCAGCGAATACTTCTTCAGCGCTCCTGACCTGCTGAATCAGGCCTTTCCCGCGGTCTATGCCCAGCTTCAGGCCTTCTACCGCCAGGATCCGCTGGCCCGCCTCCGAGAATTACAGGCCAACCATCCGGACTACCGGGAAAACCAACCCCCGACCAATGGCTGAACAACTGGGCGTAGTAACGCCGGGAGAATCTGCCTATAATCCCGCCACTTTTTTTGGCCCAACCCTGGGGTGTCCACCATGAGCTACAGCAAAGTCCCGGCCGGCAAAGACGTGCCGAACGACATCTACGTCGCCATCGAGATTCCGGCCAACCACGCGCCGATCAAATACGAAATCGATCACGACACCGACTGCTTGTTCGTTGATCGTTTCATGGCCACCCCGATGTTCTACCCGGCCAACTACGGTTTCATCCCGCACACCCTGGCCGACGACGGCGACCCGCTCGACGTGCTGGTTGTGACCCCGTATCCGGTCGCTCCGGGCTCGGTCATCCGCTGCCGTCCGGTTGGCGTGCTGAACATGACCGACGAAGCCGGCGGTGACGCCAAGCTGATCGCCGTGCCGCACGACAAGCTGAGCCAGCTGTACGTCGACATCAAGGAATACACCGATCTGCCAGCCCTGCTGCTGGAGCAGATCAAGCACTTCTTCGAGAACTACAAGGATCTCGAAAAGGGCAAGTGGGTCAAGGTCGAAGGCTGGGGCAACGCCGACGAAGCCCGCCAAGCAATTCTGAAGGCGGTTGCGGCTTACCAAAAATAAGCCAATACCACCCCCTGAAGGCCGGCCACAAGCCGGCCTTTTTATTGCCCGGAAAAAAGTTCGGCACGCCGACAAAGTGACGCCCACTTCAGCCAAGCCCGCTGCACGCCAGAAATTCGTCCGCATGCCTTGGTTTGCCGCGCAGCAGCGCCGCACCAATCTTCCAGCGGCGTATCGTCATTGCAACGGGCAAACGAAAACGGCCTGCAATGGCAGGCCGTTCTACGCAAAAGGTAACGGGATGGGTAACCCCGTTGGTGCGCCAACCGGGTAGGTCGGCGCGGGTGGCGGTAAGCCGCCAGAAGGGAAATCACTCGGCGCCGGGCGGGTAAGCCCCCTACTCAGGTGCGCCAAGTGTGGCGGGCGACCAGCCAGGCTGGTCGTCCATCCGCCCAGGCAGCTTCAGCAGCCCCTGGAAACGGCGGTAAGCCGCTTGCAGCAACACAACGAGCAGAGCCCTCCTGTACGCTGTGGAAAATCCGTTACAGCATGCCCCGGCAACCTTTCAGCCAGCTTTCCGTAGCTTCATTCGGCTGCCTGCCGGGCCATGGTGGATAAGCAGAGCGTTATCCACCCTACGCGGCTGCAAACCCGCGCAGGGTGGATAACTACGGAGCATTTTTCACCGCCCCCCAGGCTTACCCGATGGTCATCAGGCTGGCGTTGCCGCCGGCCGCCGCGGTGTTCACGCTCAGCGCATGCTCGATCAGCAGGCGCTCCAGCGGAATGTCGGCCTCGCCTTTGTTCAGGCCATGCACGCCGATGATCGCGCCCTTGCGCTGGGCCGCCAGCTGGCTGACCTCGCGCAACTGGTCGGAATCACCGTGATGCAGGATGGCGTCGAACTCGGCGTCCACGCTGGTCCAGTCGGCGACCAGGTCGATGCGTTTCTGCACCTCTTTCGGCAGGCTGGCGAACAGCTCGCGCTGACTTTCCAGCCACAGGGCGCGGCTGCCCACGGCCAGGGTTGCGGCCAGTTGCGCGAGCAGGTCGCTGCGCTCCTCGGCCAGGCCCAGCACGCGCTCACGCGGCAGCAGGCTGTAGGTGTTGCGCTCGCCGGTCGGACCGCTGAGCACATGACAGGTATAGCTCTGCGCCAGCGCGGCGTACTGGGCGCACAGCGCAACCAGCTCCGGGCTCTGCTTGGCGGCCCATTCGCCTAGGGCGTGCAGGGCTTTTTCCTGCTCGGCCGGACGCGGCAGCGGCTGCACGTTGTCGCCCTTGAGCTGCGCGGCCACGGCGCCCTGCGGACGGGTCGAGAGCAGGCGATAGAGGTACAGCGGGCCGCCGGCTTTCGGGCCGGTGCCGGACAGGCCTTCGCCGCCGAACGGCTGCACGCCGACCACGGCACCAACGATGTTGCGGTTCACATAGAGGTTGCCGACGTGGGCGTTGTCGACCACCTGGGCGATGGTCTCGTCGATGCGTGTATGCACGCCGAGGGTCAGGCCGTAGCCGCTGTCATTGATCTGCTGCAGCAGGTTGCCCAGATCGCTGCGCTGGTAGCGCACCAGGTGCAGCACCGGGCCGAAGATTTCGCGCTGCATCTCTGCGAAGCTGTCCAGCTCGATCAGGGTCGGCATGACGAAGGTACCGCGCTTGATCTCGTCGCCACTGGCGCGGGCGCTCTGGAACACCTTGCGGCCCTTCTCGCGCATCTTCTCGATGTGCTGCTCGATATTGCCCCTGGCCTCGGCATCGATCACCGGGCCAATGTCAGTGTGCAGACGCTCCGGCGAACCCATGCGGTATTCGGCCATGGCGCCCTTGAGCATTTCCACCACGCGGTCAGCCACGTCGGCTTGCACGCATAGCACGCGCAGCGCCGAGCAACGCTGGCCGGCGCTGTCGAAGGCGGAGTTGACCACGTCGACCACCACCTGCTCAGCCAGCGCCGAGGAGTCGACGATCATCGCGTTGAGGCCGCCGGTTTCGGCGATCAGCGGAATAGTGCGGCCCTGGGCGTCGAGACGGCCGGCGATGTTGCGCGCAAGGATGCCGGCGACTTCGGTGGAGCCGGTGAACATCACCCCACGCACGCGCTCGTCACCCACCAGGCGCGCACCGACGGTCTCGCCACGCCCCGGCAGCAGCTGCACGGCACCAGCCGGCACGCCGGCTTCGAGGAGTATGCGCACGGCCTGGGCGGCGATCAGCGGGGTCTGCTCGGCCGGCTTGGCCAGCACGGTGTTGCCGGCAGCCAGAGCGGCGGCGACCTGACCGCTGAAGATCGCCAGCGGGAAGTTCCACGGACTGATGCACACCACCGGCCCCAGCGGGCGGAAGTTGTCGTTGCTGAAATATTCACGCGCCTGCGCCGCGTAGTAGCGCAGGAAGTCCACCGCCTCGCGCACTTCGGCGATGGCGTTGGCGAAGGTCTTGCCCGACTCGCGCACCAGCAGGCCCATCAGCTGCTGGATTTCCGCTTCCATCTGGTCGGCGGCACGGTCCAGCACGGCGGCGCGCTCGGCCGGAAGGGTCGACTGCCAAATCTGCCCGCTGGCCTGAGCGCAGAGGATCGCACTCTTCACATCGGCTTCGCTGGCTTCGTGCACATGGCCAACCAGATCACGGTGATCGGCCGGGTTACGCACCGGTTCGGCCGGGCCGGGGTTGGGCGCGTCGCCACCGAGCATCGGTGCGGCGACGTAGACGCTGTTGGTGCTACTGAGCAGCGCCGAGGACAGCGAACCCAGGCGGTGCTCGTTGGCCAGGTCGATGCCACTGGAGTTGGCACGGGCCGCGCCATAGAGGTCACGCGGCAACGGAATGCGCGGATGCGGCAGGCCGACGGCGCCTTCCTGGGCGGCCATCTGCTCGACCTGTTCGACCGGGTCGAGCACCAGCTCCTTGAGCGAGATGCTGTGGTCGGCAATGCGGTTGACGAAGCTGGTGTTGGCACCGTTTTCCAGCAGGCGACGGACCAGGTAGGCCAGCAGGGTTTCATGGCTGCCTACGGGTGCGTAGATGCGGCACGGACGGTTGTATTTGCCGTCCTTGACCGAGCCGACTACCTGCTCGTACAGCGGCTCGCCCATGCCGTGCAGGCACTGGAACTCGTACTGGCCCGGGTAGTAGTTCTGCCCGGCGAGCTGGTAGATGGCCGACAGCGAGTGGGCGTTGTGGGTGGCGAATTGCGGGTAGATGGCTTCCGGCACGGCCAGCAGCTTGCGCGCACAGGCGATGTAGGAAATGTCGGTGTACGGCTTGCGGGTGTACACCGGGTAGCCTTCCAGGCCGTTGACCTGGGCCAGCTTGATTTCGCTATCCCAGTAGGCGCCCTTGACCAGGCGGATCATCAGGCGGTGGCGGCTGCGCTTAGCCAGGTCGATCACGTAGTCGATCACATACGGGCAGCGCTTCTGGTAGGCCTGGATGACGAAGCCGATGCCGTTCCAGCCGGCCAGCTCCGGGGCGAAGCACAGGCGCTCGAGCAGATCGAGGGAGATTTCCAGGCGGTCGGCTTCTTCGGCGTCGATGTTCAGACCGATGTCGTACTGCTTGGCCAGCTTGGTCAGGCCCAGCAGGATCGGGTACAGCTCGTCCATCACCCGGTCGTACTGGGCGCGGCTGTAGCGCGGGTGCAGGGCGGAGAGCTTGATCGAGATACCCGGGCCTTCGTAGATGCCTCGGCCATGGGAGGCCTTGCCGATGGCATGGATGGCCTGCTCGTAGGAGGCCAGGTAGCGCTTGGCGTCGGCCTCGGTCAGCGCGGCTTCGCCGAGCATGTCGTAGGAGTAGCGGAAGCCTTTGCTTTCCATGCTGTTGGCGTTGGCCAGGGCCTCGCCGATGGTTTCGCCGGTGACGAACTGCTCGCCCATCAGGCGCATGGCCATGTCCACGCCCTTGCGGATCACCGGCTCGCCACTCTTGCCGATCAGGCGATTGAGCGAGGACGACAGGCCGGCTTCGTTGTGGGTGGCGACCAGCTTGCCGGTGATCAGCAGACCCCAGCTCGCCGCGTTGACGAACATCGAGGCACTCTGGCCGAGGTGCTGGCTCCAGTTGCCGTTGGCGATCTTGTCGCGGATCAGCGCGTCGCGGGTGGCCTTGTCCGGGATGCGCAGCAGCGCCTCGGCCAGACACATCAGCGCCACCCCTTCCTGGGACGACAGCGAGAACTCCTGCAGCAGGCCCTGCACCAGGCCCTGACGGCCGCTGGCGTTCTTCTGGTTGCGCAGCTTCTCGGCGATGCCGAGGGCCATCTTCTGGGTGGCTTCGGCCTGCTCTTTCGGCAGTCGGGCCTGCTCCAGCAGCATCGGCAGCGCTTCGGTTTCCGGGCGACGATAGGCGGAGGTGATGGCGGCACGCAGCACCGACTGCGGCAGGATGCTTTCGGCGAAATCGAGGAAAACCTGCAGGCCCTGCTCGCTCAGCGACTCGACCGACTCTTCACCGGCCGCAGCAGCCAGACCGGAATGCTCGACTGGGGTCAAGCCGCCTTCGACCTGTTCCAGATAGTTGAAGATCGCCTGCTTGATCAGCCAGTGCGGGGTGCGGTCGAGGGACTGGGCAGCTTGCTTGAGACGCTCGCGGGTGGCGTCGTCGAGTTTTACGCCAAGGGTAGTAGTGGCCATTGGTTTTCCTATCTGGGGTAGTGCGCTGCGGGCGCGTGGCGGAAGATTAACCCCCAAACAAACAAAGGTGCAACCTTGTGCAACCCTTTATTAGACCAATTGGTCATAGCCTCAATTAGTGCCATAACCCAATAAAAATGGTGCGTACAAGACAGATGCCAGATAACCCCAAGGCATTTGCCTCACCGCACAGCATAAGCAGCCATATACAACCAGGTTGCACCTAATCAGAACGACAGAGCGCAACCTCGACCAGCCAGCGCAACCCACCACATTGGCGGCGCCCTGAATGCTCCTTAATGGCATAGCCGCGCCCTGGAGATTGCGCAAGACGCTGGCGATCTGGCCGACCACCGGAGGTGAACCAGACAAGCCTTAAGATCCCCTTAAGCCAGTGCTGGCGGGCGTTCAGCTTGACTTAAGTATCCCCCGTTAGGGTTGCACCATTGCCAATGGAGCACCCCACGATGAATAAAACTGCCATCTCCCTCACCCTCGCTGGCATGGCGGCATTGCCTGCCATCGGCCAGGCCCGGGAAATCAACCTGAGCACCACGCTGAAAGACTATCGCGGCAACGAGGCCTACCTGGCTATCTATGTCACCGATGCCCAGGGCGCCTATCAGCACACCCTGTGGGTCGCCGGCAAGAAGGCCAAGTACTACAAGCATCTGCGCGACTGGGCGCAGGGCGGCGGCAGCAAGCCGGCCGAGTTCGATGGCCTGACCGGCGCCAGCGTCGGTAGCGGCGAAACCCTGGAAGTTGCGGTCGAACTGGAAGACGCCCTGATCGATGCCGGCTACCAGATCCGCATCGACAGCGCCGTGGAAGAAAAGCGCGACAACCGTGGCGAAATCAAAGTGCCACTGACCCAACAGGCGACCACGATCAACGGTGGCACCCAGGGTTTTGTCGACAGCTTCAGCTACCACTTCTAAGCCCCGGAGCCCGGTCATGTCGCAACGCATCCATGTGCTAGTGAGCCTTGTGCTCGGCATCATTCTCATGCTGTCGGCCGCCAGCGGCCTGGTGCTCTCCGGCAATACGCTGGTCGAGCACCTGGGCGCTGCGCCGAGCCAGGGAGAGTCGGTCGCCGTGGTCGCCGAGCGGGTTGCCGGCCAACTGCCGGGCATCGAGCGCATCGAACGGGCGCCCAGCGGCGAGCTGCGGGTGGCGTTCAGCAATGCCACCGACAGCGATGTGGTGCTGGTCGACCCGGCCACTGCAGCAGTGATTGCGCCGTATGAGCCCTCGACTGTGCTGTCCTGGGTGCGAGACCTGCATCGCGAGCTGCTGCTGGGTTCCGCCGGCCGCTGGCTCAGCGGCCTGTCGGCGCTGGCGTTGTTAGTACTGACCCTGACGGGCAGCTGGCTGCTGGCCCGTCGCCTGGGCGGCTGGCGCCAACTGTTGCTGCCGATCAATCCAGGCCAGGGCCTGACGCACTGGCACAGTGTGGCGGCGCGCTGGGCGCTGCCGGCCCTATTGATGCTCGCCAGCAGCGGGCTCTACCTCGCGGCCAGTAGTCAGGGCTGGATCAGCGACGGTCAGGATGCCGACCTGGCCTACCCGCAGGCCAGCTATTCAGCGCCAGCGGCCGAGCTAGGCAGCCTCTCGGCCCTGCGCCAGCTGGACCTCAACGACCTGCGCGAACTGGAGTTCCCCAGCGACAGCCAGGAGTCCAATTACTACACCGTGCGCACTGCGACCGGCGAGGGCTTCGTCAATGCCAGCAGCGGCCAGTGGATCAGCTATCAGCCCCACGGTTTCGCCCGTCGCCTGTATGAAACCTTCTATGAACTGCACACCGGCGCCCATTCGCCAATGTGGTCGTTGATCCTCGCCGCGACCAGTCTGGCCTGTCTGTTCCTCAGCGCCTCTGGCCTGCTCGCCTGGTGGCGGCGCCAGCGTCTGGCACGGCTACTGCCAGACAACGCCCCAGCGAGCCAGGC
This sequence comes from uncultured Pseudomonas sp., assembly GCA_964518735.1. Lineage (GTDB taxonomy): Bacteria > Pseudomonadota > Gammaproteobacteria > Pseudomonadales > Pseudomonadaceae > Aquipseudomonas. Next base: position 107,436 of record CAZFKQ010000002.1, read on the forward strand.
GGAGACCATTTTGCTGGTGGGCAGTCAGGGCGGCAGCACCTGGGCCTATGCCCGGCAGCTGCACAGCCAACTGGTGGCCAGCGGCCTGCGTGTGCACAGCGCCAGCATGAACCAGCTACAGCCAAGCTACCCGCAGGCCAAGCGCCTGCTGATTCTCACGGCCACCTATGGCGATGGCCAGGCGCCGGACTCGGCCCGGGCGTTTCTTGCACGCCTTGAACACAGCCAGTTGAACAGCGATGTGCAGATGGCGGTACTGGGTTTTGGTGACGCGCAGTTCCAGCACTTCTGCGGCTATGCCGAACAGGTTCAGCAACAGCTGCAGCAACGCGGGCTGCAGGCGCTGTTGCCGCTGCAGAAGATCGACCGTGGCGATCTCGGCGAGTTGAATGGCTGGGCGCAGCGCCTGGGCCAGACACTGGGTCTCGATTTGCACTTCACGCCGGTGCGCAACACGGTGGCACTGCTGCAACTGCAACTGCTGAGCAAAGAGCTGTATGGCGAGCGCAGTGATGCACCAGCCGCCATCCTGCGCTTTGCCGTGCGCGCCGCACAGCCATCCTGGTGGCGCCCGGCGGCACGCTTTGCACCGGGCGATCTAGTGGCCATCAGCCCCGGCAGTGGGCAGGCCCCGCGCTATTACTCGATAGCCAGCAGCGATGAGGATGACGCCCTGGAAATCTGCGTACGCAAACAAAACCAAGGGCGCTGTTCGTCGCTGCTGCATGGCTTGCAGGTGGGCGACTGCGTCGAGGGCTTTATCCAGCCGCACCCGGACTTTCGCCCCAGCGCCGGTCAGCACCCGCTGATTCTGGTGGGCGCCGGCACCGGCCTGGCACCACTGATCGGCTTCGTGCGCAAGAATGTCACGCAGCGACCACTGCACCTCTATTGGGGTGGCCGTAATCCCCACTCGGACTTCCTCTATGAGGCTGAACTCAGCGAATACCTGGCCGACGGCCGCCTGACCCACCTGGGCCTGGCTTTCTCCCAGGGTGCCGATGGCCTGTATGTGCAGGATCGTCTGCGCCAGGACGCCAGCGCGCTGCAGGCGTTGTTTGCCCGGGGCGCCCAGGTGCTGGTGTGCGGTTCCAAGGACATGGCGGCCGGCGTGCGCGCCGCGCTGGAAACCCTGCTGGCGCAATGGGGCAGCAGTATTGATGACTTACGGTTGCAAGGGCGGTACCGCGAAGATGTCTACTGAAACCCTGCCACTGCAGCGTTACAGCCTCAGCGGCGCGACCATGGGCACGCGCTACAGCGCGGTGTTCTATGCCGCTAGTGAGATAGACCAGGCCGTGATCCAGGCCGACCTGCAACAGGCGGTTGAGCGGGTCGACCAGCAGATGTCGACCTGGAACCCGGCGTCCGATCTGATGCAACTCAACGCCGCGCCACTGGATCAGTGGCTGAACCTGCCCGATGAGTTGTTGTGGGTGCTGACCACCGCGCTGCGCATGGGCGAGGAGTCGGCCGGTGCCTTCGAGATCAGCGTTGGTGCGCTAGTCAGCGCCTGTGGCTTTGGTCCGCAACCTGCGGCCGAGCACTTGCCCACTCGCCAGCCGAGTGCGCGCGCAGCATTGGAGCTGGATGTCACGCGGCGCGCCGTGCGCAAACGGGCGGCCATCAGCCTGGATCTCAACGGTATCGCCAAGGGCTTTGCTGTCGATCAGCTGGCCCGCTGCCTGGAGCAGCACGGCATTCACGCATATCTGGTGGGCATCGATGGCGAAATGCGCGCCGCCGGGCTGAAAGCAGATGGCAGCGCCTGGCTGGTGGCCCTGGAAAAACCGCTCAAGGGCTGCCGCGAAGTACTCGGCGCGCTGGAGTTGCACGACACCTCAATAGCCACCTCGGGCGACTACCGGCATTGGCGCGAACGCGATGGTTGCGTGTTTTCCCACACCATGGACCCGCACAGCGGCGCGCCGCTGGTGTCGACGCTGACCTCGGTGTCGGTCATCTGCACCAGCTGCATGTACGCCGATGCCTGGGCCACCGCTTTGCTGGTATTGGGCGTGGAACGCGGCAGTCAGCTGGCCAAGGCCCATGGCCTGAGCGTGATCTTTGTGCTGCGCGAAGGCGATACGTTGCGCGAGATCACCGTGGGCCTGTGAAAGCCGCTCTAACCCGTGGCGCCGTGCAGTTCACCCAGCGGCAGCACGGTGACGCTGACTTCCGGGTCGTGACTGCCACCACCGAGGATCACCCCGCGCAGCGGCGACACGTCGGCGAAGTCGCGGCCCCAGCCGAGGGTGATGTGTTCCAGGGCCGGCAGCAGATTGTTGGTCGGGTCGAAATCCACCCAACCCTGCTGCGGGCAATACACCGAAACCCAGGCATGCGAGGCGTCGGCGCCGATCAGGCGCGGCTGGCCGGGTGGTGGCTGGGTCAGCAGGTAGCCACTGATGTAGCGCGCCGCCAGGCCGCGCGAGCGCAAGCAGGCAAGCATCAGGTGGGCGAAGTCCTGACATACGCCACGGCGCTCCTCCAGCACCTGCAGCAGCGGCGTTGCCACCTGGGTGGCTTCATCGTCGAAGGTAAACTCGTCGAAGATCTTCTGCATCAGCGCGCGCACCGCCAGCAGCAGTGGCCGCCCTGGCGGAAAGCAGTCAGCGGCGAAGGCAGCGAAGGCCTGTTTGAGGTGCACATAGGGCGACTGGAAACGGAAACGCACAGCGTCCAGCAACTCGCCCGACAACACCTGGCCGGAGTAACCGAGCGCCGCGCAGACGGCCTCCCAGGGCGGCGAGTCGGCCAGGTCAAATAGTGGCCGTGACAGCACCTCGACGCGCAACCGGGCGCTGACACGCAGCTCGTCATGGGGGCGTTCGAAGGCCAGGCGGGTCAGTGGATTGCCGAACACATCGAGGCCGTCCTGGCGCTTGCTCGGCTGCGGACCGACTTGCAGCAGGCGTTCACTGCAACGCTGCCACGCGCATTCGCGCGGCCACAGATGCGCCAACTGCTGGGCCAGGGACACCGGCGCCGAGTAGCGGTAATGGGTGTCGTGGAGAATCTGGTAGTGGGCACTGGACTGGCTCATGACGATTGCGTCCGCTGGCTGGCATCGACATGCACGAAGAAGCGCAGACCGAGTTGATCGGACACCTGCCCGGCCGCAGCGACTATCTGCAGCAGCAGATCGGCCAGGCCACCGAGCACCGCACGCACCCCGGACTTACCGAACAGCGGATTCTCCAGGCTGGCCAGGTTGAAGCGGGTGAGCTTCTGCTCAAGCTCGACCAGACGGCTGTCGGCACTGAAAGCAAAACTGTCCTGCAGGCGCTCCAGCGAGCGCAGCAGGGTGCGCAGCTGGAACAGCACGGCATGCGGGTTCTGCTCGTCGAGCAGGAGCAGGTCGAGCACCGGGATCAGCTGCGCCGAGGCCAGGTAGCGGGTGCGGTAGGTGATGCTGCTGTTACCCAGCTCCAGTAGCCACTCCAGCGCGGACTGGTCATGCACGGCCAGGCTACGAAGGAACTCGGCGATGCTTTCGGCAAGGAACTGCAGGCGCTCGATGCAACGGCCGAGCATAAGGAAACGCCAGCCGTCGTCGCGGGTCATGTCGTCGAGGGCGAAGCCGGACAGCGCCGCCAGCGACATCAATAGACGATTGAGGAATTCCAGCAGCTCACCGAAATCGGCCTGCTGCGCTTCCAGGGCCTGGGCCTCGCGCTGCAGCTCGATGAGCGCCTGCCAGTTCTCCCGTGACAGCTTGCCGCGCACGCTGCCGGCCGCCCACTGCAGGCGCTGCAGGTTGGCGCGCAGGCTGGCTGGCCAGTCGGTGCCGAGCATGGCCTGCAGCAGGCGCTCATCCAAACTGCCTTCACCGGCATCCGGCAGCAGGCCGAGGCTTTCGCCCAGGGCCAGGGCGGTTTGCAGGGCCTGCGGGTCATCGTCGTCGTCGACATAGCGGGCCAGCATGATCCGCAGCAGGCGCGCGCCATCTTCGCAGCGCGAGCTGTAGCGGCCGAACCAGAACAGGTTTTCCACCACCCGCGACGGCAGGTAGGGGTCGCTGCGCACCAGATCGGCCACGCCGAGCGGGCGCAGCCACTGCCAGGGCTCACCGCCGGCATGTCGCTCGCCGAGCACCCAGGTGTCCTTGCTCGCACCGCCGCGCTGCATCGACACCACTTCGGCGTCGGCCTCGGCGGCCACCCGGGTCAGGCCGCCGGGCAGCACCCGATAGCCCTCGGCGCTGGCCACGGCGAACACGCGCATGCCAATGGCGCGCGGCGCCAGCTTGCCCTCCTCGCCTTGCCACACCGGCGCCTGCGACAACTGCGCCAGGGCTTGCGCCACATACGCATAGGGCCGCGCTTTGAGGCGTTCGGCCAGGGCGGCGCGCTGCTCGCTATCCAGATCGCGACCGAACAGCGGGGCGAAACTCTGCGAGGGAAAGCTGGGGCGCACCAGCAGTTCATCAAGCTTTTCCAGGGCCTCGTCCAGCACCGGCGGCTCGCCGCACCACCAACTGGCGATGGAGGGCAGCAGCAGTTCTTCGCCAAGCAGCTTCTCGCTGATCGCCGGCAGAAAGCCCGGCAGACCAGGAGATTCCAGCACGCCGCTGCCGAGAGCATTGGCCACCAGCACATTACCCTGGCGCACCGCTTCGAGCAGGCCGGGCACACCGAGGGCGGAGTCGGTGCGCAGCTCCAGCGGATCGCAGAAGTCGTCATCCAAACGGCGCAGTACCGCATGCACGCGGCGCAGGCCGGCCAGGGTCTTGAGGTAGACGCAGGCATCGCGCACGGTCAGGTCGCTGCCCTCGACCAGCGGATAACCGAGCTGGCGCGCCAGGTACAGGTGTTCGAAATAGCTTTCGTTGAAGCGCCCTGGCGTGAGCAGCACCACCAGCGGAGTTTCCCCAGCGGCAGGGGCCTGGCGCGCCAGGGTGTCCTGCAGGGTGCGGAAGAAACCCGCCAGGTACTGCACGCGCAGGTCGCGGTACAGCTCGGGAAAGGCGCGCGAAATGATCTGCCGGTTTTCCAGGGCGTAACCGGCGCCAGAGGGCGCCTGGGTACGGTCGGCGGTGACCCACCAGCGGCCATCCGGGGCGCGCGCCAGGTCTACTGCGTACAGATGCAGGAAGGTGCCGCCGGGCGGCTGGATGCCCTGGCACGGCCAGAGAAAGTTGTCGTGACCGAACACCAGCTCAGCCGGCAACAGACCATCGGCGATCAGCTGCTGCGGGCCATACAGATCGGCCAGCACGCCATTCAGCAGGGTCGCGCGCTGGGCCACACCGGCGGCGATGACCTGCCACTCCTCGGCCGGAATGACATTGGGCAGCAGGTCCAGCTCCCACGGGCGGTCGGCGCCGTCCGGGTCGGCATAGACGTTGTAAGTCACGCCGTTTTCCTGGATCTGCCGGCTCAACAGGGCCTGGCGCTGCTGCAGCTGCGCCGGGCTGCTGCGCTGCAACTGCTCGAACAGCCGGCGCCAGTGCGGACGGATGCCGCCCTTGGCGTCGAGCAGTTCGTGGTAGGCCGCATCGGGCTGCGGGTAATCGGCAAGCAGGTCAGGCATGGCAGGCTCGGTAATAGGCACGCAGCGCTTTTTTGTAGGAGCCAGCTTGCTGGCGATCCCGTCGATGACACGGGGCGATCGCCAGCAAGCTGGCTCCTACAGGGCGCACGCACCGCAGACGGGATCACACCCGCCGCAGGTCCAGGGTCATCGGCAGTTCATTATTGTTGATCGGCAGTGTCGTCGTCAGCTCGCCCGGCGTATGACCATGGCGGAAGAAACGCGCCAGGCGCCGGCTTTCGGCTTCATAGGCATTCACCGGCAGGCTGGCATAGTTGCGCCCGCCCGGATGGGCGACATGGTACTGGCAACCACCCAGCGAGCGCTGCATCCAGGTGTCGACCAGATCGAACACCAGCGGTGCATGCACGCCGATGGTCGGCTGCAGGCAGTTCGGCGGCTGCCAGGCACGGTAGCGCACGCCACCGACGAATTCGCCAACCTTGCCGGTGGGCCGCAGCGGCACCGGTACGCCGTTGCAGGTCAGCACATAGCGATCTGGCGCCAGGCCGTCGAGACGCACCTGCAGGCGCTCCAGCGAGGAGTCCACGTAACGCACGGTACCGCCCGGCGCGCCCTCCTCGCCCAGCACATGCCAGGGCTCCAGAGCCTGACGCAGTTCCAGGTCGATACCCTTGACCTGGTAATCGCCAACCTTGGGAAAACGGAACTCGAAATGCGGGGCAAACCACTCGGCGCGCACCGGGTAACCGAAGGCATTCAGCTCATGCAGCACGTCGTGGAAGTCCTGCTCGACGAAATGCGGCAGGAGGAAACGATCATGCAGCTCGGTGCCCCAACGGGCTAGTTTGGCCGGGCGATAGGGCTCATCCCAGAACCGCGCCAGCAGGCCGCGCAGCAGCACCTGCTGGGCCAGGCTCATACGTGCATGGGGCGGCATCTCGAAGGCGCGCAGTTCGAGCAGGCCGAGGCGGCCGCTGGCGCTGTCCGGCGAGTACAGTTTGTCGATGCAGAACTCGGCGCGGTGGGTGTTGCCGGTGACATCCACCAGCAGGTTGCGCAGCAGACGATCGACCAGCCAGGGCGGGCAGTCGCGGCCCGGCTCGGGCATCTGCGCGAAGGCGATCTCCAGCTCGTAGAGGGCATCGTTGCGCGCCTCGTCGACCCGTGGTGCCTGCGAGGTCGGGCCGATAAACAGACCGCTGAACAGGTAGGACAGCGACGGGTGGTTGTGCCAGTAGCTGATGAGGCTGCGCAGCAGATCCGGCCGGCGCAGGAACGGCGAATCCGCCGGGGTGGCACCACCAAGGACGAAGTGGTTGCCGCCGCCGGTGCCGGTATGCCGCCCATCGACCATGAATTTCTCGCTGGTCAGGCGGGTCTGCCGCGCCGCCTCGTAGAGAAACTCGGTACGCTCGACCAGCTCATCCCAGCTGGCCGCCGGGTGGATATTCACCTCGATCACACCGGGGTCCGGGGTGACGCGGAAATAGCTCAGGCGCGGATCACTCGGCGGTTCGTAGCCTTCCAGCACCACCGGGCAGCGCAGCTCGGCGGCCGTGGCCTCGATGGCCGCGACTAGCTCCAGGTAATGCTCCAGCTCGGCCAGCGGCGGCATGAACAGGTACAGCCGACCATCGCGCGGTTCGGCGCAGAGGGCGGTACGCACCACTTCCCGCGCCGACTCGAAGGGCTCAGGCGCACGCTGCTCCTGGATTTTCTGCCGGCTGTTGGGGAACAGCGGCTGATGCAGGGCCTGCTGGATTTTCTGGCGCTTGGGCAGCGGGGCGAACGCCTGATTGGGGTCTTGCGGCTGCACGTAGGGATAGTCGAATTCGCTGACCCAGGGCTGCGAATCCAGCGGCAGGCGGTAACCCAGCGGCGAGTCACCGGGAATCAGCCGGCAATACTCATCGCGCAGGAACCAGGGACCGCTGTGCCAGTGCACCCCATCCTCGCTGCGCGCCAGCGGCAGGATATGCCCGACCACCTCGCCGACGCCGCGGTTGAACACCTTGCGCAGGCGCTCGCGCTCCAGTGGATCGGCCAGGCGTGGATCGTCCGGGGTGACGTTGGCCGGCAGGCGGCGCTCGCGCCACAGGTAATACAGCCAGTCTTCATAGGCCGGAAAGGTATGCTCGGCGCAAATGCCCAGATGCCCGGCCAGCGTCGCCAGAAAACGGCCGGCCAGGCGCGCATCAGCGCCGTAGTAGCGCGATTCGTCGGCGTACAGGGCCGCATCCTGCCAGATCGGCTCGCCATCCTTGCGCCAGTAGCAGTTCAGCGACCAGCGCGGCAGTTGCTCGCCGGGGTACCACTTGCCCTGGCCAAAGTGCATCAGTGCCTGGGGCGCGTAATGCTCGCGCAAGCGATGAAACAGCTCGCCCGCCAGGCGCCGCTTGTTCGGCCCCATCGCAGCAGTGTTCCACTCCTCGTCATCGGGAAAGTCGAGGGCGACGAAGGTCGGCTCGCCGCCCATGGTCAGGCGCACGTCCTGCGCCTCAAGGTCGGCATCGATCTGCTGACCCAGGTCGACGATCGCCTGCCACTGTTCCTCGCTGTAGGGCTTGGTCACCCGCGGAGCTTCCCAAATGCGCTCGATGCGCATCTCGTGCTCGAACTCGCATTCGCACTCGTCCACCGCCCCGCTGATCGGCGCCGCCGACGACGGCTCCGGGCTGCAGGCCAGGGGAATGTGACCTTCGCCGGCGAACAGCCCCGAGGTCGGATCAAGGCCGATCCAGCCGGCACCGGGCAGGTACACCTCGCACCAGGCGTGCAGGTCGGTGAAATCGACTTCGGTGCCGGATGGGCCATCGAGGGCCTTCACATCGGCAGTGAGCTGGATCAGGTAACCGGAAACGAAGCGCGCGGCCAGACCCAGATGGCGGAACAGCTGCACCAGCAGCCAGGCCGAATCGCGGCAGGAGCCAGAGGCTTTTTCCAGGGTTTCCTCGGGGGTCTGCACGCCCGGCTCCAGGCGGATCAGGTAGCCGATGTCGGCGGACAGCTTCTGGTTCAGTGCCACCAGGAAATCCACGCTGGCGGTCGGCTTACGCTCGACGCCGGCCAGGTAGTCGGCGAACAGCGCGCCGGCCGGCAGCTTGACCAGATAGGGCGCCAGCTCGCGGCGCTCACCGGCGGTGTAGCTGAAGGGAATCTGCTCGGCGTAGGGCTCGAGGAAGAAGTCGAAAGGGTTGAACACCGCCATCTCGGCGACCAGATCGACGGCAATTTTCAGCTCGTCGGTCTTCTCCGGAAACACCAGACGCGCCAGGTAGTTGCCCTGGGGGTCCTGCTGCCAATTGATGAAGTGCTCGCCCGGCTCGACTTTCAGGGCATAGGAGAGGATGCGCGTACGACTGTGCGGTGCCGGACGCAGGCGGACGATCTGCGGGCCGAGGTTGACCAGGCGATCGTAGCGGTAATGGGTAACGTGGTGCAGTGCGACATGGATCGACACAGCGGGCCTCCTGCAAGCCAGGGCGATACCTGAGCAGCGCAAGAGTTATGCCAGTGGCTTTACCGCGGTTTCCGGGGGCTTTCAGTAGCAAGCAGCACCAGAACAGGGCGGCGCGTGCACTAAGGGCGATGCAGTGCACGGAAAAGGCGCCGGGCTTTCGTCCCCTTCCCTGGGAGACGACTGCATGGATGCAGGAGGTAGGGCGACGCAGGACGCCAAAGCCGAGGGGCCGGGGGTGAGGAGCTTACAGGCTATTCCGAGTCGCCGATGGCACCCTCACCCCAACCCTCTCCCGAAGGGAGAGGGAGCCGGTCCAGTAGCCCGGATGCAATCCGGGAAACAGACCGCGTAGATCCCGAACTGCGTCCGGCTATGCAAGGTTAGCGCGGTACGGCCGGCGGCCTGACCGGCTTCTTGCCGCCCTTCTTCGCGTCTGCACGCTCCTTGGCGGCAGCCTTGTTGCGGGCTTGCGCAGCGGCCTTGGCCTGTTCGCGCTTGTCCCACGGGTTGCCGCCCGCAGCACCGGTGTCGCGCGGCGGCAGGCCGGTATGCTGGGTCAGCATCGGCTTAGTCTTGGTCGTGTCCTTGGCCACCTTGTGGCTGCCGGCCGGCGTCGAGTTCTTCCGGCGTGCACTTTGGTAGCTGTCGGTGGCCGGCTGATGCAGCGGGATCAGCTGATGCTTGCCGTTGCCGATCAGGTCGGCACGACCCATGCGGATCAGCGCCTCACGCAGCATCGGCCAGCCTTTCGGGTCGTGATAACGCAGGAAGGCCTTGTGCAGGCGGCGCTGCTCTTCGCTTTTGACGATAGTCACGCCGTCGCTCTTGTAGCTGACCTTGCGCAGCGGATTCTTGCCCGAGTGGTACATGGCCGTGGCGGTGGCCATCGGCGACGGGTAGAAGGCCTGCACCTGGTCGGCGCGGAAGCCGTTGCCCTTGAGCCACAGGGCCAGGTTCATCATGTCTTCGTCGGTGGTGCCCGGGTGCGCGGCGATAAAGTACGGGATCAGGTACTGCTCTTTACCCGCCTCTTTCGAGTACTTCTCGAACATGCGCTTGAACTTGTCATAGCTACCAATGCCCGGCTTCATCATCTGATTGAGCGGGCCTTCCTCGGTGTGTTCCGGGGCGATCTTCAGGTAGCCACCGACGTGGTGGGTGACCAGTTCCTTCACATACTCCGGCGACTCGACAGCCAGGTCATAACGCAGGCCCGAGGCGATGAGGATCTTCTTCACCCCCGGCAGCGCACGGGCACTGCGGTACAGCTGAATCAGGGACGAGTGATCGGTGTTCAGGTTCGGACAGATGCCGGGGAACACACACGATGGCTTGCGGCACGCGGATTCGATTTCCGGGCTCTTGCAGGCGATGCGGTACATGTTCGCGGTCGGCCCGCCGAGGTCGGAAATCACCCCGGTGAAGCCCGGCACCTTGTCGCGGATCTCTTCGATCTCGCGGATGATCGATTCTTCCGAGCGGTTCTGGATGATGCGGCCTTCGTGCTCGGTGATCGAGCAGAAGGTACAGCCGCCGAAGCAGCCGCGCATGATGTTCACCGAGAAACGGATCATCTCGTAGGCCGGGATCTTCTCCTTGCCGTACGCCGGATGCGGCACGCGCTGGTAAGGCATACCAAACACGTAGTCCATTTCTTCGGTGGTCATCGGAATGGGTGGCGGGTTGAACCACACGTCCACTTCGCCATGCTTCTGCACCAGCGCGCGGGCGTTGCCCGGGTTGGTTTCCAGGTGCAGCACGCGGTTAGCGTGGGCGTAGAGAACCGGGTCGTTGCGCACCTTTTCCATGGACGGCAGGCGGATCACGGTCTTGGCCCGGGTCATCTTCGGGCTGGGCAAGAGCTCGACGACCTTGGCCTCGTTCGGGTCTTCAACCGGCCCCTTTTCCTGCTCGATGGCGCAGGCCGCGGTGTCCTGGGTATTCACGTAGGGGTTGATGATCTTGTCGATCTTGCCGGGCCGGTCGATACGGGTGGAGTCCACCTCGTACCAGCCTTGCGGCGTATCGCGGCGGATAAACGCGGTGCCGCGCACATCAGTGATTTCTTCGATCTTCTGACCAAACGACAGGCGCTGAGCCACTTCAACGATGGCCCGCTCGGCGTTGCCGTACAGCAAGATGTCGGCGCAGGCATCGATCAGGATCGAGTTGCGTACCTTGTCCTGCCAGTAATCGTAATGAGCGATGCGCCGTAGCGAAGCCTCGATACCGCCCAGCACGATCGGCACATGCTTGTAGGCTTCCTTGCAGCGCTGGCTGTACACCAGGCTGGCGCGATCCGGACGCTTGCCGGCCAGGCCGCCCGGGGTGTAGGCGTCATCCGAGCGAATCTTCTTGTCGGCGGTGTAGCGATTGATCATCGAGTCCATGTTGCCGGCGGCAACGCCGAAGAACAGGTTCGGCTCGCCGAGCTTCATGAAATCGTCTTTCGACTGCCAGTTTGGCTGGGCGATGATGCCGACGCGAAAGCCCTGGGCTTCCAACAGGCGACCGATGATGGCCATACCGAAGGACGGATGGTCTACATAAGCGTCACCGGTGACGATGATGATGTCGCAGGAATCCCAGCCAAGCTGATCCATTTCTTCCCGGCTCATGGGCAGGAAAGGTGCAGGACCGAAACACTCGGCCCAGTACTTGGGATAGTCGAACAGCGGCTTGGCAGCTTGCATCGGGATGACCAGCAGGGATTTTCAGGGGCGCGGAATATAGCACAAAAAACGTACAGAGACCGAGTCCCGGACTCAGGTTAATGGAATCTGGAACAAGCGTCTGACTGGTCATTTTTGTGATCACCAACACCTTGCGCCTATACTCGGGAAAAGACTTTCACAGCCCGGCCTGAGCGCACGGGTTCAAGGAGCGTAAACGGTGCGGCGCACAGTCTTGCAAGTATTCCTGTGGGCCTGCCTGGCGAGCCTCGGCGGTCAGCTGATGGCCGCGCCAATCCTGCTGCAGACCAGCAGCAGCGGGCAGCAACTGAACGGACAGATCGAGTTGCTGGAAGATGCCAGCGGCCAGCTGAGCATCGCCGACATGGCCAACCCGGCCGTGCAGCAACGTTTCGTGCCAGCCGCTGGCAAGGCCAGTGTCGGCCAGAGCCGCCACCCCTGGTGGATCAAGGTCAGCCTGCAGGCCGCCAGCGACGCACCACGCCAGTGGTGGCTGGAGGTCGGCTCGGTCACCCAGCTCGATCTGCGCCTCTTCCTGCCGAATGGCATGGGCGGCTGGCAGGCGCGGGAATCGGGCGAGCGCGTCAGCTATCAGAGCGGCCGCGACCATAATTACCGGCACATGCTGTTCAAGCTGCCGGAGCTGGGCCAGGAGCCACTGACCTTTTACCTGCGCAGCTACGATCCGGCCGGCAACTCCTTCCCCTTGCGCGCCTGGCAACTGGATGATCTGACCCAACTGGCCACCGAGGAAAACCTCGCACTGGGCGTGGTCTACGGCATCATCGCCGCCCTGCTGCTGTACAACCTGTTCATCTTTTTCAGCCTGCGCGACTCGGCCTATTTCTGGTACGTGCTGACCACCGCCGGGGCGCTGCTGATGATCCTCAGCATGAGCGGCCATGGCTTCCAGTATCTGTGGCCGAATAATCCCGTACCCTTCTGGCTGGACCGTATCACCCTGCCCTCGCTCTGGGGTTTCTGCGCTTGCCGCTTCACCCAGACCCTGCTGCAAACCCGCAGCCATGTACGCTGGGCACACTACCTGCTGAGCTTTGCCTGCGCCTGTTATGTTCTGGCGATTGCGCTGGAAGGCCTGGGGCAACGCCACAGTGCTGCCTGGATCATCGCCCTGCTGTCGTTGACCAGCATCCCCGCAGCACTCGGTTCGGCAATGATTCGCTGGCGCCAGGGCTACTTTCCGGCCCTGCTCTATCTCTTTGGCTACGGCCTGATTCTCGGCAGCATCAGCCTGGCCCTGATGCGCGCCACCGGGCTGGTACAGCCCGCCGCCTGGAACGCCTACGTCTTTCCCCTGTCGGTGGCAGCAGAGTCGATCCTCTTCTCCTTTGCCCTGGCCTACCGCATCCAGATGCTCAAACAGGAGAAAGCCGAAGCCCTGGAGCAGGCGGGTCGCGAGAAGACCGCGCGCATGGCGCAGATGCAAACCAGTGCAGACGAGCTGCAGACGGCGGTAAGAAACCGCACTGCCGAACTGGCCCAAGCCAACCAACAACTCTGCGAGCGTGAACAGGAACTGCAACATGCGGCATTCCACGACCCGCTGACCGAACTGCCGAACCGCCGCTACCTGATCGAGAAGATCGAGACGGCCATGGCCGACGCCAATCGCCGTGGCGAGTCGGTGGCGCTGATGCTGGTCGATCTCGACCACTTCAAGCCAATCAACGACAGTTACGGCCACGACGCCGGCGACCTGATGCTGCGCAGTATCGGCCAGCGCCTGCGCGAGCATGTGCGCACCAACGACATGGTCGCGCGCCTGGGTGGCGACGAGTTCGCCGTGCTGATCTGCGGGGCAGACGCCGAAGCCCACACCCAGGAAATAGCCGCGCGCCTGCTCGACGAACTGGCCAAGCCGGTGCTCTATGGCGCCAGCCGCCTGGCGGTGACCATCAGTATCGGCGCGGCGCTTTATCCGAGGCATGCCGAGCACTTCGCTGGCCTCTATAAATCCGCCGACGAAGCGCTGTACAAAGCCAAGCAGCAAGGACGTTCGGGCTTCGTCATGCAGGGCGATGCAGGCAACCTGAGCCAGCAGGAATGCCTGCAGCTGGATGTACTGAAGGTGCCCAGCGGTCTGATCTGACGCCGATCAACCCAGATAGCGGCGCGGCACGCGCGCGGTAACCTTGGTCAGCAGCTCGTAGCCGATGGTACCTGCTGCCTGGGCCACCTCATCGACCGGCAACTGCGCCCCCCACAACTCTACGGCATCACCGATCTGCGCCTGGGGCAGATCGCTCAGGTCGACCGCCAGCATATCCATCGACACCCGCCCGACCAACGGCGCACGCTGGCCATTCACCAGCAGCGGCGTGCCGCTCGGCGCATGTCGTGGATAACCGTCGGCATAGCCGCAGCTGACCGTACCGATCCGCGAAGGCCGCTCGGCGACCCAGCCGGCGCCGTAACCGACGCTCTCGCCGATCGCCACCTCGCGCACGGCGATCAGCTGCGCAGTCAGGCTCATCACCGGTTTCAAGCCCAGCTCAGCGGCACTCAGGTCGGCAAACGGGGTGGCGCCATAAAGCATGATGCCGGGCCGCAGCCAATCCATGTGTGCGGCCGGAATGGTCAGCAAGGCTGCCGAGTTGGCTAGGCTGCGCTGGTCGAAATCCAGATCCAGCAGCTCAAGAAAAATCTCCACCTGTTGTTCGATCAGCGGATGGCCGCGCTCGTCGGCACAGGCGAAGTGGCTGAGCAGGTTCAATTCGGCAACCTGCGCCGCACTACGCAGGCGCGCATGGGCCGCACGCACAGCCTCCGGCGCCAGGCCCAGACGGTGCATGCCGCTATCCAGCTTGAGCCAGACATTCAACGGTCGCGGCAATGACGCAGCCAGCAGGGCAGCAATCTGTTCCTCACCCTGCACCACCACATCCAGACGCAGCTGCGCCGCCATCGGCAGCTCCTCGGCGGCGAAACAGCCCTCCAGCAACAGGATGCGCGCCTCACTGTGCATGGCGCGCACCTCGGCGGCCTCCTCCAGGCTGGCCACGGCAAAGCCATCGGCCTCGTCATGCAGTGCCGTGACCACCTCGCGCACGCCATGCCCGTAGCCATTCGCCTTAACTACCGCAAATGCCTCGCGCCCCGGCGCGCAACGCTTGGCCAGGGCATAGTTGTGACGAACGGCGGCCAGATCAATGGTGGCAACGAGGGGACGCATGACGCAGGCTCCAGACGGACAAAACGGGCGCCCATCTTAACCGCTGGGCGCCCGTTTTCATTGATCCAGACCATGCCCTGCCATCGTTGCCCCGGAAACCGTAGCGAGCACGGCACAGGCAAGAAGCCCGGAGCGCAGCCACCGGAGTGAACTCCCGTTCATGAGGATGGCGAGCACCGCGCGACGCAGTATGTGCTGTGCGCAGTAGGTTTACGGGGTAATGATTTATTCGTCGTCGAACTGATAGCTACCCGGCGCCAGGTTTTCAAAGCGCGAGTACTTGCCCAGGAAGGCCAGGCGCGCGGTACCCAGAGGGCCGTTACGCTGCTTGCCGATGATGATCTCGGCCACGCCCTTGAACTCGGTCTCGGGGTGATACACCTCGTCGCGATAGACGAACATGATGATGTCAGCGTCCTGCTCGATAGCTCCGGATTCGCGCAAGTCGGAGTTGATCGGGCGCTTGTTCGGCCGCTGTTCGAGGCCCCGGTTGAGCTGCGACAGGGCAATCACCGGGCAGTTGAATTCCTTGGCCAGGGCCTTTAGCGAGCGCGAGATCTCGGAAATCTCGTTAACCCGGTTGTCGCCACTGGAGCCGGGAATCTGCATCAGCTGCAGGTAGTCGACCATGATCAAGCCGATCTCGCCGTGCTCGCGAGCCAGGCGGCGGGTGCGCGCGCGCATTTCCGAGGGGCTGATGCCGGCGGTATCGTCGATGAACAGTTTGCGATCGTTGAGCAGGTTGACCGCACTGGTCAGCCGTGGCCAATCGTCATCGTCCAGGCGACCGGCACGCACCTTGGTCTGGTCGATGCGCCCCAGCGAAGCGAGCATACGAATGACGATGGATTCAGAAGGCATTTCCAGCGAGTAGACCAGGATCGCCTTGTCGCTGCGCATCAGGGCGTTTTCCACCAGGTTCATGGCGAAAGTGGTCTTACCCATGGACGGACGACCGGCGACGATCACCATGTCGGCCGGCTGCAGGCCGCTGGTCAGGTTGTCGAGGTCGTTGAATCCGGTGGACAGACCGGTGATCGCATCGCCGTTATTGAACAGCGTGTCGATGCGGTCGATGGCCTTGACCAGGATATCGTTGATGCCCACCGGGCCACCGGTTTTCGGCCGCGCCTCGGCAATCTGGAAGATCAGCCGCTCGGCCTCGTCGAGAATCTCCTCACCAGTACGCCCCAGGGGCGCATAGGCGCTGTCGGCGATCTCCGCACTGATGCCGATCAGTTGGCGCAGGGTGGCGCGCTCGCGAATGATCTGTGCATAGGCCTTGATGTTGGCCACCGACGGGGTGTTCTTTGCCAACTCGCCAAGGTAGGCCAGGCCACCGACCTGGGGTAACTGGCCTTCCTTGTCCAGCTGCTCGGACAGGGTCACTACGTCGAATGGCGAGTTGCGCTCGGCCAGCTTGTAGATGGCGCGAAAAATAAGCCGGTGATCATGCCGGTAGAAGTCGCCATCGGAGACCTGATCGAGCACCCGCTCCCAGGCATTGTTGTCCAGCATCAGACCACCCAGAACGGCCTGTTCGGCCTCGATGGAATGCGGCGGCACCTTGAGGGCGGCGGTTTCCAGATCGTATTGCTGGGGGACGCTGATGTCGTTCATGGCACCTGTACTTCCAAAGCGCGGAGGCTTTTACAAACGCATGTTCTGCAAAAGGCTCTACTGAAAAAACAACGGGCACGACACTGCTAATGCAATGTCGCGCCCGATTGTCAGCAGGCCTGCACCTAAGCGCAAGCCCACAAGTCGGCTGACTTAGGCAGCTACGACAACAACCTTGACGGTTGCTTCAACGTCGGTGTGCAGGTGCACAGCTACGTCGAATTCGCCAACCTGGCGAATGGTGCCGTTCGGCAGACGCACTTCAGACTTAGCCACTTCAACGCCGGAGGCGGTCAGGGCATCAGCGATGTCGTGGGTACCGATCGAGCCGAACAGCTTGCCTTCGTCGCCAGCACTGGCAGTGATGGTCACTTCCAGTTCGGCCAGTTGGGCAGCACGAGCTTCGGCAGAAGCTTTCTTGTCAGCAGCAGCTTTTTCCAGCTCGGCGCGACGCGCTTCGAACGCAGCAACGTTCTCGGCGGTAGCAGCAGTAGCCTTGCCTTGCGGCAGCAGGTAGTTACGGCCGTAACCGGCTTTAACGTTGACCTTGTCGCCCAGGTTGCCCAGGTTGGCGATTTTTTCCAGCAGGATAACTTCCATTTGGGTCTTACCTCTTAACTTTTAACCTTCACCGTTCGCGGGACCGGCGCCATTGTGGCGCGCTCGGCGACCACGAAAATCAATCAGACTGTCGACGATGGCCAAGACCACCAGTAACGGATAAATCAGCTGCATAAACAGCAGCAGCGCTATGTACAGCCCCACCAGCCAAAACCGGGAAAGCCCCAGCCCGTGCAGCAGCGCCAGTCCGGCAAACGCCAGCGGCACACTGCACAGCGGCGTCAGCATGGCCAGCTCCACACCGAGATTCGGCCCGAGGAGCATGACCGCGAGCAAGCCAAACGCCAGCAGCGGCGGCAGTCGCAGGACGCAGAACTCACGCCCGAAACCACCTGGGTTGTACAACGCTGCCTGCCAATAACGCCCAAGCATCAGGCACAGCAGGCTGACAATCTGCAGTAAGGCTGCCATCAAACCGGTGAGTACCGGGGCAATCAGCGACTCCAGGCGCGCTCGCTCGTCTACCGGCAACTGCTGGTAGACCCCATCGAGCATCTGCGGCATCAGCTTATGCAGCTCCGCCGCCAACGCCATGATGGGTTCGCGGAATACCGCACCCAACACCACACTGAACACCAGACCCAGCGCCACGCTGCCAAGCAGCACGCGAACCCAGGACTGACCGGCGCGCAACATCAACGCCAGCCCCAGCGAACCGAGCAACACCAACAGGGTGCGCGGCTCACCGAAATACCACCAGACCAATGCCGGCAGCATCGCCCAGGCCAGGATGCCGATGGCATCCCCCAGACCACGCCGCAGCAGCACCAGGCAGCTGGCGGCGGCACTCAACCAGAACAACAGCGGCAATGCCGCGGAACCGACCACCACCAGAGTGGCCTGCATACGGCCGCGCATGATGAACTCAGCCAAGGCGCGCATGCGGTTATCCCTTACTACTTATCGACGATCTGTTATCAACGGCCGTGGCTGTCGGTGTAGGGCAGCAGGGCCAGGAAACGGGCGCGCTTGATAGCAACGGCCAGCTGACGCTGATAACGAGCCTTGGTACCGGTGATACGGCTAGGAACGATTTTGCCGGTTTCCGAGATGTAGGCTTTCAGGGTGTTGAGATCTTTGAAATCGATCTCTTTCACGTCTTCAGCGGTGAAACGGCAGAATTTACGACGACGGAAGAAACGTGCCATGTGATTGGCTCCTCAATAGATCCGTGGATTACTCGTCAGCGTTGTCGCTGTCGCTGTTATCGCTGTCATCGCCATCGGCGGAGTCAGCGTTCTCAGGACGGTCACGACGCTCACGGCGCTCGCTGCGGTTTTCTTCAGCCTTGAGCATCTCGGACTGGCCGGTAACGGCTTCGTCGCGACGGATGACCAGGTTACGGATCACGGCATCGTTATAACGGAAGTTGTCTTCCAGCTCGGCCAGGGCCTTGCCGCTGCACTCTACGTTCAGCATGACGTAGTGAGCTTTGTGGACGTTGTTGATGGCGTAAGCCAGCTGACGACGGCCCCAATCTTCCAGACGATGTACTTTGCCGCCGTCTTCTTCGATCAGCTTGGTGTAACGCTCAACCATGCCGCCGACTTGCTCGCTCTGGTCCGGGTGAACCAGAAAGATGATTTCGTAATGACGCATAAATGCTCCTTACGGGTTGTAGCCTGCCGCTGGATGCGGTCAGGCAAGGAGTGAATATCACTAGTTGGTCTTGCCGGGCGGAGGGCGCGCAAACGCCTGCCGTCACGGCAAGGGGCGACATTCTAGAGAAGCCCCCTGTCAGGCGCAAGGCAAACTGGCGATTATTTGAACAACCCAAGCTTGCCTGGCGGCACTGCGCCCAACGAAAATCGGCGCCTCACGGCGCCGATTATCTGAAGGCATCCGGCTAACGGCTAGCGCTTGGCCTGGCGCTGACGCACCGCCTCGAACAGGCAGACACCGGTAGCGACCGAGACATTGAGGCTGCTGACGCTACCCGACATGGGCAACTTGACCAGGTAATCGCAATGGTCACGCGTCAGGCGCCGCATGCCTTTGCCTTCGGCACCCATGATCAACACGGTCGGCCCGGTCAGATCCTGCTGATACAGTTCCTGCTCGGCCTCGCCGGCCGTGCCGACCAGCCACAGGCCGCGCTGCTGGAGCTTCTCCAGGGTGCGCGCCAGGTTGGTCACGGCAACCAGCGGGATCACCTCGGCAGCACCGCAGGCCACCTTGCGCACGGTAGCGTTGAGGGTCGCGGATTTATCCTTGGGCACGATCACTGCCAGCGCACCAGCGGCATCGGCGGTACGCAGACAAGCGCCCAGGTTGTGCGGATCGGTCACGCCGTCCAACACCAGCAACAGTGGCGGACCTTCACGACGATCGAGCAGCTCTTCGAGCATGGCCTCGCCCCACACCTGGCTGGGGCTGACTTCCGCCACCACACCCTGGTGCACGCCCTCGGCCCATTCGTCGAGCTCGCGACGGTTCTTTTGCCCGACCGGCACACGATTCTGCCCAGCCAGCTCGACCAGGGCCTGCACCCGCGGATCATGCCGGCTTTCCGCCAGCCACAGCTGCTTGACCCGCTTCGGGTGATGACGCAGCAGCGCCTCTACGGCATGAACGCCGTAGACCTTTTCCAGCTGACTCATGACTTGGCCTTGCGCTTACGGGGCTTGCCGGCAGCTGCTGGCGCAGCACCCGTCTTGGGCGCGCCCTTGCGATGGCTGGACGCCGGCTTTTTCGCCCCGTCGCCGCCGCGAGCGGCCGCCGGCTTGCCGCCCGCCTTGGCCCCGGAGAGCAGCGCCTTTTTCAGGTCGCGACTCTTCTGTACATCGGTATTGCCTACCACGCCGCCAGCCGACTCGCTCTTGCCACGACGGGAGCCAGACGCCTTGTCGGCACCCGTTTCGCCACGCGCCCCGCTACGCTTGCGTCCGACCGGCGCATTGGCCGCGCCCTCGGACAGTTCGAAGTCGATCTTGCGCTCATCGAGATCGACACGCATGACCTTCACCTCAACGCTGTCGCCGAGGCGGAAGCTGCGCCCGCTGCGCTCGCCGGCCAGGCGGTGATGCACGGGATCGAAGTGGTAGTAGTCGCCCGGCAGCGCGGTGACATGCACCAGACCCTCGACGTAGATGTCCTTCAACTCGACGAACAGACCGAAGCCGGTCACCGCAGTGATAAGGCCGTCAAAGGTCTCGCCAACGCGATCCTTCATGAACTCGCACTTGAGCCAGTTGACCACGTCACGCGTGGCCTCGTCGGCACGCCGTTCGGTCATCGAGCACTGCTCGCCGAACTGCTCCAGAGCCGGCTCGTCGTACGGGTAGATACGCGCACGCGGCATGCTGGTAGCGCCAGCGCGACGCACATGCGGGGTATCCAGCTTGGAGCGCACGACACTACGAATAGCACGATGCACCAGCAGGTCCGGGTAACGACGGATCGGCGAGGTGAAGTGGGTGTAGGCTTCGTAGTTCAGACCGAAGTGGCCGTGGTTGTCGGCGCTGTACACCGCCTGGCTCAGCGAGCGCAGCATCACGGTCTGGATCAGATGGAAGTCCGGACGACCCTGGATGCTTTGCAGCAGCTTCTGGTAGTCCTTCGGCGACGGCCCTTCCTTGCCTTTGTGCAGCCCCAGCCCCAGCTCGGTGAGGAAGGCCTTGAGTTTTTCCAGGCGCTCCGGCGGCGGACCGTCGTGCACACGGTACAGCGAGGGGATTTCATGCTTCTGCATGAACTGCGCGGTGGCGACGTTGGCCGCCAGCATGCATTCCTCGATCAGCTTGTGCGCATCGTTGCGCTGAGTCGGACGGATCTCCGCAATCTTGCGCCCTGCGCCGAAAATGATGCGGGTTTCCTGGGTCTCGAAATCAATGGCGCCACGTTCATGACGAGCTGCCAGCAACACCTGATACAGGGAATAGAGCTGCTTGAGGTGCGGCAGAACGTCCTTGTACTCGGTACGCAGGGCTTTGCCTTCGCTGCTTTTCGGCTGCTCCAGCATGGCACTGACCTTGTTGTAGGTCAGGCGCGCATGGGAGTGAATTACCGCTTCGTAGAACTGATAATCAACCAGTTTGCCAGCCTTGGACATGGTCATCTCGCAGACCATGGCCAGGCGATCGACATGCGGATTCAGCGAACACAGGCCATTGGACAACTCCTCCGGCAGCATCGGAATCACGCGCTCGGGGAAGTACACCGAGTTGCCGCGCTTCTGCGCTTCGTCGTCCAGCGCCGCACCAACTTTGACGTAGTGCGACACGTCGGCGATGGCGACATAGAGCTTCCAGCCGCCGGAAAACAGCTTCCAGGCACTGCTGTTCTTTTCGCAATAAACAGCGTCGTCGAAGTCGCGAGCATCTTCACCATCGATGGTAACGAACGGCAGATGGCGCAGATCAATGCGCTTCTCCTTGTCCGCCTCTTCCACTTCCGGCTTGAGCTTGTGCGCTTCCTTGACTACAGCTTGCGGCCAGACATGCGGAATGTCATAGCTGCGCAGCGCCACATCGATTTCCATGCCCGGCGCCATGTAGTTGCCAACCACTTCGACGATATCGCCCTGCGGCTGGAAGCGCGCAGTCGGCCAGTGGGTAATCTTGATCGCGACGAACTGACCGACCTTGGCATCGCCATGACGACCCGGAGTAACCAGCACTTCCTGCTGGATCTTCGGATTATCAGCTTCTACGTAGCCGATACCGGCCTCTTCGAAGTAGCGACCAACAATGGTCTCGTGGGCGCGCTCGATCACTTCGACAATTGCACCCTCGCGACGGCCACGACGATCAAGACCGGAAACTCGCGCCAACGCGCGGTCGCCGTCGAAGACCAGGCGCATCTGCGCCGGACTGAGGAACAGGTCATCACTGCCATCGTCTGGCACCAGGAAGCCGAAACCATCACGGTGACCGCTGATGCGACCACGGATCAGGTCGAGCTTGTCGACCGGCGCATAGGTTCCGCGACGGGTATAGATGAGCTGACCATCGCGCTCCATGGCACGCAGGCGGCGACGCAGCGCTTCTTCCTGGTCGTCGGTAGTCAGGCCCAACTCGGCCATCAGCTCCTCGCGGGCAGCGGGCGAACCGCGCTCGGACAGGTGCTGCAGGATCAGCTCACGGCTGGGGATAGGATTTTCGTATTTTTCCGCCTCGCGGGCGGCCTCGGGATCGAGGGATTGCCAATCGGCCATTAAATGAAATTACCTTTACGCATATATAGAAGTGTTTGCCATGTGCCTATTGAAGCGCGAAAACGCATCGAGGGTCAGCTTTTCAATCGACAATAATTTTTTTGCCGTCAGGGGTTTACAAGAAAAAAGGTCGCCCGTATTATTCGCGCCCACAACGTTGCTGAGACGTTGTACCACGGAAACGTTGAGTGATCATTGTTTCTTGTGCCCAGGTGGCGGAATTGGTAGACGCACTAGGTT
>CAZFKQ010000002.1:130016-439031 GCA_964518735.1 uncultured Pseudomonas sp.
CAGGTCCTAGCGGTGGCAACACCGTGGAAGTTCGAGTCTTCTCCTGGGCACCACTATTCAGCAACCGAGCCATTGGCTCGGTTTCGTTTTTACGGAGCAGCAAAGCCGTACCGACCAATCGGTAGCCGCTGCAAAAAGTCGATGAGCAATCATCGCAATGTGCCCAGGTGGCGGAATTGGTAGACGCACTAGGTTCAGGTCCTAGCGGTGGCAACACCGTGGAAGTTCGAGTCTTCTCCTGGGCACCACTCTTCAAAACAAAACCGAGCCACTGGCTCGGTTTTGTCTTTTCTGGCCTCAGGAAATCACCTGACGCGCCTCACACAACCGCGCGAGCTAGAGAAAAGCAAGGCGCAACGACCAACGGGAGTAACAGCCGAAGGCTGGCCCGAAGGGCGAGCACCTGCGAGTAAAGAGGTTGAAGAAGCGGAGTTGACTGCAGTCAATGAGCATGACTCGCCTTGCTCGCCCCTTCTGGGCTGCCCTAAAGGGCGTTGGCCGCTAGCGGCCTCTGAAGCCTCTTCCAACACAGCTTTTCCGACGCGCAGCCGGTTGTCAGACCTTGAACTGGGCGAAGCTGGCCTTGAGCTGGTTGACCAGCCCCTCCAGCACCCGACCACTGGCGGCCGTCGCACTGACCTCGCCCGCTGCCCGCTGTGCCTCGCCATGAATCACCTCAACCCGACCACGCACAGCGCCGGCACCATCAGCCTGATGGGCTGCAGCCCGCGTAGCAGCATCAATAGCGCCATGCACCTCATCTACCGACGCCTGCACCGTTTGCTGCAAACGCGCACTGTCGCGCAGCGCCTGCAAGCCTTCGGCCGCCTGCTCACCCGCCTGACCGATCACCGCCACCGCCTCACGGGCGCCCTGCTGCAGCGCCGTGATATGCGCCTGAATATCCCCCGTAGACTGCTGGGTCTTGCTGGCCAAGGCGCGCACTTCGTCAGCCACTACAGCAAAACCGCGCCCACTCTCACCAGCCCGCGCGGCCTCGATAGCCGCGTTCAGCGCCAGCAGATTGGTCTGCTCGGCAATCGAGCGAATCACCGTCAACACCACCTCAATCTGCTCGCTCTGCTGCGCCAGCCGCTCGATCACCGCGGAACCGTTATCCACCCGAGCCACCAGAGCCTCAATCAGGCCGCCAACCTTCTGGGCGATGGCCGCGTTCTCATGAGCCGCTTGGCGGATCGCTAGCACCCGCTGCTGGGCATCATGCATGGCTTGGCTTTCCGCCTGAGCGGCGCCCGCCATCTCCTCTAGCGCCTGCAAACTGCCCGCCACTTCGTCACGCTGACGCATGGAAGCCGCCTCCGCCGACGCACTGCGCCGGGTCAGGCTGCGAATCTCCTCGCCAGTACGCTGCGCCACCTCGCCCGCCTCGCGCACGATGGGTTGCAGTTTGGCGATAAAACGATTGACCGCCTCAGCCATGTCGCCAACCTCATCAGCGCTGTCCAGCCGCACACGACGGGTCAGATCCCCCTCGCCCGCTGCCAAGTCTTGCAGCGCCGCAATCAACAACTGCAAGCGACTCAGCACCCGCCAGCCAAGCACCAGCGCCACCACTATCAACATCAACAGACCGATCACCAACAAACCCACAGCCACGCGCCAACGCAAGGTTTCGGCAGCCGCCAGTACCGTTTCACTGCCATTGCTCGCCATGTCCTGGGTCGCCTGCTCAGCTAGCTGCAAGCGCTGCTGCAAGGCTTGAGCACTCTCCTGCGCCGCCCCCGCCAGACTGGTGTCAACCAGCTCACCCGCACTGCCGACTAAAGCCGCAAAACGACCATCCAGCGCAACAAGCTCTTTCTCGACCGCATCCAGGGAAAGACCCAGCTGTATCTTGCCAATCGACGCGCCCATCGGATTGATGTCGACTTCAACCATGTGCACCCGCGGATCCCGCGAGGCCGCATCGACCAGGCGCTCCAGTGGCGTCTTGCCCTGCCCAGCGGCCACCAACTGGCGCACTTGCTCACTGCTACGGTTGAAGTTGCGGGTCAGACGCTGACCCTGCGCGTCGTAATAAACGGCGAACAGCACAGCAGGGTCGCGCTGGGCGATACGCGTAAACGCAGTCAGAGCCGGCGCATCATTATCCCAGATAGCTTTGGGCGCGACCCCGGCCAGCAATTGCGCCATGGAGTTGCCGGACTGTTTGAGACTCTCTTCCAGTACCTGACGCAACTGCACCTGCTCAGCCTTCAGCTGCGTCGAGAGCCCGCCACCCAAACGCTCCCGCGTATTGACCGATAGCGCAGCCATACCATCACGCATTTCCTGCTCGGCCATACCCAACTCAGCAGACAGGCGCGCACTCTCAGCACCTAGACGCTCCGTCAGATCGCGCACCAAGCCATCGACCGTGGCATGCGTCAACCAAACCGCCAGCCCAATCTGCGCAAGCATGGCAATACCAAGCGCCACAAACACCGGGCGCAGCAGGCGGCTGCGCAACAACGAGAATAAAACGGACACTACTCACTCCTTCCGCCAGAGCCGCATATGTCATTGCATCGGCAGCGGACAATAAAGCTGCACCCCAAGGCAAGGTATAGGACAGTCCGGCGGCTTGCGCCGAAAAGCAGAAAGGCCGCTCGAGAGCGGCCTTTCTGTCAATGCAGCAGCGATCAGGCGAACGGATGGCGCAATACGATGGTCTCGTTACGATCCGGGCCGGTGGAAATGATGTCGATCGGCGCACCGACCAGCTCCTCGACGCGCTTGATATAGGCACGCGCGGCCGCCGGTAGCTCTTCCAGGCTTTGGGCGCCCAGGGTCGACTCGCTCCAGCCCGGCATTTCCTCGTACACCGGCTGCAGACCGATGTAGCTGTCGGCATCGGTCGGCGCATCGACCAGCAGCACGCCCTGGGCGTCCTTGTAGCCGGTACAGATCAGCAGTGTTTCCAGGCCATCGAGCACGTCCAGCTTGGTCAGGCACAGACCGGAAATGCTGTTGATTTCGATGGCACGACGCAGGATCACAGCATCGAACCAGCCGCAGCGACGAGCGCGCCCGGTGGTTGAACCGAACTCATGACCACGCTTGGCGAGAAAAGCGCCAGTTTCGTCGAACAGTTCGGTAGGGAACGGACCAGAGCCGACACGGGTGGTGTAAGCCTTGGTAATACCGAGGATGTAGTCCAGGTACAACGGACCGAAACCGGAGCCGGTGGCGGTACCGCCTGCCGTGGTGTTGGAGCTGGTGACGTAGGGGTAAGTGCCGTGGTCGATATCCAGCAGCGAACCCTGAGCACCCTCGAACATGATGTCCTTGTCGGCCCGACGCAGGTCATGCAGGGTCGCCGTAACGTCAGCCATCATCGGACGCAGCAGCTCGGCGTAGGCCATGCACTCGTCCAGCGTGGCCTGGAAGTCTACCGCCGGCTCTTTGTAGTAATTGACCAGCACGAAGTTGTGGTAGTCCAGCAGCTCACCGAGTTTGGCGGCGAAACGCTCACGATGGAACAGGTCGCCAACCCGCAGGCCACGACGCGCCACCTTGTCTTCGTAAGCCGGGCCGATGCCGCGACCGGTGGTGCCGATCTTGGCATCGCCACGGGCCTTCTCGCGCGCCTGGTCGAGGGCCACGTGATAGGAAAGGATCAGCGGGCAGGACGGGCTGATACGCAGACGCTCGCGCACCGGCACACCCTTCTCTTCCAGCTTGGTGATCTCGCGCATCAGGGCGTCGGGAGCGACCACTACACCGTTGCCGATCAGGCACTGCACGCCTTCGCGCAGGATGCCGGACGGAATCAGGTGCAGCACGGTTTTCTCGCCGTCGATGACCAGGGTGTGACCGGCGTTGTGGCCGCCCTGGTAGCGCACAACGGCAGCTACCTGTTCGGTCAGCAGGTCGACGATCTTGCCCTTGCCCTCATCACCCCACTGGGTGCCCAGGACCACGACATTCTTACCCATAACACTTTTCCTCTTTGCGGAAGCTCGATGCCGGCCGCGGCCGGCGGAAAATCATTCAGAACGCCAGGGGCGCGACCTGCCAACGACCGTCGCACAACTGCAACTGACGATCGCAGCCGGCCTCGGCGGCAGCGGTAATTTCCTGGCCGGGCAGCGCCTGGACCACGCGTACACCTTCACGGCGCAGGCGCTGCACGGCTTGCCACAGGTAGACATCATGGCTGTCCGGCGCCCAGACACCAGGCGCCAGCTCATCGACCGGCATGTCGCCGAGGCTGACCAGGGTCTTCAGGTCAGTGGAGAAACCGGTAGCCGGGCGGGCACGGCCGAAATCGGCACCGATGTCGTCATAGCGACCACCTTGGGCGATCGACTGGCCGACACCCGGCACGAATGCGGCGAACACCGCTCCCGTGTGATAGCGGTAACCGCGCAACTCGCCCAGGTCGAAGTACAGCGGCAACTCGGGATAACGCAACTCCAGCTCGTCGGCGATGGAAACCAGCTCATCGAGCGCCGCATGCACATCGGCAGGCGCATCGACCAGGCAGGCCTGGGCCAGCTCCAGCACTTCGCGTCCACCACACAGCTCGGCCAGCGCACGCAGCATGGAAGCCAGCGCAGCCGGCAGGTTGTCGGTCAGCGCCGCCACTTCATCCACGGCCTTGCGCTGCAGGGCGTCGAACAGCTGCTGCTCGACCTCGCCAGACAGCTCGGCGGCGCGCGCTAGACCACGGTAGATGCCGACATGACCGAGGTCCATGTGCACATCGGGCACGCGGGCCAGTTCGAGCATGTCGAGCATCAGGCTGATGACTTCTACATCGCTGGCCGGACTGGCATCGCCATACAACTCGGCGCCCAGTTGAATCGGGCTACGCGAGGTAGACAATGCGCGCGGCTGCGCATGCAGCACGCTGCCGGCATAGCACAGACGGCTGGGCCCTTCGCGGCGCAGGGTGTGCGCATCGATGCGCGCCACTTGCGGCGTGATGTCGGCACGAAAGCCCATCAGGCGGCCGGATTGCGGATCGGTCACCTTGAAGGTGCGCAGATCCAGATCCTGGCCAGCTCCGGTGAGCAGGGATTCGAGGTATTCAATGTGCGGCGTCACGACAAATTCGTAACCCCAGCACTGGAACAGATCCAGCACCTGGCGGCGAGCCGCCTCGATACGCGCCGCTTCCGGCGGCAGTACTTCTTCGATGCCATCTGGCAGCAGCCAGCGGTCTACCGTTGCCATTTTGCCATTCCCCTCTCGGTCTGGGCGGCAAGCCTTCAGTGAAGCAGATACAGGAGGGCGGTTCCCAGCAGCATGCTGGCCAGCCCCATCAGACGCAGCTGCCTATCCGGCAACCGCACCAACTGCGCGAGTGCATCGCGCCAGCGTCGCGGATAGAGGAAAGGCAACACGCCTTCCAGTACCAACATCAGGCACAACGCGATAGCAAATTCCTGCCACATGATTCCTGCAGACGCAAAAAAGCCGGGCTTTTTACCCGGCTGGCCCATGATAACACGTTTTCCCCGACGGTCACCCCGGCGGGCCGAATGGCCACGCCGGGAATGCCCAAATCAGGGCTTGGATTGCTGCATGTAGCGGAAGAATTCGCTATCGGGATCCAGCACCAACACGTCGTTCTTGCTGGAGAAGCTGTCACGGTAAGCACCCAGGCTGCGATAGAACGCGTAGAACTCCTGATCCTGGCCGTAGGCCGCCGCGTAGATGGAGGCCGCTTTGGCATCACCATCACCGCGCACTTCCTCGGACTCGCGATACGCCTCAGCCAGCAATACACGCTTCTGCCGGTCGGCATCAGCACGAATGCCTTCAGCCAACTCCTTGCCCTTGGCACGATGCTCACGGGCCTCGCGCTCGCGCTCGGACGCCATACGGTCAAACACGCTGCGATAGACCTCTTTGGGCAGGTCAATGGCCTTGACGCGCACATCGACCACCTCGATACCCAATTCCTTCTGCGCCATGCCATTGAGGGACTTGGTAATGGCCGCCATCAGCGCATCGCGCTCACCGGAAACCACTTCGTGCAGGGAACGAGTACCGAACTGGTTGGACAATGCCGAGACAAGACGCTGCGACAGACGATCATCGGCAATCTGCTTCTGCCCAGAAGTTGCGGTATAGAAGCGCTCAGCGTCAGCCACCCGCCACTTAGCATAGGCATCAACCATCACCGCTTTCTTTTCCAAAGTCAGCACGCGCTGAATCGGCGATTCTAGGGTCAGCAGGCGACCGTCGAACTTGCGTACCTGGTTGACCATTGGAACCTTCATGTGCAGACCAGGCTGCACATCGGCCACCTGGATCTTACCGAACTGCAGGAGCACGGCCTTTTCCGTCTGGGTGACAATGTAGAAGCTGTTCCAGGCCACTACAGCCAGAACCAGGCCCGCGATCAGGGCAAACAGCGATTTATTGCTCATCAGCGGCTCTCCCTCACGCGCAGATCTCGGCGCTCCAGATCACTGATGACCCGGGTTGCCGTTTCACTGCTGGCCGCTGGCGCGGCGCTGGCAGCACCGGCGGCGCCACGGCCTTCGATCATTTTATCCAGGGGCAGGTAGAGCAAATTGCTCTGGCCGTCCTTACCGGTCACCAGCACCTTGCTGGTGTTGCGGTAAACTTCCTGCATAGTGTCCAGATACAGACGCTGACGGGTAATTTCCGGCGCCTTGCGGTACTCCGCGACCAACTTGCTGAAGCGATCCGCCTCACCTTGGGCACGCGAGACCACCTCATCGCGGTAACCGTTGGCATCCTCGATGATGCGCTGGGACTGACCGCGCGCCTCCGGCACCACGCCGTTGGCATAGGTTTCCGCCTGGTTCTTCTCGCGCTGCTCGTCTTCACGGGCACGAATCACGTCGTCGAAAGCATCCTTGACCTCGGCTGGAGCCGTGGCGCGCTGGATGTTGACCTGGGTAACCGTGATACCGGTGCCGTAGTTGTTGAGGAAGGTCTGCAAACGCTTGCTCACTTCCAGAGACATCTGCTCACGACCGAGAGTAATCACCTCATCCATCGAGGTGGAGCCGGCCACATGACGCAGCGCACTTTCGGTGGCGTGCTGCAGGCTGACTTCAGGCTGATCGACATTCAGCACGAAGTCTTTCAGGTTGCTGATCTTGTACTGCACGGTCAATGGCACCTCGACGATGTTCTCGTCCTCGGTGAGCATCTGCCCTTGCTTGGAGAAGCTGCGCTCACGCGTCACATTCTCCTGGAATTTCTTGTCGATCGGCGGGAAGTAGATATTCAGGCCCTGACCCACTGTCTCGTGGTACTTGCCAAGACGCAGAATAACCGCTTGCTCCTGTGCATCGACGATGTAGACCGCATTCCACAGCCAGACTGCAAACAGCAGACCGAGACCGATGCCCAGCAGGCCAAAACCGCCACCCTCGCTGCCACCGCGTTTCTTACCGCCACCGAAGATACCGTTGAGGCTCTCCTGCAGTTTACGGAAGGCCTCATCGAGATCTGGTGGTCCTTGCCGGCCACCGCCTTTGCGGCCACCCCAAGGATCCTGATTATTCGAATTGCCACCCGGCTCATTCCAAGCCATAGCGCTCTCCATCTGATAAAGCGAAGACGCGCCCGCGGCGCGCCGCCTAATGCTACAGAAAGCCCGCCACCCGCCGCAAAAGCGATGAGGCAGGCTTTATTGCAAAGTGTGTTGCTCGAGGAATTCCTGCGGCTGCCAGCCTTCGCGACTGACCAACCGATTCAACTCTACACGCGGCAGGCGGATGGCCAAGAGAATAGCGCCCTCGTCATCATGCTCTTCGCTCTGCACGGCATTCAATGCAAAGAATTGCGCCCGCAAACGCCCCAATCGCTGAGGCAAACGCAAGGTCCCGATGAACATATCCTCGCCGAGCAGTTCAGCCACCGCCTGACGCAACAACTCCAGACCCTTGCCATCACGCGCCGACAACCATACGCGCACCGGTTTACCGTCACCGTTGCGCTGTATCTGTGGCTCGACATGCTCCAGCAAATCAATCTTGTTGTAGACCTCAAGGATAGGCAGCTCATTGGCGCCGATCTCACCCAGCACCGCCATGACCTGCTCGATCTGCTGGTCACGCTCCGGCTCATAGGCATCGATTACATGCAGCAGCAGGTCGGAGTTGCTCGACTCCTCCAGAGTGGAGCGAAACGCCTCCACCAGCTTGTGCGGCAAGTGACGAATAAAACCTACGGTATCCGCCAACACCACCGGCCCCAGATCATCCAGCTCAAGACGACGCAGCGTCGGATCCAGGGTGGCGAACAACTGATCAGCGGCATACACATCGGAAGTGGTCAGCGCATTGAACAACGTGGACTTGCCGGCGTTGGTGTAGCCGACCAGGGATACCGAAGGAATGTCTGCGCGCTTACGCCCGCGACGCGCCTGCTCACGCTGGCTGCGGACCTTCTCGAGCTTCTGTTTGATCTGACGGATGCGCACACGCAGCAGGCGGCGGTCGGTTTCCAGCTGGGTTTCACCCGGGCCGCGCAGACCGATACCCCCCTTCTGCCGCTCAAGGTGAGTCCAGCCGCGCACCAGGCGCGTACTCATGTGATCCAGCTGGGCCAGCTCAACCTGCAGCTTGCCCTCATGGGTGCGCGCGCGCTGAGCAAAGATATCGAGAATCAGGCCAGTACGATCAAGCACCCGGCACTCGAAGGCACGCTCTAGGTTGCGCTCCTGGCTGGGCGTGAGGGTATGGTTGAAGATGACCAGATCAGCCGCTTCGGCCTTGACCAGATCACGCAGCTCCTCGACCTTACCGCTGCCGACCAAGAACTTGGCGGTCGGCTGATGACGCGGCACATTGACGAAGGCAGCCAAATCCGCACCAGCAGACAACGCCAGCTCGCGGAACTCCTGCGGGTCTTCACGCGCCTCGGGATTCTGGCCATCCAGGTGAACGAGAATGGCCCGCTCACCACCACCGTGGCGCTCAAAGAACAAGGCAGGCTCCCGTCAAATGTTGCCCGGCTCGGTCTGTTCGCCTTCAGTTGCACTCGGCAGACGAACCGGACGGCTCGGCACGACGGTCGAGATGGCGTGTTTGTAGACCATCTGGCTGACAGTGTTCTTCAGCAAAATGACGAACTGGTCGAAGGATTCGATCTGACCCTGCAGCTTGATGCCGTTCACCAGATAGATGGAAACCGGTACGCGTTCCTTACGCAAGGTATTCAGGTAAGGGTCTTGTAGCGAATGCCCTTTTGACATGTGCCGCACTCCTGTAGGGTCAAAATAGTAGTAAAGCAAAGATGGCTTATGCCGTATCACACTCAACAAACAAGGATAGACGGCCGCCGAATAGGTCTCACTTCAATATGGAGACCGCGTTCAGGTATTTCAAGGCACAAGAAAGATTGTCACTGGCCAGGCTGTCCAGCCACTGCAGGTTTTCCCAGCTGCGCAGCCAGGTAAATTGCCGCTTGGCCAACTGGCGTGTGGCGATGATCCCCCGCTCCGTCATTTCGTCGCGACCCAGCTTGCCGTCCAGGTAATCCCACACCTGACGGTAGCCAACCGAACGAATCGACGGCAACCCCGCATGCAAGTCGCCGCGCAGCCGCAACGCTTCGACCTCTTCGACAAAGCCTTGTTCCAGCATCAGGTGAAAACGCTGGGCAATCCGGGCGTGCAGCACTTGCCGCTGCTCCGGCGCAATGGCGAACTGCGCCACAGTATAAGGCAAACATGCCATTCCGGGGGCGTCTGGGCCGCTATTTTCAGCGGCTTGCTGCTTACGGTGTGCCGTCATGCTCAGCCCGCTGACCCGGTAAACTTCGAGCGCGCGGGTAAGACGTTGCGGATCGTTCGGATGAATACGTGCAGCCGACTGCGGATCAATCTCAGCCAGTTCCCGGTGCAGGGACTGCCAGCCTTCGACAGCGGCACGCGCCTCCAGCTCGGCACGCACAACCGGATCGGCACCCGGCATATCGGCCAGCCCCTCGAGCAGCGCCTTGAAATACAACATGGTGCCACCAACCAGCAGCGGAATTCGCCCGCGAGCCGTGACCTCGGCCATTGCCGCCAGGGCATCGGCGCGAAATTCGGCGGCAGAATAGCTTTCGGCAGGATCGCGAATATCAATCAACTGGTGCGGAAATCGCTCCAGGGTGACGCGATCAGGCTTGGCGGTGCCGATATCCATGCCCCGATAGATCAACGCCGAATCAACGCTGATCAGCTCGCAAGGCAGCGCCTCAGCCAGTGCCAGGGCCAGATCGGTCTTGCCGGCGGCCGTCGGGCCCATCAGGAAAATCGCGGGGGGCAAGCGCTCAATCATGGTTTCAAATCGCTCTCTAAGCGTTGCGAGCGCAGCTCAGGCAAGGAAAAAATCGGTGAGGAAGCGCAGTTTACCGATTGTAAATGAGCACTCCGAACCGATTTTTAACGCCGCATGAGCAAACGCAGCAGCTTAGGGAGTGATTTCAGCGGCCGCGCAGGAACAACTTGTCCAGATCATCCATGCCCAGCTGGGTCCAGGTCGGCCGACCGTGATTGCACTGACCGCTGCGTTCGGTTTGTTCCATGTCACGCAACAGACCGTTCATCTCGGGCAGAGTCAGGCGCCGATTGGCGCGCACTGCACCATGACAGGCCATGGTCGCCAGCAACTCGTTGAGATGAGCCTGAATACGATCACTGGTGCCGTATTCAAGCAGATCAGCCAGTACGTCACGCACCAGCTGGGTCGCTTCGGCTTGCTTGAGCAGCACCGGGATCTGGCGGATCGCCAGGCTTTCCTCACCCAATCGCTGTAGCTCGAAGCCCAGGCGCTGAAACCATTCGCCATGCTCCTCGGCGCAATCAGCTTCGCGCTGACTCAGCGCAATCGACTCCGGCACCAGCAACGGTTGGCCGCGCAGGCCTTCGCTAGCCATGGCGGTCTTCAGGCGCTCATACATGATCCGCTCATGCGCCGCATGCATGTCCACCAGCACCATGCCCTGGGCATTTTCGGCCAGGATGTAAACGCCCTTTAGCTGAGCCAAGGCATAGCCCAGCGGTGGGATATCCCCCTGCGCCTGTGGCAGAGCAGCAGACTCAGGCAGCGGCGCGAAATACTCACGATACGCCCCCTGCGCCTCGGCCACCGGCAGCATGGAAGGCTCGTTACGCGGCGCCTGATAACCCGCACCGGGCGAGCGCCAGATGGAAGACGGCGCAGCCGGCTGCTCCAGTATATTGGCGGCCAGCCCCATCTCGCCCTGAGGGCCGAACTCACCGGCCACCTGCCCAGTCGGACGCATCACCTGGCTGACAGCAGCGGGTGCCGCCAGCTGATCCTCGGGACGCACCTCACCAAGAGCGCGGTGCAGGGTGCCATAGAGGAAGTCATGCACCATGCGCCCGTCACGGAAACGCACTTCATGCTTGGTCGGGTGCACGTTGACGTCAACCACGCTCGGATCGATCTCCAAGAACAGCACGAAAGTCGGGTGACGTCCGTTGAACAGCACGTCGCGATAGGCCTGGCGCACCGCGTGAGCGACCAGCTTGTCGTGCACCATGCGACCGTTGACGTAGAAATACTGCAGATCGGCCTGACTGCGCGAGAAGGTCGGCAGCCCCACCCAGCCCCACAGCCGCAGGCCGCTGCGCTCGACCTCGATCGGCAGCGCCTGTTCGAGGAACGCCGGCCCACAGACACTGGCCACACGCCGCGCACGACTGATCTCGTCCGGCGCCTCGTGCAGGGCGAACACCGTCTTGGCATTGTGGCGCAGATGGAAAGCCACATCGAAACGAGCCAGAGCCAGCTTCTTGATCACATCCTGCAGGCGATCGAACTCAGTCTTTTCGGTGCGCAGGAACTTGCGCCGCGCCGGGGTATTGAAGAACAGATCGCGAACTTCCACCGAGGTGCCAACCGGATGGGCTGCCGGCTGCACCCGCGCGGCCATGTCGCGACCTTCGGTTTCCACTTGCCAGGCCTGCTCGGCATCGGCGGTGCGCGAGGTCATGGTCAGGCGCGCTACCGAGCTGATAGAAGCCAGCGCCTCGCCGCGAAAACCCAGGCTGATCACACTTTCCAGGTCTTCCAGTTCGCGGATCTTGCTGGTGGCATGGCGCGCCAGAGCCAGGGGCAGGTCGTCGGCCGGGATGCCACTGCCGTCATCGCGCACCCGCAGCAGCTTGACACCACCCTGTTCGACCTCGACATCGATGCGCTTGGCGCCGGCGTCCAGGCTGTTCTCCAGCAACTCCTTGATCACCGAGGCCGGCCGCTCGACTACTTCGCCGGCAGCAATCTGGTTAGCCAGCCGCGGACTGAGCAGCTGGATGCGCGCACCGCCACTCACGGCTGAGCCGCCAGCGCCGTGGCCGGAATACTCAGGGTCTGGCCGACCTTGATGGTGTCCGATTTCAACGAATTGGCGCCACGCAGCGCGGCCAGACTGACCTGATAACGCTGGGCAATCAGCGCCAGACTCTCGCCGGAGGTGACCACATGCTCGCGCGGCCCCGGCGCAATCTTGCCAGTATCACGCAGCCAGGCGATGTAGGTGCCGGGTGGCGGATTCTGTTGAAAGAACTGTTTGACCCCGGTCGTGATCGAGCGCGCCAGCGCCTGCTGATGGCTATGACTGGAGAGCTTGTTTGCCTCATTGGGATTGGAGATGAAACCGGTTTCGACCAGGATCGAGGGAATGTCCGGCGACTTCAGCACCATGAATCCGGCCTGTTCCACACGTCGCTTGTGCAGCGGGGTGATGCTACCCATGTTGCTGAGCACTTTCTGCCCGACATTCAGACTGGAAGATAGCGAGGCCGTCATCGACAGATCGAGCAGGACGCCAGCGAGCATACGGTCCTTGTCGTCCAGGCTGACATTGCCAGCTCCGCCAATCAGGTCCGACTGGTTTTCGCTATCGGCCAGCCAGCGGGCGGTTTCCGAGGTAGCGCCACGGTCCGACAAGGCAAATACCGAAGCACCAAAGGCTGCCGCCCGCGGCGCCGCATCGGCATGGATGGAAACGAAAAGATCAGCGCCTTTTTTGCGCGCGATTTCAGTACGTTTACGCAACGGGATGAAATAGTCACCCGTGCGCACCAGCTCGGCTCGGAACCCCTTCTCGGCATTGATCTGCCGTTGCAACTCCTTGGAAATCGCCAGGGTTACGTTCTTCTCGAAGATTTTCTTGCCAGGGCCGAGAGCGCCGGGATCCTCACCACCATGGCCGGCATCGATAGCCACCACGATATCGCGCTTGCCGCCAGGGACCGGCGGCAACGCGCTGGCAGAGGCGCTCGGCGCAACTGCCGGTGGCAAAGCAGTGCCCGTAGCGGGTGTTTGATTGGCGGCGGTAGATACCGGAGGGGCTACTTGGGCAGCCGGCGCAGCACCCGACGCATCATCGAACAGATCGACGACCAGCCGATGACCATACTGCTGGTTGGGCGCCAGGGTGAAGCTTTTCGGCGCCACCGTGGCGGACAGGTCCAGCACCAGGCGCAAGTCGGTAGGCGAACGCTGCGCCGAACGCACAGCAGTGATTGGCGTGTTGCTCAACGACAATTGATCGAGTCGGGTAGCCAGGGTGGCTCCGCTGACATCGATGACGATGCGATTGGGCGCAGCAAGGGTGAACACACTGTGCTGCACCGGGCCAGACAGGTCGAAGACCAGGCGAGTGTTATCCGGCGCACGCCACAGGCGCACACTGCGCACTTCCGTTGCGGCCAGCACGTCGACAGCCATCGCCGCCAACAACAACCCTACTCCGCCAAACAGCGCACGCAGGCGCATAGCCTTCCCCATTTTTATAGACAAACTCTTATTAGGCTGCGCATAAGGCAGCGCACCATGCCTCGGCCCGCGCACTATGCGGCTGCAACAGCAACGCACGGCCGGCATCTTGTGGGCTTATGGTAATGGTCAGGTCGGCCTTTGGCAAAACGCCGGCACCACGCTGCGGCCACTCGACGAGGCACAGCGAAGCACCATCGAAATAGTCGCGAATACCGAGAAACTCCAGCTCCTCTGGATCGGCCAGGCGGTACAGGTCGAAAT
This sequence comes from uncultured Pseudomonas sp., assembly GCA_964518735.1. Classification (GTDB taxonomy): domain Bacteria; phylum Pseudomonadota; class Gammaproteobacteria; order Pseudomonadales; family Pseudomonadaceae; genus Aquipseudomonas. The sequence continues at coordinate 144,011 of CAZFKQ010000002.1, forward strand.
GGAAGATGCGCTTGTCACCCAGCTCATAGGGCTCGACCAGGGTAAAGGTCGGGCTCTTTACCGCACCGACATGGCCGAAGCCGCGCACGATGCCGCGCGAGAGGGTGGTTTTGCCGGCCCCCAGGTCACCATGCAGATAAATCATGCCCAGCCCTTCTGTCAGTGCAGCCAGCCGCGCACCAAGGGCCAGCATGGCGTCCTCGTCTTCGGCGTAAAGGGTTACTGCAGGCATGCACAATGCTCCTCAAGCAACTGACGAATGGCAGGAAGCAGATCACTGGCGGCCAAGCCACGACCGCCTACGCCGAGCAACTGGCCAGTGCTGGCATGCAGCCAGACGCCCAGCGCGGCCGCCTCGAATGCCGCCAGCCCTTGACCACGCAAAGCGCCAATCAGCCCGGCCAGTAAGTCGCCGAAACCGGCACCAGCCATGGCCGAATGGCCAAGATCAGACAACAGCAAGCGCCCGTCTGGAGCGGCGATCAGGCTGCCCGCCCCCTTGAGCACCACTACCGCCTGATAGCGTTGCGCCAACGCCCGCGCCGCCGCCGGTCGATCGACCTGCACCTCGGCCGTAGAGCAACCGAGCAGCCGCGCCGCCTCACCGGGGTGCGGGGTGAGCACGCAGTCGGCCGGCAACTCGACCGCCCCGCTGGCCAGCAGGTTGAGCGCGTCGGCATCCCATACCTGCGGCCGCGGGCTGGCCGCCACCGCACTGAGCAGGCTACGCCCCCACGCCTGCTGCCCCAGACCAGGGCCGACCACCAGCACATCGGCCTGTTCGCACAGGCGTGGCAGCTGATAGGTCGAGTCGGTTGCCATGCACATGATTTCCGGACGCCGCGCCAGACTGGCGGCCACATGCTCGCCACGGGTCGCCAACGACACCAGGCCAGCCCCGCCGCGCAGGGCGCTTTCCGCAGCCAGCAGGGCCGCACCGCCGAAACCGCGATCACCCGCCACCACCAGCACATGACCGAACAGGCCCTTGTGCGCAGTGCGCGAGCGCGGCGCCAAGCGCGGCACCTGGGTACCTGCCAGACGCAGCGCCGTATAGGGCTGTGCCGCCAGCAGTTGCGGATCGGCCTGTAGATCGTCGAACTGCAGTTCACCAATCCAGTCCGGCGCATCACCCGTGAACAGGCCCAGCTTGAGACCGATAAAGCTCACCGTCAGATCGGCGCGCACGGCCTGCTCGGCAACCTGGCCGTTATCGGCATTCAGCCCAGAGGGAAGATCCAGTGCCAGCACCGGCAGGCCGCTGGCGTTGATCTGCTCGATGGCCTCGGCATAGGGAGCACGCAGCGCACCATGGAAACCGGTGCCAAGCAGGCCGTCGACCACGACGCCGCGCAGCTCGGCCTCGACCTGCCAGATTTCGATCACCACCCCGGCGGCATGCGCCTCGGCGCAGGCCAGGGCGGCATCGCCGCTCAATCGCTCCGGTTCGCCCAGCGCCAGCACCCGCACCGCCCAGCCAGCCTTCTGCGCCAAGGCCGCCAGCAGATAGGCATCGCCGGCATTGTTCCCCGAGCCGGCCAGCACACTGATTTCACCAGCCTGCGGCCAGCGCCGGCGCAAGGCACGCCAAGCCGCATGAGCAGCCCGCTGCATCAATTCGAAGCCGGGCGTACCGGCGGCGATCAGCCGCGCATCGAGCTCGCGCACCTGGGCAGCGCTGTACAACGGCAGGGGTAATGAGTCTTCGGCAAACGACATGGTTCGGTGATTCCGGCGAGGTCTGGCAGAATTATACCCATCTCCCCTGGGTTACCACGCCACCATGTCCACACCCCTCGTCGATCTCGTGCAGTTGGCGCAGTCCATCAAGGACTGGGGACGCGAGCTGGGCTTTCAGCAAGTCGGTATCACTGACGTACAGCTGGGCGAACATGAACAGCACCTGCAGCGCTGGCTGGACGCCGGCTACCAGGGCGAGATGGACTATATGGCTGCCCACGGCAGCAAGCGCTCGCACCCGGACGAACTGGTGCCAGGCACCCTGCGCGTGGTCTCGCTACGCATGGACTACCTGCCCGGCGACACCCGTATGGCTGAGCGCCTGGCCCAGCCCGAGCACGCCTACGTCTCGCGCTACGCCCTGGGTCGTGATTACCACAAACTGATCCGCAAGCGCCTGCAGCAACTGGCCGAGCGGGTGCAGGCGGCCATTGGCCCATTTGGCTACCGCGCCTTTGTCGACAGCGCGCCCGTTCTGGAAAAGGCCATCGCTGAAAAAGCCGGGCTCGGCTGGATCGGCAAGAACACCCTGGTACTCAACCGCAAGGCGGGCAGCTGGTTCTTCCTCGGCGAGCTGTTCGTCGACCTGCCACTGCCGGTCGATGTCCCCCACACCAGCGAGCACTGCGGGCGCTGCACGGCCTGCCTGGATATCTGCCCGACCAATGCTTTCGTCGGCCCCTATGTGCTGGACGCGCGGCGCTGCATCTCCTACCTGACCATCGAACTGAAAGGCGCGATTCCCGAAGAGCTGCGCAGCCTGATCGGCAACCGCGTATTTGGCTGCGATGACTGCCAGATCGTCTGTCCATGGAACCGCTTCGCCCGCCCCACCAGCCAGGGCGACTTCCAGCCGCGACACGGCCTGGACAACAGCAAGCTGGCCGAACTGTTCCTGTGGGGCGAAGAAGAATTCCTCAGCCGTACCGAAGGCTCACCGCTGCGCCGCACGGGCTATGAAAACTGGCTGCGCAACCTGGCGGTCGGCCTGGGCAATGCCCCATCGATCATTCCGGTGCTGGAGGCACTCAAGGCGCGACGCGAACACCCGTCGGCACTGGTGCGCGAGCATGTCGAGTGGGCACTGGCCCGCCACCATGAAAAAGGCCCGCACTAAGCGGGCCAGGGGCAATCTCACACTTTCAGGAAGTGCTGACGATAGTGCTTGAGCTCGGCGATCGACTCACGGATATCGTCCAGCGCCTGGTGGGTGCCCTGCTTCTGGAACGAGTCCTTGACCTGCGGCGCCCACATGCCGGCGAGGATCTTCAGGGTCGACACGTCCAGGTAGCGGTAGTGGAAGTAGGCTTCCAGGTTCTGCATGTACTTATAGAGGAAGCGCCGATCCTGGCCGATGCTGTTGCCGCAGATCGGCGACTTGCCCTTTGGCACCCACTGCTCGAGGAAGGCAATGGTCTGCGCTTCTGCTTCTGCAGGACTGATCTTGCTTTCGCGCACGCGCTGGGTCAGGCCGCTCTCGCCGTGAGTGCGAGTGTTCCACTCATCCATGCTCGCCAGTAGTTCATCACTCTGGTGCACGGCAATCACCGGCCCCTCAGCGAGTATATTGAGGTCGCTGTCGGTGACGATGGTAGCCATTTCAATGATGACGTCCCGCTCCGGCTCCAGCCCGGTCATTTCCAGGTCGATCCAGATCAGGTTGTTGGGGTTCTGCGGCATGACGGTTACTCCTGAGTCCAAGGCGCCAGTCTAGCAGCAGGCTACAGCCACCAGAGCAACAGGCGTGAGTTGCGCCAATCCTGCAGCTCGATGACTTCCTGCGCCGGCACCTGCGGAATCTCGAAACTGTTACTGATCAGCAGAGCACCGGGGCGCATTTCTTCGCGCGCCTTCTGCCACAGCTGCGCCATCGGTGCCGGCGAAAGGAAGCAATAAACCACATCGTAAGGGCCCAGCGCTTCACGCCACAGGCTGCGATAACGCACCCGACAGTTGCGATACGGCAGACAGCGCAGCCAGGCGCAGAGAAACACCAGCGGCGCGGTCTCCACCCCCTGCAGGCGCGCCTGTGGATAGTCACGCGCCAGCTGCACCAGGGTGCCGCCCAGGCCGCAGCCCAGATCGACGAAGCGAAAATCCGCCGGAAGCCCGACCAGCCGCTGGCTCAGACACTGACGAGTGCGCGCCCCGCTGAGGTACAGCGGCACCTGCTCGCGAAAACTGTTCCAGTTGATCAGCAACAACAAGAGAAAGGCACCAAGGAACCACCAGGATGGCAACTCGCGCACCTGCAGAGCCAGCAGCGCCGGCACAAAGGCAAAGTTGAGCGGCAACCACCAGCGGCGCAAACCCAGCCAGTGGCCTAGCGCTGCAGCCAACCCGCCTTGCAAGACGGCCGCCTGCCACAACGGCAGGCGCCAACCTGCCAGCTGCTTGAGCAGCACCAGCAGCAGCGCCGTGCCCAGCAGCGCCAGCAATTGGGCCAGCAGCGCCAGCACGGCCGGGTAGCGGGTACGCAAAAGATCAAACATGGCAGCAACAGGCATCCAGCAGCAGAAATCAGCGCTGTTGTACCAGTTCCGGACTCTCCACAGCCAGCTTCCGGGGCGCGTGCTAAACTCGCGACCGTTTTACTTCCCCCGGAAAGGTCATGGCCAAACGCCAACTCACCCGCCGCCAAAGCTGGCGCATCGATAAAGTTCAGGAAGAGCGTGCCGCCCGTGCCGCCAAGCGCGAATCACGCATGCTCGACGAGCTGGAGGGTGGTGACCTCGGCCCGGAGCAGATCGGCCTGGTGATCGCCCACTTCGGCATTCAGGTTGAGGTCGAGGCAATGGATGGCGAACAGGCCGGTCAGGTCTGCCGCTGCCACCTGCGCACCAACCTGCCCACGCTGGTCACCGGTGACCGCGTGGTCTGGCGCGCCGGCAACCAGGGCATCGGGGTGATCGTCGCGCAGCTGCCACGCAGCTCCGAGCTGTGCCGCCCGGACATGCGAGGCCTGCTCAAACCCGTGGCGGCCAACGTCGACCTGATCGTCATTGTTTTCGCCCCACTGCCGCACGCTCACGCCAACCTGATCGACCGCTACCTGATCGCCGCCGAACACGCGGGCATCCAGCCACAATTGCTACTGAACAAGGCTGATCTGGTCGATGAGGAAAACTCTGCCCATCTCAATGGTTTGCTGACCACTTACCGCCAGCTGGGCTACCCGCTGCTGGAAGTGTCTGCCCATGAAGGCGGTGGCATGGAAGAGCTGCAGAAGCGCCTGGACGGGCATGTCAGTGTGTTCGTCGGCCAGTCCGGGGTGGGTAAGTCGTCTCTGGTCAACAGCCTGCTGCCCGGCGTGGACACCCGCGTCGGGCCACTGTCGGAAGTTACCGGCAAGGGCACCCACACCACGACCACCGCACGCCTGTTCCACTTCCCCGGTGGCGGCGAGCTGATCGACTCCCCCGGCATCCGCGAATTCGGCCTTGGTCACGTCAGCCGCGACGACGTCGAAGCCGGCTTCATCGAGTTCCGCGACCTGCTCGGCACCTGCCGCTTTCGCGACTGCAAGCACGACCGCGAGCCTGGCTGCGCACTGCTCAAGGCCCTTGAAGACGGGCGCATTCAGCCTCAACGCATGGCCAGCTACCGACACATTCTGGCCAGCCTGCCCACCGCCGAGTACTGATCCTTCACTGCAGAAAGCACAAGGCCGCGCAATGCGCGGCCTTGTTGTTTGCGTGTCCGCTACTCGCTAGGCTCGTCGAACTGCAAGGCGCCATCCTCGAAGATATTCAGCCGCTCACGCAGCTCAGGCGCCTGCACCGGCAGATCAGCCGCAGGAGCTTCATCGCCAAATGGCGCAATAGCCGCATCAGGCAGCGCGCCCGGCGCAGCAGCGTCAGCACCATCACCACCCTGCTCGCCCTCGATGGCGCGCTGGGCCTTCTTGGTCAGGACAATAATATCGATGCGTCGGTTGACCGGATTGAACGGGTCATTGCGATCAAACAGTGCCGACGAGGCATACCCCACCACCCGCGCCACGCGCTCATCCGGATAGCCGCCGGCAACCAAGGCCCGACGCGCCGCATTGGCACGATTAGCCGACAGTTCCCAGTTGCCGAACTCGGCCTGACCAGCAAACGGCTTGGCATCGGTATGGCCGCTGACACTGATCTTGTTCGGCACGGCCTTGATGGTCTCGGCGAGGATCAGCAGGATGTCTTCGAAGTAGGGCTGCAGGCGCGCACTGCCAAGATCGAACATCGGCCGGTTCTCGGCATCCATGATCTGGATGCGCAGGCCGTCCTGGGTGATCTCGAAGAGAATCTGATCCTTGAACTTTTGCAGCTCGGGATTTTCCTCGACCTTGGTTTGCAGCTCCTGCAACAGCATCTCCAGACGCTCCTGCTCGACCTGCTCAGCCAACTGTTCAGCCTGCTTGACCTCCAGCTCCTCGGGCGTGTCCTCCGCATCCACGGCAGACTCCGGCGCATCCGGTGCATCTTTCATTTCCGGATTAAGCGTGCGATCCGGCGCTGGCGTCGGCGTACCACCGAGGTCGATAACGTAAGGACTGGCGCTTTCGGTGAAGCCGATGGGGTCCTGGAAGTAGCCAGAAATCGCCTTTTTCTGCTCCGGTGTGGCCGAGCTCATCAGCCACATCACCAGGAAGAACGCCATCATCGCCGTAGCAAAGTCGGCAAAGGCAATCTTCCAGGCGCCACCATGGTGGCCACCGGCGATCTTCTTGACCCGCTTGACGATAATTGGCTGGTTGTTTTCCATGGCCCTTAGCTACCGCGCATGGCCTGTTCAAGCTCGCTGAAGCTCGGCCGGTGCGCAGGGAACAACACCTTGCGCCCGAACTCCACGGCTAGCGTCGGCGGCATGCCGGAGGCAGAGGCAACCAGAGTGGCCTTGATGGCCTCGTAGAGATTGATCTCCTCTTTGGCATCGTGGCCGAGCGAATCGGCCAGAGGGCCGAAGAACCCGTAAGAGGCCAGAATACCGAGGAAGGTACCGACCAAAGCGGTACCGACCTTCTCGCCGATCTGCGCATTGTCCGCAGAAGCGAGAATCGACATGGTGATAACGATACCCAGCACCGCCGCGACGATACCCATGGCTGGCATGCCATCCGCCACCTTTGCTACAGCATGCGCGGGGTGCTCGAGCTCTTCTTTAAGGCCATTGAGCTCCATGTCGAACAGACCTTCCAGCTCGTGCGGGGCCATGTTGCCGGACGACATGATGCGCAGATAATCGCAGATGAACGCCGTCATGTGCGCATCCTTGAGCACTGCGGGGTACTTGCTGAAAATCGGGCTGGCGCTCGGATCCTCGACATCCGCTTCGATGGCCATCATGCCCTCGCGACGGCTCTTGTTGAGTATCTCGTAGAGCAACTTCAACACCTCCAGATAGAAGGTGTGGGTGAAGCGCGAACTGAACATCTTCAGGGACTTCTTGAAGACAGTCATGAAGGTACTGCCAGGGTTGGCCTGAAGAAAGGCACCCAGCGCCGCGCCGCCGATGATCATCACCTCGAAGGGGTGGATCAGGGCCATGAATTTGCCGCCCGACAGAATAAAACCGCCGAGCACACTGCCGAACACGACCAAAATGCCGAGGATTTTTACCATAGGAGAATGAGCTTAAAAGGTGAGTCGTAAGGGTTCCGCAAAACAACCCTTCTATTTATCGGAAGTATTGCGCCAGACTATAGGCAGTAAAGGCGAAAAGCCAGTTTGGCTCAACCTGTATGCCGACAATCAAAACCGCTCCGCGCACTCTCGACGCCTGGCTCAAGCAGCTTGACGGTGTTCGCCTGCCCGTTGCCAGCACACAGCATGAGCGCGTGCGCAAAGCAGTACTCGACAGTCGCAGATCACTGCGCGAAATAGCCGAACTGATGCAGGATTGCCCGGCAATTGCCCTGACCCTGCTGCGCGAGGCCAACCGCAAAGGCAACAGCCTCAGCGAGCCGGCCGAAAGCCTTGAACAAGCGCTCACCCGCTTGGGCCTGAGCCGTACCGAGGCCCTGCTGAGCCAGATACCGACACTGGATGAGCAGCAGATTCCGCGCGAGCTACGCCAGATGCAACTGATCAGCCTGCATGCAGCGCAGCAGGCTGGTGGCCTGTTTGCCAATCGCCTGGCACGCCTGTGGCAGGAGATTCACTGGGGCAGCCTGCTGTTCTTTGCGCCCCTGTGGCCATTGGTTTACAGCCACCCACAACTGTTCAACGAATGGGAACAGCGGGTACTTGGCAAAGGGGAGCCGGCCGCACAGGTCGAGCGGGAGCTGCTTGGTCTCCCGCTGCTGCAACTGTGCCTGGCCCTGGCCCGCCACTGGCGTATGCCGGAGTGGATCGTGCAGGGCTACCGCCTGCTGGTCGAAGATCGTCGCCTGCTGGTCAAAGCCCTACACATAGCCCATGACAATGAACATCCCCTGCATCAACAGCAGATGCTCGATGCCGACCCGCACCTGCGCCGCTGGCTGACCCAGCCCGGCAATAGCATTCTGCTGGCCAACGGCCTTGCCCTGTCATCACATCATAACTGGAGCTGCCAACACAGCCAGCGCTGGCAGCGCCTGACCGGCCTGTATCTGCATAGCGCCCTGGGCGACATACAGCAGATGGTGCATCAGCAAGCCGTGCTGAGCGCTCAGCAGCATGCCCGCACCGACCTCTGGCACCCGGCCGAGGCACTGCTGTGGCCATGGGATGCCTGCCGCTTGCAGTTGCAACCGCCCACTCAGGCGGTCAAAAGCGAGCCGAGCGAGTGGAAGACCCAGTGTGCACGCCTGCTGGCCAGCCCCTCGTCATTTGCCAATGTCCTACAACTGACCGACTGCGCCCGCGCAGCCCTGCAGGCCAGTGGTTTTTCCCGTGTGCTGGTATTGCTGGCTGATCGCACCCATACCCGCCTGATTGCCCAACAGGCTGCGGGCCTGCCCGTGGAAGCCGGCCAACTGCGCCTGGAAGCGGCGCATAGTCAGGTACTCAAACGCCTGCTCACGCAGCCCGGCCAACTGCGCCTGAGCCCAGCCAATATGGCGCAGTTCTCTGCTCTGCTACCAGGCAGTCTGAAAGCCCTGTTTGCCGGTGAGCACCTGCTGCTTCGCTCGCTGGCCAGCAATGGCCGGGTCGCGATGCTGCTGATCGTTGACCAGAACGGCGCGGCAATCAGCGACATGCAACTGCAGGTATTCGGCAAGACGGCGCAATGCATTGAGCGAGCCTTGGCCAGCTTTGCCCGCCGCGGCGCTTAGTCTTCCGCTACAATTCCATCCCCCTGACCGAGCCTGAGGCCCTGCATGCCTGTGTTTTCCCCGTTGCCCCTGGTGATCGAGCCGGCCGACCTGGCCGAGCACCTGCTAGCGCCCGAACTGATCCTGGTCGACCTCAGCAGCGCTGCCCGTTATGCGCAAGGGCATATCGCCGGCGCCCACTGGGTCGACAGCAAGCGCACGCAACTGGGCCAACCTCCTGCACCCGGCCTACTGCCGGAACAGGAACAGCTGGAAGCACTATTCAGCGAGCTGGGCCATCGGCAGGATGCCGTTTATGTGGTCTATGACGACGAAGGTGGCGGCTGGGCTGGACGCTTCATCTGGCTACTCGACGTGATCGGCCACCCGCATTACCACTACCTCAATGGCGGACTGCAGGCCTGGCTGGGCGAAGGCCGCGCCGTCACACAGGAGCCAACCGCCAGCGCCCATGGCAGCGTGACACTCAGCCTGCAGGATACCCCCACGGCAACTCGCGACTACCTGCTGAGCCGCCTCGGCGCTGCCGACCTGGCAATCTGGGATGCCCGCTCACCTGCCGAGTTCAGTGGCGAAAAAGTCCTCGCCGCCAAGGGCGGGCATATCCCCGGCGCGGTCAATTTCGAGTGGACCGCTGGCATGGATGCACAACGCGATCTGCGCATCCGCAGCGATCTGGCCCAGGCACTGGCCGACCTGGGCATCACGCCAGACAAGGAAGTGATCACCCACTGCCAGACCCATCGCCGCTCCGGCTTCACCTATCTCGCCGCCAAGGCGCTCGGCTATCCACGGCTCAAGGCCTACGCCGGCTCCTGGGCAGAATGGGGCAACCACCCTGACACCCCAGTCGAGCGCTAAGCATCAACCACGCGGAGCTGCTGCATAGCAGCCAGATCTGCAAAGGCTTGCCATCCTTCAAGGAACCCTCATGAAACAGCGTCTGTTCATCCTCAGCCAATACCTGTTGCCGCACCACCTGCTGTCACGCCTGATCGGCTGCGCCGCCGAATGTCGCGCAGCCTGGTTCAAGGACCGCCTGATCGGCTGGTTCGCCAAGCAATATCAGGTCAACATGAGCGAGGCGCAGGTTGAAGACCTGACAGCCTACGAGCACTTCAACGCCTTCTTCACCCGCGCCCTGAAAGACGGTGCACGTCCGCTGGATACCACGCCCGACGCCATCCTCTGCCCGGCCGACGGCGCGGTCAGCCAGCTCGGCCCGATCGAACAGGGTCGCGTCTTCCAGGCCAAGGGCCACAGCTACAGCGTGCTGGAACTGCTCGGCGGCGACGCCGAGCGTGCCGCACCATTCATGGGCGGTGACTTTGCCACCATCTATCTGTCGCCCAAGGATTACCATCGCGTGCACATGCCCTTGGGTGGCACGTTGAAAGAAATGGTCTACGTGCCGGGCCGGCTGTTCTCAGTCAACCAGACCACTGCGGAAAACGTCCCCGAACTGTTCGCCCGTAACGAGCGCGTAGTCTGCCTGTTCGATACCGAGCGCGGGCCGATGGCTGTGGTACTGGTCGGCGCAATGATTGTCGCCAGCATCGAGACCGTCTGGGCAGGCCTGATCACCCCGCCGAAACGCGAACTGAAAACCACCCGCTATGACGAAGCCGCGCGCGCCGCCATCGCGCTGAGCAAGGGTGGCGAGCTGGGTCGCTTCAAGCTCGGCTCTACCGCCATCGTACTGTTCGGCCCACAGCAGGTGCAGTGGGCCGAAGGCCTGGTCGCTGGCAGTCCGGTGCGCATGGGCCAGGCCCTGGCCAAGCCACACAGCTAACCCTGAGGCATGCAGAGTAATTTCTGGCAGCACTGCCTGCAGCTGCTGGGTTGGGGCTCGGACACGACCAGCCACCTGGAAAAATACCTGGCAACGCTCGGCGCTTTCGTGGCGATCGGATTGATCTACGCGGTCACTCACTGGCTATTACCGAGCGAAGCTGTCTTCTGGGTAGTGGCCTCAATGGGTGCAAGCGCCGTGCTGCTGTTCGTCGTACCACACGGCGCGCTTTCGCAGCCTTGGGCGGTAATCGGCGGGCATGGCCTGTCGGCGCTGGTCGGGGTGATCTGCCAGAAACTGCTGCCTGGCTCGCCTTTCACGCCGGCACTGGCCGTAGCGCTGGCCATTCTGACCATGCAATACGCACGCTGCATCCACCCGCCCGGCGGCGCTACGGCGCTCAGCGCAGTAGTCGGTGGTGCGGCCATTCAGGAACTGGGATTCGCCTTCGTGTTCAGCCCGGTACTGCTCAATGCCGGAGTGATCCTGCTGGTCGCCGTACTGTTCAACTGCCTGTTCCCCTGGCGCCGCTATCCGGCCATCCTGGCGCGCCAGCCGCAACCAGTCACCAACAGTGGCAACCTGACCCCGGAAGATTTCTATCACGCCTTGCGTCAGGTCGATTCCTACCTGGACATCCGTTTCGATGACCTGCTGGAAATCATGCACCTGGCCCAACAGCACGCCCAAGCAAGGCGCCTGGAGGCCAGCGACATTCTGCTCGGTGCCTGCTACAGCAACGCACTGCCCGGCAATGCCTGGGCCGTGCGTCAGGTGATCGACGCAGGCAAACCTGGGCGCGGCCTGCGCGACCAAGTGATCTACAAAGTGGTCGCGGGATCTGGCATGGGCAATACCGGCGTATGTCGACGGCAGGACCTGGCTAACTGGGCAGGTAGCGCCGTACTGCGGGCCGGTGACGGCTGGATTCCCGTCAGCGCAGCAGAATCAGCCATGGCCGCCCAGCCGAACACCTAGACGCTTGCTTAAATCTGGCGCCCCAAGCCACCGCCGTAGCGAATGAGCAAAGCGTATTGCCCACACAATTTGCCAGCTAAATCCGGGGAGAAACCATGTATTTCTCCCACCAACAAGCCAGGACAAGACCCTGAGCGAAAAGAAGCTGAAGGAACACGAGCGCGCCACCAAGGTCTCAAGTAGCGACAGCACACCAGCCACCCTCTGGCTGCAGCGCCCACTGGATGCTGCTAGAGTTCCGAAAACAACAGACTAGAGCAGCCGTACCTGGCGTATTCAGCCAGAGCCCTGCGGATAATCATCAAGAATGAATAAACAGAGCCCACATCTGCTTTTACGCGTCCCGGTTCCCGAGAAGCAGGGCCTGTCCTTCTGTGAAGCCAACCCGCGAGAACTCAAGCGCTGGATCGCCGGACTGCCCAAGGCCAACATCGGCGAGACGGCGCGCCAGCTGTATCAAAGCCTGGTTGAGCTGAACCAACTGATCACCCCGGCAGACAATCGCCTGCAATTGCTGGAACTGATCCGCCCCGAGGTCTATTACGTCTGCAGCCATCTGGAACGCCACTTCCTCAACCAGTCCATCGTGCTCGATGAGCGCCCGCGCAAGGTGGCCAATCTCTGCCAGGCTCTGCAGAACCACCTGGCAATTGGCTACAAGCTGATCATCTCCCAGGAACTGCCACGCTTTAGCAAGGACCGCGCACAGTTGCTGACTGTTGCCCTGCAGCGCGCCAGCCATAGTCTCTATGGCCCTCTGGTGCGCGCAAGCCAACTCTATTGCCCGGTACCGGAAGGCCTGTGGCTGGAACTGCATCAACTGCATCGCATTGCTCGCCAGCATGGCCTGGAGCACGCCCGGGTCAGCGACCCGCTGGCACACAGCAGCAAAAGCCTGAGCCAGGAGCAGACCTACCTGGCCGCGCTTTTGCTCGGCTGCGCGCGCTGCAATCAACTGCGCCAGAGCAGCATTGCTCGCCTGGCAGAAGCCCTGGAAGGCTGGAGCGGCCTGGTCGAATTACAGGGTGCCGAGCAATCGAGCAGCCTCTTTCTGATTGCCGCGCAACAGGATGGTCCGCCGCGCTACAAGTCACTGTTCAGTGAGAACGAACTACCCAACCTGCTCGGCCTTGCCCCTCATGGCCTGGTCGACGCAATCAAGGAATACCTGCTACTCCCTGCAGAAAGTCGCGACCCACAGAAATTCCCCGTGCCCGAGGGGGTCAGCCTGGATCTGCTACAGCACCTCAGCTCCGCCTGGGGCGATATTTCCGAACGAACCTTTCAGCGCAACCCAGGCAAAGGCACTCTCACCCTGTGCATTGGCATGACCGCCGTGCACTTCTTCCTGGCAGGTAGAAAGAGCTTTGCCGATGTGCTGCAGTATCCTGAAGTTGCACACAGCAGTGCTCAATTCATAGCAAAGGACAGTAACTCCGGCCCTGATGTCTGGGCGGCGGCCTTCGATGCCAAGCGCGAAAGCCACTGGGGCGCTGCCATGGAGGAAATCGAATACAAGAGCAGTGGCAGTAAAGCTGCCACCCCTGCTAGCGAACCCGAAGACAGCTACCCGACCTTCGAACTACCGATTATCAACCACAGCCCTGGCGGCTACTGCCTGAGCTGGCCGCGCGAAGTGCCGGGACAGATGCAGGCTGGCGAATTACTCGGTATCCAGGATGCCCCCGGACACAACTGGAGTGTGGCCGTGGTGCGTTGGATACGGCAGGTTCGTGGTGGCGGCACACAAATGGGCATCGAGCTGATCGCGCCTCATGCACAACCCTGCGGCTTGCAACTGTTGCGCAAAAGTGAACAGAGCAGCCAGTACCTGCGCGCCTTGCTGTTGCCTGCGATCAGCGCCATTTCACGCCCGGCAACCCTGATCACCCCGCGCCTGCCGTTTCAGGAAAGCAACAAGGTCAGCATCAACCTGAATGGCCAGGAGCTGCGTGCCATACTTAGCCGGCGACAGACCAGCACCGGCAGTTTTAGCCAGTTTGAGTACCGCAAGCTGGAGCAGCAAAGCGCTCCAGCCGGGAGCTCCGTCACAGCCCAAGAACGGCCTGGCAAGAGCGGGGAGGAAGATTTTGACTCGCTCTGGAAGTCACTGTAGATTGCCAGAACGCACCTTTTGTCGCCTTTTTGCGCCCGTTCTTCGGCGCTTTCCAAGCAAAAAATATGGCCATCGAAAAAAAAACCATACGTCTGCTGATTCTTGAAGATTCGCAGAATGAGGCCGAGCGACTCGTCAGCCTGTTCCGCAATTCCGGGCGCGCCACGCGTGTTCACCGCATCACCTCAAGCGAGAACTTGGCCGAGGCCCTGCAACAGAGCTGGGATCTGCTAATCGCAGCGCCGACCAGCGAACACCTCGAGCCCAGCGAAGCAATTGGCGCCATTCGCCGCCAGGCCAAGGACATTCCGGTCATCCTGCTGGTAACTGGCAACGACTCCGACAACATCACCGAAGCCCTGATGCTCGGCGCTCAGGATGCTCTGCCTCAGGGCGAGGACGAGCGCCTGATTCTGGTCGCCAATCGCGAACTGGCCAACCTTGAAGAACGCCGCGCCCGCCGCGCTGCCGAAGTGGCCCTGCGCGAAGCCGAGAAGCGCTGCCAGCTGCTGCTCGACAGCTCTGTGGATGCCATTACCTACGTCCACGATGGCATGCACATTTATGCCAACCGGGCCTACCTGCAGATGTTCGCCTACGAGGATGCCGACGAACTCGAAGGCATGCCGATGATCGATCTGATCGCCGCGCAGGACCAAGCCGCCTTCAAGGACTTCCTGAAGAGCTACTCCAGCGCCGATGGCAGTGCCGAACTCGCCTGCACAGGAGTCAAGGCTGATGGTCAGCGCTTCCAGGCGCGCATGGGGTTTTCCCCAGCCACCTATGATGGCGAGCCATGCATCCAGGTAGTAATCCGCGCCGAAAGCGATAACGCCGAACTGGCTGAAAAGCTGCGTGAGATCAGCAGCCAGGACCTGGTCACCGGTCTCTTCAACCGCACCCATTTCATCGAGCTGATGGACGCCGCCGCCGAGCGTGCGATCAATGCCGGCGTAGCCTCGAGCCTGGCCTACATCTGCATCGATCGCTACGCCGCCATGGTCGGCGAAGTGGGTCTGGCAGGCATTGACCTGTTGCTCACCGACATAGCCAACCTGTTGCGCAACCATTTTGGCAACGATGCTCAGCTGGCGCGCTTTGCCGACGATGTCTTCACTGTTTTGCTGCCCGCCCAGACGCCGGAGCAAACCAGCGAAACGCTGCACAACCTCTTGAAGAAAGTCGAAGGGCATCTGTTCGATGTCAGTGGTCGCACCGTGCAGACCACCCTGTCGATCGGTGTTGCCGGACTTAACGAAAAGACCGCACGCGCCCAGGATGTAATCGACCGCGCACACCGCTGTGCCGACGAAATCGACGGCGGCAATGCGCTCAAACTGTACAACCCGGCCGATGAACTGGCTGCCGCCGCCAACCGCGGCAGCCTGGTCGCCATGGTTCAGCAGGCACTGGAGAACAACAGTTTCCGCCTGCTGTTTCAGCCAGTCATCAGCCTGCGCGGCGACAGCGACGAACACTATGAAGTGCTTCTGCGCCTGCTCAACCCGCAGGGTACAGAAGTGCCGCCAAATGACTTCCTGGCAGCGGCCAAGGAAGCCGGGCTGGCCGAGAAGATTGATCGCTGGGTCATCCTCAACTCGATCAAACTGTTGGCTGAGCACCGCAGCAAAGGCCACAGCACACGCTTGTTCGTGCACCTGTCAGCCAACAGCCTGCAAGACCAGACGCTGCTGCCGTGGCTCAGCGTGGCCCTCAAGGCCGCACGCCTGCCATCGGATGCGCTGGTATTCCAGATCGGCGAGCCAGACGCTATTGCCTATCTCAAGCAGGCCAAAGCTCTGACCCACGGTCTTGCCGAGCTGCACTGCAAGGTCGCCTTGAGCCAGTTCGGCTGCGCCCTGAACCCGTTCAACACGTTCAAGTACCTGAATGTGGACTTCGTCAAAGTCGACGGTTCGTTTGCTCAGGATCTGTCCAGCACCGAGAACCAGGAAGCCCTGAAGACCTTGCTGGCCAGTCTGCACGCCCAGGCCAAGCTGACCATCGTCCCTTTCGTCGAGACCGCCAGCGTGCTGGCCACCCTCTGGCAGGCCGGGGTCAACTATATCCAGGGCCATTATCTGCAGGGCCCCAGCCAGTCGATGGACTACGACTTCTCTTCCGGCGACGAGTAACGCCGGCAGTCACAGCCGGGCAACTGCCCGGCCCCACCTATTGACCCCGGTCACGTCCCGCACACCTGTGCCGCCTAGACTGTAGGCTCCATTTGCGCGCCCAGGACACTCGCCATGACCATGATGAAAGCCGCCGTTTTCATAGCTCCCGGACGTATCGAGCTGCAGGATAAGCCGATCCCGGAAGTAGGCCCCAACGATGCTCTGGTGCGCATTACCACCACGACGATCTGCGGCACTGACGTGCATATCCTCAAGGGTGAGTACCCGGTCGCCAAAGGCCTGACCATCGGCCACGAGCCCGTCGGCATCATCGAGAAACTCGGGCGCAATGTGCAGGGTTATGAGGAAGGTCAGCGAGTGATTGCTGGCGCCATCTGCCCCAACTTTTCCTCCTACGCCAGCCAGGACGGCCTCTCGTCCCAGGACGGTGGCTGCAGCTGTCATGGCTACAAGCCCATGGGCGGCTGGCGCTTCGGCAACACCATCGACGGCACCCAGGCCGAATATGTGCTGGTGCCCGATGCCCAGGCCAACCTGGCGCCGGTACCGGATGCACTGAGTGACGAACAAGTACTGATGTGCCCGGACATCATGTCCACCGGCTTTGCCGGCGCCGAGGCAGCCAATATCAAGATCGGCGATATCGTGGTGATCTTCGCCCAGGGCCCGATTGGTCTGTGTGCCACCGCTGGCGCCAAGCTGCGCGGCGCCAGCACCATCATCGCGGTGGACGGCGTCGACTCGCGCCTGGCCATCGCCCGGCAGATGGGTGCGGATGTCACCCTCAACTTCCACAAGGTCGATGTGGTCGAGGAAGTCCTCAAACTCACCGGCGGACGCGGCGTGGATGCCGCCATCGAAGCCCTGGGCCTGCAATCTACCTTCGAGAGTGCCCTGCGCGTGCTCAAGCCAGGCGGCACCCTATCGAGCCTGGGTGTTTATTCCAGTGACTTGGTCATCCCGCTGGGCGCCTTCCATGCCGGCCTCGGCGACAACAAAATCGTTACCTCGCTCTGCCCGGGCGGCAAGGAGCGCATGCGCCGCCTGCTCAACGTGGTGGCTTCGGGGCGCGTTGACCTCGGCCCGCTGGTGACCCATCAGTACGCGTTAGACGACATCGGGGCGGCTTATGACCTGTTCGCCAACCAGCGTGATGGGGTGCTAAAGGTAGCGATCAAGCCCTGAGCCAAAGTCGGGAGTTCGAGCTCCCGACCAGTCACTCGTGGCCGTCACGATCGCGAAAACCCAACAGGTAGAGGATGCCATCCAGACCCAGGGTGGAAATCGCCTGCTTGGCTGATTGTTTGACCAGCGGCTTGGCACGGAAGGCCACACCCAGACCAGCCAGGCCGAGCATCGGCAGGTCATTGGCGCCATCGCCTACGGCGATGGTCTGCTCCAGGCGCAGCCCCTCTTTCGCCGCCAGTTCACGCAGCAGATCAGCCTTGCGCTGGGCGTCGACGATCGGCTCGACCACCTGCCCCGTGACCTTGCCATCGACGATCTGCAGTTCGTTGGCGAACACATAGTCGATGCCCAGCTTGGCCTGCAGCTGCTTGGCGAAATAGGTGAAGCCGCCGGAAAGGATGGCGGTCTTGTAGCCCAGGCGCTTAAGCTCGGCGAACAGCACTTCGGCGCCCTCGGTCAGGCGCAACGAGGCGCCGACTTCGGCCAGCACGCTTTCCGGCAGCCCCTGCAGCAGGGCCATGCGCTCCTTGAAGCTGGCGCGAAAATCCAGCTCGCCACGCATCGCCCGCTCGGTGATTTCCGACACCTGTGCGCCGACGCCGGCCGCCTTGGCCAACTCATCGATGACCTCAGCCTCGATCAGCGTCGAGTCCATGTCGAATACCGCCAGGCGACGGTTGCGACGGAACAGCGAGTCGCGCTGGAAGGCGATATCGACGTTCAACTCCTGGGCCACGCTGAGAAACTCAGCACGCAGCGCCACCGCATCCGCCGGCTCGCCACGTACGGAGAACTCGATACAGCCCTTGCCCTGGTCGGCCGGGGTATCCAACGGCATGCGCCCGGACAGGCGATCGATATGGTCGATATTCAGGCCGTACTTGGCGGTGATCGAGCTGACTCGCTGCAGCTGCTCGGCAGTCACCTTGCGGGTCAGCAGGGTGACGATATAGCGCGGCTTGCCCTGGCCACCGACCCATTGCTGGTAGTCGGATTCGGAAACCGGGGTGAAACGCACCTGCTGGTCCAGCTTGTAAGCGGTGAACAGCACGTCCTTGAGCACCGAGGAGGCCTGCTCGGTATCCGGGATCTCGACCAGGATGCCGAACGACAGGGTGTCGTGGATCACTGCCTGACCGATGTCGAGGATATTCACCCCGCCCTGGGCGAGGACACCGGTAATGGCCGCGGTCAGGCCCGGGCGATCTTCCCCGGTGATGTTGATCAGGACGATTTCGCGCAAGGCGTTCACTCCCAGCTTGGCAGATGGTCCGCACGGGGCCGGCGGCCCCATGAAAAGGCGCACATTCTAACCAGTTTCAGCGCTGCCGGGGCATGCACGGCGCTTTGCCCGCCTAGGGGGCGTGGTTATACTGCGCGGCAATTTCCGCCGATAAGAGCCGTGCCCCGTGAATCGGCCCGCCCAGGTCAAACCCGACAACTTCTTCCTGCTGCTGTTTCACGCCCTGCGCCAGCGGCGCGTGCCTCTGGCCCTGCGCATTGCCAGCCACAGCATCCTGCTGGTGGCTCTGGCACTGGTGATCTATGCCTGGGTCATGGGCATGCAGTTCAAGCAGGCCATGCAGCAGCAGGCTGACGCCCTCGGCCAGAGCCTGACCGTGCAAACGGCTGCCTCGGCCACCGAGCTGCTGGTATCCAACGACATCCTCAGCCTCAACGTGCTGCTCAGCAACCTGGCGAAGAACCCGCTGGTGGCCCACGCCGCCATCTACAGCGTGGACAACCGCATCCTCGCTGAAGCCGGCTCGCGTCCGACCCAGGGCCTGCTCGGCGATACCGAAGGCCTCTACTCGACGCCCATCACCTTTCAGGAAGTGATCGCCGGGCAACTGCGCATCAGCCTGGACATGCAGCAGTTCCAGCAGCCGATGACCATCAGTCTGCAGAGCATGGGCCTGCTCAGCCTGATCCTGCTGGCCCTGGCCATGTCGCTGAGCCTGCGCCTCGGCCGGCACATCTCCACCCCGTTGCTGCAGCTGCGCCTGTGGCTGCGCGACCCGGATGATCCAGCCCCCGGTGCAGGCCGTCAGGACGAGATCGGTGACCTGGCCCGCCAGCTGCAGGCCCGCCTGGTTCCGGAGAAGCCCTCGATGGTGGCGCCCGCCACTGACGACTTCGCCGAGGACGAGGAGTTCTACGCCGAAGAACCGGAGCAAGACCACGAATTCCAGATGCCAAACCTCAGCGAGCCGGACTTCGACGAACGCAGCGAGGATTACCTGGAAGAAGACGGCGACCTGCCGCGCAGCAACCCGGCGGAACACGATCCCTTTGCCGATTTGCGCCCGGTCGATGACTCCGAGTCGCTGCCGACAGCTGAACCCGTGGCGTATGCCGAACCCGCGCCCAGCGCACCGGTACTCAGCGCGGTACTGGCCGTCCAGCTCGGCGCCCAGGAACAACTGCGCCACCTGCCACGGGCACGCCTGCTGGAACTGCTGCAGCGTTATCGCGACTGCCTGGAACAGGCTGCGTCGCTGTACCAGGGCAAGCTCTACACGCTCAACGATGGCAGCAGCCTGCTGCTGTTTAGCAGCGAGTACGGCGGCGAAGACTACCTGACCCACGCCCTATGCTGCGGCGAACTGCTGCGCGCCCTAGGCCACGCCCTGCAGATCGAGGTGGCCGACAGCGGCATTACCCTGCAACTGCAACTGGGCCTGACCTGCAGCGACCAGCCCATCGCCCCCAGCCAGGCCGAACTGCTGCTCAGCGAAGCGGCACAGGACGCCCTGGCCCTGTCGCAGCACAGCCGCAACCTGCTACTGGTACAACGAGCGATCGCCGATGAGCCGCTGGTACGCCAGCGTGCGCGCATTCGCCCGATTGCCAGCCCGGAAGGCGCCAGCTGCGTCGAACGCCTGCTGGAGCCCTACCCCTCGCTGCTGGAGCGCCAACTGGCGCGAATGCACGAGCACCGCAGCCAACCGTGACCACCCTGATCAGCCACCCGCTGCCACTGCTGGCAGTGGGCCTGGCCCTTGGCCCGCGGATTATTCCGCCACGCCTGCTACTGGTCGGCCTGCTATTCACCCTGTTGCCGGATGCCGACATGCTGGCCTTCAAGCTGGGCATCGCCTATGCCGACACCTTCGGCCATCGCGGCTTCAGTCATTCGCTGTTATTTGCTGGCTTGACCGGCGTACTCGCCGCCATCGCCTGTCGCCTGCTCGGCTGCGGCCCGCTCAAGGCCTTTATCTGGATAGCCCTGGCGACCGCCTCGCACAGCCTGCTGGATGCCGCCACCGATGGCGGCCTGGGTGTGGCCTGGCTGTGGCCATGGAGCGAGCAGCGCTTCTTCCTGCCCTGGCGCCCGATCGAAGTTTCGCCCTTCATCAACGGCTTCTTCAGCCAGCGCGGCCTCGCGGTACTGGCCTCCGAGGCTCGCTGGGTATGGCTGCCATGCCTGCTGGTGGCGCTTGGCGGGATGCTGCTGCGCGCAATACTGGTACTACGCGCCCGGCAACAAGCGCGCTAACCCCGCGAGCAGACGCGCCAACGCCCCCTGGTTGGCGCGCAACACCGCCAACCCGGCCATGGCCATCTGCGCAGCCTGCTGCGGTTCGGCGAACAGACGCTGCAACTGTTCCTGCAGCTCGGCAGCATCCTGCACTTGCAGCAAATCACCGGCGCTGCGCAACTGTGCGGCGATCTCGAGGAAGTTGAACAGGTGCGGCCCGCTCAGCAACGGTTTACCTAGCGCCGCCGGCTCCAGCAGGTTGTGCCCACCATTCTCAACCAGGCTGCCGCCGACGAAGGCCAGGTCGGCCAGGGCGTAGAGAAACAGCAGTTCGCCCAGGGTATCGCCGAGCAACACTTGGGTCTGCGCCGTCACGGCTTCGCCCTGGGAACGGCGCACGCTGGCAAAGCCCTCCCGCTTGCACAGTTCGAAGACGCTGGCGAAACGCTCCGGATGGCGCGGAACCAGGATCAGCAACGCCTGCGGGAACGAAGCGAGCAACTGGCGATGGGCGGCGAGGATGATTTCGTCTTCGCCGGCATGGGTACTGGCGGCGATCCACACCGGTCGCTGCGTCGCGCCCCACTCGTCACGCAACTGACTGGCGCGCACCTGCAGCTGGGAATCCACACTCAGGTCGAACTTGATCGAGCCGGTCACCTCGACACAGCCAGGGCGCGCGCCGAGCTGGCGAAAGCGCTCGGCCTCGGCCTCGGTTTGTGCAGCGATCAGGCTCAGCTCGGCGAGCATCGGCGCGGTCAGCTTGGCAAACCGCGCATAGCCATGCGCCGAGCGCTCGGACAAGCGTGCATTGGCCAGCACCACCGGCACCCCGCGCTTGGCGCACTGGTGGATATGGTTGGGCCACAGCTCGGTTTCCATGATCAGTGCCAGACGCGGCTGGATATGGCGAAAGAAGCGCGCGCAAGCCCAGGGCAGGTCATAGGGCAGGTAGCAATGCTGAATCTTGTCACCGAACAAGGCCTGGATGCGCTCAGAGCCGGTCGGCGTCATGCTGGTGACGGTGATCGGCAGCCCGGGATAGCGCACCAGCAACTCGCGGATCAGCGGGGCGGCGGCGATGCTCTCACCAAGCGACACCGCATGTACCCAGATGCCGCCCGTGCGCATGGCCGGCAGGCCCAGGGCGAAGCGTTCGCCGATGCGCCGGCCATAGGCGGGCGCGCGCCAGGCCCGCCAGGCCAGACGCCCGGCGATGATCGGCAAAAGCAGATGAAACAGCAGGCTATACAGGGTTCTATTCATGGGCGCGCAGCTTAGCAGAGCGCCCCGCGCCAATCAGCCAAGCGCTTGCAGGTGCTCGGCAAAAGCGGCCGCCAACCAGAGTGCAGCCGGGCCCAGTGCCTCATCGCGGCGGCAGACCAACTCCACCACCAGCGGTGGTGGTGTCCAGTCGCAGTTCAATTCGACCAGTTGCTGCTGATAGGTCGGGTACTGCACCACATGCCGCGGCAACCAGGCCCAGCCCAGATTGCGCATCAACAGCTCGGCCATGGCGTAGAAACTGTCGGTACGCCAGACCGTCGGGCTGAGTTGCTCCCCGCCGGGATAGTGGCTGTCCTGTGGCGCCATGAGCAATTGCCGGTGGCGGGCCAGCTCGCGACGGTCGACCAGCCCGGCAACCGCCAGTGGGTGCCCGGCCCCGCAGACGGTAACCATTTCGATGGTGCCCAGGCGCTGACGCTCCAGGGCATCGGGCATCTGCTCGTGGTGAAACAACAGACCGAGATCGGCGCGGCGCTCCAGCAGTTTGCGCGCCACCTCGCCCTGGGCACCGCTGGCCAGCTGCACCTCCAGCAAGGGGAAGGCCTTGGCCAGGGCCTCGAGACTGTCCAGCACCGGCTGATAGGGCATCGCCTCATCCTGAGCCAGACGCAGGCGCACTTCTTCACCGCGCACCAAGCCAAGTGCCCGCCCCTCGAGGCGCTCGCACTGACGCAGCACCTCCCGCGCTTCTTCCAGCAATGCCGCGCCTGCCGTGGTCAGACGCGGCTGGCGACCACTGCTGCGCTCGAACAGCAGCACACCCAGATCGGTTTCCAGCAGGGCAATGGCGTTACTCACTGCCGACTGCGCACGCTGCAGGCGCCGCGCCACAGCAGAAAAGGACTGCCCCTCGGCGACGCTGACAAACAAACGGATCTGTTCCAGGCTCCACTGCATAGCCATCTCCTAAACAGATAGGTAATCACTTTACCCCATCAGCCAAATTCCTAGAATGACCGACAGTTCAACTGGAGGCCTCTCATGACTGGCTACCTCTACCTTGCCGTCGCCATCACCGCCGAAGTCATTGCCACGACCTCGATGAAAGCACTCGACGGCTTCAACAAGCCGCTACCACTGATTCTGGTAGTAGTCGGCTACGCGATTTCCTTCTGGATGCTCAGCCTGGTGGTGAAGACCATCCCGGTTGGCGTGGCATACGCGGTGTGGGCGGGCCTGGGCATCGTACTGGTGAGCATCGCCGCGACCTTTCTCTATCAGCAGCGCCTGGACCTGCCGGCCATGCTCGGCATGGGACTGATCGTCGCCGGCGTGGTGGTAATCCAGCTGTTCTCCAACACCATCGGCCACTGATCGGCTGAGCGCTACAGGCCGCTCGCGGTATACTGCGCGCCGGTTTTCCTTCGAGGCGCGCGCATGTCCCAAGCTCTGAGCACTGACGTTCTGATCGTCGGCGGCGGTATCGCCGGCCTCTGGCTGAATGCCCGCCTGCGCCAGCTGGGCTACGCCACCCTGCTGGTGGAGAGCGCCAGCCTCGGTGGCGGGCAGAGCGTCAAATCCCAGGGCATCATCCACGGCGGCGCCAAGTACGCCCTGCACGGCGCCCTGACCGGCGCCTCGGAAGCCATCGCCGACATGCCGAGGCGCTGGCGCGAGGCCCTGGCCGGCACAGGCGAGCTGGACCTGAGCGGTGTGCGCCTGCTGTCCGAGGCACACTACCTGTGGTCTCCGGGTAGCCTGGCCGGCAACCTGACCAGCTTCTTCGCCAGCAAAGCGGTGCGCGGCCGAGTCGACCAGGTCAAGGGCGAACAGCTGCCGCCCGCGCTGCAACACCCCAAGTTCAAGGGCAAAGTCTATCGCCTGGCCGAACTGGTACTCGACGTGCCCAGCCTGATCAGCCGCCTGGCTGAGTTGGCCGGCGACAGCCTGCTGGCCGGCCACGATATCGCCCCGCTGCACGACAACAACCAACTGGCCGGCCTGCGCGTCGATGGCCGCGAGATTCGCGCCCAGCGCGTGGTGCTCAGTGCAGGCGCTGGCAATGCCGCCCTGCTCGCCAGCCTCGGCATCAACCAACCGGCCCAGCAGCTGCGCCCCCTGCACATGGTGCTGGTCAAGGGCCCGAGCCTGAAGCCGCTCTACGCCCACTGCCTGGGCGGCGGGCCGAAGCCGCGGGTCACTGTGACCACGCACCCGGCCGCCGACGGTCAGTGGGTCTGGTACCTCGGTGGCGATATCGCCGAAGCCGCAGGCGTGGCGCGCGACGAGGCGGCGCAGATCAAGGCGGCGCAGAAGGAACTGGGCGACCTGCTGCCCTGGGTCGATCTGTCCAGTGCACGCTGGGCCACCCTGCGCGTCGACCGCGCAGAGCCAGCACAATCCGGGCTGGTGCGCCCGGACAATGCCTTCCTCGCGGAACAGGACAGGCTGCTGGTCGGCTGGCCGACCAAGCTGGCGCTCTCCCCGGACTTCAGCGACCGCGTGCTGGCCGCCCTGCAGCGCGACGGCATCCAGCCCAGTCAGCCACCCGCCCTACCCGAACTGCCGCGCCCGGCAGTCGCCCGTCCGGTTTGGGAGGAGCTGCTGCCATGACCCTGCACGATCTGCATCGTCCGCTGGGCAGTACCGGCCTGCAGGTCTCGCCACTGGGCCTGGGCACGGTCAAGCTTGGCCGCGACCAGGGCGTGAAGTACCCCAACGGATTCACCATTCCCGACGACGCGGCCGCGCGCAACCTGCTGGCCCAGGCCCGTGACCTAGGCATCAACCTTATCGATACGGCGCCGGCCTACGGCGTCAGTGAGCAACGCCTCGGCCCGCTGCTGCGCGGCCAGCGCCAGGACTGGCTGATCGTCAGCAAGGTCGGCGAGGAGTTCGAAGGCGGCCAGTCGCACTTCGATTTTAGCCCCACGCACGCGCGCCTCTCCGTCGAGCGCAGCCTGCAGCGCCTGCAGACCGACTGCATCGACCTACTGCTGGTGCACTCGGACGGCAACGACGTGGCCATCCTGCGTGACAGCGGCGTCTACCAGACCCTCGCCGAACTCAAGCGCGAAGGCAAGATCCGCGCCTTCGGCCTGTCCGGAAAGACCATCGCCGGTGGCCTGCTGGCCCTCGAACAGGGCGACTGTGCGATGGTCACCTATAACCTCGCCGAACAGGGCGAGAAACCGGTGCTCGACTACGCCGCCGCGCACAGCAAAGGCATCCTGATCAAGAAGGCCCTGGCCAGTGGCCATGCCTGCCTGGCCGGCCAAGACCCGGTACGCGCCAGCTTCGAGCTGTTATTCGGCCATCCCGGGGTGAGCAGCGCCATCGTCGGCACCATCAACCCGCAGCACCTGGCCGCCAACGTCGCCACTGCCGCCGCGGTGATCCGCGACTACACTGCACAGCTCCGATAGACCGCTGCGTCAAAGCCCCCTGTCGGGTGCGTCGTGCGCACCCCAGCCGCGCACCGCGCGCAGGCACGCACGAGCCCATACCCCAGCAACAGGGCAAAGACCGTGACCAGGCCCAAGCGCAGCACCGCAGGAGTCCGCATGCCCAGACAACTTGCCCGCAAAGATCCAAGTACCTTCAAGACCCTGCCACTGCAGGTCGAAGCCACAGCCGATGGCCTGCATTACCGCAGCCAGGGTCTGCCGCTGAATTTCGCGCAGATGCTGGAACGGCGCAGCCCGATCAGCGTGACCGACAGCCAGCACTTCGCCATGGAACTGGCCAACCTCGGTGTCTCGGTGCGTCTGACGCTCAACTGGCAAGGCCGCGACTACTGGCTGCTGGTTCGCCAGCGCCGCCCGGACCGCGGCGACGTGGTGCTCAAACTGATCTCAGGCTATGTACCGGCCCACGAACTGAACCTGCCGCTGCTAACCGCCATACAAGAGGTGGCCGAAGAGTGCCTGATCGAAACCGCCGACGGCTGGCTGGGCGGGCGTTTCGGCGACACCTGGCTGCCCACGCCCTACCAGCCGCTGCGTTACCGCGAGACCAGCCACTTCCGCCTCAGTCCACTATCCGGCGCCGCACAGCCGGTGCAGTGCGGCAATCTGATGCTGATCGAACGCCCGCAGGCCTATGTGCACCTGCCCACCGCCTCGCTACAGCTGGTGTATGACATGCGCCTGGAGCTGCCCAAGGATTGCCGGCTACCAAGCCTGTTCCATGTCGACGAATGCCTGGAGGACGGCCAACTGATCGCCCGCCTGGAGCGTCGCCGCCCCGACCTGTACCTGCTGCCACTGCGTCAGGGCAAGCCCACTGGCGAACTGTTCACCCTGCGCCAGGGTGAACTGCAGCCGGCCAGCTGCCGCGGCCTGTGGTTATCGGAGAGTTTTGCCGAACAGGAGGGTTGGCTGGTGCGCGACGAGCGCATTCGCTGGAAGGATTGGCTGGCGCGCCTGGCACAGGAAGAGCAGGAAGCCGGCCGCCTGGCCGGCTAATGCCGCAATAGCGAGCGCCTGCTCGGGAATAGCCGGCCAGGCCTGACTCGCCCGCTGAGCGCGCGCCTACGCGATGAGGCAAGCCTCAGTTGCTGCGGATTTTCTCGACAATGGCGGTGGTCGAGCTGTTCTCCACCAGGCCCAACACCCGCACTTCGCCACCGTAGGCGCGGACGATATCGGCACCGACCACGCCTTCGATACCGTAATCACCACCCTTGACCAGTACGTCCGGCTTGACCGCGCGCAGCAGGTTTTCCGGGGTATCTTCAGCGAAGCTGACCACCCAGTCCACCGCACCCAGGCCTGCCAGCACGGCCATGCGCCGGTCGACCGCGTTGATCGGACGGCCGGGCCCTTTCAGGCGACTGACCGACGCATCGTCATTCACCGCCAGCACCAGACGATCGCCCTGGGCACGGGCCTGCTCCAGGTAAGTCACGTGGCCGGCATGCAGGATGTCGAAACAACCATTGGTGAAGACGATCTTCTCGCCATGGGCACGCGCATCCTCGAGTACCACTTGCAATTGCTCGAGGCTGACCACGCCGCGCTCGGAACCCTGTTCGCGTTGCACCGCCCGACGCAGTTCGGGGGCGCTGATCGCAGCCGTACCCAGCTTGCCAACCACGATGCCGGCGGCCAGGTTGGCCAATGCTACAGCCTGGGGCAGCTCCTCACCTGCAGCCAAACTGGCAGCCAGGGTGGAAATCACCGTATCGCCGGCACCGGTCACATCGAACACTTCGCGGGCGCGCGCCGGCAGGTGCAGCGGGCCGTGATCCGGGCGCAGCAGGGTCATGCCGTGTTCGCCACGAGTCACCAGCAAGGCGCCCAGCTCCAATTCGTGCATCAGCTTGGCGCCGCGGCTGACCAGTTCGGCCTCATCGGCACAATGACCGACGATCATCTCGAATTCGTTCAGGTTGGGGGTGATCAGGCTGGCGCCACGGTAGATGGAAAAATCCTTACCCTTGGGGTCGGCCAGTACCGGAATGCCCTTGGCCCGCGCCATTTGCACCAGGGCCTGATGGTTCTTCAGCGCGCCCTTGCCGTAGTCCGACAGCACCAGCACCTTGACCCCGTCGAGCAAGGCATCGACTTCGGCCGCCAGGGCCTCGGCATCGGTGTTGAAGGGTTCTTCGAAGTCCATGCGCAGCAGCTGCTGGTGGCGACTCATGACGCGCAGTTTGACGATGGTCGGTTGCTCGTCGATGCGCTGAAAGTGCGCCTGTACGCCGGCGGCATGCAGGCTATCGGTCAGGCTGTGAGCCGCTTCGTCACGCCCGGTAACGCCGACCAGCAGCGCCGGTGCGCCGAGGGCGGCGATGTTCAACGCAACGTTGGCCGCGCCGCCCGGACGATCCTCGATCTGTTCGACCTTGACCACCGGTACCGGCGCCTCCGGGGAAATTCGCGATGTGCCGCCGTGCCAATAACGGTCGAGCATGACATCGCCCACCACCAGAACGGCGGCTTGATCGTAACGGGGCATGGACAACTTCATGGGGCACTCCGGAGCGGTAAAATCGCCGCAAATCATAACATGTGAGCTAAAGGCGGCCCGGGCTCACTCGCCCAGCGGACGCACCCAAAACAGTTCGTGGCGGCGTACCGCCTTGCGGAAGAACTCATCTTCGCCGGTTGCCGGCCAGCGCCGCCCGGCCAGCAAACGCTGAATCAGCCGACGCAATTTCTTCTTGGTTGCCAGCGCCCCCTGCAGATCGTGCTGCATGGCCAGGGCCAGGGCCTTATCCAGCTGCACCTCGGCGCTCAGGCTCGGACTCCACAGACCATCAGCCGGCAACGCCGCCATGGCCGGGGGCAAGGCAATACCATTGCCCGCCGGGCCCATCGGCCAGCGGTCGTTATCATGCAGGTGGTTGGCATACAGCAACAGGGTTTGCGGCTGCCAGGCGCTGAGCTGGATCGCCTCAAGCAGAGCCTGAGTGGCGGCGACATGATCGCTGTGCGGATCGAGCTCGGGATGCGGGGTGACCACGACTTCCGGCCGGAAGTGTTCCAGCAGCGCGGCCAGATCGGCCAGCAGATTATTCCAGCTAGGCACGCCGTCAGCATCGGCCGGCAGGGCATGCGGGTTGTGCCGGCGCACACTGCGCACATCAGCCTCACCGGACTCGCGAGAGCCGAAGGCCATCTCGGGCTGCTCGGCCATCACCGGTAACTGCAGGCAGTAGTAGCCGAGCTGTACGCAGCGGTTCTGCGGCACGCCACCCCACAGCGGCACGGCCAGGCTATCCCAGGCGCGCAGGCGGCCCTTGAGGCGTGCAGCGTCCGGCAGCGAGAGACCCAGGCGTCGATAGCCATCGGCTTCGATTTCGCCCTGGGTCAGGGTCACGATACTGGCCTCGGTCGCGCGGCTGTACAGACCAAAAGCAGCCAGTTCGGCATCATCGGCATGCGGGGCAATGACCATCACACGTTGCTTGGCATAGTCAGGATTGCTCAGTGCATACAGGGTGCCCTGCGCCGCCAGGCTGCAATACCGCCCGCGCAGTTGCAACGTGCCGGCCGCCAAGGCCGCGCCCTGACCGGACAAATTGAGGAAGCGCCGTCCCTTCACACCACGCTCGAAGTCCTGGCGGTCAGTGCCGATCAGTACCTGCGGATCGAGCCAGCGCCCCAACCAGGTCGCGTGCACCCGCAATTCGAGAACCAGGGTATCGGCTGCGCTACAGTCGCCCTCGATTCGCAGGCAACCATCGACCCTATGCGCCGGCAAGGCTTGCGCAGTGGAGAAGTCGTAGCGGTAGTCATCATCAGGCGCATAGAACAGGTGATCGGCGAACCAGGCCTCGTGAGCAATCCAGCCCAGCACCAGCGCCAGCGGCATTAGCCACCAGGCAACCAGCAGGCCGAGCGCAAGCAGCAGCACCAGGCCCACCAGCAAGGCGATGCGCTTGTGCCGGCGATGGCGCTTGAGAAGTTCCTGCTTGCGTCCACTCATGCGTTACACCTGATAGACCGGGACGCGGTTGCACCAGCGATCCTTGTACTCGCGATCGGCGCGACCGAAGGAATAGCGCAACGGCTTACCAATGGCGCGGGCCGCCTCCCAGGCAGACTGCGTGTTGACGAAACTGAGCACGCTGCCAGGGCTGAACTCGCGATTCTGCGGGTCGACGCCACCGTTGATGTATTCGAGACTGACCCAGGCAGGCGCCTCGACCCGGTAGAGAATCTGGATCGCCACGGGCTCATCCTGCAGGTAGATCAGCGAGCCGGTCATGAAGTCGCGCAGCAGCTCGAAAACCTCGACCAAATGCGCCTTGCCGGTTGCTTCGAAGCCCCAGCGCCGCTGGAACAGGTCGGCATAGATGCGCGCCTGCTCGGCGGCACTCAGCTCCAACATCGGCCGAATAACCCCGCCAGCCTCTTCCAGCAGGCGCTGCTCGCGGCGCTGGTTGTACCGAAATTTCTTGCTGTACTCCTCCGGCTCGCGGGCTAGCGCCAGGCCTTCCGGCTGCTCACGCAAGGAACTGATCTGGTCAACATGCAACGGCGACACATAACGCGCGCGGTGGCACAGCGACACCCGCGCGCCTTCGGCGATGGGCAGGATGATCTCGGCATTGCCCAGATCGAACAGTCCACGTTTGCCCTGCTGCTTGAGCACATCCTTGGCCAGTGCCAGATGCCGTCCCCAGGTGGCGATCGCCGCCTGCAGTTCGCCATCGACTAACCAGCCGAGGTAGCGCACCGGAATACCCGCCAGCTCGGCCAGACGCTCGACGACTTGCGGGTGAGTAGCCACGCTGCCACCAAAACGCTGCCAGGCAGCGGCATAGGCAGTGGCATCGATAGGCGTCCAGCCGCGCTCACGCCAGGCGCGCAGGTGACTGAGCATCAGGCATCCTGCTCCACAACCAGTTCATCGCCCTCGGCAAAATCGCGGGCGTGCAGGCGAGCGTAGTAACCATTCAAGGCCAGCAACTGAGCATGATTACCGCGCTCGACAATCTGCCCCTGGTCCATCACCAGAATCAGGTCAGCTTTCTCGATGGTGCTCAGGCGGTGGGCAATGACCAGTGTGGTGCGGCCCTTCATCACTTCGTCCAAGGCGCCCTGGATGTGCCGCTCGGACTCGGTATCCAGCGCCGAGGTGGCCTCGTCGAGAATCAGCAGCGGCGCGTTCTTCAGCAATGCCCGGGCGATTGCCAGGCGCTGACGCTGACCACCGGAGAGCAAAACACCGTTCTCGCCAACAAGGGTATCGAAGCCCTGCGGCAACTTCTCGATGAACTCGGCAGCATAGGCTGCCTCCGCCGCCCTGCGCACATCCTCCAGCGGCGCACCCGCCAGGTCACCGTAGGCAATGTTATTGGTCACGCTGTCGTTGAACAGCGTTACATGCTGGGTAACCAGGGCAATGTGCTGGCGCAGATTGCGCAGACGGTACTGCTCGACATCCAGGTCATCGAGCAGGATCTGCCCATGCTCATGGTGGTAGAACCGTGGAATCAGGCTAGCCAGGGTCGACTTGCCGCTACCGGAACGACCCACCAAGGCGACCATCTGCCCAGGCTCGGCGACAAAGGAAATATTATTCAGCACCGGTTTCTCGGTATCCGGGTACTGGAAGCTAAGGTCACGCACCTCAAGACGACCGCTGACACGCGCACGCTCTTCGCTGCCGCGATCGACTTCCTGCTCCTCGTCAAGTTGCTCGAAGATGCTTTCGGCGCCTGCCAGGCCCTTTTGCACCGTGGCACTGACCTCGGACAGCTGGCGAATGGGCTTGGGCAACAGGCCGGCCAGAGTGATATAGGCAACCAGGTCACCTGGCGAAGCATCGCCGCGCATCAACAGGACGAGGAACATCAGCACGGCCATGGCGCTGTAGATCACCAGCTGCAACATGGGGGTATAGACTGCGCCGGTCTTGGTCATGCGCAGCTGTTTCTCGCGGTTGCTATTACTGGCGCTGAGAAATCTTGCCTGCTCGTAGGATTCACCACCAAAGCTACGCACAACGCGATAACCATGGATGGTTTCGGAGGCAACATGGGTGACATCGCCCATGGACACCTGGATTTTCTTGCTCTGCTTGCGGAACTTGCGGCTGGCGCTGGTCACCATAAAGCCAATCAGCGGCAGAATCGCCAACATGACCAGGGTCAGCTTCCAGTTCATCCACAGCAGTGAGGCGAACAGAAAAACCACCGTCATGCCTTCACGCACCACTACCTTGATGGCGTCGGTGGCAGCGCCCGTGACCATGGTCACGTTGAAGCTGATACGTGAAATCAGGTGACCGGAGTTGTGCACATCAAAATAGCGATTCGGCAACACCAGCAGGTTATTAAACAAGGCAATGCGCAGGTCATGCACCAGCCCCAACGAGACGCGAGCCAGGAAATAGTTGCCGAGGAAAGAACCAATACCCTGCCAGAGTGCGATCAGTACGATCAGCAATGGCACGACCTGCATGAGCTTCAGATCGACCAGGAAAGGGATGTCCTTGAGATACGGCACCGCAGCAAAGAAATTGGCATCCGGGTTGGCCAGGCCATCGACAAAATACTTGAGGATGTAGCCAAACATGGGCTGAGTGGAGGCGAAAATAAGAAAGCCCAGGATACTGATGGCAAACAGCCCCGAGTACGGAACCACGTATTTCAGCAATCGCAAGTAAACCTTGATGCTCGATTGCTGGTTAGAATTGGCCATTCGGCACGCCTCGTTCGACGACTTAGAGAAACAAGATGCGGATTGTAACAGCGAAAGAATTACAAGATTGGCTGAGCCACGGTGAGGTGCTGGAAAAAGACAGCCATGGCCCCAAGGTAGTTCGACTGAGCAACGGCCAGCTGCTGAAAATATTCCGCAGTCGCCGCTTGCCTCTACTCGCCCGCCTGAACCCCGAGGCAATTCGCTTCGATGATCGCGCCAGACGCTTGCAAGCTCTGGGCATCCACACACCAACGATTCATGAAACATGTTGGATCGATCGCGCCAAACTGATCAGTGCCTGCCTCTACGAACCGCTGGCCGGCGAACCATTGGATCGGCTGTTTCGCGAGAATCGCCAGGAGTTTGACCTGCTGCTGCCGCAACTGGCCGCGTATATCCACCAGTTGCACCAGCGCGGCATCTACTTTCGCTCGCTGCACCTAGGCAACATTCTGCGCACGCCGGATGCAACGTTTGGACTGATCGACTTTCTCGACATTCGCTTCAAGGGCCGACCACTGGGACGCGCGCTGGTACGGCGCAACTTCCAGCACCTGCGTAACTATCTGCAGCGCCGCAAAGTACAGAACTTCCCCTGGGATGAACTGCTCGCCGCCTACAGCGCAGCGCGCAAGGCCTCATCCTAGCTGGTCGCTGTGAAGCCGCGCGCAGCAATCAGCATGCGAAACCAGCAACAGACTTAATCGAGCTTCGGGAAAATTTCGCTGGTTTTCCGGGTGATGTAGGTACTGTTGCCCGGCACACTCTTGTTGACGAACGACATGGCACCGATGCTTACGTTGTCGCCGATCTGAATATCGTCACCGATGATGCAGGAGTGGGCTGCGAGTTTCACATTGTCACCAATGCGAATGCACTTCTCGCCATCACCACCCTTGATGCCCACCGTACAGTTCTGCCACACCCGGAAATTCTTGCCGATCACCGCATAGCCGCTAATGACGATGCCCGTCGGATGACCAATCCACAGACCCTCACCGACCTCGGCTCCGAGCATGATTTCCACGTTGTAGCGGCGACTAAGCCGCTCATTGAGCAGCTTGGCCCGACGCCGCCAAAAGTCGCTCTCACTGGCGTGCATGACATACGCCACGCGGTACCAGAACACGTAGGCATAGCGATTGCTGCGCTTGCACTTCTGGCGCACGCGGCGCCAGGAGAAACGTCGCTCGGCGCCACCGAGTATCTCGATGGTCCAGTAGCGTTTGAGCAACTGGATAGTGGCGGGCAGGCTCATCAAACTGCTCCTACTAGGGCATTGTGCTCAGCGAGCTCTAGCCGCCGCGAAACGACGTGCAGCATAAACAAGCCACGTGCCGACCAGTACGATAAGTAGAAATACATAATCTTTCTCACGCATACCCTGAACATATCTGCGCTATAGACTCAATCGTCGAGCGACTTCCAACAGATGTTCGGTACTCGAGTCCTGCCAACGTCCGGGTACACAGTATTCATGTTGCAAATAATGCAGAAAGCTCTTACGTAAACGCTCATCAACCGCCCATTGCGGATAGCTCTTCGCAATTTGCACCAGCTCATCTGACGAGTCGGCATGCATCACCACACCTTCGATATTGAAGAACGCCTGCCCGAGCGTCACCAAGGGCTTGCCGAGCAACAAACTCTCCAGGCCCACGGTCGAATTGAGCGTAACGACAAACTCACTCGCCTCGATCAACTCCTGAGTAGGATTACCGTTGGCAAAAATCAGGCGTTCATGCGTTCGCTGATGCAGGTCGGGATACGACTCGCGACTGGACGGGTGTTCCTTGAAAACCACGGTCCAGCCTGCCTCATCAACCAACCGCTCCCCCCAGGCAAATAGCTCGCGCATGTTCTTAATCCGGGGCGAGAACAAGCGAACCTGGGTGTCACGATCATCCTGGAAGGGGATGAATACAAAGCGCTCGGGCAATGCGATAGCCGCCTGCCCCTCGATACGTGGCTTGCGCGGGATCAGTCTCACAACCGGCTGCAGGTCCGAAGACTGGCAATGATCGGCATAGGAACGGTAAAAAGCTGCATCTCTAGGCACCGAATTGAAGTAATTGACCCCTCGCGAATCCAGGGTAGTGGTATTGGGCAACAAGCCATTTTCGAAGAAAAAAGTCTTGCAGCCAGGCATGACCAGGGCCAGGAGCAACTGACAATGGCGGGCAGAACCATTCCACACCACCACCGCATCCGGTTGCTCGCGATCAAGCAGCGCCTGGATACGTAGCGCCATGAAAAAAAGCTCGAGCCTCAATAGCAGTCGATAGAGCAACCCCTGGTACTTTTTCTTGACTCGACGCTCCTGGCACTTCTCCTCTACCAGCTTGGGCCAGTCAACACGGGCAACGACCTGCGTGATACGCGACAAGGCCGGGGGCGGTAGTTGACCGGGTTCAACCATAAGCCCCTGCAGCGGAGTCTCGGCCAACAGACGGCCGAAGTAGCGGGACTGGTGCTTGGCCAGCGAGAAAAACAGAAACTTGCTCATACTAACTTCGTTGACCCATCAGAAAATCAGCCCCAACGGGCTGCGGACTATCGGTGCCAACATCGCGCACCGAAGACACCCAAAACCTGGCAGCCAGCATCACGACTGAGTCCCCCGCACGCTCTGCACAGTGGAGAACAGGGCAAAGGCAAGAAATACCGGCAGCCAGACCGTAAACCATTCTTCCCTCGGTTTGACCCAGGGACCGATACCATCAGTGAGCAAAGCCAGCTGGGCAAAACAGCACAGCGCACACAGGGTTCTCCCCGGCGCACTGGAACGGGCGGACCAGGCACGGCAGACCACTGCAGCCTGCAAGCCAAGCCACAAGAGCAGGCCAATCACACCCAGCTGCACGGCGATATGCATGTAGAGGTTGTGTGCGTGCTCATAGCTCTTACCGATCTCGACAATAGGCAGCTGGTATTCCATACCGTTGCCCAACCCCTGCCAGGGGTTCAGCGCCCAGAGCATCCAGGCCTGTTCCAGCAACTGCGGGCGAAAGGAAAAACCGCCGCGCAGCAACTGTTCCGGCAGCAGCCAAGCCACGAGCATTGCCGCGATCAGCGTGAGACCACCGGCCAGCCAAGCCCAACGGAAGGTTGACCACAAGCCGGACAGGGCAAGACACACCACCAAGGCAAGCGCCGGCCCTTTACTGCGGGACATCAGCATAAAGGCCAGATAGCCCAGTAACGCCAGAACCCACAACCAACCTGGGAAACGCGGGGGCAGCCAGCTGCGCATAAATAGCAAGGCAAGGCCCAGAACCCCCATGACATGGGATGCAAGGATGGTGTGCTTGAGCAGCCCGCTTGCCACAACCCTTTCATCCAGAGGCTGCGCCTGCAGCAGGTAGAAATCGAACAACGCCCACCAGGCCATCGCCGAACAGAACAGGGCACTGCCCAGAAGCACCTGCCAGAGCAGACGGGCATTGAGCGCGGCCAAGGCCACCACGGCGTTGACTGCCAGGCCGATATAGAGCAGTTCCTTGAGCCGCCCGGCCTCCCCTCCCCAGGCAACCGAAAGACCCGCCCACAATGCGCACAGTCCCAGCAGCAGCAGCAGAAGCCAGTCCCATGCCTGCCGCACCGAGGGCAACGCAAGCAACGCCAGCAAACCAGGCAGCCAGAAGAACAGGATCAGCCCCTGCTGATACAACTTGCTGGTCGGCAGCAGGAACATTCCCACCAACAGCCACAGGAAGCCGAAGGCGAGCCATGGGATCAAGACCCTGCTCAGCCGTGACGCGGATTGTTTGCCCGTCATCTGCCCCGACTCGATCACCGCGACGAACGCCCGTAGCGCAACAATGCCCACCAGCGTTGCAAAGCCTGTCGCGTCTTCAGCTTGGGCTTGCGCTCGACCTGTTCGATGTCACTCATGTCGAACAGACGCTGCCGCGCCAAAATGGGACGCACCATGAATGCGCTGATCGAAGGCTGCAGCACTTCCGAGTAATACCAGTCGAGCGGCAGACCCGACTCTGGAGCCTCCGCGATAATCCGCTCATAAGCGCTGGCATTGACCACGTAGGCGTGGGCCAGTCGCAAGCGACTGACCTCACGCAGGTTCTCTGAAACCGCAGCTTTCTTGCCACCTTTTTTGAACGTGCCACCAAGGAAAAGCATGTCCCATGCACGCCCCTGCAGTTGCCGGCAAGCACGCTCCAGAACCACCCGGGTATAGGGTTCGAACTCGCAGTCATCCTCAAGAATCAGAACTGATGGCCAGCCAGCATCCCGCGCCATGCGAATCACTTCCAGATGACTGCACATACACGCCCAGGTCGTACGCAACTTGTGCTCCGCAGTCGGGCTGGGACCATCGACACGCTGAAGAAAGCTTCGCAGTGCCGCCGAAGGTACATGCTCGCCCATATCCCAGGCGTTGATTGCCGCGAATCGCTCGCCGGCAATACCCACCTGCGCCAGGTTCTCCGTCATTCGTGCCCAACGATCAGCCCGGTGATCCAGATTGATGACGACTGCATGCTCAAAACACAAACCACTCATGGCATCACTCAAATAGCGGCTATACGCCCGCCTCAAATTGTTATTCAGCGCCGAGCCTATTCCCTTCACTCGACAGGGCATCAACATGCAAATCGTGCCACCACGAGCCTGAATGATCCGAGCAGTTATTACCGCAATAATCTGCTGCACCTCTATTCAAGTCCCGGGCATCACCTCACTAGTGGCCCGACATCAGTGCCACCTTGATGATCAGAATCGCCGACCCCAGCTCTTTGATAACTCTCTCGACGCTCTGGAAAACAGGAGGAGACTATGTGCGATATCGCCCAGAGGACGCCTGTGGATTGCCGATTACTGCTCGATGGTAGACCGGAGTGACAGTGCCTCACCAACCAGGCTATTACAGGCCAGCAACTGTTCGAGTGCGCGGATGCTCCACGCCACACCCTGACAGCCGTGCGCCAGATGAAACTCTGCAAAATCGGCGCTGCACTGCAATGCCTTGGCAGGTTGCGACTCGACTTGTGCGACAGCTGCCTGCAAGGCATCCAGACTACTCACGCAAGAACCGAAGAAACGCTCCTGGGCAAAGATATCCGTTTCGCCGCTGGCATTCACGTAGATCAGCGGCCGCCGCGCCAACGCTGCCTCGATCACCGCATTGGACATGATATTGACCACCACGGAAGCCCGCCGCAGTGCCTCGGCCAAGCCACACTCGCGGGGCAGCACCTGCAGATTGTCGAGTACGCCAGCAGCTTCCTGCCAGAACGGCACCTGACTGCGTGGGTGCGCCTTGATCAGCACCTGATAATCCGGATGCTGTGCAGCCCAATCACGCAGCAGGGCATACGTACGCTGGTAACCCGGCTCTTTTTCCTTGTCCGGCCCGACTCCCAGAACCAGCAAGACCCGCCACGCCGGATCAGCGGCCGGCAAGTCAAAGCCCTGATCGATCATATGGGAGCCCGACAGCACGACCTGCGAACTGCCAAAGCGCAACGCCCGTGCCTGCAACGCCTCCAGCGAACTCTGACCAAACAGGAAGTAGTAGTCATAGTCGTTCATACCCAGCCGACGCGAGCTTTCGACGGTCGAAGCATGCGCCAGGTGTACCAGCAGCCGCTGCCGCGCATTCAGTGACAGGCGCAGGAAAGGGGCATACAGGCTGCCATTACGGTCGTTGAGCAGGATGCGAGGTTGGTGGTGTTCGACCAGCCATTCGGCATACGCAGCATGGCCAAAGTAACGCGTTGGTACATCGCAGGGCGGACGCTTGAGCAGACGCTGACGGAGAATGACTTTGGGCTCCTCCAGGGCAGTTTCCACCAGACTATGCCCAGCAGTTCGCAATCCCTCGATCAGCAATTTCTTGCGCTGAAACTTGATCACCTTGGGCGCCGACTGCAACAACAGGAAGTCACACGGCTCGGATGCAACGGCTGCAGCCAAACGACGCTTGGCGCGCACTCCGAACAGCCAGTCACTCATCAGTTCGCGCGCGAAGCGCAGAGCGCTGCCAAGCAGACCATGGCGCTCGCGCAGCAACAGCCAGCGATAGCGATCCAGGGCGCGAGCCTTGGCGGCCCAGGGATTGCTGACTGCGTCCTGCGTCATGGCAACCTCAGCTCAGGCCGGCAAGCAAGGGCAACGACCAGAACTGCCGACGCACGGCCTGATCGGAGAATCGTTCGTCCAGGCGACGGCGCATACACTCACGCTTGTCGGCCAACTCGGCAGTAGCCTGCGCCTCACGCTCCAGCACACGCGCAAGGGCCGACGCATCACCCAGCGGAAACAGGCTGCCAACGCCCTGCACCACTTCGCGGCCACCGCCGCAATCGGTGCCGATAACCACGACGCCAGCGGCCATGGCCTCCAGCAGAACCATGCCGAACGGCTCATGGTCGGAGCTCAGGGCGAACAGGTCGAATGCCTTGAAATAGCGACGGCCGCTAGCCACTTGACCGAGAAAACGCACGCTATCGCCAACACCCAGCTCAGCGGCCAGCACCTTCAACGAAGACTCCAGGCGACCACTGCCCATGATCGCCAGCAGGCTGCCAGCCGGCAGTTGCGGCAAAGCCTGGGCAAAGCCGCGGATCAGCGTGGCCTGGTCCTTGTCCGGGTGCAGACGACCGACATTGCCGACCACCCAGGCATCCTGCGGCAACTGAAGGGCCGCTCGCGCCGCCTCGCGGTCGAGCAACTCGGCTTGCACCGCGTCTACGTCCAGGCGGTTGTATAGGGTCTCGATGCGCTCGGCCGGCCAGGTCGGCAAGCTGCCGCGCATGTCGTCACGCACCGCGTCGGATACCCCAAGCAGGGACAGACGTGTCTTGAAAAAGTTGGCGAACAGGCGCCGTGACAGACGTCGGTAATCACCAAAAGCGTGATGCACGCCGATCACCGGCAGATCGCTACCGAACAGAGCGACATACACCGGCTTGAAGCGATGGGCGATGCACAGTGTGAAGTCGCGCGAAGCGGCGATTCGCTTGAAATCAGCAATCGCCTTGAGCTTGAGGCCGCGCACGTCACGGCTGGAATAGTCGAGGAAGATCACCTCGTCGGAGGCCGAACCCGCTTCGACCTCGGCACTCGGCGCACCAGTCAGGTAGACGGTGCAAACCTTGTAACGCGTACCGGCAAACAGCGCGGCATACTGCCGCGCGCAATCGAGGAAGGGACCGTCATAGCCGTGACAGAACTGCAGCACCCAGGCCTGACCGGTCCCCGCAACCTCAGATGTTGTCATACCAGTCCTTGCCGTCCTTGACCACGAGGATGTCTTCCATGATCAGGTACTGCAGGTCGGAGCCGTAGAACATGTTTAGCGCGTCGGTCGGCGAGCAGATCATCGGTTCGCCACGGCGGTTCAGCGAGGTATTCAGCGACACGCCGTTGCCGGTCAGTTTTTCCAGCTCCAGCATCATGTCGTAGTAGCGCGGGTTGTATTCACGCTTGAGCACCTGGGCGCGCGAGGTACCGTCCTCGTGCACCACTTCACCGACGCGGGTCTTCCACTCTTCGTTGACTTCGAAGGTGAAGGTCATGAACGGGCTCGGGTGATCGACCTTGAGCATCTGCGGGCCGACGGTGTCGAGCATCGACGGGCAGAACGGCCTCCAGCGCTCGCGGAACTTGATCTGCTCGTTGATGCGGTCGGCCACGCCCGCCACGCTTGGGCAACCGATAATCGAACGACCACCGAGGGCGCGCGGGCCGAACTCCATGCGGCCCTGGAACCAGGCCACGGGATTGGCGTCGACCATGATCTTGGCAATGCGCTGCGGCATGTTGTCGATGCGCTTGAACACCGGTTTGCTCGGGTGGCGAGCACAGGCGGCGATCACGTCTTCGTTGGAGTAGGACGGGCCGAGGTAAACATGCTCCATCTTCTCCACCGGCACGCCGCACTGGTGCGACACATAGGCAGCCGCGCCGACTGCGGTACCGGCGTCGCCGGACGCCGGCTGCACAAACAGCTCCTTCACATCATCGCGGGCGATGATCTTCTGGTTCAGTTTGACGTTCAGCGCACAGCCGCCGGCGAAGGCGATCTTGCCAGTCTCGCGGATGATGTCACCGAGGTAGTGCTCCATCATCTGCAGCGCCAACTTTTCGAACAGCGCTTGCATGCTGGCGGCGTAGTGAATGTACGGGTCATCGGCGATGTCGCCCTGGCGCTTCGGCCCCAGCCACTCGATCAGCTTTTTGGAGAAGTAGAAGCCCTTGCCGTTTTCTTTATAGCGGCGCAGGCCGATGACGTTGGCGTACTCGGTGTTGATCACCAGCTCGCCATTCTCGAACTTGGCCAGACGCGAAAAATCGTACTTGCTGGCATCGCCGTAAGGCGCCATGCCCATCACCTTGAACTCGCCGTCGAGCATCTCGAAACCGAGGAACTCGGTAATCGCGCCGTACAGGCCGCCGAGCGAATCCGGGTCGTAGAACTCCTTGATCTTGTGGATCTTGCCGTTTTCGCCGTAGCCGAAGAAGGTGGTGGCGTACTCACCCTTGCCATCGATACCGAGGATCGCCGTCTTCTCGGTGAAACCCGAGCAGTGATAGGCGCTGGCGGCGTGGGCCAGGTGGTGCTCAACCGGCTCGATCTTGATCTTCTTCAGGTCGAAGCCGAGTTGCTGCAGGCACCACTGGATGTGTTTGTAATAGCGCTTGTAGCGGCGATTACCCATCAGGATCGCGTCGAGGGCGCGATCCGGCGCGTACCAGTAGCGCTTGGCGTACTGCCAGCGGGCTTTCTCGAAGATGCTGATCGGCGCAAACGGAATGGCCACCACGTCGACATCAGACGGCTTGATCCCGGCCTGCTCCAGGCAGAACTTGGCCGACTCGTAGGGCATGCGATTCTTCGCGTGCTTGTCGCGCACGAAGCGCTCTTCTTCGACCGCAGCAATCAGCTTGCCGTCGATATAGAGGGCGGCGGAAGGGTCATGGCTGAGGGCGCCGGACAGGCCGAGAATGGTCAGTGCCACTGGTTTTGCCTCTTCTAGTCTGCTGAGCCGACGGCGGGCGTCAGCGGTATACGTTGGTTGAGCAACTGGTACAGCGCCGAATCGGCAGGCCAGTTGCGCAGGAAACGGGCACGGTCGCGGGCATAGGCCTTGGCGAAACTGCGCGCACTGCGGTGCTGCTGCATGGCGTCAAGATCGATCAACGACCAACGACCCAGGCTTTCATCCCAGAACAGATTGTGCCCCTTGAAATCACCGTGACTGATGCGCTCACGCAGCAAGGCCGCGAACAGGCGATCAAGTGCCAACAGGTCGCTTTCCGGGGGCGATCCGTCATGGAACGCCTGAAAACGCGCGATTATATCCTGCCCGCCGCAGTATTCGGTAATCAGGTAGGCGCGCCCGCGCAACCAGCACCAGCGCCGTTCGAGCACAGCCAGTGGCTGCGGCGTGGCGATACCCAGCAATTGCAGGCGGTTGCCCTCGACCCAGCTGTGCCAGGCCCGACTGGGGCGCCAAAAGCGTTTGAGCCAGTGGGCGAAGCTCTTCACGTTGTAGCGTTTGACCACCAACGGCCGGCCTTGCAGTTGCACTTGCGCCACGGTAGCCGCGCCGCCGGTCTTGTAGATATGACCCGCCTCGGTGAGCAAGTCGAGGTTGTTCAACAATGGCTGCAGCTCAGTCTGACTGTCGCGACGCACCACTTGCAGGCCAAAGGCACCAATCTTCGCGGCAAACAGACTGCAGTCGCGGGCAACCTTCTTCAAGTAGTCGCGCAGACGCCAGCGACGCACCTTGGCCACTTCCTTGAGCAGCGCCTCCAGCGGCAAGGCATGCTCGCCATGAGCCAGCAGGTAGTGCACCAATAACTCTTCGATGAACGGCTCTAGTTCGGCCGGTAGCTGAGCAAAGAATACGCCTAGGTTTTCCAGCACCTTGCCGCGTGATAGCGGCTGGCCGGCCGTCTCGATCTGCACCCCACCGCCATCAATGACAAATAACTGGCCGTTGTGCCGCAGCAGGTTGTCCAGATGCAGATCAGCCTGCCACAGTCCCTTGGCGTGCATCTGCGCGATGGCAACCAGGGCCTCAGCGAGTACCGCCTGTTGCCCATCACTGAGCAGCGGCTCGTTGGCTACCGCACGCCAGGCATCCCACAGGCTTTCGGCGCCATCCAGATAGTCGAACAGCAGCCAGCCACCCTCGCCTTCCACCAGACCTTCGGCCAACAACAGCGGCGTGACCAGGCCCTGCTCGGCGAGTAGGCGCGCACCGTCGCGCTCGCGGCGAAAATGTCGCGCCGCGCGTTCACCGACCAGCAACTTGGCCAGCACCGGCCGCCCGCGCCACTGGGCCAGACCGACGTAGCGCTGCCCAGGCAATACCCGCAGCAGGCGCTCGATCTGCAATGGCGCCGAGCCGGCGGCATCGGCCAGTTCAAGCTGCAATGGCAGCACGGGCGCTCGCCCGGCCTGACTCAGTTCACGCAGACTCATCGACGCGCTTCCTTGTGGCGCCGCCGCGCACCGAGACGCAGGCTCCAGCTGTCCACATCGCGCTCGTTACCCAGGTAGGACAGCAGCAACAAGCGGATTTCGGCCTCGCTCCAGACACTGGCACGCCGCAATAGCGGCTCCAGGTCCTTGACTCGATCTCGCTTGCCGAACAGCAGCGGTCGAGTCTTCTCCAGATCGATCAGCTGCGCCTCGAAGCCGCTCG
The DNA here is from genome assembly GCA_964518735.1 of uncultured Pseudomonas sp. Lineage (GTDB taxonomy): Bacteria > Pseudomonadota > Gammaproteobacteria > Pseudomonadales > Pseudomonadaceae > Aquipseudomonas. Next base: position 186,753 of record CAZFKQ010000002.1, read on the forward strand.
CCGTTGCACGCAGGAATATGTGTTTGGGGTAGAAGCAGCCATGCATCTGCCCGGCCTGGTGCAGGCATCGCGCCAGCTCGCCACAGGCCCGCAGGATGGCTGCACGCTGAGCCTCGCCCAGCGCTTGCCAACCATGCAGTAACTGGTCGAGATCCTGCCAGCCATCCAGGGCACGGGTCAGCAGAATGGCTCTGCGCTCGCCCGGCAGCCGCTGCTCGGCGAAGAAGGCCGCCTGCAAGGCCGGAATACCCAGCTCGCGGTACCGTTGAATATTGCGGAACTCACGGGCGAAGGTCGGCTCACCGAACGGGTGGAGCAGACTGCGCGTCAGGTGATTACTCTGTCGCTTGAGGTAGAACGCCGCCTCGCCAAGGTCCAGGCGATAGACACTGCTCCAGCCGCCACGCTCGGTATTCGGTTCATCCACCGCCTCCAACTGCAGCGCCCACAGCGCGTCATAGCTGGCCAGACCGTGCCGTTCAAGAACCGCACGATCCTCGGCGGCGATAAAGGCGCTCATTCCCGGCCCTCGAAGAAGCCGACGACTCGTCGGATTTGCTGTTTATCGTCAGTGCCCAAGCGCGTGCGGCCACGGTATTGCAGGTAGAAGCGCAGCCGCTGAGTCCGGCTCAACTGGTATTTGGCCACCTTGTCCAGGCAGGCCAGGTCTTTGACGATGCGATAGGCGAGGAACGGCCCCCACCAGAACGCCCCGGTCGGGCAGTCGATCAGAAACAGTTCAGCACGCTCATTGACCAGCAGATTGCGCCACTTCAAGTCGTTATGGGCGAAGTTGTGCTCATGCAACGCGCGGGTGGCGTGCGCCAGTTGTGCACTGATGGCTGCCACCCAGCGCGGATCACGAAAGCGCGGATCCTGCCGCTTGGCCATGTGGGCCATATCCAGGGTATCTTCCAGCTCACGGGTGATCAGCGCACCCCGCACAAAAGCACCGAAGCGGCGCTCAAGGCCGAAGGCGACAATAGGCGCCGTAGGTACACCCCACTTGCTGAAGTGCTTGAGATTCTGCCACTCCGCCTTGACCCGCGGTCGTCCGATGAAGCGGCGCAGCCCCTTGCCGCCACCCCAGTAGCGCTTCACGTAATAACGCACACCCTCACGCTCGACCAGGATCACCTCCGACAACGGGTCCGAGGTCAGACGACGCCCCTGCAGGGCGAATACCGCGTCCAGCGAGCCGAACTCACCACTCAACGCCTGGTAATCAGCTGCTAGATTCCAGCTCGGCATCAACGCCCACCATCTTGCTGTGGCAAGGCGGCACTGTCAGGCACAGCACTACCCAAAGCATCAACGATACGCCCGACCGGTACAAACGGCCGCCAGATATAGTCGCCATCCAGCCACTTGAAACGAAAGCGCGGCGCCAGAACCATACCCGTGGCCGTGAAACCTGGACGCCAGACAAAATTTTCATAACGGCGCGCGATTGTGAAAGTGCGCAAGCCCATCAGCGAGCCCAGATGCCCTCCTCCCGAATCGTTGGCGATGACAGCTGCCGCACCAGCCATATGCGTCATCAACCCGCGGATATCGGCAAAACTCAGCACCGGAAATCCAGCGAAGCAGGCCTTCAGCTCATCTTCCTCGCGTGGCAGGCCAATAAACTCAACCTGCCAGCCGCGCGCACTCAAGCGCCGAGCCAAGCGGCGAAAACCGCTCATGGAATAATTCTTCTTGCTGTGCGGCGAAGTGGGAAAGATCAGCACCCGCTTGTCTGCTTCCCGGCGCAGGCTGGAGCAGAGCATATCCAGGGAGTCAGTGACCGGAATGCCATACACCGTACTCACATAGCGGTCGATCCACTCGCGCATCGACAACCCGGCCCGCGACTGCAGACAGAACGGCATGCTGGCAGCCTTGAAGCAATGCTCGCCCACCGTTACATCGCGCCCTTGCAGGCCCATATCCCGAGGCAGCTTCTTGGCAGTGACATAGGCAATGTTGCGCCGCTCCAGGCAACGCTCACGCTCGGCAGGCTGCAGCCCTGCCAGATGATTAAAGTAGGTGATCACCAGATCGTTCTCGCTGGACAGCTGCTGCAGATCCATCTGCTCCAGAGGCTCGATCTGCAGCCAGGAGAAGAATTCCCGGGCAGGAAACAATAGATCGGAGATAAAACGCACCTGTGCGCCAGCCTGCCGGAACTGCCAGGCCATATGCAGATAGAGGGTTACGTCACCCAATGCCTTGGGCGGTACCACTGCAACCGTCAAACCCTGGAATGTCATCACTCAACTCCTTCAAGCCCGCTCGACACGAAAGACCTTCAGCCTCTCGCCACTTACAGCGCATCTCCGTAGCGCTGCTTGCGCTGATACAGTTTGTTTGCCTTGCGCTGTAGCCAGCCCAACAACCGCGCTTCCTCGCGCAAGACCTGTCGCAGCGGCTGTTCGCCTTTTAGCGCAGCAAAATAACCCTGCAAAAAACGCAGCTTGTCGCGTCGGGTCAGGCCAATATCCAGCGCCGAAAAATACAGTGCAGCCAGATCCTTGTTGCGCCAGCGCAAGGGCACGGCGCTGCGCACCTGAGCGCGGTGCAGATCGATCACCGAGAGGCGAAAATCGTCCGCCGTCACCGGTTTGTCGGTGTGCAGCAGGAAATGACAGATATAGCAGTCACGATGGTTGACTCCGGCACGGTGCATGCCGCCAACCATCTGCGCCACTTCGGCGATCAGCGCACGTTTCAGGCGCGGCTCGGGCGGCTGCTGCAGCCAGTTCAGACTGAGCTGCTCGAGGTCGGTGGTCGGCGCCAGCTCCTCGGTGACGATGAAGGAATGCTGCGCCGCCGGGTTGCTGCCGCGCTCGCCATAGGCCACGGCGGTCATGGTCGCCACGCCGGCCTCGCTCAGGCGCTGGATTGCCTGCCACTCCTGGGCTGCGCCGAGCACCGGCAGCTTGGCGGTGAGCAGGTTCTTGACGATCTCGCCCCAGCCGATGCCACGGTGAATCTTGACGAAGTAGCCACGCCCGGCGACTTCGGTGCGCAGCGTGCGGCGCCCTTCCAGCTCGCGGTAAACCTGGCCCTGTAGCGCCTCCACGGCGACAAAGGGGTCTTTACCCTGCCACAGCGATTTGAACGGCTCGGAAAGAATCAAACGCATGGAGCCTTCCTGTAGGAGCCAGCTTGCTGGCGATCCTGGCAGCACAAACGCATCGCCAGCAAGCTGGCTCCTACACCATCAAGAGCCCTCATGCGCGCTCCGCCAGGATCACATCGGCCGCATGCTGCGGCATGGAGTACAGGTCAGCCGTATCGGCAAAGGCCAGGCCATTGGCGCCCCACTTCGCCCGTGCCGCGTCGTCGGCGAGCATCTCGGCGAGCATGCTGTTGAGCCGTTCCTGCTGGAACGGGCTGGGCACCACACGACCCGCATCGGCTTCGGCGATGTAGTGGGCATAACCGCAAACATCGCTGACCAGTACCGGCAAGCCGGAAACCAGCGCCTCCAGCAGCACGGTACCGGTGTTCTCGTTGTAGGCCGGGTGGATCAGCAGATCGGCGCCGAGCAGGAAGCGCGGGATATCGCTACGTCCCTTGAGGATCTGCACCTGATCGGACACGCCCAGGGCCTTGGCCTGCAGCTGGAACGAGCGCGGGTCGTCCTGGCCGATGGCGATCAACCGGGTGCGTTGTTTCAGCTCGCGCGGCAGTGCAGCCAGGGCCTTGAGGCTACGATCCAGCCCTTTGGTCTTGAAGCCGGAACCGATCTGCACCAGCAGCAAGTCGTCATCCGCCAGCTTGAATTCGCGGCGAAACTCGGCGCGGATCTCGCCGGCATTGGCCGGTGCGCGGCGATCCGCGGCGATGCCCGGCGGCAGCAGATGGAAACGCTCTGCCGGGGTCTGGTAATGCTTGATAAACAGCGGCTGCTGCACCTCGGAAATCATCAGAATTTCGGTCTTCGACTCGGGAGCGAACACCGCCCGCTCGTAGTCGGCGAAATGCTTGTAACGACCCCAGCGCTTGTAGATCGGCGCGCGCAGGGTTTGCGCCTTGTCTTCATAGCAACCGTCGGCGGCGTAATACACGTCCAGGCCCGGCATCTTGTTGAAACCGATCACCCGATCCACCGGTTCGCACGCCAGGTCGGCAGCCAGCCAGGCGCTGAACTTTTCGTTGCGGTGATGATTGAACAGCGCCTTGATCGGTGCCACGCGCACGTCAAAACCGGCCGGCACCTCGCCCTCCCAGATCGGCGTATAGACGCGAATAGCATGGCCGCGCGCCTGGCACTCCAGGGCGATGCGCATAAAGTCGCGCTGCAGGCCACCGTAGGGAAAGTACTTGTAGAGGACAAAAGCCAGTTGCATTACACCGCCTCCTGTTGGGCCAGGAGCAGCGCATTCAGTTCGTTGCCCACGCGCTCGGCGCCGAGGCCGTCGAAGCAGGCCTTGTTGCGATCGCCGCTGCCGGCATTGGGGCCGCTGGCGCACAAGTGCACCTGGCCACGCCCATAGGCGCCAACCCGGCCCGGCAAGGTCGGCCCGTAGAGAGAGATAGTCGGCACGTCTAGCGCGGCGGCCAGGTGGCCAAGGCCGGTGTCCACCGCCACGCAGGCGCTGGCGCCGGCGATGACCTTGGCCACGCCAGCCAAATTCAACTTGGGCAGCACCGCTGCATTCTCGATACCGGCAGCGATACGCTCGGCACGCGCCTGCTCCAGCGCATTGCCCCAGGGCAGGCGGATCGCCCAGCCCTGCGCACTCATGCGCTCGGCAAGGGCACGCCAGTCAGCTTCCGGCCAATGTTTGCTAGCCCAGGTGGTACCGTGCAGAAACAGCAGATAAGGCTGCTGGCCAGGCGTCGCCATGGCCGCGCGATCTAGACCGTAGTCGCCGATGCTGGCCGGCAGTGGGTAGCCGAGTGCCTGGGCGAACAGTTGGCGGGTACGCTCCAGCGCATGCTGCTCCTTGGGTACCGCGTACAGGCGGTCATAGAAGCGGCAGGCAATCGGCTCGCGCGCCGAGTCGCGATCCAGACCGGCAATCGGCGCCTTGACGTAACGGGTCAGCCAGGCGCTCTTCAGCAGGCCCTGGGCGTCGATCACCAGGTCGTAATCGGTCTCCCGCAGGCGCGCCTTGAAACGGCGCCAATCGCCGTTTTTCAGGGTCTGCCAGAAACTTTTGCGCCAGCGGCGGATAGCCACCGGAATCACCTGGGCCACGGCGGGGTGCCAGGCAGGGATCTCGGCGAAGCCCTCCTCCACCACCCAGTCGAACTGAATGCCGGGAATGGCCCTTGCCGCATCGGTCAATGCCGGCAGGGTGTGGATCACGTCACCAAGGGAAGACGTCTTGATCAGCAGAACCCGCACTATTCGACCTCGACCGGATCGGCGACCAGGCGCTCCAGCGCCTCAAGCACCGGGCGCGGCTTGAGCTCGCGCAGGCAGTTGTAGTGACCGTAGCGGCAGGTGCGCTCGAAGCAGGGACTGCACTCCAGACCGAGACGGACGATCTCCACCTGGTCGGCCAGCGGCGGGGTGAACTGCGGCGAGGTCGAGCCATACACGCCCACCAGCGGACGATTCAGCGCGGCCGCCACGTGCATCAGGCCGGAGTCGTTGGAAACCACCGCGCCAGCAGCGGACATCAGGTCGATAGCCTCGGCCAGCGAGGTTTCACCGGCCAGGTTGACCACTTCCTCGCGCAGGCCGGGGATCAGCCGATTGCGAATGTCTTCGCCACCCGGATGGTCGTTCTTCGAGCCGAACAGCCAAACCTGCCAGCCAGCACGGATCTTCACTTCGGCAACCTTGGCGTAGTGCTCAGCCGGCCAGCGCTTGGCCTCGCCGAACTCGGCACCGGGGCACAGCGCCAGCACCGGGCGATCCAGGCTGAGGTTGAACTTGGCCAGGGCCGCGCTACGGCTGGCCTCGTCGATGACCAGGCGCGGCTGCGGATAGGGCTTGGCCAGCTCGGCGTCATCCTCGTAGGCGAGCGCCATAAAGCGCTCGATCATCAGCGGGTAGCGGTCTTTATCCAGCTTGCGGATGTCGTTGAGCAGGCCGTAACGCATCTCGCCCTTCCAGCCGGTACGCAGCGGAATATCGGCGAAGAACGGCACCAACGCTGATTTCAGCGAGTTGGGCAGCAGGATGGCCTGATCGTACTGGCCAGCCAGGGACTTGCCGATGCGCCGACGGCTGGCGATATCCAGCACGCCGTGGCCGAGCGGAAAGCTCAGCGCCGCGCGCACTTCGGGCATGCGCTCGAGAATCGGCCGACTCCACTCGGGCGCCAGCACGTCGATCTCGCCGTCGGGGTGACGCTGTTTGAGGCAGACGAACAGGGTCTGCGCCATCACCATGTCACCGACCCAGCTGGGCCCAACGATCAGTATTTTCATGCGTGTTCCAGAAATGCACAGGGAGGCACAACGCCTCCCTGTCATGACCTAATGGAGCTTATTTGACCAGAGTACGCCACTCGGGATGAGCATCGGTCTTGCCGGTAACCAGGTCGAAGTAGGCCTTCTGCAGCTTCTCGGTGACCGGGCCGCGACTGCCGATACCGATCTGCCGGCCGTCTACTTCACGGATCGGCGTGACTTCGGCGGCGGTGCCGGTGAAGAAGGCCTCGTCGGCGATGTACACCTCGTCACGGGTGATGCGCTTCTCGACCACCTGGATGCCCAGCTCAGCGGCCAGAGTGAGGATGGTGTCGCGTGTGATGCCGTTCAGGCACGAGGTCACTTCCGGGGTGTAGACCACGCCGTTCTTGACCAGGAAGATGTTCTCGCCCGAGCCCTCGGCCACATAGCCTTCCGGGTCCAGCAGCATGGCCTCGTCGGCACCGCCGGAGATGGCTTCCTGCAGGGCCAGCATCGAGTTGATGTAGTTGCCGTTGGCCTTGGCGCGGGTCATCGAGATGTTGACGTGGTGACGGGTGAAGGAGCTGGTGCGCACCTTGATGCCCTTCTGCAGCGCCTCTTCGCCCATGTAGGCGCCCCAGTGCCAGGCACCGACGATCACCTGGGTCTTCAGGCCGGTGGCGCGCAGACCCATGGCTTCCGATCCGTAAAACACCATCGGACGGATGTAGGCGGTTTCCAGATTGTTCTCACGCACGGCGGCGCGGGTGGCTTCGTTGATCTCGTCCTTGGTGAAGGGGATCTTCATGCCCATGATGTGGGCCGAGTCGAACAGGCGGTCGGTGTGCGCCTGCAGGCGGAAGATGGCGGTGCCCTGCGGGGTGTTGTAGGCACGCACGCCCTCGAACACGCCCATGCCGTAATGCAGGGTGTGGGTCAGCACGTGGGTGGTGGCGCTGCGCCACTCAACCAGCTTGCCGTCATACCAGATCACGCCATCACGATCGGCCATCGACATCGTTGCCTACTCCTCAGTGTTCATCTCGGTCATCAATTCGTTGGTGCCACAGGCACCGCTCAGCTCAGGCCCAGCTCACGCCACAGACGCATCACGCTGCGGCGCTCCTCGGCAAACTGCTCGCCACCGACCTTGCCCGGCTGTTTCTGCAACGCCTGCCGGTGAGCGGCGGCGCGGTAGGCCTTATAGGCTTCCTGCAACAGTTCGACGTCGGCGGTGGGCATCAGCCCGGCATCGCGCAGGCCATCGAGGATGCGGATATTGTCGGTGTAGCGGTGCAGTTGCGGGTGTTGCCGCGACCACGCCAGGGCCGCGTATTGCACCATAAATTCAATATCGACGATACCTCCGGCGTCCTGCTTCAGATCGAAGGAAGCCGCCGCGTCGAAGGCATTCGCGCCCCGGCCGGCGGCGGTTGACGAGGTACCGAGGTTGTCGCGCATCTTCGCCCGCATCTCGCTGACTTCCGCCTGCAGCGTGGGCAGATCACGCTCGCGCCCGAGCACCGCCGCACGCACCTGCTCAAAGGCCGCCCCCACCCGAGCACAGCCAACCAGCACACGGGCGCGCACCAGCGCCTGGTGCTCCCAGGTCCAGGCCTCGCTCTGCTGGTAGCGCTCGAAGGCACCCACTGAGCTAACCAGCAGGCCCGAAGCGCCGGACGGACGCAGGCGCATATCCACCTCGTAGAGCTGGCCGGAGTTGGTCTGGGTGGTCAGCAGGTGGATGATGCGCTGGCCCAGGCGAGCGAAGAACTGCGCACCGTCGATCGGCTTGGCGCCATCGGTCTCGGCCTGCGAGTCGCCGTCGTGGATGAACACCAGATCCAGATCCGAGCCATGCCCCAGCTCCAGGCCGCCTACCTTGCCGTAACCGACAATGATGAAGTCCGGATCACACAGACTGCCATCGGCGCGCTTCGGCGTACCGTGCTTGGCCACCGTATGCCTCCAGGCCAGGGCCAGCACCTGCTCGAGAATGGCCTCGGCCAGCCAGGTCAGATAATCGCTAACTTTCATCAGCGGCAGGGTGCCGGCGATTTCCGAGGCGGCCACGCGCAGGCGGTGGGCCAGCTTGAAGTGACGCAAGGCCTCCATCTGCTGCTCCAGATCGTCCTCGGGAATCCGTGTCAGTCGTTCGCGCAGCTCGGCGGCCAGTTCCGGCGCCAGCGGCGGGCTGAACAGCCGACCTTCGTTGAGCAGTTCGTCGAGCAACAGTGGGAAGCGAGTGATCTGCTCGGCGATCCACGGGCTGGCTGCGCACAGGTTAAGCAGACGCTGCAGGGCCGAGGGGTTCTCGGTGAGCAGCACCAGATAGGCAGAACGCCGCGCTACCGCCTCGACCAACGGCAGCACGCGTTCCAGCACCAGATCCGGGTTGGCGTGCTCCACGGCCTGGGCCAGCAGGCGCGGAATAAAAGCATCCAGGCGCTCGCGACCGAGGCGCTGCATGGTGCGCACCTGGGAACCGCCGCGCAGGTCGATCAGACGTTTGAGCGCCGCCGCCGGCTCGCTGAAACCGGCTTCGACCAACTGGCGAGCAGCCATTTCCTCGTCCAGCGCCTCTTCCCACAGCGGCAGCCATTCACTGCCGACACACAATTCGGCCTCTACACCATCCTCTTCATCGGGATCGGCGATCACCTGGCGGAAGTGCCACTCGATGCGCCCGCGCCAGTGCATCAGCTGCTCGCGGAACGCCGTCCAGGAGTCGAAGCCCATGATCAGGGCGACCCGTGCGCGATCCTGTTCATTGTCCGGCAGCATCTGCGTCTGCCGGTCGCCGATGGCCTGCAGGGCATGCTCGACGTAGCGCAGGAACTCGTAGCCCTGGCGCATTTCGGCAATGATCGGCGCCGGCAGGTAGCCCTGGCCTTCGAGGGTCGCCAGCACCTTGAGCAGCGGCCGCTGCTGCAGACTGAGATCGCGCCCGCCGTGGATCAGCTGAAAGGCCTGGGCGATGAACTCGATCTCGCGGATGCCGCCGGAGCCGAGCTTGATATTGTTGGCCATGCCCTTGCGCCGCACCTCCTGCTGGATCAGCAGTTTCATCGCGCGCAGCGCCTCGATGGCGGAGAAGTCCAGGTAACGGCGGTAGACGAAGGGCCGCAGCATCTCCAGCAACTGTTTGCCGGCCACCGGGTCGCCACCGACCACGCGCGCCTTGATCATGGCGTAGCGTTCCCAGTCGCGGCCCTGATCCTGATAGTACTGTTCCAGGGCATTGAAACTGAGCACCAGGGCGCCGGCCGAACCGTAGGGGCGCAGGCGCATGTCGACGCGGAACACGAAGCCTTCGGCGGTGATCGGGTCCAGCGCCTTGATCAGCCGCTGTCCTAGGCGAATGAAGAATTCCTGGTTATCCAGCGAACGCTTGACCCCCTCGGTTTCGCCGCCTTCGGGATAACCGAAGATCAGGTCGATGTCCGAGGACAGATTCAGTTCATGGGCACCGAGTTTGCCCATGCCGAGGATGACCATGTGCTGCGCCTCGCCGCTGCGTCGGCCAATGGGCGTACCGAACTGCTCGCAGTGGCGCGGGTAGAGCCAGTGATAGGCCAGGTCGATGCAGGCATCGGCCAGATCGGAAAGGTCGCGGCAGGTCTCGCCCAGATCCGCCTGGCGACTGATATCGCGCCAGACGATGCGTACCTGCTGGCGGTTGCGGAAGCGGCGCAGGCGACGGCCCAGCTCGTCTTCATCGGCACAGTCGGCCAACAGCGCCTGCAACTGGCCGCGCAACTCACCAACGGCAAAAGCCCGTTCCAACTCGCCGCTGTCGGCCAGCGCCGGCAACAGCTGCGGATCACGCACCGCCTGCTCGTAAACGAAATCACTGCAGGCGCAAACCCGCTGCAGCGTCTCCTGACGAAGAGGCGACCAGGATGCCGGCAACACGCTGCGGGCACGGTCGGCAAGGGGCTGGAGCTGGGCCGGCAAGGCGGCCAGTGGCGGCAGGCTCATGGTCTATCCTTGGAGCGGAAAGCAGCGATCGATGCGAATACCGACCGCTTTCCGGTGATCGACTATCTGTAGTTTTACTACTAAAGATTGTGTCCCAGGCGCTGCATAAACCGTCTTTATGTAGTAAAACTACAGATAGTCGGTCTAGTGAAGCCCGACAACGACTTTCACGTAGCCCGCCCAAAAAGCGTGCACGAGCCCAGGTTTCCCGATTCTGGAAGCCTTTCCGCCCTGGAGCAAGCCATGCAAGACCTTGATCCCGTCGAAACCCAGGAGTGGCTGGACGCCCTGGAATCCGTTCTCGACCAAGAGGGCGAAACGCGCGCCCACTACCTGCTGACCCGCATGGGTGAACTGGCCACCCGCAGCGGCACCCAGTTGCCCTATGCGATCACCACGCCCTACCGCAACACCATCCCGGTCGGCCATGAGGCACGCATGCCCGGCGACCTATTCATGGAGCGCCGTATCCGTTCGCTGGTGCGCTGGAACGCGCTAGCCATGGTGATGCGCACCAACCTGAAAGACCCGGATCTGGGCGGCCACATCTCCAGCTTCGCCTCCTCGGCGACCCTGTATGACATTGGCTTCAACTACTTTTTCCAGGCCCCGACCGACGAGCACGGCGGCGACCTGATCTTCTTCCAGGGCCACGCCTCCCCCGGCGTCTATGCCCGCGCCTTTATGGAAGGGCGCGTCAGCGAAGAGCAGATGAACAACTTCCGCCAGGAAGTGGACGGCGGCGGCCTGTCGTCCTACCCGCACCCCTGGCTGATGCCAGACTTCTGGCAGTTCCCCACCGTATCCATGGGACTGGGCCCGATCCAGGCGATCTACCAGGCGCGCTTCATGAAGTACCTGGAAAGCCGCGGCTTTATCCCCGCGGGCAAGCAGAAGGTCTGGTGCTTCATGGGTGACGGCGAGTGCGACGAGCCGGAATCGCTCGGCGCGATTTCCTTGGCCGGACGCGAGAAGCTCGACAACCTGATCTTCGTGATCAACTGCAACCTGCAGCGCCTGGACGGCCCGGTGCGCGGCAACGGCAAGATCATCCAGGAGCTCGAAGGGGTGTTCCGCGGCGCCGAATGGAACGTCAACAAGGTGGTCTGGGGCCGTTTCTGGGACCCGCTGCTGGCCAAGGACGTCGACGGCATCCTGCAACGCCGGATGGACGAGGTAATCGACGGCGACTACCAGAACTACAAGGCCAAAGACGGCGCCTTCGTCCGCGAGCACTTCTTCAACAGCCCCGAGCTGAAGGAGATGGTCAAGGACCTCTCCGACCAGGAGATCTGGAACCTCAACCGCGGCGGCCACGACCCCTACAAGATGTATGCGGCCTACCATCAGGCGGTCAACCACCAGGGCCAGCCGACCGTGGTGCTGGCCAAGACCATCAAGGGCTACGGTACCGGCGCCGGTGAAGCGAAGAACACCGCGCACAACACCAAGAAGGTCGATGTCGACAGCCTGCGCAAATTCCGCGACCGTTTCGATATCCCGGTCAAGGACGATGAGCTGGAAAACCTGCCCTTCGTCAAACCCGAGCCTGGCAGCGCCGAGGCGCGCTACCTGCAGGAGCGCCGCGACAAGCTCGGCGGTTTCGTGCCGCAACGCCGGCCGAAGAGCTTCAGCATCCCGACTCCGCCTCTGGAAACCCTCAAGGCCATTCTCGACGGCACTGGCGACCGTGACATTTCTACCACCATGGCCTTCGTGCGCATCCTCTCGCAACTGGTCAAGGATAAGGAACTGGGCCAGCGCATCGTGCCCATCGTGCCGGACGAAGCACGCACTTTCGGCATGGAAGGCATGTTCCGCCAGCTCGGCATCTACTCCTCGGTCGGCCAGCTGTATGAGCCCGTGGATAAAGACCAGGTGATGTTCTACCGCGAGGACAAGAAGGGCCAGATCCTCGAGGAAGGCATCAACGAGGCCGGCGCCATGTCCAGCTGGATCGCCGCCGGTACTTCGTACTCCACGCACAACCAGCCGATGCTGCCGTTCTACATCTTCTATTCGATGTTCGGCTTCCAGCGTATCGGCGACCTGGCCTGGGCCGCCGGCGACAGCCGTGCCCGAGGCTTCCTGATCGGCGGCACCGCCGGGCGTACCACCCTGAACGGCGAAGGCCTGCAGCACGAGGACGGCCACAGCCACATCCTCGCCGGCACCATCCCCAACTGCCGCACCTTCGACCCGACCTATGCCTACGAGCTGGCAGTGATCATCCGCGACGGCATCCACAAGATGACCGAGCTGCAGCAGGATGTTTTCTATTACATCACCGTGATGAACGAAGCCTACGCCCAGCCGGCCATGCCGGAAGGGGTCGAGGAAGGCATCATCAAGGGCATGTACCTGCTCGAAGAGGACAAGAAGGAAGCTGCGCATCACGTGCAGCTGCTGGGCTGCGGCACCATCCTGCGTGAGGTGCGCGAGGCGGCGAAGCTGCTGCGCGACGAGTTCAACATCGGCGCCGATGTGTGGAGCGTGCCGAGCTTCAACGAGCTGCGCCGTGACGGCCTCGCCGTGGAGCGCTGGAACCGTCTGCATCCGGGACAGAAGCCGCAGCAGAGCTACGTCGAGCAGTGCCTGTCCGGGCGCAAGGGCCCGGTCATCGCCAGCACCGACTACATGAAGCTGTTCGCCGAACAGATCCGCCAGTGGGTGCCGAGCAAGGAATTCAAGGTACTCGGCACCGACGGTTTCGGCCGCAGCGACTCGCGGCAGAAGCTGCGCCACTTCTTCGAGGTGGACCGTTACTGGGTCGCGCTGACGGCCCTGGAAGCGCTGGCCGAACGCGGCGAGATCGACGCCAAGGTGGTGGCCGAGGCCATCGTCAAATTCGGGCTCAACCCCGACAAAGCCAACCCGCTGGATTGCTGAGGAGCTGAGCGATGAGTGAATTGATTCGCGTGCCCGACATCGGCAGTGGCGAGGGTGAAGTGATCGAACTGCTGGTCAAGGTCGGCGACCGTATCGAGGCCGACCAGAGCCTGCTGACCCTGGAGTCGGACAAGGCCAGCATGGAAATCCCGGCGCCCAAGGCCGGGGTGATCAAGAGTCTGAAAATCAAACTGGGCGACACGCTGAAAACCGGCGATGAGCTGCTGGAGCTGGAAGTCGAGGGCGCAGCCCCCGCCGCCGAGCCGGCCGCCGTCCCAGCTGCCGCCGAAGCACCCAAGGCGGCCGAACCGGCATCCGCTGCGCCCGTTGCGGCGGCCCCGACCAGCGCCAGTGTGCAAGACGTGCATGTGCCAGACATCGGCACGACCGGCAAGGTCAAGGTCATCGAAGTACTGGTCAAGGTTGGTGATGTGATTGCCGCCGATCAGTCGCTGCTGACCCTGGAGTCGGACAAGGCCAGCATGGAGATTCCCTCGCCGGCTGCCGGCACCGTGGAAGCCGTGCTGGTACAGCTGGGCGCCGACGTCGGCACCGGCGACCTGATCCTCAAGCTCAAGGTAGCCGGCGCAGCCCCCACCGAGGCCCCGGCACCCGCCGCTGCTGCCGCCGCACCGGCCGTACACAACACCCCGCCCGGCGCCGCGCCTGCGGTAGCCGCCGAAGTCGGCGCCATCGCGGCACTATCTGCCGCCGCCGCCGCAGTCGCCGCCCCGGTACGCGACGGCAGCAAGGTACACGCCGGCCCTGCCGTACGCCTGACCGCTCGCGAGTTCGGCGTCGATCTGAGCGCAATCAGCGGCAGTGGGCCAAAAGGTCGCATCCTCAAGGAAGACGTGCAGGCCTATGTGAAGGCCATGTTGCAGAAGGCCAAGGAAGCACCGGCTGGCGCAACCGGCGGTGCCGGCATCCCGCCGATCCCGGAAGTCGACTTCAGCAAGTTCGGTGAAATCGAAGAAGTGCCGATGACCCGCCTGATGCAGGTCGGCGCCGCCAATCTGCACCGCAGCTGGCTCAACGTGCCGCACGTTACCCAGTTCGACAACGCCGATATCACCGAGCTGGAAGCCTTCCGCGTGGCGCAGAAAGCCGTGGCGGAAAAGGCCGGGGTCAAGCTGACCGTGCTGCCGCTGCTGCTCAAGGCCTGCGCCTACCTGCTGCGCGAGCTGCCGGACTTCAACAGCTCGCTGGCACCCAGCGGCAAGGCCCTGATCCGCAAGAAGTACGTGCACATCGGCTTCGCCGTGGACACCCCGGATGGCCTGCTGGTCCCGGTGATCCGCGACGTCGACCAGAAGAGCCTGCTGCAACTGGCCGCCGAGGCCGCCGAACTGGCGGAGAAGGCGCGCACCAAAAAGCTCTCGGTGGATGCCATGCAGGGCGCCTGCTTCACCATATCTAGCCTCGGCCATATTGGCGGCACCGGCTTCACGCCGATCGTCAATGCGCCGGAAGTGGCGATCCTCGGAGTGAGCAAGGCGACCATACAGCCACTGTGGGATGGCCAGGCCTTCCAGCCGCGCCTGACCCTGCCGCTGTCACTGTCCTACGACCACCGGGTGATCAACGGCGCGGCCGCTGCACGCTTCACCAAGCGCTTGGGTGAGGTACTCGGCGATATCCGCACCCTACTGCTGTAACAGCTGAGCGCTGCACGGCTAAGCCCCCCTGCCCACACGGGCAGGGGGGCTTTCTTGTTCTGACGCACCGAGTTGCAGGATCGCCAGCAACCTCTATGGTTGTTAGATTCTGATCATCCGCTCGAGGCAGCCATGGAGATTCGCATCGTTGCCATTGAGAGCCAGCCGCCAACCTGGCGGGTGTACCTCAATAACTTCTTCATCGTCTGCCACAGCGCGCAGGAAGCCCAAGACACGGCGCATCGAGCCGCCATCAGCACCCACAAGCATTTTCGCCAGGTGCTGCTCAGCAGCGCCCGGGTTGCACAGGTCGACGACGCGGCGCCCTTCTCCGTGCTGTAGATGCAGCAGAACTACGCAAACAACAAGGCCCGGTTTTCCGGGCCTTGTTGTTCAAGGGTGGTCAGCTCTTCTGCAGATTGCGAATCAGGAAACTGATCGCCTTGGCCAGTTCGGCTGCCCCCTGGTGGTCACGCAGCACACGCAGCCAGGGACTTCCATCTGCCGGGTTCTGCAGCACGCAGACAATGCCGGTGGCAGGACACTCGTAGCGGATGTAAGGATCGAGTCCAAACACCGAGAGCCGCTGGTTACTCACGGTCATGTCCATGCCCTTCTCCGCTCGCACCTCCTGGCGTACCAGCAACTCGCCAGGCGCGGACACGCTCAACTGGTAACGCAGATCGTTGCGCTGGGCCTGCCCCACCTGGTAAGCAGCCCGCAGGGCATAGGTATCCAACAGGGTATTACTGTGCGCCAGCAGCGCCTTGCGCTCATCCTGGGTCAGGTACAGGCGCTTGAGCTCGGCCAGGTAACGCGCCTGCTCATCCCCGCCCAGCTGAGCCTCGGCCGCTACCGCCACGGGGGCGGCGCCACCCAGGCTGAGTAACAGCAATAACCCGCTAAGTCTTCTTGTCAGTCCCAGCTGCATAATGCACCCTTGCCGAACTTGATTAATGACACAGGCTCTTGGCCTGAACACCAGCAGCATACTGGAAGCCAACCGCTTGATGAAAAGCCATCCCGATGCCGCTAGCCGTACGGCGGCCGAGGTTGTGACGCAGTTGCCAGTGCCATCGCGCCTGGGCATGCTGCGCTTCGAGCGGTTGAACGAGCCAAGCTGGGCCGTCCTCTACCTGGACCCGGCCTGCGAGCGCCAGCTGGGCGTAGCCGCCAGCGACCTCTGCGCCCTGATCGACTCGCCCTTCGCCAGCCTGATGGAGCCGGAAGCCCGCTACCGCCTGCACGATGATATCCAGCAGCAGCTGGCTGCCAGCCAGCACTATGCCGTGCGCTACAACCTGCATACCCCGCACGGCCCCCTCAGCCTGCTGGAGATCGGCGAGCCCTACCTGCTGCACAATCGCTCGCTGCTGCGCGGCTACCTGCTGGTTACCGACAAACAGAATGACAGTCCGGCCGAGCGCCAGCAGGAGCTTGAGGCGCAGAACGTCAAGCTGCAGGCAGCCGTCGAACTGTACCAGCGCGCCCAGGACGAGCACCTGCAGCACCTGATCCGTTCGCGCGCCCAGCAGAGCTTGATCGTGCGCCTGGCGCGCCACCGTTACAGTGCTCTGGAACCTCTCAAGGAAGCCGCCGAACTGATCACCCAGGCGGCCTGCGAGACCTACGACGTGGCCCGCGCCAGTATCTGGCTGCTGCATAGCGACAGCCTCGAGCCCGTGACCATGTACCGCCGCGACATCGAACGCCACGAGCTGCCGGCCAGTATCGATGCGCGCCCTTATCCGCAATATCTCGATGCCCTGCACAGCGGTCGTGCCATCGACGCGCACAATGCCCTGCTCGACCCGCGCACCGCCGAGCTGGCGCACGATTATCTGAAGCCGCTGGGTATAAATGCACTGCTCGATGCCAGTGTGCGCCTGGGTGGGGAAGTGGTCGGCGTGCTGTGCCTGGAGCATATCGGTGCGCCGCGCATCTGGCAGAGCGACGAAGTGGCTTTTGCCGGCGAGCTGGCCGATCAATTCGGCCAGGTCATGGGCCATCAGCAACGGCGTGACGCCACCAGCGCCCTGCACCTGTTCCAGCGCGCTGTCGAGCAGAGTGCCAGCGCCTTTTTGCTGATCGACCGTGACGGCCTGGTGGAGTACGTCAACCCGAGCTTCACCTCGATCACCCAGTACAGCAGCGAGGAAGTCCATGGCCGGCGTATCTCCGACCTGCCCGCCCTGGAGAATCTCGGCGATGTGCTGTTCGACCCACAATCCGGGCTGGCCGAGCGCAGCAGCTGGCAGGGCGAATTCCGTAGCCGGCGCAAAAACTTCGAGCCGTACTGGGGCCAGCTGTCGATCTCCAAGGTGTACAACGACGACGGTGAGCTGACTCACTACATCGGCATCTACGAGGACGTCACCCAAGGCAAGCTGGCCCAGCAACGCATCGAACGCCTGGCCTACAGCGACAACCTCACCGGACTGGGCAATCGTCCGTACTTCATCCGCAGCCTGGAAGAGCGCTTCGCGCGCAATAACGGGCGGCCGTTCAGCCTGCTGCTGGTGGATATCGACAACTTCAAGCGGATCAACGACAGCCTCGGCCATCAGACCGGCGACAAACTGCTCTCCAGTCTGGCCCGCCGCCTGCGTAACAGCCTGAGCCAGCACACCAGCCTGGCGCGTTTCGCCAGCAACGAATTCGCCGTGCTGCTGGATGGCGCCGACGAGCAGGGCGGCCAGCAGCTGGCCGCGGAAATCCTCCTGACCCTGGACAAGCCGCTGTTCGTCGACAACCAGCTGATCAACGTCACCGCCTCGGTTGGCCTGGCCTGCGCACCGGCCCACGGTGACGATCCGCACATCCTGATGAAGCATGCCGGCCTGGCCCTGCACAAGGCCAAGGCCAACGGCAAGAACCAGGTACAGATCTTCACCGAGGCACTCAACGCCGAAGCCCATTACAAACTGTTCGTCGAGAACAATCTGCGCCGCGCCCTGACCCAGAACGAGCTGGAGGTCTACTACCAGCCCAAGCTGTGTCTGAAAACCGGTCAGCTCACCGGCCTGGAGGCCTTGCTGCGCTGGCTGCACCCGGAAAAGGGCATGATCAATCCGGAGCAGTTCATCAGTGTCGCCGAGGAAACCGGGCTGATCATTCCCATTGGCAAATGGGTGGCACGCCAGGCCTGCCGTGTCAGCCAGGAACTGGCCGCCCTCGGCATGGGCGAGGTACAGGTGGCCATCAACCTGTCACCCAAACAGTTCACCGACCCCGACCTGGTCGGCTCGATCGCCGCCATCCTCGACGAGGAAAAGCTGCCGCCGCACCTGCTTGAGCTGGAGCTGACCGAGAGCCTGCTGCTCGAAGGCACCGACGACACCCGCCAGCAGGTGGCCCGGCTCAAGGCCCTGGGCCTGACCCTGGCGATGGACGACTTCGGCACCGGCTATTCCTCGCTGAGTTACCTGAAGAAATTCCCCATCGATGTGATCAAGATCGACCGCAGCTTCATCAAGGACATTCCCGAGAACCAGGACGACATGGAGATCACCTCGGCGGTGATCGCCATGGCCCACAACCTCAAACTCAAGGTGGTCGCCGAAGGAATCGAGACCGCCGCCCAGCTGGCCTTCCTGCGCCGGCACAAATGCGACGTCGGCCAGGGCTACCTGTTCGACCGGCCGATCTCCAGCCGCGAGCTGATCGAGCGCCTGCGCCGCTATCCCTGTCGGGGCGCCTAACCGCTTCCTCTCCCCCCTGGAGAGGGCTGGGGTGAGGATGCTGTAATTTTCGCTTGGCCCGGTCGTCTACCCATCAGCTTATCTAGGGGTAAGCTATCCCTTGCCCTCCCCGCCATCCCGAGGAACTCCCATGGTCCTGCGCTCGCAAATCCTTGCCCACAAGCTCGAACTGCCGACGGCCGAACAGGCCCTGCCGGGGCGCGCCACGCCCATTCCGGTGCCGGCCCAGCACTTCGTCAACGGCAACCCAATTCAGCCGCCCTTTCCTGCCGGCCTGCAGCAGGCCGTGTTCGCCATGGGCTGCTTCTGGGGCGCCGAGCGGCGTTTCTGGCAGCAGCCGGGTGTGTGGAGCACGGCGGTCGGCTATGCCGGCGGACACACGCCGAACCCGACCTATGACGAAGTTTGCTCTGGCCTGACCGGGCATACCGAAGTGGTGCTGGTGGTGTTCGACCCACAACAAACCAGTTATGACGCCCTGCTCAAGGTGTTCTGGGAAGCGCACAACCCGACCCAGGGCATGCGCCAGGGCAACGACGTCGGCACCCAGTACCGCTCGGCCATCTACTGCAGTGACGATGCCCAGTTGCAGGCGGCGGAAGTCAGCCAGACGATGTTCCAGGGCGAACTGGAGCGTGCCGGTTTCGGCCCCATCACCACCGAAGTCAGCGAGGCGCCGCCTTTCTACTACGCCGAGGCCTACCACCAGCAGTACCTGGCGAAGAATCCTGGCGGCTATTGCGGACTGGGAGGTACGGGCGTGTGCCTGCCCGGCTAAGAACGCTTACACTCACTGGCAGCACGCCCGCCAGATGACGGGCCACTCGTACCCGCCAGGAGTCCGTGCCTACGGCCAATCATGCACAGACCGCGCTTTTCCGATATCCACGAGGTTCCGCCGAAAGCCTTCAGCCCAGCCGCCCTGGCGCTGCAGGTCGTGCCCTGGCTGCTGATCGGTGCGGCGGCATGGGGCGGTCTGCCGTGGTGGATCGCCATCCCCTGCGGCGCACTTATCAGCCTGGGGCTGCTGCCGGCACTGACCACCGCAACCCACTGGCAGGCACTGATGCAGCCGCGCCCGAGCATAGCCACCACGCCCGACTGGCTGCCGCCGCTGGCCGCCGACCTGAGCAGTCATAGCGCCACGCAGCTGCAGCAGCTCGAACAGCTGCAACAGCAGCTGCACGCCCATGATGCCGTCCAGCACCAGCACTGGCAGATGCTGATTGAGCAGCTGACACAGCAGAGCGCACAAGCCACCCACCTGCTGGCGCCGATCCAGACCGCCCCACACGATAGCCAGGACGCGCTACCAGGCAGCGAAGCGGCGCTTGCCAGCCTGACCGCCAGCCTGCAGCAAAGCCGCCAGCAGGCCGGCGAACTGGCCAGCCAGATGCGTCAGGTAACCACCCAGGCCGAGGCAATCCTGCGTGCCAGCGATGACATGGACTCGATTGCCAAGCAGACCAATCTGCTCGCCCTCAACGCCGCCATCGAGGCCGCGCGGGCTGGCGACAGTGGGCGTGGCTTCGCCGTGGTCGCCGACGAGGTGCGCGCCCTGTCCAGCCGCTCGGCCAATTTTTCCCAGGAGATTCGTCGCACCGTGCTCGGCATGCGTGACGACCTGCAGCGCGCCGACCAACACGCCTGCAGCCTAGCCGAGGCTGATCAGTCGGCCGTCGAGGGCGCCCGCCTGCAGATTGCCGAGCACATCGCCACGCTCGCCCAGCAGCACAGCCAGGCCCTGGATGCCGCCACTCAGCTGGAGCAACTGCTGCAGGCAAGCGCCGAGCAGGCCAACACCATCAACCTACCGCCGCTGGATACCAGCGCCATGGCTGAACTGCAGCAACACGGCCAGGCACTCGGGCAACTGGCCGAGCACTTGCAGCAACGGGCAGCGGAGGCAGGCTGAAGCGAAGCAGCTGCCATCCCTAGAGCCTGTTCAGTATTGCTACAGCACCAACCGGCTATGTAGCGCCGGCACGAGCAGCTTTTGCCCCCTCTCCCGTTCACGGGAGAGGGCTGGGGAGAGGGTGAATAAGCCGACTCCCTCTCCCCCACCCCCTCTCCCACAAGTGAGAGAGGGGGGACGAACTCTCACAACGCCTGCGTCGGCTCTCCGGCCTCAGCCTTCATCTCCGGCTTCCAGCTCTTCAGCAACTGGCCAACCCGGTAGCTACGCCAACCGAGCATGCGCGAGGCGGTCAGCACGCCGGCCATAAGCGCACCGCCGACCCCAGCGGTGACCGTATCGGCACCGGTCAGGTACAGCCCTTTGATCGGCGTCTGGCTGTGAATCCAGTGCTGCTCGAAACGCTCGACCGTGTGATCAATCCCGTAGATTTCACCCTGTTCGTTCCACTGGTACCACTCGGTCGACAGCGGCGTGCCCAGCTCGCAGAAATCCAGCGCGCCACGCAGTTGCGGCTGATGTTGGTAAAGGGTTTCCAGCAGCTGCTCGGTGAGCTGCGCCTTGAACGCTTCATACTCGGCACCGCGCTTGCCCCAGGTGGTGCCCTTCCACTGGGCAAACCACTGCGGCTGAGTGGGCGCGACGATTTCCACCGTGGCCTTGTTCGGGTAATGCGCATCCCAGGCCGGGTCCTTGGCCGAGGGGAAGCTGATGTAGATCAGCGGCATCGCCGGGTTCTGTCCGGCCATGAAGCTGCTGACGTTATAGTCGTGATCATGGCTCGGATAGACCCAGTAGTTGGTCTTGGGCAACTTCAGCTCGGCGGCGCTGCCCTTGAACCCGGCGTACAGGCATAGGGTGGCGGCCGACAGTTTGACCTTGGGCAGCTGCGCCAACAGGCCATGGTCACTGGCCACCTGTGGCTCCAGTAAGCGGGTGTAGGTCGGCACCAGGCCGGCGCAGCTGACGATCTGCGGCGCGCGAATCTCGAAGCCATCCTTCTGCATGCGCACGCCGACCGCACGACCATTCTCGACCAGAATCTTGTCGACCCCGGCGTAGGTGAATACATGGCCGCCAGCTGCCTCGATCACCGGGATGATGGTTTCGGAAATCTTCGTCGCACCGCCCACCGGGTAGTTGCCGCCGGTGATGTAGTGCTTGGCGACCATGGCGTGCATCACAAAGGCTGCGTCGGCCGGTGGCAGGCCGTAATCGCCCCACTGCGCGGTAAGCACGCCGATCAGCTCTTGATTGTCGGTCAGGCCCTCGAGCACTTCGCGGGTGGTCTTGAAAAAGTAGGCCGGCAACCACAGGCGGCGCAGCTTGCCGTAGAGCATGCCCAGTGAACGCGGCAGCGCCTGGCCGGCGAAGAAGCGCGGTACCCTGGCGCTGACTTCGCTGAGCAGGTCGACATAACGGTCGAGCACCGCCGCCTCCCCGGGGAAGTGGCGCTTCATCTCCGCCTTGAACTCATCACGACCGGCCACGTAGTCGTAGGTCTGCTCGCCGATGACGATGCGGTCGTAGTGCGCATCCATCGGCGCCCATTCGAGGTTGCCATCGCTGATCACATCGAACACCCGGCGGATCGCCGACCAGGGTTTGTGTACCTCGCCGATGTAATGCACGCCCACGTCCCACTCGTAGCCTTCACGCTCGTAGCTGTGGGTGTAGCCGCCGGCGGTGTAATGCTGCTCCAGCACGCACACACGCTTGCCGAGCTTGGCCAGCAACGCAGCGGTGGTCAGGCCGCCGATGCCGGAGCCAATGATGATGGCGTCGTAGTCGTCGCGAACCAGGCGCGGACGGAAGCGGGTACCGGTGCGTTTCATGAAGGGGCTCCTGCGTCTTTATTGTTATGCAATTTTTTGCATACTAGACAGCTGCCAGAGGCAATGCAACTTTTTGCATAAGCCGTATACTGCGGCGCACTTCCACTGCCGCCGGTGAACCCCACCCATGTCGCTCAAACACGCCATTCTCATCCTCCTGGAAAGCGAGCCCGGCAGCGGCTATGACCTGCTCAAGCGCTTCAAGGATGGTCTCGGCTATTTCTGGAATGCCAAGCACCAGCAGGTCTACCTGGAGCTGAAAAAACTCAGCGAGGCCGGCTGGCTAGAGTTCGAGGCGCAAGAGCAGGACACCCGGCCGGACAAGAAGATCTACCGCCTGACCCCAGCCGGTCATGCCGAGCTATTGCGCTGGCTGGGCGAGCCAGTGCAGCCGAACAAGATCAACGACGCCCTGCTGGTCAAGCTCTATGCCGGCGCGCACACCTCGACCGCCAACCTGCGCGAGGAAATGCAGCGTCACGTTGCCGTGCACCGCAAGACCCTGGACAGCCTGCTCGCCATCGAACACGACTACCAGGCCCTGCCCGAGGAGCAGCGTAAGGCCCTGCGCTTGCCCTACCTGACCCTGCGTCGCGGCATTCTCGGCGAGCAGTCGTGGCTGGCCTGGGCAGATGAAGTCGAGCAGGTATTGCAAGCCTGAGAACCTATTCACGATCTCCTGTCCGGCGGCCATGCTGCGTTAAAAACAGGCTCGGAAGCGGATTGCCGCTAACGCGCTTCAGCGCGACCCGGAGGGCGAGTGAAACGAGTCATGCTCATTTACAGCTCGTAAACTCCGCTTCCTCGCCTGTTTTTGCCTTGCCTGGCTCTAGTCCAAAAGATCGTGAACAGGTTCTGACGCCGCCAAAGCGCCGCCTTGCTGCCAGCTCGCGTGCAAAACGCTAGACTGCCAGCAAATAGCCAGCAGCCCCGACACCAGCATGCCAGCAGCCCCCGCCGCTTTTATCACCCCCGAGCAACTGTGCATCGGCCTGTATGTGCAGCTCGACCTTGGCTGGTGGGAGCACAACTTCACCTTCAGCAATTTCAAGATCAAGGACGAAGCGCAGATCAAGGCCCTGCGCGCCCTGGGCCTGCAGCGCCTGCGTTACGACCCGGCACGCAGCGATTGCGCGCCGCTGGAACTGGTCGCCGAACCGACGCCCGAGCCCGTCGAGCAGGCCAAGCCGGACCCCGCGGAACTCGCCCGCCAGGCCCGCGCCGCCAAGCTCGGCGTGCTGCGCAAGCGCCTGGCCGAAGTGGATCGCACCTTCGTCCAGGCCAGTCAGCGGGTCAAAACCCTCAACCAGACCCTGCGCAACCAGCCGGAAGAGGCACTAAAGCAGGCTGGCGAAGTGGTTCGCGAACTGGTCGAAGCGCTGCTCGGCGAAGACGGCGCAGCCCTGCACAGCATCAATGGCAAAGCCGCCGACGACGCCTACTCGCACCTGCTCAATGTCACCGTGCTGTCGGTGATGCTCGGGCGCCAGCTCGGCTACGACAGCGAGGCCTGCCACAGCCTCGGTCTTGGCGCGCTGCTGCATGACATCGGCAAGATGGAAGTACCGAGCAAGGTGCTGCTCAAGGCCGAACCGCTGACCCGTCCCGAGCAGCAGCTGTTCCAGCTGCACACCGAGTTCGGCCTGCGCCGCGGCCAGCAACTGATGCTCGACGACGAGGTGCTGCGGATCATCCACGAGCACCATGAGCACTGCGACGGCAGCGGCTACCCACGCGGTCTGCACGAGGCGGCAATCGGCCGCCTGAGCCGGGTGGTGGGCATCACCAACCACTTCGACAACCTGTGCAACCCGCTCAACCCGCGTGACGCCATCAGCCCTCACGAGGCCCTGGCGAAGATGTTCAGCCAGCAGCGCGCGCGCTTCGACGAGGTGGCGCTGAAAGCCTTTATCCGCAGCATGGGCGTCTACCCGCCGGGCAGCCTGGTGCAGCTGGAGGATGAGCGTTATGCCCTGGTGCTGGGCATGCACCCAAGCCTGCCGCTGAAGCCGACGTTGATCCTCTTCGACCCCAAGGTGCCCAAGGAAGAAGCGCTGATCGTCAACCTCGAACAAGAACCCAACCTGGCCATCGCCCGCAGCCTGCGGCCGTCACAGCTACCGGCAGAAGCACTCGAGTACCTCAACCCACGCCAACAGCTGAGCTACTACGTCGACCCGCGCCAGCGCAGCAAGTAGCAGGCGGCGCGCAATGCAAAACCTTGCGCACTGCCTCTCAGGCAGACAGAGAAAGAGCGACTAAGCTGCTGCGGTGCGGGCTCTCCAGAAAGGAGTCGGGAAGCCCCGCCACTTATCCTCTCAACCCGCAAAGGGACATTGCATGAACGCATTCAAGCCTCTTGTTGCCGGCCTGTTGCTGGCCACCAGCTGCATCGCCAGCGCTGATACCCGTCTGATTCTGAAAAGCGATGCTGGCGACTACATCGGCCAGGGTCAGAACTACCTCTATACCGACGCCAACGCGACGTTCAGATACAGCAAGAACTACGACAACGGCATTTCGCTGGCGGTAACCACTCCTGACACCTGGTGGTATCTGGACCTGGCTGCCCCGGCCAATGCCACCTTGCAGCCCGGGACCTACAACGGCGCAATGCGCTTCCCCTTCCAGGATGCCGATAAGCCCGGATTGAGTTTTTCCGGCTCCGGGCGCGGCTGCAACAGCCTGACCGGGCGCTTCGATATTTTCGAAGTGACCTACGGCAGCGATGGTGTGGTGACGGCGCTGAATGCCAGTTTCGAGCAGCATTGCGAGGGCAACGCCCCGGCCCTGCGCGGCCAGCTCAGCTACAACCTGGAAACACCGCTGGGTGTCACCACCAGTGGGATCGCGGCGAAGACCTACACCTGCCTGAACCGCACCAGCGGCCAGAGCCTGATCCGCCGCAGCAGTGCCAGTCTGTTCGACTGCAAGCAGGCTGGCCTGCAGGTCAATCCGGGCGACCAGGTGACTGTGACGGTCAATGGCAACGCCGAGTAAGCTGCCACCAGGGCGGCAAGGAGCAATGCCCCTCGCCGCCTACTTATCTTCCACCAGCCAATCCAAGCGCCAATCGCCCTTGCTCTGTGCCAGCTTGCCGGCCAGCCAGGGCAGCAGCTGCCTCAGCTCCTCTTCCAGGCCCCATGGCGGGTTGGCGATGGCCAGGCCGGAGCCGGACAGGCGGGTGGCGTCGTCCGGGCTGTGGACGAACAGTTCGACGCGCAGCAGCTTGGGCGCGCTGGATTTTTGCAGGCCCTGGTAGAAACGCTTGAGCTGGCGCTCGTCCTTGATCGGGTACCAGATCGCCACCACGGTCTGACGCATACGGCCAATGGTTTCGTTAAGCGCGGTAATGCAGCGTTCCAGCTCGTCGGCCTGTTCGAACGGCGGGTCGATCAGCAGCAAGGCACGTTTTTCCGCCACCGGCAGCAGGGCGCGCGGCACATGCCAGCCTTCACCCAGATGCACGGCAACGCGGCGGTCGCCGCGCATATTGTCTTTCAGCAGCTGGCCGTCTTCCGGGTGTTTCTCATTGAGCAGCACACGGTCCTGCATGCGGGTCAGCTGACGCGCCAGCTCGGGCGAGCCGGGGTAGTAGCGCAGCTGGTCATCCGGGTTGAGCGCACGCACCACGCCGAAGTAGTCGGCGGTCAGTTCAGGCAGGTCCGGCGCGTCCCACAGGCGGGCGATGCCTTCCAGCCATTCGCCGGTACGGCTGGCCTCGTCGCCCTTGAGGTCATACAGGCCGACGCCGGCATGGCTGTCGAGGCAGACGAAGGGCGCTTCCTTGCGAGACAGCAGGGCGATGAGGCGGCTCAGGGTGATGTGCTTGAGCACGTCGGCGTGGTTACCGGCGTGAAAGGCGTGACGGTAGTTCATGGAAAGCTCCTGGCAAGGCGCGGATTGTAGCCCGGATGCCCGCCACGACGCATGGCGTGGGGTTATAAGCCCTCTCCCCCTGCCCCTCTCCCATGAATGGGAGAGGGGAGAAAGCGCCAAGTTTGGCAGCTTTATCACGCTTATGGATGGTGCTAGGCAGTCTTTATTCACCGACCTAGACTCCAGCCATTCCACTGGAGGCACGCCCCATGTCCGAGACTCTGCTCAGTTCCCGCAACCTGGCCTTCGAGCTCTATGAAGTGCTGGATGCCGAAGCCCTCACCCAGCGCGAGCGTTTCGCCGAGCACAACCGCGAAACCTTCGACGCTGCCATCGGCACCGCGCGCGGCATCGCCGAAGCGCTGTTCGCCCCGCACAATCGCAAGAACGACGAGCACGAGCCGCAGTATGTGGACGGTGCTGCGGTGCTGATCCCGGAAGTCGAGCCGGCCCTGCGCGCCTTCCACGAGGCGGGCTTCCTCAACGCCACCCGCGACTTCGAGCATGGCGGCATGCAGCTGCCCAACCTGCTGTCGCAGGCCTGCTTTGCCCACTTCCAGTCGGCCAACATCGCCACCAGCTCCTACTCGATGCTGACCATGGGCGTGGCCAACCTGATCGAAGCCTTCGGCAATGACGAGCAGAAGCGCCAGTACCTGCAGCCGATCATCGACGGGCGCTTCTTCGGCACCATGGCCCTGACCGAACCGCACGCCGGCTCGTCGCTGTCGGACATCCGTACCAAGGCCGAGCCGCACGCCGACGGCAGCTACCGGATCAAGGGCAACAAGATCTTCATCTCCGGCGGCGACCAGCCGATCTCGGAAAACATCGTGCACATGGTGCTGGCCAAGCTGCCGGATGCACCGCCCGGGGTAAAGGGCATCAGCCTGTTTATCGTGCCGAAATTCCTGGTGAATGAAGACGGTTCACTGGGCAAGCGCAACGATGCCCTGCTGGCCGGCCTGTTCCACAAGATGGGCTGGCGCGGCACCACGTCCACCGCGCTGAACTTTGGTGATAACGACGATTGCGTCGGCTATCTGGTGGGCAAGCCGCACCACGGCCTGAGCTACATGTTCCAGATGATGAACGAGGCGCGAATCGGCGTCGGCATGGGCGCCACCATGCTCGGCTATGCCGGCTACCTGTACTCGCTGGACTATGCGCGCAACCGCCCGCAAGGTCGTCAACCAGACGGTAAAGACCCGACCAGCCCACAGATTTCCATCGTTCAGCACACCGACGTGCGGCGCATGCTGCTGACCCAGAAAGCCTACGTGGAAGGCGCCTTCGACCTCGGCCTGTACGCCGCGCGCCTGTTCGACGACACCCAGACTCTGGAGACCGAAGAGCAGCGCAAGACCGCCCTGGAACTGCTTGATCTGCTCACGCCGATAGTCAAATCCTGGCCGTCGGAGTTCTGCCTCAAGGCCAACGAGCTGGCGATCCAGATTCTCGGCGGCCATGGCTACACCCGCGAATACCCGGTGGAGCAGTACTACCGTGACAACCGCCTCAATCCGATCCACGAAGGCACCCACGGCATCCAGTCGCTGGACCTGCTGGGGCGCAAGGTATCGATGAATGGCGGCGCGGCACTCAAGCAACTGCTCAAGCTGATCCACGGCACCTGCCAGCGCGCCACCGGGCACGAGTCGCTCAACGCCCTGCGTCAGCCGCTGGAGCAACTGCTGGCCCGTCTGCAAACGGTGACCCTGGCCCTGCTCGGCGACCTGATGGCCGGCAAGGTCAACCAGGGCCTGGCCAACTCGGCGCTGTACCTCAAGGTATTCGGCCACATGGTGATCGGCTGGCGCTGGCTGGAACAGGCGATTCGGGCCGAAGAAGGCCTTGCGACCGGCAACGCCGCCGATGCCGACTTCTATCAAGGCAAGCTGCAGGCCGCGCGCTACTTCCTCACCTGGGAAGTGCCGAGCTGCCACCACGACCTGGCCATCCTTGAAGCACGCGACGACACCTGCCTGGGTATGCAGGAGCAGTGGTTCTAAGCACCGGTACGAATCCGCAAGGTGCGCACGTGCGTGCGGCACACCCTAAGCAGATCTAGCCGTTGGAGCCCGAATGCAATCCGGGAAGCAGGTAGCACCGCCCCGGATTGCATCCGGGCTACGCTAGCGCAGCGCGTAGGGTGGACGACGCTGTCCTCGTCCACCGTGTTGGATCGCTGGTAGATGGATCACGCGTCATCCCCCTACAGCGGCAAGCCGCGCAAGCCGCATCTAAGCGCCTGATTTATCTGGCAAGAATATGCCCGGCCATCGCGGGGCTTTTCTTTTGACAGCCCGGCAAAGCCGCGGGTTAGAATCCGGCATGCACCCTGCGTAGCAGCGGCGCCCCGCCCATTCGCCCGGAGTACGCCTTGGACGCCAGCACCATCAACAGCCTGTTTCTGATCGGCGCGCTGCTGGTGGCAATGAGCATCCTGGTCAGCGCCTTCGGCTCGCGCTTCGGCATCCCGATTCTGGTGATTTTTCTCGTGGTCGGCATGTTCGCCGGCACCGACGGCCCCGGCGGTATCGTTTTCAACGACTACTCAACCGCTTACCTGGTCGGCAACCTGGCATTGGCCATCATTCTGCTCGACGGTGGCATGCGCACCCGGGTGTCGAGCTTTCGCGTGGCACTCTGGCCATCATTGTCGCTGGCCACCCTCGGCGTGCTGCTCACCGCCGGCCTGACCGGAGTGGTTGCAGCCTGGCTGTTCAACCTGAACTGGCTGGAAGGCCTGCTGATCGGCGCCATCGTCGGCTCCACTGACGCCGCAGCGGTATTCAGCCTGCTCGGCGGGCGCGGACTCAATGAACGGGTCAGTGCCACCTTGGAAATCGAGTCGGGCAGCAACGATCCGATGGCGGTTTTCCTCACCGTAACCCTGATTGGCATGCTCGCCAGTGGTGACTCGGCGTTCAGCTGGAACTTCCTGATACAGCTGCTGCAGCAGTTCGGCATCGGCGCCCTGCTCGGCCTTGGCGGCGGCTGGTTGCTGCTGCAGGTGGTCAACCGCATGACCCTGGCCAACGGCCTCTATCCGCTGCTGGTGGTCAGTGGCGGGCTGATCATTTTCGCCATCACCAACGCCGTCGGCGGCAGCGGCATCCTTGCTATCTACCTGTGCGGCCTGCTGCTGGGCAACCAGCCGATCCGCTCGCGCCACGGCATCCTGCACATGCTCGACGGCCTCACCTGGCTGGCGCAGATCAGCATGTTCCTGGTCCTCGGCCTGCTGGTCACGCCCCATGAACTGTTGCCGATCGCCCTGCCGGCCCTTGGCCTGGCGCTGTGGATGATCCTGTTCGCCCGGCCGCTGTCGGTGTTCCTCGGCCTGCTGCCGTTCCGCGCCTTCCATGACCGCGAAAAAGCCTTTATCGCCTGGGTCGGCCTACGTGGCGCGGTGCCGATCATTCTTGCGGTGTTCCCGCTGATGGCGGGCCTACCCAATGCCCAGCTGTTCTTCAACGTGGCCTTCTTCATCGTCCTGGTCTCGCTGCTGCTGCAAGGCACCAGCCTGCCCTGGGCGGCCAAGCTATTGAAGGTCACCGTACCGCCGGACCCGGCGCCGATCTCCCGCGCCGGCCTGGAAACCCATCCAACCAGCGAGTGGGAGCTGTTCATCTACCGCCTCGGTGCGGAGAAGTGGTGTATCGGCGCACCGCTGCGCGACCTGAAGATGCCCGAGGGCACACGCATCGCTGCACTGTTCCGTGGTCGCGAACTGCTGCACACCTCCGGCAGTACCAAACTGGAAGCCGGCGACGTGCTCTGCGTGGTCGGCCACGAACATGATCTGCCGACCTTGGGCAAACTGTTCATCGAGGCGCCGACCCGCACCCAGGACCTGCGCTTCTTCGGCGATTTCATCCTCGAAGGCGATGCCCAGCTCAGCGCCGTGGCCATGCTCTATGGCCTTAAATTGGAAGGCGCGGAAGGCCAACTGCACCTGGGCCGTTTTATTGCCCATCAGATTGGCGGCCAGCCAGTGGTCGGCGACCAGATCGAATGGAATGGCCTGACCTGGACCGTGGCCGTGATGGAGGGGAACAAGGTGCGCAAGGTTGGCGTCAGATTCCCCGAAGGTCAGGCCAAGCCCGGCCCCGGACTGTTCCTGTAACGACCAGATGAGCAATCGGGCAGTCACGCACGCCACGCGACTGCCCGCCTGGCATATCATTAGCCGCATCATTTTCCGAGCCGCCCGAAGCGACCATGCCTGTATTACGCCCCTACCTCGCCGCCGCCCTGCTGGGTTTCTGCCTTCTCACCGCCGGCCTGGCCTCGGCCGAAGCGCCGAGCCGCGCAGCCGTGCAACAGAGCCTGGACAACCTGGCCGAGCGCAAACTGCCGGAAGCTGAGCAAAAGGCCCTGCAGCAAACACTGGAGCAGACCCTGGCCTTCCTCGCCAACCAGGCCGACAGTGAACAGCGCCTGAAAGACCTCAAGCGCCAGCTCAACGATGCGCCACGCCTGATCGGCGAAGCCCAGCGTGAATTCACCCGCGTCAAGGCCAGCCCGATCAAGCCAGTTGGCGAGCGCTATGGCAAGTCCAGCGCCACCCAGCTGGAAGCTCTGCTCGCTGAACGCACCAGCCAGCTCTCCGGCTGGCAGCAGGAGCTGGCCGAGGCCAACAGCCTGCTGATCACCGCCCAAACCCGCCCAGAGCGTGCCCAGGCCGAGATCAGCAGCAACCAGACCCGCACCCTTAAGATCAACAACATGCTCAAGGTCGGCAAAGATGCCGGCAAGCCGATAAGCAGCGAGCAACGCGACCAACTCAACGCCGAATTGGCGGCACTGAACGCCCTGACCGAGTTGCGTCGCCAGGAGCTGGCCGGCAACAGCCTGCTGCAGGACCTCGGCAGCAGCCGTCGCGATCTGCTCACCGAGCGTATTCGCCGCCTGGAGCAGGAAAGCCTCGACCTGCAGTCGCTGATCAATGACAAGCGCCGGGAAAGCTCGGAACAAACAGTCGCCGAGCTGTCCCGCGAGGCCGAAAAGGCCACCCCTGACAGCCTGCTGGCCCAGGAGAGCGCCGAAAATCTCAAGCTCTCCGACTACCTGCTGCGCGCGACTGATCGGCTCAACGAGCTGACCCGCCTCAACCTGCAAACCAAGCAGCAGCTGGACAGCATCAACCAGGCCGACCAGGCCTTGGAAGAGCAGATTGATGTACTAAAGGGCAGCCTGTTGCTGTCAAAAATCCTTTACCAGCAAAAGCAGGCCCTGCCGCAACTGCAGCTGGACAAGAATCTGGCTGACCAGATTGCCGACATCCGCCTGTACCAGTTCGAGCTTAACCAGAAGCGTGATGCGCTGAACAACCTGAACGAGCATGTCGACCAGCTACTGGCCAGCCAACCCCAGGAGAAGGTCACCCCGGAACTGCGCAAAACCCTTCTGGCACTGGTCACCACCCGCAGCGAACTGCTCGAACGCCTGAACCGTGAGCTGAACGCGCTACTCAACGAATCGATTACCCTGCAGCTCAATCAGAAGCAGCTGCAGGCCACCGCCAGCACCCTGCGCAACACCCTCGAAGAACAGATGTTCTGGATCCCCAGCAACAAACCGCTGGACCTGGCCTGGCTGAAGCTGGCACCGAACTACCTGGAGCGCCAGCTCAATGCCGTACCCTGGGGTTCTGGTGTGCGCGAACTGGGCGCCGGCCTGGTGGATCGACCCTGGCTGTTCATTCCGCTGCTGCTGCTGATCGGTGCCCTGCTCTGGCGGCGCAGCTGGCTGTACGAGAAACTGCACGGCCTGCACCAGGACATCGGCCACTACAAGCACGACAGTCAGATGCACACGCCGATGGCGATTGTCATCAATATCCTGCTGGCCCTGCCGGTTACCCTGTTTCTCACCCTCTGCGGCATCGCTCTGCTGATCGATGCGCGCGGGCAGAACGCCAACCTGGGCATCGCCCTGCTGCAAATGGCCCAAGCCTGGCTGGTGTTCTATACCCTCTATCGCATTCTCGCGCCGCATGGTGTCGGTGAACTGCACTTCCGCTGGGAGCGGCCACGCGTCGCTTTCCTCAACACCCAGGTTCGCCGCCTGGGTCTGGTGGTCATGGCCCTGGTCGGCGTGGTCGCCGTCGCCGAACATCAGCCCGCGGCACTGGCCGAAGACGTTATCGGCATTGCTGTGGTCCTCAGCTGCTACGCGCTGATGGCCTGGCTGCTCGGCCGTCTGCTGCTGGCCGGACCGATGCATGAGCGCTCCACCGCCTTTCGCGTGCTGGTCGGCGCTAGCTTCACTGCGCTGCCGATAGGCCTGTTTGTCGCGGTGTGCTTCGGCTACTACTACACCGCGCTGAAGCTGACGGATCGACTGATCGACACCCTCTACCTGCTGGTGCTGTGGTTCATCCTGGAAGCCGCTTTCGAACGTGGCATGGCGGTGGCGGCCAGAAGGCTGGCCTACCAACGCGCCCTGAGCAAGCGCCAGGCACAGCAGCGGGAAGGCGTGGAAGGCAGCGAAGCGGTGGTCGAGGAACCAACCCTGGACATCGAGCAGATCAACCAGCAGTCCATGCGCCTGATCCGCCTGGCCCTGCTCAGCGGCTTCGTGCTCTGCCTGTACTGGGTGTGGGCTGACCTGCTCAGCGTGTTTACTTACCTGGACAACATCACCCTCTACGAATACAGCAGCGGCAGCGGCGATGCGGCCACCATGGTGCCGCTCAGCCTGCTCGACCTGCTTGGCGGCCTCATCATCGTCGCCATTACCGTGGCCCTGGCCAGCAACTTGCCCGGCCTACTGGAAGTGCTGGTGCTGTCACGCCTGTCGCTGGCCCAGGGCAGCGCCTACGCCACCACTACCCTGCTGTCGTATGCAATCAGCGGTATCGGTTTCGTCATGACCCTGTCGGTACTCGGCGTCAGCTGGGACAAGTTGCAGTGGCTGGTAGCCGCCCTTTCGGTCGGTATCGGTTTCGGCATGCAGGAGATCTTCGCCAACTTCATCTCCGGCCTGATCATCCTGTTCGAGCGCCCGGCGCGTATCGGTGACGTGGTAACCATCGGCAATCTGTCGGGTACGGTGAGCAAAATCCGCATCCGTGCCACCACCATCACCGATTTCGACCGCAAGGAAATCATCGTCCCGAACAAGACCTTCGTCACCGACCAGCTGATCAACTGGTCGCTCAACGACACGGTCACCCGGGTCATCATCAAGATCGGCGTGGCCTACGAGACCGACCTGCCGCTGGCGCGCAAGCTGATGATGCAGGCCGCCATCGAGAATCCACGGGTGCTGCGCGATCCTGAACCGCTGCTGTATTTCCTCACCATCAGCGCCAGCACCTTCGACTACGAACTGCGCTTCCACGTGCGCGAACTGGGTGACCGCAACGCCGCGACTGACGAGATCCTCACGCGCATTGCCCTGAGCTTCCGCGAGCACAAGGTGGAGATGGCCTTCAACCAGGTCGAGGTGATGATCAAGAACCTGCATGGTCAGGAGCTCAACCTGACCACCGGACAGATGGTGGCCGGCACTGCGGCTGCAGATGCCCAGCAAAAACCGCAGCCGCCGGCAGTCAGCGCACCACCGGCTATCGACCCTAACTGAAGCGTTCCTCAGGGCCGGCTTTGTCGGCCTGATTCCCACATCGATGCCGGGCAGTTACAGCCCGGCTGGA
The DNA here is from genome assembly GCA_964518735.1 of uncultured Pseudomonas sp. GTDB lineage: Bacteria > Pseudomonadota > Gammaproteobacteria > Pseudomonadales > Pseudomonadaceae > Aquipseudomonas. Next base: position 220,616 of record CAZFKQ010000002.1, read on the forward strand.
GCCTGGTCGTGAAGTCGCTTTCCGAGCTGCAGTTTGACAATCGCTACGCCCGTCTGGGTGATGCCTTTTCCACTCACGTACTACCCGAGCCCATCGCCGAGCCGCGCCTGGTGGTCGCCAGCGCCTCAGCCATGGCCCTGCTCGACCTAGACCCCGCCGAAGCCGACAGCGAGGTGTTTGCCCAGATCTTCGCCGGACACAAGCTGTGGAGCGCTGCCGAGCCGCGTGCCATGGTCTACTCCGGACACCAGTTCGGCAGCTACAACCCGCGCCTGGGCGATGGTCGAGGCCTGTTGCTGGGTGAGGTGGTCAACGACGCTGGCGAATACTGGGACCTGCACCTGAAAGGCGCAGGACAGACGCCCTGGTCACGCATGGGCGATGGCCGCGCGGTGCTGCGCAGCTCGATCCGCGAGTTCCTCGCCAGCGAATATCTGCACGCCCTCGGCATCCCCACCAGCCGTGCGTTATGCGTGACGGGCTCGAGCACCCCGGTGTGGCGCGAGAAGCGCGAAAGCGCGGCAATGGTTCTGCGCCTGGCGCAGAGCCATGTGCGTTTTGGCCACTTCGAGTACTTCTACTACACCCAGCAGCACGAACAGCTACGTCAGCTGGCCGAGCATGTGCTGACCTGCCACTTTGCCGATTGCCAGGTACAGCCCGAACCCTATGCGGCGCTGTTCCGCGAAGTGGTCGAGCGCAATGCCGCACTGATCGCCCACTGGCAGGCCTATGGCTTCTGTCACGGGGTGATGAACAGCGACAACATGTCGATCCTCGGCATCACCTTCGACTATGGCCCGTTTGCCTTCCTCGACGATTTCGATGCCAAGCACATCTGCAATCACTCCGACGACAGCGGCCGCTACAGCTTCAGTAACCAGGTGCCGATTGCCCAGTGGAACCTGGCCGCTCTGGGCCAGGCCCTGACACCACTGGTCGCTGTCGAGCAACTGCGCGCCAGCCTGGAACTGTTCCTGCCCCTGTACCAGGCGCACTACCTTGACCTGATGCGCCAGCGCCTGGGCCTGGTTACTGCCGAGGAAGGCGACGAGGAACTGATCCAGCACCTGCTGCAACTGATGCAGCAGAGCCGCGCGGTGGACTACCACCGGTTTTTCCGGCGCCTTGGCGAACAGGCACCGACCGATGCCTTGCGCGAGCTGCGCGACGACTTTGTCGACCTGGCCGGCTTCGACCAATGGAGCAACCAGTACCAGGCGCGCGTCGCCCAAGAGGCCGTCAGCCAGGCTGAGCGCCAGGCGCGCATGCATGCGGTCAATCCACTGTACGTGTTGCGCAATTACCTGGCGCAGCAAGCCATCGAGGCGGCAGAGAACGGCGACTACGCCCCGGTGCGTGAACTGCATGCCGTACTCAGTCGCCCCTTCGAGGAGCAGGCCGGCATGCAGCGCTACGCCGAACGCCCACCGGAATGGGGCAAGCACCTGGAAATCAGCTGCTCGTCCTGATCGCTCTCAACCAACAACCAGCCTACTGGTGGATCTTCCAGCCGGAGCCTGATCGCCAGTAAACGGGCTGTTACTGGGTTGCCGTGCAGCGCGCCGCCAGCAGCCTCTGCGCTGGGTTCGCGTGGGTGCCCCAGCGCGACACAGGCCAACTACACTCGGTGCATCATGTAGCTCACTCCCTGTGGTGAGTAAGCCAAGGAAGCATCCGGCATGACTATCCCGACACCCTTCAAGACCTGGCACAGGACTCTGATCTGGGTGCTGTCCATGCTACCCAGTCTGGGCCATGGCGCTCTGAAGAGCGCGCAGGACAGCATCTATACCGTTGCTTTTTACGAAGCCGGCTACCTGTACTCGCATGGCGTGGGCATCGACAAGGATGTGATCGAGGAGTTGAAAATCAGGGGTGGCTACCACTTCAACTACGTCGAGCGGCCGCGTGCACGTATCTGGAAAGAGCTGAAACAGGGCACGCTGCCCATCAGCGTATCGGGCCTGCGCACCACCGAGCGCGACGCGTTCGCCTTCTTCATTCCCTATATCGCCCAGAAAAACATGGCACTGGTGATCGATGCCAAATACGCCACGGCCGACAGCCTGCTGCAGGACGCCGAGGCGACTGCCGCAGTGGTTCGCGGCTTCAAGCATGGCGAGTATTACGATGACCTGCTCGACCAGCTGCGCGACCGGGGCCGGGTCAATGAAGTACTGACGGCGCACAACCTGTTTCTCATGCTCAAGGCTGGCAACCGCGTCGACCTGATCATTTCCCAGCCGGTTTTCTATGCCAAGGAACTGAATGAACTGGGGCTCAACGATAGCGTCATCGTGCATGACTGGGAGCCAGAGCAACCGCCGACCGGACTCGGCCTGATCCTCAGCAAGACGCACTTTTCGGAGCAGGCCTACCTGGAAATGAAAGGCCTGATTGACGAGATGAAAGCCGATGGCACCCTGCGCAACATCTTCCTCAAGTACCTGCCTCCGCAACAAACCGAGCAGGCCCTCGATTTCTAGTCCAGCGCCATGGTGCAGGCATCTGCCTTATGGGCTGCATGGCTGGCCCCGTAGGGCGGGTGAAACCCGCGTTTGACAGGCGCAGGCTTCACCCGCCCTACGCAACGCCTGTGCCCCGCTACGCGACGACCAGCGTCTGCCTGACCCGCAGGAAGTACCACAGCACCAACACCAACATCGCCGCCGCCAGCCCCCCGGCGCCGACAAACAGCGCCTGATAGCCGAACAGCTTGGCCAACACACCACTGCAGGCGCCTACCAGGCCAGCCAGCAGAAGCTGCGTGCTGGCCTGCAGGGTGAAGTCCGCACCTTCGTGTTCGGCACGGCACATGCTCATCATCACCGCGAACAGGGCCACGGTGGACATGCCATCGGCCACTTGCTCAAACAGGCACAGCACATAGACCAGCAAGGGCTGGCCGCCCTCACCGACCAGCAGCGCCATGCCGGCAAGTCCCAGCGCCTGCAGCGCACCGAACGCCAGCAGCGAACGCAAGGCGCCGATGCGCGCATAGAGCAAGCCGCCAAGCAGGGCACCACCGATCCCGGCGAGACTGCTGATCAGAGTCAGTTGGCCCAGCGCGGCGGTGTCCCAGCCCTGGTCCACCAGCATCGGCTTGATCATCGGTGAGCCCAGGGCATCGCCGAGCTTGAAGGTCAGCACCACCAGCAGCCAGGCGAGCATGCCCGGCTGCGCCAGCAGGCCACGGTAGTGGCGTAGCAACAGGCCGGGGCCGGCAGGCTCGGCCAGGGCCTCATAGCGCGGCAGCAGCTGGGCCTCACGAAAACGCCAGATCGGCAGGCTGAGCAGCAGCAGGCCCACGGCCAGCAGGGCGATGGAGAGGTTCCAGCCCAGCGGGCCGATCAGCAACAGCAGGCCGCTGCCGCTGGCAAGCATGCCGACCTTGTAGCCGCCCACCTGCAGGCTGTTGCCCAGACCACGCCAGCGCGCCGGCAACAGGCGCACCGCCAGGCCATCGGTGGCGACATCCTGGCTGGCAGCCGCCAGGTTGATGATCAGCAGCAGCCCAAGCAGCAGCCAGAACGCGCTACCGAACAACAGCTGCGGAGCTAGCAGCGCCAGGCCGCCGAGACAGACAATCACCGTGCCCTGCAGCGGCAGAATCCAGCCCCGATGATGGCCGAGACGCTGCGAACCGATGCGGTCGATCCATGGCGCCCACAACACCTTGAGCAACCAGGGCAGGGCCAACAGCTTGAGCAGGCCAATCAGGCCCAGATCGACACCATGCTGGCGCAACAACACCGGCAACGAATGCGCCACCAGGCCGGACGGCAGGCCTTGGGCACAATAGAGGCTGGCCAGGAGCAGCAACGTGGTATTGCCGGGGCGATCCGTGGATGTCATGCATGGACTCCGCAAAAAGGCGCCCAGCGTAGGTCGCTCGGGCGAAGTCGCGCAACAGCAGATTCAAGGCCAGACAACAAAACAAAAACGAATATAAACCTGCTTAAACATTCTTAGACTATCTAAGCAAAGCCCATTATCTTTTCGCCCCTGTGCGGCCGCCTAGCGCGTGCCCGATACCTCATACGAGATTCGCACGCTTAAGGATGCCCATGTCCTGGGACTCATTACCCCTGTTATTCGTCGCCGCTCTGCTGATCTGGGTACTGGTTGCCTTTGTCCGTGAGAAGTGGAGCCCGGACATCGTCGCGGCCATCGCCGTGGCCGCCCTGCTGATTACCCAGTTGCTGACTCCAGCGGAAGTGCTCAGCGTGCTGAGCAACTCGGCGCCGGTGACCATCGCCTGCATGTTCGTGCTGTCCGCGGCGCTGGAGCGCACCGGCTGTATCGATGCCCTCGGCAACTGGCTCGGCGAACTGGTCGGCACCAGCCCGATCCGCGTGCTCACCGGACTGACGCTGACCGCTCTGGTGATCTCCGCCTTCCTCAACAACACCCCGGTGGTGGCCATCCTCACCCCGGTGGCAATCTCCCTGGCGCGCCGCGCCGGCACCCTGCCGTCGAAACTGCTGATCCCGCTGTCCTACGCCACTATCCTCGGCGGCACCCTGACCATGATCGGCACCTCGACCAACATCCTGGTCGACGGCGTGGCGCGCAAGGCCGGCCTGGAGCCCTTCGGCATCTTCGAAATCACCGGCGCCGGGCTAATTCTGGCCGCCGCTGGCATGGCCTATCTGCTGACCATCGGCCGCCACCTGCTGCCCGAACGTGAAACCCTGTCCAAGCAGCTGCGCCCGGATCTGGATCGCACCTTCATGAGCGAGCTGCTGGTGCCGCACGACTCGCCAATGATCGGCAAGACCCTCAGCGAGGCCAACCTCAATGGCGGCAGTGGCCTGCAGGTGCTGAAGATCTTCCGTGACCAGGAGGCATTCACCGAGCCAGCCCATGACACGCTGCTGATGGCTGGTGACCAACTGGTGATCCACGGCCAGGTCAAGGACGTGGTCGAACTGCGCGGCAGCGGCCACCTGAGCTTCAACCGCAGCGAAGCCTTCGAGACCATCAGCAGCCACGATGTGGTGCTGGCCGAGGCCATCGTCGGACGCAACTCGCGCTACAGCAACCGGCCCATGCGCGACCTCGACCTCACTGCGCGCTATGGCATCGCCGTGCTGGCCGTGCACCGCCAGGACGAAAACGTCTCCGGCAACCTGGACGAATTCCAGCTGCAGTTCGGCGACGTGATGCTGGTCGAAGGCACGCCGGCACAGATCAAACGCTTTGCCGACAATGGCGAGCTGATCAGCCTCAACACCGTACAGGAGCGCTCCTTCCGCCGCGAGAAAGCGCCCATCGCCATCATCGCCACCCTGGCCGTGATGCTGCTGGCCGCCTTCGGCGTGATGCCCATCGAAGGCCTGGCGATCATCGGTGCAGTGACCGTGCTGGCCACCCGCTGCCTGGATGTGGACGACGCCTACAAGGCGGTGGACTGGAAGATCCTCAGCCTGATCTTCGGCATGCTGGCCATCAGCATCGCCATGGACAAGGTCGGCCTGGTCAAGCTTATGGTCGAGAACGTCATGGGCTGGCTGCCCTGGGCCGGGCCGTTGCTAATGCTCAGCTTTATCTACCTGTTCACCTCGATCCTCACCGAAGTGCTGTCGAACAACGCCGTGGCCGTGCTGGTCACGCCGATTGCCATCGGCATGGCCCAGCACCTGGGCGTCGACCCGCGCGCCTTCGTGGTCGCGGTGATGTTCGCCGCCAGCGCCAGCTTCGCCACGCCCATCGGCTATCAGACCAACACCTTCGTCTACAACGCAGGCGGTTATCGGTTCACCGACTTCATGAAGGTCGGCATTCCGCTCAACCTGATTCTCTGGGTGGTGGCCAGCTTCGTGATCCCCTGGTTCTGGCCGCTGGTACCGGTGTAATAGCTCGAACCAAGGCATAAGCTCAGCTCCTATCGTTCCAAGCCAAGGCCCGTTTCATTGTTTCAGCGCATTGACCGGGCCTTGCTGCTTTGTCCATGCTGCCACCCTTCAAACTGCCCTGAAGGAACGCGCGCATGAAACTGGAAACCCTGGCCATCCACGCCGGCTACAGCCCCGACCCGACCACCAAGGCAGTGGCGGTGCCGATCTATCAGACCAGCTCCTTTGCCTTCGATGACACCCAGCACGGTGCCGACCTATTCGACCTGAAGGTCGCCGGCAACATCTATTCGCGGATCATGAACCCGACCAACGCCGTGCTCGAAGAGCGTGTGGCGGCGCTGGAAGGCGGCGTCGGCGCGCTGGCCGTGGCCTCCGGCATGGCGGCGATCACCTATGCGATCCAGACTATCGCCGAAGCTGGCGACAACATCGTTTCAGTGGCCAAGCTGTATGGCGGCACTTACAACCTGCTGGCCCACACCCTGCCGCGCTTTGGCATCCAGACCCGCTTCGCCGCCCACGACGACATCGCCGCCTTGGAAGCACTGATCGACGATAAAACCAAAGCCGTGTTCTGCGAATCCATCGGCAACCCGGCCGGCAATATCGTCGATCTGGCCGCACTGGCCGCAGCTGCGCACCGCCATGGCGTGCCGCTGATCGTCGACAACACCGTGGCCACGCCGATCCTCTGCCGCCCGTTCGAACATGGCGCAGACATCGTTGTGCACTCGCTGACCAAGTACATCGGTGGCCACGGCACCAGTATCGGCGGCATCGTGGTGGATTCCGGCAAATTTCCCTGGGCCGACAACCAAGCCCGCTTTCCGCTGCTCAACACCCCGGACCCGTCCTACCACGGCGTGACCTATACCGAAGCCTTTGGCCCGGCAGCCTTTATCGGCCGCTGCCGCGTGGTGCCACTGCGCAACACCGGTGCGGCGCTGTCGCCGTTCAACGCCTTCCTGATTCTGCAAGGCCTGGAAACCCTGGCCCTGCGCATGGAGCGCCACTGCGAGAACGCGCTGAAGGTCGCCCATTACCTGCAGAACCATCCGCAGGTGGCCTGGGTGAAATACGCCGGCCTGGCCGATCACCCCGAGCATGAGCTGGCCGTACGCTACACAAGCGGCAAACCGGCCTCGATCCTCTCCTTCGGCATTGTCGGCGGCCAGGAAGCCGGCGCGCGCTTTATCGATGCGCTCCAACTGGTGGTGCGCCTGGTAAATATCGGCGACGCCAAATCCCTGGCCTGCCACCCGGCCTCGACCACCCACCGCCAGCTGAATGACGAAGAGCTGGAGCGCGCTGGCGTACCACGCGACATGGTGCGTCTGTCCATCGGCATCGAGCACAGCGACGACATCCTCGCCGACCTGGCCCAGGCCCTGGACGCTGCGGCGGGCTGATTACCCTTGATATCGGCGCAAGCGACTCCAGATTAGGCATACCGCCTCTGGAGTCGCCCATGTCCAATCCCCTGCTGATCCCCTGCCCACACTGCAATGGTCTCAATCGCATTCCGGCCGAGCGCCTGGGCGATGCGCCGCGCTGTGGCCGTTGCAAGGCCGAGGTGCTGCCGAGCAAGCCTTTCGACCTGACCCAGGCCAACTTCGACGCGCAGAACAAGGGCGACCTGCCGCTGCTGATCGATGTCTGGGCCAGCTGGTGCGGCCCGTGCCGCAGCTTTGCGCCGATCTATCAACAGGCCGCCGCGCAGCTGCAGGACCACTGCCGCCTGGCCAAGCTGGACAGCGAAGCTAATCCCCAGCTATCGGCGGAAATGGGCATTCGCTCGATCCCCACGCTGATCCTGCTAAAGGGCGGTGTGGAAGTGGCTCGCCAGAGCGGCGCCCTACCGCTGCCGCAATTGCTCGGTTGGTTGCGCCAGCAAGGTATCTGACAAGCCGCCCTGAGCGAATCGGTCAGCCCCGGCGAGCAAACCTGTCATTGCTGCTAACCCACCAGGCGCTAGGCTGGCAGCACCGTCACCAGGACTGCACCCATGCCAATCCCCGTTGAAATGGCTCGCGCCTTTACCGAAGAGAAGATCGATTTCGTCAAGCGCAGCGGGCTCAAGGCCGAAATTCTGCAACCTGGGCATGTGCGCCTGCGCATGCCGCTGCAGGGCAACCAGAACCATATCGGCAGCATGTATGCCGGTGCCCTGTTCACCCTGGCGGAGATTCCCGGGGGCGCTCTGTTTCTCACCAGTTTTGATGTGCAGCGCTTCTACCCGGTGATCAAGGAAATCAACCTGCGCTTCCGACGCCCGGCCAGCAGCGACATCCTGGTCGAGGCCAGCCTGAGTACCGACGAGATAATGCGCATCGAAGACGAGGCTGAGCGCCTGGGCAAAGCCGAGTACCGCCTGGAGCTGCAACTCTGCGATACCAGTGGCGAAGTAGTGGCCCAGAGCAATGCGCTGTATCAATTACGCAAACTCTGACGCATGGAGCTTGCCGTAGATCAAAAGCCGGTCTATCAATGGGAGTCACATTTAGAGCCCACCAGAGGTTTAGCGCGGCGCGATGCGTTCGCGGCGCAAAGGGGAAATACATGATCACTCACATCCTTATCGCCCATGACCTGCGCAGTACTGCTGACCTCGCCCTGCGCCGCGCTGCTCAACTGGCCCAACAACACAATGCCCGCCTGACCCTGCTCCATGTCATCGACGGCCGCCTCAGCCAGGCCGAGCAAGAGAGGGTTCAACAGAGCCTCGACAACAGCCTGACCCAGTTCGCCCCGCCTGGCAGTGAACTCAAGCTTTGCCATGGCAAGCCATCCGACGCCGTGCTCGAACAAGTGCAACTGCTCGGCGCCGATCTGCTGGTTCTGGGCGCGCACCACCAGCGCCATGAATTCTTCTCCGGCACCACCCTCGACCGGATTGCCCGGCGCTGTACGGTGCCGCTGTTGCTGGTGGCCCGTGACGAGGCAACGCCCTACACCCGCGCGGTGTCTGCCCTGGACTTCTCCCTGTGTGCCTGCACCGCACTGAACCGCGCCTGCCAGCTCTTGCCGGCCGAGGCCAATATCCACGCCTTGCATGTCTTTGAACCGCAGAAGAAGCAAGCCGACAACGCCACCCAGCTGGCCACCCAGCACGCGCTGATCGACCAACTGATTGCTGATGAAACCCAGCAATTGCCGCCGGGCAGCCCGACCCTGTCCTACGAGATCAAGCAGACCGGCATCCTGCGTGGCCTGCAGGAGTGCATCAACACACGGCAGCCGCAGTTGCTGGTGCTCGGCTGTCACGGTCGCGGCGCGCTGTCCCAGGCCCTGCTCGGCAGCCTGGCCCAGCACTTCCTGCACAAAGCGCCGTGCGATATTTTCGTGGTGCGCTGACCAGATTGGCCACGGACGGTTTGCCGCGTACCAGTGGCGATTGAAACCGGCAACCCACAAAGAAAAAGGCGCCCGCAGGCGCCTTTGTTCATTTCCGGTCAGGCGTCAGGCGCCGTTTTCCAGAAGTTTGTGCAGTTCGACGAACTGCTGCGTCAGCTTGTGGCTGCGATCCAGATGGATCAGCGGAATGCAGGCCTGGTGCGACTCGCGCATCCGCACCGAGCTCATCAGGTTGACCGGCAATACCGGCAGCCCTTCGGCAACCAGCTCGTCGAGCAACTGCTGCGGCAGGGTGGCGCGCGGCTGGAACTGGTTGACCACGATGCCTTCAACTTCCAGGCTGTCATTGTGGTCTTCCTTGAGCTCTTCGATCTCGCGCAGCAGGCCGTACAACGCCTGGCGGGAAAAGCTGTCGCAATCGAAGGGGATCAGCACGCGGTCGGCAGCAATCAGTGCGGAAACGGTATAGAAGTTCAGCGCTGGCGGAGTGTCGAGGTAGATCCGGTCGTATTCCTCGCCCAGTTCTTCCAGCAGTTTGCGCAGCTTGTTGATCTTGTGTTTGGCCTCAAGCTTGGGCTGCAGATCGGCCAGCTCGGCGGTGGCGGTAACCACGTGCAGGTTGTCGAACGGCGTCTCGTAGATGTCCACCGTGCCTTTCTTGGCAAACGACGACAGCGACTGCTTGAAGAACTCGGCGATACCCATGGGAATATCGTCGCCGGTCAGGCCGGTCAGGTAATGGGTCGAGTTGGCCTGAGCATCCAGGTCGATCAGCAGGGTGCGATAGCCCTCCGCCGCGCTTACCGCTGCCAGGTTGCAGGCAATGCTGGACTTGCCCACACCACCCTTCTGGTTGAATACCACTCGCCGCATAACACACCTCCCTGAGAATCTGTTTACGATCTCCTGACTCGCGGCCATACCGCGTTAAAAACGGCCTCGGATGCTCATTTACAGCTCGTAAACTGCGCTTCCTCGGCCGTTTCTGCCTTGTCTGGCTCTAATTCAGAAGATCGTAAGCAGACTCTGCGCCCGAATTGGGGTGGATTCTATGCAAAGCGCATGACAAGGGCGAGGAATTCGCAAAATCGGGTAAAAAGCCGTCTGGCGATTCAATTGTGTCAAAGTTTGCACAGGTCGTAGCGGGACGGGATAATGCCGGCACCTCGCCATGATCCCAGCCGCAAGCCAATTGCCGGCGGGGGTGTCGCTGTAGACAAGGAAGGCCGCAAGGGGCCAGGAAGAGTGCGCCGCGTGACTTATTTCAAGATCGATCAATGGCGCGCCTGGGCACCCGGCCTCGACACAGTGGATGACTGGCAGGCCTGGCAACAGGCGCCTTTCGCTCCAGCTGACGAAGGCCAGCAGCCGGATGTCAGCTTTCTCCCCGCCATGCAACGGCGCCGCCTGAGCCGCCTGGCGCGCATGTTGTTTCATGTCGCCTGGCCCATCGCCGAAACCCAGGGCCCGCTGCCACTGGTGTTCGTCAGCCGCCACGGGGAAACCCCGCGCACCCTGAACATCCTCGCCGACCTGGCACGCAACGAGCCACTGTCGCCGACCCAGTTCAGCCTCTCGGTGCATAACGCGATCATCGGCCTGTGGTCGATCCTGCGTGCAGATACCAGCGAGATGAGCGCCCTGGCCGGCGAAAGCGATGGCCTCGAGCAGGGCCTGCTGGAAGCCGCCAGCCTGCTTGGTGACGGCGCGTCCGCCGTGCTGCTGGTGGTCGCCGAGGAAACTCCGCCGGAGTTGTACGCGCCCTTTATCGACGATGTGCCGTTTTCCTACGCCGTCGCCCTGCTGCTCACCCCCGGCAACGACTGGCAGCTGAGCCTGCAGCCGGGTAACGGGCCGCGCGCCGAATGGCCGCACGCCCTGCAGCTGGTACGCGCCCTGAGCAGCGGTCAGCGCACCCTGCAGCATTATTGCCACAACCGTCACTGGAGCTGGTCATGCAACAAGGCCTGAGCCAGCGCAGCGCGCCCTACGCCTGGCGTCTGATCGCCACCGCCCTCAGCTTCAGCCTGTTCGGCATCGGCGGCGTGCTATTGCGCATCGTGGTGTTCCCGCTGCTCAGCCTGCTGCCCGGCGACGCCCTGACCCGGCGCACCCGCGCCCGCGCCGTGGTCAGCAAGACCTTCTACCTGTTCGTGCGCTTTATGTACCGCAGCGGCGTGCTGACTTACGAAGTCGAGGGCATCGAACGCCTCGGCCGCCCCGGACAGATGGTGATCGCCAACCACCCCTCGCTGATCGATGTGGTGGTGCTGATCGCCTTCATCCGCGACGCCAACTGCGTGGTCAAGCAGACCCTGTGGGACAACCCGAGCATGCGCGGACCGATCCGCGCCGCCGGTTTCATCAGCAACAGCGGCAGCCTGGACATGCTCGACGAAGCCGCCGGCGCCCTGCGGGAAGGCCAGACCCTGATCATCTTCCCCGAAGGCACGCGCACCACGCCGGGGCACAATCCGGAGTTCCACCGTGGCGCCGCGGCCATTGCCGTGCGCGGCGCGAGTCTGGTTACTCCGGTGGTCATCAGCGTGACGCCCACCACCCTGACCAAGGCCGAGCCCTGGTACAGCATTCCGTCGCGCCGTTTTCACTTTCGCCTGCGTGTGGGCGAGGATATCGACCCACAGCAATTCAGCGCGCAGGCACCGTTACCCATCGCCTCGCGCAAACTCAACGACCACCTGCACCAACACTTTATGAAGGAGCTCGCAACAGATGAGCGATCTGCAACTGGAAATTAAGAACCTGATCATCGAAGCCCTCGGTCTGGAAGACATGGTGGCCGAAGACATCGCTGCCGACCTGACCCTGTTCGGTGAAGGCCTGGGTCTGGATTCGGTGGACGCTCTCGAGCTGGGCTTGGCGATCCAGAAACGTTTCGGCATCAAGATCGACGCCGAAGCCAAGGACACCCGCCAACATTTCGCCAACGTGGCCAGCCTGGCTGCCTTCGTTGCCGCGAAAAAGGCCGCGTGAGGACGTCGTGATGCAAAGCCGTGAAGAGATTTTCGTCACCCTGCAGGAGGCGCTAGTCGAGCTGTTCGAGCTGGAAGCCGAGCGCGTGACCCTGGACGCCAACCTGTACCAGGACCTGGAAATCGACAGCATCGACGCCGTCGACCTGATCGACCATATCAAGCGCCAAACCGGCAAGAAGATCGCCGCCGAAGAGTTCAAGGCCGTGCGCACCGTCGGCGACGTAGTCGAAGCCGTGTACCAGGTGGTCAACGCCGCGCCGGCGCAAGACTGAACATGAGTAAATTGCTTGGCCTGCTGCTGGTCGTGGCGGGGCTGCTCTATCCGTTTGCCGTGTACTTCGGCATGGAGCACCTGTCGCCGCGCGTGTTCGCCCTGCTGCTCGGCGGCCTGTGGCTGGCGCGCGCACTGGTGCAACGCGGCAAGCCGGGCAACCGCTGGATGGCCGGCGTGGCCCTGGCTTTCTGTCTGCTGCTCGGCCTGGCCGGCGAAGCGGAGCTGCTGCGCTGGTACCCGGTGCTGCTCAATGCTCTGCTGCTGGCACTGTTCGGCCTCAGCCTGCAGTTCGGCCCGCCGCTGATCGAGCGCCTGGCGCGTCTCAGCGAGCCGGACCTGCCCGAAGTGGCGGTGCGCTACACACGCCGCGTGACCCAGGTCTGGGCGCTGTTTTTTCTGGCCAACGGCCTGGTGGTGATCGCCCTCAACCTGTGGGCACCGCTGAGCTGGTGGACCCTGTATACCGGGCTGATCGCCTACGGCCTGATGGGCCTGCTGTTTGCCGGTGAGTGGCTGGTGCGCCAGCGTGTTAGAGCCCGCTCAAAGGCTCGCGAGCTAGAGCCAGGCAAGGCGAAATCGGGCGAAGAAGCGGAGTTTACGAGCAGTAAATGAGCATTCTTAGTCCAATTTCAACGCAGCATGGCCGACGCGCAGCAGCCTTTGAACAGGCTCTAAGGAGACTTGCATGACGTGGTTGCCCCTAGGCAATCTGCTGCTGGAGGCTCAGCCGGGCCGTCCGGTAACGCCAGATATGCAGCATCCGCAACTGCGCCAGCGTGCCCTGGCCCTGGCCGGTGCCCTGCAGGCGCGCGGCGTGCGCCGCCTGGCCCTGCATATCGAGGATGCCGGCGAGCTGGCCATCGCCCTGCTCGGCGCCTGGCGCGCTGGCGTGCAGGTGCTGCTGCCCGCCGACGCTCAGGCACAGACCCGCGAGCGCCTGGGCGCCCTGGTCGAGCTGTGGCTGGACAGCCTGGATGACGCTGCGCTGAATGGCGAACCGCTACCCGCCGCCGCCCTCGATCTTGACCAGTGCCGCCTGACCTTGTGCACCTCCGGCTCCAGCGGCGAACCCAAGCTGATCGACAAGTCCCTGCGCCAGCTGGCCAACGAGGTGGACGCCCTGGAACAGCTGTGGGGCGCCGACTTGCATGGCGCGACCATCCTCGGCAGCGTCGCCGCCCAGCATATCTACGGCCTGCTGTTCCGCGTGCTCTGGCCGCTGTGCGCCGGCCGCCCGTTCCTGCGCCGCGCCCAGCCGTTCCCCGAAGACCTGCAGCGGGAAAGCCTGCAGCAGCCAGCCTTTGCCTGGGTGGCCAGCCCGGCATTACTGAAAAGAATGGGCGACAACCTCGACTGGCCGGCCCTGCGCCAGGTGCAGCGAGTGTTTTCCTCCGGCGGCGCCCTGCCGGCCGAGACCGCCACCGAGCTGCACGGCCTGCTCGGCCAGTGGCCGACGGAAATCTACGGCAGCTCGGAAACCGGCGGCATCGCCTGGCGCCAGGGCGGCGAATATTGGACGCCGTTTGCCGGCGTCGAGCTGGGGCAGAATGCCGACGGCGCGCTCAACCTGAGCTCGCCCTACCTGCCGACCGGGCAGCGCGAACAGACTGCCGATGCGGTGGAGATCGGCAGCGATGGCCGCTTTATCCTGCGTGGGCGGCTGGACCGCATCGTCAAACTGGAAGAGAAACGCATCTCCCTGCCCATGCTGGAACAGGCCCTGCTCAGCCACGAGTGGGTCGCCGACGCGCGCCTGGGCGTAATCCAGCAGGGCCGTGCCTACCTCGGCGCCCTCGTCGCCCTCAGCCCGAGCGGCCTGCACGCCCTGCGCAACCAGGGCCGTAAGACGCTCATCGAAACCCTGCGCCAGCACCTGGCCGGGCACTGCGAAGCGCTGGCCCTGCCGCGCCGCTGGCGCCTGCTCGCCGAGCTGCCCTACAGCAGCCAGGGCAAGCTGGCCCAGGCCGAGGTCGAGCGCCTGCTGGCCAGCGAGCGGCCAACCCGCGTGGTGCCGCGCTCGGCTATCGAACAGGACGGCGAGTGGCAGCTGGAGCTGGACGTACCGCCGGACCTGGCGCACTTCACCGGCCACTTCCCGCAGACCCCGGTGCTGCCCGGCGTGGTGCAGGTCGACTGGGCCCAGCAACTGGCCCGCGAGTTGATTGCTGACTTGCCGCCACGCTTCTGCGGCATGGAAGTGCTGAAGTTCCAGCAGCTGGTCCGCCCCGGCGACCGCCTGCAGCTGTCCCTGCGCTTCGACGCCGAGCGCGGCAAGCTGTACTTTGCCTACCGCAACGGCGAGGCGGCGTGCTCCTCCGGACGGATTTTGCTGGAGGCGGCGCGGTGAGTTTGTTCGTGCCTGGCAATCCCTCACCCCAACCCTCTCCCGAAGGGAGAGGGAGCCACCCGTGCAGATCGACGGCGCGATGGACAGGCTATGCCGCGAACCTGCCGGCGCGTATTTCCCCTCTCCCTCCGGGAGAGGGGCTAGGGGTGAGGGAAACCCATGCATAACCCCTGCGCAGTCATCCCCGTCTACAACCACGAACACGCACTGCCAACCGTGGTCGCCGCCCTGCGCGAGGCCGGTCTGCCCTGCGTGCTGGTCGACGATGCCTCCAGTGCCCAATGCGCGGTCGTCATGGATCAGCTGGCCACACAGGCCGACACCTTCCTGGTGCGCCTACCGGTCAACCAGGGCAAGGGCGGCGCGGTGATGGCCGGCCTGCGCGAGGCGCAGCGCCTGGGCTTCAGCCATGCGCTACAGGTCGATGCCGATGGCCAGCACGACCTCAGCGACGTTGCCCGCTTCCTCGACGAATCCCGCGCCCATCCGCAGGCACTGGTCTGCGGCTACCCGGTGTACGACGCCAGCGTGCCGAAAAGTCGTCTGTACGCGCGCTACCTGACCCACGTATGGGTGTGGATCAACAGCCTGTCGCTGGCGATCCGCGATGGCATGTGCGGTTTTCGCGTCTACCCGCTGGCGGCCAGCGTAGCGCTGATCGACAGCTGCCAGCTGGGCCGGCGCATGGACTTCGACCCGGAAATCCTGGTGCGCCTGGCCTGGCGCAACCAGCCGATGCGCTGGCTGCCGACCCAGGTGCACTACCCACTCGACGGCCTCTCGCACTTCCGCCTGTTCCACGACAACGCGCTGATCTCGAAGATGCACGCCAAGCTGTTCTTCGGCATGTTACTGCGCGCCCCGGCAATCCTCTGGCGACGGTGGCAGGCATGAGCGAGCAACCGGCAGCCCACTGGGCCGGCCAGCGTGAGCGCGGCAGCTATGCGCTGATGAAGCTCACCGCAGTGCTGGCACGCCTGCTCGGTCGGGGCCTGATCAGCCCGCTGATCTACGCCATCGTCCTGTATTTCTTCGTCTTCGGCGCCCAGGCGCGGCGCAGCATCTGGCAGTACCAGGGCAACCTCGCCGCCTGGAGCGGCCGCGACGAATTGCGCCCGAGCTGGCGCCGGGTATTCCGCCAGTTCATGAGCTTCGCCGACAGCCTGCTGGACAAGCTCGACGTATGGAACGGCAAGCTCGGCCTGGAGCAGATCACCCTGATTGACCCGCACGACCTGCGCGGCCAGCTGCATCGTCAGGAGCGCGGGCAGATGCTGGTCGGCGCGCACCTGGGCAACCTCGAGGTCTGCCGCGCCCTGGCCGAACTCGGCGAGCACGTGACAATGAATGTGCTGGTGCACACCAAGCACGCCGAACAGTTCAACCGCCTACTCGGCGAGGCCGGCGCCAGTCACTTGCGGCTGATCCAGGTCAGCGAACTGGACCCGGCGATCATGCTGCAATTGTCCGAGCGTCTGGAGCGCGGCGAGTGGCTGGCCATTGCCGGCGACCGCGTGCCGCTGCATGGCGGGCGCAATGTCAGTGTGGACTTCCTCGGCCAGCCTGCTGCCTTCCCGCAAGGGCCGTGGCTGCTGGCCGGGCTGCTGCACTGTTCGGTCAACCTGCTCAACTGCCTGAAGATCGACGGCCGTTACCAGGTGATCATCGAACCGTTCGCCGAGCGCATCGAGTGGAAGCGCAGCGAACGCGAGGCGGTGATCCGCCAGTGGGTACAACGCTATGCCGAGCGCCTGGGCGAACGCTGCCTGGACGCGCCGTTGCAATGGTTCAACTTCTATCCGTTCTGGAAAGCACATGACGACACATCAGCCTGATCCGGTGATCTTCGGCGAAGCCCACCTGTCCATCGAGCAGGTCGTGGCCCTGTCCCAGCGCCAGGTCCGCGCGCAGCTGCAGGACGACGCCGCCTACCGCGAAAAGATCGCCAAGGGCGCGCGTTTCCTCGACACCCTGCTGGACAAGGAAGGCGTGATCTACGGCGTCACCACCGGCTACGGCGACTCCTGCGTGGTGGCCGTACCGCTGCACCAGGTCGAGGCCCTGCCCAAGCACCTGTTCACCTTCCACGGCTGCGGCCTGGGCAAGCTGCTCGACGAAGCCAGCACCCGCGCCGTGCTGGCCGCGCGCCTGCAGTCGCTGTGCCATGGCGTGTCCGGCGTGCGCGTGGAGCTGCTGGAGCGCCTGCAGGCTTTCCTCGAATTCGACGTGCTGCCGCTGATTCCGGAAGAAGGTTCGGTCGGCGCCAGCGGCGACCTGACGCCGCTGTCCTACGTCGCCGCCACCCTCAGCGGTGAGCGGGAGGTGATGTACCAGGGCGAACGCCGCAGCGCCGCCGAGGTGCACAACGAACTGGGCTGGACGCCGCTGACCCTGCGGCCGAAAGAAGCCCTGGCGCTGATGAACGGCACCGCAGTGATGACCGCACTGGCCTGCCTGGCCTATTCGCGCGCCGACTATCTGCTCAAGCTGGCCACCCGCATCACCGCGCTCAACGTGGTGGCGCTGGAAGGCAACCCGGAACACTTCGACGAGCGCCTGTTCGCCGCCAAGCCGCACCCGGGGCAGATGCAGGTCGCCGCCTGGCTGCGCCAGGATCTGGCCATCGACGCGCCGACCGCACCGCTGCACCGCCTGCAGGACCGCTACTCGCTGCGCTGCGCGCCGCATGTGCTCGGCGTGCTGGCCGACAGCCTGAGCCTGCTGCGGCAGTTCATCGAAACCGAGCTGAACAGCGCCAACGACAACCCGCTGATCGATGCCGAAGCCGAACGCGTGCTGCACGGCGGGCACTTCTACGGCGGACATATCGCCTTCGCCATGGACAGCCTGAAGAACCTGGTCGGCAACGTCGCCGACCTGCTCGATCGCCAGCTCGCCCTGCTGGTCGACGTGCGCTACAACCACGGCCTGCCGAGCAACCTGTCGGGGGCGCCGAGCGTCACCGCGATGATCAACCACGGCTTCAAGGCCGTGCAGATCGGCACCAGCGCCTGGACCGCCGAAGCGCTGAAAAACACCATGCCGGCCAGCGTGTTCTCGCGTTCCACCGAGTGCCACAACCAGGACAAGGTGAGCATGGGCACCATCGCCGCCCGCGACGCCCTGCGCAGCCTGGAACTGACCGAACAGGTCGCTGCCGCTACCCTGCTGGCCGCCAATCAGGGCGTCTGGCTACGCCAGCGCGACGGCAAGATCGATATCCCCGCCCCGGTTGCCGCCATGCGCGAGCAGCTGGCCGTGGACTTCCACCCGGTAATCGAAGACCGCGCCCTTGAAGGCGAACTGCGCCTGTGCCTGCAGCGCATCCGTGCCCAGCACTGGAGGCTGTATGCGTAACGCCTTTTGCGTAGGGCGGGTGCAACCCGCGCTGGCCGCTCGCGGGTTTCACCCGCCCTACGGGAGCGTTCGCCATGCGTAAGGAAGGCGTGCTACAGGCCCAGGTCGAACTGGTCGTGCCGTTCTTCGATGTCGACATGATGGAGGTGGTCTGGCACGGCCACTACGTCAAATACTTCGAGGAAGCGCGCTGCGCCCTGCTCGACAAGCTCGGCCACAACTATCGGCAGATGCGTGACGCCGGTTATGCCTGGCCGGTGATTGACCTGCAGCTGCGCTATATCCGTGGCGCCCAGTTCGGCCAGAAGATCATCGTGCGCGCCGACCTGGTCGAGTGGGAGAACCGCCTGAAGATCCACTACCTGATCACCGATGCCGCCACCGGCGAGCGTATGACCCGTGGCAGCAGCGTGCAGGTGGCGGTGGAGATCGCCACGCGGGAGATGCTGCTGGCCTCACCCAAGGTGTTCACCGACGCCGTCGCCAGGATCCTCGGGTGAAACTGCGCCGCTACATGGGCCTCTTGCTGCTCGTGCTGATGCCGACCGCGCAGGCCTTCGACCTCGACCAGCTCGGCGCGCAACTGGCCAAGCCGGCCGTGGTGCGCGGCCCATTCATCCAGGAAAAGCACCTGCGCGCCCTGCCCCAGCCGCTGACTAGCCAGGGCGAATTCGTCCTCAGCCGCGACGCCGGCCTGCTCTGGCAGCTGCGCAGCCCGCTGACCCAGGACTACCGCATCGACGCCGACGGCATTGCCCGCCGCACCGCCCAGGGCTGGCAGCTGCAACCCGGCCAGGACGTCGCCGCCCAGCAGAGCCGGCTGTTCCTCGCCGTGCTCAAGGGCGATCATTCGGGCCTGGCCCGCGACTTCGAGCTGCAACTGAGCGGCAGCAGCGAGGCCTGGCAACTGACCCTGATCCCGCACTCGCTGCTGCTCAAGCAGATCTTCAGCACAATCCGCATCGACGGCGGCGCCTTGGTCGAGCGCATCGAACTGCACGAGACCCAGGGCGACCGCACGCTGATGCGCATGCCGCAGAGCCAGGCGGGCGATGCCCTCAGCGCGCAGGAGCAAGACGCCTTTGCCCGCTAAGCCCTTCGCCGCCCAGCGCAGCCTGCCGCGCCTGTTCAGCATCGCCCTGCTGGCGCTGCTGGCCCTGGCCGCCTGGCAGTGGCGCAACGGCCCGCCGGTGGCGGCGAGCATGCTCGCCCTGCTGCCCAAAGGCGCCGGCGACGAACTGGTGCAACAGGCCGAGCAGCGCATGCAGGAGCCGCTGAATCGCGACCTGCTGTTGCTGGTCGGCCATCCGCAGCGCCAGCAGGCGATTACCCTGGTGCAGCGGCTCGGCCAGCAGTGGCAGGCCAGCCAGCGCTTCGAGCGGGTGCAATGGAGCCTGGACAGCGACCTGGCCGTGCTGCGCCAGCAACTGCGTGGCAACCGCCTGGCCCTGCTGCCGGCGGCGGATCGCCAGTTGCTGATCGAGCAGCCGGATGCCTTTATCCAGCAACGCGCCGCCCAGCTGTTCGACACCTTCGCCGGCTTCAGCCTGCTGCCGCCCGAACAGGACTGGCTCGGCCTCGGTAGCCGTGCCCAGCAGGCGCTGAACCCGAACAGCCGGATCCATGCCGACCTCGGCAGCGGCGCCCTGCTGCTGGAAGAACCGGGCATGACCTGGGCCCTGCTGCGCGTACGCACCCTCGGTAGCGCCTTCGACATGCAGGCGCCACCGGCGATTGCCGCCAGCGTGGCAGAGGCACGGGCCGAGGTGACGGCCGCTGGCGGTCAACTCTTGGCTGCTGGCGGCGTGCTGTATGCCGCCGCGGGCCAGGCCCAGGCCACCCGCGAAGTCAGCTGGATCGGCGGTGGCGCCACCCTCGGCACTCTGCTGCTATTGCTGCTGGCCTTCCGCCGCCCACGGGTGCTGGTCAGCCTGCTGCCCATCGGCATCGCGCTACTGGCCGGCTGCACCGCCTGCGTGCTGGTGTTCGGCCAGATCAACGTGCTGACCCTGGTGCTCGGCGCCAGCCTGATCGGCGTGGCCGCCGACTACCCGCAGCACTACCTGAGCAAGAGCTGGGGCAGCGATGACTGGACCAGCTGGGGCGCCCTGCGCGCCACCCTGCCGGGGCTGACCCTGAGCCTGGGCACCAACTTGGTCGGCTACCTGGCACTGGCCTTCACCCCCTTCCCGGCGCTGACCCAGATCGCCCTGTTCTCTGCCGCCGGGCTGATCGGCGCCTACCTGTGCTCGGTGTGCCTGCTGCCGGCCTGGCTGAATGGCCTGCGCCTGCGTCCGCCGCCCAGCCTGCTCGGTTTCAGCAGCACCCTGCTGGACCTGCGCGCGCGCCTGCTGGACCGCGTCGGCAGCCTGCCGCTGCTGGCCCTGTTGCTGCTGTTCTGCGCCGGCGGCCTATGGCAATTACACACACAAAACGATATCCGCCAGTGGCTGGGCCAGCAGCCACAACTACTGGCCGAGGCCAAGCGCATCGCCGAGCTGACCGGGCAGCAGCCCACCAGCCAGTTCTTCCTGGTCCGCGCGCCCGACGAAGCGCAGCTGCTCGAACGTCAGGCCGTCCTCGCCCAGCGCCTCGACCAGGCCGTGGCCGCCGGCCAGTTGCGCGGTTACCGCGCGCTTAGCCAACTGGTCGCCGCCGACAGCCAGCGCCAGCCGCTGCGCGACGCCCTGCAGCGCCTGCCGCAGCACTGGCAGCCGCTGCTGGCCATGGGCATTCCAGCCGCTGCGCTGCAGACCGAGCTGGATGAACTGACCGACGCCCCGCCACCGCGCCTCGACCAGGCCCTGGCCGGCCCGCTGGGCGAAGCCTGGCGGCCGCTGTGGCTAGGCAGCAACGCCGAAGGCGTGGCCGGCCTGGTCAGCCTGCAGGGCCAGGCCGACAGCGCCCTGCTGCGCAGCCTCGGCGCGGAGCTGCCCGGCGTGCAACTGGTCGACCGCCTCGGCGAGCTGAACGGCCTGTTCGGCGCCACCCAGCTCAGCGCCGCGCAGCTCAAGCTGGTCGCCAGCGCCGCGGTCCTCCTGCTGCTGTGTATTCCCTTTGGCCTGGCCGGCGCCCTGCGCGTGGTCTGCCTGCCGCTGCTGGCGGCCCTCGCCGCCCTGGCCGGGCTCGGCTGGCTGGGTCAGCCGCTGACCCTGTTCAGCCTGTTCGGCCTGCTGCTGATCACCGCCATCGGCGTCGACTACGCCATCCTCATGCGCGAGAACATCGGCGGCCCGGCCGTCAGCCTGCTCGGCACCCTGCTCTCGGCGCTGACCAGCTGGCTGTCGTTCGGCCTGCTGCTGGTCAGCGACACCCCGGCCATTGCCAACTTCGGCCTGGCGATCAGCCTCGGCCTGCTGTTCTGCTTTATCCTCGCGCCCTGGGCCGGCACCCGTGAGCCCCAGGCCAAGGCGGTGCCGGCATGAGCATCGCGCTGTTCTGGCTCGGCCTGCTCGGCCTGTTCGCCGTCGCCACCTGGCTGGGCAGCCGCCTGCGCCTGATCCCCGTGGTCAGCCAGTTGCTGCTAGCCACCCTCGGCCTGCCGCTGCTGATGCTGTGGAGCACGCCCCTGGGTTTCGGCGCCAGCGAGCTGCTCGCCGCCGACTGGCTCGAACCGCTGTACGGCGTGGCCTTCACCCTGCTGCTGGGGCATATCCTCAGCGATGTGATCGACCTCGACCTGCAGGCCGACAGCGTGAAGATCGCCCTGCCGAGCTTCTTCCTGCCGTTCTTCTGCGGCCTGGCCTGTGCGCTGTGGCTGCTGCCGGCGCAGAGCCTGCTGGGCAGTATCGCCGTCGGCCTGCTGTTCGCCCTGACCGCCATCCCGGTGCTGTTTCTCTACCTGCAGCACCTGGGCTACCCCGCCGCGCGCATCCGCCAGTTGCTGCAGGCGGCGATTCTTATGGACCTGCTGTGCTGGCTGATCTTCGGCCTGGCCCAGGGCAGCAGCGCGCCTGCCACCCTGCTCTGGCCGCTGCTGGCTGCCAGCCTGCCGCTGCTGTTCAAGCTGCTGCCGTGCCGTTCGGCGCACTTCAACGGCCTGTGTTTCCTGGCGCTGCTGCTGGTCATGCAGCAGCTCAAGCTGAATGCCCTGGTGTTCGGCATCGCCTACCTGCTGTGCAGCGCCGCCCTGCGTGTGCCGCTGCGCCTGCCGCTGCCGAACAGCCTGTTCGCCGCCCTGCAGACCTGGCTGGCGGTGCCGCTGATCCTCGCCTACGGCCTGCTGCAGATCGACTGGCACAACGCCTGGCTAGCCTATTCCTGGCTGCAGTTCGCCACGCTGTTGCTGCTGCCGATCGCCAGCAAGCTGCTGGGCAACTGGCTGGGCCTGAGCTGGGCAGCCGGGCGCCTGGCGCCGAGCCCCGGGCAGTGGCGCGAGAGCGTGCTGCTGAACACCCGTGGCCTGACCGAAATCGTTTTCCTCAACCTGCTGCTGCAGCAGCAGGTGATCAGTACCCAGCTGTACTTCGCCCTGATGCTGATGGGCCTGATCTCCACCTTGCTGCCGGCCCTTACCGGCGCCTACCCTCGTCCTGCCACCACGACCCATGAGGCAAGAAGCCACTATGAACACTCCTGAACTCGAACAACGCCAGGTCGTGGTAATCGGCGCCGGCCCCTCCGGTGCCATCGCCGCCGCCCTGCTCAAGCGCAACGGCCACGACGTACTGGTGCTGGAGCGCCAGCGCTTCCCGCGCTTCTCCATCGGCGAGAGCCTGCTGTCGCACTGCCTGGACTTCGTCGAGGAGGCCGGGATGCTCGACGCGGTGCAGGCCGCCGGCTTCCAGACCAAGCACGGCGCGGCCTTCGCCTGGGGCGAGCGCTACACCGAATTCGACTTCCGCGACAAATTCACCGAGGGCAAGGGCTCGACCTACCAGGTGCTGCGCGCCAGTTTCGACAAGGTGCTGGCCGATGACGCCGAGCGCCAGGGCGTGGAAATCCGCTACGAGGAGGAAATCACCGCCGCCGACTTCAGCGGCGCCTGCCCGCGCCTGACCGTGAAGCGCCTGGCCGATGGCGTCGAGTATCAGGTCGAGTGCGCCTTCGTCCTCGACGGCAGCGGCTACGGTCGCGTGCTGCCGCGCCTGCTCGACCTGGACACGCCGTCGAGCATGCCGATGCGCCGCGCCCTGTTCACCCATGTCGAGGACCGCATCGCCGCCGATGCCGGCTTCGACCGCGAGAAGATCCTTATCACCACCCATCCGACCCTACGCGACGTGTGGTTCTGGACCATCCCGTTCAGCAATGGCCGCTGCTCGCTGGGCGTGGTCGCCGAAGCCGGGCGCTACGCAGGCTACCCCGAGGACATGGAGGCCTGCCTGCGCCAGTTCGTCGCGGAAACCCCGTCGCTCGGCAACGTCCTGCAAAACGCCGTCTGGGACACCCCGGTGCGCGAGCTGAAAGGTTACTCGGCCAACGTCAAGAGCCTGCACGGCCCGGGCTTCGCCCTGCTGGGCAACGCCGCCGAATTCCTCGACCCGGTGTTCAGCTCCGGGGTGACCATCGCCATGCGCTCGGCGAGCATGGCCGCCGGCCTGCTGCACCGCCAGCTGAGCGGCGAAGTGGTGGACTGGGAGAGCGAGTTCGCCATCCCGCTGAAATGCGGCGTCGACACCTTCCGCGCCTATGTCGAGGGCTGGTACGACGGCAGCTTCCAGGACGTGATCTATTACGAGAAGGCCCAGCCGGAAATCCGCCGGATGATCTGCTCGATCCTCGCCGGCTACGCCTGGGACCTGAACAACCCCTATGTCGCCGAGCCCAAGCGCCGTCTTGGCGTGCTCGCCGAAATCTGCGCGATGAACTGAGCAAGACATGCCGTTGCTACGCTTCGCCTTCGTCCTCCTGTTCGGTCTGCTGCTCGGCGCCTGCGCCAGCCGTACACCGCTGCCGGAATCCGCGCCGAGCCTGAGCCTGCCACAGTCGCTGCATATCCAGCGCACACAGGCCGGGGCCAGCTCGGACTGGCTGCTGGTGGTGCAGGCCGAGGGCCCGGCGCTGCGTTGGTCGCTGTTCGACCCGCTCGGCGTGCCGCTGGCGCGCCAGCTGCTGGAAGACGGCCGGTGGCGCAATGACGGCCTGCTGCCACCGAATGCCGAGGCCCGCGAGCTGTTCGCCGCCCTGCTGTTCGCCCTGACGCCCAGTGCCGAGCTGGCGCGCCGCTACCCGCACGGCGACTGGCAGCTGGCCGCCGATGGCCAGCGCAGGCTCCAGCCGGACTGGCGCATCGACTACCGCGCGCCGCTGCACTTCACCCTGAACACCCCGCCCGACCTGCACTACCGGGTCGCGCCGCTGCAACCGGAAGAAAGCCCTTGATGCCCAGTTACCTCAACGCCCTCGGCCTGCTCTGCGCCCTCGGCCAGGGCAAGCAGGCCGTAGCCCGCGCCCTGTTCGCCGGCGATGCCTCGGGCATGCGCGCCGAGCCCGGCTGGGTCGCCGAACGCGAGCTGACCGTCGGCGCCGTACCTGGCGAGCTACCGGCACTGCCCGAGCTGGGCCTGCCGCCAAGCCGCAACAACCAGCTGCTGCTGGCCGCCGCCCTGCAGATCGAAGCGCCGCTGCGCGATGCCATCGCCCGCTACGGCGCCACCCGCGTCGGGGTGGTGCTGGGCACCAGCACCTCGGGCATCGATGAAGCCAGCCAGAGCATCGCCCAGTACTACAACCAGGGCGAGCTGCCGGCGCACTACCACTACGCCCAGCAGGAGCTGGTCGCGCCGGCCAGCTTCCTCGCCGCCTGGCTGGAGCTGAGCGGTCCGTGCTACAGCATTTCCACCGCCTGCACTTCCAGCGCCCGCGCCCTGCTCAGCGCCCATCGCCTGCTGCAACAGGGGCAGTGCGATGCAGTGATCTGCGGCGGAGTGGACAGCCTGTGTCGGCTGACCCTGAACGGCTTCTCGGCGCTCGAAGCGGTGGCCGCCGAGCCGTGCAACCCGTTCTCGCGCAACCGTCACGGCATCAATATCGGCGAGGGTGCGGCGCTGTTTCTCATGACTAAGGAAGCGGCCCCAATCGCCTTCTTTGGCGGCGGAGCCAGCTCCGACGCCCATCATATTTCCGCGCCGCATCCGCAAGGCCTCGGCGCCCAGGCGGCGATGCGCCAGGCGCTGCACAGTGCCGGCGTGGCGGCCAGCGAGATCGACTACCTCAACCTGCACGGCACCGCCACCACCCACAACGACGCCATGGAAAGCCTGGCCACGGCGGCAGTCTTCCCGGCCGGGGTGCCCTGTTCCTCGACCAAGCCGCTGACCGGCCACACCCTCGGCGCCGCCGGAGCGCTGGAGGCAGCGTTCTGCTGGCTGAGCCTGAGCGAGTACAACCCGCACGGGCAGCTACCGCCGCACCTGTGGGACGGCCAGGGCGAGCAGGAGCTGCCCGCCCTGCAGCTGGTCGCGCCGGGCACGCGCCTGGGCAAGACCAGCGGCCGCCGGCTGATGAGCAACTCCTTCGCCTTCGGTGGCAGCAATGTCAGCCTGATCCTCGGTGATGCACCTGGAGAGACGCCATGAGCCGCTGGCCGATCGCCGAGCTGATCCCCCATGCCGGCAACATGATCCTCATCGACGAAGTGCTGCGCTTCGGCGACGACGACGTGGAAACCCGCCTGACCGTGCGCCCCGGCGGCCTGTTCAACCAGGCCGATGGCAGCCTGCCGGCCTGGGTCGGCATCGAGCTGATGGCGCAGAGCATCGCCGCCTACGCCGGCTGCCAGGCGCGCCAGGCCGGCCTGCCGGTGGAGCTGGGCTTCCTCCTCGGCACGCGCAAGTACGAGTGCAATGTCGAGTGCTTCCCGGCAGGCAGCACACTGCATATCCAGGCCAGCCGCACCCTGCAGGACGACAACGGCATGGGCGTATTCGAGTGCCGCCTGAGCGGTCCCGGCATCGAGGTGTTTGCCCGCATCAACGTATTCCGTCCACCACAGGTGGCCAGTTATCTTCAGGAAGAATTTCAGGAACCCCAGCCATGAGCGAAACCATTCTGGTCACCGGCTCCAGCCGTGGCATCGGCAAAGCCATCGCCCTGCGCCTGGCGCGCAGCGGCTACGACCTCGTGCTGCACTGCCGCTCGCGCCGCGATGAGGCCGAGGCGGTGCAGGCGCAGATCACCGAGCTGGGCCGGCAGGCGCGCATCCTGCAGTTCGACGTATCGGATCGCGCCGCCTGCCGCGAGGCACTGGAGGCCGATATCGAGCAGCACGGCGCCTACTACGGCGTGGTGTGCAACGCCGGGCTGACCCGCGACGGCGCCTTCCCGGCGCTCAGCGAGGACGACTGGGACCAGGTGCTGCGCACCAACCTGGACGGTTTCTACAACGTCCTGCACCCGCTGTGCATGCCGATGATCCGCCGGCGCAAAGCCGGGCGCATCGTCTGCATCACCTCGGTGTCGGGGCTGATCGGCAACCGTGGCCAGGTCAATTACAGCGCCTCCAAGGCCGGCGTGATCGGCGCGGCCAAGGCCCTGGCCATCGAGCTGGGCAAGCGCAAGATCACGGTCAACTGCGTGGCGCCGGGGCTGATCGACACCGAGATCCTCGACGAGCAGGTACCGGTGGAGGAAATCCTCAAGATGGTGCCGGCGGCGCGCATGGGCACCCCGGAAGAAGTGGCCGGCGCGGTGAATTTTCTGATGTCCGAGGAGGCGGCGTACATTACCCGCCAGGTTCTCGCGGTGAACGGTGGGTTGTGCTGATGAACGGATGCAAACGGGTTGTAGTCACCGGCATGGCCGGCGTGACCTCGCTGGGCAGCGACTGGCCGACGATTGAAGCGAACTTCAAAGCGGGCAAGAGCGGCATCCGCTATATGCACGAGTGGGACCGCTTCGGCGAGCTGAACACCCGCCTCGGCGGCCCGGTGGACGACTTCGTCCAACCCAAACACTGGAACCGCAAGCAGACGCGCAGCATGGGCCGGGTCTCCAAGCTGGTGGTATACGCCGCCGAGCGCGCCCTGGAACACGCAGGCCTGCTCGGCGACGAATCGATCAAGGACGGCCGCATGGGCGTGGCCTGCGGCTCGTCCACCGGCAGCACCGACGAGATCAAGGCGTTCGGCAATATGCTGCTGAACTCGGTCGCCGATGGCCTCAACGCCAACTCCTACATCCGCATGATGCCGCACACCACGGCGGCCAATATCAGCATCTTCTTCGGCCTCAAGGGTCGCCTGATCCCCACCTCCAGCGCCTGCACCAGTGGCAGCCAGGGCATCGGCTACGCCTACGAGGCGATCAAGTTCGGCCGCCTGCCGATGATGCTGGCCGGCGGCGCCGAGGAACTCTGCCCCACCGAAGCCATGGTGTTCGATGCGCTGTACGCCACCAGCCTAAAGAACGACACCCCGCACCTGTCGCCGCGTCCCTACGACAGCGGCCGCGATGGTCTGGTGATCGGTGAAGGCGCCGGCATCCTGGTGCTGGAAGAGCTGGAACACGCGCTGGCCCGTGGCGCGACCATCCATGCCGAGATCGTCGGCTTCGGCTGCAACTCCGACGGCATCCACGCCACCAAGCCCGAGCAGGCGACCATGCGCGGCGCCATGGAACTGGCCCTGGCCGATGCCGGCCTGCCGCCAAGCGCCATCGGCTACGTCAACGGCCACGGCACCGCCACCGAGCAGGGCGACATTGCCGAGAGCCAGGCCACCCACAGCCTGTTCGGCGCGCAGATACCGATCAGCTCGCAGAAGAGCTTCTTCGGTCACACCCTGGGTGCCTGCGGTGCGCTGGAGTCCTGGTTCAGCATCGAGATGATGAATGCCGACAGCTACGTGCCGACCCTCAACCTCGAGCAGATCGACCTGGCCTGTGCCGAGCTGGATTACCTGCGCGGCGAGTTCCGTCAGATGAGCAACCAGTACGTGATGAACAACAACTTCGCCTTTGGCGGAGTGAATACCTCGCTGATCTTCAAGCGCTGGAGCTGAGAATCGGCCTACGATCTCTTTTAGAGTTCCGTAGCGGCGGTTAGAGGTAGATGCGGAGTGCTTTTGCCCCTCTCCCACAAGTGGGAGAGGGGAGTGTCCGAGATCGTAAACAGACACTAAGACGGTCGAATTCATTACAACTACAATCGCTGGGTCAATAAAGTTACACCTTGCGCAGAACCCGCTGTAACCACGCCTCATCAAGGAGAGAAGCATGAAAACAATGAAGAACTGGACCCTGGCCGCCCTGCTGTGTGCCGCTACCCTGCCAAGCGTCAGCCAGGCGCGCGACACCACCCTGTTCCCGGACTTCCAGGCCGCTGTGCAGGAAGCCACCGCCGCCGGGCGCCTGGATGGCAGCGTGAAGTTCTACCTGGCCGGCACCCAGCCAGCCGGCAAGGTCAGCATCGTGCGTTCGGGCGTGACCACCAGCAAGAAGACCAACGCCTTCAACAAGACCGATGAGGGCGCCTGCTCCTGGGCCTTGCAATCGGCACTGATCGCCTTCCAGAACGCCGCCAAGGCCGCCGGCGCCAATGCCGTGGTCAACCTGGCCAGCAACTACAAGAACATCGAGTACAAGAACGCGCAGAACTACGAGTGCCACGCTGGCGCGATCATGGCAGGCGTTGCCCTCAAGGGTGACCTGGCGACCGTCAAGTAAGCCGCGCGGCGGTCTTTGCAGCCGCCATCGCCCAGCCCGCTGCACCCGGTCCAGCCGTGCGTATCGCGGGCTTTGCTTTAGCCGGCAACGCTCAGACGTTGCCACTGGCGCAGTGGCCGTTCGACGGCATGTCAGGTGATCACCCCAGGAAGCTGCACATGCCCACTCCGTCCCTGTACCACTCCCGCCTTCTTCTGCTCCTGGCTCTGATCGGCCTCAGCAGCGCCTGTACGGTGATTCGCGTCGAACCCCTGAAGACTTCGAGCACGCAGATGTGCATCCAGGAGAATCCGGATGTGCAGGTCGAGGATTTTCTCAGCGTGGTGGAGCGTGGCTTTGCCCGCCACGGCATCAGCACCCGACGGATCCAGCAGAGTACCGATAACGCCTGCCCGATGGTGATCACCTACACGGCCCGCCGCTCCTGGTCGGTGGTGACCTATCTGTCGCTGGCCGAGCTGAGCATCCGCGATGCGCAGGGACAGCTACTCGCCAGTGCCTATTACCGTTTCCGCGGCCGCGGCATGCTGGCGGTGAAGAAGTATCAGAGCACGGAAACCAAGATGACCCCGGTGATCGACCAGTTGCTGGCCGAGGTCCCAAACGCCACGCCTTAACAAAAAAGGGCCGCATCAGCGGCCCTTTTTTATCCGTCGACAATCAGCCGTGATACTGCGCCGACAGCTCGTGTACCGCTTCGAAGAACGCACCGGCATGGGCCGGATCGACTTCCGGGGTGATGCCGTGGCCGAGGTTGAACACCTGGCCGCTGCCCTGACCGTAGCTGGCCAGGATACGCGCCACTTCGGCACGAATCGCTGCCGGGTTGGCATACAGCACGCTCGGGTCCATGTTGCCCTGCAGGGCCACCTTGCTGCCCACGCGCTGACGCGCGCTGCCGATATCGCAGGTCCAGTCCAGACCCAGAGCTTCTGCGCCGGTCTCGGCCATCGACTCCAGCCACAGGCCGCCGCCCTTGGTGAACAGGATCACCGGTACGCGGCGACCGTCGTGTTCGCGGATCAGACCGTCGACGATCTTCTTCATATAGGCCAGGGAGAACTCCTGGTAGGCCGCCGCCGACAGGCTGCCACCCCAGGAATCGAAGATCTGCACCGCTTGCGCGCCGGCTTTGATCTGCCCGTTGAGGTAGCTGGTGACCGACTGTGCCAGTTTGTCGAGCAGGGCGTGCATGGCCTGCGGGTTGTCGTAGAGCATGGCCTTGGACTTGCGGAAGTCCTTCGACGAACCACCCTCGACCATATAGGTGGCCAGGGTCCAGGGACTGCCGGAGAAGCCGATCAGCGGCACCCGATCGTTCAATTCACGGCGGATGCCACGTACGGCGTCCATCACGTAGCCCAGGTCCTGTTCCGGATCAGGAATCGGCAGGGCCTCGATATCGGCCATGCTGCTGATGACTTTCTTGAAGCGCGGGCCTTCGCCAGTCTCGAAGTACAGACCCTGACCCATGGCATCGGGAATGGTCAGGATGTCGGAGAACAGAATCGCCGCATCCAGCTGCGGGTAACGATCCAGCGGCTGGATGGTGACCTCACAGGCCAGTTCCGGGTTCTTCATCAGATTGACGAAGTTGCCGGCCTTGGCGCGGGTGGCGCGGTACTCCGGCAGATAACGACCGGCCTGGCGCATCATCCACACCGGGGTGACGTCGACGGGCTGCTTGAGCAGGGCACGAAGGAAACGGTCGTTCTTCAGGACGGACATCGGCAGGATTCCTGGAAATGCGGCAAAGGAATTTCACGCGGTAGAGTATGCGGGCACCGACCAGTGGCGCCCCCTCCTCAAGGCGGGCTCCCGGATTAGCAGGGCTCCGCGCAGCGTGGCACAGAAAAAGTGCGGGCATTTTCGCAGACCGCAAAACAAAAGGCACGGCGAGTGCCGTGCCTTTCGTCTTTCGCGACCTTATGCCGCGCCCATTTCACCAGGCCTTGTAGGGCAGGAACTTGCCGTTGAGCACAATCTGCACGCGGTCGCCCTTGGGGTCGGCAACCCGCGAGACATCCATACTGAAGTCGATAGCGCTCATGATGCCGTCGCCAAATTCCTCGTTGATCAGCTCCTTGATGGTGTCACCGTAGACATTGATCATCTCGTAGAAGCGGTACACCAGCGGGTCGGTCGGCACCGTCTTGTCCCAGCTCTTGTGCGGGAAAGCCTGCAGGGCCAGGGCCACCTCGTCGGGCAGGC
This sequence comes from uncultured Pseudomonas sp., assembly GCA_964518735.1. GTDB lineage: Bacteria > Pseudomonadota > Gammaproteobacteria > Pseudomonadales > Pseudomonadaceae > Aquipseudomonas. Next base: position 251,624 of record CAZFKQ010000002.1, read on the forward strand.
CCAGCCTGCTGCACAGGGCTGCGGCCTTGTCGGCCGGCATGCTGTTCATACCCAGGCAGGCCGAGGTGGTCCACACCGGCGACATCTCGATAGCGCGGGCCAGGTCGGCCCAGCTCAGAGCGAGCCGCTGGCGGGCCTCAATGATGGCCGCACTCATCTGCTGCTTGTCCATGGAAAAACTCCTTCACGACGGTCATGGGCAGCGCCAGGCGGCGATGCCGGATAGGGTGTGTGAAGAGACAAAGCAGGAGTCGTACCAGGCCCACGGCGGGCATGCCCAAGACGTGTGGGCAGCGCACCGGGGGGGGCTTGGGGGGCTTGCGTGGAGAAAGCATTGATCCGCGCGGCTAGCGAACGTAGCCGCGCAGACGCCCCAGGATGGGGCGCCGAGGATCAGACGCCGAGGTAGTCGAGAATACCTTCGGCGGCATTGCGGCCTTCGAAGATCGCCGTCACCACCAGATCGGAACCACGGACCATGTCGCCACCGGCGAAGATCTTCGGGTTGCTGGTCTGGTGCTTGAACTGGCTCTGCTCCGGTGCCACGACGCGGCCCTGGCTGTCGGTGTCGATTTTGAAGTCGGCAAACCACGGCGCCGGGCTTGGACGGAAGCCGAAAGCGATCAGCACGGCATCAGCCGGGATGATTTCCTCGGAACCGGGGATCGGCTCAGGGCTGCGACGACCACGGGCGTCCGGTTCGCCGAGACGGGTCTCGACCACCTTGACGCCTTCCACCTTGTCCTCGCCGACGATGGCGATGGGCTGGCGGTTGAAGAGGAACTTCACGCCCTCTTCCTTGGCGTTCTTCACTTCCTTGCGCGAGCCCGGCATGTTTTCTTCGTCACGACGGTAGGCGCAGGTCACGCCCTTGGCGCCCTGGCGGATGGAGGTGCGGTTGCAATCCATCGCCGTGTCGCCACCGCCGAGCACGACCACGCGCTTGCCCTTCATGTCGATGAAGTCTTCCGGAGACTTCTCGAAGCCGAGGTTGCGGTTGACGTTGGCGATCAGGAAGTCCAGCGCGTCGGTGACGCCCGGCAGGTCTTCACCAGGGAAGCCGCCCTTCATGTAGGTGTAGGTACCCATGCCCATGAACACGGCATCGTACTCGGCCAGCAGCTGGTCGAGGGTGATGTCCTTGCCGATCTCGGTGTTCAGGCGGAACTCGATGCCCATGCCGGTGAAGATTTCGCGACGACGGCTGAGCACGCTCTTCTCGAGCTTGAACTCGGGGATGCCGAAGGTCAGCAGACCGCCGATTTCCGGGTTCTTGTCGAACACCACCGGGGTCACGCCGTTGCGCACCAGTACGTCGGCACAGCCGAGGCCGGCCGGGCCGGCACCGATCACGGCGACACGCTTGCCGGTCGGCACTACGTGCGACATGTCCGGGCGCCAGCCCATGGCAAACGCCGTGTCGGTGATGTACTTCTCCACCGAACCGATGGTCACCGCGCCGAAGCCGTCGTTGAGGGTGCAGGCACCCTCGCACAGACGATCCTGCGGGCACACGCGGCCGCACACTTCCGGCAGGGTGTTGGTCTGGTGGCTCAGCTCGGCAGCAGCCAGGATGTTGCCTTCGGAAACCAGCTTCAACCAGTTGGGAATGAAGTTGTGCACCGGGCACTTCCACTCGCAATACGGGTTGCCGCAGCCCAGGCAGCGGTGTGCCTGGTCGGCGGCCTGGGCCGGTTTGAAGGGTTCGTAGATTTCCACGAACTCCTTCTTGCGCTGGCGCAGGAGCTTCTTCTTCGGATCCTTGCGCCCGACTTCGATGAACTGGAAGTCGTTATTCAGACGTTCAGTCATTTCAAAACCTCATCAAACTACTTCAGGCGCAATTACTGCGGGTTAGCACGGGTGCTGCTGAGCAACGAGCCCAGGCTTGCCGCTTTCGGTTTGACCAGCCAGAACTTGCGCAGGTAGTCGTCCAGGTTTTCCAGCAGATTGCTGCCCCACTCGCTGCCGGTCTCCGCCACATACTCGGCCAGTACGCCGCGCAGGTGACTGCGGTAGGCTTCCATGGCTTCGTTGTTGATGCGTTGGATTTCCACCAGCTCGTGGTTGACGCGGTCGACGAAGGTATTGTCCAGGTCGAGCACGTAGGCGAAGCCGCCGGTCATGCCAGAACCGAAGTTGACCCCGGTCTTGCCCAGCACGCAAACGAAGCCGCCGGTCATGTATTCACAGCAATGGTCGCCGGTGCCTTCCACCACGGCGTGGGCGCCGGAGTTGCGCACGGCGAAACGCTCACCTGCGGTACCCACGGCGAACAGCTTGCCACCGGTGGCGCCATACAGGCAGGTGTTGCCGATGATCGCCGATTCCTGAGTCTTGAACGGGCTGCCCTTGGGCGGAACGATGACCAGTTTGCCGCCGGTCATGCCCTTGCCGACGTAGTCGTTGGCGTCGCCTTCCAGGTACATGTGCAGGCCACCGGCGTTCCACACACCGAAGCTCTGCCCGGCAGTGCCCTTGAAGCGGAAGGTGATAGGCGCAGCCTTCATGCCCTGGTTGCCGTGGGCCTTGGCGATCTCGCCGGAAATCCGCGCGCCGATCGAACGGTCGCAGTTGCAGATATCCAGCTCGAACTCGCCGCCGCTCTTGTCGGCAATCGCGCCCTTGGCCAGCTCGACCATCTTCTCGGCCAACAGGCCCTGGTCGAACGGCGGGTTGCGGTCGACTTCGCAGAACTGCGGCTTGTCGGCCGGCACGTGGTCGCTGCCGAGCAAAGGCGACAGGTCCAGGTGCTGCTGCTTGTCGGTTTCACCCGGCAGCATCTCGAGCAGGTCAGTACGCCCGATCAGCTCGCCCAGACTCGCCACGCCCAGTTTGGCCAGCCACTCGCGGGTGTCTTCGGCGACGTAGGTGAAGTAGTTCACCACCATCTCGACGGTACCGATGAAGTGATCTTTGCGCAGCTTGTCGTTCTGGGTGGCAACACCGGTGGCGCAGTTGTTCAGGTGGCAGATGCGCAGGTATTTGCAGCCCAGGGCAACCATCGGACCGGTACCGAAGCCGAAGCTCTCGGCGCCGAGGATGGCGGCCTTGATCACGTCGAGGCCGGTCTTCAGGCCGCCGTCGGTCTGCACCCGCACCTTGCCGCGCAGGTCGTTGCCGCGCAGGGTCTGGTGGGTTTCGGCCAGGCCGAGTTCCCACGGGCTGCCGGCGTACTTGATCGAGCTCAGCGGCGAAGCGCCGGTGCCGCCGTCATAGCCGGAGATGGTGATCAGGTCGGCATAGGCTTTGGCCACGCCGGCGGCGATGGTGCCGACGCCGGCTTCCGCCACCAGCTTGACCGAGACCAGCGCCTGCGGGTTGACCTGCTTGAGGTCGAAAATCAGCTGCGACAGGTCTTCGATCGAGTAGATGTCGTGGTGCGGCGGCGGCGAGATCAGGGTCACGCCGGGCACCGCATAGCGCAGGCGAGCGATCAGGCCATTGACCTTGCCACCTGGCAGCTGACCACCTTCACCGGGTTTGGCACCCTGGGCCACCTTGATCTGCAGCACTTCGGCGTTGACCAGGTACTCCGGGGTCACGCCGAAACGGCCGGTGGCCACCTGCTTGATCTTCGAGCTGCGTACGGTGCCGTAACGGGCCGGGTCTTCGCCGCCCTCACCGGAGTTGGAACGACCACCGATACGGTTCATCGCCTCGGCGATGGCCTCGTGGGCTTCCGGCGACAGCGCGCCGAGGGAAATCCCCGCAGCGTCGAAGCGCTTGAAGATCGACTGCAGCGGCTCGACCTGATCGAGCGGCAGCGGCTGCTCGGCCAGCTTGAGCTGCAGCAGGTCACGCAGCATCGACACCGGACGGGTGTCGACCAGCGCCGCGTATTCCTTGTACTTCTCGTAGCTGCCCTGTTGCACGGCGGCCTGCAGGGTGTTGACCACGTCCGGGTTGTAGGCGTGGTACTCGCCGCCGTAGACGAACTTGAGGAGGCCGCCCTGCTGGATCGGCTTGCGGTTGTTCCAGGCCTCGGCGGCCAGCAGTTTCTGCTCGGCTTCGATATCGACGAAGCGCGCGCCTTTCAGGCGGCTGGCCACGCCACGGAAGCTCAGATCGACCACTTCTTCAGCCAGACCAACGGCTTCGAACAGCTGCGCACCACGGTAGGAAGCGACGGTGGAGATACCCATCTTCGACAGGATCTTCAGCAGGCCCTTGGAGATGCCCTTGCGGTAGTGCTTGAACACTTCGTCCAGGTCGCCCAGCACTTCGCCGGTGCGGATTAGGTCGGCCAGCACTTCGTAGGCGAGGTACGGGTACACCGCCGAGGCGCCGAAGCCAAGCAGCACGGCATAGTGGTGCGGATCGCGGGCGGTGGCAGTTTCAACCAGGATGTTGCTGTCGCAACGCAGGCCAGTCTCGGTCAGGCGGTGGTGCACGGCACCCACAGCCAGCGAGGCATGGGCCGGCAGCTTGCCTGGCGCGATGTGGCGGTCGGTCAGCACCAACAGAGCCTTGCCGGCACGCACGGCCTCTTCGGCCTGGTCAGCGATGTTGCGCACTGCGGCTTCGAGACCGATGCTCTCGTCATAGTTGAGGTCGATGACATGGCGCTCGAAACCTGGCTCGTCGAGAGCCATCAGCGAACGCCACTTGGCCGGCGAGATCACCGGCGAGCTGAGGATCACGCGGCTGGCATGCGCCGGCGACTCCTGGAAGATGTTGCGCTCGGCACCGAGGCAGATCTCCAGCGACATGACGATGGCTTCGCGCAGCGGGTCGATCGGCGGGTTGGTGACCTGGGCGAACTGCTGACGGAAGTAGTCATAGGTCGAGCGCACGCGCTTGGACAGCACGGCCATCGGCGTGTCATCGCCCATCGAACCGACCGCTTCCTGGCCCTGTTCGGCGAGCGGACGAAGGACCTGGTCACGCTCCTCGAAGGTGACCTGGAACATCTTCATGAACTGCTTGAGCTGGTCGGCATCGTAGCTGGCCACGCCCTGGTCGTCGGCCAGGGTCGCCTGGATGCGCACAGCACCCTGACGCAGCCACTGCTTGTAGGGGTGACGCGACTTCAGACGGCTGTCGATGTCGTCGGTGCTGAGTACCTGACCGGTCTCGGTGTCCACCGCGAGGATCTGCCCCGGACCGACACGGCCCTTGGCGATCACGTCTTCCGGCTGGTAGTCCCACACACCGATTTCCGAGGCGAGGGTGATGTAGCCGTTCTTGGTGGTGACCCAGCGCGCCGGGCGCAGGCCGTTACGGTCGAGCAGGCAGACCGCGTAGCGACCGTCGGTCAGCACCACGCCGGCCGGGCCGTCCCACGGCTCCATGTGCATGGAGTTGTACTCATAGAACGCACGCAGGTCGGCGTCCATGGTCTCCATGTTCTGCCAGGCCGGCGGAATGATCATGCGCACGCCGCGGAACAGGTCGATGCCGCCGGTAACCATCAGCTCGAGCATGTTGTCCATGCTCGAGGAGTCGGAACCAACGCGGTTGACCAGCGGACCGAGCTCTTCCAGATCGGGGATCAGCTCGTTGGCAAACTTGGTGCGACGGGCCTGGGCCCAGTTGCGGTTGCCGGTGATGGTGTTGATCTCGCCGTTGTGGGCGAGGAAGCGGAACGGCTGCGCCAACGGCCATTTCGGCAGGGTGTTGGTGGAGAAGCGCTGGTGGAATACGCAAATGGCGGTCTGCAGGCGCTCATCACCCAGGTCCGGGTAGAACTGCTGCAGATCGGCCGGCATCATCAGGCCTTTGTAGATGATGGTCTTGTGCGAAAAGCTGCAGATGTAGTGGTCGGTGTCGGCGGCGTTGGCTACCGAGGAGCGACGACGGGCGCTGAACAGCTTGATCGCAAATTCCTGATCGGACAGGCCTTCACCGCCGATGAACACCTGCTCGATTTGCGGCAGGCGCTCGAGGGCCAGGCGGCCGAGCACGCTGGTGTCGACCGGCACTTTGCGCCAGCCAACCAGCTGCAGACCGGCAGCGAGGATTTCGCGATTCATGTTCTCGCGTGCAGCTTCAGCTTTGCCGTTGTCCTGATTGAAGAACACCATGCCGACGGCGTACTGCTGAGGCAGCTCGACACCGAAGTGCTGCACGGACATGGCGCGCAGGAACTGATCCGGCTTCTGGATCAGCAGACCGCAACCGTCACCGGTCTTGCCGTCGGCGTTAATCCCGCCGCGGTGGGTCATACAGGTCAGGGCTTCAATGGCAGTCTGCAGCAAGTGATGACTTGCCTCGCCCTGCATATGGGCGATCAAGCCGAAGCCGCAGTTATCCTTGAACTCATCAGGATGGTACAGACCTGCTTTCATAGGGACTCTCACCAGGCTGCCTTTATAGGCAAATTGCTTTCTAATTCATCGACCTACCTGCCAATCGCGCAGGAGAAAGCTCCAGCGTGGTGCAGGCAAAGGGCAGACATTGTACATACGCACCCCTGACGTCACAAATCTTCGTGACGGCGGGGTGAATTCTTATGTCGCACTAACGAAAGGCAGCGACCGGAGGCTCGTGCTAGCACCGACCGGTCACAGAATGACAGGCAAATCCCAGGCCACTAGCGCGCCTGTACAGCCTCTTGCTGGATACTGGCAAAGCTGCGCGGCCATGGTTTACCTGCCTGCACAGCGGCAGGTAACGACTTTATCGCCGCCTGCGCCGCTGCGCGACTGGAGAACTTGCCGTAGGTCACTACAAACAGCGGCTGCCCCTGGTGCATCTTCTTGAAGTAACGATACTCGGCGCCGTTCTTGCTCACGAAGGCCTGAGCTCCAGCCTCGGAGCGGGTACCGAGAATCTGCAAGGCATACTGACTGGCCGGCTGCGCACCATACCAACCCGCACTGGCCGAGCCCGCCTTGGCCGCCACGGCAGGAGCTGGCTTGACCGCTACCGGCTTGACCACGGCAACTGGCTTGGGCGCCACAACCGCTGCAGGCGCAGGGGCCACCGGAACTGGCTTCGCAACCGTGGCAACTGGCTGGACAGGAGCTACTGGCACAGCTGGCGCCACTGCCACTGGCGCAGCAACGGGAGCCGCCTGAACAACAGGTTGCGCCGACGGCAAAGCAGTCAAACTCTCAGCTTCACCACCCTCTTCACCCTCGTCCATCCCGGAAGCCTGCGCCAGCGGTTCACGAATAACCGGCTGCGCCTCGCCCACCAAAGGCAGAGGCAGAGGCTGACTGGCACCTGCAAACTCCACAGCAGCACCACCCTCAGGCTTGGCAACAACCGTTGCAGGCGTAGCATTTTCAATCGCGACCTCAGGCGCTGGCGCACCAGGAAGCAGCTGCACGGGCACGTCTTCAGCCAAACGCTCCTGTCGCCCTTGCATGAACCAGGCCGCCCCCAACCCCAGGACGACCACCGCGACTGCCAGCACATGCTTCTTCGGCAAACCCAGCGCACCACTCGCCGCACTCGCAGCATTGCGCTGAGCCAGCATCGCCTCGATCAGCACATCGCGGGCCACCTGATTGATTCCACCGGGCCAGCCACCGGAGCCGATATGGATATCGCTGACCTGGTCATCGGAAAGCAGCTCAATGCCCTGCCCTGCACCATCCAGCCGCTGCGCCAGGTATTCGCGAGTTTCGTCCTCACTGTAGGGCAGCAGCTCGATGGCATGGAAGCGCTCCTCACCATCCGCCAGCACCTCCAGGCGCGAGACAAGCTCAGGCTCGGCAAACAGAAATACATGCGGGCGGGCGTCGGCGGTACCTGCTGCCAATGCCAGCAAACCTTCAATCGCGGCATCGGCCAACAGCTCGGCATCGTCGACCAGCAAGTAGACTTCCTGGCCGGTAAGCGCCAGCTGGGCAATGTGCGCCAGGATGCTGCGCACATCAAGCTGCTGAATCCCCAATCCCTGAGCGACCTGACGCAAGACACCGGCCACATCTCCCGCGCCACGCGCAGAAACGACCACGCTATGCACTGCCTGCTTGTTGGTGCTGGCAACCAGCGCTTGTCGCAGCAGCGTCTTGCCACTGCCGAGAGGACCAGTGACTACCAACAGCAATTGACTGTAACGGGCAAGATGATGCAGCTGCCCGAGCACCGGCTTACGCTGGGCCGGGAAAAAACGAAAACCAGGCACACGCGCAGCAAATGGGTCATGGCTGAACTGGTAATGGCCCAGATAGGCCTCATCGGCATGCAGACTTGTCATGGGGTTCTCGTTATTGATCAAGTTGAGCCACCAAAGCGCTGTAATCAGCCCTCAGCGTGGCATCCAACACTTCACGCGGAAATTCATCGGTTACGATGGCATCGCCGATCCGACGCAGCAACACCAAACGCAGGCGGCCATCAAGCACCTTCTTGTCTACCGCCATGTGCTCAAGAAAATTCTCGGGCGTCATTTCAGCAGGCGGCACCACTGGCAGACCAGCCTTGATCAGCAGCCGCAACGCGCGATCCCGCTCATCCGAGGAAATCCACCCAAGGCGCGTAGACATCTCCAGCGCCATTGCAGTTCCAGCGCCAACCGCTTCGCCATGCAGCCAGATGCCATAGCCCATATGGGTTTCTATGGCATGACCGAATGTATGACCAAGATTAAGAATCGCGCGCAATCCGGACTCACGCTCATCAGCGCCGACAACTCGCGCCTTTGCGGCGCATGAGCGCTCGATAGCCTCGATGAGCGAGCGCCCATCCAATGCACGCAGAGCATCGATGTGCTGCTCAAGCCAGACCAGGAAGTCTTCATCACAAATCAAGCCGTACTTGATAACTTCAGCCAGGCCGGCGGACAGCTCGCGTGCTGGAAGAGTCGCAAGCACTGAGGTATCGATAATCACGGCCTGGGGCTGGTAGAACGCCCCAACCATATTTTTACCCAGCGGATGATTGATCCCGGTCTTGCCACCAACAGACGAGTCAACCTGAGACAACAGAGTGGTCGGCACCTGAATGAAATCCACCCCGCGCTGGTAACAAGCAGCAGCGAAACCGGCCATATCACCAATCACACCACCGCCCAGAGCGATCACGGTAGTACGGCGATCGTGACGAGCCTGCAACAGACCGTCGAAGATAAGCTGAAGGGTTTCCCAGGTCTTGAAAGCTTCACCGTCGGGCAGAACGATCGCCGTCAGTTCGCAGCCAGCCAAACTAGCTTCGAGCTTTTGCAGATAGAGAGGAGCAACGGTTTCATTGGTAACGATGGCCACCTGACGACCCGCCAGATGCGCCTTGAATAGGCCTGCATGAGCCAGCAGACCTGCACCTATGTAGATGGGATAACTGCGCTCACCTAGATCGACTGTAAGAGTCCGCATGACGCCCCCGTTATGAAAGGGCACTAGGATAACGCAGTTAGACCCTTCCTTTAATGGGCAGCGAGCGCATCAAGGCGATCAATGATCTCTTGAACCACCATACGCGGCGGACGCTCATCGGTCTCGACAACCACATCCGCAATTTCGCGATACAACGGATCGCGGATTTCCATCAGGCTGCCGAGCACTTTCGCAGGGTCTGAATTACGCAAAAGGGGACGATTACGATCACGGGAAGTACGATCCAGCTGCTGCTCAACGGACGCATGAAGATAAACCACGCGCCCACCGGCACTGAGAGCTTTCCGATTCTCGGGCCGCAACACAACGCCGCCCCCTGTCGCGATGACCACACCAGAAAGCTCACAGAGCTCCGCAACCATCAATTGCTCGCGCTCACGAAAACCCTGCTCGCCTTCCACGTCAAAGATCCAAGGGATATCTGCACCTGTACGGTGTTCGATTTCCTTATCTGAATCCTTGAATTGCAGCTTCAACTCTTTTGCCAACAATCGCCCGATGGTGCTCTTACCAGCCCCCATCGGGCCAACCAATATCAAATTCCGCACAGCATCACGGGCTCACTGCAATGGCTTGATTGTTCATAATTCGCGGAGTGAGGAAAACCAGCAACTCAGACTTGGAGTCCTGAACCACGTCGCGACGGAACAAGCGACCGATGTAGGGAAGATCGCCTAGCAGCGGAACCTTATCGACAGACTTGGACTGCGTGTTACTGAAGATGCCGCCGATCACAATGGTTTCACCATCGTTCACCAGCACCTTGGCATTGACTTCGTTGGTCAGAATCGAGGGCGTGCCATTCACCTGATTAGAGAAGTCGGCAGCATCCTTGTTGACCTTAACCTCGATAATCACTCGATTATCCGGGGTAATCTGCGGAGTGACCTCCAAAGACAGGTTAGCCTCGGCAAAAGCAGTAGTCGCCGCACCACTGGAAGAGGCTTCCGGGTAGGGGATTTTCGCACCCTTGAGGATTTTGGCGGTTTCTTTATCGGAAGTAACTACTTTCGGCTGGGAAATGATCTCACCGTTACCAGTCTTTTCCATGGCCGACAGCTCAAGATCGAGCAATGTGTTGTCAGTGATAAAGCCAAGGTTTAGCCCGGAAGTTCTACCTGCCGCACCAAGATCGACAAAGTTACCCGCCTGGAATTCAAGGGGATCAGTGTCTTTCTCGAGACTGTTGGTACCACCAGCAACCCAGTTGTTATCGCCTAGACCAACACCACGCCACTCGACGCCCAATTCCTTGTCGAAGTCCACATTGGCCTCAACAATGCGGGCCTCTACCATCACCTGCCGCACCGGTATATCGAGCTGAGTCACGATGCGGCGCAGCTCATCAATCCGCTCCTGAGTCAGATAAGCAATCAGGCTGTTGGTTCGATCATCGAAAATGATCTTGCCGCGCATATCCTGATCCATAGTCCCTTCTTCATTTGCATCCTCGAAGAGTTTGGCGATATCAGAAGCCTTGGCATAGTTCAGCTGAACAACTTCCCGACGCAGCGGAGCAAGCTCAGCCAGCTGCTGCTTGGCCTCAAGCTCTTGACGCTCCCGCGCCGCAATCTCATCAGCCGGGGCCACTAGGAGTACATTGCCAACCTTGCGCTTATCGAGCCCACGAGTCTTTAGAACCAAGTCCAACGCCTGATCCCATGGCACATTCTGCAGACGCAGAGTGATATTGCCCTGCACCGTATCGCTAGCAACCAAGTTCAAATCGGTGAAGTCGGCGATCAGCTGCAGAACTGAACGGACGTCGATATCCTGGAAGTTAAGCGACAGTTTCTCGCCCGAGTAGGCAAAACGCTCGGACTTGCGCTTTTCAACATCATCCTGAGTGAGCGGTTTGATGCTGATGGTCAGTTTGTTATCGGCCTGGAACACCAGATAATCGTAGAAGCCCGTAGGCTCAACCGTCACGGTGGCGCCATCGCCTTTTGCCACAGCATTAACGAACTGAACCGGAGTAGCAAAATCTTTTACATCCAGACGAGCACGAAGCGCCTCCGGTAGCTGGGTCTTGGCAAAATCCAGACGAATCTTGCCACCCTGCTCTTGGATATCCGGGCTCACGCTAGGATCGGACAATTCGATTACCACATTGCCTTCACCCATTTCACCGCGCTGAAAGTCGATGCCCTTGATACCGCGCCCCACAGGAGCAAAAGCCTTTACGGGCTGGGGGGCAGCGCTTGGCACGCTTTGCGTCGCTATAGCATTCGCAGAGTCACCAACCACTACATAGAGATTTTTACCTTCAGCACGAGTGCTGTAAGAAACAAGGGTAGAAAGATTGATAATGAGGCGCGTGCGATCTTTAGCCTCCACAACTGTGACGCTGCGGGCATTACCTACACCCAGCTCACGATTCTTCGTACCCAGCTTACTGGCAACGCCCGGCATATCAAGCGCAATTCGAGCGGGCTGCTCAATGGTGTAGCCCCGTGGGGCGGCAACAGGCTCGTCAAATGTAAGTTTCAGTTCAACTTTGTCACCGGGCAGGGACGCAACATCCAAAGCCTCAAGATTTGCAGCCAGCAATGCAGGCGCAAACATGGCAACAACAAGCGAAATGCCAAGACGAGATAAAGAGCTATTCATCAGCCTGTTCCATTCTGCAGATCTATAATTGTTTTTCATGATTGACCCCGCCATTAAGAGCGCTCTTTGAGAGTAAGACTGCGAGGACGCTCGAGCCATCCACCCTCACCATCGGGAACAATTTCAGCCACATCCACTTTGGCTTCATCAATCAGAGTCACGCGACCGTGATTTCGCCCCAGATAATCGCCAACCTTAACTCGGTGGACACCACCTGCGCCGCGAACCAGCGCATAAGTGGCGCCATCATTGGCCAGGGTTCCAACCATCTCGAAGGTTTCAATATTGAATCCTTCCAGGAACTGACGAACACGTGTTTCATCGGGCTTGATGTCTTTCGAGCCCTTCTGCTGCTGAGCAAGATCAATTTTTATCGGCGGCTGAAACGGACTCCGCAACGCGGCAGCGCTGTAAGTAAATGCTTCATAAGGCTGAAATTTAGGCAACGGTTCAATGGAACCCTTTGGCCGAGCACGCTCCTGATCCATAAACGATTGCAGATCAGAAAAGTCATCGCCCCCCATACAACCTGAGAGCACTGAAGCCAATAGCAGGCTAAAGAACAAACGAACCATAGTCATTTCTTCAGCTCCTGGTCGTTGTAACGATAGGTTTTCGCAAGAATGCTCATCCGCAACCGCGAAACACTATCCGCCTCAGCTGGTTTAATCTCAAAATCGTGCAAGGTTACAATTCGCGGCAGACTGGAAACGCCACTCACAAATGTCGCCAAATCGTGATACCCACCGACAACCGATATCTGGATTGGAAGCTCTATATAGAACTGCTGAACCACCTCAGGCTGGAGTTTGATTTCCTCAAATTCCAAACCACTACCCAAACCTGTCCTAGTAATGTCCTCGAGCAAGCCAGGCACCTCAGTATCGCTTGGCAATTGCCGCAGCAATGCACCAAACGATTCTTCCATTTCCGTCATTTGAACTTTATAAGCATCAAGGTTGGCAGCCTGAAATGCCTTGGTAGAGAACTGCTGCTTGAGCGTTCCCTCTTCAGCACGCTTGACTTCCAACTGCCCTTGCAGATCTTGGAGATAAAAGTAATAGCCAAAAGCAACTGCGCCCACCAAGAGCAATATGCAAGCGATTCCTTTGACCGCAACAGGCCAAGAACCAACATTGTTAAAATCAAGATCTGCAAAATCGACCTTGCGCAAGGACTCCAGAGACTCAGAAAGGCTCATTATTTTTTACCTCCCGGCTTGCCCTTCGTCTTTTTCTTAGCATCTTTATTTACAACCACCGCCTCCTCAGCCTCTTCACCCGGCCGAGTCTGCTTGACGGTAAGCTTAAATACGTTCGCTTGGTCAACCGCCCCTGCTGTAACAGCCTTCACCTCGGTCAGATTCGGCTCTTTCAACCAGTCAGAGGAATCCAGATTCCGCATCAGGTTGGAGACACGGTTATTCGACTCGGCAGCACCCATTATGGCAATCGACTTGCCCGTCATTTTCAGCTCGTTGAAATAGACACCATCAGGCAATGTCCGCGCGAATTGATCGAAGACACGACCGATGACCGGACGGTTACCCTGAAGATCCTGAATAATTTTCATCCGATCTAGCAACTGAGCACGGCGCGCCTTCAGCTCACTGATCTCCTTGATGCGCGCATCGAGCACGGCAATTTCCTTGCGCACGAACTCGTTACGCGCCGTCTGCTGCTCAATAGCCAAGTTCAGATATTGACCCGCCAGAAATACCAAGCCTGCCGAGACAACAAGTACTCCGCCGAGGGCCACCAAAAAACGCTGTTTGCGCTCTTCACGCAGCTGCTCGCGCCAAGGAAGAAGGTTGATCCGTGCCATCAGTCAAAACTCCTCATCGCCAGACCACAGGCAATCATCAACGCTGGGGCATCGCTTGCAAGCGCGCCTGCATTGACCTTGTTCCCAAGCGCCATATCGGCAAACGGGTTAGCAACCTGGGTAGGAGTACCGATCTTTTGCTGAATCAATCGATCAAGATCTGGAATGGATGCCGTACCACCTGCAAGCAGGATGTAGTCGACATCATTGAACTGACCAGCTGCGAAGAAGAACTGCAATGAACGAGAAACCTGCTGTACCACAGCTTCCTTGAAGGGCTGCAATACTTCACTTTCATAGTCGTCTGGCAGGCCACCCTGCTTCTTGGCCAAACCGGCCTCCTCGACCGACAGACCATAGCGTCGCTGAATTTCTTCAGTCAGCTGACGACCGCCAAACATCTGCTCTCGGGTGTAGATAGTTCGCCCGTTATGCAGAACACTGAGGGTTGTCATGGTTGCACCGATATCAACCACTGCAACTGTAAGCTCATCATGGCCACTGCCCAACTGAGCAGCCAGCAGGCCGTAGGCACGCTCTAGAGCGTAGGCCTCGACATCGACGACTTTAGCGGTGAGCCCAGACAAAGCCAGAGCAGCCTCACGCACTTCGACGTTTTCTTTCCGGCAAGCGGCCAGCAGCACTTCGACACGCTCAGGGTTGCGCGCAGAGGGCCCCTGAACCTCGAAGTCTATGGCGACCTCTTCCAGCGGATAGGGGATGTACTGGTCTGCTTCGATTTTCAGCTGATTTTCCAGCTCATCATCATTGAGACCCGACTCCATTTCGATCGTCTTGGTAATCACTGCAGAACCGGCAACGGCTACGGCAACCGAGCGTACGCCGGTCTTGGCCTTGGCCAAGACCCGCGAAAGCGCTTGCCCGACACCTTCCAGCTCGGCAATGTTCTTTTCGACGACAGCATTTGGGGGGAGCGGCTCGACAGCGTAGGCCTCTACTTTGTAGCGGCTTCCCGAGCGACTCAATTCGAGGAGCTTGACCGAGGTCGAACTGATGTCGATCCCCAGAAGCGTATTCGCTTTCTTATTGAAGAGCCCTAGCACGACCGATTTCCTATCTGCATCCGAGACTTACGGACTATTTATGTTTTTCCACATTAAATAGCAGTCTTGACAGAAGCGCAAATGGCTACCCTGCAAAAAAACCGCTTATAATGTGAACAGTTTTCCTCTTTTCGCACCACTATGCGCTTAACCCATTCTTTTATCTGGAATTCCAAGAGCCCTAATGCGTCTGCTGAAGTTTTTCTGGTGGTCTTGTGTCGCCGTTTTTTGTGGGCTAACCCTCAGTTTCAGCGGCGCCTTCCTCTATCTTAGTCCCGGCCTGCCATCCGTCGAGTCCCTGCGCAGCATCCAGCTGCAGATCCCACTCAGGGTCTACAGCAGCGATAACAAGCTGATCGCCGAATTTGGCGAGATGCGGCGATCGCCTATCCGTTTCGATGACATCCCCAAGGACTTCATCCACGCCTTGCTGGCTGCCGAAGACGACAATTTCGCCAATCATTATGGCGTCGACTTCACCAGTCTGATGCGCGCTGCTACTCAGTTATTGTCGAGCGGCCACATCCAGACTGGAGGTAGCACCATCACCATGCAGGTGGCGAAGAACTTCTTCCTCACCAACGAACGCAGCTTCTCACGCAAGATCAGTGAAATTCTCCTGGCCCTGCAGATCGAGCGCGAGCTCAGCAAGAACGAAATTCTCGAGCTTTACGTCAACAAGATCTATCTGGG
This sequence comes from uncultured Pseudomonas sp., assembly GCA_964518735.1. Lineage (GTDB taxonomy): Bacteria > Pseudomonadota > Gammaproteobacteria > Pseudomonadales > Pseudomonadaceae > Aquipseudomonas. The sequence goes on from CAZFKQ010000002.1 coordinate 267,102, forward strand.
CAACCGCGCCTACGGTATCGAGGCTGCAGCTCAGGTCTACTACGGCAAATCGATACGCGACACCAGCCTGGCCCAGATGGCCATGATCGCCGGCCTGCCAAAAGCGCCATCGCGCTACAACCCATTGATCAACCCCGAGCGCAGCATGGAACGCCGCGACTGGATTCTCGGCCGCATGCTCAAGCTCGGCGCTATAGATAAAGCCCGCTATGACATTGCTATCGCGGAACCTGTCGCCGCTCGCCACCATGTCCAGCCCCCCGAACTGAATGCGCCTTATATCGCTGAAATGGCCCGCGCAGAAATGGTCGGCCGCTACGGCAGCGACGCCTACACCGAAGGCTTTCGTGTCACCACCACCGTACCGGCAGTACTGCAAGAGGCAGCCAACCAGTCCCTGCATGACGGATTGATCAGCTATGACCAGCGCCACGGCTACCGCGGCCCGGAAACCCGCCTACCGGGCCTGACCCGCGAGGCCTGGCTGCAAGAGCTCAGCAAACACAAAAGCATTGGCGGCCTGGAACCGGTGATCGTCAGCCAGGTTGAGAAAAGCGGCATCATGGTGCTTGAACGCAACGGCCAGGAGTCCCCGGTCGCCTGGGATAGCATGAAATGGGCACGCCCGTTCCTCAACACCAACAGCCTAGGCCCACGCCCGCAGCAACCTGCCGATGTCGCGCAAATCGGCGATCTAGTCCGCGTAGAGCGCTTAGCGAAAGACAACAACCTGCTGTTCCGCCAAATTCCGGCCGCACAGAGCGCACTGGTATCACTGGACCCACAAAACGGTGCCATCCGCGCCCTGGTTGGCGGCTTCTCCTTCGAGCAGAGCAATTACAACCGTGCGGCCCAAGCCAAGCGCCAGCCAGGCTCAAGCTTCAAGCCTTTCATCTATAGCGCCGCACTGGACAGCGGATTCACCGCTGCCAGCCTGGTCAACGATGCCCCTATCGTGTTTCAGGAAGCTGGCATGGATGAGGCCTGGCGGCCGAAGAACGACAACAACACCTTCCTTGGCCCGATCCGCCTGCGCGAAGCCTTGTACAAGTCGCGCAACTTGGTTTCGATTCGTCTGCTGCAGACCATCGGCATCGACTACACCCTCAACTACATCAGTAAGTTCGGCTTCAACAAACAGGATCTGCCGCGCAACCTGTCACTGGCGCTCGGCACCGCCAACCTAACCCCGCTGGAAATCGCCACCGGCTGGACCGCTTTCGCTAATGGCGGCCACAAGATCCAACCCTACCTGATCGAGCGCATCGACAGTCGGGACGGCAAGCCGTTGTTCATCGCCAATCCACCACGAACGGCGATCAGCGCGAGCAATCTGGAAGAGCAGAACGCTGTCGCCTTGTCGCAGAACCCCAACGCCGAAATTCTCAAGCCGGTGATTGCCGAGCAGATAGTCGACGAGCGCACTGCTTACATCCTTACCAGCATGCTGCAGGACGTGATCAAGCGCGGCACTGGCCGCCGTGCTCTGGCCATGGGCCGTGGCGACCTGGCTGGCAAGACCGGCACCACCAACGAGTCCAAGGACAGCTGGTTCTCCGGCTATAACGCCGACTATGTCACCACCGTCTGGTCTGGTTTCGACCAACCGGAAAGCCTCGGCCGCCACGAGTACGGCGGCACCGTGGCGCTGCCGATCTGGATGAGCTACATGAGCGCAGCCCTCAAGGACAAGCCCGAGCACTTGCCGGCAGAACCTGCAGGCCTGCTCACCCTGCGCATTGATCCGATCAGCGGCCGCGCCGCGTCACCTGGTGCACCTGATGCCTACTTCGAGCTGTTCAAGAGCGAAGACTCGCCACCACCAACCAGCGAGCTTGATGGCCTGGCCATCCCCGGCAGTCCATTGCCGGCTGACGAAGCCGCACCGATCGATCTGTTTTAAGAACTGCTGACTAGCAGCCATACCTCGTAAAAGCGGCCTTGCCTGGCTCTAATTCAGAAGATCGCAAACAGCTATAGACGCCCAATAAAAAGCCCCGCGATCGCGGGGCTTTTTATTGGCTGATGGGTCAACCGTTAAACACGTCATCCACCGACCGCAGCGGGTAGTGCTTCGGATACGGCAGCGTGGCGACACCGCTTTCAATCGCAGCCTTGGCCACTGCATCGCACACGACCGTAATCAAACGAACATCCATCGGTTTCGGAATGATGTACTCACGACCGAATGACAGCGAGATGCCACCGTAAGCATCACAGACCTCCTGCGGCACCGGCAGCTTGGCCAGTTCACGCAGGGCATTGGCTGCAGCGATCTTCATTTCTTCGTTGATACGGGTCGCACGTACGTCCAGGGCACCGCGGAAGATGAAGGGGAAGCCAAGTACGTTGTTGACCTGATTCGGGTAGTCCGAGCGACCCGTGGCCATGATCACGTCCGGGCGCGCCTCGCGAGCCAGCTCCGGTTTGATCTCCGGATCCGGGTTGGAGCAGGCGAATACGATCGGATCGCGCGCCATGCGCTTGAGATCTTCCGGACTAAGCAGATTGGCACCGGACAGACCGACGAACACATCAGCACCATCCAGCGCTTCGGACAGGGTGCGCTTGTCGGTCTGATGGGCGAATACTGCCTTGTACTGGTTGAGATCATCACGACCGGCATGGATTACGCCTTTGCGGTCGATCATAAAGATGTTCTCGACCTTGGCGCCCATGCTGACCAGCAGCTTCATGCAGGAGATAGCCGCAGCACCGGCGCCGAGGCAGACGATCTTGGCTTCCGGTAGGGTCTTGCCGGTGATTTCCAGGGCATTGAGCATGCCGGCCGCGGTAACAATGGCAGTGCCGTGCTGGTCATCGTGGAACACCGGGATATCGCACTGCTCGATCAGCGTGCGCTCGATCTCAAAGCACTCGGGCGCCTTGATATCTTCCAGGTTGATGCCGCCGAAGGTGATGGAGATGCGACGCACTGTGTCGATAAAGGCTTGCGGGCTTTCGGACTCGACTTCGATGTCGAATACGTCGATGCCGGCGAAGCGCTTGAACAGCACACCCTTGCCTTCCATTACCGGCTTGGAGGCCAACGGGCCGAGGTCACCGAGACCGAGAATCGCGGTACCGTCGGAAATAACTGCCACCAGGTTGCCCTTGCCGGTGTAGCGGTATGCCAACTCCGGATCACGCGCAATTTCACGCACGGGTTCAGCCACACCCGGGCTGTAGGCCAGAGCCAGATCACGAGCAGTGGCAGTGGGCTTGGTCAGTTCCACACTCAGTTTGCCCGGGCGGGGCTGAGCGTGGTACTCGAGAGCGGCAGTTTTCAGATCAGACATGTTGGCTATTCCCGCTTTTTGCTATGAAACGCAGGCGAGCGAGCATACGCAAGAAGGCAACGCCCGACAAGCCGACCAGCGGGCGCCTAACGCACCGTTTTCAGCCAATCACCAGGCTGCGGCTGCCCCTCGGGATAGAGTCCATTGAGCAGACGCAAGCGCACCAGTTGATCGCCATCGCCACTCATCTGCTTACTCAGCCCATCCAAACTCTGGCCCGCCTTGAACTGTTGCAATCGCAGACGACGCGGCTCGCTCAGCACCCGCTCCTGCGCCTGCAGCGGGCGGAAACTGTGAACCACCTCGAGAAAGCGCTCGTCTTCGCTTTCCAACGAGGCATGCCCCTTGACCGCCCCGACAAACAGAAAGGCCTGGCGCTCACGGGCGATCACCGCCACACGCTTGGCCGCCGTACCCGGCACCACGGCAGTGGCAACATCCAGGCCGGCCTGGCGAAAACTGTTCTGCAGTACTAGCTGCTGGCGCCCGGCCCGCTTACTGAGGTACTGCGCGGCGTCCATGTTTTTTGGCAACGACTCCAGGCTCATGACTACGAATGCCTGCTGATCAGCGCTGTGCACGATCAGCGCATCGGCGCGATTGATCAGCTCCCAGCCCTGCGGGAAAGCCAGGGTGAAATCCAGACCCGCATGATAGAAACGCTGACCGCGGCGCACGCCAGCCTCGGCCGAGTCACCAAAGGGCATGCCGTCGATATGCTTGAGGTAGACGTCCCGCCCCACTTCGCCTTGCCCGGTGGCCAGTGGACTGGCTGCAGCCACAACCTGGCGCAGACGGGTATCGTTGTCCGGGTGAGTATCGAACAGGCCGTGATAACCCGCAGGCGCCACTTCCTGCCCCTTGGCCCGAGCCTGATCGCGGGCGAAGTCTTCCTGGCTCTTGAGCACTTTGACCACCTCGATCATGGCCTGCGGGTCATAGCCACTGCGCGCCAGGTACTGGGCGCCGAGGCCGTCAGCCTCAAGCTCCATGTCGCGACCATAGCCACTGACGAAAGCCCCACCCAGGGCATTGGTCAGATCACCGGCAGCGCCGACCCCCGTACCAATGGCCACGGCCTGCCCGAGCAACCCCCAGGCAGTCGATTGACTCTGCTGCCGGACACTGTGGCGCGCCGTGACATGGCCGACCTCATGACCAAGCACCGCTGCCAACTCGGCCTCCGAACTGAGATAGGCCATCAGCCCGCGATGAATGTAGATATGCCCACCTGGCAGAGCGAAGGCATTGATATCAGGGCTGTCGATCACCGTGAAACTGTACTTCAGGTAGCTGCGATGACCGTAACGGGCGACACGCTCACCCACCCGCTGCACGTAGGCCTGCAATTTCTCGTCGGCATAGCGCGGGTACTGCTTGCGGATTTCTTCGTTATAGCGCTGACCCAGCTCGATTTCTTGCTGCTCGCTCATCATCACGAAGTCATTGCGTCCGGTCGCCGGATTGACCGCGCAGCCGACCAACGAGCAGAGCAACACAAGCAGCAGCGCGACACGCACCCTCATGGCAACACCTCAAGCATGGCCGCATGCGTAAGCGACAACATCCAGCGAGCCTGACCCGGTTTTACGCCGCCCTTGCGCGCGCGGTCAACCACCCAACCCCGCACCTCGACCTGTTGCCCCTCGAGGCGCTGCAATGCATCAACATCGAAGTAACGCAGCAGCTTGGGCGCCACCCGCAGCACCAGCGGCCCGTCCAGCTCGAGCCACAGCCCGCCACGGTTGCGCTGCACGCTTGCCACGCGCCCGCGCACCAGAGCGAAGCCGCCCCCCTTGATCGCCTGGGGCGAGACCAGTTGATCCTGCCGCCACAACCCAAGCCGGTTGCTGCGTGCCTGGCGTTCGGCCACCTGCTGACAGCCGACCAGCCCGCCATCCGGAGCGAACGCCACCAGATAGGCCAAGCCCTCAGCCAACAGCTGCGCTTCCAGATTGCGACCGCCGGCATCATAGGCATGGGCCAGAGTACGGCCATAGCGATCGCGGGCAGGCTCACCCTGACGCAAGCCGACACGCTCATCATTGGCGGCAACCAACGCTTGCAGGCGCTTACGCGCAGCCTCGGCAAAAGCTTGCGCCGGACGCCCGTCGCGAGCGCGCTCGGGCGCATTCAGACCGATCAGGCGCACGCTGCGGCCATCGGCCAGGCGCAGGGTATCGCCGTCCAACACCCGCTCAACCCTGACTTGCGGCAACTTGCCAGGCGCTGGGCAGAACGCCCATAGCGGGGAAACCAGAAAGACGGAAACGAAAAAGGCGCCCACCAGGGACGCCTTTTTCAGCAGCACGGAATAGCCCAAAAGGCCTCCCGGAACAGCGCGGTCGCTTACTTGGCGCCGAACATGCCGAAGCGCTGCTTGAAGCGGTCAACACGACCACCGGTGTCCAGCATCTTCTGCTTGCCGGTGTAGAACGGGTGGCATTCGGAGCACACGTCCAGGCTCATCGGCTTGCACAGAGTCGAGCGAGTATTGATCACGTTGCCACAGCTGCAGGTCGCAACCATTACTTCGTACTGCGGATGGATATCGGCTTTCATCGTATTTTCCTCGGTTTAAGTGTGCCGCCACTCAGCTTGCTGCCAAGTACCGCACGGAAATAGGCCGCGGATGATACCAGAGCGCAGCAACCACGCAAGCCACCGACAAATCTCGGCGACGTGTGGCCGTGTTAGCATCGCCGCGTTCACTGGGAGCCTGCTGTGCCCGACACCATCCTACGCCTCGCCCTGCCCTCGCCGCTGCGCCGCCTGTTCGACTACCGCGCCCCCACTGGCGTGCCGCGCAGCGCCCTGCAGCCCGGTATGCGCCTGCGCGTACCGTTCGGCCGCCGCGAGATGATCGGTGTCCTGATCGAAGTGACCGAGCACAGCGAAGTCCCCCTGGACAAGCTCAAGCCGGCCCTGGAACTGCTCGACCGCCATAGCCCACTACCGGCGCCGCTGTTCAAACTGTGCCTGTGGACCGCTCAGTATTACCAGCACAGCCTCGGCGACACCCTCAGCTGGGCCCTGCCCGTACTGCTACGCCAGGGCGAGCCGGCCGAAGCGCGCCAGGAGCGTTTCTGGCACGCAGCCCCAGGCGCCGACCTCAATGACCCGCGCCTGACCCGCGCACCACGCCAGCGCGAGGCCCTGCGCACCCTGGCGCAGCATCCACATGGCGTGGCGCACAGCCTGCTGAGCAAACTGCTGCTGAACAAGGACAGCCTCGACCTGCTGCTGGAAAAGGACCTGGTGCAGGTCGAAGTGCGCCGCAGCGCACCCCTGGTGCGCCACGGCGGCTGGCTGGCCCAGCCGGAGTTGCCGCTGAATGCCGAGCAGCGCGCCGCCTTCACCGCCGTGCGGTCGGGCATGGATGGCTTTGGTGCCTATCTGCTTTATGGCGTCACCGGCAGCGGCAAGACCGAGGTCTACCTGCAGCTGATCCATCAGTGCCTGGAAGCCGGCAAGCAGGCGCTGGTGCTGATCCCGGAGATCAACCTCGGCCCGCAGACCCTCGAGCGTTTCGCCCGCCGCTTCAATGCACGCATCGCCTTGCTGCACTCCGGGGTCAACGACCGTGAGCGCCTGGATGCCTGGCTGGCGGCGCGCGACGGCGAGGCAGATATCATCATTGGCACCCGCTCAGCCTTGTTCACGCCGCTGAAGAACCCGGGGCTGATCATCATCGACGAAGAGCACGACGCCTCCTACAAGCAGCAGGAGGGCCTGCGCTATCACGCCCGCGACCTGGCGCTGGTGCGCGCGCGCCAGGAAAACCTGCCGATCGTGCTCGGCTCGGCCACGCCATCCCTGGAAAGCCTGCACAACGCCCACGCCGGTCGCTATGCCCTGCTCAAGCTCAACCAGCGTGCTGGTGGCGCCCAGCCACCGCGCTTCCTGCGCCTGGACGTGAAAAGCCTGCCACTGGACGCCGGCATTTCCGGCCCGCTGCAGCAAGCCATCGGCCAGACCCTGGCCGCCGGCCAGCAGGTGCTTGTATTTCTCAACCGCCGCGGCTTTGCCCCGACCCTGCTGTGCCACGACTGTGGCTGGATCAGCCAGTGCCAGCGCTGCGACGCACGGATGACCCTGCACCAGCGCTCCGGCGAACTGCGTTGTCACCACTGCGGCCACGTCGAGCGGCCACCACGGCAATGCCCGGACTGCGGCAAGGTCGACCTGCGCCCGGTCGGTGCCGGCACCGAGCGCGCCGAAGAGCGCCTGAACATCCTCTTTCCGGACGTCCCGGTACTGCGCATCGACCGTGACACCACGGCGCGCAAGGGCAGCATGGACAAGCTGTTCAGCACCATCAGCCGTGGCGAACCGTGCATTCTGGTCGGCACGCAGATGCTCGCCAAGGGTCACCACTTCCCACGCGTCACCCTGGTGGCGATCCTCGATGCCGACGGCGGCCTGTATTCGGCCGACTTTCGCGCCAGCGAGCGCATGGCCCAGCTGATCGTCCAGGTCGCCGGTCGCGCCGGACGGGCCGAGGAGCCGGGCAAGGTGATCATTCAGTCGCACCTGGCCGACCACCCGCTGCTGGTCCAGCTCACCGAGCAGGGTTATCCGGCATTCGCCGAGCAGGCCCTGAGCGAACGCCGCGGCGCTGGCCTGCCACCTTTCGCCCACCTCGCCCTGCTGCGCGCCGAAGCGCACAAGCCGGGCCAGGCCGAAGGCTTCCTCGACGAAGCCTGCAGCTACGCCGAGCAACTGCAACAGGAGCTGCGCCTGCCCACCATCGAACTGCTCGGCCCGGTGCCAGCACCGATGGAGCGCCGCGCCGGCCGTCATCGCGCCCAGCTGCTGCTGCAGTGCAGCAGTCGCGTACCGCTGCACAAGCTACTGGCCGCCTGGCTGCCGATTCTCGAAGCAATGCCCGCCGGTCGTGCGGTGCGCTGGTCGCTGGATATCGACCCGATCGACCTGTTCTAACTGCCCGGTGTAGGAGCGAGCTTGCTCGCGATGCTTTTGCGCAGGCTTGATCGCGAACAAGCTCGCTCCTACAAAGAGGATTTAGAACCTGTTTACGATCTTCTGAATTAGAGCCAGACAAGGCAAAAACGGCCTAGGAAGCGCAGTTTACGATCTGTAAATGAGCATTCCGAGGCCGTTTTTAACGCGGTATGGCCGCGAGTCAGGAGATCGTAAACCGGTTCTTAGGCGGCCCTGCGGGTTGCCGCCCTCTCCTACCGCGCCGATAATGCCCAGTTTTCGACCCGCCACGGCCGACCGAGCAGACCATGAAAGACACTATTCGCCACCTGATCCAGCAAGCCCTGACCCGCCTCACCGCCGAGGGCGTGCTGCCCGAGGGCCTGAGCCCGGTGATCCAGGTGGAGAACACCAAGGACAAGAGCAACGGCGACTTCGCCAGCAACATCGCCATGATGCTGGCCAAGCCGGCCGGCATGAAGCCGCGCGAGCTGGCCGAGAAGCTGGTCGCCGCGCTGCCGGCCGATGCTCAGGTGAGCAAGGTCGACATCGCCGGCCCCGGCTTCCTCAATTTCTTCCAGAACAGCGACGCCCTGGCCCAGCGCCTGGAAGCTGCCCTGGCCGACGCCCAGCTCGGCGTGCGCAAGGCCGGCCCGGCACAGTGCGTGGTGGTCGACCTGTCGGCGCCCAACCTGGCCAAGGAAATGCACGTCGGCCACCTGCGCTCGACCATCATCGGCGACGGCGTGGCGCGCGTACTGGAGTTTCTCGGCGACACCGTGATCCGGCAGAACCACGTCGGTGACTGGGGCACCCAGTTCGGCATGCTGCTGGCCTACATGCAGGAAAACCCGGCAGCCGCCGAAAGCGAACTGGCCGACCTGGAGAACTTCTACCGTGCAGCGAAGAAGCGCTTCGACGAGTCGTCCGAGTTCGCTGACCGCGCCCGCGAGCTGGTGGTGCAGCTGCAAGCCGGCGACGCCGAGTGCCTGCGCCTGTGGCACCGCTTCAACGACATTTCCCTGAGCCACTGCCAGGCCCTGTACGACCGCCTCGGCGTCAAGCTGAGCATGGCCGACGTCAAGGGCGAGAGCGCCTACAACGACGACCTGGCCAACGTGGTCGCCGACCTCAAGGCCAAAGGCCTGCTCAGCGAAAGCGACGGCGCCCAGTGCGTGTTCATGGACGAGTTCAAGAATGCCGAAGGCAACCCGCTGCCGCTGATCGTGCAAAAAGCGGGTGGCGGCTACCTGTATGCCACCACCGACCTGGCCGCTACCCGCTACCGCGCCAACGTACTCAAGGCCGACCGCGCCCTGTACTTCGTCGACCAGCGCCAGGCCCTGCACTTCCAGATGGTCTTTGCCGCCGCGCGCCTGGCCGGGTTCGTCCCGGCCAGCATGCAGCTGGAGCACATGGGCTTCGGCACCATGAACGGCGCCGACGGCCGCCCGTTCAAGACCCGCGACGGCGGTACGGTGAAGCTGGTCGATCTGATCAACGAAGCCGAACAGCGCGCCTACTCCCTGGTCAAAGGCAAGAACCCCGAACTGGACGAAGCCGAGCTGCGCCAGATCGCCCGCGCCGTGGGCGTCGGCGCGGTGAAATACGCAGACCTGTCCAAGCACCGCACCAGCGACTACAGCTTCAACTTCGAGCTGATGCTGAGCTTCGAAGGCAACACCGCGCCCTACCTGCTGTACGCCTACACCCGCGTGGCCAGCGTATTCCGCAAGCTGGGCAAGAGCGTCGCGGAAATCGGCGGGCAGATCAGCCTAGGCGCTGAACAGGAGCAAGCCCTGGCGGGCAAGCTAGCGCAGTTCGCCGACGTGCTCAATGGCATCGCCGACAAGGGCACCCCGCACCTGCTGTGCGCCTACCTGTACGACCTGGCCGGGCTGTTCTCCAGCTTCTACGAAAACTGCCCGATCCTTACCGCCGAGGACGAGGCCGTGCGCAACAGCCGCCTGCGTCTGGCTGCGCTGACCGGCCGCACGCTCAAGCAGGGCCTTGAGCTGCTCGGCCTGGACACCCTGGAGCGCATGTAAGTGGCTGCGAAGAAGAAGCCGGCCCCCAAGCGCGGCGCCAGCCGCTACCAGGCCCCGGCGAAAAGCCCGGTACCGGGCTGGGTGTGGCTGGCCTGCGGTCTGGTGATCGGCGGCTTCATGGTGTTCCTGTTCAGCCTTGAACCGGGCCGTGACGACGTCAAGCGCGCCAAGCCCGAGGACGCCCAGCGCCCGAGCGGCGCGCAGACCACGACTCAGACCAAGCCACAAACCAAGCCGGAAGCGGTCAAGCCCAAGTACGACTTTTACACCCTGCTGCCGGAGTCTGAAGTCATAGTGCCGCCCGAGGCCCTGCCGACCGAAAAACAGGCCGCCGAAAGCAAACCAGTCACCCCGGAAGAAGCGGCAAAAATCGACGCCGCCCGCGCCGAAGCCCTGCTCAACGGCCAGACTCCGCCACCACCGCCAGTCATCGCCAAGGCACCGGCCACCACCCTGTTCTTCCTCCAGGCCGGTTCGTTCCGTAAACAGGAAGACGCCGACAAGGTGCGCGCACAGATCATCCTGCTCGGGCAGAACGTGCAAGTAGAGTCCGGCACCGTGCGCGAGGAAACCTGGTACCGCGTCCTGGTCGGCCCCTACGCCAACCGCGAGCAGCTGGCCAGCGCGCAGAAGCAGCTGGCCGGCAGCGGCTTCAGCAATCTCCTGCTACAACAGCGGCAGAGCCGCTGATCCGCGATTTGTGACCGCCCGGTTGAAAAGCCGGGCGGGCCACCCCATCTGATTCTCCATCCGGGCAACTTCGCCCCGCTGTGTGGAGACTCTCCCCTTGACCACCATCGTTTCAGTGCGCCGCAACGGCAAAGTCGTCATGGGCGGCGACGGCCAGGTATCGCTCGGCAATACCGTGATGAAAGGCAATGCCAAGAAAGTCCGGCGCCTCTACCACGGCCAGGTACTGGCCGGCTTCGCCGGCGCCACCGCCGACGCCTTCACCCTGTTCGAGCGCTTCGAAGGCCAGCTGGAGAAACACCAGGGCCATCTGGTGCGCGCCGCCGTGGAACTGGCTAAGGACTGGCGTACGGACCGCAGCCTGAGCCGCCTGGAAGCCATGCTGGCAGTGGCCAACAAGGACGCATCCTTGATCATCACTGGCAACGGCGACGTGGTCGAACCCGAGCACGGCCTGATCGCCATGGGCTCCGGCGGCGGCTTCGCCCAGGCCGCCGCCATGGCCCTGCTGCAGAAAACCGATCTGTCCGCCCGTGAAATCACCGAAACCGCATTGAACATTGCCGGCTCCATCTGTGTCTTCACTAACCAGAACCTGACTATCGAAGAAGAAGACTGCGCTGAATAAGCGCGGCTTCCGTTGGAGCAAACCCGCATGTCCATGACGCCCCGCGAGATCGTTTCCGAGCTCAACCGCCACATCATCGGCCAGGACGACGCCAAGCGCGCCGTGGCCATCGCCCTGCGCAACCGCTGGCGGCGCATGCAGCTGCCAGCCGAGCTGCGCGCCGAGGTCACGCCGAAGAACATCCTGATGATCGGCCCCACCGGCGTTGGCAAGACCGAGATTGCCCGGCGCCTGGCCAAGCTGGCCAACGCGCCATTCATCAAGGTTGAAGCGACCAAGTTCACCGAGGTTGGCTATGTTGGCCGCGATGTCGAATCGATCATCCGCGACCTCGCCGACGCCGCCATCAAGCTGCTGCGCGAGCAGGAAATCGTCCGCGTCCAGCACCGTGCCGAAGATGCTGCCGAAGAGCGCATTCTCGACGCCCTGCTACCGCCGGCGCGCACCGGCTTCAACGAAGACCCGGCGCCGAGCCAGGACTCCAATACCCGCCAGCTGTTCCGCAAGCGCCTGCGCGAAGGCCAGCTGGACGATAAGGAAATCGATATCGAGGTCGCCGAGCAAGCGGCCGGCGTGGAGATCATGACTCCGCCGGGTATGGAGGAGATGACCAACCAGTTGCAGAGCCTGTTCGCCAACCTGGGCAAGGGCAAGAAGAAGAGCCGCAAGCTCAAGGTCAAGGAGGCCCTCAAGCTGGTACGCGATGAAGAAGCCGCGCGCCTGGTCAACGAGGAGGAACTCAAGGCCAAGGCCCTGGAAGCGGTAGAGCAGAACGGCATCGTCTTCATCGACGAGATCGACAAGGTGGCCAAACGCGGCAATGTCGGCGGCGCCGATGTCTCGCGCGAAGGCGTACAGCGCGACCTGCTGCCGCTGATTGAAGGCTGCACGGTCAACACCAAGCTGGGCATGGTCAAGACCGACCACATCCTATTCATCGCCTCCGGCGCCTTCCACCTGAGCAAGCCAAGCGACCTGGTACCCGAGCTGCAGGGTCGCCTGCCAATCCGCGTCGAACTGAAAGCGCTGTCGCCAGAAGACTTCGAGCGCATTCTCACCGAACCGCACGCGGCACTCACCGAGCAGTACACCGAGCTGCTGAAAACCGAAGGCTTGCAGATCGAGTTCCTCCAGGACGGCATCAAGCGCATCGCCGAGATCGCCTGGCAGGTCAACGAGAAGACCGAGAACATCGGTGCACGTCGCCTGCACACCCTGCTCGAACGCCTGCTGGAAGAGGTTTCCTTCAGCGCCGGCGATCTGGCCGGCCAGCAGAACGGTGCACCGATCCGCATAGACGCTGCCTACGTCAACAGCCACCTCGGCGAGCTGGCGCAGAACGAAGACCTGTCGCGCTATATCCTCTGAGGACGGTGGGTGGATAATGCCCGGCATTATCCACCCCCACTTCCGGACCTCCCCGATGCGCATGCCCACCGCGATCAAACTGCACAAGGCTTCGAAGATTCTGGAGCTGCAGTACGACGCGCAGAGCTTCAGCCTCAGCGCCGAATTCCTCCGCGTACATTCCCCCTCGGCCGAGGTGCAAGGACATGGCAAACCCATCCTGCAAACCGGCAAGCTCAACGTTGGCCTGGAACGCCTGGAGCCAGCCGGCAACTACGCACTGAAATTGTGCTTCGACGACGGCCATGACAGCGGATTGTTCACCTGGGACTATCTTTATCAACTGGCGACCCGCCACGATGAACTCTGGGCCGACTATCTGGCGCAACTGATCAAGGCCGGAAAAAGCCGCGATCCGAGCGAGTCCATCGTCAAGCTGATGCTCTAGCCCGCACCTGTTGTCATACGTGTGACAAGGTTAGGGCGTACTTTCTAATGAGTCCGTGCATACTGCCGCGCGCTGTGCAATCAGGATTCGCGAACTTGCGCAAAAGCGGAAACTCGGGTAACCAAGGAACTGGCAGGTTCCATGCATTTGGCAAATGCCAGATGTCGAGAAATCGCGGAGAACCTCCGCAACCGGTAACCCGAGCAGTACCAGCCCCTCGCCCTGTGTCAGCGTGCAGGTATTCGTCTCAGGACAATGGAGCGTCGTAGAAGATGACCAACAAGAACAACGAAGATTTGAAACAGCAGGCCTCGGAAAGCACTTTGGGTCTCAACCCGGTGATCGGCTTGCGCGGCAAGGACATCCTGAGCTCTGCCCGCATGGTGCTCGCTCAGGCGCTCAAGCAACCCTTCCACAGCGCCAAACATGCCACCCATTTTGTTGTCGAGCTGAAGAACGTTCTGCTTGGACAGTCGGAACTGACCCCCGAGGAAGGCGACCGCCGCTTCGCCGACCCGGCCTGGAGCCAGAACCCGCTCTACCGCCGCTACCTGCAGACCTACCTGGCCTGGCGCAAGGAACTGCATGAGTGGATTGAAGACAGCAACCTCACCGAGCAGGACACCAGCCGCGGTCACTTCGTCATCAACCTGATGACAGAAGCCATGGCGCCGACCAACAGCATGGCCAACCCCGCTGCGGTCAAACGCTTCTTCGAGACGGGCGGCAAGAGCCTGCTCGACGGCCTGTCGCACCTGGCCAAAGACATCGTGCACAACGGTGGCATGCCCAGCCAGGTCAATATGGATGCCTTCGAAGTCGGCAAGAACCTGGCGACCAGCGACGGTTCCGTGGTGTTCCGCAACGACCTGCTGGAGCTGATCCAGTACAAGCCGATCACCGAGCAGGTGCAGGAACGTCCACTGCTGGTGGTACCGCCGCAGATCAACAAGTACTACGTATTCGACCTGTCGCAGGAAAAGAGCGTGGCCCGCTTCCTGCTGCGCAATGGCATCCAGACCTTCGTGGTCAGCTGGCGCAACCCGACCAAGGCCCAGCGCGAGTGGGGCCTGTCGACCTACATTGAGGCGCTCAAGGAAGCCATCAATGTGGTGCTGGCGATCACCGGCAGCAAAGACCTGAACATGCTCGGCGCCTGCTCCGGCGGCCTGACCACAGCTTCCCTGCTCGGTCACTACGCCGCCATCGGCGACCAGAAGGTGCATGCCCTGACCCTGCTGGTCAGCGTCCTCGACACCAAACTCGACACCCAGGTCGCCCTGTTCGCCGACGAGAAAACCCTTGAGGCCGCCAAGCGCCGCTCCTATCAGTCCGGGGTACTGGAAGGCAGCGACATGGCCAAGGTGTTCGCCTGGATGCGCCCGAACGACCTGATCTGGAACTACTGGGTCAACAACTACCTGCTCGGCAACGAGCCGCCGGTGTTCGACATCCTCTACTGGAACAACGACACCACGCGCCTGCCGGCTGCCCTGCACGGCGAATTCATCGAGATGTTCAAGACCAACCCGCTGACCCGCGCCGGCGCGCTGGAAGTATGCGGCACGCCGATCGACCTCAAGCAGGTTACCTGCGACCTGTTCTGCCTGGCCGGCACCACCGACCACATCACCCCGTGGGACGCCTGCTACAAGTCGGCGCACCTGTTCGGCGGCAAGGTCGACTTCGTACTGTCCAACAGCGGGCATATCCAGAGCATTCTCAACCCGCCCGGCAACCCCAAAGCGCGTTACATGACCAACACCGAGATGCCGCTCGACCCACGCGCCTGGCAGGCCAGCGCCACCAAGCATGCCGACTCCTGGTGGCTGTACTGGCAGACCTGGCTGGCCGACCGCTCGGGTAAACTGAAGAAGTCGCCCACCAGCCTTGGCAACAAGGCCTACCAACCTGGCGAGGCGGCTCCCGGCACCTACGTTCACGAGCGCTAAGCAGTTGCTGCACGCCACAACGAGCAACATTACCTTTTGCACCGCTGCACCTTGCGCAGTACTGCCTGCGGCACCCGGAAGTGCCGCTCACCGCTCCGGCGCCGTATGGCCGGAGCAGTGCCTGCCCACCTTCCCGGTGGGGCACTGGAGAGCCGCTTTGGATGTCGGCTCGCCACGGATCAAACCATAGGGCTCAGCGCATGCCGCAACCTTTCGCATTCCGTACCATCGAACTGGATGGCCAGACCATCCGCACGGCGGTACGTCCCGGCAACAGCAAGCTCACGCCTTTGCTGATTTTCAACGGTATTGGCGCCAACCTCGAGCTGGTCATGCCGTTCGTCCAGGCCCTCGACCCGGAGCTGGAAGTCATCGCCTTCGATGTACCCGGCGTTGGTGGCTCGTCCACGCCGAACACACCCTACCGCTTCCCCGGCCTCGCCAAGCTGGCCGCCCGCATGCTGGATTACCTGGACTACGGCCAGGTCAATGCCATCGGCGTGTCCTGGGGTGGCGCGCTGGCTCAACAGTTTGCCCACGACTACCCTGAGCGCTGCAAGAAGCTGGTGCTCGCCGCCACTTCCGCCGGCGCCATCATGGTACCGGGCAAGCCCAAGGTGCTCTGGCGCATGGCCAGCCCGCGCCGCTATATCCAGCCGTCGTACGGCGTGCATATCGCCCCTGACATCTACGGCGGTGCCTTCCGCCGCGACCCCAAGCTGGCCCTGGCGCATGCCAGCAAGGTGCGCTCGGGTGGCAAGATGGGCTACTACTGGCAGCTGTTCGCCGGCCTCGGCTGGACCAGCATCCATTGGCTACATCGAATCAAGCAGCCTACGCTGGTACTGGCTGGCGATGATGATCCGCTTATTCCCCTGGTCAACATGCGCCTGCTGGCCTGGCGCATTCCCAACTCGGAATTCCATGTCATCGACGATGGCCACCTGTTTCTGGTGACGCGCGCCGAAGCCGTGGCGCCGATCATCATGAAGTTCCTTGAAGAGGAACGGCGACGTGCCGTGATGCACCCGCAACCCACGCCCATTCGCGGTCACTGACCGCACAACTGTAGTGCTGCCCCGGCAGGCTTGCCCCCACACAGGGCCCTGCCGGACTAAATGGATTTTAGCGCGGCAGTCTGGAATGCCTTCCGGCGCGCCTTGGTACAAGCCTTGCTGTCATTAACGTGACAGTTTGACGACGGAGCCTGCCTCATGCGTGAAAAGACTGCACCGGGATCCATGCCGGTACCCGCAAACTACATGAATGCGCAAAGCGCCATGATCGGCTTGCGCGGCCGTGACCTGTTTTCCACCCTGCGCACCCTGGCTTTCCAGGGGTTGCGCCAACCTGTACACAGCGCTCGCCATGCGCTGGCGTTCGGCAAGCAGCTCGGTCGCGTGATGCTCGGCGATACGCTGCACAAACCCAACCCACAGGACGCTCGTTTCAGCGACCCTACCTGGCAGCTCAACCCCTTTTACAGCCGCAGCTTGCAGGCCTACCTGACCTGGCAGAAACAGCTCAAGGCATGGATCGACGAGAGCGACCTGTCGCCGGATGACCGCACCCGCGCACACTTCCTGTTCTCCCTGCTCAACGACGCCATTGCGCCCTCCAATAGCCTGCTCAATCCGCAGGCCATCAAGGAGCTGTTCAATACCGGCGGAAGCAGTGTGCTGCGCGGCGCACGTCATCTGTTCGACGACCTGCTGCACAACAATGGCCTGCCCAGTCAGGTCAACAAGCAGGCGTTCGAGGTGGGGCGCAATGTGGCGACCACGTCCGGGGCTGTAGTCTTTCGCAGCGAAATGCTGGAACTGATCCACTACAAGCCGATGAGCGAAAAGCAGTACGCCACCCCGCTGCTGGTCGTGCCGCCGCAGATCAACAAGTTCTACATCTTCGATCTCAGCCCGGAAAAGAGTTTCATTCAGTACTGCCTGAAGAATGATCTGCAGACCTTCGTCATCAGCTGGCGTAACCCGGATGCACGGCATCGTGAGTGGGGCCTGTCGAGCTATGTTCAGGCACTCGAAGAAGCCAGCGACGTGTGCCGTGCCATCACCGGCAGCAAAGAGGTCAACCTGATGGGCGCCTGCGCTGGCGGCCTGACCATCGCGGCCCTGCAAGGTCACCTGCAGGCCAAGAAGCAGCTACGCAAAATCGGTTGTGCCACTTACATGGTCAGCCTGCTGGACAGCCAGGTCGACAGCCCGGCGATGCTGTTTGCCGACGAGCAGACCCTGGAATCAGCCAAGCGCCGCTCCTACCAGAGTGGGGTACTGGATGGCCGCGACATGTCCCGGGTATTTGCCTGGATGCGCCCCAATGACCTGATCTGGAACTACTGGGTGAACAATTACCTGCTCGGCAAGGAGCCGCCGGCGTTCGATATCCTGTTCTGGAACAACGACAACACCCGCCTGCCGGCTGCCCTGCATGGCGACCTGCTTGACCTGTTCAAGCACAACCCACTGACCCGCGCCGGCGCCATGGAAATCTGCGGTACGCCAATCGACCTGAGCAAGGTCAACCTGGACAGCTTCAACGTAGCCGGCATCAACGACCACATCACCCCCTGGGAATCGGTCTATCGCTCCGCCTTGTTGCTCGGCGGCAACACTCGCTTCGTGCTGTCCCACAGCGGGCATATCCAGAGCATCCTCAACCCGCCGGGCAACCCCAAAGCCACCTTCATGGAGAACGGCAAGCTCAGCTCCGATCACCGTGCCTGGTACTACGATGCGAAAAAGTGCGAAGGCAGCTGGTGGCCCGAGTGGTTGGAATGGATCCAGCAGCGCTCGGGTGAACGCAGAGAGACCCAACTGACAATCGGCAACAGCAAATACCCCGCTATGGAGGCAGCGCCCGGCACCTATGTGCACGTGCGCTGAAACATAGCGAAAACGACTGGCCGGGCAGCGTCCGGCCGGTTATCGTCGAAGGCCCCGCGGCCATAGAACGCTCATGGAATGAAGACTCGCGACCGCATCCTTGAATGCGCCCTGACCCTGTTCAATCGGGAGGGCGAGCCTAACGTCTCCACTCTCGAAATCGCCAACGAAATGGGCATCAGCCCAGGCAATCTGTATTACCACTTCCATGGCAAGGAACCGATAATTCTGGAGCTGTTCGAACGCTTTCAGAACGACCTGGCCCCCCTGCTGGACCCACCTCTGGATGTGGAACTGAGCGCCGAGGATTACTGGTTATTTCTGCACCTGATCGTCGAACGTCTGGCACAGTACCGCTTCCTCTTCCAGGACCTGTCCAATCTGGCCGGACGCCTGCCCAAGTTGGCACGCGGCATTCGCCAGTGGCTCAACCAGCTCAAGCGCACCCTGGCTACCCTGCTGGCCCGCCTCAAGGCTGAAGGCCAGCTACTGAGCGAAACCCAGTCGCTCGGTCAATTGGTCGAGCAGATCACCCTGACCTTGCTGTTCTCCCTCGATTACCAGCGCATTCTCGGTGCCGATGGCGAAGTACGCCTGGTGGTCTACCAAATCATGATGCTGGTCGCTCCGCACCTCACGCCCGGCTCGCGCCACGCTGCAGAGCACATTGCCCAGCGCTACCTGCAGGCCTGAAACGCAAACGCCCGACACTAGGCCGGGCGTTTGTGGTGCTGAGCGAAAACTCAGGACGGGGTAGCAGGTGCTACCGGCGCAGCTACCGGAGCAGCTGCAGGTGCAGCAGCCGGGGCGGCTGGTTTGGCCGCAACCGGTTTGGCAGTAGCTTTCGGTGCAGCCGGCTTTTTCGCAACTGCCGGCTTGGCAGCTGGTTTAGCAGCAGCTTTTACAGCAGGCTTAGCGGCTGGCTTGGCTACAGCTTTGGCAACCGGCTTGGCGGCTGGTTTAGCAGCAGGCTTGGCAGCAGCTTTAGCGGCCGGCTTGGCGACCGACTTCACCGATACACCGGTGAGTTTCTCGATCTGCTTGGTCAGGGTGTCGACCTTGGCCTGCAGCGCCTTCACTTCGTTACGGCTCGGCACACCGAGGCGGGAGATCGCGCTGTTCAGACGCTTGTCAAAAGCCTCTTCCAGCTCGTTCCACTTGCCCAGAGCCTTGCCTTTGACTTCGTCGACTTTCGACTTGGCCGAACCAACAGTGGAGTCAACAGTGGTTTTCACCACATCCAGCTGCTTGTCGACTTCGGTCTTGGCCTGCTTCTCGGCTTTCTCGCCATCCTTGACCAGACCATCGAACAGCTTGGTGCCGTCCTTGCTGACTTTGGAATAGGCGCCGAGACCGGCCAGCCAGATCTGACGCGAGTACTTCTCGATCTCGCCGATCCAGGAACTGGTTTCCTTCTTCGCCACTGGCTTCTTAGCTGCGGGTTTTGCAGCGGTAGGTTTTTTAACAGCCATCCTGCTCTCCTTATTGGGTACGCGCGACACGTTCAAGCAATGCATTCAACTCGTCCAGCTTAGCAGAGAGTGCCTCAACATCCTGCTTGGACGGAATACCCATGCGATTCAGCGCGCTGGCAACACGATTGTCGAAAGCTTTTTCGACTTTATCGAGCTGCACTTCGACTTTTTCTTTCACACCAAAAACGCTGGTCTTGACGCTTTCCAGCTGAGTAGTGATCTGGCTGTTGGCGGCTTCGACCTGCTCGGTCACCAGCTTCTTGCCCTGCTTCTCGACGCTTTCACCGGCCTTGACCAGGTCTTTGAAGTAATCAGCGCCTTCCTGGCCTGCCTTGACGTAGGCACCCAGGCCGGCCAGCCAGACTTTATGGGCGTAGGCCTTCACATCGGTCAGTACGGTAGCTTTGCTTTCGACTTCGGCTTTCTTCTTAACGACGGCTTTAGTGGCCATGGGGCACCTCACGCTCAAAGTGATGGAAAGTTGGTCCTTTCTCAGGACTTGAGCTCAAGGTAGGGAGAAAAATTAGAAATCACATACTAGGTGGCGAAAATAGATGCACCACCCAGCGGTAAATCGACATTCACGCCTGCAAATGCTTGTCCAGAGTGTCTTCGATTTCGCGCTTGATGGTGCCGCCCAGGGCCGACAGCAGCAGGCCGAGGTTGAGCTTGACCCGCACCTGATCGGCACTCACTTCGATGGTGCCGTCAGCGCCGCTGCGCTTGAACTCCAGGACATCACCGGCCCAGCGGTATTTCACGTCGTACTCGCGCGCCAGGCGCTCGGCGAGCATCTCGGCTTTTTCGCGAGCGGCCTCGCGGCCAAGGGAGTGAGAACGTTCGACGGTGATACGGGCCATGCACAACTCCGACAGCGACCTGGTGTCGCACGACTATACAGCGCCGCCTGGCGCCAAGACAAAGGCCGGCCACGGGTTTAGAATGGCCGCCACTTTGATTCCGGTGACCGCGACATGAATGACCCGCGCAAGGCCCACGACAGCGAACCGACCACCCACTTCGGCTTTCAGGACGTCCCGGAAAGCCAGAAGGCCGAGAAAGTCGCCGAGGTGTTCCACTCGGTAGCGGCCAAATACGACCTGATGAACGACGTGCTGTCCGGCGGCATGCACCGCCTGTGGAAGCGTTTCACCATCGAACTGTCCGGTGTGCGTGTGGGCAACCGCGTGCTGGATATCGCCGGTGGCACGGGCGACCTGGCGCGCAAGTTTTCCAGCCTGGTCGGCCCGACCGGCGAAGTGGTGCTGGCCGACATCAACGACTCGATGTTGAAAGTCGGCCGTGATCGCCTGCTCGACAAGGGCGTGGCCGGCAACGTGGTGTTCGTCCAGGCCGACGCAGAGAAACTGCCGTTCCCGGACAATCACTTCGACGTGGTCACCATCGCCTTCGGCCTGCGCAACGTCACGCACAAGGAAGACGCCCTGCGCTCCATGCTGCGCGTGCTCAAGCCGGGTGGCCGTCTGCTGGTACTGGAGTTCTCCAAACCTTCCAGCCCACTGCTGGCCAAGGCCTATGACGCGTACTCGTTCGCCTTCATGCCACTGGCCGGCAAGCTGATCACCAATGACTCGGAAAGCTACCGCTACCTGGCCGAATCGATCCGCATGCACCCGGATCAGGACACCCTCAAGGCGATGATGGTCGAGGCCGGCTTCGAGCGCGTGACCTACCACAATATGACCGGTGGCATTGTCGCCCTGCACCGCGGCATCAAACCCTGATGCTGATCACCGGGCTACTGGCCGGCGTCGAACACGGCCTCAACCGCGTACTGGCCATGGACAGCACCGCGCTGCCGCGCCTGGCCCGGCTGGATGGCAAGGTGATCGCCATCGACTGCCAGAGCCCGGCGCTGCAACTGTTCCTCCTGCCCAGCGGCGAGGGCCTGCAACTGGCCAGCCAGTGGAGCGGTGCCGACTGCACCCTGCGCGCCCCAGCCGCCAGCCTGCTGCGCCTAGCCCTAGCCAAGGACAAGACCAGCGTGCTGCACCGGCCGGAAGTCGAGCTGGATGGTGACAGCGCCGCTCTGCTGGAGCTGACCAACATCCTCCAGGACCTCGAACTGGACTGGGAATACGAATTGTCGCGCTGGCTCGGCCCGGTCGGCAGCCAGCTGCTCAGCGGCCATCTGCGCAGCCGGGCCAATTGGGCCGGCAATAGCCTGGACAGCCTGCGCCACAACCTCGCCGACTACCTCAGCGAAGAGTCGCGTCACCTGGTCGGCCAGCGTGAAGCCGACGCACGCTTCGCCGAACTCGACCACCTCAAGCTCGCCCTCGACCGCCTCGACGCGCGTATCGAGCACCTCGCCCGCAAGGTAAGACCCTCCGAATGAAGCTGCTTGCCGCCCGCCGCCTGCTGCGCATCCTGCGCGTGGTGATTCGCTACCGTCTCGACGACCAGCTGCTACAGCTGCCGCTACCCACCTGGATGCGCGCACTGCGTTTCGCCCTGCCCTGGCGCTGGCTGCCACGGCGCGCATCCAAACTGAGTCGCGGCGAAGCTTTACGCCTGGCCTTGCAGGATCTAGGGCCGATCTTCATCAAGTTCGGCCAGTTGCTCTCTACCCGCCGAGACCTGCTGCCGCCAGACATGGCCGACGAGCTGGCCAAGCTGCAGGACCAGGTACCGCCCTTCCCCGCCGCCGAGTCGGTGGCACGCATCGAAGAGCAGCTCGGCGCCAAGGTCGGCGAAGTCTTTGCCCGCTTCGAGGTCGAGCCACTGGCCTCCGCCTCGGTGGCCCAGGTGCACGCCGCGCAACTGAAAAGCGGCGAGGACGTGGTGGTCAAGGTCATCCGCCCCGGACTCAAGCCGATCATCCGTTCCGACCTGGCTTGGCTGTTCCTTCTCGCCCGCCTTGCCGAAAAAGCCTCCGCCGACGCCCGCCGCCTGCGTCCGGTGGAAGTGGTCAGCGACTACGAAAAAACCATCTACGACGAACTCGACCTGCTGCGCGAGGCGGCCAATGCCAGCCAGCTGCGGCGCAACTTCGATGGTTCCGACTTACTCTACGTGCCACAGGTGTATTGGGACTGGTGCCGGCCAAAAGTGCTGGTGATGGAGCGTATCTACGGCGTGCCGGTGACCGACATGGCGGTGCTCGCCGACCAGCGCACCAACATGAAGCTGCTGGCCGAGCGCGGCGTGGAAATCTTCTTCACCCAGGTGTTCCGCGACAGCTTCTTCCATGCCGACATGCACCCCGGCAACATTTTCGTCAGCACCCGCACGCCGTGGAGCCCGCAGTACATCGCGATCGACTGCGGCATCGTCGGCAGCCTGACTCCCGAGGACCAGGACTATCTGGCGCGCAACCTGATCGCCTTCTTCAAGCGCGACTACCGCCGCGTGGCCCAGCTGCATATCGATTCTGGCTGGGTGCCGGCCGAGACCAAGGTGAATGATTTCGAAGCGGCGATCCGCACCGTCTGCGAGCCGATCTTCGAAAAGCCACTGAAAGACATCTCCTTCGGCCAGCTGCTGCTGCGCCTGTTCCAGACCGCACGGCGTTTCAACATGGAAGTGCAGCCGCAACTGGTGCTGCTGCAGAAGACCCTGCTGAATATCGAAGGCCTGGGCCGCCAGCTGTATCCGGACCTGGACCTGTGGAGCACCGCACAGCCGTTCCTCGAACGCTGGATGCGTGAGCGCATCAGCCCGCTGCACCTGCTGCGCAACCTGCAGCAACAGGCCGAGCAAGTGCCGCACCTGTCGCAGATGGCCCGCGACACCCTGGAGCGACTCAACCAGCAGCCCGTTGCTGCGCCCGTCATTGCCGCTCCAGCACAAGCCTGGCCGTTGCGCCTGATCGGCGCAGCATTGATCGCCGGTGGCGTCAGCCAGGGCTTGAGTCTCGCTGTCGCCAGCTGGACCGCCTGGCTCAGCCTGAGCGCCGGCCTGCTGCTGATCCTGCGCCGATAGCCAGTACTGGCTACGGCTGGCACACTAACCAGGCGCCAATTGTGTGCAGCACCTGCACCAGCAGCGCCCAGCATTTACCGGCTGCGCCCCAGCGCAGCCTGAGACAAGCCCGTACGGGCGGAATAGCGATGACTGACTGGCTCGACGAAATCACCTGGAACGAAGACGGCCTGGTCCCAGCCATTGCCCAGGACCACAAGACCGGGCGTGTGCTGATGATGGCCTGGATGAACCGCGAGGCCCTGGCCCTCACCGCCGCCGAGCAGCGTGCCATCTACTGGTCACGTTCGCGTGGCAAGCTGTGGCGCAAGGGCGAGGAATCCGGCCATGTGCAGAAACTCCACGAACTGCGCCTGGACTGCGATGCCGATGTGATCATCCTGATGGTCGAACAGCTCGGCGGGATTGCCTGCCACACCGGGCGCGAAAGTTGCTTCTACCGAGTGTGGCAAGACGGCGCGTGGCACACCGTTGATCCGGTATTGAAAGACCCGCACGCTATCTACCATGCAGGACACTCACATGAATAATACGGGCATGAGTGACACTCTCAGCCGTCTGGCCGAGGTGCTGGAGGCGCGCAAAGGCGCGGCGCCGGACAGCTCCTACGTGGCCAGCCTGTATCACAAGGGTCTGAACAAGATTCTGGAGAAGGTCGGCGAGGAGTCGATCGAGACCATTCTTGCGGCCAAGGACGCAGCCATCAACGGCGATTGCAGCGACCTGATCTACGAAACCGCGGACCTCTGGTTCCACAGCCTGATCATGCTCGCCGCCCTTGGCCAGCACCCGCAGGCCGTGCTGGACGAGCTGGACCGACGTTTCGGCCTGTCCGGGCATGTGGAAAAAGCCGCACGCCCGCAATCCTGAATTCAATCTGCACACTGGAGAACCACCATGGGTATTGGCGGCATCAGCATCTGGCAACTTCTGATCATCCTCGTCATCGTCATCATGCTGTTCGGCACCAAGCGCCTGAAAGGCCTGGGGTCGGACCTGGGTGATGCGATCAAGGGCTTCCGCAAGTCGATGGGCAACGCCGAAGAAGAGGCCAAACCCGCAGTGGATGAGCCCAAGGGCCAGACCATCCAGGGTGAAGCACGCAAAGTCGAAGAACCGGCGAAGAAAGACTAAGAGCCCGAAGCATGTTCGAAATCGGCTTCTCCGAACTGCTGCTGGTCGGCCTGATCGCTCTGCTGGTGCTCGGCCCCGAACGCCTGCCCGTGGCGGCACGCACGGCCGGCCTGTGGATCGGTCGGCTCAAGCGCAGTTTCAACAGTATCAAGAGTGAAGTGGAGCGCGAGATCGGCGCCGACGAAATTCGTCGGCAGCTGCATAACGAGCACATTCTCGAGCTGGAGCGCGAAATGAAGCAGAGCATCCAGCCCACCGCTGCACAGCCTCCAACGCCGCAGCCAGCGGCCGATGCCGTGCCCAGCCAGGACAAGCCCAGCCAGCCATGAGCAGCACTCGCAATGGCGACCAGGAAATGCCCCTGGTCGCTCACCTGACCGAACTGCGCAGCCGCATCTTGCGCTGCGTGATCGCGATCCTGCTGATCTTCGGCGCGCTGTTCTATTTCGCCCAGGACATCTACGCCCTGGTCGCCGCGCCGCTGCGCGCCTACCTGCCGGAAGGCGCGACGATGATCGCCACTGGCGTGGCATCGCCCTTCCTCACCCCGTTCAAACTGACCCTGGTGGTCTCGCTGTTCCTCAGCATGCCGGTGGTGCTGCAACAGATCTGGGGCTTTATCGCCCCCGGCCTGTACCAGCACGAAAAGCGCATCGCCGTCCCGCTGCTGGTGTCGAGCATCCTGCTGTTCTACGGCGGCATGGCCTTCGCCTACTTCGTGGTCTTTCCGATCATGTTCGGCTTTTTCGCCAGCGTGACCCCGGAAGGCGTGTCGATGATGACCGACATCGGCCAGTATCTGGACTTTGTCCTGACCCTGTTCTTCGCCTTCGGCGTGGCTTTCGAGATCCCGGTGGCCACCTTCCTGCTGATCTGGGTCGGCATCGTCGAAGTCGACACCCTGCGCAAGAGCCGTCCCTATGTGATCGTCGGCTGCTTCGTGGTTGGCATGATCCTCACTCCGCCGGACGTGTTCTCGCAAACCCTGCTGGCCGTACCGATGTGGATGCTGTTCGAGGTTGGCCTGCTGTTCGGTAGCCTGGTACGCAAACGTGCCGAGCTGGAAGCCGAACAGAACGCCGACGATCAACCGCCCGCACCACTGCCGTGAACCTGCTGCTCCTAGAAGACGCCGACTTTGTTGCGTCGGATCGCGTCGTCCTCGCCGGGCGACGCCTCAAGCATCTGCAGGAAGTGCACCGCGCCGCCGTCGGCGACAGCCTGCGGGTCGGCCGCCTCGGCGGCCTGATGGGCAGCGGCAGCCTGCTGGAACTGACTGAGCAACATGCCGCACTGCAGGTCAATCTTGACCAGACGCCGCCAGCCAAATTGCCGCTGACCCTGCTGCTGGCCCTGCCACGGCCGAAGATGCTCAAGCGCGTGCTGCAAACAGTCAGCGCCATGGGCGTGCCGCGACTGATCCTGCTCAACAGCTACCGGGTGGAAAAAAGCTTCTGGCAGACCCCCTTCCTCGAAGCCGAGGCCCTGCGCGAGCAGCTGATCCTAGGCCTGGAGCAGGCCCGCGACACCGTGCTGCCCGAGGTGATCATCGAGAAACGCTTCAAACCCTTTGTCGAAGACCAACTGCCGGGTATTGCCGCTGACAGCCTCGGCCTGGTCGGCCATCCCGGCGACTTCCCGCCCTGTCCGCGCGCCGTCGAGCAAGCGGTGACGCTGGCCATCGGTCCAGAGGGCGGCTGGATCCCCTACGAAGTCGACAAGCTGCGCGAGGCGGGCCTCACGCCAGTACAGCTGGGCGAACGCATCCTGCGCGTGGAAACGGCGGTGCCGGCCTTGCTGGCGCGGTTGTTCTGATCATCGAATTAGGCAAAGTCTGAAACCCCGCCAGCTACTGCGGAGTCCGTCATGCGCCCACTGACCATCGACCTCGACCGCCTGGCCGCTGCCTTTGTCAGTACCGACGGCGACTTTCGCCTCGACCTGCTTAGCGGCAAGATTCTCGACATCCCACCCGTCGGCGAAGACCCGGAAATCGAGCATCTGCTGGAAGAGGAGCCTGAGCGCCTGCTGGCGGTGGACTGCCTGGCTCAGGCAGAGATCCTCGCGCTGATGGCCGAGTTTCTCCCAGAAGTCGAGCAACTGGCCGCCTACACCGCCCTGCAGGCCGCCCTGGACAGCCGCAAGCCGCTGCGCAGCTTCCACAACACCCTCAACCAGTTCCCCAGCGTGCGCGCCGCCTGGCAGGCCTTCGAGGCCGAACGCCTGCGCGAGTTGGCGCTGGATTGGCTAGCGGAGAATGAACTGGAGTTGCGTGCGTAGCCCGGACGCAATCCGGGAAACCGGCAACACCAATCCGGATTGCATCCGGGCTACGGCAGCGAAAGTGAACAGTTCAGCTTTCCAGCAGGAAGGTCACCGGCCCGTCGTTGACTAGGTGTACCTGCATGTCGGCGCCGAAACGCCCGGTGGCCACCTGCGGATGTTGCTGGCGGGCCAGTACGACCAGCTGCTCGAACAGCTCGGCGCCCAGGGCGGGCGGCGCGGCACTGGAAAAGCTCGGGCGCAGGCCGCTCTTGGTATCGGCGGCGAGGGTGAATTGCGAGACCAGCAGCATGCCACCGCCAACGTCCTTGAGCGACAGGTTCATCTTGCCGTCGGCATCGCTGAACACGCGGTAATTGAGCAGCTTGTGCAGCAATTTGGCGACGCTGGCCGGGTTGTCCTGCGGTTCAACGCCAACCAGCGCCAGCAGGCCCTGGTCGATGGCGCCGACGATTTCACCCGCCACTTCGACGCGCGCACCACGCACGCGCTGGATCAGTGCCTTCATGCTTCTTCGAGCGGCAGGTCGAGCAGGCGGCGGGCCATCTGGTCGGCGGCGCGCACCAGGGCATCGGTGATGCCGACTTCGGCGGCAGCATGACCCGCATCGCGGATGATCTGCAGCTCGCTGTTGGGCCAGGCCTGGTGCAGCGCCCAGGCATTGTCCAACGGGCAGATCAGGTCATAGCGGCCATGCACGATCACCCCCGGCAGATGGGCGATCTTCGGCATATCGCGCAGCAGCTGATCGGGAGCGAGGAAGGCATTGTTGACGAAGTAGTGGCACTCGATACGGGCGATCGACAGGGCGCGATGCGGCTCGCTGAAACGATCGACTACCTGCGGATTGGGACGCAGGGTGGCCGTGCGCCCTTCCCAGGTCGACCAGGCCTTGGCCGCGTGCATCTGGGCGATCTGGTCGGGGCCGGTGAGGCGCTTGTAGAAGGCCTGCATCAGATCGCCACGTTCATCGGCCGGGATCGGCGCCAGGTAGTCTTCCCAGAAATCCGGGAACAGGCGGCTGGCGCCTTCCTGGTAGAACCAGTGGAAGTCCTGCGGGCGACACAGGAAGATGCCGCGCAGGATCAGCCCATGCACCCGCTCCGGGTGGGCCTGGGCATAAGCCAGGGCCAGGGTCGAACCCCAGGAACCGCCGAACAACACCCATTTGTCGATGCCCAGGTGCTCGCGAATGCGCTCCATATCGGCCACCAGTTCCTGGGTGGTGTTTTTTTCCAGGCTGGCATGCGGGGTGGAACGGCCGCAGCCACGCTGATCGAAGGTGACGATGCGATACAGGTTGGGATCGAAGTAGCGGCGGCTGGCGCCATCGCAGCCGGCACCCGGGCCACCATGGATGAACACCACTGGCAGGCCGTCCGGAGTGCCGCTTTCGTCCACATAGAGGACGTGCGGTTCCTGCACCGCCAGCTCGTGGCGGGCAAAGGGTTTAATCTCCGGATACAAAGTCTGCATGCTGCACTCCCGAAACTGTGCGAAAGAGACTGCCCGGTACCGGCGTACTCGCCAGCCTTCCCGCGCAGACTTTAAGGTCCCTTTTGATCAGGCGCCGAACATCTATCGTGCCGGCCATCATAACCATGAAAACGGAGTTGAGCATGACCCGCCACCGAATTGCCCTGGCTTTTCTGTTGTTCTGTGCCCTGCTGGGTGGCTGTACCAAGAGCGATCCCCAGGCCGCCCTGGAAGTCGCCGTGCAGCAACTGCAGAACAACCTCGAGGCAAAAGACACCGGCGCCGTGCTGGAACAACTGCATCCGCAGTTCAGCGCTCAGCAGCAATATGACCGGACCTGGGCCCAGCGCACCATGGCACTGCTGTTCCTGCGCCACAAACAGGTCAAGGTTCTGGCCCTGAGCCAGAGCAGCACCATCGATCCGACCTACAGCAGCAAAGGCTACACCGAGGCGCAAGTCGCCATGACCGGCGCCGAGGGTCTGATCCCGGACAGCGCCCGGCATTACAGCGTCAAGCTGGAGTGGTGGCTGGAAGACGGTGAGTGGCGCCTGGCGCGGCTAGACTGGGAATAACAGGATGTAGGGGGATGACGCTCTGTTCATCCACCAATGGCCCCGCTCGGTGGATCGGTGAAGCGTGATCCACGCTACGTCGTTACCCTGCCCTATCGGTCAAAACAGATAGGGCACGAACATCTTGCTACGCGTCATATAAGCGCGGTACGCGTCGCCGAAGTAGGCCAAGCATTCCACCTCGTCGCGCCGTGCAGCCAGGTATAACAGCACGCTGGCCAGCAGGGCCAGAGCGAGCGTCAACGTATTAAGCTGCTTGCAGGCAATGCCCCAGGTCAGCAGTAGCAGCGAGCAGAACAGCGGGTGGCGGATGAACTGGTAGATGCCGCCAGTGACCAGCTGCGAGGTACGTTCGAAGGCATACAGCTCGTCATCGACCCGTTGCTCGCTCGGCCGGCCATCGCGGCGCAGCTGGAAGATACCCAGCCCCAGCACCAGCAGCGACGTGAACAGCAGCAGCCAGGACAGTTTCTGGTGCAGGGCAAAACGATCCTCGAACCAGACCGGCGCATTCAGCACCAGCAGGGCCAGCATCACTTCCCAGGCGAAGAAGCGGTAGAAGCCATGGGACTGCGGACGGCGCAGCACGCGCCAGGAAATCCCGATCAGGGCTGCCGAGCCCAGGGCAAAGGCCAACCACTGCTGCCACATCATCCTTGCACTCCTTCTTCAATCTGCAGCGCAGGCTACAGGCCAGGCGCTGCGCCTGCTGCAGGCCCTCTGTTACACTGCCCGACCACCTGTTTCGACCGCCGGCAATGGATCGCACCCAACTGCACGCCCTGCTGCCCCATCAAGGCCCGGCCCTCTGGCTGGACGGCCTGCTGGCGCATGACGCCCAGCGTATCGAAGGGCTCAGTGCCTGGCAGCATCTCGCCACCTTCGGCAGCGATGCCTCGCCCTGCCTGCTATTCGAGGCGGCAGCACAGCTGTGTGCGGCGCATGGTGCCCTATACGGCGCCGATAGTGCCATCGAAATGGCCTTGGTCGGCAAGCTCTCGCAGCTACAGTTGCACCACGAGCCGAGTCAGCGCCAGGGCGCGTTGCGCGTCGCCGCCAGCCAGGAAGCCCTGAGCCCGGCCGGCGCGCTGTACGCCTTCACCATCCATAGCGAGGAGCGCCTGCTGCTCGACGGCAAACTGCTGCTGGTGCTGGTCCGTGCTTGAGCTGCGCAACCTCGGCTTCCGCTACCCGGGCAGCGAGCGGGCGGCGCTGCATGGCATCAACCTGCAGCTACAGGCTGGCGAGTGCCTGGGCCTGCTCGGCAGTAACGGTGCGGGCAAGACCACCCTGCTCTCGCTGCTCAGCGGCGTGTTGCCACTACAACAGGGCGAACTGCGCTGGAGTGCCACCCCGCGCCTGGGCCTGGTGCCGCAGCAACTGGCCTTCTACGCCGGGCTCAAGGTACGCGAGAACCTTGAACTGTTCGCCGATCTCTATCGCCTGCGCGGCGACGAGCGCCGCCAGCGCCTGGAGCAGTGCATCGCCACCTGTGCCCTGCAAGACAAATTGTCACGCCGCGCCGAAGGTTTGTCCGGTGGCGAGCAGCGCCGCCTGAACTTCGCCATCGGCCTGCTGCAACCGGCCGACCTGTACCTGTTCGACGAAGCCACGGTGGGCGTCGATGCGGCCAATCGTCAGGCCCTGCTCGGCGCCATCGAACAGCTCAGCGCGGCCGGAAAAACAGTGATCTACACCAGCCACTACCTGGAAGAAGTCGAGCGGGTCGCCCAGCGCATCCTCCTGCTGCACGAAGGCCAGGTACGCCTGGATCTGGACAAGCGCCAGCTGCTCGGGGACGACCACGGCCTGCTGCTGGAATGGCCGGACGCCGCACCGGCGGGCCTGCAGGAACTGCTCTCCAGCCTGCAACTGACGGTCGAAACCCTGCACAACGGCCTGCGCATTCCCCAGCTGGATGGCCAGCAGCTGTTGCAGATCAGCCAGTTCATCGCCGCGCAAAAGGAGCTGCCCAGCCTGCTGCGCTTCGGCCGGCCGTCGCTAGAACAACTCTACCTGCGCCTCAACGGAGGCCGGCTATGAGGCTGCAAGCCCTGGTGCGCAAGGAAGTCCAGCTGCTGTTACGTGACCCGCATGCGCTGGCCGTGCTGTTCATCATGCCGGCGTTGTTCCTGCTGCTGATGGCCGGCGCCATGTCCAGCTACCTGCAGGACCGCCCGCCGGCCCTGCGCTTGGTGCTCGACATTCCCAGCGCCAGCGATTCCAGCCAGTTCTTCCGCGCCGCCCTGCAGGCGCAGCTGCCGGGTAGCACGCTGCTGGCCGAGAGCAGCGAGCCGCTGGCCCATGTGCGCCTGAGCGCCGAGTTCGCCGCCACCCTGCTGGACAGCCCGCACCAGGGGCCCAGCCTGAGTTTCCCGGCACAGTTCGACAAGCTGGCACGCCAGCGCCTGCACAGCGCAGTGAGCATTGCCCTGGCGCAGACCCGCCTGCAGGCCTTCCTCGCCGACAGCGGCATGCTCGACCCGGCGCTGAGCCTGGAGGAGCGCCTGCAGCAGGTACAGCACCGCACCCAAAGCCAGATCGACGAGCAAGAGCAGCTGGCCAGCGGCGACCTCAGTGGCCGCGCCAACGCCAGCCAATTGAGCGTGCCGGCCTGGCTGATCTTCGGCATGTTCTTTATCACCCTGCCGATGGCTGGCGGCTTCCAGCGCGAACAGCAAAGCGGCACCTTGCTGCGTTTCCGCTGCCTGGGCCTGAGCCTCGGCACTCTGGCCCTGAGCAAGCTGCTGCCGTACTTCGCCCTCAACCTGCTGCAGTTCGTCCTGCTGCTGGCGCTCGGTGTGTATGGCCTACCCGCCATCGGCCTGCAGGCCCTGAGCCTGCCCGGCAGCATTGCCGGCTACGGCCTGCTGGCGGTCAGCGTGGCCCTGGCCACCTGCAGCCTCGGCCTGCTGCTGGCCGCCCTGGCGCGCAGCAGCGAGCAGGCGCTGCTGCTCGGCGGCGGGCTGAACATCCTGCTCGCCGCCATCGGCGGGATTATGGTGCCCAAGAGCGTAATGCCGGCGGCCATGGCCCAGCTGGCCGAAGTTTCCCCGATGAGCTGGGCGCTGGACGCCTTCCTCACCTTGCTGGTGGGCCACGGCTCATCGGCCGATATTGCCCCCTACTGCGCACGCCTGCTGCTGTTTGCAGCGGTGTGCGGGGTCGCCGGGCTGCTCCTGTTCCGCCACCGAGTGCAGCAAACGCAATGGACCACACACTACTAGAACAACAACTCAAGCAACTGCTGATTCGCGAGTGCGACAAGGAAGACGACATCGACTGGCAGAGCATCGCCGACGACGAACCGCTGTTCGGCGCCAAGAGCCGCATCGCCATGGACAGCCTGGACGCCCTGCAGGTGTCCCTGGCCCTGCAGCAGCACTACGGAGTACGCATCGAAGGCGCCAAGGACGGCCGTAAGATCCTCGGCAGCATCGCCAGCATTGCCGACTACATCCGTAGCAGCACAAAGTGATTCCGGTCTATTTGCAACGCGGTGTGCTGCACAGCTGCCTGGGCGACAACCTGGCCGGTGCCGCCCAGGCCCTCGGCCAGGGCAGACTGCCGCAGGCCGGGCAGTTTCTCTTGCATGAACAGCAGCAGCCACGCCCCTATCTGTATGCCGGCAACCGCACGAACAACCTGATGCAGCGCCTCGACGGCCTGCTCGATGAACTGCTCGGCGCCGACGCCCGGGAGCTGGACGACTGCCTGCTGATCATCGCCAGCACCAGCCTGGACATCAGCGAGCTGGAAAGCCGCGCCAGCGCCGAGCAGGGTTTTCTCCCAGAACACTCAACTTCGCTCGATCTGCTGGCAGACCAGCTACGCCAACGCCGTGGCTTCGCCGATGCCTTCACCCTCAATACAGCCTGCACCAGCGCGGCCAACGGCCTGCTGTATGGCTCGCGCCTGCTCGCCGCCGGCGCCTATCAACGGGTGGTGGTGCTGGCCTTCGAAACACCCAGCGCCCTGGCCATGCAGGGCTTCGGCGCGCTGGAGCTGACCAGCGCCGGCGGCCAGTACCGGCCGTTTCACCCCGAGCGCGACGGCCTGATCCTAGGCGAGTGCTATGCCGCCTGCCTGCTTGGCCTAGAGCCTGGCCCCGCCCCCCTGGCGCGTCTGCTCGGCGGCTACAGCGCCTGCGACACCAGCAGCCTGACCACCACTCGCGAAGACGGCAGCCATATCGACGCGGTGATGCAACAAGCCCTGCGTAGTGCCGGACGCAGCGCCGCCCAGGTAGCGCTGGTCAAGCTGCACGGCACCGCCACCGGTGCCAACGACCATGCGGAAAGCAACGGCATGCGCCGCCTGTTCGGCGACCAGCTGCCGGATCTATGCGTGCTCAAGCCCTGGCTCGGCCATACCCTGGGAGCCTGCGGTCTGAGCGAAACCCTGCTGCTGGCCCAGCGCCTGCAACAGGGCGCCCTGCCCGGCCTGGACTACGCCGGCGAGGCGCTGCTACCCCTGCCGGGCAAGCCCCTCGACGTGGCGACGGATGCACTGCTGCTGGCCAACTTCTTCGGCTTCGGCGGCAACAATGCCAGCCTGGTGCTGCAAGGCTGCAGTGCGGGGGCAGCGTCATGAGGGTGATCGCCGCCTGCGAAATCCACGGCCGCGCCGCCACCAGCGACAAGCAGCTGAAAGCCGCCCTGAGCCAGTGGCTAGACAGCCCGCCACGGCGCATCGACCGTCTGATCTTCCAGGCCCTGCTCGGCGCCGCCCTGCTCAAGGACAAAGTGCGCAGCGACTGCGGCCTGTACCTGGCCTCGCGCCACCCGGCACGACCGACCATGGGCGCGCTGCTGGATGCGGTGTGCGTGCAGCACAAGCAGCCAAAACCCTTCGAATTCGTCAACAGCGTGAGCAATGCCGCCGGCTTCCACGTCGCCCAGCAACTGGGCCTGGAAGGGCCGAACCTGTTTATCGGTGCCGGGCCAAGGGTCTGGACGCAGCTGCAGGCGCTGGCCGGGCTGGATCTGCAGGACGGGTTGGTCAGCCAGGCGCTGTTGCTGCTGGTCGAGGAAAGCGCGGATTTTCGGGTCCAGGGGGTACTGCTGGAAGGCCGTCAGCCTGGCGCGCCAGCCACGGACTTCGCCGCGCTGACTGCGGACATCGAAATAAGGCGCCTCGACCTGTAGGGTGGATGACGCTCTGTTCATCCCCATCGGCCCCGCCCGGTGGATCGATAGGGCGCGACTCACGGTAGCCCGGATGCAATCAGGGAAAGACGCCAGGCCAAACCATGCCCCCGGATTGCATCCGGGCTACCGCGCTGAACCTCCCCTCTCGGGCCGGGGGTGAGGGATACGCTGGCAGAGTGGCGCTTACCCTCACCCCAACCCTCTCCCAAAGGGAGAGGGGGCTGTCCCTACGCAGCCTTAACCGTGAGCGGGATGACTGGCGCCATCATCCTTTGCGCTTGGCCCAGGCGCCCAGCTCCTGCATCAGCGCCCGCTCCTGCCCGGCGATGCCGCGCACCATCTCGGCGATCGGGCGGAAGTCCGGCGCCCCACCCTTGTTGCGGCTGGCGCGCACGCAGGCCGAGGCGAACTGGCGCCAGTCGTCGCCAATGGCGGTCAGGCGCGTCGAGGCCTCGCCCAGTTCGGCCGCGCCAATCTTGTCGCCGGCCTCCTGCAGGAAGCTGGCGTACATGAAGCGAAAGCCCGCGCCGCCGGTGCCGATTTCTTCCTGCATGCGCACGATATGGGTCAGGTACAGGCGGTTGTACTTGGCCTGCGCCGGATCGAGCTGCTCGATCTGCTTGGCCAGGTGCTGGATGCCACGGATGCCGATCCACGGCAGCGGCATGCCGTCGAGGATGCGCGTGGTGCCGAGCACGGCCTGGCGAATCAGTTTCTCCCAGTCCTGCTCCTGTGGCACGTCATCCAGCCAGTACATCAGGCCCTTGGCCGCCAGCGCGCCCTTGGCGAAGCGCGCCTTCTGCAGGTCGGCGGCGGCGCAGCGCACCGGCTCCTCGAACACCGGGTCGCTGATCAGGTAGTCGTCGCCGTCCCGGCCGTAGGCCAGCAGGTTGTGCGCGTTGAAGTGAAAGCGCATCTCCGGCGGGAAGTACGGCAGCCAGAACACCGAGCTCTGCAGGCCGGCCAGGCGCCCGCTGTCGAGCAGCGCATCCAGCTCGCGGCGGCCCTGCTCGGGGTTGCCGAAGGTGCGGCTGTGCAGGCGCGCGCCGAGGCGCTTGCTCAAGGTCTTGATCAGGTGCTTGGGCGGCATGCGGTAGGCAATCAGCGGCATGCCGCTGAGCTTGACGATCGGCAGGTAGGCGAAGGCCAGGCCGGATGCCAGGCCGAAGGCCATCGGCTCGCTCATCGGCAAGCCGGCATGGCTCAGCAGGCTGGCCATCACCCCGCTCTCGCAGTGGGCGCTCTGGCGGTGCTGGAAATGCGGCTCGAAGCGGGTCATACCGGGGCCTTCTGGTAGTCGATCAGTTGCTGAACCGGCAGGCCGAAGGCCTCGGCGTAACGGGCGAGGATAGATGCGCTCAGGCGCCGGTAGACGGCCGGGCGAAAATGCCGGCGAATGCGCCACTGCCACAGCCCGGTGATCTGCGCCAGCGCCGGCTCGTCCAGGCGGTAGCGGTACATCAGGCATTTCAGCGGCGACAGTTCGCCGCGCTGCCAGGCGGCTTCGGCGGCGGCTTCTTGCTCCTGCAGCTCGGCCACGGCCAGCTGGGTGGCATAGGCCTCCGGCTCCCAGCCATCGCTCTGCGCGCGCTGGTAATGGCCGCTGGCGTCCACCGCGTAGACCAGCTTGCTGTGGCCGCCGTAGGTGGAGCTGTGATCCTGGGGCACTTCGTCGAGTTTCATCAGCTAAACCACCGTCAGATGCATAAAGGCACTGGAGAAACGTCCGCTTTCGGGCACGTAGCAAAGCAGGCGCTGACCACTGCGCAGGCTGCCGCCGTTGAACAGTTCTTCGAGGATGATGAAGATCGAGGCCGCGCCGGTGTTGCCCTTGCTGGTCAGGTTGGTGAACCAGCGCTCCTGCGGAATCGGCAAATCGGCATTGGCCAGGCCCCTGGCCAATGGCTCGCGGAAGAACTCCGAACTGTAGTGCGGCAGGAAGTAGTCGATCTCCGCCACGCGCAGTTCGCGACGCGCCATGATGCGCTTGAGGGTTTCTTCCACGGTGTATTTGACGATGTTGTCGTTGAGCAGTTTGACGTCCTGCTTGATCGCCATCACCGAGCGGCGGTTACGCTCTTCGCCATCAAAACGGCTCCAGCCGGTCAGCTGGCCATCTCCCATCTCGGCGCCGGCGTACATGCACGGTGGCATCTGGTCAGCGAAGGACAGGATATCGATCCAATCGATGCGCAGGCTCGTCCCGCTGGCATTCGGCTGGCCCTGCAGCAGCACCGCGCCGGCGCCGTCGGAGAGCATCCAGCGCAGAAAGTCCTTCTCGAAGGCAATCTCGGGGTGGCTTTCCAGCTCGTCGACACGGCTTTCGTATTCAGCGTTGAAGTTACGCGCATGCATCAGGCTGGAAGCGACTTCCGAGCCGCAGGCCACGGCGTTGCGGCTCTCTCCGCTGGCCACGCTGAGCCAGGCGTACTTCAGCGCGGTCATGCCGCACAGGCAGATGCCAGCGGTGGAGACCACCTCGCACGGCGGGTTACCCAGCTCGCCCTGCACCATCACCGCGTGATTGGGCATCACCTGATCCGGCGACGAGCTGCTGGCCACCAGACAGTCCAGCTCGGCCAGTTCGAAACCACCACCGGTCAGGCCACGCACGGCAGCGGCGCTGAGCTGGGCATTGCTCAGGCTAGGTTCGCCGCTAACGGGGTCGATCACATAGTGGCGCTGCTGGATACCATTGCGCCGCAGCACCAGCTTGCGTGCCCGCGACGGCTTGCCGCCGACCAGGCCGAGACGCTCTTCCATCTGCTCGTTATCCACCGGGTCGTGGGGCAGGTAGGCGCTGATGCGGTTGATGAATACGGGTTGTACCACGGGCATTCCTCGGGTCACTTCACTCGCCGGACGGACCGGCAAAGTAGGCCTTCTCACGCTGGATGCGCGCCTGGAACAACGGCGCCAGCAACTTCTTCAACAGGGCACTGAGCGGCACCACGGTGACGATCAGGCACAACAGGAACACGATGTAGATCACCAGCCCCACGCCACGCCGACGACTCTGTTGCGGGCCGAGGGCGGCGAGCAGGCGGCTCCACAGCTGAAAGCTGCGGTTGCCGACCTTCTCGCTGGCGATCAGTTTCTCGTCGATCTTCACTGCGCCCAGGCCCCGCAGCATCGGCTGCTCAACTGGCAGCGCGTCACGCGTCAGGCGCGCGGCCATCGCCTCGCCGAAACGGCTGGCAGCGGCGATCTCGGCCGGATCGATGCCGGCACGCGGCACCCAGCCGTAAGGCTTCTGCCGACCGGTGAACAGCCACAGCGGGGTGGCCAGGAAGCTCGCCGCGGTGCCGCAAGCGTCGGTCAGGGCGATGTTGTCGACCAGCCGCGCGCCCAGCTCGGTCAGCTTGGCCTTGACCTTCTCCTGGGCCATCAGCCACATGTTGCGGCAGCCGATCAGGGTCACCACCGGGGTGTCCTTGAGCAGGTGTGCGGCTTCGGGTGAGGCGAGGAAGCTGGTCAACGGCAACGACGGCGAAAGGAACCACACCTGGTAGGCAAGGATCACCAGGTCGTAACGCTTGTCGGCATCCACCGTCAGCGGAAGCAGCGGCTGCGGACGCTGCAACACGGTTTCAGGGAAGATGCGGAAAAAGCCGAGGAACGGCCAGGGAAAGGGGAACGGCTGCGCCGGCTGCAGAGCGAGGAAGTCCACCTGGATGTCGCTGCACGCCTGCAACGGCGCACACACCGACTCAACCAGGCGGTTGAGTTGACCGGTTTGTGAAAAATGAACCACCAAAACCTGGCGCATTCCGAGCTAATTCCCTGCAAAATGCCCAAGATTATGCCACAGCGAATTCTTCAAACCGTAACCAAGGCCGGCTACCAAAGCCTGTTAGGCCTGCTGTTCGTCAGCTCGCCAGCCTGGGCCGGTGACATTCTGGTCAGCCTCGAAGGCAAACAGGCCACGGGCGCCGTGCACCTGGCGCTGGTCTTCGCCGACCGCCCCGCGTGGCAGGAGCCGCCGCTGCGCCTGATCCAGGGCGAGGAGCCGCTCTTGCGCCTGCGCAACCTGCCGCCTGGGCGTTTTGCCATCCAACTATTTCAGGACAGTAACGGCAACGGCCGTCTCGACCTCAGTCCACGCGGCATACCGCTGGAGCCGGTGGGTTTTTCTAACAATCCCGCCCTGCTCAATGGCAAGCCCAGGCCGCTGGATTGCCTGTTCGTGCATGGGGCGACGGATAGTCAGCTGATGATTCGTTTGCAGGCGCCGCGAGGCAAGCCTTAGATCTTGTTAGGTCTCGGACGCGAATTCGACGGTAATGGTGGATAAGCGGAACGTTATCCACCCAGCTTGCTGCTTTGCCAGCCACCGACCTATGCGACTCGTTCTGCTTCACCCCTACCGCCGTCAGGATGGAAAGCCGTGCGTTATCCACTCGGCCTGATCTTGTAGGAGCCAGCTTGCTGGCGATAGGCAGACAGCGCCCCGCTGATCGCCAGCAAGCTGGCTCCTAGAAAGCTTGTGCTGAATAACCGTATCTACAAGGTAGGCACAGAGAAGTACCCCACTCCCCAGTCCTCTCCCGTAAAAGGGAGAGGGAGCAGAAGCGCGGAGTATCTGCCCTGTCGCCGCTTGGCTGATGCAAGAAAGAGCAACAGACCCTGTTACTGACCGATCTCGGCATCCGCCACGCGCCAGATCAGCTCGCTGGTGTCGTAGCCACGTGCCTGGGCCTGCTGCAGCATCTCGGAGCGAGTCTCCAGAGAAATCTGCGCATCGCGGGTCAACAGCCAGAGGTACTCGCGGTTGGGATTGCCGACCAGCGCGGTGCGGTAATCGCTGTCCAGGTACAGCACCCAGTAATCGCCCTTGGCCACGCCGGGGAACAGGTTGCTGAACCAGTTATCGAAACTGACCCACAGCTTGTCGGTCTGCCCAGCCACCTGTGGGGTCGCCTGGCCTTTGGCTTCAATCCACTCGCCGTCGAGGGTGCGGCAGCGGTTGAGTACGCCAACCGCGCCATCATCCTGCAGCTGGTAATGCGCCTCGGATTGCGCACAGTTGCGCTGGAAAAACATTGGCAAGCGCGCCTGCTCGTACCAGGTGCCCTGATAGCGCTGCAGGTCAACGGTTCCAGCTGTCTGCGGGACATCGCCACCTGCACCCGGACCGGCACAACCGATCAGCCCCAGCAGAACGACCGGCAGTGCCAGGTAAGGCCATGTGCGCGCCATCATTTCAGGCCCTGACCGGAAAACATCATCACCTTGTCGCCAGCGTACTGCACGCTGATGAAAACTTTCTCATCGCCCCAGTTACAGCTGGTGATACCTATGGCGCCAGAGCACTCGGAGGGGCTGCCGAGCAGGCTTTCCACTTCGGCCTTGGCCATGCCGGCCTTGAGCTTGGCGTAGTTTTCCTGATTGACCTTGCTGCACGCGGCGAGCAGGACACAGGCGGACAGCACAACGAGGGTACGCAGCGACATGGGAGACTCCTGAGGGGTTTTAACTGCGGAAGAGCTTGGCACAGTCAGCCCGCTTGTGCGCCCTTGGACGTCAGAAGCGTGAGCCGGGTTCCTGCAGGAAGGCCAATTCCTCGGCCGTCGAGGCACGCCCGAGAATCGCATTGCGATGGGGAAAACGGCCAAAACGAGCAATCACCTGCTGGTGACGCACGGCATAGTCGAGGTATCCGCCAAACAGATCGCGTTCAGCAATCGGCACCTGCTCGCGCAGGGCGCGAAAACGCTCGACGGCCAGGTTCTGTATAGCCAGGTCCTCGGCATGCTCCAGCACCAGGTAGACGAATACCTGGCGAATCGCCGGCAGCTGCCGCTCCAGCCCCTGCGCCAAGCCCCAGCGCACCAATTGCTGGGCGCGGGCATCACCGGCAAAAGCCTGCGGCGTAGCGCGATGAATCATTCGCGGCAGCTGGTCGAGCAGCAGGATCAGCGCCAGCCAGCCCTCGGCCTGCTCGGCCCAATCCTGCAGATCACCCGCCAGCGCCTGGGCGCTCAGCGTGTCGAAGCGCTCACGCGCCTCGGCATCCTGACTGGCCTGGTAGCCGAACCACAGCTTGTTACGCTGGGCCGCCACCGCGCTGGCGGTTTCGGCGTCACCGAACCACCAGTCGAGCAAGGGCTGCCAGGCCGCCACGGGTCAGGCCTGATGGTAAGCCGTGGCGCGCTCGACTTCTTCCTTGGAGCCGAGGAATACCGCCACGCGCTGGTGCAGGGAAGTCGGCTGGATATCGAGAATGCGCTGGTTGCCGTTGGTAGCGGCGCCGCCGGCCTGCTCGATCAGCATCGACATCGGGTTGGCCTCGTACATCAGGCGCAGCTTGCCCGGCTTCTCCGGCTCACGGGCATCGCGCGGGTACATGAACAGGCCGCCACGGGTGAGGATGCGGTGCACGTCGGCAACCATCGAAGCGATCCAGCGCATGTTGTAGTTCTTGCCCAGCGGGCCTTCCTTGCCGGCCAGCAACTCGGAGACATAGCGCTGCACCGGGGCTTCCCAGTGACGCTGGTTAGACATGTTGATGGCGAATTCAGCAGTGCTTTCCGGAACCTTGATGTTTTCGTGGGTGAGCACGAAGCTGCCCATCTCGCGATCCAGGGTGAAACCCATCACACCGTCACCAAGGGTCAGCATCAGCATGGTCTGCGGGCCGTAGATGGCATAGCCGGCTGCAACTTGCTGGGTACCTGGCTGAAGGAAGGCCTCCTCGCCGAGATCACCGTTCTCGCCATTGCGATCCGGGCAACGCAGCACGGAGAAGATAGTACCGACCGAGACGTTGACGTCGATGTTGCTGGAGCCGTCGAGCGGGTCGAACACCAGCAAGTAGGCGCCTTTCGGATACTTGCCGGGGATCTGGTAGGCGTTGTCCATTTCTTCCGAAGCCATGCCGGCCAGGTGGCCGCCCCATTCGTTGGCTTCGAGGAGGATCTCGTTGGAGATTACGTCGAGCTTCTTCTGCACTTCACCCTGCACGTTCTCGGTGCCCATGCTGCCAAGCACGCCGCCGAGGGCGCCTTTGGACACGGCATGGCTGATTTCCTTGCACGCACGTGCGACCACTTCGATGAGGAAACGCAAATCAGCCGGAGTGTTGTGGCTGCGGGTCTGTTCGATCAGATAGCGGCTGAGGGTGACGCGCGACATGGAGGAGCTCCGGAAGGGAAGTCAAAATCGCGCGCAGTTTAACCGTTTGTGAGCGTCGGCGCCTCTGCAGAACCCGACAGCTGATGAGAGGATGGCGACACGGGAGTGCCGTGACCGCGCCCCACCCCAGGGACGCGGTCGCGGTAGACGGCTTACAAGTCCCAGGACAGGGAGAGATTGATTCCCTGCTGATCATCGTCATCGCTGTTGCGATAGCTATAGCTGCCGCGCAGCGACAAGCCTTCGGCCAGCTTGTGGCTGACGCCGAGGCTGGCGCGAGTAGTCTTGTCGGTCGGCACATAGCCTTCCAGCGTGTACTCGATACCCGACAGAGCATTCTGCGAGATGCTCACTTCGCTGACGTCATCCTCGTACTCGCGCTCCTGCGCCACTTCGGCGAACAGACGGGTCTGCGCATTCAGGTCGATGATGCCCTGCAGGCCAACCCCCAGACGCTTGGAGGTACGCTCCTGGTCGTCATAGGTCAGTGCAGTGGAACGCTGGCCATCTTCCGAGTAACCATCCAGCTCGACGCGGGCATAGTCAGCACTGATGAACGGACTCAGGTGCCATTGGCTACCCGGCTGGGCGATGTCGTAGCCGAAGCGGCCGGTGAAGGCCCACAACGAGCCATCGGTATCACCTTCTTCGGAGCGAGTGGTAGCACCCAGCTCGAACTTACGCTGGAGATCGGCGTAGTCGAGGTAACCAGCACTGGCTGCCAGCTCGGCCCACCAGCGATTTTCCTGGTACTGGGCAAAGGCGGTACCGATATAGCTGTTGAGATCGTAATCGGAGTCTGCGTCACCGGCTTCCAGGCTCTGCTCGTAAAAACCGGCAGCAAGACCGACGCGCCAGGCATCGTTGATACGATAGCTACCACCGACGTTGAGGTTATAGCCATTGCCATCGGCAGAGCTTTCGTAAACGTCGTAGTCGAGCCGCTGGCCACCGCCATTGACGAACGCACGCCACTGACCGACCGCCTGCCAGGCTTCCCAGTCGGCCTGCCATTGAGCGCGCAGCTGATCCTGGTGCGAACGCAGGTTGCCATGTGCCATTTCCGGCAACAGGCTGATTTCCCAGGGGGCGGACAACAGCGAGTAGGCATAATCGGAGATCAAGGTTTGCCCGGCGATAGTCGGGTGCACACTGTCGTTGAACAACAGCTTGCTCGGATCGGGATTGGTGCCGTTGAGCCCGTAGACCGGGTTCTGGTTGGTGCAATCGTCAAAGCAGGTACTAAGCAGAGTATCGCGATCAGCCAGCAGCCCATAGCGAGCCGGGTCTGCCAGTACTTCCGAAAGCATCAGGGGTACGTTGAGGGGAATGACCTCAGCATTGACCTGGGCGAGTTGAGTGACCAACTCGGTATTGAAGTCTTGGGCCAGACCCGAAACGGTGCTCTGCAGACCGGAACCAAAGAAATTGGGTGTCAAGCCCACGTCCGGCAGCAACCAGACCATGATGTATTTGCCACCCGCTTGCTGCAGTGCCTCAACGCTATCGACCAGGCGCCCGGCAGAAGCTTGAGCGGTGGCCGTACTGGTCACCTGGAACTGAAGGAAGTCATTACCGCCGCCAGTGAGGTAGTACAGGGCATTGGGATCAGCCCGGAAGCCACGCTCCACCAAGTAACCATCGCGCGAGCGTGAATCGACGATGGAACCGCCAACGCCGGTAATGGAGTCCAGAATCTGATCGGTGCGATAGCCACCCACAGCCCAGTTATTGCCATCGGGCAGGCCTAGTGCCTGATTCACCGGCGAGGTGGAGCCGGTCATGCTGCCGAATCCCAACTTGCCATTCAGAATCTGGGTGGCATTGAGGCCGTACGATTCGCCACTACCCGGCTGATAAGTCGGGCCAGTGCGGTTAGTAAAGCGCTCGGTAGCGCCAGCCGGACCATCAGCATCAGCGCGCTGTCCGGCATCGGCCAGGCTGTCGCCGAACACCACCATGGTCGAATAGGGGGATGCAGACAAGGGAAAGGAAGCACTGGCGAGCAGGCAAGCCGCAGCCAGCGGGGTCAGAACGCGCTTCATTGAAATGTCCTTATGATTGTTATTGGACTGGGTGCTACTCGCCGACTTTAACGTGATTTGTATCGCAATTCATCAAACTCTTGTTTGAACTTAATATCGCCCGACGGATCGCCACCATTGCCAGCATGATCGCCGCATCATGCCCCGCCTTGAGGCTTGCGCAGCAAGCTGAAGGCCATCCCACCAAGCAGCGCCACACCGACCAATAGCACCGCCCACAGCCCAATACGCTTCCAGTCCGCCTGCGCCTGGGCCTGTTGCGCGGCAGCCTCGACCGCTGCCGACACCTGCTGCGGCGCCGTCGCCACACCCAGACTGGAAAGACGTGCCGGCTCGTAACCGGGAATCAGCGTGCTCAGCGGCAAGGCTGCCGATTGCACGGCCGCTTTACCGATGGCCAACTGATAAGGCGCCGGGCCGCGAGCAAGGAACACCACCTGAGTGCTGCGCATCGCCACCTGCAACTGCGGCGCCTGTTTGCCCAGACCACCACCGCGCTCGTCGACCTGCAGGCGCAACTGCTGCACGGGCGTGCCATACAGCTCAATCTCGTCCTGGCGCACCTCCTGGCCATTCTGCGGCAGACGATAAAGCAGACCG
The DNA here is from genome assembly GCA_964518735.1 of uncultured Pseudomonas sp. Taxonomy (GTDB): domain Bacteria; phylum Pseudomonadota; class Gammaproteobacteria; order Pseudomonadales; family Pseudomonadaceae; genus Aquipseudomonas. Next base: position 311,172 of record CAZFKQ010000002.1, read on the forward strand.
CGAGCCAGCGGCTGCCACTCCAGCTTGCCGTCACGGCGGCTGGACAGGCTTACCGGCGCCAGGGTGTTTGCCTGATCGAGGCTGAACCTGAGCCGCTGCAACGGCAGCGACAACGGCAGCTCCCAGCTGTACTCGCCAGCCTTGCTGCTACGCGCCGGCAACGGCGCAGACCAGACCAGCGGCGGCGTCGTGTCGGCATTACTGATACTGACCAGCTGGGCGGCGGTCAGTGCCGGCGCCTGTTGCGGCGCCAGCCAGAGCAGGCGCAGGTAACGCGCCTTGTACCCGGGCAGCGCCACCTCGCGCTGGTCAATACGCTCATTGGCGAAACTCAGGCGGGCGATGCTGCCCTCGCCCCAGCTGCTCCAGTGCTGCAGGTCATCGCTGGCCTCAATGGAAAACCGCTGAAAGCCCTCGCTGTCGGCGCTCCAGTCCAGCAACAGGCGATGCAGCGGCAGATCCACGGCACTGGCATCCAGCAACCAGCCACGCAGAACCTGCTCGGCGGGCGCCGACTCCTGCGGTGCCACTTCGACCAGGGTGCCGCTGGTGCTGCGCTGCACACGAATGGCCGGTGCGCCCTGAGCGCTCGCCTCGCCCATCAGCGGGAACCATTTGACCGCCACCTGCTGGCGCTGCTCGGCAGCCTGCGCAGCACCCAGGGTCAGGGCATAGGCCAGCGCCTCGCCTTCGCCGTTGAATACGCGCAGGTCACGCAAGTCTGCATGCCGGGCGGCGAAATGCAGAGCCAGTGGCAGTTCCAGGCGATACCAGGGGCCTTCGCCGTCGAGGGTGAGAGGCACGCGGGTGGCATAGTCCGCCGCCTGCTCCGCGGCATTCGCCCAGGGCGCCAGAAACAGCGCGACCAACAGCAGCGGACGACACAACAAGACTTTGCTCATGCTTTCACCTGTGCAGATTCACCGTCCGCCTTGCGCGGCGGCAGCGGTGCGAAATAGCCGACGACCAGCAGCAACACGCCGACGCCGATAAAGGAAACGATGCGTTCCAGGCCACCACGATTGCCCAGCTCGACGAAGAACAGCTTGGCCACCACCACGCCGATCAGCGCGGCGCCGACCAGCCACAGCTCGCGCCGGCTGCGCAGGTGGCCGACGATCATCAGCGGCAAGGCGATCAGGGTCCAGACGATGGAAAGGCCGGCCTGCACCAGCATCGAATCGAGCAGCAAATCGAGTTGATAGGGTACGCCACCCCAGTGATGAGCCGCGCGGAACACCGTGGCAGTGAACAGAGCGAACAGCGAGATGCCGGCCAGCAGCTGCGCCAGCTGCTCGGTGCGCGACAGCGCAACGCCCAGCTGCGGCAACCCGCTGCGCAGCCACTGGTACACCCCGAGCAGGCTGAACAGCAGGCCCAGCTCCAGCGGATTGATCAGCGGGATATAAGGCAGCGGCTCGGCACCGCCGTCGCTGGCGATATTGGCCAGCCAGAACCAGCCGAGCATCAGCACCGCCAGCGGCGCGGCCGCCCACACCCGATATTCACGCGGGTACGCCGCCACCGGCCACGGCCATTGCCGTGGCGCGGCCATCAACAGGAGGAAGGCGCTCGGCAACAGCGCCCAGCCCAGCCAGCGCCAGGCGTTGTATTGCTCGGACAACAGCATCAGCAGGTAGCGCAGCTCTAGCGCTAGCACACCGAGGATCAACCAGCAGCCCAGCACATGGGTGGCACTCAATGCACCGCTTGGCAACAGACTCGCCAGGCGGCGTAACGACAGCAGGTGCACGACGAACAGCAGCCCCCAGGCCAGCCAACCGAAACTCGCCGCCGGGTGATAACTGCGCTCGCCGACCTGCAGCAGGATAACCCCGGCAACCGGTACCAGTAGCGTGCACAACAGGGCCAGGGCGCGCCAGCGCAGACGTTCGGCCAGCAGTGCCCACAGCGCCACGCTCAGCGCCGCCGCCAGCAACAGCAACGAGCCCTGCAGACCCGGCGCGACAAAGCGCACGATCTCCGCAGCCAGGGCCAACGCCCACCAGCCCGCACCCCAGGCCAGCAACAGTTGCGACAGCCGCTGCAGGCTCAGGCTGCCGAGCTCTCCGGCCTGCTGACGCAGCAACACATGGCGCAGGCGCCAGGCACCGATCTGCGCGGCAATGGCCAGCACCAGCGGCGTCCAGAAGCCGGCATGGGCCAGCGGGCGCAGCCCTTCACTGGGCAAATAGCCGAGCAGCAGCGGGCTGGCGGCAAGGAAGGCGATACCACCGACCACCTGCAGCAGCAGGCCGAAGAGGAAACTGGCGCGCAGCTGCAGACGCAGGCTGAGCCAGATGATCAGCAGCCCCGTACCCGCCCAAACCGCACTGGCGCTGTGCCAGGGCAGGACGAACAGCACCGCCAGGTTGATGAACACCAGACCGACCAGCATCACCAGCGACAGGCCGCGCAGCAGGCCGCGATCACTGCTGACCAGCTTGTCGCGCGCCGCAATCAGCATGCCGGCCACCAGCGCCAGGCCGATCAGCGAGCAGACCAGCAGGCCGCGCCAACCGGAATCGAGTACGCCGGCATGACCCAGTTCCGAACCCCGCAGCCTGGTGAGGAAGACCAGGCCGCCGAGCAATTGCACGGCGAAAGCGCTGAACAGGAAGGTCCGCGACTGCAGGCGCAGGCCAACCCACAGCGTCGCCAGCCCGGCCAGGGCCCAACTGATGGCGGTGCCCTCGGCAGCGAAACACAGCGGCGCGATCAGATAGAGAAACAGCAACCCGCCCACCGCCAGCAGCGGCAGGCCACGGCGTTCCCAGGCCTTGCTGGCCTCCAGCGGTGCCTGGCGCAGCTGCCAGAAGCTGAACAGCAGTGCCGCGCCGAGCATCAGCGCACCCAGTGGCGCACCCTCCAGCACCGTGGCGCTAGACATGCTGAAATCCAGCTCACCGAGGAACGCCAGCGCCGCACCGAACTGCAGCAGCAAGGCAAAGGCGCGCGCCAACGGTCGCTCCTGACGCAGGCCGAGCCAGAAAATGCCGGCACCTTCCACTGCCCAGGCCGCGGAAGTCCAGCGCGCATCCAGGCCCAGCGGGATGGCCAGGCTGGCAAAGATCACCCCGAGCGCCAGGCAGGTCTCCACCAGCAACAGCGTCCGCCCCGGCGCGCGGCCACTGAGCACGCGCGCCAGCAGCAGGTAGAACAGGCCCAGACCAAGAGCACTGAAGGCGGCGGCGAACTCGATGTGCTGCACGATCGCGTACTGCAGGCCAAAGCCCACCAGCGGTGTGCCGAACAACACGCTGCCATCCACGTAATCGGCCTTGTCTCGCGCCCAGCGCAGCAGTTCGCCACGCTCCTGCGGCGCCACCTCGGCTTCGCGCAACTTGCGCCGGGCGAACAGCAGGCCGATGGCCACGTACATCAGAAAGAACAAGATCAGGAACGGCTCAGTGCTCCACAACAATTCCGGCGTGTAAGAGCGCAGGCCCCAGGCGAGGCCGATACCGAAGGTGCCGAGGAAACCGACCAGGTTGAGCAGGCGCCAGGCCTTGAACCAGGCGATGGCGAAGATGCCGCTGTTGAGCAGGATGAAGTAGGAGAACAGCGCCACATGGTTGCCGCTGCCGGTGGAGGTCAGGATCGGTGCGGCAAAACCGCCCAGCGCCGCTGCCACCGCCAGACCCAGGGCGTTCTGCGCCACTGCGAGGATCGCCGAGAACACGGTGACCAGCACCAGCAGACCGAGGGCCATCTTCGGATCGAGCAGCGGATGCAGGCGCATCGCCGCGAAGGTGGTCAGGTACAGCACCGCCACACCCGTGCCCTGCAGGATCAGGCCGTAGCTGCCGACCCGTTCGCGCAGCCACCAGCCCAGCCCGAGCAGGGCGATGGCACTGGCGGCGACGCCGGCATAACGCATCTCGACCGGCACCACCATGCCTTCGGTGGCATAGCGCAGAAGGAAGGCCAGGCCGAGAAACAACAGCACCACGCCGACCCGCAGTACGGTATTGCCACCGAACAGCCAGGCCTTGGCCAGACCGATGGCGCGCTCGATGAGCGAAGGTTCGCGCGGTTTGCTCGGTGCAGCAGGAGCACTCCGCTCGATAGGGCGTTCTGCTTGGCTGGATGCCGCCTGCCAGCTGTCTTGCGGTGCGCGGCGCACAACGGGCTCAGCCTCAGGCAACAGCTCCGGCAGCTCGAAGATCAGCTCGCTGTCCGGCTCGACCGGCGCAGGCGCTGCTGGCATTGGCTGCTCTGGGACAACGGCAACGGGCTCGACCGATACGGGTTGCTCGGGGGCCGGGCCACTGGGCTCCAGCTTGAGCAGACGTTCGTAAAGCGCAGTGGTGCCGCGCTCGAAGCGCTCGGCAAAGCCCTTGAGCTCCTTGCGCAATGCCACATTTTCAGCCGTGAGCTGATGCAGACGCAGGGCCTGCCCCAAACCCAGTCCGATCAGACCACCGAGCAGGGCACTGGTGATCGATTCACCGGCCAGTGCACCGAGCACCAGACCAACCAGCATGAAAATCCATTGCATGCGTTTGCTTCCCGAGCCGTTGAGGCGAAATCCTTTGTACGCGGCAGCCGACGCTGTTCGTGCGACCGCGGATGGCCGAGTATATCGATGCGCTCGACACACTACACAGAGACGCAGGCCAACTGGCGCACAGACACAATGCATAGCCGGCTAGGTATCGCTGCCGGACAGGCTCAACAGAGTAGCCCGGATGAAATCCGGGGAAGCCCGCGCCCCCGTTCCCGGATTTCATCCGGGCCACCTCATGATCGCGTCACCATCCACCTGCTTCTGAAGTACCGTAGGGTGGATCACGCTTCACCGATCCACCGATCCACCGATCCACCGATCCACCGAGCTAGGCCACTGGTGGATGAGCAGAGCGTCATCCACCCTACATCTGGCTTCCGCACAAATTGTGCAACGCAGGTGCATCCGCCCGACCCAAGATGCCCGCTATGCAAATCACAGGTATAAAAAAGCCCCGCCAAAGCGGGGCTTTTTCACTTGCGGATCACACTCAGAACTGAGCAGCGTCCAGCAGATACAGGCTTTCGCTACCAGCCTTGACCGACGCAGTCAGCGAGTGAATGCGCGGCAGCAGGCGGGCAAAGAAGAAGCGCGCGGTGCCCAGCTTGGTGCGGTAAAACTCGTCCTGATCCTGTTTGGCCAGGGCGGTGCGCGCCATCAGGGCCCACATGTAGGCGTAGGCGGTGTAACCGAACACCTGCAGGTACTCGACCGAGGCGGCGCCGACTTCATTCGGGTTGGCCTTGGCACGTTCCAGCAAGTCGGCGGTCATCAGCTCCAGGTTGGCGATGGCGTCTTTCAGCGGGTTGACGAACTCGGCCAGCGAGGCGTCGGCGCTGTCGGTAAAGGCTTTGATCTCTTCGGCGAAGTGCTTGTAGAACGCACCGCCGCTGCCGACCACTTTGCGGCCGACCAGGTCGAGCGCCTGAATACCGTTGGTGCCTTCGTAGATCTGGGTGATGCGGCAGTCGCGGATCAGCTGCTCCTGGCCCCACTCACGGATAAAGCCGTGGCCGCCAAAGATCTGCTGGCCATGTACGGTGGTTTCCAGCGCCATATCGGTGAGGAAGGCCTTGGCTACCGGGGTCAGCAGGGCAACCAGCTCTTCGGCGCGCTTGCGGGTAACTGCGTCTTCGCTGAACTTGGCGGTGTCCAGTTGCATGGCCACGTAGCTGGAGAAGGCACGACCGCCTTCGTTCAGCGCTTTCATGGTCAGCAGCATGCGGCGCACGTCCGGATGCACGATGATCGGGTCGGCGGCTTTGTCCTTGGCTACCGGGCCAGTCGGCGCACGGCTCTGGATGCGGTCGCGGGCGTATTCCACGGCGTTCTGGTAGCTGCGCTCGCCCAGGGACAGACCCTGGATGCCGACGCCCAGGCGCTCGTAGTTCATCATGGTGAACATGGCGGCGAGGCCCTTGTTCGGCGCATCGACGATCCAGCCGGTGGCGCCGTCGAAGTTCATCACGCAAGTGGCGGAAGCCTTGATACCCATCTTGTGCTCGATCGAGCCGCAGGACAGCGAGTTCTTCTCGCCCAGCGAGCCGTCGGCGTTGACCATGACTTTCGGCACCAGGAACAGCGAGATGCCTTTCGGGCCAGCCGGCGCATCTGGCAGCTTGGCCAGTACCAGGTGGATGATGTTCTCGGTCAGGTCGTGTTCACCGCCGGTGATGAAGATCTTGGTGCCGGAAATCTTGTAGCTGCCGTCAGCCTGCGGTTCGGCCTTGGTGCGGATGATGCCCAGGTCGGTGCCGGCGTGCGGCTCAGTCAGGCACATGGAGCCGGCCCAAACGCCGGAGTACATGTTCGGCAGGTACTTGTCTTTCAACTCTTCGCTGGCGTGGGCGTTGATCGACAGGCAGGCACCGGCGGTCAGCATCGGGTACAGGCCGAACGACAGGTTGGCCGAGTTGACCATTTCCTCGACCTGGGCCGAGATCACCTTGGGCATGCCCATGCCGCCAAATACCGGGTCACCACCGACGCCAACCCAACCGCCATCGGCGTAGGTCTGGTAGGCCTGAGGGAAGCCAGCCGGGGTTTTCACCGCGCCACCTTCCCAGGAGCAGCCTTCTTCGTCGCCGCTGCGGTTAAGCGGGGCAATCACACCGGCAGTCACCTTGCCGGCTTCTTCGAGGATGGCAGCAGCGGTGTCTTCGTCCACCACTTCGGCCAGGGCCGGCAACTGGGCCCACAGCTTGGAAACTTCGAACACTTCATTGAGCACGAAGCGCATGTCGCGCAGGGGAGCTTTGTAGTCAGCCATGGAGCAATCCTCGAACGAACCAACAGGTATACGGAAGTGCTCAGAGTTTAACCGAACAACTTTTCAGACACATAGGGTCGCGTAGTGACCAATCAGTCCAGAGCCGTTTGCCGAATGCGCCACAGCCGAAAACCGCCAAATAACCAGCTCTTGCGCAGCTCAACCGCCGGTCAGAGCATGCAACGTGCGAACGCACAGCGCATCAGACCATAACCTCTACATCGACCCGCGGAAGCGTCCCGCTCAACTGCCGACACCTTCCAGCTTGACCGCGCCGCGCCGCTGACCGGGACTGCGAATACAGTTACGCCCGGCACTCTTGGCACTGTAGAGCGCCTTGTCCGCGGCCTTGATCACTTCTTCCGGACGACCCTGCTCCTGACCGCGTTCGGCCACACCCATGCTTACCGTCACCGAAACTTCGCTGACCCTGGCACCAGCACGGCGCTGACGGCCCTGCTTGTCGTCCTGCGGACGTTGCTGCTTGTCGCGCAACTGGATGCGATAGACCTCAATGGCCTGGCGCACCACTTCCAGATGCGGCAGGCATTCGGCCAGACTCTTGCCGGGAAACACCAGGGTAAATTCCTCGCCGCCATAGCGGTAGGCCTTGCCACCCCCACCAATCTTGCGCAGCTGAGCGGCAACCAGGCGCAGCACCTGATCGCCGACATCGTGGCCGTGGGTGTCATTGAATTTCTTGAAGTGATCGACGTCAGCCATGGCGATCACATAACTGCGCCCCAGGCGCTCCAGGCGGTCGTTCAGCGCGCGGCGCCCCGGTAGGCCGGTCAGCTCATCACGAAAGGCCATCTGGTAAGCCTCATGCGCCACGGCCGAGACCAGCATGAGCATGCTCAGACTGCTCATCACCTGCAGGGCATGAGGCAGGATAAAGGTCTGCGGCAACATCCACAGCTGGGCGAGCAAGCCGAATAGCAAGGCGGCATGCAGCGGCCTCGGCTGGCGCAGGTACTGCACCAGCAGCAGCACGCTGGCGCCAAAGAACAGTGGATAGGCCAATTGAATCAGACTCATCCAGCCGCCATGCAGCAGCGGCCAGTGGATTTCCGTCAGCCAGCGCTGCATCGCCTCGGGGAAGCGCTGCGCCAAGGCCACAGCCACGCCACCCACCGCCAGCAACACGGCGGCGCGCGCCACCAGATCCTGGACCAGATGGCTGCGCTCGCGCCAGGCGCCAAACAGGCCGTACAGCAGCGGCAATAACAGGCTGCACAGGTGGAACACCAGCGCAGCGTCCTCGCGCACCTTGGCATGCTGGCGGAAATAGTCGGTTTGCGTGTCGAGCAGGAAGTAACCCAGGTAGACCACTACCAGCAGCGATAGCTCACGCTGGCGGTTGTAGACCACGCAAAAGGTACCGCCGAGCAGCAACAACAGGGTCGGCAGCACATTGAACAGCGACAGGAAGAATTCGTTGAGCACCGCCAGGCGGGCAATCAGCACGCCACCGAGCAGCAACAGCAGCGGCAGCAGGAAATGACTGAGACGGACGGCAGCAAGCGAGAACACGATAAGCACTCCAGCGCGACAGAGCGCTGCAACGGGATGGCGCATTTTGCCTGTACAGCGGTATTCCGGCATCAGGAATAGCGCGCATTTTCGAAAGGTATCGGGCCGCGCCTTTCGTCCAGGCGAAAAAAAACCGCGACCCGAGGGCCGCGGTTTTCCTGACCTGAAGTCGAACCGGGTTTAGTAACCCAGAGCGAAGTCTTCTTCGGCCATGTCCATCAGGTTGTTGGCGCCAGACAGCATCGCTTCAACGTGCGCACGGGTGCGCGGCAGGATGCGTGCGAAGTAGAAGTTGGCAGTCTGCAGCTTGGCCTTGTAGAAGGCCTCGTCAGCAGTACCAGCAGCGATCTTCTCAGCAGCCAGACGTGCCATGTCAGCCCAGAAGTAGGCCAGGCAGGCATAACCGGAGTACATCAGGTAATCCACCGAGGCGGCACCAACTTCTTCGCGGTCTTTCATGGCGGCCATGCCCACTTTCATGGTGATGTCGCCCCACTCCTTGTTCAGCTTGGCCAGCGGCTCGACGAGGCCTTTGATGGCTTCGTTGGCTTCGTTGGTCTGGCAGAACTTGTGCACGATCTTGGTGAAGTTCTTCAGCGCGCCGCCCTGGGTCATCAGAATCTTGCGACCCAGCAGGTCGAGAGCCTGAATACCGGTGGTGCCTTCGTACATCATGGAGATACGGCAGTCACGAACGTTCTGCTCCATGCCCCACTCGGCGATGAAGCCGTGGCCACCATAGATCTGCATGCCGTGGTTGGCCGCTTCGAAGCCGACTTCGGTCATGAATGCCTTGGCGATCGGTGTCAGGAAGGCCAGCAGCTCGTCTGCAGCTTTCTTCTCGGCTTCGTCCTGGCTGTACTTGACGATGTCGACCTGCTTGGCAGTGAAGTACACCATCGCACGATTGCCTTCGGCGAAGGCTTTCATGGTCAGCAGCATGCGACGCACGTCCGGGTGGACGATGATCGGGTCAGCGGCTTTTTCCGGCGCTTTCGGGCCAGTCAGGGAGCGCATCTGCAGACGCTCGCGAGCGTACTTCAGGCCGCCCTGGAAGCCGACTTCAGCGTGGGCCAGACCTTGCAGAGCAGTACCCAGGCGAGCAGTGTTCATGAAGGTGAACATGCAGTTCAGGCCTTTGTTGGCTGGGCCGATCAGGTAACCGGTAGCGCCGTCAAAGTTCATAACGCAGGTAGCGTTGCCGTGGATGCCCATCTTGTGTTCGATCGAGCCGCAGGAAACAGCGTTGCGGGCACCGATGGAGCCGTCAGCGTTGACCGAGAACTTCGGCACGATGAACAGCGAAATGCCTTTGGTGCCTTGCGGCGCGTCGGGCAGGCGGGCCAGAACGATGTGGACGATGTTATCGGCCATGTCGTGCTCACCAGCGGAGATGAAGATCTTGGTGCCGGACACTTTATAGGTGCCATCAGCTTGCGGCTCGGCCTTGGTGCGCAGCATGCCCAGGTCGGTACCGCAGTGCGGCTCGGTCAGGCACATGGTGCCGGTCCACTCACCCGATACCAGTTTGGTCAGGTAGGTGTGCTTCTGCTCGTCAGTGCCGTGCTCGGAGATGGTGTTCATCGCGCCGTGCGACAGGCCCGGGTACATGCCCCACGACCAGTTCGAAGAACCAACCATTTCGCTGACAACCAGACCCAGGGACTCCGGCAGGCCTTGGCCACCGTGGTCAACGTCGTGGGCCAGGGAAGGCCAGCCGCCTTCTACGTATTGCTTGTAGGCTTCCTTGAAACCAGTCGGGGTTTTCACGCCTTCCGGAGACCAGGTGCAACCTTCCAGGTCACCCACACGATTGAGGGGGGCGATTACCTGCTCGCAGAACTTGGCGCCTTCTTCCAGAATGGCGTCAACCATATCCGGGGTGGCGTCTTGGCAGCCAGGCAGGCTCTGATAGTGCGCTTCGTAGCCGAGCAGTTCGTCGCGAACGAAGCGGATATCACGCAAGGGGGCCTTGTACTCAGGCATAGCGGTAAACCTCTACGGTGGATTCCTTGATTTTTGTTTGACCGGATCAATCTCGGTCGCTTGTGGGATTTCTCCCAGAGCCCGGCAGCCATGAGCTGGCGCAGCAATCAAACAGGCGTTTGAAACATACGTTTACGCCCCTACCTTGTCAAGCATCCGCCGGTCGCCATTCAGGCAAGCAGATCAACTGCCGGTTCGGGGCTCTGCAACTGGCTGAGTCCCCGATACAGATCAAGACTAGGCGCAGTTATCGGAGGCTGCTGCACAGGCTTCTCCTCTTTTTCTTTGTCCTGCCGCTCTTGCTCAAGCTCTTCGGCACGCAAGCGCCGTTCTTCGCTGGCGGCAACCGCCTCCTCACGCTGCAACTGTGCCAGATCGCTGCGCGCCTGGGCAGCCTGAGCCTGGGCTTGCGCCGCTACGCGACGATCCTGAGAAGATGGTTCCGCCGGCGCCAGCGCGGCGCGCTGTACCACTTCCATTTTGCGCAGGGTGGCTTGCGGATCGTTGGGAATAGGGCTGACGTCGATGCTGACTTCGCCACTGACCACATAGGCTTTGCCATCCGGGCCACGCTTGTAGGTATAGGAAGGCGCACCCGCATAGGCACCACCAACCGCCGCATGGGCCTGTTCATGAGAGCGTACTTCTCGGTCGCGGCTGGCCAGCTGAGCAACTTGCAGCTGCTCCTGTCGCAGTTGCTGGGCTTCGCTGGCAGAAGGTTTGCCGCTTTCGCCATTGCTCGGACTGTCGGCTTCCTCGCGCAACGAGGCCTGCTCATCGCTCCCAGCAGCCGGGGCGGAGGTAACGGGGGCCTGATTGGAGCGATTTAGCTCGGGAGAGGATGGTGCAACGGAATCAGCGGGCAACAAGGGGCGTGCCGGCAAGGATGACGGCAAAGGCGCGACATAAGACGTAGCGCTGCCGATCTGCATCCTACTCCTCCTCGCCCCGCTGTCGGACGAGACGACTTTTTGCGTGCGTTACACGCGGGTATCGATCAGGGTACCCAGTACCTCGTCAGCCGTTTCTACAACCTTGGCGCCCGCTTGCGACTCGGTTTTCCCGACATTCAGAGCGATCAGGCTCTCGGCCAGATCGGCCTGGGTATTCGAGGCGCTGCTCGGCGACGGATTGACCTGCTGCGTCGGCGGGGTTTCCACTGGCGCCTGAGGCAGGGTGTTGCCGGCAATATCGGCGGCAGCTTGGTCGACACGACGCTGTCCAGCCTGAATGGCGTTCAGGCCCGAGTTGAAGGCACTACCAGAGATTTCCATGCTGCAATCCCGTAAGTACAGAAGTGTGCAAATGAGTTAAGCAGAAAACGCTCATTTTTTGTACAAGCAAAAAGCTATGGCCGCGTTACTACTTATGTCGGAATCTCCAGCAAGTCCAGCTGCAGATGCTCAGCCACGGCTGCCGGTGTCGCCGCAGCCAAACGCGGCACCTGCCCCAGACACGGCGCAGGCAGGCGCTCGGCGAGGGTCGCCAGGTTCTCCTCCAGGCGCGAAGTGTGCGGCTCGACGATATTCGCCACCCAGCCAGCCAGGGTCAGGCCGTCGCGGGCAATTGCCTCGGCCGTCAGCAGCGCATGGTTGATGCAGCCAAGGCGCACACCAACCACCAGAATCACCGGCAGGCCCAGGGCAATCGGCAAATCGGACAGGTTCGCCTGCCCGGCCAGTGGTACGCGCCAGCCCCCTGCCCCTTCGACCAGGGTGAAGTCGGCCTGCCGAGCGAGCACATCCCTGACTGGCGCAACCAGCGCCTCAACCGTCAAGGCCACCCCAGCCTCACGCGCCGCCAGGTGCGGGGCAATTGCCGGAGCAAAAGCCAATGGATTGACCTGCGCATAGGTCAGCGGCAACGTGCATTCGCCAAGCAGGGCCAGGGCGTCACTGTTGCGCAGCCCCTCGGGGGTCGGCTCGCAACCCGAGGCCACCGGCTTGGCCGCTGCGGTACTCAGCCCCGCCGAGCGCGCGGCATGCAACAGGCCGGACGCAATGGTGGTCTTGCCGACTTCGGTGTCGGTACCCGTGACGAAATAAGCCTGAGCCATATCTGTATTCCGTAGACGCGAGCGCTGCTCGCGAAGCTTTTGTGGTGTTCGACTCGCGAGCAGAGTCGCTTCTACAGGGGTTTCTGCAGCACGCCATAGACCACCTGATAGGTGGCTGGCAGACCCGCAGGCTGGCGGAAATGTTCATAGGCGGCGACCAGCGCGCGAATCCGCGCACGCCCGGTCAGTCCGTCGGGGCGACCGGGATTGAGATTGTGCGCACCGAGAGCCTTGAGCTCGCCAGTCAGCTGGCGCAGGTCAGGGAAGTGCAGACACTGCGCCTGACGCTCAAGCCCCAGCACCTGCAGGCCGTTGTGCGCGCAGAGTTGCTGGTAGTCGGCGAAGCGGCGGAAACGATTGACGTGAACGAAGCCATCGACCTTCTGCCAGCTATCCCGCAACTCTTGCAAGGTGCCAACGCACAAGCTGGTGAAAGCCAGCACGCCACCAGGCCGCAGCACGCGCTGCGCCTCAGCCAGCACTGCAGCGAAATCTGCACACCACTGCACCGCCAGACTGGAAAAGATCAGGTCGACGCTGCCAGCGCGCAGCGGCAGGCTCTCGGCATCACCGGCAATAAACTGCTGGGCGCCACCCAGCGGACGGGCATGGCGCAACATGCCTTCGGCCAAGTCCAGGGCTACGCCTTCTGCGGCTGGGAAACGCGCGGCCAGCACCCGACTGAAATGCCCGGTGCCGCAGCCGAGATCAAGCCAGCGCTGTGGTGCCAGCTGCACCGGCAAACGCGCCAGCAATTCGACACCGACGGCCCGTTGCAAAGCCGCCACGCTGTCGTAACTCGGCGCCGCGCGGGAAAAGGACGCAGCCACCCGCCGCTTGTCCGGCAGGCCGCTCTGTTCGTGCCAGTCAGTCATCGCCGGCCTCGCTGAGAAACGCCAGGATCGCCGCTGCCACCTCATGCGGCCGCTCCAGCACAAAGGCGTGACTGACGCCTTCGATCAGGCCGACCTCGATATCCGGCTGCAGCGCCAGCAGATCACCCGCTACCTCGGCCGGCACCAGCGCATCGGCACCAGCCAGCAGGTGCAGTTGCGGCCCGGCGAAACGCTGGATGGCACTGCGTCCGTCGAAATTGCCGAGCACCTCGAGACCGGCCAGCAGTACCTCGGGCGCCAGCTGCGGCGCCGCAGCCTGCAACTGGCGAGCGAGGTCACGAGCGGTGGAGGCACCCTGACTGCAGAGCAGACTGAAACGCTTGCGGGTGGCACGTGGATCCTGCCGGCAGGCGTCAACGAAGGCGTTGAAAGTGGCCTCGGGCATGCCGTGCGGCCAGTCGCCGCCAGCGACGAAACAGGGGTTGCTGGCCAGGGTCAGCAGGCCGCGGCAGCGTTCGCCGCGCAGCGCCGCCAACTCACTGGCGAGCATGCCGCCCAGCGACCAGCCGCCCAGCCAGGTGTGCTCGGGTAGACGCTCGTCCAACTCCAGCAACCAGTCACGCGGCTCACCACTGCTCAGCTCGGGCAGTGGCTCGATCAGCACGCTCAGTTGCGGAGCAAGACCACGCAAGGCCTCGACCAGCACTTCCAGCGGCAGACTGCCGAGTCCCCAGCCGGGCAGAAGAATCAGTTGCTCACGCATCATCGCGTACCTGCGGCCAGCATTCGGCCAGCGCGTCGAGTAGTTGTTCCAGCTGCGCCTCGCTGTGCGCCGCAGACAGCGTCACCCGTAGCCGCGCACTACCCACCGGCACGGTGGGCGGGCGAATGGCGCCAACCAGCAGGCCACGCGCTTTTAACAGTGCCGAGAGCTTCAGTGCCCGTTCGCTGTCACCGATCAGAATCGGCTGGATCGGCGTCGGGCTGTCCATCAGAGTCAGCCCGATCTCGGCCGCGCCCTGACGGAAGCGCTCGACCAGTTTGTTCAGGTGCTCGCGACGCCAGCTTTCCGTGCGCAGCAGCTCAAGGCTTTTCAGGGTGGCGCAGGCCACCGCCGGCGGCTGGCTGGTGGTGTAGATATAAGGACGAGCGAACTGAATCAGCGTCTCGATCAGCTCCTCGCTGCCGGCAACGAAAGCCCCGGCGGTGCCGAAGGCCTTGCCCAGGGTACCGACCAGCACCTGCACATCCTCCAGGCCTAGACCGAAATGCTCGACGATGCCGCCACCAGTTGCGCCCAGCGGCCCGAAGCCATGGGCATCGTCGACCATCACCCAGGCATTGCTGGCCTTGGCCTCCGCACAGAGACTGGGCAGGTCGGCCAGATCGCCATCCATGCTGAACACACCATCGCTGACCACCAGGGTGTTGCCGGTGGCCTTGCGCAGACGATTACTCAAGCTGACCGCATCGTTATGCAGATAGCGCGAGAAGCGCGCGCCGCTGAGCAAGCCTGCGTCCAACAGCGAGGCATGATTGAGACGATCTTCCAGCACCGTATCGCCCTGTCCGACCAGCGCCGTCACCGCTGCCAGATTGGCCATGTAGCCGGTGGAAAACAGCAGTGCCCGCGGCCGGCCGGTGAACTCGGCCAGCGCTTCTTCCAGCTCGTGGTGCGGGGTGCTGTGGCCGATCACCAGGTGCGAGGCGCCGCCACCGACGCCCCACTTCTGCGCGCCGGCACGCATGGCAGCAATTACCTCGGGGTGGTTGGCCAGGCCAAGGTAATCGTTGGAGCAAAAGGCCAGTAGCTGACGGCCGTCGACCTGTACCAGCGGGCCTTGCGGGCTGTCCAGCAAGGGCCGCTGGCGGTACAGGTGGGCAGCATGGCGCTCGGCGAGACGGGCGGCTAGATCGAAAGGCATGTGTAAGACCCGGTGGGAGCCAGCTTGCTGGCGATCCGTCGTCACAACCGATCGCCAGTAAGCTGGCTCCTACGTGAAGAGCGGTTTAGGCCGAAGTGGCGTCGTAGAACAGCTTGGAATCGCGCTGTTCAACCAGCGCCTGCTCGATGGCAGCCTGGTGTACTTCGTCGGAGTGCTCCTCGCGCTCTTCCGGCTTGATGCCGAGACGGGCGAACAACTGCATATCCTTGCTCGCCTGGGGGTTCTTGGTGGTCAGCAGCTTCTCGCCGTAGAAGATCGAGTTGGCACCCGCAAAGAAGGCCAGAGCCTGCATCTGCTCATTCATCGCCTCGCGACCGGCGGACAGGCGCACGTGGGACTTCGGCATCATGATCCGCGCCACGGCGAGCATGCGGATAAAGTCGAACGGATCGACGTCCTTCTCCTGCGCCAGCGGCGTGCCCTCGACCTTGACCAGCATATTGATCGGCACGCTTTCCGGGTGTTCTGGCAGGTTGGCCAGCTGGATCAGCAAGCCGGCGCGGTCGTCCAGCGACTCGCCCATGCCGAGGATGCCGCCGGAGCAGATCTTCATCCCCGACTCCCGCACGTAGGCCAGGGTCTGCAGACGCTCGGCGTAGGTGCGGGTGGTGATGATGCTGCCGTAGAACTCCGGCGAGGTATCGAGGTTGTGGTTGTAGTAGTCCAGGCCAGCCTCGGCCAGGGCGCGGGTCTGCTCCTGGTCGAGCTTGCCCAGGGTCATGCAGGTTTCCAGCCCCAGGGCCTTCACACCCTCGACCATCTTCAAGACGTAGGGCATGTCCCTGGCCGACGGGTGCTTCCAGGCCGCGCCCATGCAGAAACGGGTGGAGCCGATGGCCTTGGCCTCGGCAGCCGCCTCCAGCACCTTCTGCACTTCCATCAGCTTCTGCTTGTCCAGGCCGGTGTTGTAGTGACCGGACTGCGGGCAGTACTTGCAGTCTTCCGGGCAGGCGCCGGTCTTGATCGACAGCAGGGTCGAGACCTGCACGCGGTTGGCGTCGAAATGCGCGCGGTGCACGGTCTGGGCCTGGAACAGCAGGTCATTGAACGGCTGCTCGAACAGGGCCTTGACCTCGGCGAGGCTCCAGTCGTGACGGGTGACGGAAGAAATGCTGGCACTCATCGGGGTATTCCTTATTCGTTGGCTGCTAGGCTGGTCGCAACACGGCTGTTCGGCATCGTCAGGGAAGGACCATGCGCTGTCAACCATACCGGGATAACCAGGTTTACATCTGGACAAAAAACAAACAAATCTGCCTGCTCTGCGCCGAACCCAGCGAGTCGGCAGTGCCGTTATGTGGCCCCTGCGAGAGCGAACTGCCCTGGCTCGGCGGGCATTGCGCGGTCTGCGCCGTGCCACTGCCCGGCACCGGACTGGTCTGCGGCGCCTGCCTCAAGCGACCACCGGCTTTCGCACGAGTGGAAGCGCCCTGGCGCTATGCCTTCCCGATCGACAGCCTGATCACCCGATTCAAGCACCAGGCACGTTGGCCATTGGGACGTCTGCTGGGTGAGCTGTTGTCACATCATCTGCAGCACGCCTTCGCCGAAGGCCTGCCGCGCCCCGACCTGTTGCTACCGGTGCCATTAGCCAGCAAACGCTTGCGCCAGCGTGGCTTCAACCAGGCCGAGATGCTCGCCGACTGGCTGGGTTCCAGCCTCGCCCTGCCCACGCGCAAACACTGGCTGCAACGCCCGCAGGACACCGCCCACCAGCAGGATCTGGATGCCGCCGCGCGTCTGCGCAACCTGCGCCGCGCCTTTGCCCTGGACGCCAAGGCCGAGGTAAGGGGCAAGCACCTGGCGGTGATCGACGATGTGCTGACCACCGGCGCCACCGCCGAGGCCATCGCCCGCCTGCTGCGCAAGGCCGGCGCGGCGCGGGTGGATATCTATTGCCTGGCGCGTACGCCCAAGCCGGGTGACAGCTAAAGCGGTTCTGCAAGACGGCGCACGACCTGCGCCAGCCAGGGCGCTACACTCTGCGCCCCGCCACCGGAGTCGCCCATGTCTCATCCCTTCGCCACACTGACCCCCGACCTGGTGCTGGATGCCGTGGAGAGCCTCGGCTACCTCAGTGACGCCCGCGTACTGGCGCTGAACAGCTACGAGAACCGCGTCTATCAGGTGGGCATCGAGGACGAGACGCCGCTGATCGCCAAGTTCTACCGCCCGGGGCGCTGGAGCGATGCGGCGATTCGCGAGGAGCATGCCTTCAGCGCCGAGCTGGCCGACTGCGAGATCCCGGTGGTGGCGCCACTGGTGCGCGACGGCGAAAGCCTGTTCGAACATGCCGGTTTCCGTTTCGCCCTGTTCCCACGCCGTGGCGGCCGCGCCCCGGAGCCGGGCAACCTCGACCAGCTGTATCGCCTCGGCCAACTGCTCGGACGCCTGCACGCGGTCGGTGCCAGCCGCCCGTTCGCCCACCGCGAAGCGCTCGGCGTGGTCAACTTCGGCCACGACTCGCTGGCGACCCTGCTGGAGGGCAACTTTATCCCGCGCAGCCTGCTTCCGGCCTACGAGTCGGTGGCGCGCGACCTGCTCAAGCGTCTCGACCAGTTGTTCGCCAGCGTGCGCTACACGCCGATCCGTCTGCACGGCGACTGCCACCCGGGCAACCTGCTGTGCCGCGACGACAGTTTCCATATCGTCGACCTCGACGACTGCCGTATGGGTCCGGCGGTGCAGGACATCTGGATGATGCTCGCCGGCGAACGCCATGAGCGCCTGGGCCAACTGGCCGAACTGGTCGACGGCTACAACGAGTTCCACGACTTCGCCAGCCGCGAACTGCCACTGATCGAAGGCCTGCGCGCCCTGCGCCTGATGCACTACAGCGCCTGGCTGGCGCGGCGCTGGGACGACCCGGCCTTCCCCATGAGCTTCCCCTGGTTCGGCACGGAACGTTACTGGGGCGAACAGATCCTGATGCTGCGCGAGCAAATGGCGGCGCTGGATGAAGAGCCGTTGCGGCTTTTCTGAACAGCAGGGCAAACTGACAAGAATTTCAGCCGCCCGACAAGGACTCGTCATGGCACGCCACGCGTTACTGCTCGCCTGTTTGCTTCCTCTTGTTACCGATGCCGCCAGCTTCGACTGCGCGCAGGCTAGCCATCCCGTGGAACAGGCCATCTGTGCCAACCCCGCGCTCTCAAAGATGGACGAGCAGTTGGCCAGCACCTTCCGCCAAGCCCGTCAGCTCAGCATCGAGGGGGATAACCAACTGCTGGAGGAACAACGCAGCTGGTTGCGGGAGACCCGCCAGACCTGCGCCGCTTCGGCAGACATCGCTGCCTGCGCCCTTAATCGCTATGGCTGGCGCCTGGAAGAGCTGGCCTTGTTCCCCCACGCCATCGAAAACTTTCCGCAAACAACTGCGCTGCAGCTGAACGAGGCCTCGGCGCATTTCGACTTTTCCCTCGCCCTGGACGCACCCTGCGCCGACACAACCTGCGAAGGGAGCGGCCAACTGGCCGTGCACGCAAAAGGTTCGAGCCAACCGTTGCAAGTCATCGCGTTGCCTGGCGTATTCCTCTCGCGCCGCGCCGATGGCCAGCCGCTGGTCAATTCGGCCCAGCTGTACGCCTACCAGGGCGTCATCAATGTCGGCGACTTCAACTTCGATGGCGCCGAAGACTTCGCCGTGCAGAACGGCAATCGTGGCTCCTATGGCGGGCCCAGCTACGATGTATTCCTCTACGAGCCCAGAGCCAGAGCCTTCCGCTATTCCCGTGCGCTGAGCGCACTGATCGAGTCGACGCTCGGTTTCTTCGGTGTGGATGAACAGGCTCAGCGGCTGGAAACCTTCGCCAAGAGCGGTTGCTGCTGGCATCAGCAGGAGCGCTACAAGGTCGAGAACAACCGACCTATCGCGGTGTGGCGATTTACCGAGGACGCCACCGTTGGAGATAACGTCGTGCTGTTGACAACGGAGGAGCTGATCGACGGCAAGTGGCAGGTGACGAGTTCGAAGACACTGCCCATTGAGGAGTACTACGGTACGCCCTGATTGCTGTAACGCAGGCGTTACGAAATTCATCACGGTCATCGCCGCGAGAAAGCTGAACAACCAGACAAGCTTCCCCTACCCCACTAGAATCGCTGGTTTAGTTAGCTGCCTAATCAAGGACTCAGCATGGCCACCGTCAACCCGCAGCGCGGGTATCTGCTGGGCATCATCGCCTACACCATCTGGGGCCTGTTCCCGCTGTATTTCAAAGCCCTGCAGAGCGTGCCGGCGCTGGAGATCATCGTCCATCGCGCGCTGTGGTCGGCATTGTTCGGTGCCGCCCTGCTGCTGGCGTGGAAGCACCCAGGCTGGCTGCGCGAACTGCGCAGTAACCCCAAACGCTTGGGCGTGCTGGCACTCAGCGGCGTACTGATCGCCAGCAACTGGCTGGTGTATGTGTGGGCGGTGAACAACGGGCGCATGCTCGAAGCCAGCCTCGGCTACTACATCAACCCGCTGATCAACGTGCTGCTCGGTCTGCTGCTGCTCGGCGAACGCCTGCGTCGCCTGCAATGGCTGGCCGTGGGCCTGGCCGCGCTGGGCGTACTGCAGCAGTTGTGGCAGGTCGGCAGCATTCCCTGGGTGTCGCTGGTGCTGGCACTGACCTTCGGTTTCTACGGGTTGATCCGCAAGCAGGCGCCAGTCGCCGCTCTGCCCGGTCTGGTGGTGGAAACCTGGCTGCTGCTGCCGCTGGCGCTCGGCTGGCTGATCTGGCACCCGGCGGCTATGAGCACGCAAGGCGCATTCTGGAGCACCTCGGAGGCGCTGTGGCTAATCGCCGCCGGCCCCATCACTCTGGTACCGCTTCTGTGCTTCAACGCCGCCGCACGCCATCTGCCCTACACCACTCTGGGCTTCCTGCAGTACCTGGCACCGACCCTGGTGATGTTGCAGGCGATCTTCCTGTTCGGCGAACACCTCGACCCGAGCAAGCTGCTGGCCTTTATCTGCATCTGGGCCGGGCTGGCGCTGTACAGCCTGGATATCTGGTTGAACCTGCGCCGCCGTGGGCAGAGCCTCTAAATAGTAGGGCGGGTGAAACCCGCGTCGGTAACACGCAGGTTTCACCCGCCCTACGCAGGCCTGATTGAGTGAAAAACACCCAACCCGCTACAGCCCGCGCCAGTGCTCACGCTGCGCCAGTCATCCCCGTGTTATCCACAGAAGCATCCCCGGTCTTTGTGCACAACGCCTTGAAACTGCTGGTTTTTTAGTCAGTCAGCGGAAGACTGCAGGGCACTAGGGGTGGCGCCGGCACTCCCCAGCTTATCCACAAGGCCATCCCCGTTAACCGGGGATATCCGTACACAACGCACGTAAGCCTCTGTTGTTGCACAAGTAGCCCGGAAAGCTGGGGCGATTGCTCGCGCTGTCGCTCAGAAAACACCCAGCCCGAGGTAACCCACAGCCGCCCTGGTCTGGCGCCGTTCATCCCATGGTTATCCACAGAAGCATCCCCGGCCTTTGTGCACAACATCTGGAAACTGCTGTTTTTTAAGCACTTAACGAATAGCCCCGGGGCACTAGCTTGTGCGCCGGGGCTCCCCAGTTTATCCACAGGTCCATCCCCGGTATTCGGGGATATCAAGGATCGCTACGCAGATTCAGCTCCACCATCAAGTCATCGGCGAGGTTTTCCAGTTTGTCGCGCAACACATCCAGCGACAGCGTCAGTGGCACTGCCAGCACTGCTTCGGCGTGGAACAGCGGCTCGCTGCTCATCGGCGCCGGCGCCACTTCGGTGGTCAGGCTCTCCAAGTTGACGCCCTGTTCGGCGAGCAGACGGGTGATGTCGCGGACGATGCCGGGGCGGTCATTGCCTACCAGATCAAGCAGGATCGGCTTCCAGGTACAGGATGGCTCGATGCCGCTTTCTGCCACCAGCACGCGGATACCCTGGGTGCTCAAGGCTTGCAGTGACTCGACCAGCTCGTCGTAGCCTTCCGCTGGAACAGCCACGCGCAGGATGCCGGCGAATTGTCCGGCCATACGCGACATGCGGCTCTCCAGCCAGTTGCCGCCATGGGCGGCGATGCACTGGGCGATGCGCTCGACCAGGCCCGGCTGATCCGGAGCAATTACCGTGAGTACCAGATGATCCATGGGAAACCCCTGTTGTTTTCAAATGAAGAAGCACGTTCTGCTCGCAAACCCGATGAACCGCACAGCTTCGCGAGCCCGGCCCGTTCCTGCGACTTCAGCCCACTATCCGGGCAGGCTCAGCCAATAGGTATAAAACACTTCGTCTCGTACATAGCCTAGCTTTTCATAGAGTGCCTGGCCGCCCAGATTGTTCTTCGCCGTCTCCAGCTGCAGACCGCAGGCACCGGTGGCCACGGCATGGGCACGCGCGGCATTCATCAATGCTTCAGCAACGCCCTGACGACGAGCCGGCGGCGCGACATACAAGTCACTGAGCAGCCAGGCGGGCGCCATGTGCAACGAAGCGAAGAACGGATACAGCTGCACAAACCCCTGCGCCGCTCCCTGGCCGTCGCGAGCAATGAACAGTGTCGAGTCGCCGCGCTGCAGGCGCGCACCGAGAAACTTGGCAATTTCCCCCGCCGCCCTGGGCACCTCATAGAACGCCAGGTAAGCGGCAAACAACCCGACCAACTCATCCAGATCATTCACGCCGGCTTGCACAACACGCATTGCCACCTCCGCTATCAGTTGATCGCGCCAGTATAGATAGCCGCTTGGCAGGCGCAGGCAGGCCGTGACTGATTTTTTCGTTTGAGTCATGTAGTATCCCGCGGCTCGTACTACATGGCCGTCCGGCCCGGATTTAGAGCTGTCTGGAATCAAGTGAGGCAAGCAATGACTGAGCGCGTTCAAGTCGGTGGCCTGCAGGTCGCCAAAGCCCTTTACGACTTCATCAACAATGAAGCCATCCCCGGTACCGGCATTGCTGCCGACAAGTTCTGGGCTGGCGCCGAAGCCGTGATCAACGATCTGGCCCCGAAAAATCGCGCCCTGCTGGCCAAACGCGACGCCATCCAGGCGCAGATCGATGCCTGGCACCAGGCTCGCAAAGGCCAGGCGCATGACGCTGCTGCCTACAAAGCCTTCCTCCAGGAAATCGGCTACCTGCTGCCGGAACCGGCTGACTTCCAGGCCACCACGCAGAACGTCGACGAAGAAATCGCCCGTCTGGCCGGCCCGCAGCTGGTAGTCCCGGTGATGAACGCGCGTTTCGCCCTGAACGCCTCCAACGCTCGCTGGGGTTCGCTGTACGACGCCCTTTACGGCACCGACGCGATCAGCGAAGAAGGCGGCGCCGAGAAGGGCAAGGGCTACAACAAGGTCCGTGGTGACAAGGTCATCGCCTTCGCCCGCGCCTTCCTCGACGAAGCCGCGCCGCTGGCTGCCGGCTCTCACGTCGACTCCACCAGCTACAAGATCGTCGACGGCAAACTGGTCGTCGGCCTCAAGGGCGGCAGCAACACCGGCCTGCGTGACGACGCACAGCTGATCGGCTTCCAGGGCGACGCCGCGGCACCGGTTGCCGTGCTGCTCAAGCACAACGGCCTGCATTTCGAAATTCAGATCGATGCCAGCACCCCGGTCGGCCAGACCGACGCCGCCGGTGTCAAAGACGTGCTGATGGAAGCCGCGCTGACTACCATCATGGACTGCGAAGACTCCGTCGCTGCCGTCGATGCCGATGACAAGGTCATCGTCTACCGCAACTGGCTGGGCCTGATGAAAGGCGACCTGGCGGAAGAAGTGGCCAAGGGTGGCACCACCTTCACCCGCACCATGAACCCAGACCGCGTCTACAGCAAAGCCGACGGTGGTGAACTGACCCTGCACGGCCGCAGCCTGCTGTTCATCCGCAACGTCGGTCACTTGATGACCAACCCGGCGATCCTCGATGCCCAGGGCAACGAGATTCCGGAAGGTATCCAGGACGGCCTGTTCACCAGCCTGATCGCCATCCACAACCTGAATGGCAACACCAGCCGCAAGAACACCCGTACCGGCAGCGTGTACATCGTTAAGCCGAAGATGCACGGCCCGGAAGAAGTCGCTTTCACCAGCGAAATCTTCAGCCGCGTCGAGGATGTTCTGGGCCTGGCTCGCAACACCCTGAAAGTCGGCATCATGGACGAAGAGCGCCGCACCACCGTCAACCTGAAAGCCTGCATCAAGGCCGCCAGCGAGCGCGTGGTGTTCATCAACACCGGCTTCCTCGACCGTACCGGTGACGAAATTCACACTTCCATGGAAGCCGGCCCCGTCGTGCGTAAAGCCGCCATGAAAGCCGAGAAATGGATCAGCGCCTACGAGAACTGGAACGTCGACATCGGCCTGGCCACCGGCCTGCAAGGTCGCGCCCAGATCGGTAAAGGCATGTGGGCCATGCCCGACCTGATGGCCGGCATGCTCGAGCAGAAAATCGCCCACCCGCTGGCCGGTGCCAACACCGCCTGGGTACCGTCGCCGACCGCCGCCGCCCTGCACGCCCTGCACTACCACAAGGTCGACGTGTTCGCCCGCCAGGCCGAACTGGCCAAGCGTGAGCGCGCTTCGCTGGATGACATCCTGAGCATCCCGCTGGCGCCGAACACCAACTGGTCGGCCGAGGAAATCCAGAACGAACTGGACAACAACTCGCAGGGCATCCTCGGCTACGTGGTGCGCTGGATCGACCAGGGCGTCGGCTGCTCCAAGGTGCCGGACATCAATGACGTCGGCCTGATGGAAGACCGCGCCACCCTGCGTATCTCCAGCCAGCTGCTGGCCAACTGGCTGCGCCACGGCATTGTCACTGAAGAGCAGGTGGTGGCCAGCCTCAAGCGTATGGCCCCGGTAGTCGATCGTCAGAACGCTGCTGACCCGCTGTACCGTCCGCTGGCGCCGAACTTCGACAGCAACATCGCCTTCCAGGCTGCTCTGGAACTGGTGGTCGAAGGCACCAAGCAGCCGAACGGCTATACCGAGCCGGTGCTGCACCGTCGCCGCCGCGAGTTCAAGGCCGCCAACGGTCTGTAATTCGCCGCTGCAATAAAAGAACCGCCCTCCGGGGCGGTTTTTTTATGCCGGTACAATCAGCCGTAGCTGACTAAACAGCGAAAGCTCAGCCAACAGCCCTTATGCCAGCGCGCACCAGGCTGCCGCCCCCTCAGTTCAGGCTCACGCCATGCTGCTGGTACAGCGCCTGCACCCAGCCTTCGCTGTACATCTGCTGCAAAGTGGTCTGCAGGCGCTGCAGCAGCAGTGGATCGACCTGCGGGTGGCAGGCAATGTCTTCCATCAGCGTCAGGAAGGGCAGCACTTCGCGTGGCGCCGGATTGGCGGCCAGGGCATGCACCACCGCCGTACTGGTCGCCCACAGCCGGGCGCGGCTGCGCTGCAGCATGCTCAGGTTGAGCGACTCCTTGTTCGAATGAAGCACATCGAGTCCGAGACCCTGCAGGTAGTCGCCAGCCCCCGAACCCTGGTGACTGAGGATGCGCAAGCCCCGTGCCTGCTCCAGACTGTCCAACTGCAAGTCGTCGTCGGCCTTGGCATACAGCCCCAGACGCGAGATCAGCAGCGGCCCGATCCAGGCATAGTAGGGTTCGCGCTCCTGACGGCGTTCGACCAACAGCACGCAGCTGTTGGCCTCCTGCTGCACCTTGAGCAGGGCCCGTTGCAGCGGCAGGAAGTTCAACTGGTAGGGGATATCAGCGCGGCGAAACAGCTCGCGAGTCAGCTCGGACACCAACCCGGAGCCCTGACCATCGACCGTCTGCTGCATCAGCGGCGGGCGCTCCCAGGCAAACAGCTCTATCTGGGCCGCCGCCACTGGCAGGCTGAGCAGGCTCAGCAACAACAGGCTAATCCCACGCACGCAGGGCCTCCTGGTACGTCAGGGTATGGCCCGGCGGGCGCTCATCGGCCAGTTGCGGCCAGGGGGCGCCAGGTTGTGCCAACCAGTACTGCGCCCCGCGCGGCGAGTTGAGCTGCGGCGCACAGGCGTGCTGCTGACGCTGCGCGACAGTTTGCAGGTGCTGGTCGAAGGCCTCCGCCAGATTGTGCAGTGCCTGCGCCGCCGTGAGCTGACCACTGATCGCCGGGTGCAACTGGCGCCACCACAGGCTGGCCATACCACTGTAGTCCGGCACATTGGCTCCTGTAGGCGTCCAGCGTCGGGCGGCCCGACTGCGGTAGAACTCGACCAGACCACCCAGGCGCGGCGCCTCGGTCAACAGGGCAGAGGAGTCCAGGTCGGAACGGCGGATCGGTGTCAGCCCGACCAGCGTCTTGCGCAATGTCACGCTCTTGGCAGTGACAAACTGGGCATACAGCCAGGCTGCCTGACGCTGACGCAGCGGCGTGCTCTTCAACAGGGTCCAGGCACCCACATCCTGGTAACCGGACTTCATGCCGTCCTGCCAATAAGCACCGCGCGGCGACGGGGCAACCCGCCATTTCGGTTTGCCTTCGGCATCCACCACAGGCGTGCCAGGCTTGGTGTAGTCGGCAGTGAAGGCGGTGTACCAGAAGATCTGCTGGGCCACATGCCCCTGGGCGGCAATGTTGCCAGCCTGGTTGAAGCTCATCTGCTGCGCCTCCGGCGGCGCATAGCGCTTGAGCCAGTCGACATAGCGCTGCACCGCGTAGATGGCCGCCGGGCTGTCCAGCGCGCCACCGCGCGCCATGCTGGCGCCAGCAGGGCGACAGCCTTCAACACGAATACCCCAGTCATCTACCGGCAGGCCATTGGGCAGGCCATGATCGGCTACCCCGGCCATACCCAGCCAGGCATCGGACAGGCGCCAACCCAGCGAAGGGTCGTAGCCGCCGTAGTCCATGTGGCCATACACCCGCTGACCATCGAGCTCGCCAACCTGCTCTGTGAAGAAGACGGCGATGTCCTCATAGGCCGACCAGTTCTGCGGCACATCCAGCTCGTAGCCATAGCGCTCGCGGAAGGCCTGGCGCAGCTCGGGTCGCTCGAACCAGTCCTGACGGTACCAATAGAGGTTGGCGAACTGCTGGTCTGGCAGCTGGTAGAGCTTGCCGTCTGGCGCCGTGACAAAGGGCAGGCCGATGAAGTCAGCCAGGTCTAGGGTCGGCGAAGTAACGCTGGCGCCTTCCCCAGCGATGAAGTCGGAGAGCGCCAGTACCTGGTTATCGCGGAAATGCTGACCGAGCAGATCGCTGTCGCTGACATAGGCATCATAGAGGGGCAAACCGGTCTGCTGCTGGGTGCGCAGCTTGTTCACCACATCATCTTCACCACTGATCTCGTGGATCACGCGGATACCGGTGAGCTTGCTGAACAGCGGCGCCAACACTGTCGCTTCATACCAGTGAGTGGGAATGTGCTCGGCAATCACACGTACCTGCACACCCGCATACGGCTTGCCGGCATCCGCAAACCAGGCCAGCTCAGCACGCTGCGCAGCAGCCGGTAATGAAGTAGGTTGCAGTTCGGCAATGGCCTCCTGCAGGGGGGTGGCAGCATGGGCGAAGGTGCTGAACAGCAAGACGAGCCACATCGCGGAGCGCATTCGTCTCTCCTTTTTCTTATCCGGCTATTCTAGTGCGGCATCCGCCATTCGTCCCTTAACGCCTGCAGATATGAGCAAATATGAAGATTTATGACTGTTAGCAGGCAGAAAGGCTATTTTCTGGCTATAGCAATACAGAGGTCTGCCGACAGTTATGGCAGACCATCAAGAAAGTGCATGGTCAAACAGTGACCACTTACTGGCTTCTAGCCATCAGTTGGATTCCTGTACACTTCGCGCCCCCATTTGGGTACACCTGCCATGTTGAAAAATCTGTCGCTGACCCTGAAGTTATCGCTGCTACCGGCTGTTGCCTTGCTCGGGCTGTTGCTCTACGTGGGCTACAGCTCGCTGCAACTGGCCAATAACGACCTGCGCCTGGTAACGCTGGAAACCCACAGTTTCCCGACGCTGGAAAAAGCCGACGCGGTGATTTTCCAGTTCTCGCGTTTGCCGGGGTTATTCAACAGCGCCGTTGCCGCTGGCGAACTGGCAACTCTCGACGAGGCACGCAAAGTGCTGCAGGAAATCGCCAGCAAGCAGCAGGAGTTGCAGGTTCTGGCTAAAGACAACTCAACTCGCAGCGACGAGTTGCAGGGCTGGCGCAGTGCGATACAGCGCTACGCTGACAATGCTCTGGCTGCCTCCGAACAACTGATCAAAGGCAGCGCCAGCTTCGAAGACCTGCGCCCCAATCTCGACCGCATGGCCAGTGATCTGAGTCAGGCACAAAAGCTTGGCGATGTCTTCCGCAGCCATGCCTACGAGGATTTCCAGACCACCCTGGCCCAGGCACGCACCGACAACGCCACTACTACGCGCGTTGGTTATGGCCTGTCGATCCTGTTGGTGGCGCTGGTCAGCATCGGTTCCTTGCTGGTGATTCGCGGCATCATGGGCAACGTGCATGGCGTGATCGACTCGCTGAAAGCCATCGCCCGCGGTGACGGCGATCTGACCCGCCGGGTCAACGTCGACTCCAACGATGAAATCGGCGAAATGATTCAGCTGTTCAACGGCTTCCTCGACAAGCTGCAGGGCACCATTCGCCAGATCATCGAGGCCGCCAGTCCGCTGGGGCAGATGTCCAAGGAGCTTTACCGGCTGACCCAGGGCGCCGAAGAAAACGCCAAATCGCAACAGGGTCATACCGACTCCATTGGTCGCGACATCCAGACCATGACCAGCAGCATTCAGGAAGTGGCGCATCGCTCCCAGCAGGCATCCGAAGAAGCCGGCGCCGCTTCGCGCCAGGCCGACACGGCCCAGAAGAGCATTGGTAGCCTGTCCAGCAGCATCAGTGACCTGGGCACCAGCGTGATGGGTGCAGTACAGGCCATGGAGCAACTGGAAGAAGAAACCCAACAAGTTGGTTCGGTGCTCACGGTGATCCGCAGCATCGCCGAGCAGACCAACCTGTTGGCTCTCAACGCAGCCATCGAAGCGGCACGTGCCGGGGAGCAGGGACGTGGTTTTGCCGTGGTCGCCGACGAAGTACGCAACCTGGCACAAAAAACTGCCGCCTCCACCGCCGAGATCCAGCAGATCATCCAGCGCCTGCAAAACAGTGCCAACGGCGTTCTAAGTGTGATGACCAGCA
The DNA here is from genome assembly GCA_964518735.1 of uncultured Pseudomonas sp. Taxonomy (GTDB): domain Bacteria; phylum Pseudomonadota; class Gammaproteobacteria; order Pseudomonadales; family Pseudomonadaceae; genus Aquipseudomonas. The sequence continues at coordinate 339,422 of CAZFKQ010000002.1, forward strand.
ACGGCGAAAAGGCCCAGGCCAGCATCGAGCGGTCGGTAGAAGCCACCCATATCCTTGAGGCCATTACTCAGGCCGTCGGCCAGATCAATCAGCTCAATGCCGGTATCGCCCAGTTCACCCATGAACAGATCGGCCTGTCCAACGCCATCCAGCGGGATACCCAGACATTGCAGCAAGATGCCGTGGCTACCGCCCATGGCGCAGAAGCAACAGCCCGACTGGGCGAACAACTGGTCGGCACCGGTGACCAGCTACGCGCGGCAACTGCCCAGTTCCGCGTCTAAAAACAGAAACGAGGAGCACACCTCTGATGAGCAAAGTCCACCTGCTTTCCCTGGCCATCTGCCTGGCCAGTACCTCTGCCCTGGCAGTCGAACAAGGGGAATATCAAATCAATGGTTTCGGCACCGTCGGCATCACCCATCTGGGCGGCGAAGACGACCTGGACTACGGCATCCAGGGGCAAACCAATGACAGCTGGCGCGGTGACCAACTGTCCAAGTTCGCCGTACAGATGCAGTACGGCATCACCGACACCCTGAGCTTCACCGGCCAGCTGGCTACCAAACCGCGGCAGGACTCCTGGGAAGTCGGCCCCGGCAACGTCTACCTGGCCTGGCAGGCCAGTGACAGTCTGACCCTGCGCGGTGGCCGCCTGGGTACGCCGATCTACATGTATTCGGAAACCCTCAACGTGGGCTTCTCCTACCCCTGGCTGCGCCTGCCGGAAGAGGTCTACAGCCTGGTGCAGATCACCAACCATGACGGTGCCGATCTGCTCTACAACCGCTCCACCGGGCTCGGCACCCTGAGCTTCCAGCTGGCCGGCGGACAAGCCAAGAACCGCGACATCTACTCGCTGGATAACACCCACGACATCGACTACAACGATGTCTTTGCCACCAGCCTGGCACTCTCCACCGACAGCTTCGGCACCTTCCGCATTGGCTATGCAGAGGCCGACATCAAGACCTCTATCGATGAAGTCATCACCAACTTCGTCGGTGTTCGCGAAGACTTCATGTTCAATGCTGTCGATCACCAGAAGGGCAAATTCAGCTCGATTGGCCATCAATACGACAACGGCACCTGGCTCTCCGCCGCAGAGGCGATCAAGCTGAGTATCGAAGCCAATGACTCGGCGGAAACCAACGCCTTCTACCTAATGGGTGGCCGCCGCTTCGGCGACTTCCTGCCACACGTCACCTACGCCCAACTGGACGCTCCAGCGGGCCGTCAGCGCTCGATGACCTACGGCCTCAACTACAACCTGATGCCAACCGTAACCCTCAAGGGTGAATTCAAGCGCGTTGACGTGTCCCAGGGTGACTACAGCGGTGCCTTCCGCCCCGACGCCCAGCAAACCTATGACAACGGCGTCTTCGCCCAGAGCAGTGGCGCACTCGGTAGCCCGCTGGGCACTCCAGATGGCGACATCATCAGTGTCGGCGTTGACTTCGTCTTCTAAGGAGAGCCCATATGAACAAGTTGCTTAGTGCTCTCGCCTTACTCGCCTGCGCCCCGTTAGTGCAGGCCGAAGTTGCCGTGATCATCAATCCGGGCGCCAGCGCCACCCCGTCGCAAGCCGACGTGGCCAACATCTTTCTGGGCAAGGACAAGTCGCTGAAAGGCGTTGACCAGAAAGACTGGAACCCAACCAAGGAGAAGTTCTACGCCGGGGTTGCCAGCAAGAACGAAGCGCAGCTGAAGTCCTACTGGTCCGGCCTGGTATTCACCGGCAAGGGCCAGCCGCTGCCGAGCGTGGCCGGCGATGCCGAAGTGGTGGCCAAGGTCGCCGCCGAGGCTGATGCCATCGGCTATGTCGACAAGGCCGCCGTGACTGATCAGGTCAAGGTGCTGCTGACCCTGCCGTAAGGTTGGTACAGCGGTGAAAGAGCCGACGGGGCAACCCGTCGGCTCTTTTATTGCCCGCTCATCAGTCGCCGCGCCACTCGCGCGCCGCCTGCAGAAGAAACTCGACGAATACCCGCACGCGGATCGGCACATGCCTGCCGTGGGGATAGAGCAGGGTGAACGGTCGCGAGCGTCCGGCAAAAGGCTGCAGCACTTCCACCAGCTCGCCACTGGCCAGTTGCCGCTCGACGATAAAGCGGTAGGTCTGGAACAGGCCGGCACCGCTGCTGGCCAAGGTCACCCCACCAAGCACATCGTCGGCACAGCAGTAGCTGCCCGCAGTGAAGAGCTCCCGCTCGCGTCCCTGCTCGTTGAACAGCCAGGAAATCCGCCGCCCGCTGCTAGGCAGCTCGAACTGGATACATTCGTGCTGCGCCAGCTCATCCAGGTTCTGCGGTGTACCGGCCTGCTGCAGATAGGCCGGCGTGGCCACCACCACCAGCGCCGCCTCCTCCAGCGGTCGGGCGATCAGCCCCGAATCCGGCTGGGCGCGCACACGAATCGCCAGGTCGTAGCCTTCCTCGACGAAGTCGACATTGCGGTTGCTCAGGTGCACCTCCACCTTCACTCCCGGATAGCGCTGACGGAATTCCGGCAATAGCGGCAGCACGCGGTGATGGCCGTAGGTGGTGGGCAGGCTGATGCGCAGTGTGCCGGCCGCCTCCAGCTGTTGACCGCTGACCTGACGCTCGGCCTCGATCAGCTGGTTCAACGCCTGCCGGCACTGCTCGAAGTAATCACGGCCGCCCTCGGTCAGGCGGATATGTCGAGTGGTGCGAACGAACAGGCGCACGCCCAGGCGCGCCTCCAGACGGGCCACCGAACGACTGACCGCGGCCGGCGTCACTCCGGCTACCTGCCCCGCCGCGGTGAAACCGCCCAGCTCGGCCGCCAGGCAGAACAGCTCGATGCTGCCGAGCTGCACTTCGTCGAAGCTGCGTTTCATGAATTAGTTACACCAGGTATCAAGTGAAGTGATTGGCAGCAGATTTATCAGCTTATAACGCATGAATACAGTGTCTCGCACCAGGACGCGGTGCTTGAAACCGAGCCTGCGGACTTCCGACTTCCCTGCGAGAGAACGAGATCATGCCAAGCAACAACATGAAAACCGTCATCGTCACCGGCGCCTCCAGCGGCATCGGCCTGGCCATTGCCCGCACCTTCCTCGACCACGGCTACAACGTGGTCGGCAACGCACGCAATGCCGCGCGCCTACAGCAGGCCGCCGTGCAACTGAAACGCCCCGAACGCTTTCTCGGCGTGGCCGGTGACATCGGCGAACCGACCACCGCCCGCCAACTGGTCGACGCCGCGGTGCAGCGCTTCGGCCAGGTCGACGTGCTGGTCAACAACGCCGGCATCTTCAACGCCAAGCCGTTCACCGACTATTCAGTGGAGGAGATCGATGCGCTGATCAGCACCAACCTCAAAGGCGTGGTCTACGCCTCCCAGGCGGTGGCGGCACACATGATCCCGCGGCGCAGCGGGCATATCGTTAACATCACCGCGAGCATCGCCCTGCAACCCAGCATCAAGGTGCCAGCGACCCTGCCGGTGCTGCTCAAGGGCGGCCTCAACCAGGCTACCCGCGCCCTGGCCCTGGAACTGTCGCCGCACAATATCCAGGTCAACGCGGTAGCGCCGGGCATCGTCGATACACCGATGTACAGCACCGAGCAGCACGCTTTTCTCAATACCCTGCAACCGGCCGGGCGCATCGCCCGCGCCAGTGAAGTCGCCGAGGCCGTGCTCTATCTCAGCCAGGCGACGTTCACCACCGGCGCTGTGCTGCCGGTGGACGGCGGCATGAGCAGCGGCACCTGGTAAGCCCCCGAACCATCACCCACGAGGAACCACAACATGCCCTTCGTCAGCGTCCGCATCACCAAGGACGGCGTCAGCCGCGAGCAGAAAGCCCAGGTCATCGCCGAAATTACCGAAACACTGCAACGAGTGCTGAACAAGCGCCCGGAACTGACCCATATCGTCATCGAGGAAGTCGATACCGATAACTGGGGCTACGCCGGCATGACCACCACCGAGTACCGCAGCCAGCAACCTGGTTGACTGATCCGAGGGTTGCATGAGGCCCGGGTGGAGCATTCCACCTGGGCCTTTTTGCTTTTAATGGTTGGCCTGCATCTCGGCCAGCAGCACCGCCACCAGCTCGGCCGCCGGCAGCTCGCGGGCCAGCGGCGCGCCCTGCCCGGCCCACTGCGCGGCGAAGTCATGGCAGCCTTGGGCGCTGGCCGCCGCATGCAGGGCCTTGGCCGCGTCGTAGGCGATCGGGTAATCCGGCAGCGCCGCGGTGAACTCGCCATACAGGCGATTGGGCAGGCCGCGCGCCGGGCGCCCGGAGATATTCGCGGTGATTTGCGTATGCCTGGCCTGCTCGCTGCGTAGCGCCGCCCGGTAGGCAGGATTGGCCGCCGACTCCGGGCAGAGCACAAAGGCCGTGCCCAACTGCACGCCGGCCGCACCCAGGGCCAGCGCCGCGTTGATCCCGGCGCCGTCCATGATGCCGCCGGCGGCGATCACCGGCAGCGTGGTCTGCGTCACCAGCAGGCGCACCAGCGCCAGGGTGCCGATGGCCGCGTCGCCCGCTTCTGGTTCGAACACGCCGCGGTGCCCGCCGGCCTCGATGCCCTGGGCGACCAGCGCATCCACCCCTACTGCCTCAGCCTGGCGGGCCTCGTCCAGGTTGGTGACGCAGGCCAGCACACGCATGCCGGCCTGCTGCAACGCCGCGATCCAGTCCTGCGGCGGCAGACCGAAGTGCAGGCTGACCACCGCCGGGCGCTCCTCCAGAAGCATCTCCAGCATGGCCGGATCAGCCAGGAAGCTGCGGTAGATCTCCGTCAGCCGGGCCGGCGGCTCGGCGCCGAATTCGCCGAACAACGGTCGCAGCTGTTCCAGCCAGCCCGCCTCGCGGACCTCATCGGCCAGCGCCGGGCGATGACAGAACAGGTTGACGTTGAAAGGTGCCGTGCTCAGCGCGCGAGTCGCCGTGATCAGTGCCCGCGCCTGCTCCGGCGTGCTGGCACCTATGCCCAGCGAGCCCAGCCCACCGGCATTCGACACCGCAGCAGCCAGCGCCGGCGTGGACACACCGACCATTGGTGCCTGGATCAACGGATGGCGGATACCCAGCAGTTCGGTGAGAGCAATGGACATGACGCAGGCTTCCTTGGCATGGAGAGCCACCAATCTGCCGCAATCCACGCCGTGCCGCCAGCCTCTGATCAGCCGCCTGCGACCTATGTCCAATGGGAAAATGGGCGGCAAGCGCCGATGATGTAGGCATCTCCGCCATCAGGGCAGCCCGCATGCAGTCCAAGGAAAGCAGCGCCGCCGGCAAAACCGCCGTGCTGCAGAACATCCACGGCACCATGGAGTTCCTGCGCAAGTACCCACCGTTCAACCAGATGGACAGCGCCCAGCTGGCCTACCTGGTCGAACACTGCCAGCTGCGTTTCTACGGCGCCGGCGAGAGCATCATCAAGCCGGCCGATGGCCCGGTGCAGCACTTCTACATCGTCAAGCAGGGCCTGGTCGTTGGCGAACGCCCGCACTCGGCCAAGCGCGGCAGCGAGACCACCTTCGAGATCGCCAGCGGCGAATGCTTCCCGCTGGCCGCCCTGCTCGGCGAGCGCGCCACCCGTACCGAACACCTGGCCGGCGAAGATACTTTCTGCCTGCTGCTGGGCAAAGACGCCTTCGTCCGCCTGTTTGCCCAGTCCACGCCGTTTCGCGACTTCGCCCTGCGTGGGGTCAGCAGCCTGCTCGACCAGGTCAACCAGCAGGTGCAGCTGCGCGCCGCGGAAAGCCTCGGCGCGCAATACTCGCTGGATACCTCGCTACGCGAGCTGGCCATGCAGCAACCAGTCGCCTGCAGCGCCGATACAGCGCTGCGCGAAGCAGTCAGACGCATGCACGAACAGCATGTCGGCAGCATCGTCATCGTCGATCAGGGCGAGCGCCCGCTCGGCATCTTCACCTTGCGCGACCTGCGCCGGGTGGTCGCCGATGGCAGCTCGCTGGAACAGCCAATCAGCGCGCTGATGACTCAGAAGCCTTTTCACCTGCCGCCCCAGGCCAGTGCCTTCGACGCCGCCCTGGCAATGACCGAGCGGCATATCGCCCACGTCTGCCTGGTCGAAAACGGTCGCCTGGCCGGCGTGGTTTCCGAGCGCGACCTGTTTTCTCTGCAGCGCGTCGATCTGGTACATCTGGCGCGCACCATCCGCCATGCCGGCAAGGTCGAGACCCTGGCCGCACTGCGCAGCGACATCCGCCTGCTGGTCGAACGCATGCTGGCCCACGGCGCCAGCTCGACGCAGATCACCCAACTGATCACCCTGCTCAATGACCACACCGTGTGCCGGGTGATCGAGCTGTGCATCGAGGAACTCGGCGACCCCGGCGTGCCGTTCAGCTGGTTGTGTTTCGGCAGTGAAGGCCGCCGTGAACAGACCCTGCACACCGACCAGGACAACGGCATCCTGTTCGACGCCTCCAGCACCGAGGACGCCGAAGTCATCCGCCAGCGCCTGCTGCCCCTGGCCCGGCGCATCAACCAGCAGCTGGCGCAGTGTGGCTTCAGCCTGTGCCCGGGCAACATCATGGCCGGCAACCCCGAGCTGTGTCTGTCGCGCAGCGAGTGGGCGCGGCGCTTCAGCAGCTTCGTGCGCGAGGCCAGCCCGGAGAACCTGCTGGGCTCCAGCATCTACTTCGACCTGCGGGTGATCTGGGGCGACGAAGACGGTGGCGAGCACCTGCGCCAGCAACTGTTCACCGAGATCCAGGACAACAACCTGTTCCAGCGCATGCTGGCGGCCAACGCCCTGCAGCATCGCCCACCGGTGGGGCGCTTCCGCGACTTCGTGGTGGCGCGCAGCGGTGCGGAAAAACACACCCTCGACCTCAAGACCGAAGGCCTCACCCCCTTCGTCGACGGCGCCCGTCTGCTCGCCCTGGTCCATGGCGTGGCAGACTGCAATACCCAGCGGCGCTTCGCCGAGCTGGTCGAGAAAGGCATCATCGATACGCTGGACGGCGGCGCCTATGAAGAGGCCTATCACTTCATCCAGCAGACCCGCTTGCAGCTGCACCAGCAACAAGCGGCGCAGGGCCTGCCGTTCTCCAACCGGCTCGATCCAGACAGCCTCAACCAGCTGGATCGGCGCATCCTGCGCGAGTCGTTTCGCCAGGCCCAGCGCCTGCAAGCCAGCCTGACACTGCGCTACCAGCTATGAGCCTGTTCCGCTGGCTGCGCCGTGACCTCCCAGATCTGAGCGATGCCCAGCAGCAGCGCCTGGCTGCGCTGCAAGCCGCCGCGCCGCTGAACGATGCGCCGCTACAGCAACAGCGCCTGGTGGTGCTCGACCTGGAGACCAGCGGCCTTCACCTGCAGCGTGACCAGTTGCTGGCGATCGGTGCGGTGGTGATTGAAGACGGCGCTATCGACTTCAGCCAACAGTTCGAATGCACCCTGCACCGCACCGATCACAAGCCCAGCGCCAGCACCCTGATCCATGGCATCGCGCCCAGCGCCATTGCCGCCGGGATCGAGCCCGTCGAAGCACTGCTGAGCTTCATGGAGTTCCTCGGCGACAGTCCGCTGCTGGCCTTCCACGCCGGCTTCGACCAGCACATGCTGGCCCGTGCCCTGCGCGAAAGCCTCGGCTACCGTCTGCATCACCCCTTCCTCGACGTCGCCGAGCTGGCACCTTTACTGTGCCCACAGGTCACCCTGCACCACGCCGGGCTGGATGACTGGCTGAAGTATTTCCAGCTACAGGCCGCCGAACGCCACAACGCCAGCGCCGACGCCCTGGCCACTGCCGAGTTAGCGCTGATCCTGTTCAGCAAGGCACGTGCCCAGCAGCTGGATAGCCTGCTCGCCCTCGACGAGCGCCTGCAAACCCGCCGCCGCCGCCAGCGCGCCCCATCGCTCTGAGCCACGCCGTGTTGCAGCCGCTGCGCTGCGGCGACCACGTTTGGCGTTCAATCCCGATGCTCTGCACCGCGCAGAACGCCCTGGCCTGCCTCGACCTGATCTTGTCGGCTGCACTTGGAGGCTGGCCGCTGTTACCACGATGCGGCTAAACACCCAGCTCGCGCCGACCCAGCCGATCACCTAGAGTGGGCACACCGGTCAGAACAAGGAGTGCCCATGCCCAGCGAGTCCCCCGTTCTCGGTGTTGCCATCATCGGCGCCGGCTTCTCCGGCATCGGCATGGCCATCCGCCTGCAACAGGCCGGCATCGACGACTACCTGGTCCTCGAACGGGCCGCTGGCATCGGTGGCACTTGGCGCGACAACCACTACCCGGGCGCGGCCTGCGATGTCGAATCGCACCTCTATTCGTTCTCCTTCGAGCCACGCGCCAACTGGTCGCGCAAGTACTCCGGGCAGGCGGAAATCCTCGATTACCTGCAGCACTGCGTAACGCGCTACGGCCTGACACCGCGCATCCGCTGCAATGCCGCGCTCGCCGCCGCCGACTATGACGAAGCGACCGGGCTCTGGTGCCTACGCCTGGTCGATGGCGAAACGCTGCGCGCGCGGGTGCTGATCAGCGCAGTCGGGGCGCTCAGCGAACCGAGCGTTGCGGCCCTGCCGGGACTGGCAGAATTTCGCGGGGTGCAGTTCCACTCGGCGCAGTGGAACCATGAGTATGACCTGCGTGGCAAGCGGGTGGCGGTGATCGGCGCCGGCGCCAGCGCCATCCAGTTCGTCCCGCAGATCGCCCAGCAGGTCGGGCAGCTCATGCTGTTCCAGCGCACGCCACCGTGGATCTTGCCCAAGGCCGACCGGCGCTTCAGCGCCACCGAGCAGCGCCTGCTGCAGCTGGCGCCCTGGCAGAAGGCCTACCGCGCGCTGATCTACTGGATCAACGAATCCCGCGCGCCCGGCTTCACCCGCAGCAGCGACTGGTTGCTCAAGCCGGCCGAGGCCATGGCTCGCCACCATCTGCAGCGCCAGGTGGCCGACCCGGTTCTGCGCGCCGCACTGACCCCGGACTACCGCATTGGCTGCAAGCGCATCCTGATCGCCAACGACTACTACCCGGCCCTGCAACGGCCCAACGTGCAACTGGTGCAGAGCGCCATCACGCGGGTCGGTGCGGACTGCATCGACAGCGCCGACGGCGTGCGCCACACGGTCGATACGCTGATCTTCGCCACCGGTTTTCGCGCCACCGAATACCTCAGTGGCGTGGACATCCGCGGCCGCGCCGGGCTGCCCTTGAGCCAGGCCTGGCAGGCGGGCGCCGAGTCCTACCTGGGCATCGCCTGCGTCGGCTTCCCCAACTTCTTCATGCTCACCGGGCCGAATACCGGCCTGGGCCACAGCTCGATGATCTTCATGATCGAGGCGCAGATCCATTTCATCCGCCAGGCCATCCAGCGCCTGCGTCGCGACAAGCTGCGCAGCGTCGAAGTACGCCGCGAGGTGCAGCAGGCCTTCAGCCGCGAGGTGCGCCAGCGCATGGCCGGCTCGGTGTGGGCCAGCGGCTGTCGCAGCTGGTATCTGGATGCCAACGGCCACAACAGCACCCTGTGGCCGGCCAGCACCCTGGCCTACTGGCGCCGCACCCGGCACTGGCGCGCCAGCGAGTTTGCCCTGGAAAGCCAGGGCTGAGTACGGCGCCGCGCCAGGCCAGGCAAAATCGGCAGTGCATGATGTCTATTCGCCAAACACGGATGTAGGGTGGATGACGCTCCACCCATCCACCAATGGCTCCGCTCGGTGGATCGGTAAGGCGTGATCCACCCTACGTAGCGGCATCGCCTCAGGCATAACGAAAACGGAGCAGCCTGATGACTAGCCAGGCATGTGCGCCCACAGCCCGGATGCAATCCGGGAAATTCCGCTCCCGGATTACATCCGGGCCTTCTACTCGGCTGTTGAGGAGCTCCCGATGAGCACCATGACCCTGTTTCATTCACCCTCTTCGCCCTTCGTGCGCAAGGTGCTGGTCCTGCTGCACGAGACTGGTCAGAGCGACCGAGTGGCACTGCAGGCGGCCCAGCTGACACCGGTCAATCCGGACGCTGGGGTTGTCGAGAGCAACCCGGCCGGAAAGATTCCCGCCCTGCGCCTGGCCGATGGCTCGGTGCTGCACGACAGCCGGGTGATCCTCGACTACCTCGATCAGCAGCATGTCGGCGCGCCACTGATCCCGCTTAGCGGCAGTGCGCGCTGGCGGCGTCTGACCCTGGCCTCGCTGGCCGACGCCATCCTCGATGCGGCCGTGCTGATGCGTTACGAAACCTTTCTGCGCCCTGCTGAAAAGCGCTGGGATGAGTGGCTAGCCGGGCAGCAGGAGAAAGTCGAACGTAGCCTGGCCTACTTCGAGCAGGACTGCCTGGCCGAACTGAGCAGCCATTTCGACATCGCCGCCCTGAGCCTGGCCTGCGCCCTTGGCTACCTCGACCTGCGCCAACCCGAACTGGGCTGGCGTGAGCGCTATGCGGGGCTGGCAGCCTGGTACGCCGAGGTCAGCCAGCGGCCGTCGATGCAGGCAACGGAGCCGCCTGTTTAGGACCTCGGAAACTCCCCTCTCCCACTTGTGGGAGAGGGGTTGGGGGCTAACCGAAGTAACCCAGGACAATCAGCCCCTCGGCCGGGATGACCAGCAGCAAGCCCTCGTCCTTGCGGCTGTAGAACGCCCCCGGGCTGCCCTGCGCACGATTGATACGCAGCATCAATGCTTCGTCGGCGTCCGCGCAACCCAAGCCCAGTGCCACCTGAGAAGCCGAGTCAGGAACCGGAGTCGGCTGCCAGGCCGCGTAACTGTAATAGGCCTCGTCGGCATAACCGCGGGCCTGTCGGGCCTGCTCCAGCGCGCCCAGCCCGTGGCTGGTCAGACGCTGCCGCAAGGTCGCCGACATACGGAGAACCGCCACTCCGCAGCCTTCGCGCAGCCCGCTTTCACCGCTGATCAGTACCACTCCATCGGTCTCGATCTGCGCCGGCAAGACCGCGATGGCGTACTGCCGCTCGGCGAACTTGAACCCCAGGTACAGCACCAGCAACAACCAGCAGTGCAACAGCAGGCCGCGATAAAGCAGACGCGCGAGCCAACGGGCAGCCCCCACCAGCTGCGCGCTCAGCACAGGAAGTAACCCAGCCACAGCGCCCCCACCAGCAAGCCACCGACCAGCAGACCGCCACGCAGAAAGGCACCACGCTCGGCATCGGCCACCAACCAGGACGGGCTCTGCAGGGCCAGACTGAACACCGCCAATGGGGTGAACAGCGCATTGAACGGCCAGGATGGCAGCAACAGGCCAAGTACAACGGCCAACAGGTAAGCCAGCGTGCTGCCGCTCATCAGGCCGACGCTGAAGTCCCAGGCATAAAAGCGGCTTAACGACATTTCGCTACCTCCTTGGGCCGTGGCTTATCCAAGCCACGTTGCGCGGCAAACAGGCGGGCGATGCGCCGCGCCAGCAGATGCCCCTGGCGCGCATCCTCACGCAAACCCACGTGGCCGCTCATCGCACGTACCACAGGCGGAAGAAGCCCAGCGCCAGCAGCAGGGCAACCTGGGCCAAGCCCGCACACAACTGCAGAAAAGACTGCACATGAGCATTGTCGGCCGCATCCGGAATCCCGGTCAGCGCAGTCCAGAAGGCTTCCGGCAGTAGCGCCAGCGCCAGGCTGGCCAGTGGCTTGCCACTCAGGTCGAGGCCGTGGATGAGGTCAAACTGACCGAAGAACATCAGGCCGATCAGGAGTACCCCGGCCACTACCAGGCCTAGGGCGAAACAGGCGGAAAACTGCATCATCAGGCGAATCATCAGAGGCTCCTCGGGGCGCGGCCGGGGCCGCGCCCACATTAATCAGGCTGGCGTTACGGACGAGGTTTTGCCGATGCCATACCAGTCCAGCTTGCGAGTCAGCACCATCACGGCAGCCAGCAGGCCGAAGACCAGCAGCGAGCCCATCAGCAGGGCGTAATCCTCGGCATTGAGCAGGGCGTAGAGCATCGCGTAGAGCCCGGCCAGGCCGGCAGTGAACGCAGCACCCCGCAGCCAGCTGTGCAGTACATGGCTGACGTAGAAGCCAATCAGCAGCACACAGGCGGAGGCAGCCAGGGCATAGGCCCGGGCGAAATCCATGTGTTCGGCCAGTGACAGCAGCAACAGGTAGAAGAACGCCAGCGACAGGCCGACCAACCCGTACTGCACCGGGTGTACGGCCAGGCGCTTGAGTACCTCGAAGAGGAAGAAGCCAGCGAAGGTCAGGGCGATGAACAGCAAGGCATATTTGATCGCCCGGTCGCTCTTCAGGTACTGATCCACCGGGTCGACGAAGCTGACGCCGAAATGGCGCGCCTGGAAAGCCTGGCACTCGCCGCCGCCCACGCAATCATCCAGCGCCTCTTCCAGATTGGTGGCAAAGAAGCTGGTCTGCCAACGCGCATTAAAACCATCCTGGCGAATTTCGCGCTCGCTCGGCAGGTACTCGCCAACGAAGCTCGGGTGCGGCCAGTCGGCCTTAAGCTCGACCTGGCTTTCACGGCCAACCGGGGTCACGTCGAGCTGGCCGGTGCCTTGCAGTTGCAGGTCGAACGAATATTCCAGGCGCTGCGCCGCATTCGGATCGAGCACCGGCAACGGCGCATGCACGCCAGCCCCGAGCAGGTTGTCGGCGCTGCCCGGCTGGAAGCCCAGGGTCTGCTCATTGAGCTTGAGTTTGAGGTCGTTCTTGATGCCGCGGATATCGCTGATACCGACCGACAGGAACGGTGCGTCGAAGCGGTAGTCGGCGAAATCCTCGCTGATGCCGAACTGCGCCGGCAGCTCGAAATGACCGCTGATGCGGTTGTTGCTGTGGTACAGCCGCGCCTCATAGATGCCACGAGCACGCAGCTCGGTGGTGACGTCGCCGCCCATGACGAAACGCTCGGGCAGGAAGTACAGGCGCCCGCGCTGCTCGCTTTCTTCCAGGTAGCGCTGGCCGGTCTTGGCGTGGGTCTTCCACTCGCGCAGGGTCTTGCGGTAAGGCAGCACCAGCAGCGGGCCGGTGATCTGCTGGCTGTAGCTGGAGCTGCGGGCGATGTCCTGCAGCACCTCGTCGCGCAGGCCCTGACGCTCCTCGATCATGCCGTCGATCATGATGATCGGGATCATCAGCAGGAAGATCAGCAGGGCAATCAGGCCCAGTTTGATAGCAAGGCTTCGGTTCATGGCGGAACTCTCCGGGGGTGAATGTGGGGGAGAGTCTGCGGCGGGGTTGTGGGCTGAAAATGCGGGGGATATGGAGAGCAGATGGAGTTTGTGTGGAGCGGCGCTTCTCCCGAAGGTGTGCTCTGCGCACCCTCGGGAGAGGCTGGAGGCAGCTACTCGCCGCGGATGTACTGCTCCAGTTGCTGGATCAGGCTGGCCTGATCGGCAATGGTCACCTTGACCAGGTCGCCGATCGACAACAGGCCGATCAGCTCGCCTTCGGCAACCACCGGCAGATGGCGCAGGTGGCGGTCGGTCATCAGCTGCATGCATTCCTGGGTGGTGTTGCGCGGGCCGACGGTAATCACCTCGGCAGTCATGATTTCACTGACCTTGGCGGCAAACGCCGAACGCTCCAGCAGAGCGACCTTGCGTGCATAGTCACGCTCACTGACGATACCCACCAGGCGCCCACCAGCCATCACCACCAGCGCACCGACGCCCTTTTCCGCCATCAGCTGCACGGCCGCAAGCACCGTGTCATCGGGGGCGACGCTGTAGATATAGGCATTGGCTTTGGTTCTGAGAATTTCTGCGACTGATCTCACTCTTGTTCTACTCCCTGACAATGACCCCATTGTTTTAGCAGAGACTGGCGCGTTTCACGACTGCCGGAGCCGATCACAAGCGCAGTCGATCTAACGCGCCACGCCCTTCAGGTAAATGCAACAAGCGGGCCCGGCGCGGATGTGTGCGCAACCGCAACCGCACCTAGTCCAGCGCCAGTCGCAGCAGCGCCTCTACACCGCCCGCCACATTACCCACCTGCAACGAACCACCATGCAGGCCAGCCACTTCCTGAACGAAATTGAGCCCCAGACCGGTGCTCTTGCGTCCACTGCTGGGGCGCGGCAGCGAGTAGAACCGCTCGCTCAGGCGTGGCAGGGCGTAATCGGGTATGGCCTCGCCCTGATTGAACAAGCGCAACTGGACAATGCCGCCCTGCAGATCGGCCGAGAAACGCAGCACGCCGCCGGGCGGAGTGAAGTCGAGGGCATTCTCCAGCAGGTTGGCGACAGCCTGGCGCAGTAGAAATCGCTCGCCACTGACCGTCAGCCCGGCGTCGATTCGGTTCTCGACCTGCAACCCGGCCGCCTGGATGCGCGCCGCCTGGCCACTCAGCAGTTCCTCGACCAACGCGTGCAGGGCCACCGGCACGCGCTCTTCCAACCCCTGGCGCTGTTCGACCAGGGCCAGGTTGAGCAGGCGCTCGATCAGTTGCTGCAGGCGCGCACCCTCGCTGGCGATATTGGCCACAAAACGCTGGCGCTGCTCGGCCGGCATCTCGCCTTCGAGCAGTTCGGCCGCCCCCCGAATAGCTGCCAGCGGGCTCTTCAGCTCGTGGGTCAGGGTGTGCACATAGCGTTCGACATAGTCTTTACCCTCCAGCTCGGTGCGCATCTTCTGCACCGCCTCGGCCAACTGGGTCAGCTCGCCGCCACGCAGGGCCGGCAGCTCGGCGCGCTGGCCCTGGCTGACAGCCTGGGCATAGCGGGTCAACTTGCGCAGCGAGCCGCTGAGCCACCAGGACAGCACCCCGCCGATCAGCAGCCCCAGGCCGATCAGCCCGGCGCCGAGCCAGCCAAGACGGCGTTGCGAACGCTCGATATAAGGCTGCAGCGACTTGTTTGGCTTGGCCACCGAAACCACGCCAATGATCTGCTCGCCGTCCTTGATCGGCGCCGCCACGTACATCACCGAGCTGTCTTCGTCGGCCGGGTCCTCGCGGGTCGAGCGGGCGCCGTACTGACCCTGCAGGGTCAGGTAGACATCGTTCCAGCGTGAATAGTCCTGGCCCAGGGCCACACCACTGGAGTCGAGCAGGACAATGCCGCGGGCGTCGGTGACATAAATGCGGTGATTGACCGCACTCTTCTCCACGCCCCAGATCTGCGCCTGCGGCTGGCGCTGGCCGTAGGCCCTGAGCAGCGCGGGCAACCCGCTCTGCGCCAGGCTGCCGGCCTTGACCTCGTCGCGCAGAATCTCGGCCAGCAGATTGGCCGTGTCGACCAGGGTTTCCTCGGTGCTCTGGCGTACCCCGGGGCGGATCTCGTCCATCACCGTGCTCAGCACGAACCAGCCGGCCAGGCCGACGAACAGGAAGTAGACCAGGAAAATCCGTACGCCTAAGGGCATTACACCAGCCTCAGGCTGTAGCCCAGGCCACGATGGGTCTGGATCGGCTCGGCGTCGGCAGCGACCTGGCGCAGCTTGGCGCGCAGGCTCTTGATGTGACTGTCGATATTGCGCTCGTAACCGGCATCGGCGGCCACCCCGACGCCATCCAGCAGTTGCTCACGGGAGAACACCCGCTCCGGCTGGCCGAGCAGGGTCTGCAGCAGGCGGAATTCATGCCGGGTCAGAGCCAGTAACTGGCCGTGGTAGTGGATCTGTACCCGTTCGGCATCCAGCTGGAACGGGCTGTTCGCAGACTCGACCGAGACGGTCATGCGAGGTGCCATGCGCTTGAGGATGGCCTTGACCCGCGCCGCCACCTCACGCGGGCTGAATGGCTTGATCACGTAGTCGTCGGCACCGATCTCCAGGCCAACCACCCGATCGATCTCGGCATCGCGGGCGGTGAGGAAGATCACCGGCACTTCGGAAAAGCGCCGCAGCCGCTTGCAGGCCTCGAAGCCGCTGATGTCCGGCAGGCCGACATCGAGAATCAGCAGATCGGCCGGACTGCGCGCCTGCAGGGCCAGGGCGGGTTCAGCCAGCTGCAGCCAGGTGGTGGTATAACCCTCGGCCTGCAAGGCATAGACCAGGGTATCGGCAATCGCGGCTTCGTCTTCGACAATCAGGATATGCGGCATGGCGTCCGTGCAAACAGGGGCTGATGCCGGCACGGTGCCGCAGCAGCCGGCGGTGCGTCAATCCGCGCGGCGCATTCAGTCGAAGTAGGAACCCTTGCGCGCTTCCAGGCCTGACCACAGCTCTTCGATATTCTTGAACCCCCAATCCTCGGCCGACTCGCGGCCAACGATCTTGTCACGGCCAACCAGCTTGGCCAGATCGATGATCTCCGGGGGAATCGGCACCTTCGAGCGGGCAGAGAAGAAAACCTTGATCCGCGGGGTCAGCAGCGACTTCTCATGCTGTTCCATGACCACGCCGAGACGGCCGCTCTCCAGGCGTACCAGAGCGCCGACCGGGTAGATGCCAACCGACTTGACGAAGGCCTGGAACACCTTCTCGTCGAAATGCCCCTTCCATTCGGCCATCTTGCGGATCGACTCGGCCGGGTCCCAACCCCGCTTGTAGGGACGATCCGAGGTAATTGCGTCATATACGTCACATACCGCGCCCATTCGGGCGAACAGACTGATCTGCTCGCCAGCCAGGCGATGCGGATAACCCGTGCCATCGAATTTTTCGTGGTGGTGCAGGCACACATCCAGCACCAGCGCGCTGACCTGCTGGATGTCGCGGAGCATCTTGCTGCCGGCCTCAGGATGGCGACGCATGGTGCCAAATTCGGCGTCGGTGAGTTTGCCCGGTTTATTGAGAATGGCATCTGGAATCGCCATCTTGCCGATGTCATGCAGCAGACCGGCCATGCCGGCCTCACGCACCTGCTCCTCACTCAGGCCGAACTGACGGGCCAGGGCGATCATCAGTGCGCACACAGCCACCGAGTGCATGTAAGTGTATTCGTCGGATGTCTTCAGCCGCGCCAGGCTGATCAGCGCATTGGGATGGCGCAGCACCGAGTCGGAAATTTCCTCCACCAGTTCGGCGGCGTGCTCCAGCTCGACGGCATGGCCCATGCGCACATCACTGAACATCTCGACCACGGCCGCTTTGGAGCGCGCACAGAGTTTCTGCGCCCTGGCCAACTCCTGCTCCAGGCTGACCCGTGCCGGGGGGGCCTTGGTCTCGGCGGCCAGCAGGCGCGCCTCGGTTTCGGCCTCGACTTCCTCGACCGTCTTGCTGGCCTGACCAGGCGCGAGATCGAGGCCCTTGCCGACATCGATCCACACCTCGCTGACCTCGCTGGCATGAATACGCAGCAAGTCGCGTTCGCTGTCGAGCAGGAAACGGCCTTTCCAGAAGGGATGGTCCATCCATGAGCCGCAAAATTCGTGGATATACATACCGAGACACAGCTCGGAAACCGCAATGCGCTTTAGCACGGTAGAAACCAGGGGCAGGAAAAAGGAAAGTAACTACTCAATAAGCATATGCGATAGAACGACACACAGGCAGATTGACATCAGTCAATTGCAACGTCTTTTATCGGGCCAGATGCAGCGAGAAGACGAGCGGTTATCATGCTGTTTTTATCCGGCAACAAGGACTTGCCATGTATCGACTGCTTCGTGCCGGGAGCATCCTCCTGCTGCTTCTGCTCAACACCCTGACCCTGATCGGCCCGCTGCTGCTGATCGCCCTGCTCAAGCTGGCCGCACCCAATCGGCGCCTGCGCGCGCTGTTCTCGCGAGGGGTGATGTGGGTCGCCGAGACCTGGGCGGAGATCGACAAGCTGATCTTCGCCTGGCTCACCCCCACCGTCTGGGACATCCGTGGTGGCGAGAGCCTGCGCAGCGACCGCTCCTACCTGGTGGTGAGCAATCACCAGTCCTGGGTCGACATTCCCGCGCTGATCCAGGCTTTCAACCGCAAGACGCCCTACTTCAAGTTCTTTCTCAAGCAGGAGCTGATCTGGGTACCGTTCCTCGGCCTGGCCTTCTGGGCTCTCGACTATCCCTTCATGAAGCGCTATTCCAAGGCCTATCTGGCCAGGCACCCGCACATGCAGGGCAAGGACCTGGAGATCACCAAAGCTGCCTGCGAGCGCTTCAAGGACTTGCCGGTGACCGTGGTCAACTACCTCGAAGGTACCCGCTGCACGCCCGTCAAGCAGGCCCAGCAGGGCTCACCCTATCAATACCTGCTCAAACCCAAGGCCGGCGGCGTGGCCTTTACCCTGGCCGCGCTGGGTCCGCAGCTAGATGCCTTGCTGGATGTCACGGTGGTTTATCCCGGTAACCGCGCACCGGGCTTTTGGGCGCTGCTCAGCGGGCAGATCGCGACGATCATCGTCGACATCCAGACCCGCGAACTCGACCCGCAGCTGTGGGCTGGCGATTACGAACGCGACCCCGAGTTCCGCCTGCAAGTGCAGGGCTGGGTCAGCGGACTGTGGAAAGAGAAGGATGCGCGCATCGCCGAATTGAAACGGCAGTTATAAAGCAGCAGCGCTGAGTGTGGCTTGCTAAGGCAATTCGCGGCGGATCATCCAATGCCCTTCCGGTGGCATCAGACGGCTGATGTCGAACTGCTGCAGACTGCGCTGATCGAGCATCTCGATCAGCGGGCTGACCCGTCGGGGATAAGCCTTACCCTCCAAAGCACGCACGGCCAAATCGATGGCAATGCGCGCCTGCAGCACCGGTGAGTCAGTGGGCGCTGCAAGGATGAAACCATCACGAATCTGCTCAATGATGCGCTCGGTTGCGTAGGTCGCCAGCACCTGGGTGCGATATTGCTTACCGGAGGTGCGCACAAGCTGTGCGGCAAAGCCGGCAGCCTCGGCATTACCCAGCAGGTAGTCGACATCGCCATGGGTATCGAACAGGCGGCGCACCAACTGCGCCTGGCTGGCACGATCCACCGGGCCATAACCGCCGTGATAGAGCGTCACCGATTGGCCCTGCAGCGCCTGTTGCAGGCCATTTTCGGAGTCCATGACCCAACCTGCACCCTGCGGCCCCGGCAACCAGCCGATACTGAACGCACCACTCTCCCGGCGCCCCTCCATATAAGCCAGTACTTCGCGGGTCATATCGGCGAAGCTCACCTGTGAGCGCGCAGCGATACCCGGACAATCCAGGCGATTGACCAGATCGATGACCGGCTTGCCCTGCGCCTGCAAGTTGGCAATCTGCGGACACA
This sequence comes from uncultured Pseudomonas sp., assembly GCA_964518735.1. Taxonomy (GTDB): domain Bacteria; phylum Pseudomonadota; class Gammaproteobacteria; order Pseudomonadales; family Pseudomonadaceae; genus Aquipseudomonas. The sequence goes on from CAZFKQ010000002.1 coordinate 358,481, forward strand.
GATCCTTGGTGTTGATCGCGGCGATCACATAGGCGTCGGCTTGCTGTGCGCCACAAGCCTGCAGCTGCGCAACCTGAACCTGCGAGTTCTCGTAGCCGCCGGCTTCGTAGATACCCAGACGCACACCTTGGCGCACGGCCTCACCATCCAGCCCCCAGGCCACGCCCCACCAGTAACGATCCTTGCCATGCGGTAGCAGTGCACAGATGCGCCAAGGGTGCTCGGCACGGGCAAGTGGCTGGTAATCCAGTGGCTGTCCGTCGGCCTGCACCGCCACCGGATACCATTCCCCAAGTGCTTGCAGGCTGGTCAGGCAAACACAGAACAACAGGCTCTTGAGCAAACGCATCAACATTGCCTTGGCAGGGAACTGTTCCTGCAGCTTAGGCACTGCAACAGGATTTTCCCACGGGTGGCTGCAGCCGCGCCTGATACACTTCGCCTCATTCCTTTCTGCAGGCTTCTCCCGTGAACAGCGCTTTCTCTTCCTTGCCCCTTTCCGCCGCCATGCTGGCCAACCTCGACGCCCTCGGTTATGCCGAGATGACGCCGATCCAGGCCCAAAGCCTGCCGGTGATCCTCAAGGGCATGGACCTGATCGCCCAGGCCAAGACCGGCAGCGGCAAGACCGCAGCTTTCGGTATCGGTCTGCTGGCGCCACTCAACCCACGCTTCTTCGGTTGTCAGGCACTGGTACTGTGTCCAACCCGCGAGCTGGCCGATCAGGTGGCCAAAGAACTGCGCCGCCTGGCCCGCGCCGCCGACAACATCAAGATCCTCACCCTCTGCGGTGGCGTACCGTTCGGACCGCAGATCGGCTCGCTGGAGCATGGCGCCCACGTCATCGTCGGCACCCCGGGGCGCATCCAGGAACACCTGAAGAAGGGCACCCTCAAGCTTGATGGCCTGAACTGCCTGGTGCTCGATGAAGCGGACCGCATGCTCGACATGGGCTTCTACGACAGCATCGCCGAGATCATCAACCAGACCCCGGCCAAGCGGCAGACCCTGCTGTTCTCCGCCACCTACCCGAGCGGCATCAAGCAGCTTAGCGCGACCTTCATGCGTGACCCGCAGCAGGTCAAGGTCGAGGCTTTGCACGACGACGCGCAGATCGAACAGCGCTTCTACGAGATCGCCCCCGAGCAGCGCATGGACGCCGTGCTCAAGCTACTGCACAGCTATCGTCCGGAATCCTGCGTGGCGTTCTGCTTCACCAAGCAGCAGTGCCAGGAGCTGGTCGAGCATCTGACCGCCAACGGCATTTCCGCCGCCGCACTGAACGGCGACCTGGAACAACGCGACCGCGACCAGGTGCTGGCAATGTTCGCCAACCGCAGCCTGTCGGTACTGGTCGCCACGGACGTGGCAGCCCGCGGCCTGGATATCGATGCCCTGGACATGGTGATCAACGTCGAGCTGGCGCGTGACTCGGAAATCCATATCCACCGCGTTGGCCGAACCGGTCGCGCCGGAGCCAAGGGCCTGGCCATGAGCCTGGTCGCCCCGGCCGAAGGTCATCGCGCCCAGGCCATCGAAACCCTGCAGAAGAGCCCGCTGAACTGGCACCCGCTGAGCAGCCTCAAGGTGCAAAACAGTGAACCGCTGCAACCGCCGATGACCACCCTGTGCATCGGCGCCGGGCGCAAGGAGAAGCTACGCCCCGGCGACATCCTCGGCGCGCTGACCGGCGATGCCGGCCTGCCCGGCAGCAAGATCGGCAAGATCGCCCTGTTCGACTACCAGGCCTTCGTCGCCGTCGAGCGCGATGTTGCCAAGCTGGCGCTCAAGCGCCTCAGTGAAGGCAAGATCAAGGGCCGTTCGCTCAAGGTACGCCTGCTCTAACGCAACAGGATAGAAATAGACTGGCATGCCACCAGCCGCCATGGAGGTCGTTGTGCGCAATATTCTGGTAGTCGAAGACAGTCCGCTGGTGCTGAAGGTCCTCGAACACATGTTCCGCCAGGAACCCCTGCTGCAGCCTCTGTTCTGCGCTTCCCTGGGCGAAGCCCAGGTGTTGCTGGAAACCTCGGCCAATCTGTTCTCTGCTGCCATCGTCGACCTCAACCTGCCGGATGCGCCGGATGGAGAGATTGTCGATCTGGTGCTGCAGTACCAGCTACCCTGCATCGTGCTGTCTGGCTCTTACAACGAGCAGCGCCGCGACGAGATGCTGCTCAAGGGCGTGGTCGACTACGTGCTCAAGGAAAGCCAATACTCCTACGAGTTCGCTTTCCGCCTGCTGCACCGCCTGCAAAGCAACAGCCAGGTGAAAATCCTGATTGCCGAAGACTCCGACGCCACCCGCCACTTCATCCATCGCATCCTCAGCTCACACCAGTACCAGATCCTCGAAGCCCACGACGGCGACGAGGCCCTGCGCCTGCTGCACGAGCAGCCGGACATCGACCTGCTGCTGGTCGATCACAGCATGCCTGGGGTCAGCGGTTTCGATCTGGTCAAATTACTGCGGCAAAAGATGAAGCGTCATGAGCTGATCATCATCGGCCTGTCCGCTGACACCAAAGGCTCGCTCAGCGCCAAATTCATCAAGCAAGGCGCCGATGACTTCCTGCGCAAGCCGTTCTGCCCGGAAGAACTCAACTGCCGGGTGCTGTCGACCCTGGAACGACGCGACATGCTTCGGGCGCTGAAGCAGGCAGCACTGTTCGATTCGCTGACGGGCCTGCACAACCGCAGAGCCTTCTACGAGCAGGGTTTACAGCGGCTGCAACAGGCCCAGCGCAGCGAACAGCACGTGAGCGTGGCCATGCTCGACCTCGATTTTTTCAAGTCGATCAACGATACCTACGGCCACGCCAGTGGCGACACCGCCCTGGTCGGTTTCGCCAACAACCTGCGCCAGGCCTTCCCCGACGCCCTGCTGGGCCGTCTTGGCGGTGAAGAGTTTGCTCTGATCAGTCACCTCGACAGCCCCGGCCTGGCCGCCAGACTCGACCGGTTTCGCAGTACCTGCGCACTGATCAACTATGCTGCGGGCGCGCCACCGCTGTCGTTCAGTGCCGGGGTCTACCAAGGCACTCCGGACGATCTGGAAAGCCTGCTGCACCAGGCCGACATGCTCCTGTACCAGGCCAAGAACAGCGGCCGCGGACGCACCCTGCATAACTAACACGCCGGACTATTGCGGCTGCAAGCCGTGGCGCAGGTAGATCTGCGCGTAGGTGCCATCCGCGCGCATCTGCGCGATGCTGTGGTTGAAGTCATCGACGATCTGCTGGTGCAGCGGATGACTGCGTCTGACCAGGATATGCAGGCCGTTTTCGCTGAGCTGCTTGGGCAGGAAGCTCAACGAGTTCTTAACCTCGGCCAACTCGCGATTGAAGTAATACTGCGCCACCAGCTCATCTTCTACTGCCAGCTGCACCCGCCCGGCAGCCAGCATGCGCGCCCCCATGGCGAATTCCAGTACCGGCACCTTGCTCAGGCTGCTGTCCTGGTCGAATTCACTGGAGTAGCTGTAACCACGCACCACAGCGATGCTGTAGGCACGCAGATCGGCCAGCGTGCGGTAGTCGATACGCGTACGCCGATGCTGCAAAAAACGGATGCGGTTAATCAGGTAGGGCTCGGAGAACAAGCCGAAGCGAGTACGTTCGTCGCTGTACCAGGCACTGACAATCAGGTCGTAGTCGCCCTGCTGCAAGCCATAAAGCACTCGCGCCCAAGGCGCCTCGACATACTCTGTGGTGTAACCTGCGCGCTGCAGTGCTGTATTCACCATATCCACCGCCAGACCATTATTGGGCAGGCGCTGATCGGTAAACGGCGGCCAGGAGTCGGCACTCATGCGCACATGCTCGGCACGAAGCGGCCCGCTCAGCAACAACGCTGCCAGCACGATGATCTGCATTGCCGTCATGCCCGACTTCCACTACCCAAGGGTTCATCCCAAGACTAGTCAGTCCGGGTGTGTTTCTCCCGACCGCCCAGCGGCAGGTTGCGCACTCGCGCATATTGCGTGGCGGGCCGCAGCATGAGTTGTGCGAAAGGTCGCAGGCGTCCAGCAGAACAGCTTGAACAAAAGGTCAGCAAAAGCGTGTCTCCAGCCGCCGTTGCACCGTCTTCTGCGGCACACTTGTCCAAATTTCCTGCCCGGCGGCTAGTCTTTCGCCCATGTCTTCTTCGTTAAGTCACACCCTGCGCAGCCTCTGGGCGCGTGAAAAGTTCACCTACGGCATTCGCGTGTTCATCGCCCTGGCTGGCTCGATGGCGCTGTGCTGGTATCTGGACCGGATCGCCCTGGTCATCCCGCTGTTCCTAGGTTGCATCGCCAGTGCCCTGGCCGAGAGCGACGACCACTGGCGCGGCCGCCTGCAGGCGCTGCTGGTGACCCTGGCCTGCTTCGCCGCCACCGCCACGGCGGTGCAATTGCTGTTCCCCTATCCCTGGCTGTTCGGCATCGGCCTGGCCCTGGCCGCCTTCGCCATGACCCTGCTCGGTGGCATCGGCGAACGCTACGCGGCAGTGGCCTCGGCCACGTTGATTCTGGCGATCTACACGGCCATCGGTCTGGAGCACCGTGGCGGCGGCATGGGCAGTTTCTGGCAGGAACCGCTGCTGCTGATCGCCGGTGCAGCCTGGTACGGTCTGCTCGGCGTGCTGTGGAGCGCGCTGTTCAGCCAGCAGCCAGTGCAACAGGCGCTGGCGCGGGTGTTCATCGAACTGGGTGCGTTCCTGCGCCTGAAGGCCGCGCTGTTCGAGCCGCTACGCCAGCTCGACATCGAAGCCCGGCGCCTGGCGGTGGCCAAGCAGAACGGCAAGGTGGTCAGCGCGCTGAACCAGGCCAAGGACATCATCCTCAACCGCATGAGCCGCAAGCGCAGCGGGCAGAAGACCAACCGCTACCTCAAGCTGTACTTCATCGCCCAGGACATCCACGAGCGCGCCAGCTCCTCGCACCACCCTTACAACGCCCTGGCCGAGGCCTTCTTCCACAGCGACGTGATGTTCCGCTGCGGGCGCCTGCTCAGCCAGCAGGGCAAGGCCTGCCAGGCTCTCGGTGCGGCCATCCGCATGCGCCAGCCGTTCGACTACAACGACAACAGCCAGGCCATGGCCGACCTCGAGACCTCGATGGCCTACCTGCGCGAGCAGAACAACCCGGCCTGGCGCCGCCTGCTGCGCTCGCTGAACGCCCTGGCCGGCAACCTCGCCACCCTGGAACGCAAACTGGCCAGCGCCAGCAACCCGGATGCCCTGGCCGACGAACAGGACAGCACCCTGCTCGACCGCTCACCGCAGAACCTCAAGGACGCTTTCGAGCGCCTGCGCCTGCATATCTCGCCGACCTCGCTGGTGTTCCGCCATGCCCTGCGCCTGTCGGCGGCCCTGGCTGCCGGCTATGGCCTGCTGCACTGGGTGCATCCGCAGCAGGGCTACTGGATTCTGCTGACCACCCTGTTCGTCTGCCGGCCCAGCTACGGCGCCACCCGCCTGCGCCTGGTGCAGCGGGTCAGCGGCACCCTGCTCGGTCTGGTAGCGGGCTGGGCGCTGATCAGCCTGTTCCCCGAGCCGCTGCTGCAGTCGCTGTTCGCTGTGGTTGCCGGGGTGGTGTTCTTCACCAATCGGGTCGACCGTTACACCCTCGCCACCAGCGCCATGACCCTGGTGGTGGTGCTCTGCTTCAACCAGGTCAGCGATGGTTATGCGGTGATCTGGCCACGCCTGGTGGATACCGTGCTGGGCACGCTGATCGCCGGCCTGGCGGTGTTCTTCATCCTGCCGGACTGGCAGGGACGCAAGCTCAACCAGGTACTGGCCAACACCATGAGCAGCAACAGCCGCTACCTGCTGCAGATCATGCAGCAGTACGAGTCGGGCAAACGCGACGACTTGAGCTACCGCCTGGCCCGGCGCAACGCGCACAACGCCGACGCGGCGCTGTCGACCACCCTGTCCAACATGCTGATGGAGCCCGGCCACTTCAGGAAGGATGCCGAGACCGGTTTCCGCTTCCTGGTGCTGTCGCACACCCTGCTCAGCTATCTGTCCGGCCTCGGCGCGCACCGCGAGAGCCTGGCCGACGACGCCAGCGACGCCCTGCACGACCGCGCCGTGGCGCATATCAGCGCCACCCTGGAAGACATTGCCGGCAGCCTGCGCGACAACCGTCCGGTAGCGGTGTACAGCGAAACAGACCAGGCCCTGGCCGAAGAACTGGAGCAACTGCCTGAGGAGATCGACGAAGGTCATCGCCTGGTCCAGGTGCAGCTCGGCCTGATCTGCCGCCAGCTGGCACCGCTGCGTACCCTGGTCGCGCACCTGCAGAAGCAGCAGCCGGAGGCGGTGGTGGCCAAGGCGGCCTGATACAAAGTCCCTCTCCCCCGGCCCCTCGGCTTTGGCTCCCTGCGGCGCGATCCACAGGGATGTGGTGAATGCCGCAAGCCCGCCGGGAGCGGGCGCGGCCCTACCTCCTGCATCCATGCAGTCGTCTCCCGTAAACGGGCGAGGGGTGACTAACCCCCAGCGCCGTAAAATGGCGGATGCTCGGAGCCGCTCCTGCCCCCTCTCCCATTTATGGGAGAGGGTTGGGGAGAGGGGCTGTAGGGCGGGTGAAACCCGCGTGCCCGATAACGACTGCCGCGGGTTTCACCCGCCCTACGCACCACCGCGCCGACGACCGCCCACAAGCCCACCGCGCCTTTCCGCTAGAATGCGCGCCTTTGCGACTTATCCGAGGTTCTGCCCGTGTCCTTCTTCCCGGTCATCATCATTGGCGCTGGCGCCGCCGGCCTGATGTGCGCGGCGCAAGCCGGCGCGCGCGGGCGTCAGGTATTGCTGCTCGATCACGCCAACAAACCGGGCAAGAAAATCCTCATGTCCGGCGGTGGGCGCTGCAACTTCACCAATCTGTACAGCGAGCCAGGCAACTTCCTCTCCGGCAACCCGCACTTCTGCAAGTCGGCCCTGGCGCGCTACACCCAGTGGGACTTCATCGGCCTGGTAGCCAAGCACGGCGTGCCTTACCACGAGAAAAAACTCGGCCAGCTGTTTTGCGACAACAAGGCCAGTGACATCCTCAACCTGCTGCTGGCCGAGTGCGCCGAGGCGGGCGTCGACCTGCGCCTGGACACCAAGATCGAGCAGATCGACAAGCTGGAAACCGGCTACCGCCTGCTCACCAGTGGCGGCAGTTTCGACTGTGAATCCCTGGTGATCGCTACCGGCGGCCTGTCCATCCCCACCCTCGGCGCCACGGGCTTCGGCTACCAGGTGGCGCGCCAGTTCGGTCACGAGCTGCTGCCCACTCGCGCCGGCCTGGTGCCGTTCACCCTGACCGACCCGCAGCTCAAGGAGCTGTGCACCGAGCTGTCCGGCACCTCGGTGGAAGACTGCCTGGTGAGCTGCAACGGGCAGAGCTTCAAGGAGAACATCCTGTTCACCCACCGCGGCCTCAGCGGCCCGGCGATCCTGCAGATTTCCTCCTACTGGCAGCCCGGCGACAGCGTGCAGATCAACCTGCTACCGCACCTCGACCTGCCCGAGTGGCTGGCCGAGCAGCAACGTGAGCGACCCAACAGCGAACTGAAGACCGTGCTTGGCGAGCTGTTCACCAAGAAGATGGCCAACCTGCTGGCCGAGCAATGGTTCTTCTCCAAGCCACTCAAGCAGTACACCCCGGCCGAGCTGAACGCGGTGGCTACGCGCCTGGCCGAGTGGACGCTGGTCCCGGCCGGCACCGAGGGCTATCGCACGGCGGAAGTCACCCTTGGCGGCGTCGACACCCGCGAAGTGTCGTCAAAAACCATGGAATCGCTGAAATCGCCGGGGCTGTACTTCATCGGCGAGGTGCTCGACGTCACCGGCCATCTGGGCGGCTTCAACTTCCAGTGGGCCTGGGCCTCGGCCCATGCGGCGGCGCAGTTCGTCTGAGGGACGGTTCAACGCCTTACGCTGCAGCGCGCCATGTTGCCGCCAAGGTGGATAAGCAAAGCGTTATCCACCCTACCAGTCATGCCAGTGCGTATCGGGTGGTAAACCGCGAAGCGTTTACCCGCGAAACGCCAAGGCAACAGCCCGCCTTCACAACTTTGCACGGGCTCTAAACGCTGGATCGGAAAGAGTCCCCGTCTTCCACACAACGAACTGGCAGGCTGCCGAAATACTTTAAATCATCGGCAAGTCTGGGCAGCCCCATTGGCACTCTGCCACTATTAGAAGATGGCGCCGCATGGCGTCGATCATCCGAGCTTCCCGATGCCTGGCGCCCGTCACCATCCTTCACTGCCGATACTGCTGTTGCTCGTCCTGCTGGGCCTGCTGGCCTTGCCTGCGCGGGCCGCCCTGGTGCTGCACGATGACAGCCCGACGCAAAACCTGCTCGGCCAGCTCGACTACCTCGCCGACCCGACCGGCGAGCTGCAACTGCAGGCGCTGATCGCCAGTCCCGAACGCTTCCACAGCAGCGCCGAGCGCCGCGACCTGAGTTTCGGCTATGTCCACGGCGCCGTCTGGTTGCGCCTGCAGGTCGAGTCCGCTGCCGGCCAGACGCGCGACTGGCGCATGGAGATCGACTACCCCTCGCTGGATCGGGTCGACCTCTACGATGTCGGCACAGACGGCGTGCGCCACAGCCAGGCCGGCGACATGCTGCCCTTCGCGGAGCGCAGCGTCGGCAACCGTAACCCGGTGTTCGACTTGCACCTGCAGCCCGGCGAGCGCCGCACCCTGTACTTGCGCGCCAGCTCCGAAGGCAGCATGACCCTCGGCGCCAGCCTCTACCCACGGGCGGCCCACGAACAGCACAGCATTCAGGGCTACGTGGTGCAGGCGCTCTACGGCGGCACCCTGATCGCCCTCGGCTGCTACAACCTGCTGCTGTTCCTCGCCCTGCGCGAGCGACCGTTCCTCTATTACGTACTGTTCGTCAGCGTATTCGCCATCGGCATCCTCGGCCTCAATGGTTTCGGTGCACAATTCCTCTGGCCGCAGGCCGGCTGGTGGACCAACCGTGCCCTGCCCTTCGGTATCAACAGCGCAGCGGCTATCGGTATTCTCTTCGCGCGCAGCTTCCTCGACACGCAAAAGTGGCTGCCGCGTGGCGACCGCTGGTTGCGCCTGGCCTTTATCGTCGAAGCCTGCTGCGCTATAGCCACCCTGTTACTGCCGGTGCAACTGGCCCTGCAAATCATGTCGATCTCCGGGATCGCCATGTGCCTGACTCTGCTCTGCACCGCCTTCGTCTGCCTGAAGAACCGCGTACCCGGCGCCGGCATCTTTGCCCTGGCCTGGAGCATGCTGCTGATTGGTGCCGCCCTGCTGGCGCTGCGCAACTTCGCCCTGATCCCGTCGAACTTCTTCACCATCCACGCCATGCAGATTGGCTCGTCGCTGGAGATGATCCTGCTGTCCTTTGCCCTCGCCGCGCGCTTCAACGAGCTCAAGCGGCAGAAGGAACTGGCCCTGCAGCTGCACGAGAAACAGCTGGAGCTACGCGTGGCCGAACGCACCGCAGCCCTGGAGGACGCCAACCAGCGCCTGCGCGGCCTGGCCATGAAAGACCCGCTCACCGGCCTGGCCAATCGTACCGCCCTGCAGACACAGTTGGACCTGGCCATCCGCCGCTCACAACGGCGCCAGGAACTGCTCGCGGTGATGCTGATCGACCTCGACGGCTTCAAGCCGATCAACGACCAGCACGGCCATGCCCTCGGTGATCAGGTGCTCACCGCCATCGCCCGGCGCCTGCAAGGCTGCGCCCGCGAAACCGACCTGCCGGCACGCCTGGGGGGCGATGAGTTCGTGCTGGTCTGCGAGACCATCACCTCGCCCCAGCACGCGGAACAGGTGGCGCAACGGATTCTCGAACAGCTCAGCCAGCCCATCGAACTGGGCCCGCTGACCCTGCAGGTTGGCGCCAGTATCGGCATTGCCCTCAGTCGCGGCGAAGACACCGGCACCCTGCTGATCCGCCGCGCCGACGCCGCGATGTATGCCGCCAAGGCCCGCGGCCGCAACTGCGTACAGCTGCATGAGGTCACCCCGGCCTGAAGGGCGCGGCGGGCGCAGCCAGCCGTCCGCCCAGAATCGCACCCCTCCCCTAGCTACAAGCCGCGCAACGGTGCCGTCAGTACCTGGCGCTAAGACTAAGCCACCCCGCGCCCGGCGGGCTTGCGGCATTCACCACATCCCTGTGAATCGCGGCGCGGGGAGCTAAAGCCGAGGGGCCAGGGGAAAGGGCGGCGCCCCCGCACCTTGCTGCAGCAACTCGATAAACCGCTGCGTCCAGCTGTACACATCGCCCGGCCAGCGCGCCGACACATAGTTGCCGTCGCACACCACCCAGGCCGGGCGGCTGTCGCTGGCGCTGTCGCGGTGCAAGCCACTGGTCTTGCGCCAGTAATCGGCAGCGTCTTTAGGCACATCGAGAAAATCCGCTGGGCTGGCCAGCAGGCGCCCGACCTCACCCTGCACGCTCATATGCCCGACCGGCTCCCCCGGTGCATCCGGGTAGGTACGGTAGTAATCGCGATCCCACCAGCGCCCGTAGAAACGGGTCAGATCCCAGGCGGTCTTCTCCATCTGCCAGGTCAGCCCGGTGGTCTTGCGCCCGTGCAGCACCGAGCGGCCATCTGCCGCGCGGCTGCGCGCCACCAGCAACACCCCGTGGCAAACCGCCGCCAGCGGCTTGTCGACGGCCATGCAGGCGGCAATAAAAGCCTGCAAATGGGCACTCTCCAGGTACTCGCACATCCCCCGGGCCCAATGCCCGCCCGGCACCAGAACGCCAGCGAAATCCTCCACGCGCAAGCGCTCGTGACGCAGCGGCTGACGATAATCCGCGTCGGCCAGCATCTCGGCGCAGGCCTCACGCGCATCGGCACGGGCGCGCAGCAGCAAGCCGAGCAGCTTGAAGCGGCGCAGACCGGCAATCCGCCCCCAGGGGTCAAGTCCCTCACCGCTCATCATCTGCGGGTCCGGCTCGGCCGGCAGACCATCCGGGGTGGCGAAACACACCCGATAACCGGCCTGGCGCAACAAGCGCCAGCTCAAGGCGGCTTCACTGGGGTCATAGTCGCGGCGCGGCAGGGGAATGACGACACAAGGTGCGGGCATGCGGGCTCTCACAACAGGCGGGAAAGATTCGACCATAGCAGCTCACCCCGCCACGTACCGTGACCTAGCGTGCCAGCGCTCGCGGCCGGGGCTGCCACGCGGGTCGCTCAGCGCAGCGTGGCAGCAATCGCATAGATATCCGCCCGATGGTTGAGCACCAACTCCAACTCGCCATTGGCGCTGACGAAGTTGAGCGGCGGCAACAGCTTCTGGTAAGCCGCCAGTTCCACCAGCATCGGCAGCTCGGCCTCGGGATTCTGCTCCTTGATCGCATGGAACAGTGCCAGGTTGACCAGGTCAACCAGGTCCAGCCCGTGGTTTTCACACAGGCTCCAGTTGCCGGTGTTGCGAATCACGCCGATGTACTCATCGTCCACCGCCCACTTCTTCAGCACGATCACCCCGAGCGACTTGCTGTATTCGCGGCACAGCTTGTAATACAGCTCGCCGGATGGGATCTGCGCTTCGTCCTTGAACGCCGACAACACCGCCAGGGTACCCACCTCGCTAAGCAGGCTGGCCAGCAACGCATGCTCCGGCGCCACATGGCCGAGCAGACGGGCGAGCATGGCACTGGTACTGGCCTTGAGCACCAGGCGCTCCCACACCTCGACGAACAGCCGCTTGTGCGCCGCGCTGTGCAGGGTGAACAGGCTGCGAATGCTGTGCACCATGGTGATGCGATCGACCTCGGCCATGCCGAGCAGGGTAATCACCTCATGCAGCGTCTTGGGCACCAGCGCATGCCGATACAGCGCGCAGGAGGCATGCTTCATCAGAATCGCGCTCAATGCCGGATCACGGCTGACCAGGCGCACCAGCGCTGACACCGTAATCCGCTCATCAGTCAGCGCCCGGCGGATATCCAGGGTAATAGTTGGCAGACTGGGCAACTGCTCCTGGCCCTGCATCAGCTGCGATACCACCCGCCGGTAGATCGAATAATCGGACGTCTCGTTGACCAACACACACCTCCGCGCACCGTTGTTGCAGTGTAGGTGGCGGGCGGCAGTTGGTGAGGCTGGGCGTTATGCGGTGACCAGGCCAGACTAAGCATGAAGAAGCACTTGAACCTGAGCTTTCGTGACCGGCGATGGGGTGGTCCCTGTATTGCTGGAAAAAATCCTTTCCAGCACTTTAGTCTGGCTGCCCGCCATCGAAAGCAATCGGCATGTCGCAAAGCTTTAGGCGGTTCGGGCTTATCTTGCAGGCTCAGCATCCAGACCTCAGCATGGCGCCTGCCTTGTGCGACACGCTGCGCTATGTCACCAGCCACGCCCTAACCCTTGCAATACAGAGCCATCTCCATGCCCATCAGCTGGTTCATTCGTCATCACGCCGATCTCTGCACCCACGAGCTTTACGCCCTGCTCGCCCTGCGCGCGCAGGTGTTCGTGGTCGAGCAGAACTGCCCTTACCTGGATGTGGACGGGCAGGATCTGCTCGGCGCTACCTGCCACCTGCTGGCCTGGCAGGACGATGTGCTGGTGGCCTATCTACGCCTGCTCGACCCGGCCACACAGGGCGGTGAAGTGGTGATCGGCCGCGTGGTGATTGCCGAGCAGGCGCGCGGCACGGGCCTGGGTCATGAACTGATGGCACGGGCGCTGCTGGTCTGCGCCGAGCGTTGGCCGGGCATGCCGATTTACCTGTCAGCCCAGGCACACCTGCAGAATTACTACGGCCGCTATGGTTTTGCCCCGGTTACCGAGGTGTACCTGGAAGACGATATTCCGCACATCGGCATGCGCCGCGACTCCACACAATCTCCACAGACCTGACCCAGCGCCTCCATCCTGATGCGGCAGACTGCCGGCCTCGACCAAGGAGGACGTGCAATGCTGATGATGATTGGACTCTTGCTGTGCGCACTGCTGGTACTGGCCGTGCTGGTGCGCGGCTTGTTGCTGTTTCCCTGGCGCTGGGCTCGTAACGGCTTGCCCCTGGCGCTGCGCCGCTATGGCCTGAGCGTGCTGTTGTGCGTCAGCGTGGCGGCCTGGGAGTTGGGCGCCCTCTATGGTTTCAGCTGGCGCCATCTCGGTCGGGTCAGCCAGGTCGAACTGGCCAATACCGCGGTGGCCTATGCCTACCCGCAGGTGTATGCCGACCTGGATGAGCTGCGCCATGACTATGCGCGCTTCCGGCCCGCGGTCAGCTACTGGGACGACTGGCGCTTCGAAGAGCGCATCGAGGTGTGGGACAAACTGCTGGGCGACACCGAGTACCAGGTGCGCCTGCCGGATCGGGTGGTGGTGCTTGATGTGCATGGCACCCCGCTGTACGACCTGGCCCTGGAAGACGAGCAGATCATCGCCCCCGACCGCGCAGATATGGGCCTGATTGCCAGCGTGCAGAGCCGTGACTCGTATGCCACCGCGTTACACGATCTGCAGGCCGCGTGGTCGCAACCACAGCGTGGCGAAGTGCATCTGCGGGAACGCTGCTTGAGCGCCTACAGCGACCAGCCACGGGGCCTGAACCTGACGCTGACGGCCAAGAAGCACCATCCGCTGACCATCACCCCGCGCTTCGGCTTTTACCGCGTGACCCTGGGCCTCAGCCCCGCCGACGACTATGACTACGGTAGCCAGGATTTCCAGCGCATCAGCCGCGCCGAGTTTATGCGCCTGCGTGACTGCAAGAGCTAGTCCGGCATCTCCTGCCCTGGCAGCCAGCGCTGGTAGATCGCGGCGAAACTGCCGTCGGCCTTCATCGCATCCAGTGTCGCCTGCCATTGCGCGATCAGCGCATCGTCGGTCGATGGCGAGAAGGCGATATAGGCATAGCTATGCAGAAAACTGTGCAAAGGCTCGACATCCTCCGGCTTGAGTTCACCCAAGGCGAGCAGGCTGACCAGGGTGACGTTATCTGCCACCACCACCGGCACCCGCCGATGGCGCAGCATGGTCATCATCTGCTTCGGGCCGATCACCCCGTAGAGATTGGGCAGGCCCTTGGCCTCGAGCGTCTGGTAGCTGTACCACTGGCGCGGCACGGCAATAGTGCCGACCTTGCTGGCGTCTTCCAGGCTGGCGATGGTTAGACCGGACCCCTTGAGGGCATAGAAACTGGTGGCAACCACGGTCAGCGGCCCAACCCACTTGAACAGCTGCTCGCGCTCCTCGGTACGCATGGCGACGAACAGCCCGGTATTCGACTCGGTTTGCGCCGCCTGGTAGCCACGCGCCCAGGGCACCACACTGATGCGGGCCTGCTGGCCGGTGCGCCGGAGAATTTCCTCCACCACCTCGACGCCGAGCCCGGCAGGCTTGCCCGCCTGGCTGAAGTTCAGCGGCGGGTACTCCTCGGTGTACAGCTGCAAGGGCTCGGCCGCCAACCCCAGGCCGGCGTAGCAGAGCATCAGGCAAAGCAGGCAGCAGCGGCGAAGGGTACGCATGGGAGATCACCTTGCAGAGTCTGCCTGAGTCTAGACCAGCGTACGGACACAAGACCCCGGCCAGGGTGGCCTGCTACCCTGCATGCCCGTTCACTGCCCGCCACGACCATGGACAAGACCCTTCTGCAACAGCAGGTGTGCGAGCACCTGGAGGCCGATCTGGCCGTGGCCGTGCGCGCCGCGCAAACCGCCCACGAGGCGGCCACGCACGAAGAAAACATCGCCGAGAACAAGTACGACACCCTCGGCCTGGAGGCCTCCTACCTGGCCGCCGGGCAGGCACGGCGGGTGGAGGAAATTCGCCAGGCACTGCACGCCTGGCGAACCCTGCAAATGCGCGACTTCGACGAGGAACAGAGTATCCAGCTCGGCGCCCTGGTGCTGCTGCAAACGGCCGACGGGCGGCGCCAGTGCCTGCTGCTCGGCCCGGATGGCGCCGGCCTGAAACTGCCATGCGCCTGGGGCGAGGTCATGCTGATCACCCCGCGCGCCCCGCTCGGCCAGCAACTGCTGGGGCTCGGCGAGGGAGACGAGGTAAGCAGCGGCCCGCAGCGCTGGCAGATCCAGCAGGTCATTTGACGCTCAGCCGCACGCAACCCATGAAGACCGGCTGGCGAAACCACGTCTGTCGGGCTCAGGCTGCTGCCGAGGTCCCGTCGCCCAGCAGGTAGGCATCGAAGCCCAGCTGATTGAGCAGGTGCACGGCCAGCTCACTGCGAATGCCGCCCTCCGGGGTGACCACATAGCAGGTCGCGCGATCGAGACTGTCGACATGAGTACGCAGGTTGGCCACCGGCAAGTTGAAGCTCTGCGGCAGATGGCCGAGGCGATACTCGACCGCCAGGCGTACATCCAGAAGCAGGTACTTGCGCCCGGCCTGCAGACCTATCTTGTCCAATTCCTGGCCACTGATGCGCGGAATCAGGGTCGGCCGCACCAGCTCGACGAAGTCATCACGGTGCAGGCGCGCCAGTTCGCCATCTTCGAGCATGGTCACGCTGGCCGAACGCACCGAGCCACTGACCAACGCCTCCTCGCCAAAGAAGTCGCCACTTTCCAGGGTTTGCGTGGGTTGTTCGCGATAGGCCGTGGGCAGGGTGATGCGCGCCCGCCCGCGTTTGATCACGTAGAAATGCTCACCCGGCTCACCATAGTTGACCACGTTGTCGCCGGCCTTGGCCTCAACATACTCGAAGCGCGCCAGCAGAGCATGCAGGTGTGACGGCGCCAGGCGTCCGAACAGCGGCGTGCTGAGCAGGCGCGCCAGCCAATCCTCGCCGTCATCCTCCTCCACCAGCATGCCACCGCCGAGACTGTTGACCTGGTAGGCAGCGTCCTGGCTCCAGCCGAGCAGGCGTTCAAGCAACTGGTGCTCGACGGCAAACAGGCTGACATCGGTCAGCGCCTTGACCGTGGCAGGGTTGGGCTGGGTGCCATTGAGCGGCATATGCGCCTGCGGCGAACCGCCTTCGAAGGTCTGCTTGGCCGGACCGGCATCTACCGTCACCTTGCCACTGAGCAGGTAGTACTGCGCCAGCGAACGCTCACCCTTCTGCAATAACAGCGTACCGGCCGGGCGCTGCAGGTAGCTGAGGCTGGCATGCAGCTGCTGGCGATAATGCGGGGTGAGGAAGTCCATCGGGCTGAAGCTGCTCAGCTGTTCGATGCTGAGAGGGGCACTGCTCATGGCATGTACTCCGCGAGAAAACGCGGCCTTGCGCGGGAAGGAGTTTCCATTGCCAGGGGCATAGCTTAACCATAGCGCCTGGCCATCAACCTGGCGCTGACGCTGGTCGGATCGTTATACACAGCTGGCGGGGATGACTCTGTGGATAACCTGCGCATGATCCCGCCTGGACCGGGCCAGTCGTGGGCTGCGCCCTGTTGCTCAGTTCTTGTACGATGCGCCACGCGGGCTGATCAATCCGTCAATTCGGTGCAACCAGCTCGCGCCAGGTCAGGTACACGCGCAGGTCGAATTCCAGCTGGTGGTACCCCGGCAGCATGTATTCGCAGAGCTTGTAGAAGGCCTTGTTATGGTCGTGTTCCTTCAGATGCGCCAGCTCGTGCACCACGATCATCTGCAGGAATTCCGGCGCCGCCTCCTTGAACAGCGCGGCCACGCGGATCTCCTTCTTCGCCTTGAGCTTGCCGCCCTGCACCCTTGATACCGCCGTGTGCAGGCCGAGGGCGCGGTGGGTCAGGTCGAGGCGGTTGTCATAGAGCACCTTGTCGATGTTCGGCGCGTTACGCAGATGTTCCTGCTTAAGTCCCAGGGTGTAGGCATACAGGGCCTTGTCGCTCTGGATCTGGTGGCGCTGTGGGTAACGCGTACTCAGGTAATCGCCCAGGCGGCCGTCGGCAATCATCTGCATCACCTGTTGCTGCAGGTGCATCGGGTAGGCCTGAAGGTATTTGAGTGCGGTCATAAAGCGGTACTGCGGAAACGGGTCACCAGTCTACCGCCCACGGGCCATCGCGGCACCCGTGGGCGATGAACCATCAGCGGACCTTGAAGCGGTTGACCAGCTCGACCAGACGGCGATTGGAGGCCAGCAGCGCGTCGGTACTCTTGTCCGCCTGCTGACCACTGCTGACCAGGTCGTCGACCATATGGCGGATGGCAACCATGTTCTGGTTGATCTCCTCGGTCACCGCGCTCTGCTCCTCGGCAGCCGTGGCAATCTGCGCGCTGAGGTCATGGATGCGCCCCACCGAAGAGGCCATGTCATCGAGGCCGACGTTGACCCGCGCGGTTTTGTCAGCCGTGGCCTGGCAGCTGGCCTTGGTCTTCTCCATGGCCTGCACCGCCGAGCTGACGCCCTGCTGCAGTTTGCTAAGCATCTCGTTGATCTCCGAGGTGCTCTGCTGGGTGCGCCCGGCCAGGGCGCGCACTTCGTCGGCGACTACGGCGAAACCACGCCCCTGCTCGCCGGCCCGCGCGGCCTCGATGGCGGCGTTGAGCGCCAGCAGGTTGGTCTGCCCGGCAATCCCGCCGATCACCCCAAGTACGTCGTTGATGCGCTGGGCGTCCTGCTGCATCTCCTGCACGCGGGCGGTGGCGCTTTCCACCTCATCAACCAGAGCCAGTACGCTGGTCGAGGCCTCGGCCACCACCACACGGGACTGTTCGGCCTTGTCGTTGGCATCACGGGTGAAGCTGGCGGTCTCGGTGGCACTTTGCGCCACCGTATCGGCGGTGGAGCTCATCTCGGTGATGGCGGTCACCGCCTGGTCGGTTTCCGAGGCATGCCGGGTCAGCACCTCATTGGTATGCCGCGATTGCTGCTGCAGCTGCGCCAGCTCCTCGGCAATTACCGCGGAAGCCTGGGTGACGTCGGCGATCATGGTCTGCAAGTAGGCAATGAAACGGTTGACCGAACTGCCCACCGCGTCCATCTCATCCTCGCCCTTGAGCGCAATGCGTCGGGTCAGGTCGGCATCGCCGGCGGACAACGAGTCGATATTGCCGCGCAGCACATGCAGGCGCTGCATCAGCTGGCGGATGGAAAACAGCATCGCTGCCAGCAGCAGGATCACCAGCGGAATCTGCAGGGTGGCCAGGGTTTTCAGCACGCCGGCACTGTTTTCGGTGAGCAGATGGGTCGGCAGTGCGGCTGCCAGCAGCCAGGGGGTGCCCTCAATCGGCTGCAGGTAGAAGGTCCAGTCATCGCCGTCCTCGGCCTGGAACTGATGCTTGAACAAGGCATCGTTGCCGATCTTGCCCAGCCCGCCCCGTATCTCGCTGACGAACAACGACTGGCCAGCCAGCTCGGCAACGTTCTTCAGCACGATCTCGCCACCGATGCTCGACTGGTTGCTGAGGATCTTGCCGTCCGGCTCGACGATCATCACTTCGCCCTGGATTTCCTTCTCCTTCTCGGCCACCAGCTTGTTGAAGAAGCCCAGGGTCACGTCAATGGTCGACACGCCGAACAGTGCGCCGTCCTTGTTGATAGCCATGGCGCAGTTGGTGCGCGGCTGGGCGCTGGCGTCATCCTTGTAGGCGGCAGCCCAGGCACACTGACCACGCGGAGCCTGCTGACCGGCACGGTGCCAGGGCTGCTCGTAGTAGTTGGGGGCGGCGTCGGAGTTCCAGTAGGTATTCACCGTCATCCTGCCGCTGGCATCGCGATGGAAGAAGGTACTGTGCTTGTCGCGCTCCGAGCGCTTCTGCGCTAGCGGCCAGATACCGCCACCGAACACCTTGGGGTCGCCATATTGGTCGACCAGGCCTGGTACCACGCTGTCGATGGTGTCGCTGTCGAGCAGCGGAATGGTCTGGGTGATGCTGCGCGATTGCGCCTCGACCTTGGCCAGTTCGAAGAGAATGGTTTCGGCGATCTTGTTGACCTTGCCCAGCACCAGTTGCTCTTCCGAGGCTTTCAGCTTGGGCGTGATGAAGTGGCGAATGCCCTCTTCGGTGAGAACAAAGATCACAGCGATAAAGGCAATGAAAATAAGGGTGTAGCGGGCCTGAATTGTTTTAAGCGAACTCATGGTTCACTCCTGGCTCTTAATCTGCGAATGCTTCGGTGGATGTAATGCAACACCTCACCACCTGCCGGCTAGTGCCGGTCTGTGCGCTGCCGTACAGCGGCTAACGTCCCTCTCCTACACGCTCCTGCAAAGAGTCTAGATGGAGATGCCACTGTATCGGGATATGGATCGAGGGCTTGATGGCGGCGCGAGCGGCGCAGGGTTTTATCAGACGAACGTGATGCACGATCGTTCTAGATCAGCGATGCGTCGCGGGTTATGGCTGCCCGGAAACAGGCCGTGACCTAGGGGCGGGCTAGCGCGCCGGGCCTGCCAGCCAGATAGTCGCGATAGACCTGCAGCAACTGCGCGGCGCTATAGCGACAGCTTGGTGCCTGGCACTCGGCATTGAAGTCGAAGCGCCCGCTCATGGGTTCGGCCAGGCGGATGTAGATGGCCGGCCATTCACCCTGCGGCGCATCCGCCGGGGTGAACAGCAGGCGCTCCTGGCGTTGCACCAGGGCACCACCGGCGGCGGCATAGTCGAAGACGAACAGCAGGGTGCGCGAGGTCTTGGTGGTGCATTCGGCCTGGCTCAGGCACTGCTGCGGATCCGTCACCAACGGCGTGACTACTGGCGCAGGAGCAACAATAGCGGGCTGCTGGGCGCAGCCGACGAGCGCCAGCACAGCAGCGCAAAGTACGCCTCGAACGATAGAAGGCATTACCTTTCCCCCGATAAACAAAAGCCCCGCAGAGCGGGGCTTTCGGTGCAGCAGATGGCTTAGTTGACCTTGGCGATCAGCTCACCCTTGGCGTAGCGCTGGAACATGCCTTCCAGGGAGATCGGTTTGATCTTGGAGGCATTACCGGCGGTGCCGAAGGCTTCGTAGCGAGCGATGCAGATGTCGCGCATGGCGGTCACGGTGGCGCCGAAGAACTTGCGCGGGTCGAACTCGCTCGGGTTGGTCGCCATCAGGCGGCGCATGGCACCAGTGGACGCCAGGCGCAGGTCGGTGTCGATGTTGACCTTGCGCACGCCGTACTTGATGCCTTCGACGATCTCTTCGACCGGCACGCCGTAGGTTTCTTTGATGTCGCCGCCGTACTGGTTGATGATCGCCAGCCACTCTTGCGGTACCGAGGAAGATCCGTGCATCACCAGGTGGGTGTTGGGGATGCGCTTGTGGATTTCCTTGATGCGGTCGATGGCGAGGATGTCACCGGTCGGCGGCTTGGTGAACTTGTAAGCACCGTGGCTGGTACCGATGGCGATGGCCAGGGCATCGACCTGGGTGCGTTTGACGAAATCGGCAGCCTCTTCCGGGTCGGTCAGCATCTGGCTGTGATCGAGCACGCCTTCGGCGCCGACGCCGTCTTCTTCGCCGGCCATGCCGGTTTCCAGGCTGCCCAGGCAACCCAGCTCACCTTCCACCGATACGCCGCAGGCGTGGGCGAAGGCGACGGTCTGCTGGGTGACACGGACGTTGTAGTCGTAGTCGGCCGGGGTCTTGCCGTCTTCTTTCAGCGAGCCGTCCATCATCACCGAGCTGAAGCCCAGCTGGATCGAGCGCTGGCAGACGTCCGGGCTGGTGCCGTGGTCCTGGTGCATGCACACCGGGATGTGCGGGAACTCTTCGATGGCGGCCAGGATCAGGTGACGCAGGAACGGCGCACCGGCATATTTGCGCGCACCGGCCGATGCCTGGACGATCACCGGGGAATCGGTCTTGTCGGCCGCTTCCATGATCGCGCGCATCTGCTCGAGGTTGTTGACGTTGAAGGCCGGCACGCCGTAGCCGAATTCGGCGGCGTGGTCGAGCATCTGGCGCATGCTGATAAGTGCCATGGTGTTCTTTCTCCCGGTGGGGCTCGTTAATCGTGCAAGCCTGCCGCAGGGGCAGGCGCTATTCAAGTCATTCAGACCGGGGGCGAACCCGGCCTGCATTCAAGTCGTTTCAGGGTGCCTTGCAGCCACGGCCGATCAGGTCGTCATTGGCCGTCCAGTAGACCAGCCCTTCTTCACCCTTGGTGTGGAAAGACAGCAGGCCATCGCTGTACAGCACGCCCGAGCCAGCAGGCTCCTGGGTCAGGCGATAAACGATATCGCCGCCGCCCAGGCGCACATCGACGGACTCACGGCTGCTATCGGCAAAGCGCCAGAACACTTCGGTCTGGCTGTCGCAGACCCAGCGCATCCAGCTATCCGAGGGTGCCTGCTGACTGGCGCAGGCCCCCAGCAGACTGAGCAGCGCCAGCAGGATAGTCCGTTGCAGCATAAAGGCTCGCTCCCTGATCAGGCTGTTCACGCTTTAGCGCGCTGTTCCAACACTTCAACGGCCGGCAATACCTTACCCTCGACGAACTCGAGGAAGGCGCCACCACCGGTGGAGATATAGCTGATCTGCGCGCCCACGCCGTACTTGTCGATGGCGGCCAGGGTGTCACCACCGCCGGCGATGGAGAACGCCGGGCTTTCGGCGATGGCCTGGGCCAGCACTTTGGTGCCGTTGCCGAACTGGTCGAACTCGAACACGCCGACTGGGCCGTTCCACAGGATGGTCTTCGACGACTTCAGCAACTCGGCAAACTGCGCAGCAGTTTGCGGGCCAATGTCGAGAATCATGTCGTCTTCGGCCACGTCGGCGACCAGCTTGATGGTCGCTTCGGCGTCTTCGGCGAAGGCCTTGGCCACCACCACGTCGACCGGCAGCGGCACGCTGACCTTGGCCGCGATGGCCTTGGCGGTGTCGATCAGGTCGGCTTCATACAGCGACTTGCCGACCGGGAAACCGGCGGCGGCGAGGAAGGTGTTGGCGATGCCACCACCGACGATCAGCTGATCGCAGATCTGGCTCAGACTGTTGAGTACGTCGAGCTTGGTCGACACCTTGGAGCCTGCGACGATCGCGGCCATCGGCTTGGCCGGGTTGCCCAGCGCCTTGCCCAGGGCGTCCAGCTCGGCAGCCAGCAGCGGGCCGGCAGCGGCGACCTTGGCGAACTTGGCTACGCCGTGGGTCGAACCCTCGGCGCGGTGGGCGGTGCCGAAGGCGTCCATGACGAACACGTCGCACAGGGCGGCGTATTGCTGGGCCAGCTCATCGGCGTTTTTCTTCTCGCCCTTGTTGAAGCGCACGTTCTCGAACAGCACGACCTGGCCAGGCTGCACATCGACACCACCGAGGTAGTCGGCAACCAGCGGCACGTCACGACCCAGAGCCTTGCTCAGGTAAGCAGCCACCGGCGCCAGGCTGTTCTCGGCGCTGAACTCGCCTTCGCTCGGGCGACCCAGGTGCGAGCAAACCATGACTGCCGCGCCCTTTTCCAGGGCCAGCTTGATGGTCGGCAGGGAGGCGAGGATGCGCGCGTCGCTCTTCACCACACCGTCTTTTACCGGCACGTTGAGGTCTTCGCGGATCAGCACACGCTTACCGGCGAGGTCGAGGTCGGTCATCTTCAAAACAGTCATGGTCAGTCCTTCACAAGGGGCTGGTTAGTGGCTTTCTGTTCGGTGGAACAGGCAGAAACATCGAGAAAATGTTGGGCAACGTCGAGCATGCGGTTGGCAAACCCCCACTCGTTGTCGAACCAGGCCAGCAGGTTGACCAGACGCGGCCCGGAGACGCGGGTCTGGCTGCCGTCAACGATTGCCGAATGGGCGTCGTGGTTGAAGTCGCAGCTGGCGTGGGGCAGCTCGGTATAGGCCAGCAGACCCTTGAGCGGACCACTGCTGGCGGCCTCGCGCAGCACCCGGTTGATCTCCTCAGCCGAGGTATCGCGGGCAGTCTGCAGGGTGATGTCCAGGCACGACACATTGACCGTCGGCACCCGAATGGCCTTGGCCTGGATGCGCCCGCTGAGCTCCGGCAGCAGCCGTTCGATACCGCGGGCCAGGCCGGTCGACACCGGAATCACCGACTGGAAGGCCGAACGCGTGCGGCGCAGGTCTTCGTGGTGGTAAGCATCGATCACCGGCTGGTCGTTCATCGCCGAATGGATGGTGGTGATCGACACGTACTCGATGCCCACCGTCTCGTTGAGTAGCTTGAGCAGCGGCACCCCGCAGTTGGTGGTGCAAGAGGCGTTCGACACCAGCTTCTCGCGGCCACTCAGCTGCTGCTGATTGACCCCGAAAACGATGGTCGCGTCGATATCCGCCTCGCTGGCCATCGGCTGGGAGAACAGCACCCGTGGCGCCCCCGCAGCGAGGAAACGCTCGGCATCGGCGCGACTCTGATAGACGCCGGAACACTCCAGTACCAGGTCGATATCCAGCGCGGCCCAGTCGATGGCCTCGGGCGTCGACTGGCGCAGCACCTTCACGCAGTTGCCATTGATGTGCAGGCAATCACCATCCACCTGCACGTCACCAGGGAAGCGACCGTGGGTGGAGTCGAAGCGGGTCAGGTATTCGATGCTGGCCTGATCAGCCAGGTCGTTCAACGCGACGATCTCAAAACCGGCGGCAGCGCCACGCTCATGCAAGGCGCGCAGCACGCAACGACCGATACGGCCGTATCCGTTGAGGGCGACTTTGTAGGGGCGATTGGACATCGGATATCTCGGATGAACGTAGGGTGGATCGCGCTTCATCGATCCACCGGCTATGTAACGGTGGATCAAAGGAGCGTCAGCGACGCGCCCCGATCCACCCTACTGCGTCGTTCTCACTCAGGCGTCGAGCAAATCGGCGGCGGTTTCCAGGATATTTTCGACGGTGAAGCCGAACTCCTCGAACAGCGCCGGTGCCGGGGCGGACTCACCGAAGGTGGTCATGCCGATGATGCGCCCTTCCAGGCCGACGTATTTGTACCAGTAGTCCGCATGCGAAGCCTCGATGGCGATGCGCGCGCCGACCTGCAACGGCAGCACCGCCTGCTTGTAGGCGGCATCCTGCTGGTCGAACACGGAGGTCGACGGCATGGAGACGACACGGACCTTCTTGCCCTGCTCGGTCAGCTTGTCATAGGCCTGCACGGCCAGACCGACTTCCGAACCGGTGGCGATCAGGATCAGTTCCGGCTCGCCGGCGCAGTCCTTGAGTACGTAGGCACCACGGGCCACATCGGCCAGCTGCTGGGCATCGCGCGCCTGGTGCGGCAGGTTCTGCCGACTGAAAATCAGCGCGGACGGGCCGTCGGCGCGCTCGATGGCATATTTCCAGGCCACTGCGGATTCCACCGCATCGGCCGGGCGCCAGGTGTCGAGGTTCGGCGTACCGCGCAGGCTGGCCAGCTGTTCGATCGGCTGGTGAGTCGGGCCGTCTTCACCGAGGCCGATGGAGTCGTGGGTGAACACGTACAGCACGCGCTGCTTCATCAGTGCGGACATGCGCACGGCGTTACGGGCGTATTCCATGAAGATCAGGAAGGTCGCGCCGTACGGGATGAAACCACCGTGCAGGGCCACGCCGTTCATGATCGCGCTCATGCCGAACTCGCGCACGCCATAGAACATGTAGTTGCCGGAGGCGTCTTCAGCGGACACGCCCTGGCAGCCTTTCCACAGAGTCAGGTTGGAGCCGGCCAGGTCGGCGGAGCCACCGAGGAATTCCGGGAGCAGCGGGCCGAAGGCATTCAGCGCGTTCTGGCTGGCCTTGCGGCTGGCGATGGTCTCGCCCTTCTCGGCAACGTCCTTGATATAGGCGGCGGCTTTCTCGGCGAAGTCGGCCGGCAGTTCACCGGCAACCCGGCGCTTGAACTCGGCAGCCAGCTCGGGATGGGCGGCGGCGTAGGCGGCGAACTTGTCGTTCCAGGCGGCTTCGCGGGCGGCGCCGGCGTCCTTGGCGTCCCACTCGGCGTAGATGTCAGCCGGAATTTCGAACGGGCCGTGAGTCCAGCCGAGCTGCGCGCGGGTAGCGGCGATCTCATCAAGGCCCAGCGGCGCGCCGTGGCACTCTTCCTTGCCGCCCTTGTTCGGCGAACCGAAGCCGATCACGGTCTTGCAGCAGATCAGGGTCGGACGGTCTGTGGTCTTGCGCGCGGTCTCGATGGCGATCTTGATCTCTTCGGCATCGTGGCCGTCGACATTGCGGATCACCTGCCAGCCGTAGGCTTCGAAGCGCGCCGGGGTGTCGTCGGTGAACCAGCCGTGCACTTCGCCGTCGATGGAGATGCCGTTGTCGTCGTAGAAAGCGACCAGCTTGCCCAGGCCCAGAGTGCCGGCCAGCGAGCAGACTTCATGGCTGATGCCTTCCATCATGCAACCGTCGCCTAGGAAGGCGTAGGTGAAGTGGTCGACGATGGCATGGCCGTCACGGTTGAACTGCGCGCCCAGCACTTTCTCGGCGAGGGCGAAGCCGACGGCGTTGGCGATGCCCTGGCCCAGCGGGCCGGTGGTGGTCTCGACGCCCGGGGTGTAGCCGTATTCCGGATGGCCCGGGGTACGGCTGTGCAGCTGGCGGAATTGCTTGAGATCGTCGATGCCCAGGTCGTAGCCGGTCAGGTGCAGCAGCGAGTAGATCAGCATCGAGCCATGGCCGTTGGACAGCACGAAGCGGTCGCGGTCGGCCCAGTTGGGGTTCTGTGGGTTGTGCTGCAGATAGTCGCGCCACAGCACTTCGGCGATGTCCGCCATGCCCATGGGGGCACCCGGGTGGCCGCTGTTGGCTTTCTGCACGGCATCCATGCTGAGGGCACGAATGGCATTGGCACGCTCACGACGGCTGGGCATCGCTGATCTCCTGAGAGGCTGGCTGGGCAGCAAGGGTCGAAAAAAGGCGACCATTTTCGCCCAGCCGAGCACTCAGGGGCAATGACAGATGGTCGTTGGGCGACAGATAAAGCCCGCCACGGCCATCGTTAACCCTCAACGACTGGCTTGAGCAACCAGGCAGGGGGCGCAAAACAACTCGCCATGCCACAGGCCACGCAAGGTGCGCCGCAGCACCAATTGCCAGATCAGCGCCAGTTTCACCGCCAACAATATGCCGAACAGACCGAACAACTCGACTTCAAACTGGCGATACAGCGCCAACGTGGCCAGGGTGAACACCCCCAGCGGGAAGGTAAAACCCCACCACCCCAAGTTGAATGGCAGCTCACGGCGGATGTAGTGATGGGTGAACAGGCTGGCGGCCACCAGCCACCACAAACCTGCACCCCACAATACCAGGCCGCCAACCTGGCCCAGCTGCAGGGCTAGCTCGGCCATGCCGGCCAGCGATGTACCCTGCCAGGCCTGCGGTGCCGCCTGGCCGAGGGTCAGCAAGCCGAGGCAGGCGGTTGCCAGTGGCCCCAGGGGTAGCCAAGAAGTAGCGGCAAAGTCGGTATCCGGCAATTTGTGCAGGGCCAGGCGCAGCAGTACCAGGCTGATTAGGCCGATAGCCAGGCTCAACGACAGGCCCCACAGCACATAACCGACAATCACCACCAGTTGCGCCGCGGCAGCCGGCAGATGCGGCGCCAGCAGGCCGGCCGCGCCAGCGGCCACACCCGGCGCCACGATCGGCAGCAGCCAAACCCCGGTCAGGCGCTCCAACGCATGCTGTTGGCGGGTAAACATCAGGTACGGCACGCCAAAGGCTGCGCCCAGCGCCAGCAGCACATCCAGCCACCACAGGGCATGCGCCAGGGGCACGGCAGCGGCGCCAAGGAACAGCGGCAAGCCATTGATGATCGGTACCAGCCCCATAGGGATAGCGCCAAGGAACATCGACTGCACCGGATGCTCCAGCATCGGCCTTACGGTGTCGCGAAAGAACAACAGGCGCGCAGCGAACAGCAGGCTGAACACGCCGAACAACAGCAGCGCCAGCACCCAGACCGCTTCGGCCAGCAAGAGGCGCGCGGGGAAATCCCAGGGCAGCGCCACCAGCACCAGCGCCACCACGCCGGTACCCATGGTCATGGCGAACCAGTTGGGGGTGAAGTGACGCACGAAAGCCCAGGGCTCGTGCAGGCGGGTAAAGGGTCGAGGCATGACAGTCTCCAGCGAAAGCAGTGTCCGGATCAGGACGATGACTGTCAGGCTAGAGATCGACGTGCTATAGGTAAAATACATATAAAAGATGCAAGGCATGCCTTTCGTTTATGAATCTACATCACCTCAAGGTTTTTCTTGCGATCGCCCAAACAGGTAGCATCAGCGCTGGCGCGTCCCGCCTGTTCATCAGTCAGCCAGCAGTAACCCGCGAGATTCGTGAGCTGGAAAGCCGTCTGCAGCTGCCACTGTTCGACCGCCAGACCCGTGGCGTCAGCCTCACCGAGGCCGGCCAGCGCCTGCTGCCCTATGCCGAGCGTATCTTTGCCCTGGAACAAGAGGCCGAACGTGACCTGGCCGAACTCGCCAGCCTCGGCGTCGGCGAGCTGCGCCTGTACGCCAGCGCCACCCTGGGCAGCTACCTGCTGCCCAGCCTGATCGCAGAATTCCAGCAACAGCACCCGGGCCTGAGCATCGGCCTGCAGATCGGCAACACCGCCAGCAGCCTGCGGGCGCTGGACAGCGGCGACTGCAGCCTGGCATTCATCGAAGGCCCCTTTATCCGCGAAGCCTTCAACCATCACCTGCTGGGCAGCGATGCCCTGCTGCCAGTGAGCAGCCCGCGCCATCCGCTGGCCGCCCGCCCCCGCCTGAATGCAAGCGAACTAGCCGAGGCAGAGCTGTTTTTGCGCGAAGAGGGCTCCGGTACCCGCAGCACCCTGGAGCAGATTTACCGGGCCCACGGACTGACTCCGAAAGTGGCGCTGGCACTGGGCAACAGCGTGGCACTCAAGCGCAGCCTGCAAAGTGGCCGGGGCGTGGCCTGGATCTCCGAACTGGCCGTCGAAGACGAACTGCGTAGCGGCGAGCTGGTTCGCCTGGAGGTTGAAGACCTGCAA
This sequence comes from uncultured Pseudomonas sp., assembly GCA_964518735.1. Classification (GTDB taxonomy): domain Bacteria; phylum Pseudomonadota; class Gammaproteobacteria; order Pseudomonadales; family Pseudomonadaceae; genus Aquipseudomonas. The sequence goes on from CAZFKQ010000002.1 coordinate 386,255, forward strand.
ATTCGTCGCGACCTGCATGCCCTGTGGCGCCGCGAACGCAGCCTAAGCCCCGCCGCCCAAGCCCTGCTGGCACGAGTGGAAGCCGCCCTGGACAGCCGCGAAAGCTATATCAATAATTTTTGATACAGCACTTGCCGAAGAAAAACGTGCCGACTAGACTGCGGCCACTATGAACCTGCACGTCCCTCAGCTCCGCAGCGAGCCCGTCGACGAACTGGCCACCCTGTGCAAGGCCGGTGGTGACCCGCTGCGTCTGAATATCCTGCGCGCGCTGGCCAATGACTCGTTTGGCGTGCTGGAGCTGGCGCAGATCTGCGCCATTGGCCAATCCGGCATGAGCCACCACCTCAAGGTACTGGCCCAGGCTGGCCTGGTCGCCACCCGCCGTGAAGGCAATGCGATTTTCTACCGTCGCGCCCTGGCCCAAGGCGATCTATTCGGTGGCAGCCTGCACGCGGCCCTGCTGCAGGAAATCGATGCCCTGCCACTGCCCTGCGAACTGCAGGCGCGCATCGCCACAGTGCATGGCCAGCGAGCCGAAGCCAGTCGCGAGTTCTTTGCACGCATGGCGGTCAATTTCCAGGCCCAACAGGATCTGATCGCCGGCCTGCCGCAATACCGTGACAGCCTGCTGGCCCTGCTCGACGCCCTGCATTTCCCGCATGGCGCCAGCGCACTGGAAGTCGGCCCCGGCGATGGCTCCTTTCTGCCAGAACTGGCGCGCCGCTTCGCCCATGTCACCGCCCTAGACAACAGCCCGGCCATGCTCGAACTGGCCCGCGAGCGCTGTCTTCGCGAGGGCCTGAACAATGTCCATCTGCAACTGGCTGACGCCCTGCAGACCCCCCAATCTCCGGTCGACTGCGTGGTGCTGAACATGGTGCTGCACCATTTCGCTGCCCCGGCCGAAGCTATGCGCCAGCTGACCCCGTTGCTGAAGAGCGGCGGCAGCCTGCTGATTACCGAGTTGTGCAGCCACAACCAGAGCTGGGCCAGGGAGGCCTGCGGCGATCTCTGGCTCGGCTTTGAACAGGAAGATCTGGCCCGCTGGGCCGATGCCGCGGGGCTCACGCCCGGCGAGAGCCTCTATGTGGGCCTCAAGAACGGCTTTCAGATTCAGGTACGGCACTTCGCCAAGCCGGATGCGAAGCAAACCCGCCAAACCAGGTACGAATAGGATTTTGAAATGAGCGAATACTCCCTGTTTACCTCCGAGTCCGTGTCCGAAGGCCATCCGGACAAGATCGCCGACCAGATTTCCGATGCCGTCCTCGACGCCATCATCGCCCAGGACAAGCACGCCCGCGTGGCCGTGGAAACCCTGGTCAAGACCGGTGTGGCTATCGTCGCCGGTGAAGTCACCACCAGCGCCTGGGTCGACCTGGAACAGATCGTCCGCGACGTGATCTGCGACATCGGCTACACCAACTCCGACGTCGGCTTCGACGGCGCCACCTGCGGCGTGCTGAACATCATCGGCAAGCAGTCCCCGGACATCAACCAGGGTGTCGACCGCGCCAAGCCGGAAGACCAGGGTGCCGGCGACCAGGGCCTGATGTTCGGCTACGCCAGCAACGAAACCGACGTGCTGATGCCGGCACCGATCCGCCTGTCCCACGCTCTGGTCGAGCGCCAGGCCGAAGCGCGCAAGTCCGGCCTGCTGCCGTGGCTGCGCCCGGACGCCAAGAGCCAGGTCACCTGCCAGTACGAGAACGGCAAGGTGGTCGGTATCGACGCCGTGGTGCTGTCCACCCAGCACAACCCGGAGGTCAGCCTGAGCGACCTGCGCGAGGCGGTGATGGAGCTGATCATCAAGCACACCCTGCCGGCCGAGCTGCTGCACAAGGACACCCAGTTCCACATCAACCCAACCGGCAACTTCGTGATCGGCGGCCCGGTGGGCGACTGCGGCCTGACCGGGCGCAAGATCATCGTCGACAGCTACGGCGGCATGGCCCGTCACGGTGGCGGCGCGTTCTCCGGCAAGGATCCATCCAAGGTTGACCGTTCGGCCGCCTACGCCGGCCGTTACGTGGCGAAGAACATTGTCGCCGCCGGCCTGGCCGACCGTTGCGAAATCCAGGTTTCCTACGCCATCGGCGTAGCCCAGCCGACCTCGATCTCGATCAACACCTTCGGCACCCACAAGATCGCCGAAGACAAGATCATCCAGCTGGTGCGTGAAGTGTTCGACCTGCGTCCGTACGCCATCACCAAGATGCTCGACCTGCTGCACCCGATGTACCGCGCCACGGCGGCCTACGGCCACTTCGGCCGTACCCCTCAGGAAGTGACCGTGGGCGGCGACACCTTCACCACCTTCACCTGGGAAAAGACCGACAAGGTTGCCGACCTGCGCGCTGCCGCCGGCCTGTAAGCCTTAACGGAATGCAAAAAGCCCCGCCTAGTGCGGGGCTTTTTGTTGGCGCGCAATCCGTAGGGCGGGCGCAACCCGCGAGCGGATTACGCGGGCTTCACCCGTCCTACTCGGTGATCAAGCCGCATCGCGCGGCAGCAAAAGGCCTAGAGGCAGGCAGATGCGCGCCTCCAGCCCGCCGCCCGAGCGGTTGCGCAGCTCGACGCTGCCGCCGTGTAGCGAGGCGATGCGCTTGACGATAGCCAGACCAAGGCCGGTGCCCTTGCCACCACGGGCACGATCACCACGGATAAAGGGATTGAACAGCTCGCCCAACTCAGCCGGATCGATACCCGGGCCGCGATCCAGCACGCTGAGCACCACATAGGGCGCGCTGCTATCACCCGCCAAATTAGCCACCACCTCGACCCCCTGGCCGCCATAACGCAGGGCGTTTTCCAGCAGGTTGGTCAGCAAACGCTTCATCGACACCCGGCGCAGCGGGAACGGCGGCACCTGCTCCAGGCACAGACGCACCTGCTCACGCTGCTGGTTATAGGGTGCCACCACCTCACGCACCAACTCGCTGAGATCACAGGACTCCGGCTTTTCGTCGCGGCCATCGCGGATAAAGGCGAGGAACTGGTCGAGGATGGCGTCCATGTCCTCGATATCGCGGATCATGTCCTCGGTCAGCTCCGAGTCACTGTCGAGCAGTTCCAGCGACAGGCGCAGGCGGGTCAGCGGCGTGCGCAGGTCATGGGACACCCCGGCCAGCATCAGTTCGCGCTCGCGGGCACCCTGCTCGACATCCTCGGCCATCTGGTTGAAGGCGCGGTAGACCTCGGTCATCTCACTCGGCGTATCGCTGACCGGCAGGCGCACACTGCGGCCCTGACCGAGCTGGCGAGCGGCGAACACCAGGCGCTTGAGCGGTGCGCTGAGCTGACGAACGAAGATCCACGCGGCGGCGGTGGACAACAGGCCAATACCAAGGAACCAGCCGAGGACGCTCCAGATCTTCTGCCCGCGCAGCGGATGTGGATACAGCGGCACCTTGAGCCAGTCGTCACCCAGGCTCGGCGCATGCACCCACAGCGCCGGCGGGCTCTGTACGCGCACCCGCACATCGGTATCCGGCCCCAGCTCGGCCTGCATCTGGCGCAGAAAGATCTCTGAATAGGGCCAGTGCTGCTCAGTAGCCGGCACCTCGGCACCGGGCACCCGCGTAAGCGTGGCCGCCTCGGCAATATGCGCCCGCTCGGCCGGCGTCGCCGCCCAGTAGGCGCGCAGGGTCAGCGCCGCGCCATGGCTGTACTGCCGGTCGACCAGCACATCCTCGTTCATCATCAGATAAACCAGGGTCAGCGCCTTGGAGAACAGCACGACCACCAGCACCAACCAGAGAGTGCGGGCAAAGAAGCTTTGCGGGAACCAGACGGGGGTTTTCATGGCGACTCGATGTGATCGTAGGGTGGATCGCGCCTTATCGATCCACCGAGCGGAAGTCTTGGTGGATGAATAAAGCGTCATCCACCCTACGGACTGACGATGGGGCCCGCAGGATCGCCAGCAAGCTGGCCCCTAAAATGCCCCGAACGTGCGTGAAGCCGAGTTACTTGCTGCCGTCCGGCACAAACACATAGCCCACGCCCCATACCGTCTGGATATAGCGCGGCTTGGACGGGTCAGGCTCGATCAGGCGGCGCAGGCGCGAGATCTGCACGTCGATGGAACGCTCCAGGGCATCCCATTCGCGGCCGCGAGCCAGGTTCATCAGCTTGTCGCGGGTCAGCGGCTCACGGGCATGCTGAACCAGCGCCTTGAGCACGGCGAACTCGCCAGTGGTAAGCATGTGTACATCCTCACCCTTCTTCAGCTCGCGAGTGGCCAGCGACAGTTCGTACTCGCCGAAACTCACGCTTTCGTCCTCGCTGCCTGGTGCCCCTGGCACGACCGGAGCCTGACGGCGCAGCACGGCCTTGATCCGCGCCAGCAGCTCACGTGGGTTGAACGGCTTGGCCAGGTAGTCGTCGGCGCCGCCTTCCAGGCCCTGGATACGGCTGGCCTCATCGCCCTTGGCGGTGAGCATGATGATCGGCATCTGGTTGCCGGCTCCGCGCAGGCGGCTACAGGCGGACAAGCCGTCCTCGCCCGGCAGCATCAGGTCGAGTACCAGCAGCTGAAACAGCTCGCGAGACAGCAGGCGATCCATCTGCTCGACGTTTTCCACCGCACGCACGCGATAGCCCTGTTCGCTGAGAAAGCGCTCCAGCAGGCGACGCAGGCCGGGATCGTCGTCGACGATAAGGATCTTCTCGCCTTCCACTACAGGTGTGCTGCTCATGATTTCTCCCATTTAAGTGCCGGCATTATTACTCAACCCCGCTGATTGGCGGCTTGCCCATTGTTAGCAGATTTTTCCCCGAACGGTGCCCATCGCTTTCGGGTGCGATGTTTATAATGCGGCGCTTTCGTGCCGGGCAGTCCTCAGGACGGCCGGCTGGTGTTCTCCGTCAGGTGGTTTAAATGGACAGTATCAACACTCGCATCGCCTCCGAGCTGGGCGTGCGCCCGCAACAGGTCGCCGCCGCCGTGGCGCTGCTCGATGAAGGCTCCACCGTGCCCTTTATCGCCCGCTATCGGAAAGAGGTGACGGGCAGCCTGGACGACACCCAGCTGCGCACCCTGGAAGAGCGCCTGCGTTACCTGCGCGAACTGGACGAGCGCCGCAGCGCGATCCTCGCCAGCATCGAGGAGCAGGGCAAGCTGACCCCCGAGCTGAGCCGCGAGATCAACCTGGCCGAAACCAAGACCCGCCTCGAAGACCTCTACCTGCCCTACAAACAGAAGCGCCGCACCAAGGGCCAGATCGCTCTGGAAGCCGGCCTCGGCGAGCTGGCCGACGGCCTGTTCAACGACCCGACGCTGAATCCGGAAGACCAGGCCGCGCGCTTCGTCGATGCCGAAAAAGGCTTCGCCGACGTCAAAGCCGTGCTGGAAGGCGCCAAATACATCCTCATGGAACGGTTTGCCGAAGACGCCACCCTGCTCGAGCGCCTGCGCAGCTTCCTCAAGGACAACGCCACCCTCAGCGCCCGCGTGGTGGCTGGCAAGGAGGCCGAGGGCGCCAAGTTCAGCGACTACTTCGAACACGACGAAGCCTTCAAGGGCGTGCCCTCGCACCGTGCCCTGGCCATCTTCCGCGGCCGTAACGAAGGCATCCTCGGCGCCAGCCTCAAGGTCGGCGACGAAGCGCCGGGCAGCATGCACCCGTGCGAGCTGATGATCGGCGAGCGTTTCGGCATCGACAACCGAGGCCGCGCCGCCGACAAGTGGCTGGGCGAAGTGGTGCGCTGGACCTGGAAGGTCAAGCTCTACACCCACCTGGAAACCGATCTGTTCAGCGAACTGCGCGAGAAGGCCGAGGACGAGGCGATCAATGTCTTCGCCCGCAACCTGCACGACCTGCTGCTGGCCGCCCCGGCCGGCCCGCGCGCCACCCTGGCGCTGGACCCCGGCCTGCGTACCGGCTGCAAGGTGGCCGTGGTCGACGCCACTGGCAAAGTGCTGGAGACCGCCACCGTCTACCCGCATGCGCCGCGCAATGACTGGAACGGCACCCTGGCGATCCTCGCCAAGCTGTGCGCCAAGCACGCCGTGGATCTGATCTCGATCGGCAATGGCACCGCCAGCCGCGAGACCGACAAACTGGCCATCGATCTGATCAAGCTGCTGCCCAACCTGAAGATGACCAAGGTCATGGTCAGCGAAGCCGGCGCCTCGGTGTACTCGGCCTCCGAGCTGGCCGCCAAGGAATTCCCGGATCTCGACGTGTCCCTGCGTGGCGCCGTGTCCATCGCCCGCCGCTTGCAGGACCCGCTGGCCGAGCTGGTGAAGATCGACCCGAAATCCATCGGTGTCGGCCAGTACCAGCACGACGTGTCACAGCTCAAGCTGGCGCGCTCGCTGGATGCGGTGGTGGAAGACTGCGTGAACGCCGTCGGCGTGGATGTGAACACCGCGTCCGTCGCGCTGCTCACGCGCATCTCCGGCCTCAACGCGACCCTGGCGCAGAACATCGTCAGCCATCGCGACCAGAATGGCGCCTTCAAGACCCGCGCCGAGCTGAAAAAAGTCCCGCGCCTGGGCGAGAAGACCTTCGAGCAAGCCGCCGGCTTCCTGCGCGTGATGAATGGCGACAACCCGCTGGACGCCTCTGCCGTGCACCCAGAGACCTACCCGCTGGTGCAACGCATCGCCGCCGACACCGGCCGTGATATCCGCGCACTGCTCGGTGACTCCAGCTTCCTGCGCAGCCTCGACCCCAAGCGCTTCACCGACGAGAGCTTCGGCCTGCCGACCGTCACCGACATTCTCAAGGAACTGGACAAGCCCGGCCGCGACCCGCGCCCGGAGTTCAAGACCGCCGAATTCCAGGAAGGCGTCGAGACCCTCAAGGACCTGCAGCCGGGCATGGTGCTGGAAGGTGTGGTGACCAACGTCACCAACTTCGGCGCCTTCGTCGACATCGGCGTACACCAGGACGGCCTGGTGCACATCAGCGCGCTGTCGGAGAAGTTCGTCAAAGACCCCTATGAAGTGGTCAAGGCCGGCGACATCGTCAAGGTCAAGGTCATGGAAGTGGACATCCCGCGTAACCGCGTCGGCCTGTCCATGCGCATGAGCGATACCCCCGGCGAGAAGGTCGACGGCCCGCGCAGTGGTGCGCGCACCGGCAACGGCGGGCAGAACCGCGGCGGCAACCAGCCGCGCAGCGAACGTCATTCCAGTCAGGACAAGCCGGCGCCAACCAATGCCGGCATGGCCGCGCTGTTCGCCAACGCCAAGCAATTGAAGAAGTAAGCCATGAGCACTCCCTCATCCGTCGGCCAGGACAGCAACTTCAGCAAACTGCTCGGCATCCACATCGACAAGGCCGAGAACGGCGAAGCCCAGGCGCGCATGAGCATGCAGGAGCATCTGCTCAACCTGCACGGACGCATGCACGGCGGCGCGCTGTTCTCGCTGATCGACACCACCCTCGGCCAGGCCAGCCACAGCCTGTTTGGCGGCGCGGCTGGCAGCATGACCCTGGAGTGCAAGGTCAACTACATCCGCGCGGTCGAACAGGGCGAGATACTCTGCACCGCCCGTGTGCTGAACGCCGGGCGCAAGGTGCATGTGCTGGAAGCCAAGGTGGAACAGGCCGGCAAACTGATCGCCACGGCCCAGGCGACCTTTATCTGCAAATAAGCCTGAGGCGGCGCAGCTCGCCTGGGTAACGGCGTAGGGTGGATCACGCTGCACCGATCCACCGAGCGGGGGTCATTGGTGGATGAACAGAGCGTCATCCACCCTACATCCTGGTGCGCACGACGCAGAAGTGCGCATCAGCTAAATAGTAGGAAGTCGCGGGGAGATGCCCCAGCGCCTCTCTCAGGATTGCGCCCAGCCCCCACTCGGCGCATCCTGCCCTTTTCCGGCAAGGCCACCCGGCTAATCCGCGACCCGACTTGTAAGCGACGTTTCCACCCCCATATAAGGGCGACCGTCGAGTAAAGGAATCACCATCTTGAGCGAGCTTTTCTCCCGCCGCCTGGCTTTGCTCGGCGATGCTGCGGCCCTGCCCCTGCTGACCCAGAACCTGCATGGCATCGAGCGCGAATGCCTGCGCGTGAATGCCGACGGCAGCCTGGCGCAAAGCGAACACCCGCGCGCCCTGGGCTCGGCGCTGACCCATCCGCAGATCACCACCGACTATTCCGAAGCCCTGCTGGAGTTCATCACCCCAGCCGAGTCTGACCCAGCAGCGACCCTGGCCGATCTCGAACGCATCCACCGCTTCGCCAGCAGCCAGCTGGACGGCGAGTACCTATGGAGCCCGTCGATGCCCGGCTTGCTGCCGGACGAGGCGGATATTCCGATCGCCCGTTACGGCAACTCGAATATCGGCCGCCTCAAGTACGTCTACCGCCAGGGCCTGGCCCTGCGCTACGGCAAGACCATGCAGTGCATCGCCGGCATCCATTACAACTTCAGCCTGGCCGAAGGCCTGTGGCCGCTGCTGCAACAGCTGGATGGCGATACCCAGAGCGCGCGCGACTACCAGTCGGCCAGCTATATCGCGCTGATCCGTAACTTCCGCCGCTACAGCTGGCTGCTGATGTACCTGTTCGGCGCTTCGCCGGCGCTGGATGCCAGCTTCCTGCGCGGCCGCCCACACCAGTTGCAGGCGCTCGACGCCGACACCCTGTACCTGCCCTACGCCACCAGTCTGCGCATGAGCGACCTGGGCTACCAGAGCAATGCCCAGTCCGGCCTGACACCCTGCTACAACGACCTGGCCAGCTACACCGAGAGCCTGCGCTCGGCAGTGGCCACGCCCTACCCGGCCTATGCCGAGATCGGCACCAAGAACGCCGCGGGCGAATGGCTGCAGCTCAACAGCAACATCATCCAGATCGAAAACGAGTACTACTCGAGCATCCGCCCCAAGCGTGTCACCCACTCGGGTGAGCGGCCCATCCAGGCGCTGATGGCCCGTGGCGTGCAGTACGTGGAAGTGCGCTGCCTGGACATCAACCCCTACCTGCCGCTGGGTATCGACCTTGACCAGGCGCGCTTCCTCGATGCCTTCATCCTGTTCTGCGCCCTGGAAGAAAGCCCGCTGCTGACCAGTGGTGTATGCCGCGCCAGCACCGACAACTTCCTCACGACAGTCAAGGAAGGCCGCCGCCCTGGCCTGCAGCTGCAGCGCGACGGCGCACCCGTGGAGCTCAAGACCTGGGCTACCGAGCTACTCGAACGCTTCGCGCCAATCGCCGAGCTGCTCGACCGCGCCTATGGCGGCGACGCCTATCAGACCGCCCTGCACCTGCAGCAGCGCAAGATCGACGACCCGGCGCAAACGCCATCGGCGCGGGTACTCGCCGAGCTGCACGAAACGGGCGAAAGCTTCCGCGCCATGGCCCTGCGCCATAGCCAGGAGCATGCGGCGAACTTCCGCGCCCAACCACTGAGCGCCGAGGAACAGACCACCTTCGCCGCTATGGCGCGCACCTCGCTGGCAGAGCAGACCGAGCTGGAAAGCGCCGAGCAGGGCGACTTCGATGCGTTCGTCGCCGCCTACCAGGCCAGCATCCTTGGCATTGCTGTTTGAAATCAGCGACCTAGGTGACGGGCTACGGCAATTAAGGGCAGCCCGTCACAAATCCGCCAGTTAGACCGTTTGGCCCTGACCAGCGGCCTTCCACCCGCACTGGAGCAGGGCTAGCCTATGTGGAAACCCGCATTGGCCACGCCCGATGACGCCGCCCGACGCACACGACAGCGAAGATCGCCACTGGAGCCTGGAAAGCCTGAACAAGGCCTACCAGCAAGGCTACATGGCGGGTCTCACCGGTCAGCCGCAACACCAGCAGCCCTACCCCGTCGAAGTCCTGGCCGCAGCCTGGGAAGCCGGCTGGGATGATGGCAACGAGCAGTTCAAACAGCACCAGCGCCGCAGCGCCTGAGGCGTAGCCCGGATGCCATCCGGGAATCTCCCCACATAATCGCTCACCCGCTCCGGATTGCATCCGGGCTAGGCGCCAGCTCGCACGACGGAACAGGCGGCAAGAGCGGGCTCTCGACTCACTCGCAGCAATCTCCCCTCTCCCTTTGGGAGAGGGGCCGGGGGTGAGGGTCTGCCAGGCGGCGCCGAGTTGCCTCTGACACCCTCTCCCCTACCCTCTCCCGGAGGGAGGGGGAGTTAGGAAGGGAGAGGGTGTCAGAGGGCCTTTTCGAAAATCTTCGAGTTGCGCTGGTAGTTGTATAGCGAGGCCCGCGCGGCCGGCAGGCGCTCGACGCTGCTCGGCTCGAAGCCCCGCTCCTGGAACCAGTGGGCAGTGCGCGTGGTAAGCACGATCAGGGTCTTCAGACCCTGCGCGCGGGCGCGCTCCTCGATGCGCTCAAGCAGTTCGTCACCGCGACCGCCATGCCGGTAGTCCGGGTTCACCGCCAGGCAGGCCAGTTCGCCACAGTCGGAGTCGGCGATCTGGTACAGCGCCGCGCAGGCGATAATCAGGCCGTCACGCTCGACGATGCTGAACTGCTCGATCTCGCGCTCCAGTACCTCGCGTGAGCGGCGAACCAGGATGCCCTGGTCCTCCAGCGGGGTGATCAGATCGATCAGCCCGCCGACATCCTCGATGGTCGCCTCACGCAGCGACTCGAACTGCTCCTGGTCAACCAGCGTCCCGCCACCGTCGCGGGTAAACAGTTCCGTGAGCAACGAGCCGTCTTCCATGTAGCTGACGATATGGCTGCGCTTGACCCCGGCGCGACAGGCCTGGGCGGCAGCGTCCAGCAACTCAGCCTGATAACAGCTACCGAGCCGCGCCAGATGCACCGGCACCTGCTGCGGGCGCAACTCACGCACCAGCTTGCCGCTCTCATCGAGCAAGCCGCGTTCAGCGCTGAACAGCAGCAATTTGTCGGCCTGCAGGTCGATGGCGGCGCGGGTGGCAACATCCTCGCAGGCCAGGTTGAAAATCTCCCCGGTGGGCGAATAGCCGAGCGACGACAGCAGCACGATGCTGCGTTCGTCGAGCAGGCGACCGATACCCTTGCGGTCGACCCGGCGTACTTCGCCGGTGTGGTGGTAATCGACACCATCGAGCACGCCGATCGGCCGCGCGGTGACGAAGTTGCCGCCGGTCACGCGCAGGCGCGAGCCCTGCATCGGTGAGGCGGCAATATCCATCGACAGACGCGCCTCGATGGCGATACGCAGCTGGCCGACGGCATCAATCACGCACTCCAGGGTCGGCCCATCAGTGATGCGCAGGTTGTTGTAGTAGCGCGGGGTCAGGCCCCGCTCAGCCAAACGCGCCTCGATCTGCGGGCGCGAGCCGTGCACCAGCACCAGGCGCACGCCCAGGCTATGCAGTAGCACCAGGTCGTGGACGATATTGCCGAAATTCGGGTGATCGACGCCCTCGCCAGGCAGCATGACCACAAAGGTGCAGTCCCGGTGGGCGTTGATATAGGGCGTAGCGTGGCGCAGCCAGTTAACGTAGTCGTGCATGAAAGAGCCTGTCGAGCGGTGACGAAACGAGCGATGGTGAGCCTTCTCCGGCGTGGAGAAGAAAGAGTCGACTTAGCGTCGTCGCAGCAGCATCAGGGCTCCCCTCTTGTTTCAGGCAGGTTGCAGGCAATAGTGATTGATCAACTGGCGCAGGATATTCACGGTAGGTTCGATGCGCGCCAGTTCCAGGAATTCGCCTGGTTGGTGAGCACAAGCGATATCACCAGGGCCGAGGACGATGGTCTCGCAACCGAGCTGCTGAAGATAAGGTGCTTCGGTGCCAAATGCCACCGACTGCGCCGCATGCCCGGTGAGGCGCTCAGCCAGGCGCACCAGTTCGCAGTCGGCAACCTGCTCGAACGGCGGCACATTGGCGAACAGCGGGGCGAAATCGATCTTTACCTGATGCCGTTCGGCCAGTGGCTGCAGTTTGCTGCGGATTGCCGCGCGCAGCTGCTCCGGGTCCATGCCCGGCAGCGGACGCAGGTCGAACTCCAGCGCGCACTGGCCGCAGATGCGGTTGGGGTTGTCGCCGCCGTGAATGCAGCCGAGGTTGAGGGTCGGCTGCGGCACGCTGAACTGCGGATTGCTGAACTCGCGCTGCCACTGGCTGCGCAGGGTGCGTAGCTCACCCATGGCATCGTGCATGGCTTCCAGAGCGCTGTGGCCCAGGCTTGGATCGGAGCTGTGGCCGCTCTGACCGAGGATGTCGATGCGCTCCATCATCACCCCCTTGTGCAGGCGAATCGGCTTCAACCCCGTCGGCTCGCCGATCACCGCAGCGCGGCCCAACGGCTTGCCAGCCGCAGCCAGGGCGCGGGCGCCGGACATCGAGCTTTCCTCGTCGCAGGTGGCGAGAATCAGCAACGGCTGGCGAAATGGCTGATCGAGCAGGCCGCGCACGGCCTCGATCACCAGCGGGAAGAAACCCTTCATGTCACACACACCGAGGCCAATCCAGCGGTCGCCCTGCGCGGTCAGCTTGAGCGGATCGCTCTGCCACAGCGCGGCATCGAATGGCACGGTGTCACTGTGGCCGGCCAGCACCAGGCCGCCGGGGCCGCTGCCATAGCTGGCCAGCAGGTTGGCCTTGCCCGGCGCGACGTCCTGGATTTCGCAGGCGAAACCGAGCTCGGCAAGCCAGCTGGCCAGCAGGTCGATCACGGCACGATTGGACTGGTCCCAGTGCGGCTGGGTGCAACTTACCGAAGGCGCGGCAATCAGCGCAGCAAACTGGTCTTGCAGGGAGGGAAGCGACATCAGCGGTCTCCGCAGGGGATGGCCCATGATAGAGCCATCGCCGCCGCAGAAGAAACCCGCCTAGCACAGCGTAGAACCTGTTTAGGATCTTTTGAGCTAGAGCCAGGCAAGGCGCAATTGAGCGAGGGCGCGGAGTTTATGAGCTGTAAATGTGCAGCCCGAGCCCAATTGCAACGCAGCATGGCCGACGATCAAGAGATCGTAGACCGGTTCTTAGAGGAAGATGCCGCGCAGGATAAAGAAGAACAGGATCGACAGCCCCGCACCGACCGGCAGGGTGATGATCCAGGACATGAAGATCGAGCCGATCACACCCAGGTTCAGTGCACCGATACCACGGGCGATACCGATACCGAGTACGGCACCGACCAGAGTGTGGGTGGTGGACACCGGCAGGCCAATGGCCGACGCGCCGACCACGGTGGAAGCGGTAGCCAGCTCGGCGGCGAAACCACGGCTCGGAGTCAGCTCGGTAATTTCCTTGCCGATGGTGGCGATCACCTTGTAGCCATAGGTGGCCAGGCCGATGACGATACCGATGGCACCGAGCAGCAGCACCCAGCCCGGCACGGCGGACTTGGCAGCGATTTCGGCGGTGCCGTTGGACTGGATCACCCCAACGATGGCGGCCAGCGGACCGACGGCGTTAGCCACATCGTTGGCGCCGTGGGCGAAGGCCATGGAACAGGCGGTAAAGATCATCAGTACGGCGAACACGCGCTCGACGCTGGCGAAGTGGAAGGCCTTGTCGGCTTCCACATCAATCTTGATCCGGCTGAGGATGGCAATGCCGAGCAGCATGACCAGACCACCGACTCCGATCGACAGCAACAAGCTCTCGGAACCGGAAAGGTTCAGGCCAATGTGCTTGAGCCCCTTGGACAGGGTCATGATCGACACCATGAAGCCGGTGAGGAACATGTAGAACGGTACGAAACGCTTGGCGTTCAGGAATGGATTGTCGGTGTTGATGATCAGCGCCTGCACGCTCATAAACAGACCGAAGGCCACCAGGCCAGAGAGGAACGGCGTCACTACCCAGCTGGCGACAATCGGGCCGACCGAAGACCAATGCACCGCATCGGCGGACACGCCGACCGCAGCGAAGCCGATCACCGCGCCGACGATGGAATGGGTGGTGGAAACCGGCCAGCCCTTCATCGAAGCGACCAGCAACCAGGAGCCAGCGGCCAGCAGTGCCGACATCATACCCAGCACCATCAGGTCCGGGCTGATCGCCTCGGCATCGACGATGCCGTTCTTGATCGTTTCGGTGACTTCACCACCGGCCAGATAGGCACCACAGAACTCGAAGACCATGGCGATCAGGATCGCCTGTTTGATGGTCAGCGCTCGCGAGCCCACCGAAGTACCCATGGCGTTGGCCACGTCGTTGGCACCCACGCCCCAGGCCATGAAGAAGCCGAAACAGCAGGCGAGTACCAGGAGTACGAAGCCGTAATCCGCAATCAGAGACATAAATAGTTACCTGTAATCCCAGAAAGGATACTGGCGCTTAGCGCGCCAGCAGTTGTTCCAGTCGGTTGCCCACGCGTTGGGCACGGTCGGCGACATCACCGACCCAATCGATGATCTGGTAGAGGAACATCACGTCCACGGCGGGCATGCTCTTCTCCAGCTTGAACAGCGCGCGGCGCACCTCGATCTGCAGGCGGTCGGTATCGTCTTCGATATCGTCCAGCTCCTCGACCAGGGTCTCCACCAGTTTGGCTTCGCGGCCGCTGAAACCGGCCTCGAGCAGTTCGTCCAGCTCATTCATCGCTTTCAGCGCCTGGGCGCTGGCATCGACGGTGCGCTGCACAAAGGTGCGGATCAGCGGCTGCAGATCCGCGGGAATATCCATCTCGCGGCCGAGCATCAGTCCGGCGATGTCCTTGGCACGATTGGCAACTTTGTCCTGTACACTCAGCAGTTCAAGCAAGTCCGAACGCGGCACCGGCAGGAACAGGCTTTTCGGCAGGTTCAGTCGCACACTCTTCTTGAGTTTGTCGGCCTCTTTTTCCAGCCGCACCATTTCCTTCTGGACTTCGGCCACTTTCGCCCAGTCCTGCGCCATTACCGCTTCGAAAAACGGCACCAGATTGGCCGCACACTCATGTGCCTTGGCGATGTGCTGCTGCATCGGACCGATCGGCGAACGGCCGAACAGGCTGACAAAGGGATTGGTAGGCATAGGGTTTACCCCGGTTGGGAAAAAAGGCCGCAAGTATAGGGAGCACTCGACTGGCAAGCCAGCACGAGTCATCGGACTGTAATAATTTTAATGATAGGCACCGGAACTGCGCACCATGCAAAAAGAAACCGAAATCAAGCTGCGCGTCAGCCGCGAAACCCTGGCCGCCCTGCGTGATCATCCGCTGCTGAAAAAACGCAACAAGTCCGGTTGGCAAACCTGCGAGCTGTTCAACCAGTACTTCGACACTCCCGAACGCGAGCTGGCCCAGGCCAAAGTCGCCCTGCGCCTGCGTCGCGACGGCGAGCAGTTCATCCAGACCCTGAAAACCCGTGGGCAAAGCGTAGCTGGCCTGTCGGAACGCAACGAATGGGACTGGTACCTGAGCAAAGCCAAGCTCGACACCAAGAAGCTTAGCGACGAATGCTGGCCAGCCAGCTTGGTCGAGCTGGACAAGAAGCAGCTGAAACCAATCTTCACCACCGACTTCGTCCGCCAGAAAGCCGAGATCGCCTGGGGCCGTGGCAAGGCCAAGGTGGTTATCGAGGCGGCCCTGGACCTGGGCAAGGTGATTGCCGGCGAAGGCGAAGAAGAAATCTGCGAGCTGGAGCTGGAACTACGCGAAGGCGAGCCGGCGGCCCTGCTGGAGCTGGCCGCCGAACTCGCCGCCGACCTGCCGCTGATGCCCTGCGACATCAGCAAGGCCGAGCGTGGCTACCGCTTGTTCGACTCGGGCAGCTACAGCCTGAGTTTGCCGGCGCCCGAGCTGAACGCCGAACAGAGCCTGGACGATGCCTTCTGCGCCCTCGCCTGGCACCTGCTCGGCAGCAGCCAGCGCCTGGCCGAGCAGTACCGCTTCAACGGTCACTGGAAACTGCTGACCCAGTGGCTGGAAAAACTGGTGGAACTGCGCGCCCTGCTCAGCAGCCTGGGCCAGGCGGCGCCGCGCGCCTCCAGCACAGCCCTGCGCGAAGCACTCGATGGACTGCTGACTGACTGGCGCCCGCGCCTGCTGGCCGGTCAGACCGACGACAGCCTGCGCAAGAATGCCCCGGCACTGTTCGCCGCCGAACTGCAGGGCAACCGCTGGGGCCTTTTCTCGCTGAATTTGTCACGCTGGCTGCTGGCACGTAGCTGGACAGTGGAGCGCAACAACCGTGGCAATCGCCAGGGCGCCGCCGTGCTGGGCAACTGGCTGCCAACCCTGCTGAAAGAAGAAGGCACGGCACTGCAGCTCAAGCGCTACCAGCAGCAGCCGGAAGACCTCGCCGAGCAGCTGCCGCGCATCGAACGCATCCAGGCCTGGTTGCATCTGGCCCGCCAGGTTCTCGAGGTGGCGGAAGTCGACCGCCTGTACGGTGAGCTGTGCAAGTTGCACGAGCTGGCCCTGCAACCGCTGGATGCCGAGGTGTTGGCCGCACGGGTGGCACAGGCCCATACTGTGGCCACGCTCAAACCCTGGAAGCTGCTGGTGCAATAAGCTGACAGGCTCGCCGACTCTATAAAGGGAACCGCATGTCCGCTCTAGCCTCGTCGACCCAGGACCGCACACTGGATCTCAACGACATCCTGCGCGAGCTGATGGCCCAGGGCCGTGTGTCGCAGGAACAGGCAGAGCAGTGCCTGATGCTGCGCCGCGGCGCGGAGAACGCCAAGCTGCACCCACTGGAGTTCCTCGCCGCGCAGCAGGTCGATGACCTGCTGCACCCCGGCAAGAAGCACGATCTGGAAGGCCTGACGGTGTGGCTGGCGAATCTCGCAGGGCAACCCTACCTGCGCATCGACCCGCTGAAAATCAACGTCGCCGCGGTCACCCCGCTGATGTCCTACGCCTTCGCCCAGCGCCACAAGATCCTGGCCGTGGCGGTGGACAGCGAAGCCGTAACCATCGCCAGTGCGCAGCCCTTCGTGCACAGCTGGGAAGCCAACCTGACCCATGTGCTGAAGCGGCCGATCAAGCGCGTGGTGGTCAACCCCAGCGACCTGCAGCGCTTCACCACCGAGTTCTACCGACTGGCCCGCTCGGTCAGCGGGGCCAACGCGGCCGACCAGAAGATCAGCAGCGTGGGCAACTTCGAGCAGCTGCTCAGCCTCGGCGCCAGCGACCAGGAGCCGGACGCCAACGACGCGCATATCGTCAATATCGTCGACTGGCTGTTCCAGTACGCCTACCAGCAACGCGCCAGCGATATCCACATCGAGCCACGGCGCGAACAGGGCACCGTGCGTTTTCGCATCGACGGCGTACTGCACAACGTCTACCAGTTCCCGCCGCAGGTCACCGTGGCCATCGTCAGTCGCCTGAAGAGCCTGGGCCGGATGAACGTGGCGGAGAAGCGCAAACCGCAGGACGGCCGGATCAAGACCAAGACCCCGGACGGCGGCGAAGTCGAATTGCGCCTGTCGACCCTGCCCACCGCCTTCGGCGAGAAGATGGTGATGCGTATCTTCGACCCGGAAGTGCTGCTGAAGAAGCCGGAGCAGCTGGGCTTCTCCCCCGACGACCTGCGCCGCTGGGAAAGCATGACCAGCCAGCCCAACGGCATCATCCTGGTTACCGGCCCCACCGGCTCCGGCAAGACCACCACCCTGTACACCACGCTCAAGCAGCTGGCGACCAGCGAAGTGAACGTCTGCACCATCGAAGACCCGATCGAAATGATCGAGGGCGCCTTCAACCAGATGCAGGTGCAGCACAACATCGACCTGACCTTTGCCAGCGGCGTACGCGCACTGATGCGCCAGGACCCGGACATCATCATGGTCGGCGAGATTCGCGACCTGGAAACTGCCGAAATGGCGATCCAGGCTGCCCTCACCGGCCACCTGGTGCTATCGACCCTGCACACCAATGACGCCCCCAGCGCCATCAGCCGCCTGCTCGAACTGGGCGTGCCGCACTACCTGCTCAAGGCCACCATCCTCGGTGTCATGGCCCAGCGCCTGGTACGTACCCTGTGCCCGCACTGCAAAGAACCGGTACAGCTGGAAGAGTCCGACTGGCAGAGCCTGACCGCGCCCTGGAGTGCGCCAGTGCCAACCCAGGCGCACCGTGCCGTGGGCTGCCTGGAGTGCCGCGAAACAGGCTACCGTGGGCGCGCCGGGGTCTACGAAATCATGCTGCTGAACGACGCGATCAAACCGCTGATCTCCGCCGACACCGATCTTGTCGCCCTACGCCGCCAGGCCTTCAAGGACGGCATGCGCAGCCTGCGCCTGTCCGGTGCACAGAAGGTCGCCGCCGGCCTGACCACCATTGAGGAAGTGCTGCGGGTTACCCCGCAGAGCGAGCAAAAGTAACGGGGCCTGAAGGCGTTCAGCTTTTGGGCAGACCCTGTTTGGCCAGGATGCTCGCTACCCGCTGCGGTTTGCAGTCCAGGTAAGCGGAGTTGCGCAACCAGCGCTGGTCGGAGTGCCAGGCAAACAGGAACTGCCCGCCCTTGAGTTTGTCGACCACCATGCGCGCCACTTCCGGACGCACCGCCGGGCAGCCCAGACTGCGGCCGATACGGCCCTGGCTGCGGACCAGGCGCGGATCGACGTAGCTGGCGCCATGGATGACGATGGCCCGTTCGCGCGCCAGGTCGTTCAGCCCCGGCTCCAGGCCATCCATGCGCAACGAGTAGCCATGCTTGCCCCGGTAACTCTCGGCGGTGCGAAACAGGCCGAGGCTGCTCTGGTAGCTGCCCTCGCGGTTGGAAAAGCTCTGCGCGAAGTTCTCTCCGGAGCGGCGCCCGTGGGCCACGTAGTCACTCAGCAGCAGGCGCTTGCGCTGCAGATCGAAGATCCATAGACGGCGCGCTGTGGAGGGCTGCGAATAATCGATCACCGCCAGCCGGCTGGCCGCTTCGGCACCGTGGTTGACTGCGCACTGCATGGCCGCCACAGCATGGCGCAAAGCCTGCTGATTGAGGCCTGGCGCCACGCGGGCAAGGTCTTTGACCAGGCTCTCATTCACCGTGGGCGCCGCCAGCAGTGGCGCACAAAACAGCCAGAGCCCCATCAGGCCCAACCGGCCAACTGATCCAAACATGCGCGCAATACCTCAAAAATTTGTACGCCCGCCGAGCCCTGTCACAAGACCCGACGCCAATCCACTTATACTGGCTAGCAGCCGCCCGTCATTGCCGACAGGCCCCCTGAGCCATGGACTGGAGCAGTATGTTGTTCAAAAAGTGTGCATCTTACCCGAGCATTATTATGCTCACCCTGCCACTGGTCGCGAACGCCATGGAGGCACCCGACGCCCAGACAGCCGACCTACGCCCGTTGCTGGTGCAGGTCGACAGCCCCTGCAACGCCGCATTGGCAAGCCTAGACGACTCAAGTGCCACTCTGCTGAACAACTTCTATGCACAACGCGACGGCCGCCCGGCGTGGCGTAATGAAGCGCATCGCCAGCAATTGCAGGCGCAGCTCGAACAGCTGGCAGACGATGGCCTGAACCCCAGCGATTACCCGCTGCCGCAGAGCATGGATAGCTGCAGCGATCTGCAGGCCAGCAGCAGCTACCTGCGCGCCCTGCTCGACCTGCGCCGTGGCCGCCTCAACCAGCAACAACTGGAACCGCTGTGGCGCGACCCGCAGCAAACCCGCCCGGACCCGCAACTGGCGACCCTGTCCATTGCCCTGCTGCAACTCGACGATCCCGCCGCCGCATTTGCCGCCAGCCGTCCCACCTTGCCGCAGTATCAACGTCTGCGCGCTGCCTACGCGGCCGAACGCCTGCAACCCCTACCCAGCTGGCCGGCACTGCCAAGCGGCCCGTTGCTGCGTCCTGGCAAGCAGGATGCACGGGTACCGTTGCTGCGCGAGCGCCTCAATCTGCCGGCCGTCGAGACGGCGCAAGGCGAGCTCTACGACCCGCTTACTGTTACCGCCGTGGAAGACTTCCAGGCCCGCCACGGGCTCAAGCCCGATGGCATCCTCGGCCCGGCCAGCCTGACGGAGCTGAACCTCGATGCCCTGACCCGCCGCGAGCAGTTGCGCGTCAACCTGGAACGCCTGCGCTGGCTGGCCGACGACCTAGGCCAGGCGCAGGTGGCAATCAATATCGCCGCCGCCGAATTGCTGGTCTTGCAGCAAGGTGAAGAACGCTGGCGTACCCGCACCCAGGTCGGCCGGGTCGAACGACAGACGCCGCTACTGGCCTCGCAGATCAACCGACTGACCCTCAATCCGACCTGGACGGTGCCGCCGACCATTCTGCGCGAGGACAAGCTGCCGGCCATTCGTGCCGACCTCGACTACCTGACCGAACATGAGATGAGCGTATACGACCACGCCGGCAATCAGCTCGACCCCGAACAGATCGACTGGGACCGACCCGGTGCCATCCTCCTGCGCCAGGCTGCCGGCACGAAGAACCCGCTCGGCCAAGTCGCCCTGCGCTTCGCCAATCCGTTTTCCGTGTACCTGCACGACACCCCCAGCCGCGCCCTGTTCGACAAAGCGCCGCGCCTGTTCAGCTCCGGTTGCGTGCGAGTCGAAGCGGTGGACAGCCTGCTGACCTGGCTGCTGCCACAAGAGGAACTGGTAACCGTGCAAACTCGCATTGCCAGCGGCAAGACTCAGCAATACCGCCTGTCACAACCAGCGCCCCTGCTGATCGCCTACTGGACTGCCGAGGTCGATGCCGACGGCCAGCTGCGCTATGCCCCCGACAGCTACCAGCACGACGCCCGGCTGATTCAGGCACTGCTGGCTGGCGGCAGTTGAACCCGACCAGTCGGCAACGTCGTAGCGACTGTGCTTAGATGCGTTAACCCCATGCAGATGAAAGGAGAATAAATATGGAAATCGGTGGCGTATTGCTGCTCTTCGTCGGCCTCGCCGTGGCCGTGGTATTCATGGGTTTCAAGGTGGTGCCGCAGGGCTTCGAGTGGACGGTGGAACGCTTCGGTCGCTACACCAACACGCTCAAGCCGGGTCTCAATATCATCGTGCCGGTGATGGACAAGATCGGCCGCAAGCTCAACGTGATGGAAAACGTGCTGGATATTCCACCGCAGGAAGTGATCACCGCCGACAACGCCACGGTGCAGATCGACGCCATCTGCTTCTTCCAGATCATCAACTCGGCGCAGGCCGCCTACGAGGTCAACAACCTCGAGCACGCCATCCGCAACCTGGTGATGACCAATATCCGTACTGTGCTCGGCTCCATGGAGCTGGATGCCATGCTCGGCCAGCGCGACGCGATCAACGAGCGGCTGCTGCGCACCGTGGATGAGGCCACCGCGCCCTGGGGCATCAAGATCACCCGCATCGAGATCAAGGACATCAGCCCGCCCGCCGACCTGATGGCCGCCATGTCCGGGCAGATGAAAGCCGAGCGCATCAAGCGCGCACAGATCCTCGAAGCCGAAGGCCTGCGCGCCGCAGCCATCCTCACCGCCGAAGGGCAGAAGCAGGGCGACATCCTCAAGGCCGAAGGCCAGCGCCAGGCCGCCTTCCTCGAGGCCGAAGCGCGCGAACGTGCCGCCCAGGCCGAAGCCGAAGCGACACGCATGGTGTCCGAAGCCATCGCCAGCGGTAACGTGCAGGCGGTCAACTACTTCGTCGCACAGAAGTACATCGAAGCCCTGGGCAATCTGGCCAGTGCCAACAACAGCAAGGTCATCCTTATGCCATTGGAAGCCAGCCAGGTGATCGGCGCGGTCGGCGGCATCGGCGAAATCGTCAAGGCCACCTTCGGTGATACGCAGAAATGATGGACTACCTGCAGCACCTCTCGTATTGGGACTGGCTGGCTTTCGGCACCGTACTGCTGATCCTCGAGGTCTTCGGTGCCGGCGGCTACCTGCTGTGGCTGGGTATCGCCGCAGCTTGCGTCGGCGCACTCAGTTACCTGTTCCCAGAGCTGCCCTGGGCTTGGCAGTTTTTCCTGTTTGCCATTCTCTCGGTACTCACCGCTCTGTTCTGGTGGAAGCGCCAGCGCACGGCGGCCAAACCTTCTGACCAGCCAGGCCTTAACCAGCGCGGCAGCGAACTACTCGGCCGCCAGTTCGTCCTGCATGAGGCCATCGTCGGTGGACGCGGCAAGATCAAGGCCGGCGACAGCCTGTGGCTGGTGATCGGTGCAGATCTGCCGGCCGGCAGTGAAGTCCGCGTGGTCGGCCAGGAGGGCGTGCTGCTCAAGGTCGAAGCGATACAGCCGCCAGGCTAGCGGCACCTATGGCAACCGGCTGCGCGCTGGGCCAGGCACAGGCCCAGGTCCAGCGCGCAGCCGGATTGCAGCCATTGACCTCTGGATGGAGCCTGTGGATGGCCCGATTGCTTGTACTGGGACTGCTGAGCCTGCTGGGCGGCTGCCAGTTGCTGGAGCTGGATCGCCAGTACGCCACGGCCCAGCGCGAACTGCTGCTGATCCCCGGCACCCTGCAGGGCGCGGAGCAGGCGCTGGTCGCCCTGCTCGACCCGCAGAGCCAACTGTTGACCTACCGCATCGTCCAGCCCGGCGGGCGGTTCTACTTCAGCATGCCTGCCGGCGATTACCAGTTGCTGGCCTTCAGTGATCGCAACGGCAACCTGCGCCTGGATGCCGACGAGCCTTACCGCTGGCTGCCACAGGCCCGTACCGCGCCCTTTCTGGTACAGCCAAGCGCCGAACAACGCAATCAGCTCGGCCAGCTCAACCGGTTGCACCCCGAACTCGCCAGCCTCTCGCCCGCTGCGCCGCCGCCCCTCGACCTGAGCCAGGCCTACCGCGAGCTGCCACGTCTGCAGCACAACTACCTGCAGGTGGTGGACTTCGATGACCCACGCTTCTCGCCGCAACGGATCAGTCAGGGGGCCTGGCAGCCGCTGGATTTCCTTAGCGAGGTTGGTTACGGCCTGTACTTGCTGGAACCCTGGGACGTCGACAAGGAGCCGATAATCCTGGTGCATGGGATCAACAGCGGTCCGTCGGTGTGGCGCGCGCTGGCGGAGAGCATCGACCGCGAGCGCTTCCAGCTGGTGCTGTTCCACTACCCCAGCGGCCTGCCGCTGAACCACAGCGCCTACCTGCTCAGCGAGGCGCTGCGCGATGTGCAGCTGCGCCACCCGCCGGCACGCTTCCATGTATTCGCCCACAGCATGGGCGGACTGGTAGCCCGGCGCGCCGTACAACTGCTCAGCGCCGGCGGCGGCAATGACCGGCAGTGCCTGTTCCTGACCCTGGCCACACCCTGGGATGGTCACCCAGCGGCGGCGGACGGCATCGCCCGCTCACCGGTGGTAGCGCCGGTCTGGCGCGATCTGGCGCCAGGCAGCCAGTACCTGCAAACGCTCTTCGCCACGCCATTGCCGGCCCATATCCGCCAGTGGCTGCTGGTCAGCTACAGCGGCAACAGCCGGCTGCTGGAGCAGCCCAACGACGGCGTGGTACCCCTGGCGAGCCAGTTACGCAGTGCCGCGCAGGATGAGGCGGAACATCTCTATGTAATGGCCGAAAACCACACCAGCATCCTTGCCAGCCCACGCAGCCAGGAACTGATCCGCCGGGCGCTGAGCGAACTGCCTGACAGCGGCTGCCGCTGAGCAACTTGAGGTAGGCTGCGCTCGTGCTCTCTGGTGCGCGCAGCGCGCCCTACGCAAGAGTCGAGACTGGCACTAAGGCAAGGCATAGACCTTGAACAGCGCCTGCTCTGCCTCACCCGGCTTGCCAAGGTGTTCGCTATACAGCCGTTCAAGCTCGCCGGAGCGGTACAGCTCACTCAGTGCAGTGTCGACCAGCAGGCGGAAATCCTCGTCACCGCGCGGTACACCCAGTGCCACTGGCACGGACTCGAAGATGCGCGGCAAAACCTGCAATTGCTCGGTGCCGTCATGGGTCTTCAGGTAGTGCTCGAGGAACATGCGCTCGGAGAAGAACGCATCAGCCTTGCCGCTGCTGATCAGCTCAACCCCCTGAGCATAGTTCTCGACGGTTTCCAGCTTCACCACTACGCCCAGCCGGCGCACCTTCTCCAGAATCCACGCCTGGGTGACACCGCCCTGCATGGTCACGTAGGTGTGCTGGGCCAAACCACGATTGACCGTGGCCCGCCAGGTCGGCCCGCTATGCGCCGGCTGGCCACTGAGTACAGCCAGCAGAGTCTGCGGCGCATCCTCGCGTACCAGCACACCGAGGCCGGCGGTATAGACCGGGATCGAAAAGCTTATCTGCCGTCGTGTCGCCAGGCTTTCCGGGGTCGGGGTGCAGAGGATGTCGGCCTTGCCAGCGGCCATCAGGGCGATCTTCTGCACGTCCCCCACGGACAGAAAGTTCGACTTGAGGTCACTCATGCCCAGCGTGGTCTTGATCTTCTCCGCGACATGCCGGCACAGGTCGATGCCATAGCCAGTGATCTGTTCACCCTGCTGGCTGCTGAAAGGTGCCACATCCGGCACGAAAGCCAGGTTGATGCTGGAGCTGTTGCGCACCCGCTCAAGGGTGTCTGCGGTGGCCAGAAGCGGCAGCACCAGCAGCAGGCAGAGCAACGAAAAAACAGTCGATTTAAGGGCTTTACGTGTCATGTCCCGTTCCCTGAAATGATATCAGCGCAAGGCCTAACGCTTGCCGATGAGCATGGATGCAGCTGGCGGCTCGACGAAACGTCGGGAAATGAAGCCATACAACAGGTAACCGACTACCAGAACAATCGCCGCACCAAACACCGCATCCTTACCCGAGGCATACAGGGCGTAGTAGCAATAGAACATCGCCACCAGCAATACGACCACGTTGCGAGTAAAGATCGCCGGACCGACCTGGGCCTTGTACATGATCACCAGCAGTCCGGAGAGCGCCGTGACATAGGGGATCAGGTTGGTCACCGCCGCCAGGTTGACCAGCTTGCTGAACTGTTCGCTGGCGTTCGGCGAGATGGTCGACAGGGCCAGAAGGGTCTGCAGCACAGCGCAGGCAATCATGCCGATGATCGGTGCATCGAGCTTGCTGACGCGGGCGAACAGATGCGGAAACATGCCCTCCTCGGCGGTGACCTTGGCGGTCTGGCCGAGAGTGAACTGCCAGCCCAGCAACGAGCCGATGCAGGCCATCACCGCGAGGATCATGATGATGTTACCCACCAGCGGATTAAACATCTGCGCATACACATAGGCAAACGGCGCACTGGAGTTGGCCAGCTCGGCGTTGGGGATGATGCCCTGAATCACCGTGGTCGAGAGGATGTACACCACCGCCGCACCGAGGGTGCCAAACAGGCAGGCCAGCGGCACGTTGCGCTTGGGATTGTCCACCGCCTCGGAGTTCTGCGCCGCCGACTCCATGCCGAGAAACGCCCACAGGGTCAGCGGAATACTCTGCGCGATGGCGTCGCTGGTAGCTAGATTGCTGGGGTTCCAGGCGGCGGCAAACACGCTGGCGTCGAACCAGAACCAGCCGATCACGCTGAGGCCCGCCACCGGAATGATCACTCCCCAGACGGTGATTGAGCCTATCTTGCCAGTGATGCTCGGCCCGCCGAAGTTGGCCACCGTGGTCAGCCAGATCAGCCCGATGGTACCCAGACACAGCGGAATGGCGCCGCTGCCTAGCCAGGGGAAGAACGGCGTCAGGTAACCCACTGCGGAGATGCCAATGGCCACGTTGCCGATGGCCAGCGAGAGGAAATAGAGAAACGAGCAGAGGAAGAACGCCGACTTGCCGTGCGCCTCCTCGCTGTACGCCGACATGCCACCGGAGCGCGGACAATAGATGCCGCACTGGGCGAAGCAGTAGGCGATGGCCATGGAGCCGATGGCAGTGATGATCCAGGACAGCAGCGAAACCGCCCCCAGCTGCGCCATGCTCGATGGCAGCATGATGATGCCGGAGCCCATCATGTTCACCGCCACCAGGGTGGTTAGCCCCATCAGGCTCATTTTCTTGCTTGCTTCAGCCATCGAAGACTCCCTGATCGATTTGCCACACGCAACCGGCGCCGGCACCTCAGGAGCCGGAGGCAGGCAACATGGATAGTGTGAGTAGCCTGATGTGTAGCGCACCGCTGCCGATCCGGCCTCCCCCGCCGCATCCGCCATGCCCGCTACTCTGGAGCACTTTGACTGCAAAAAGATTTATCGCCCTGCCCCAGATCAAGAGCGTAGCAAAGCCCTGAGCAGAGTCCGGTTATTCTCCGCAACCGTCCCCCCGTATGCGCAGGAGTTCGCGGCTGCAGCCACTTGCGCAGGAACAATCGCCGGCAATAAAAAACCGCCCGAAGGCGGTTTTTCATACGACGCGCGACTTACTCGCGGTAGTCGTCCATCGGCACACAGGCGCAGAACAGGTTGCGGTCGCCGAACACGTTGTCGATACGGTTCACCGCTGGCCAGTACTTGTGCGCACGAGTGTGGGCGGACGGGGTCACCGCTTCCTCGATGCTGTATGGCCGCTCCCACACACCGGTGACGTCGGCCAGGGTGTGCGGGGCATTCTTCAGCGGGTTGTTGTCGGCCGGCCACTCGCCGCTGGCGACCTTGGCGATCTCGGCGCGGATGCTGAGCATGGCGCTGATGAAGCGATCCAGCTCTTCCTTAGACTCGCTCTCGGTCGGCTCGATCATCAGCGTGCCCGCCACCGGGAAGGACATGGTCGGCGCATGGAAGCCGTAGTCCATCAGGCGCTTGGCCACGTCTTCCTCGCTGATCCCGGTTTCCGCCTTGAGCGGGCGCAGGTCCAGGATGCACTCGTGGGCGACGCGGTCGTTCCGGCCGGTGTAGAGCACCGGGAAGGCGCCGGTCAGCTGGCTGGCCAGGTAGTTGGCGTTGAGGATCGCCACTTCGGTGGCATCGGCCAGTTGCGGGCCCATCATGGCGATGTACATCCAGCTGATCGGCAGGATGCTCGCGCTGCCCCAAGGCGCGGCGCTGACCGCGGTGTTCTGCGGGTTCGGCCCTTGCAGCTCGACCACCGGGTGGTTGGCCACGAACGGCGCCAGGTGCGCACGCACGCCAATCGGGCCCATGCCCGGGCCGCCACCGCCGTGGGGGATGCAGAAGGTCTTGTGCAGGTTCATGTGCGACACGTCGGCGCCGATATCGGCGGGACGGGCCAGGCCAACCTGGGCGTTGAGGTTGGCGCCGTCCATGTATACCTGGCCGCCGGCGGCATGCACCACGTCGCAGATATCGCGGATGCCTTCTTCATATACACCGTGGGTCGACGGATAGGTGATCATCAGGCAGGACAGCTTGTCGCCGGCCTCGGCGACCTTGAGCTTGAGGTCGTCTAGGTCGACGTTGCCGGCGGCGTCGCAATCCACCACCACCACACGCATGCTCAGCATCTGCGCCGAGGCCGGGTTGGTGCCATGGGCCGAAGCCGGAATCAGGCAGATGTCGCGGTGGCCATCGCCACGGCTCTGGTGATATTTGCGGATCGCCAGTAGACCGGCGTATTCGCCCTGGGCGCCGGAGTTGGGCTGGGTGCAGATGGCGTCGAAACCGGTGATGGCGCGCAGCCACTCTTCCAGCTCGTCGATCATCAGCTTGTAGCCCTGGGCCTGCTCGGCCGGCACGAAGGGGTGCAGGCTGGCAAATTCCGGCCAGGTGATCGGGATCATCTCGCTGGTGGCGTTGAGCTTCATGGTGCAGGAGCCCAGCGGGATCATCGACTGGTTGAGCGCCAGATCCTTGTTCTCCAGGCGCTTGAGGTAGCGCAGCATGCCGGTTTCGCTGTGGTGCGTGTTGAACACCGGGTGCGTCAGGTAGGCCGAGCTGCGCAGCAGCTCAGTCGGGATGCCCTGAGGCAGCTCGCCGGCGTCCAGTTCATCAACGCTCATGCCGTGGTCGGCGCCGAGGAAAATGGCAAACAGCTGCTCGACGGTCTGCGCGCTGCAGGTCTCGTCCAGGCTGACGCCCAGCTTGCCGCGGCCGAGAATGCGCAGGTTGATGCGTGCCGCCTTGGCCGACTCGATGATGGCGGTCTGCATGCCGCCGACATCCAGGGTCAGGGTGTCGAAGAAGTGCTGGTTGTCGCGCTGCACGCCCTTCTGCGCCAGACCGGCGGCGAGGATGGCGGTCAGCCGGTGCACGCGCTGGGCGATCTGCTTGAGACCTTGCGGGCCGTGGTAGACGGCGTAGCAGCTGGCGATGTTGGCCAGCAGCACCTGCGAGGTGCAGATGTTGGAGTTGGCCTTCTCGCGGCGGATGTGCTGCTCGCGGGTCTGCAGGGCCATGCGCAACGCGGTGTTGCCACGGGCATCTTTCGATACGCCGATGATGCGGCCGGGCATGGCGCGTTTGTAGGCATCGCTGGTGGCGAAGAACGCCGCGTGCGGGCCGCCGTAGCCCATCGGCACGCCGAAACGCTGGGCCGAACCGAACACCACGTCGGCGCCCAGTTCGCCCGGCGGGGTTAGCAGCAGCAGCGACAGCAGGTCGGCGGAGACGCAGGCCAGGGCCTGCTGGGCATGCAGCGCGGCAATGATCGGACGCAGATCGCGGATCTCGCCGTGGGTATCCGGGTACTGCAGCAGCGCGCCAAATACCTGATGTTGGCTCAACTGATCGAGATTGCCGACCAGCACTTCCAGGCCGAAACCTTCGGCACGGGTCTGCACCACGGAGATGGTCTGCGGGTGGCAGTTCTCATCGACGAAGAACAGGTTGCTCTTCGACTTGGCCACGCGCTTGGCCAGGGCCATGGCTTCGCCGGCAGCGGTGGCTTCGTCGAGCAGCGAGGCGCTGGCCAGATCGAGACCGGTAAGGTCGATGGTCAGCTGCTGGAAGTTCAGCAGCGCCTCCAGGCGACCCTGGGCAACTTCCGGCTGATAGGGGGTGTAGGCGGTGTACCAGCCTGGGTTCTCCAGCACGTTGCGCAGGATCACGGTCGGGGTCAGGGTGCCGTGATAGCCCATGCCGATCAGGCTGGTCCACTGCTGGTTCTGCTGCGCATAGCCCTTGAGCTTGGCCAGGGCGCCCTGCTCGTCCAGTGCCGCCGGCAGAGCCAGCGGGCCATTCAGGCGGATGGCCGGTGGCACCGTCTGCACGATCAGTTCGTCACGGTCGGCCACGCCGAGGACGGACAGCATGGCCTGCTGCTCGCCGGCATCGGGGCCGAGGTGACGACGGAGGAAGGCATCGGGCTGGTGCAACTGGGCGAGACGGGGCGTCTGGGACATGGTGTGGCTCTCGGGAAATGACAGAGCCTCGACGAAGCGAGGCTCGGCGACGAAGGTGACCTGGGGCGGTTCGTAGAAGCGGGTCAGGATCTCACGAGCTAGAGCCAGACTAGGCGGAAGTGGCCGAGGGGGCGGAGTTTACGTGCTGTAAATGAGCACCCCGAGGCCGCTTCCAACGACGTCTGGCCGACGCGCAGCAGATCCTGGCCGCTTCTCAGGCGTCGGCTTCGCAGGCGGCTTTATAGCCGGCGGCATCCAGCAGACCGTCAAGGTCGGCAGCATTGCTCGGCTGCAGCTTGAAGAACCAGGCGGCGTAGGGTTCGCCGTTGACCTGCTCGGGGCTGTCGCTGAGGGCTTCGTTGACCGCGATGACTTCACCGGCGATCGGTGCGTAGATGTCGGATGCGGCTTTCACCGACTCCACCACACCGGCTTCCTGACCGGCGGCCAGCTGCTTGCCGACTTCCGGCAGTTCGACGTAGACCACGTCACCCAGGGCTTCCTGAGCGTGGTCGGAAATACCCACGGTGACGGTGCCATCCGCTTCAAGGCGGGCCCACTCGTGGCTGGCAGCAAAACGCAGATCGGCGGGGATAGTGCTCATCAGGGTGTCCTCAGGATCAGGTGGCGGGAAACCCGCCCGGAAAAGTTAGCAGTTAGATGGTGGCCTTGCCGTTGCGCACAAAGTTGGCTTGGACCACGCGTACCGGGTACCACTTGCCGCGAATCTCCACTTCGGCGCGATCGCCGGTGGCAGCCGGCACACGGGCCAGGGCGATGGACTTGCCGAGGGTCGGCGAAAAGCTGCCGCTGGTGATCTCGCCTTCGCCGATGCCGTCGATGCGCACTACCTGGTGGGCACGCAGTACGCCGCGCTCTTCCAGTACCAGGCCAACCAGCTTGGGCTGGTCGCCGGCGGCACGCTGGGTCTCCAGGGCTGAACGGCCGACGAACTGGCGCTCGGCCGGCTCCCAGGCGATGGTCCAGGCCATGTTGGCAGCCAGTGGCGAAACGTCGTCGGTCATATCCTGGCCGTAAAGGTTCATGCCGGCTTCCAGGCGCAGGGTGTCACGCGCGCCGAGACCGATCGGGGCAATGCCGGCACCGACCAGTTCGCTGAGGAAGGCTGCCGCCTGCTCGGCTGGCAGCATGATTTCCAGGCCGTCTTCACCGGTGTAGCCGGTGCGGGCGATGAACCAGTCGCCTTCCGGCAGGCCCTGGAACACCTTGAGTTCGTTGATGATCGCGGCACGCGCGGAGCTGACCAACTCGGCAGTCTTGGCGCGAGCCTGCGGACCCTGGATGGCGAGCATGGCCAGTTCGGCGCGCTCGGCCATGCTGACATCGAAGCCGGCGGTGTGCGCCTGCATCCAGGCCAGGTCTTTGTCGCGGGTACCGGCATTGACCACCACACGGTAGCCCCAGTCGGTGAGGTAGACGATGAGGTCGTCGACCACGCCACCGCGCTCGTTGAGCATGCCGCTGTAAAGCGCCTTGCCCGGAGTTTTCAGACGCGCCACATCGTTGGCCAGCAGGTATTGCAGCCAGGCCTGGGCCTGGGGGCCGGTGACATCGACCACGGTCATGTGGGAAACGTCGAACACGCCGCAGTCACGGCGCACCTGGTGGTGTTCCTCGACTTGCGAGCCGTAGTGCAGTGGCATGTCCCAGCCACCGAAATCGACCATCTTGGCGCCAAGCGCCAGATGCTGTTCGTACAGAGGGGTACGCTGTCCCATGGGTAACTCCTTGCGCTAGACGCCCGCCCGCGCTGGCCGGGGCCTGCAGCGGATACGGGGTTCATGGTCGGGCTGCGTCAGCAGGCGCGCATTGTAGCCCCGCAAAGGCGTCTGGTCATCTCGCAAAATGACCATACAGTCACCATCAGCAAGATGCAGGCAATCGGGCCACCACGACTTTGCTAATGCCCCGGCTGGCGGGCCGAGCGGCGAATCAGACCAATCACCGGCAGCAGGCCAACCAGCACCAGGGTCAACGACGGCAGCGCCGCGCGCGCCCATTCACCCTCGCTGGTCATCTCGAACACCCGCACCGACAGGGTGTCCCAGCCAAAGGGCCGCATCAGCAGGGTGGCCGGCATTTCCTTGAGTACATCGACAAACACCAGCAACGCGGCGCTCAGTGCGCCAGGTACCAGCAGCGGCAAATAGATCCGCAAGAACAGTTGCGGGCCGCCGACACCGAGACTGCGTGAAGCCTGTGGCAGAGACGGCCGAATGCGCGCCAGGCTGCTCTCCAGCGGGCCGTAGGCAACCGCCATGAAACGTATCAGGTAGGCCAGCAGCAAGGCCCCCAGGCTCCCCAGCAGCAACGGCTTGCCCGCACCGCCCAGCCAGCTGGAAAGCGGGATGACCAGATGATTGTCCAGGTAACTGAACGCCAGCATCACCGCTACCGCCAGCACCGAGCCGGGCAATGCGTAGCCTAGGTTGGCCAGGCCCACGGCGGCATGCATGCCACGGGTCGGCGCCTGGCGCCGGGCAAAAGCCAGCAACAGGGCAACACTCACGGTGAGCAGCGCCGCGATGCCACCCAGATAGAGGGTGTGCAGGATCAGGCCAACATAGCGCTCGTCCAGGTCGAACCGTCCGCGCTGCCAAAACCACACCAGCAACTGCGCCATCGGCACAACGAAGGCGCAGGTGAACACCAGGCCGCACCAACCGCTGGCCAGCGCCGCCTGCCAGCCACGCAGGTGGTACAAGGGTTTGCCTCGTGGTCGCTCGTTGGCCGGCCGCGTGGCGCCACGCGCACGGCGTTCGCCATACAGCACCAGCAACACCGCCAGCAGCAGCAGGCTGGCCAGCTGGGTAGCGCTGGACAGGCTGTAGAAGCTGTACCAGGTCTTGTAGATGGCGGTGGTGAAGGTATCGAAGTTGAACACCGAGACCGCGCCGAAGTCGGCCAGAGTTTCCATGATCGCCAGGGCCAGGCCGGCACCGATGGCCGGCCGCGCCATTGGCAAAGCCACGCGCCAGAAGGCTTGCCAGGGAGACTGGCCAAGCACCCGCGCCGCTTCCATCAGACCCTTGCCCTGAGCCAGGAAAGCGCCACGGGCGAGCAGGTAGACGTAGGGATAGAACACCAGCACCAGGACGATGATCACCCCGCCGCTGGAACGTACCCGAGGGAAGCGCAGGCCGCTGCCGAACCAGTCGCGGGCCAGGGTTTGCAGGGGGCCGGCAAAATCCAGCAGA
This sequence comes from uncultured Pseudomonas sp., assembly GCA_964518735.1. GTDB lineage: Bacteria > Pseudomonadota > Gammaproteobacteria > Pseudomonadales > Pseudomonadaceae > Aquipseudomonas. The sequence continues at coordinate 418,446 of CAZFKQ010000002.1, forward strand.
CCGACAAAGACGAAAGCCAGGACATAAGCGGGAATGGCGAACGGCAGCATCAGCGCCCAGTCCAGCCAGCGCCGACCAGGAAATTCACAGAGACTGGTGAGCCAGGCCAGGCTGACACCCAGCACCACCACACCCGTGCCGACGCCAATCACCAGCAGCAGGGTATTGGCCAGCAGGCGCGGCAATTGCGTCTGCCACAGGTGCGCCCAGATGCTCTGATCGACCTCATGCCACGACAGCAGCAGCACCGACAGCGGCAGCAGGATCAGGCTGGCAATGGCGAAAGCAATGGGATACCAGCGACGCTGGGCGGGATGGGCCACGCAACTTCCTCGACGGCGGAAAACAGAACGCCCCGGACTGGCCGGGGCGTCGAGTATAACGGGTGGCGCCACTATTGAGCGCCGCGCCACCGATTGCGGCTTAGTTCCAGCCAGCGCGATCCATCAGCTTGGTCGCTTCTGCCTGGCGCTTGCCAGCCACTTCCATCGGCACGCTGTCGGCCTTGAAGCTGCCCCAGGCCGCCACTTCGGCGGACGGCTTGACCGCCGGGTTGGCCGGGTATTCCTGGTTGACGTCGGCGAACAGGCTCTGCGCTTCGGCGCTGGTCATCCACTCCAGCAGCTTCTGTGCTTCGGCAGCATGCGGCGCATGCAGGGTCACGCCGGCGCCGGACAGGTTGACGTGTACGCCACGGTCAGCCTGGTTCGGCCAGAATGGCTTGACCTTCAGATCAGGCTGCTGCTTGTGCAGGCGACCGTAGTAGTAGGTGTTGGTGATGCCTACATCGCACTGGCCGGCGTCGATGGCCTGGAGCAGGGCGGTGTCATCGGCGAATACGTCGGTGGCCAGGTTGTTGACCCAGCCTTTGACGATTTCTTCGGCCTTGGCTTCGCCATGGGTTTCGATCAGGGTGGCGGTCAGCGACTGGTTGTAGACCTTCTTGCTGGTGCGCAGGCACAGGCGGCCTTCCCAGTTGCTGTCAGCCAGGGCTTCGTAGGTCGACAGCTCTTGTGGCTTGACCCGCTCGGTGGAGTAGAAAATGGTCCGCGCACGCAGCGACAGGCCAGCCCAGGCGCCGGTGCTGGAGCGATACTGCGACGGGATGTTGGCTTCGATCACGGACGACTCGAGAGGCTTGAGCACACCTTCCTGCTCGGCCTGCCAGAGGTTGCCGGCGTCCACGGTGATCAGCAGGTCGGCCGGGGTATTGGCCCCTTCGGCCTTGAGGCGGGCCAGCAGCGGCGCTTCCTTGTCGGTGATGAACTTCACCGGCACGCCGGTCTTGGCGGTGTAGGCGTCAAACACCGGCTTGATCAACTCATCGATGCGTGCGGAGTAAACCACGATTTCATCGGCCGCCTGGGCGCTGGTAGCCAGTGCGGTGAGAGCCAGTGTAGCGATAAGACCTGTACGCGCCTGCATGATGCAGCCCCATGTTGAGAAGAATGAGCCGAATAGTAGTGAATACTATTTAGCTTCTCAACCACGCAAGCGGTGCAGCCGTTAACGAATATTTCAAATCCGCCTCAGGCCCGCGCCAACAAAGGCAGATCACCGGACAAGCCCAGGGCCTGACGGACAAACAGTGCCTTGGCCTCCGGCAAATCATCGACCCAGTTCAGGCCGCTGTTGCGCAACCAGCGCAGTGGCAGCGGATCGGCCTGGAACAGTCGCTCGAAGCCCTCCATGGCCGCCATCATCGCCAGGTTGTGCGGCATGCGTCGGCGCTCGTAACGGCTAAGTACGCGCACATCGTTGGGGTGCTCGCCACGTTCGAGGGCATGCAGCAGCACTTCGGCCAGCACGGCCGCGTCGAGGAACCCCAGATTTACGCCCTGCCCGGCCAGCGGGTGGATGCTGTGGGCGGCGTCGCCGATCAGCGCCAGACCACTTTCCACATAGCGCTTGGCATGGCGCTGACGCAACGGAATGCACAGCCGAGGATCGACCTGACTGACCTCACCCAAGCGCCATTCGAAGGCCTTGCCGAGCTCGTGACGGAACGTTTCATCGTCCAGCGCCATCAACCGTTCGGCCTCGGCCGGCACGGCCGACCAGACGATCGAGCACCAGTGATCATCGTCGCCACGGCGCAACGGCAGAAAGGCCAGCGGGCCATCGTCGGTGAAGCGCTGCCAGGCCGTGGCCTGGTGCGGACGGGCGCAGCGCACGCTAGTCACGATGGCGTGGTGCAGATAATCCCACTCACGGGTGGCGCAACCGGCCAGCCGGCGCACCGCCGAGTTGGCGCCGTCGGCGGCCACCAGCAACGAGGAACGCAGCTCGCGACCATCGGCCAATTTGAGCAGCCAGCCATCGCCAGAGCGGCGCAGCTGCTCCAGGCGCGCGTTGCCAAGCAGGCCCAGGTTGCTGTCGTGCAGGCGTTCGAGCAGGGCGTCCTGGACCACGCGATTTTCGACGATATGACCGAGGCTCTCGGCATGCACGCTGGCCGCCGAAAAGTGCACACTGCCGGTACCGGAACCGTCCCACACCTGCATGTCGCAATAGGCCGAGGCCCGCCGTGCGGCAATCCCCGGCCAGACATCGAGGCGTTCGAGAATCCGCTGACTGGCGGCGGACAGGGCGCTGACCCGTGGCTCGAAAGCGGCGGCGCCATCAAACGGCTTGATGCTCAGCGGGCCGCCGTCGACGATCAGAATATTCAGGCCGCTGTGCTCCAGCGCCAGAGCCAGGGCGCTGCCGACCATGCCGGCGCCCACGATGATCAGATCCGCTTGCATCGGTTTTCCTTATGCCACTTGCCGCACGCGCGGCTTGAGACGGATATAGAGGGTCTTGTGCACGACGGCTACCAGGCTGCCCGCCGCATCGCGCACGTCCACCTTGAGCTCGGGCAAGTACTTGTCGCCCTGGGCGGTATGGCTGCGAATGTCGCTCAGCAGGGTCTCGTCAATATGAAAGTCGGCAAACACCGGGCCCTTGCCCGGCGCGACGAAGTCGATGTGTGCTGCCTTGTCCCAGACGATGTAATCGCGACCGAGGTTTTCCATGATCATCAGCATAAAAAAGGGATCGGTCATGGAATACAGCGAGCCGCCGAACTGGGTGCCGACATAGTTGCGGTTGTACCAGCCCAGGCCCATGCGGATACGGATCGCCCGCAGGTCCGGCGCCATCTGCAACACACGGATTCCCGCACCCAGGTAGGGCGGGTAGAGATTCATCGCCCAGCGCAACAAACGCGCCTTGCGGGCCAATCGACGGTTGCTCATGACATTCCTAAAGCGCGCGGGTGCCCAGGCCCATGGCCTGGCGGGCGAACCAGCGCTTGGCCGGCGGCAACAGGTCGAGGCCGAGCAGACCGAGGGTACGCCCAGCTACCAGCAGCGACTCATTGCGGCCAAACAGGCGGGTAACCCGGTCGGAGAAGCCGACAGTCAGCGCCTGATCCTGCTGCTGGTTACTCAGGTAGCGTTGCAGGGTGGCGAAATCACCGAGCGGCGCCGGGCTGGCCAGCAGGCAGTCGGCCAGGGCCAGGGTGTCACGCAGGGCCAGGTTGTAGCCCTGCCCCGCCACCGGATGCAGGCTGTGGGCGGCATTGCCGAGCACCACCAGATGCGGACGCACCTGCTCCTGGGCCTCAACCAGCGCCAGCGGATAGGTATGCCGGGCACCGACCTGACGCAGGGCGCCAAGGCGATAGCCGAAGGCCTGCTGCAATTCGGCGAGGAAGGCGCGCTCATCCAGCGCCTGCAGGCGCGCGGCATCATTGCCGGGACGGGTCCAAACCAGCGCGCAGCGGTTGTCCGCCAGCGGCAACATGGCCATAGGCCCTTCGTCGGTGAAGCGCTCAAAGGCCTGACCGGCATGCGGCTCGGTGGGGCTGATATTGGCGATCAGCGCGGTCTGCCCATAGGGCGTGTGCTTGACCGCAATGCCCAGTTGCTCGCGCAGGCTGGAGCGGCCACCATCGGCCAGCACGGCGAGGTCGCAGTCGAGGATTTCTTCGTCATTGAGGGTCAGCCGGTAGCCATCGTCGAGCGCCTGCAGGCGGGTGACTTCGGCCGGGCAGCGCCAGCTCACCACCTCACGGTCGAGGGCCTGCCACAGGCAGTGACCGAGCCAGGCGTTCTCCACCACATAGCCGAGGGCGGCAACACCTTCGTCTTCGGCACTCAGGCGCGCAGCGCCAAAACGGCCACGGTCAGAGACATGAATCTGCGTGATAGCCTCGGCACGCGGGCTGATCGCCGGCCACAGACCGAGGCGCTCGTAGATCTGCCGAGTGCCGAAGGACAGCGCCGTGGAACGCGCGTCATAGCTGGGCTGGTAGCTGTCGCCGGGGGCAAACGGCTCGACCAGCACAATCTGCCAGCCGCGCGCCTTGGCACCGGATTGCAGGGCCAGGGCCAGGCTCGCGCCGACCAGGCCACCGCCGATAATCGCCAGCTGTACCCGCTTCATCGACTCAAGCCGCCTGACTGCGAGCAGCAGCCATCAGCGCCTCGATCTCGGCGACCGTCTTCGGCACGCCGGTGGTGAGAATCTCGCAACCGCTCTTGGTCACCACCACGTCGTCCTCGATGCGCACGCCGATGCCACGCCATTTCTTGGCCACGTTCTGGTTGTCCACGGCGATATAGATGCCCGGCTCGACGGTCATCACCATGCCCACTTCGAGCACGCGCCACTCACCGCCGACCTTGTATTCACCGACATCGTGCACGTCCATGCCCAGCCAGTGGCCGGCACGGTGCATATAAAAAGGTTTGTAGGCTTCCGCCGCGATCAGCTCGTCGACCGCGCCTTCGAGCAGGCCCAGCTCGACCAGGCCGGCGGTGATCACCCGCACGGTGGCCTCATGGGCTTCGTTCCAGTGCTTGCCCGGGGCGATGTGCTTGAACGCCTCCTCGTTGGCCTTGAGCACCAGCTCGTAGATGGCCTTCTGCTCGGCCGAGAATTTGCCGTTGACCGGGAAGGTGCGGGTGATGTCGCTGGCGTAGCAGTCGATCTCGCAGCCGGCGTCGATCAGTACCAGGTCGCCGTCTTTCAGCGGCGCATCGTTCTCGCGGTAGTGCAGGATGCAGGCGTTGCGGCCAGCGGCGACGATCGAGCCGTAAGCGGGCATCTTCGCCCCGCCCTTGCGGAATTCGTAGTCCAGCTCGGCTTCCAGGTGGTACTCGGCAAGACCCGCTCGACTGGCCTGCATGGCGCGGATATGCGCGCGCGAGCTGATCTCGGCGGCTTCCCGCATCACCTTCACTTCATTGGCCGACTTGTACAGGCGCATGTCGTGCAGCACATGGTCAAGGGCGACGAATTCGTTGGGCGGCGTAGCCCCCTGGCGGGCCTTGGAGCGGATCACGTTGACCCACTCCATCAGCCGGTGGTCGAACTCCTGATTACGCCCGATACCGTAGTAGACGCGCTCGCGGCCTTCGATCAGGCCGGGCAGGATGTCGTCGATATCGCCAATGGGGAAGGCATCGTCGGCGCCGAAATTGCTGATCGCACCGTCCTGGCCGGCACGCAGGCCATCCCACAGCTCACGCTCCGGATCACGCTCGCGGCAGAACATCACGTATTCGCCATGGGCCCGACCGGGGATCAGCACCAGTACCGCTTCCGGCTCGGGAAAGCCGCTGAGGTACTGGAAGTCGCTGTCCTGGCGGTAGATATGCTCGACATCACGGTTGCGGATGTACACCGGCGCCGCCGGCAGGATGGCGATGCTGTTGGGTTCCATCTGCGCCATCAGCGCCTTGCGCCGCCGGGCGTATTCCGACTTGGGGATGCTGACCATGGCGATATCCGACCTTAATGCAGGGAAGGTTTGGCCGCCGCCACCGGCGCCATCTTGGCGCATTCGGTGAACAGCAGCAGCGGGGCAACACGCAGGTATTCCATCACTTCCATGTAGTCGTTCTCGCCGTCCTCGGACTCTTCCAGGGCGCTCTGCACCTGGGCGATGGCGGACAGGTCCTGCAGCACCTCCATGGCCTCGCCACTGAGGGCGGTACTGCCGAGGATCATGCCGAAGCCATCGAGGAAGCCCTGGCACCACTGGCCCAAAGCCTGAGCCCGCTCGACCAGCGGTACATCGTCGCCGGGCAGCAGCAGAACCACGGTGATATCGCTGCCGGTCAGTTCACCCTTGACCATTTCCTGCAGGCCAATGAGCGCCTGACGCACGTTGTCGGCCGGCTCGTCGCCGAGCAGCTCGACGGCATCGGCCAGCCAGGACTCGGGCTCGAAGCCCGCACCGGCGCAACTGCGACCAAGCAGCAGGCCGTGCAGTTCGGCGGGGGAAACAGATTTACCGCTGCTGGCGAGCAGGGCGGCAAAGGCGGAGTACGGCGAATTCGAAGAGGTCATGGGCAGCTAGGCGCTAAGCAGCGCAATGTCTAGAATGGAGGCTTCGTATCCTAGCACCGGCAGGCGCGGCAAGACCATCGAAGCCCTGCGTCAGCGGGACGCGGTCAGCGCATGAGAATCGCGATCCAGTCGCATCGCAAGCCCGGCAATCCTTTATAGTTCCGCCATTCATCACCCAGGTAGGGAGCCCATGGAAGACCTCGAACTGCAAGCCCTTACCCGCAAACTGGAGCTGTTAATCCAGCGCGTGGAGCAGCTCAAGTCGCAGAACCGTGCCCTGCTGGCCAGTGAAAAGGCCTGGCGCGAGGAACGCGCCCATCTGATCGAAAAGAACGAACTGGCCCGGCATAAGGTCGAATCGATGATTTCGCGCCTGAGAGCCCTGGAGCAGGACACATGAGCCAACCGAACACCGTCACCGTACATATCCTCGACAAGGAATACTGCATTGCTTGTCCGCCTGACGAGCGCGCCAACCTGGAAAGCGCCGCGCGCTACCTGGATGGCAAGATGCGCGAGATCCGCACGGGCGGCAAAGTCATCGGCGCCGACCGCATCGCAGTGATGGCCGCGCTGAACATTACCCACGATCTGCTGCACAAACAGCAGCGCCTGGATCAGGAAGCCGACCACACCCGCGAGCGCGTGCGCGATCTGCTCAGCCGTGTCGACAACGCCCTGGCCACCGATCAGGATGGCCTCGGCATCTGATTGCACAGCGGTCGATTGGGGTATACTCGCGCCAGCTCCCTGGTGTGTTTGCCAGTCGGTGATGTCCCTGAGCCGATACGCACAACCACGGGGGTTGCAAGTGGGGCCGGTGTGCATGTCCGCCTGACGGAAAGCCTGAACGCCTCCTGCAATCTCCACCTTGAACTTTCGGGTTCAAGGGCTAACCCGACAGCGGCATAACCGGGGAGTCCTCATTCTTATGTTCGAAGCCGGCACCCTCTCCCGCCCGGCTCTGCGCCGTCAGCTCCGCCAGGCGCGCCGCCAGCTCTCCCCCTTGCAACAGAAACAAGCCGCACGCGACCTGTATCGCCAACTGGCTCAGCACCCGCTGTTTCGCCGCGCCCGGCATATCGCCTTGTACCTGCCCAACGATGGCGAGATCGACCCGCGTCCGCTGCTGCGCGCTGCCCAGTTGCGCGGCAAGGCCGTCTACCTGCCGGTGCTCAGCCGCTGGCCACGCACCAGAATGCGCTTTCAACGTTTACACCTGCACGATCAACTGGCAGCCAATCGCTTCCGTATTGCCGAACCGCAGGCCAATCCCAAGCGCCAGCGACCGGCCTGGACACTGGACCTGATCCTGTTGCCGCTGGTCGGTTTTGATGAGCATGGCGGGCGCCTCGGCATGGGCGGCGGTTTTTATGATCGACAACTGGCCTATCGCCAGCTGCGCAAAAATTGGCACAAGCCGACACTGTTGGGACTGGCCCATGAATGTCAGAAGGTGGACAGGCTGACACTGGCCAGCTGGGATGTGCGGCTAAAAGCGATAGTGACGGATGGCGGCTGGTACGGCTGAGAACCTGCTCAAAGCCTGCTGCGCGTCGGCCATGCTGCGTTGAAATCGGCCTCAGAATGCTCATTTACTGTTCGTAAACTGCGCTTCTTCGCCCAATTTCGCCTTGCCTGGCTCTAGCTCGCGAGGCATTGAGTAGGCTCTGAACGCCTGCTGGCGTGAGACAACGATGGCACCGCGATCCCTGCGGCGCTCATACGTCCTGCGTTTACGGCTGAGACTGGCTGATGGCCTGTTCGCCCTGACGCTCCCAGAGGTTCTGGGTGTAACCCGTGGTAACCATGCCCAGACTGAACAGGATTACCAGTACCCACAATATATCCGGCTTCTTGCGTTTCATTGGTTGCCTCCCCCTTTCCAGGCACACTGCATCGACTGACCGGTGGTGGTGTTTTTATTGGTCACGCAAGGCGCCAGGCTGGCCTTCTGCTCTCTGCGGAGCACTTGAGACCGAACCACTGCTGGCACCTTAATAGCTGTCGGTAGCGAGAACGATTTGAACTACGCCATCGAAGACCGGCAAACAGGAGCAAAGTTCATGCCTAAATGGCTAATGAAATCAGAACCCGACGAACTGTCGATTCATGACCTGCAACGCCTCGGTCGCGCACGCTGGGATGGGGTGCGCAATTACCAGGCGCGCAACTTTCTGCGCAGCATGCAGACTGGTGATGAGTTCTTCTTTTATCACTCCAGCTGCCCCGAACCGGGGATCGCCGGCATTGCCCGAATCGCCGGCAGCACCTACCCCGATCCGACAGCCCTGGACCCGACCAGCCATTACTTCGATGCCAAGGCCAGCCCCGACAAGAACCCCTGGAGCGCCATCGACGTCGAGTTCGTCGATGCCTTTCCCCGCGTCCTGCCACTGGCTCGCCTGAAATCCGCCAGCGAACTGGCCGAATTGGCCCTGGTGCAACGCGGCAGCCGGCTGTCGGTAATGCCGGTCAGCGCCAGCGAATGGGCCGCCATCCTGGCCATGCGTTGAGTCTGCCGGCGCTCTGTGCTATCAGAGTTGAGACACTCACGGAGCTCAGCCATGCGTGCACGCTCGGTCTGGCCGGCACGCTTGGCGCTGGCTCTCCTTCTGCTGGTGCTTTGCACCGCCAGCTTGCTGCTCTGGCGCCTACTGGAAAACGACCAGCATAAGCGCCTGGAAGAGCACGTCAGCTATGAGGCTCGCACCCTCGCCCGGCAACTGGAAAGCAACCTGAGCATTGAGGTAGAAAGCCTCAACCGTATCGCCCGCCTGTGGAACAATCTGGGTCGCTTGCAGCAGAGCGAGTGGGAACGCGAGATCAGCATGGCCTTGCAGGGCTTCCCGGCCTATCAGTCGATCCAGTGGGTCGGCGCTGACCTGCGTATGCGCTGGCTGCTGCCACTGAGCGGCAACGAAGCCGCAATAAATTTTCGCCTGACTGCAGAACATCCCAACTACCCGCTGGCCATGCAAGCCAAGAGCAGTGGTGAACAGCGCTTCTCCAACAGTTTTCAACTGGTGCAGGGTGGCCGCGGTTTCGTCCTCTACACCCCCCTGTATCTGCAGGACGCCCAGGGCCAGCGCCAGTTCGATGGCTTTCTGCAGGGGGTTTTTCGTGTCGAACCACTGATGCAGCAGTTGCTCGGCAGCTTCCCCAGCGACGAATTCAGCGTGCAGCTGCTGGAAAATAATAGCCCGCTGTACAGCCACCAGGCGCCGGGCAGCCTGACGCAAATGCCCCAACGCGTGGCGCTGCAACTGCTCAACAATCGCACCTTCAGCCTCCAGCTCAATCCTACCCAGGCCCTCTTGCAACGCCTCAACTCGCCACTGCCGCAGGTGGTTCTGGGGGCCAGCCTGGCCATCAGCCTGTTGCTGGTCGCCGCCCTGGCCCTGGCCCTGGAAAATGCGCGGCGCGCCGAGGCACTGCAGGTAAGCAATCGCCTGCTGAAGATCGAAGCCACACGCCGTGAAACCGTCGAACGTCGCCTGCGCGAAAGCCGCCAGCGTCTGCAATTGGTGCTCGACCTGACGGACTCCTGCCAGGACAGCCTGTTCATCTTCGATACCGAAAGCCGAGAGCTGTTGCATATGAACCAGGCCACCTATGCCAGCCTCGGTTACCGCGCCGAATACTTCGCCCAGTTGTTGCGCGACAATCCCGAACAACTCATGCCAGGCTTCCACGCCTGGCTGCAACGGGCCCGCAGCGCCCAGCAGGACAACCAGCCACGCATCTTCCAGCGCGAAATGCGCCGCCGCGACGGCAGCAGCCAGGCGGCCGAGATCAATACCCAGCTGGTGCAACTGCATGAACGCGAATACCTGATAGCGGTCTCCCGCGACAACCGCGAACGCCTGGCCCTGGAGGCACGCCTGCAGCGCCTGTCGCAACTGGATGGCCTGACCGGCCTGTACAACCGGCGGTTCTTCGACCAGCAACTGCATGCTGAATGGCGCCGCCTGCGCCGTATCGGCGCACAGCTGACCCTGCTGATGATCGATATCGACCACTTCAAGACCTACAACGACGCACTCGGCCACCTGGCCGGCGACGATGCGTTGCGCAAAGTCGCGACCGTGCTGCAGGAGTGCCTGCAACGCGAGGGTGACGTGGCCTGTCGCTACGGCGGCGAGGAATTCTCCATCATTCTGACCAACACCGGGCTGGATGGCGGCGAGCATGTCGCCGCCAGGGTCCATGAGCTGGTCGCCAACCTGGCCATTCCCCATCCCGGCAGCCCGCAGCATTACCTGACTCTGAGCATCGGCCTGGCCGTCGCCGAACCGGCCAATGAAGAGCATCCCGGCAGCCTGATCGCCCGCAGCGACCAGGCGCTGTACCAGGCCAAGCACAGCGGCCGCAACCAGACCCGCATCTGGAGCGCCGAGCAAGCCTCCGGTTACAGCCCGTCAGAGCCGCCAACCACCTGAGGCCGGGCTTGACCTGTATCAACCGCGATCCAGAGCAACCCGCGCAAAATAGCTTGCAGCACAGATAACCGCTTGCGCACTCTGCCGTGATGGCAGCGCTGCGCTATTCCACGCCACCCGAGACAAGGATGAACATGGCCACGCGCAACCCCTGGATCGCCCGCGGCGCCTTGCTCGCTGGTCTTGCCGCGATGGCGGCACTGGCCTGGTACGAGCTTTATCCCAGAGGTCTGGGTGAAGGTTTTGCCAGCGGTAACGGCCGCATCGAAGCCACCGAAGTCGACGTGGCCGCCAAGCTCGGCGGGCGCATCGCCAGCATCGAGGTCGACGAAGGCGACTTCGTCCAGGCCCAACAGATCGTCGCACGCATGGACACCCAGGTCCTGGAGGCCCAGCTGGCCCAGGCCCAGGCGCAAATGCGCCAGGCCGAGAACAGCCAACTCACGGCCCGTGCCCAGGTCAGCCTGCGCGAAAGCGAGAAGGTCACCGCCGAGGCCGTGGTGCGCCAGCGCCAGGCGGAACTCGCCGCAGCGCAGAAACGCCACGCGCGTACCGCCGTGCTGGTCAAGCGCGACGCCATGGCCCAGCAGCAACTGGATGATGACCTGGCACGTCTGCAAAGCGCCGAGGCGGCCCTGGCCGCAGCGCGCTCGCAGGTCAACTCGGCAGCGGCGGGCATCGTGGCCGCGCAGTCCCAGGTGATCGAAGCGCAATCAGCGGTGGAAGCGGCCAAGGCCAGCGTCACCCGCCTGCAGGTGGACATCGACGACAGCCTGCTCAAGGCGCCACGTGCCGGTCGCGTGCAATACCGGGTAAGCCAGCCAGGCGAGGTAATAGGCGCCGGCGGCAAGCTGCTCAACCTGGTCGATCTGGGCGACGTCTACATGACCTTCTTCCTGCCCGAGCGTCAGGCCGGCCTGGTCGCCCTGGGCAGTGAAGTACGCCTGGTGATCGATGCCGCACCGCAATACGTGATACCGGCCAAGGTCAGTTATGTGGCCAGCGTCGCCCAGTTCACCCCGAAGACCGTGGAAACCGCCAGCGAGCGCGAGAAACTGATGTTCCGCATCAAGGCGCGGATTGACCCCGAACTGCTGCAGCGCCACCTGGAACACGTCAAGACCGGCGTGCCCGGCATGGCCTACCTGCGCCTGGACCCAGCCATCGACTGGCCTGCACACCTGGCGATCAAGGTTCCGCAATGAGCGCGGCGCCGGTAGCCCGGCTGAGCGACGTCAGCCTGCGCTACGGCAAAACCTGTGCATTGGACGCGCTGACCCTGGAGATACCGGCGCAGTGCATGGTCGGCCTGATCGGTCCGGATGGCGTCGGTAAATCCAGCCTGCTGGCACTGCTGGCGGGTGCACGTCAGATCCAGAGCGGACAGGTCGAGGTGCTCGGCGGCGACATGGCCAGCCGCGCTCACCGCCGCCGCACCTGCCCGCACATCGCCTACATGCCCCAGGGCCTGGGCAAGAACCTTTACCCAACCCTGTCGGTCGTCGAGAACCTGGATTTCTTTGCCCGTCTGTTTGGCCAGGGCCCGGCTGAGCGCGCCCGGCGCATCGACGAACTGCTGCACAGCACCGGCCTGTCGCCCTTCCGCGAGCGCCCGGCGGGCAAACTGTCCGGCGGCATGAAGCAGAAGCTCGGGCTGTGCTGCGCGCTGATCCATGACCCTGACCTGCTGATCCTCGACGAGCCGACCACCGGGGTCGACCCGCTGTCGCGCAACCAGTTCTGGGAACTGATCGAACGCATCCGCGCCCAACGCCCGCAGATGAGCGTACTGGTGGCCACCGCCTACATGGAGGAAGCCGAACGCTTCGACCACCTGATGGCCATGGACGGCGGGCGCATCCTCGCCACGGGCAGCCCGGAACAACTGCGCGAGCGCACCGCCTGTGCCAGCCTGGAACAGGCGTTCATTGCCCTGTTACCGGAAGACCGGCGCAAGGATCATCGCGCCCTGATTATCCCGCCGCGCGCACCCGACCAACAGGACATCGCCATCGAAGCGCGCGGTCTGAGCATGCGCTTTGGCGATTTCGTCGCAGTCGACCGGGTGGATTTTCGCATCGAGCGCGGCGAGATTTTCGGCTTCCTCGGCTCCAACGGCTGCGGCAAAAGCACCACCATGAAGATGCTCACCGGCCTGCTACCTGCCAGCGAGGGCGAAGCGCTGCTGTTCGGTCAGCAGATCCAGGCCAAGGACATGGCCACCCGCCAGCGGGTTGGCTACATGTCGCAGTCGTTCTCCCTGTACGGCGAGCTGACGGTGCGGCAGAACCTGGTACTGCACGCCCAGCTGTTCCATGTGCCCGCCGCACAGATCGAGGCGCGGGTGGCCGAGATGGCCAGCCGTTTCTCGCTGGATGCGGTCATGGACATGCTCCCCGAGCGTTTGCCGCTGGGCATCCGCCAACGCCTGTCGCTGGCCGTGGCCGTCATCCACAAGCCGGAGATCCTGATTCTCGACGAGCCCACCTCGGGCGTCGACCCGGTGGCCCGCGACGGCTTCTGGCAGCTGATGCTCGACCTGTCGCGTCAGGACGGGGTGACCATCTTCATCTCCACCCACTTCATGAACGAGGCACAACGCTGCGATCGAATCTCGCTGATGCACGCAGGTCGGGTGCTGGACAGCGACACACCGCAGGGGCTGATGAGCAAACGCGGCCTGCCGAGCCTGGAGGCGACCTTCATCGCCTACCTGCAAGATGCCGTTGGCCAGAGTCAGCCGACCTCGAGCGGGCAGACGCCGCCAGCCCCCAGCCCGGAGCCGCGCCAGGCGCAGGACCAGCGCTTCAGTCTGCGCCGGCTGTTCAGCTATGCCCACCGCGAGACCCTGGAGCTGCGCCGCGATCCGATCCGTGGCGGCATGGCGCTGCTCGGCACCGTGCTGCTGCTGTTCATCATCGGCTATGGCATCAGCCTGGACGTGGAAGACCTGACCTTCGCCGTGCTCGACCGCGACCAGACCACCACCAGCCAGGAGTACCACCTGAACCTGGCCGGCTCGCGCTACTTTCTCGAACAGCCACCCTTGCACGACTACGCCGAACTGGAGCGACGCATGCGCAGCGGCGAGATCAGCCTGGCGGTGGAGATCCCGACGCACTTCGGCCGCGACCTCAAGCGCGGCGACAGCCCGCAGATCGGCATGTGGATCGACGGCGCCATGCCGACCCGCGCAGAAACCATCAAGGGCTATGTACAGGGTTTGCATCAGGATTACCTGCAGGGCCTGGCGCGGCGTTCTGCGCAAATCCAGGCCGCCAATCTGGCCGAACTGGAAGTGCGCTACCGCTACAACCCGGACGTGGAGAGCCGCCAGGCCATGGTGCCGGCGATGATCCCGCTGCTGCTGATGCTGATCCCGGCCATGCTCACCGCCCTCGGCGTGGTACGCGAGAAGGAACTGGGCTCGATCATCAACCTGTACGTTACCCCGGTGACCCGCCTGGAGTTTCTCCTCGGCAAACAGCTGCCCTATATCGGCCTGGGCATGCTCAGTTTCACCCTGCTGGTCCTGCTGTCGATCAGTGTGTTCGAGGTGCCACTGAAGGGCAGTCCGCTGACCCTGCTGGTCGGCGGACTGCTCTATCTGGGCTGTTCCACCGCCCTTGGCCTGCTCATGTCGACGTTTACCAAGAGCCAGATTGCCGCCGTGTTCGGCACCGCCATCGCCACCCTGCTACCGGCCATTCAGTTCTCCGGGCTGATCTACCCGGTGTCCTCACTGGAAGGCATCGGCGCCTTCATCGGCCAGCTCTACCCGACGTCGCACTTCCTGGTGATCTCGCGCGGGGTGTTTTCCAAGGCGCTCGGCTTCGCCGACCTATACGCCTATTTCCTGCCGCTGCTGATCACCATTCCGGTGCTGCTGGGACTGTGCGTGGCCTGCCTGAAAAAGCAGGAGGTCTGAAATGGAGCGCCTGGCGAACATCTTCCACCTCGGCCTCAAGGAACTGCGCAGCCTGCAGCGCGACATCGCCTTGGTGCTGCTGATCATCTGGGCCTTCAGCCTGGGCATCTACTCGGCGGCCAGCAGCATGCCGGAAAGCCTGCACCATGCCTCCATCGCAGTGGTCGACGAGGATCGCTCGCAGCTTTCCGAGCGCCTGATCCAGGCCTTCCAGCCGCCCTACTTCCGCACCCCGCAGCGTATCGATTTGAGCCAGATGGACCGCGGCATGGATGCCGGACGCTACACCTTTACCCTGAATATTCCGCCGGATTTCCAGCGCGACGTGTTGGCCGGCCGCAGCCCGGCGATCCAGCTGAATGTGGATGCCACTCAGGTCAGCCAGGCCTTTACCGGTGCCGGTTATATCCAGCACATCGGCGGCAACGAAGTGGCCGAGTTTGTCCGCCGCTACCGGGCCGACCTGCCGCAGCAGGTCGGGCTGGCCGTGCGGGTGGCATTCAACCCGAACCTGACACGCACCTGGTTCGGCTCGGTGATGGAGGTGATCAACCAGATCACCATGCTCTCCATCATCCTCACTGGCGCCGCGCTGATCCGTGAGCGCGAGCATGGCACCATCGAACACCTGCTGGTGATGCCGGTGACGCCGCTGGAAATCATGCTGGCCAAGGTCTGGTCGATGGGCTTGGTGGTGCTGGTGGCGACCGCCCTGTCACTGCTGCTAGTGGTTCAGGGCTGGCTGCAGGTGCCGATCCAGGGCTCGTTGCCGCTGTTTCTTGGCGGCGCCGCGTTGCACCTGTTCGCCACCACGTCGATGGGCATCTTCTTCGGCACGGTGGCGCGCTCAATGCCGCAGCTGGGCCTGCTGATCATCATCGTGCTGATCCCACTGGAGATTCTCTCCGGCGGCACCACGCCACGTGAAAGCATGCCCGAACTGGTACAGCAGATCATGCTGGTGGCGCCGACCACCCACTTCGTCGACCTGGCCCAGGCCATCCTCTACCGCGGCGCCGGGCTGTCGATCATCTGGCCGCAACTGCTGGCCATCGGCGGGATCGGCGCGCTGTTCTTCCTTGGCGCCATGACGCGCTTTCGCAAAACCCTGGCGCAGATGGCCTGAGCTGGCGTGAGAACCTGTTTAGGAACTTTTGAGCTAGAGCCAGGCAAGGCGAAACGGGACGAGGGCGCGGAGTTTACGAGCTGTAAATGAGCAGCCCGAGCCCCGTTTCAACACAGCCTGGCCGACGATCAAGAGATCCTAAATAGGTTCTTACTGGATGATCAGGTTGTTGAACAAAAGGTCCTCGACGTAGGGCTTGCCTTCTTCCTGATTCAGCACGTCCTGTACCTGCTTGAGCGCTTCGAGACGCAGCGTCTCCTTGGCGTCCTGGTTCCCCATGCTCGCCTCAGTCTGCTGGGAGAACAGCATTACCAGCTGGTTGCGGATCAGCGGCTCATGATGCTCGACCTTCTCCTCCGCCTCGGTACCGGTGACCCGCAGGGCGATATCGGCCTTGAAGAATTTCAGCTTCGGGCCTGCGCCAAAGTTGCCAACCAGAGCCGGCACCAGGCTGTAGTAAGCCACCTTGGGCACTGCGTTCTCGCCTTCCGCCTCTTCGCCGCCACCGCTGGCCAGAGCGGTAAAGGGCAATGACAGCGCCAACAGCAGAGCGATCCAGGTTTTCACGACGGCAATTCCTCTCAGAGATGTGGCGCTAGCATAGCCATTGCCGCGCCAGCACCCAAGCCCGGCGCTTATACAGCAGCATCAGGCCAGGGCATGCTCGTTGACCGGTCGGGCCCGCCACCTACACTGCCAGACCATCAACCCGCTGAGGAACCCTCGTGATGAAAGCCGTTCTGTGCAAAGCCTTCGGCCCGGCCGAAACCCTGGTGCTGGAAGAGGTCGCCAGCCCCGCGATCAAGAAGAACGAGATCCTCCTCGAGGTGCATGCCGCCGGGGTCAACTTCCCCGACACCCTGATCATCGAAGGCAAGTACCAGTTCAAACCGCCTTTCCCCTTCTCCCCGGGCGGTGAAGCAGCCGGTGTGGTGCTGGAAGTCGGCGAGAAGGTCGAGCACCTCAAGGCCGGTGACCGGGTGATGGCGCTGACCGGCTGGGGCAGCTTCGCCGAACAGGTGGCGGTGCCCGGTTACAGCGTCATGCCGATTCCCCAAGGCCTCGATTTCAATGCCGCAGCCGCCTTCGGCATGACCTACGGCACCTCGATGCACGCGCTGAAGCAACGCGCCAACCTGCAGCCAGGTGAAACCCTGCTGGTGCTCGGCGCCTCCGGTGGCGTCGGCCTGGCCGCAGTGGAAATCGGCAAGGCCATGGGCGCCACCGTAATCGCCGCCGCCAGCAGCACAGAGAAGCTGGCAGTAGCCAAGGCAGCCGGCGCCGACCACCTGATCAACTACAGCGAAGCGAGCCTCAAGGATGAGGTGAAGAAGCTGACTGGCGGCCAGGGTGCCGACGTGATCTACGATCCGGTCGGTGGCGACCTGTTCGATCAGGCCATCCGCGCCATCGCCTGGAATGGCCGCTTGCTGGTGGTCGGTTTCGCCAGCGGACGCATCCCTGAGCTGCCGGTCAACCTCACCCTGCTCAAGGGCGCGGCAGTGGTTGGCGTGTTCTGGGGCTCATTCGCCCAGCGCCAGCCGCAGGACAACGCCGCCAACTTCAAGCAACTGTTCGCCTGGCATGCCGAAGGCAAGCTCAAGCCACTGGTGTCGCAGGTTTTCCCGCTGGCGCAGGCGGCCGAGGCGATCAATGCCCTGGGCCAGCGCAAGGCGGTGGGCAAGGTGGTGGTGCAGGTACGTTAACCCCTCTCCCTCCGGGAGAGGGTGCCCGCAGGGCGGGTGAGGGTGTTACAGGCCGGCATTGGCGCTGGCGCTGGCCCTGGCACCCTCACCCCCGCCCCCTCTCCCAGGGGGAGAGGGGAGTCGAACCGCATTCCGCTGATGGCCCGGATTGCATCCGGGCGACAAGGCCGCACTCTTCCGCGAACCTGAAAAAGCCGCCCTCGGGCGGCTTTTTGTTGGGTGCGGTGGCAGCTAGTCTCGTGGCGCGTAGGCGAAGACGTCAGCGCGCATCTGGTGGGCATCCATGCCGGCCTCGACCAGCGCATCGAGGGTGCCGTAAACCATCGCTGGCGAGCCGCTGGCATAGACGTGCAGCGCCTTGAGATCGGCGAAGTCCGCGCACACCGCCTCGTGCAGCAGGCCACAGCGTCCGGACCAATCCCCCTGCTCACTGACCACCCGATGCAGGTGCAGACCGGGGGTCTGCTGCCAGTCGGCCCAGTGCGGCAGCTGGTAGAAATCCTCGGCGTAGCGTACGCCCCAGTACAGGTGCACCGGGTGCTGGAAGCCAGCAGCGCGACAGTGTTCGATCAGGCTGTGCATCTGCGCCATGCCGGTGCCGGCGGCGATCAGCACCAGCGGCCCGGCCGGCAGTTCGGCCAGGTGCGTATCGCCAAAGGGCAGCTGCACCCGGGCAAAACCCTGACGACGGAGGAACGCCAGCAGCTCGCTGGCGCTCTCTTCGCGCGCCAGCACGTGCAGCTCCAGCTCACGTCCGCTGTGCGGCGCCGAAGCCAGGGAAAAAGCGGAATATTCGCCATCCTCACGCTGCACCAGCAGGTATTGCCCGGCGTGGTAACGCGGCAACTTGCCGGCCGGGGTACGCAGACGAACGCGGAAAACGTCGCCACCGACGTCGGTGCATTCGAGCAACTGGCAGTTCAGCTCGCGTAGCGGCAGTTCGCCGGGCGCCAGCACGCCATCCCAGTGCAACACACAGTCCTGCAACGGTTCGGCCAGGCAGGTGAACAGCTCGCCGTGGTCACGCACTTCACCGTCCTGGCGAACTCGGCCTTCGACCAGTAAGGCCGAGCAGATATGGCAGTTGCCATTGCGACAGCTCTGCGGGCAGTCGTAGCCAAGGCGCCGCGCCGCATCGAGAATGCGCTCGCCGACCTCGACCTCAAGCACGGCACCGGAAGGTTGCAGGGTAACTTTCATCAATCGATTCCGAGTTGGCCCCACAGCTCATCCACCCGTTGCTTGACCGCCTCGTCCTGAACGATGGCGCGGCCCCACTCGCGGGTCGTTTCGCCCGGCCACTTGTGGGTGGCATCCAGGCCCATCTTCGAACCCAGGCCGGAGATCGGCGAGGCGAAATCGAGGTAGTCGATCGGCGTGTTGTCGATCAGCACCGTGTCGCGCTTGGGGTCCATGCGCGTGGTGATGGCCCAGATCACGTCGTTCCAGTCCCGCGCATTGATGTCGTCGTCAGTGACAATAACGAACTTGGTGTACATGAACTGGCGCAGGAACGACCAGACGCCAAGCATCACCCGCTTGGCGTGGCCAGGGTACTGCTTCTTGATGGTCACCACCGCCAGGCGATACGAGCAACCTTCCGGCGGCAGGTAGAAATCGGTGATTTCCGGGAACTGCTTCTGCAGGATCGGCACGAACACCTCGTTCAGCGCCACCCCGAGGATCGCCGGCTCATCCGGCGGACGGCCGGTGTAGGTGCTGTGGTAGATCGGTTTCTGCCGGCGGGTGATGCGCTCGACGGTAAACACCGGGAACGTATCAACCTCGTTGTAGTAGCCGGTGTGATCGCCGTACGGACCCTCTGGGGCAGTCTCACCGGGATGGATCACCCCTTCGAGGACAATCTCGGCACTGGCCGGCACTTGCAGATCACTGCCGCGCGCCTTGACCAGCTCGGTCTTGTTACCGCGCAGCAGGCCGGCGAAGGCGTATTCGGAGAGGCTGTCCGGCACCGGAGTGACCGCACCAAGAATGGTCGCCGGGTCAGCGCCCAGCGCCACACAGACCGGATAGGGCTTGCCCGGAAACTTCTCGCACCAGTCACGAAAATCCAAAGCACCGCCACGGTGGCTGAGCCAGCGCATGATCAGCTTGTTGCGACCGATGACCTGCTGGCGGTAGATGCCGAGGTTCTGCCGGTCCTTGTTCGGGCCCTTGGTGATGGTCAGGCCCCAGGTTATCAGCGGGCCGACATCGCCCGGCCAGCAGGTCTGCACCGGCAGCTTGGTCAGGTCGACGTCGTCGCCCTCCTCGATCACTTCCTGGCACGGTGCATCCTTGAGCACCTTGGGCGCCATGCTCAGGACCTTCTTGAAGATCGGCAGCTTGGACCAGGCATCCTTCAGGCCTTTCGGCGGTTCCGGCTCCTTGAGGAAGGCCAGCAACTTGCCGATCTCGCGCAGCTCGCTGACCTCTTCGGCGCCCATGCCAAGGGCCACGCGCTTGGGCGTGCCGAACAGGTTGCCGAGCACTGGCATGGCGAAGCCCGTGGGGTTCTCGAACAACAGCGCCGGGCCGCCCTTGCGCAGGGTGCGGTCGCAGATTTCGGTCATTTCCAGCACGGGAGAAACCGGCGCCTGGATGCGCTTGAGTTCGCCGCGCTTTTCCAGGCCCTGAATAAAGTCGCGCAAGTCGCGATACTGCATGCTTGAGCCTCGTATAGGCGCGCAGGTTGGGGCACAAAGTTTAGCGCCGAAGTCGGTTATTCAGAAGACTGCAGAAACGCAAAGGCCGGGTTTCCCCGGCCTTTTTGCTAACGCTGAACTTACTTGCGCTTCATCGACAAGAAGAATTCATCGTTGGTCTTGCTGTCTTTCAGCTTGTCGAGGAGGAACTCGATGGCGGCGATTTCGTCCATCGGGTGCAGCAGCTTGCGCAGAATCCACATGCGCGACAGCTCTTCCTCGCCGGTCAGCAACTCTTCGCGGCGGGTGCCGGACTTGTTGATGTTGATGGCGGGGAACACACGCTTCTCGGAAACCCGGCGATCAAGGATCAGCTCCATGTTGCCGGTGCCCTTGA
>CAZFKQ010000003.1:0-338773 GCA_964518735.1 uncultured Pseudomonas sp.
AGAAGGCTGGAACCTTGATTACCCCAAGTTTGTACTCACGGCCTTCATGCTGCAGTTTGAGCACCGATTTCTGCGCGGCTTGCTCTTCCAGCTTGACCGCTTCACGGATGATGCTGACCACCTTGCTGGTCTGGTCGCTCGGCGCATTGCTGGCCGGGATCACTTCCAGGCGCACCTTGGAACCTTTCGGGCCACGAATCAGCTTGACCACTTCATCCAGGCGCCAGCCGATCACATCGACCATATCCTTGTCGCCCTGGGCTACACCGATGATCTTGTCAGCCGGAACAATCTGTTTGCTCTTTTCCGCCGGACCGGCCGGCACCAGGCGTACTACCTTGACGTGCTCGTTATCCGACTGCAGCACGGCGCCGATGCCTTCCAGCGACAGGCTCATGTTGATGTCGAAGTTCTCCGCGTTGTCCGGGGAGAGGTAGTTGGTGTGCGGATCGTAGGTTTGCGCGAAGGCGTTGATATAGGCCTGGAACACATCTTCGCCGCTGGTCTGGTCGAGGCGCTTGAGCTGGCTCTTGTAACGCTTGCTGAGCAGCTCCTCGATGGCCTTGGGCTCCTTGCCGGCCAGTTTCAGGCGTAGCACTTCATCCTTGACGCGTTTGCGCCAGAGATCATCGAGTTCGGCGCGGTCTTTTGCCCAGGGTGCGTTCTCGCGCTCCACCAGCAGGCTTTCCTCGACGCTGAAATCGAGTTTGGAAGTGTCCTGTAGCAGCAGCAGGGCATAGTCCAGGCGCTCCTGTACACGCACCAGCTGACGCTTGTACATGAGGAAGCCGGGCTCCAGGTCACCGCTTTTCAGCAGGTCATCGAACTTGTTGCGCCACTGATCGAATTCGCCGATATCGGCGGCGGTGAAGTAGCTGCGCGCCGGATCAAGGGTTTTCAGGTAGCTGTCGTAGATCTTCTGCGAGCGGGCATCGTCGAGTGGCGGTTTGTTGTAGTGATGGCGCTTGAGCAGCTCCACTACATTGAGGCTGGCAACCACCTGCTCGCGGTCGGGCTGCAGGTATTCCCAGTTCTCCGGGCCGGTCTTGGCGGCTGCGGACATGGCTTGCAGGCCCAGCACGACGGCCAGGGCGGTAGAGGAGAGTCGCAGCATGGTGATTCGACGCGATGGCAGTTGATAACGCATATTAGGCCGTCATGTGAGCGCCAGGTTCCGTTGAACCGGGCGATAGAATGCAGAAAGCCCGGCGTACTGCGCCGGGGGGCTTGTTCACTATGGAGGCAGCATGAAGGCATTGCAAGGCGTCGAAGGGCAGGTGGAATGGTGCGAGCGGCCCGCTCCAGCCTGCGATGTAGGGCAGATTCGCGTGCGGGTTGCCGCTGCTGGCCTGAACCGTGCCGATCTGCTGCAACGTGCCGGTCTGTACCCGCCGCCAGCGGGTAGCAGCGACATTCTGGGGCTGGAGTGTTCCGGGGTGGTCAGCGAGGTCGGTGCCGGCAGTGCCTGGCAGGTTGGTGACCGCGTTTGCTGCCTGTTGGCGGGTGGTGGCATGGCCGAGGAAGTGGTGGTCGATGCGCGACATGCACTGCCCGTCCCGGACGGCCTGTCGCTGGCCGAAGCGGCTGCGCTGCCAGAAGTGTATGCCACTGCCTGGCTCAACCTGTTCCAGCTGGCCGGGTTGAAACCGGGTGAGAGGGTGCTGCTGCATGCCGGCGCCAGCGGCGTCGGTTCGGCGGCGATCCAGCTGTGCAAGGCCTTTGGCAATCCGTGCTGGGTCAGCGTTGGCTCCGCCGAGCGGTTGGCCTATTGCGAAGGCCTCGGTGCCCAAGGGGGTGCGCTGCGCGGCGAGAATTTAGTGAGTCTGCGTGATTTCGCGCCGTTCGATGTGATCCTCGACCCGGTCGGCGCAGCCTATGCCGAACTCAACCTCGAACTGCTGGCGCGCGACGGCCGTTGGGTGAATATCGGCCTGATGGGTGGCAACAAGGCGCAGCTGGATATGGCCCTGCTGCTCGGCAAGCGCATCCAGCTGACGGGTTCGACCCTGCGTAACCGCGATGACGAGTTCAAGGCGGCGCTGCTCAGCGACCTGGGTCAGCATGTCTGGCCGTTGTTCGTCGAAGGGCGGTTGAAGCCGCAACTGGAGCAGAGCTTCGCGGCCAAGGATGTGCAGGCGGCTTTTGCGGCGCTGGCGAGTAACCAGGTGGCCGGCAAGGTGGTGGTGCTGATTGACGAGAGTCTGGTCTGAGAATCTGTCTACGATCTCTTGATCGTCGGCCATGCTGCGTTGAAATTGGGCTCGGGCTGCTCATTTACGGCTTGTAAACTCCGCGCCCTCGCCCAATTGACTCGCTGGCGCTCACCCTTCGGGCCAGCCTGTGGCTGTTACTCCCGGTGGTCGTTACGCCTTGCCTGGCTCTAGCTCAAAAGATCGTAAACAGATTCTAAACAGGTTCTGAGCTCATCACTTCCAGCTGAGGATCGGCCAGCCCGCCTGCTCGGCATGGGCGCGCAGGGTCGGGTCCGGGTTGACTGCGTAGGGGAAATCCACCTGGCTGAGTAGCGGCAGGTCGTTGCGCGAGTCGGAATAGAAGTAGGCGCCGGCCAGGTTTTCGCCCTGTTCCTCCAGCCAGGCCTGCAGGCGCACGACCTTGCCTTCACGGTAGGTCAGTACGCCCTGGGTCTTGCCGCTGTAGTGGCCGTGCTGTTGCTCCAGATCGATGGCCAGCACTTCCTCTATACCCAGGCGTTCGGCGATGGCGCTGACCAGGAAATGCGCCGAGGCGGAGATCACCAGCAGGCGATCGCCAGCGGCGCGGTGCTGAGCCAGGCAGCGCATGGCATCGCTGTAGATGATCGGCTCGATGACGTCCTCGACGAAGGGGCCGACGACAAACTCGACTTCCTCCGGCGTGCGCCCCACTAGCGGCGACAGGGTGTAGGCCATGTAGTCCTCCATGGCCAGCTTGCCCTGGGAGTACAGCGCCATCAGCTCCTGTTCGCGGGTCAGGAAGCTGTCGCGGTCAACCCACTGGATGTCGGCCATATGCGTGGCCCACAGCGAGGCGCAGTCACCGTGGATCAGGGTTTCGTCGAGATCGAAGATTGCCAGGGCCATCACGCCACCTCCCGGATTGCCTGTTCGTCGATGCTCAGGCCGATGCACTGGCCCTTGCTGATCAGATCGCCTTCACGGCGGTTTAGCACATCGACCACCAGTTGCACGCCGTTGGCCTCGACGCGGTAGCGGATGACGTTGCCGAGCAGGCTGTGGCCGAGGATTTCCGCGGCGATGGTGCCGCTGTGGTGCAGCTGGATGGCCTCCGGGCGAATGGCGATGCGGCTGCTCACCGGGCGCAGCAGCAAGCGGCTGGCGGTCTCCGCATCGAGCAGGTTGTAGTTGCCGATAAAACCGGCGGCGAAGGCATCCACCGGCGCGGTGTAGAGGGTTTCGGCATCGCCGCTCTGGACGATCTTGCCGGCGTTCATCAGGAAGATGCGGTCGCTCATGGTCAGCGCCTCTTCCTGATCGTGGGTGACGAAAATGGTAGTCAGGCCGAGGTCCTGCTGGATGCTGCGAATCTGCTCGCGCAGGTGCTTGCGGATGCGTGCGTCGAGCGCCGACAGTGGCTCGTCGAGCAGCAGCAGGCGCGGGCGGGTGACCAGCGAGCGGGCCAGGGCCACGCGCTGGCATTGGCCGCCGGAGAGCTGGTGCGGATAGCGCGCGGCAAAGTCGCCCAGCTCGACCATGGCCAGGGCCTCCTGCACGCGCTGGGCGCTTTCTTCCTTGCCGACTTTCTGCATGCGCAGGCCGAAGGCGACGTTCTGCGCCACGCTCATGTTGGGGAACAGCGCGTAGCTCTGGAACACCATGCCGATATCGCGCTTTTGCGGCGACAGCGGTACCAGGTCCTGGCCGCCTAAGAGGATCTGCCCGCCGCCGACGTCGGTGAGGCCGGCGATGCAGCGCAACAGGGTGGATTTGCCGCAGCCGGAGGGGCCGAGCAGGGTGACGAACTCGCCCTGGGCGATTTCGCAGTTGATGTCGCTGAAGATCGAGGTGGCGCCATAGCTTTTATGCAGGCCGCGGATGCTCAGGTAGCTCATTGGGGACCCTTGGATACGATCAATGTAGGAGCCAGCTTGCTGGCGATCCGATGCAGGAACGAGGTCGGTAGCTTGGCGTAGGCTGGTTGATCGCCAGCAAGCTGGCTCCTACCGATGCAGGCGTTGGTATGGCGCATCTCAACTCTTGTCCTTGTTCAGGAGAGTGGCTGCCCAGGTGAAGATCAGCACGAAGAAGAAGTAGGAAATCACCAGCGCGCTGTTGAAGTGGCCGCTGCTGTTTTTCATGTTGTTGAGGTACACCTGCAGGGTCTCGTAGCGGGTGCCGACCAGCAGGTTGGCAAATACGAACTCGCCGAACAGGAAACTGAACGAGAGGAACAGCGAGACCATCAGACCCTTGCGCAGATTCGGCAGCACCACCAGGAAGGCGGCCTGCCAGGTGCTGGCACCGAGCAGCTGGGCGGCGTCCATCAGGTCGCGCAGGTTGATCGCCTGCAGGTTGTTGGTGATCGCCCGGTACATGAATGGCAGGGCCACGGTGAAGTAGCAGCCGATCAGAATCCACGGCGTGCCGACCATCGCCAGCGGCCCGGAACCGTAGACCTGCAGCAGACCCACCGAGGACACCACCGGCGGCACGGCGAACGGCAGCAGGATCAGGATGTTCATCAGCCCGTCGAGCTTGGGGAAGTGGTAATGCACCACGAACAGCAGCGGCAGGATCAGCAGGGTAGCCAGCAGCAACGAGCCGAAGCACACCAGCAGCGACTGACCGAAGGCGGCCAGGAAGCGCGGGTCGCTCCACAGCGCCACATACCATTTGAAGGTCAGGCCGGACGGCAGAATGGTCGCCGACCAGCTGGTGGACAGCGAATAGAGCAGGGTGCCGGCCAGTGGCAATAGCAGAATCAGGAACAGCAGCCAGACCACCGTGCGGTGATACAGGGCGGCCGGTTTGGCATCAGCGTGCGACATGGTAGCTCCTCTTCAGCAGCCACTGGTGCGCGGCGGTGATCACCACCATCAGGCCCACCAGCACCATCGCCAGGGCGCTGGCCATGTCCGGGTTGAGGCTGATATCGCCGGCGACCATGGCGGCAATGCGAATCGGCAGCACGTTGAAGTTGCCGGTGGTCAGCGCATACACCGTGGCATAGGCGCCCAACGCGTTGGCCAGCAGGATGACGAAGGTGCCGAGCAGCGCCGGGGTCAGTACTGGCAGGCCGATATGCCGCCAGAAGTCCCAGGTGCCGGCGCCGAGCAGCGCCGCGGACTCGCGCCAGTCCTCGCGCAGGGCGTCGAAGGCGGGGTAGAGCAGCAGCACGCCGAGGGGGATCTGGAAGTAGGTGTAGAGCACGATCAGCCCATTTTTCGAGTAGAGGTTGAAACTCTCGATCAGGCCGATCTTGATCAGCAGCAGGGTCAGCGCGCCGTTGAAGCCGAGGATGATGATAAAGGCGAAGGCCAGCGGCACGCCGGCGAAGTTGCTGGTCATGTTGGAGAAGGCCATGACGAAGTCGCGCAGCTTGGAGTCGACCTGGCGCAGCGAGTAGCTGCCGAGCACGGCGATGACGATGCCGAACAGGCTCGACCAGAAGGCGATCTGCAGGCTGTGCTTGATCGCCTGCAGGTAGAACTTGGAGCTGAAGATCTTCTCGAAATTGCCCAGGCCCCAGGCGTCGCCGACGCTCAGACTGTGCACCGCGACCCACACCAGCGGAGCGATCTGGAAGGCAATAAAGAAGATCGTGAACGGCAGCAGGCATAGCAGGGCCAGCCATTTGCCGCGGGGTTTGCTTGCCGTCACTTGAGCAGTTCCTTGCACAGCGGTTTGTCATGCGCGGCGCCGAGCAGGGCGCAGATGGTGCCGCACAGTTCGGTCTGCCGCGGTTGCGCGTTGCCATCCAGGCTGAAGGCGCTACCGGCGACGAACAGCGGCACTTCGCGCTCTTCGGGCAGCAGGCCGTTGTGCGAACGGTCGTTGTTCATGCCGTGGTCGGCTGTGACCAGCACCTGGTAGCCGGCATCCAGCCAGCGCTGCAGGTATTCGGCCAGCAGCAGGTCGGCGCGGCGCGCGCTGTTGCGGTATTGCGGCGAGTCGAGGCCGTGCTTGTGGCCGGCGTCGTCGATGTTCATCGGGTGCACCAGGAGGAAGTTCGGCTGGTGCTGCACGCGCAGGTGCTCGGCATCGGCGAACAGGTGCGAGTCCGGGTAGTGGTCGGCGTAATAGAAGTGGCTGTGCTGGATCGGCAGGCTGGGGTCGCTGGTATGGCGGTCGCGGGCGGCATCGAAGGGCGCGCGGTTGTACAGCTCGCTCATCCAGTGATAGGCCGCGGCGGCGGTGGTCAGGCCGGCTTCACGGGCGTAATGGAAGATGCTGCGCTGGTTGGACAGGCGCACCACATCGTTGTGCACGATGCCGCTGTCGATCGGCGCCACGCCGGTCATCAGGCACTCGTAGAGCGGGCGGGACAACGCGGGCAGCTCGCATTCGAGCTTGTACAACGCAGCGCGGCCAGCGCTGCAGTAGGCCTGCAGATGGCCCAGCGCATGGCGGGCCACCTCGTAATTCAGTCCATCCAGTACCACCAGGATGACGTTGTGTTTCATCGAGCTATTTCCTTGAGCAAAAACACCGCCCGGCGAGCGCCGGGCGGTGGAC
Organism: uncultured Pseudomonas sp.; assembly: GCA_964518735.1. Classification (GTDB taxonomy): domain Bacteria; phylum Pseudomonadota; class Gammaproteobacteria; order Pseudomonadales; family Pseudomonadaceae; genus Aquipseudomonas. Next base: position 6,693 of record CAZFKQ010000003.1, read on the forward strand.
GAGCGCTTACTGCATTTCGATGATCACATTTTCCTGCCACAGCTGCGGCAGTGCTTTCGAGGTGGCTTCCCAGGCGGCCGGATCCTTGATCGGCTGGACCTTGGCGTACTGCTCGTTTGGCAGCAGCTTGGCCTGCACCTCGGCTGGCAGGGTCAGGTGTTCGGCACGGATCGGCCGGGCGTTGCCCTTGGCCAGGTTGATCTGCCCGGCGTCGCTGAGGATGTACTCACGCGCCAGCTTGGCCGCGTTGGGGTGCTTGGCGTACTTGTTGATGATGGTGGTGTAGCCGGAGATCACCGAGCCATCGGACGGGATCAGCACTTCGAAGCGGCTCGGGTCGATCTGGTCGCGGTAGGACAGGCCGTTGAAGTCCCAGACGATACCAACTTCCACTTCGCCTTTTTCCAGGGTCTGGATGGTCGGGTTGGACAGGCCCAGGCGGCCTTGCTTGGCAATCTCGGCGAAGAAGTCCAGGCCCGGCTGGATGTTCTTCTCGTCGCCGCCGTTGGCGATGGACGCGGCCAGTACGCCGTTGACGGCCTGGGCGGCGGCGCTGACGTCACCGATGGCGACCTTGTAGGTGCCCTGTTTCAGGTCGGCCCAGGATTTAGGCACGTCCTTGACCAGCTGCTTGTTGACGATAAAGGCGATGGAGCCGGTGTAGGCCAGCATCCAGTGGCCGTCCGCGTCCTTGGCCCAGGTTGGAATCTGTTCCCAGGTGCTCGGTTTGTAGGCTTGGGTAACACCCTGCTGCACGGCAATGGGGCCGAAGGCCGCACCGACGTCGCCGATATCGGCGGTGGCGTTGTCTTTCTCGGCGGCGAACTTGGCGATTTCCTGGGCCGAGCTCATGTCGGTGTCCATGTGCTTGAGGCCGTAGAGTTTGTTCAGGTCGGCCCAGGTGTCCTTCCAGTTGGCCCAGCTGTCCGGCATGCCGACGCTGTTGACCTCGCCCTCTGCGCGGGCGGCTTGTTCCAGGCTCTTTACATCCTCGTTGGCCATGGCCTGGTTACCCAGAATAATGGCCGATCCCATCAGTGAAGCCAGCAGCAGGCGTTTCATGGTGAAGCTCCTTAGCAGGGTGAAAGATTGGTCTAGATCAGCAAGACCCAGGCCAATCTAGAGGCTTTCTATGACGTTTTTATGGCAACGCATTGCCCTGCTCCCCAGGGGCGCGCTGCGCCTGAAAGCGTAGACCATGGCTAAGTGACTGATTTACCGAAACACTGCAGAATCAGATGGCATGCCGCATGCAGGCACAAAGGCGCGGCCCGTGGCTGTCATCCCGCAGTCATCCAGCTTGCCTAGCATGGCCGCACGTTCGACCGGTTGTGCCCCTTGTTGGTGCTGGTCTATTCCAGAGTGGAGTTTTGCATGCGCGACGAAGCGCCCCGTACCGTTACCGCCATCTGCCGTGCCTTGCAGGAGCAGATCGAGCATGGCCTGCTGACGCAGGGCAGCCAGCTGCCGGCCGAGCGCAAGCTCAGCGAGCTGTTCGAGACCACCCGCATCACCCTGCGCGAGGCGCTGGGGCAGTTGGAAGCAGAAGGTCTGATCTACCGCGAGGAGCGCCGCGGATGGTTTGTTTCGCCGCCGCGCCTCGCCTACAACCCGCTGGTGCGCAGCCACTTCCATGCGATGGTGCGCGAGCAGGGGCGGCAATCCTCCACCGAGTTGCTCAGTGCCCGGCTGATTCCAGCACCGGTGGATATTTGTGCGTTGCTGGAGTTGCCGGCGCTGTCGGCGGTGCTGCAGATCCGCCGCGCACGACGCATTGATGGGCGCCTGGTGCTCTACGTCGAGCACTACCTGAATCCGGCCTACTTCCCCGGCATCCTGCAGTTCGACCTGACCTGCTCGCTGACCGAGCTGTACGCCAGCGAGTACGCCATCCATTACGGTCGGGTGCGTTTCGACATCCTGCCCACCGCCTTGCCGGCTGAGGCGGCGAACAGCCTGAAAACCACCCCGGGCAGCCCGGCGCTGCGCATCACCCGGGTCAACCGCGACCAGCACGGCCGGCTGATCGATTGCGACCTGGAGTTCTGGCGCCACGACGCTATTCACGTCAGCGTCGAAGTGCCGGAGTGAAGCGCAGAGCGCCGCCGTGGCTGGCAGGTAGAAACTTCAGTATTTCGACATCCCTTTGACACCCGATGGCGTTTCCCCGAGACCTGTCATGTCTGGTCCTGCCGCACCTTCAAGCACGTGACCGGGCTGACGCCGGCGGCCTATCGACAGCAGTACAAAATCTAGAACCTCTGTGCAATTTGGCGTTCCAGTGCAAGCCCAAGCCGATCGCTGAGTTCAAAAAATGGTTGAGAATTTTTCCTTAGAAGGGTGCGCGGCTCGTTTCTTACGCCTATTAAGGCCGCGTGTTCTCGCCTGCATCTGTTGAAAATTTAGGGAGTTCGATTCTGTAGTTCGCCCTTTCCTGAACTTGCCGGCATAGGCACTATGGGTCGCCGCGCTGTTAGCAGGCCGTTGCAACAGAGGCGAGGCAGCCGAGGCTGTTACTGGCGTAGCGCCTTGTCTGGCTCCAAAAGAGCGTGAACAGGTTCTAAATCGCAAGCGGCTTACCGAGCTTTTTTATCGCCGTATTGGCAGCGTACGTGGTGTTGCAACGGCCTGATCAACCACACTGGCCGCTCTAATAAAAAGACAGGGAGGTTGTATGCAACTCAGTTCTATTGGTTTCTCGATGGCGCGCTGGCAGGCGCGGGTGCGTCTGGCGGCACTCTTGGTGCTGGTTGGCCTAAGCGGAGTAACCGCCAGCGCTGTATTGGCCCAGGCCGATGCGCCCGCAGGCATGCAGCAGCCTGGCTCTGTTGCCGCTCCCGTAGCAACTGCCCCGGTAACCTCCGTAGCGACGCCGAGCCTGGCTGGCGCACTCGCCGAGACGCAACCTTTCGGCGTTCGCGAGATGTTCGGGCAAGCCGACTGGGTGGTTAAGTCGGTGATGATCTTCCTGGCCTTTTGCTCGTTGCTGACCTGGGCGGTGCTGTTCGAGAAGCTGTTCGTCTTCGCCCGTGCCCGGCGCGCCAACAATCGCTTTCTCGAAGCCTTTCGCAAGGGTGAGCTGGAACACCTGAGTCCCGTGGCCAGCAACAGCGCCATGGCACGTATGTGGCAGGTCGGCCAGGCCGAACTCAAACACTTCGCTCGTAACCGCAACAAGGACGCCAGTGCCGATCAGATCAACCGCCTGTTGCAGCGTATCTCGCTGACTTCGAGCATCGTTCAGGAGCGCGATCTGGCGCGTTTGGGCAGCCTGATGGGGGTGCTGGCGACCATAGGCGCCACGGCACCTTTTATCGGCCTGTTCGGTACCGTTTGGGGCATCCTCAATAGCTTCGCCAATATCGCCACGATGAAGTCATCCAGTCTGGCGATTGTCGCACCGGGTATCGCCGAGGCCTTGCTGGCCACTGCGCTGGGGCTGTTTGCGGCTATCCCCGCGGTGATGATCTTCAACAAGTTCGCCCGGGACATTAACGGCTTCGTCGGCGCGCTGGATAACTTCTCTGCGGAGATGATCGCGGCCATGTCGCGCAAGCTGGATGAGGTGCACTGAGCATGAGCATCCAGTTCAATTCCGGGCCCATGGTCAAACGCCACAACTATCAACAGAACGCCGAGATGAACATCACGCCCTTCGTCGATGTGATGCTGGTGCTGCTGATCATCTTTATGGTCGCCGCGCCGCTCGCCACCGTTGATGTGCCGGTGGACCTGCCGAGCAATGCCGCGGCGCCGACCCCGCCGCCGACCGATCCCCTGTATATCAGCGTGCAGGCCGATGGCCTGTTGTTCGTCCAGGAGCAAGGTGTCGCGCTGGCCGAACTGGCTGGCGTGGTGCGCGGCGCAACCGGCAATCGGCTGGATACCCGGCTGTTTCTGCGCGGCGATCAGGCGGTGGATTACGGTACTTTGATGCGGGTGATGAATAGCCTGCAGAAAGCCGGTTACAGCCAGATCAGCCTGGTGGCAGCGCAAGAGCTGACGCCCTGATGGCTGGCCCCAGGATCGAAGTTCACTGGCCGATCCGCCTGCTGGTTATTCTGGTTTCCCTGGCACTGCACGGCGCTTTGCTGCTCTGGTTGTTACGCGCCGATCTGCGTCAGCCGCTGCCTGAGCAGCCGCAAGCGATTGCCGTGCAGATGGTTGAGCTGCCTGTGCCAGTGCCGGAACCAGAGCCGGAACCCGAGCCAGAACCAGAGCCCATTGCCGAGCCCATTGCCGAGCCCGAACCGGAACCAGAGCCTGCGCCGCCGCCCCCGGTGAAAGCGCCCGTGGTGAAAAAAGCTGCGCCGCTACCACGTGCGCCAACCAAGTCCGCCGGCCCGCCAGTGCATGCCTTCGGTGCCAATAACGACTGGGCCGCGCCGCCCACTCCAGCGCCAAGCGCCAGTCGTAGCCGGCAAGTCCCGTCGGGCTATGCCGACACGGTGAAAAATCGGGTGATCGCCAATCTCAAACGCCCAGAAGGAGCGGTTTACAAGCCGCCACCCGGCTACAAGGGCGACCCCGCCGACTTCAAGAGGAAGTGTCATATCTCTTATGAGATCACCCTGGATAGCAGCGGCAAGATGCTCTCCTACGAGATCGACCCGTGCGGCGACCCACTATTGGATGCCGCTGCCGAACAGGCCGTGCTCAAGGCGGGGCCATTTCCGCCGCCGCCCAACCAAGGTGCTGCGCGCTACACCGTTTACGGCACGGCTATCTTCATCAAATGACCCGGAGTCAGGCATCTATGTCGGTTTCTTTGTATTCGCGAATGGCCGCACTGGCTGCCCTGGGCGCCGCGCTTGTGGCCTGTACCACGCCAGAGCCAATCGCCAAGCCCGTAGCGCAGCCGTTGCAGCCGCGGCCGGTGAGCCTGGCCAGTTTCGACTGTGTCGACGGATTGCCCGCGCTGCATCGGCAGATCTGCGCCAGCGAGGCGTTGTCGCGTTTGGACAAGCAGGTGATTGAACAGTACCGCAGCCGCCTGCGTGGCCTGGATCTGCCTGGCGCCTTGCTGCTGGAGGCCAATCAGCGCCAATGGCTGCTGAGCAGGGCGGGGCAATGCCCGCTGACCGATGCCGCCCAGGCGCAGGACTGCCTGATTGCCCTTTACCGCCAGCGTGCCGATGACCTGGCCAACTGGCCCGAAGCCCGGCAGACGAATCAGCAAGGTGCCCATGGCCTATCTGCCTACGCCGAATTCAGGTTGGCAGACAGCCGTGATGCCAGCCTGTGCGAGTCGATGAAAACGATGCTGAATCAGGATTTGCAAGGCAACGGCTTTCCCGTGCCGGCGCGCCTGCCGGGCGCCACGGCGCTAGCCGGCAGCCATGCTTCGGCCGCCAGCGTCGAGCTTGCCGGCCAGCGCTTCAGTGTCGAACTCTATGACGCCGGCCCCTACGCCGGCTATCAGCTGCGCGCGCGCGGGCTCAGCCGCAACGGCCAGCTGATCCTCGACGACAGCACGTTGCCGCGCTGGGTGGCCGAGCTGCCCAACTACGGCGGGCGTGCCTATGCCTCCTCGTCGCAGACCCGCGACTACGGCGCTATCGATATCTTCCGCCTGGGTGGCCGCGAGCTGGTGCTGGTCAATGAAACCTGGGGTTTCTACTCGCCGGCGGCCCGCGGCGAATCGGCTTATGCAGGGCTCTATGCCCTGGAGGGTCTGGGCCTGAAACCCTTGTGCCTGTATCAGGCCTACCTGACCCCGTCGCGCAGCAGTTCGGTGGACGGCTTGCCCGCGTTCGCGGCGTTGCAAGCCGAGCTGACCACCCTGGCCGGCGATCCGCCTGCCGAGGTTGCCCAGCATGAGCGCCTCGACAAAGCCCAGAGCCAGAAGGAAAGGCTATGGACGCTGCTCAATATGCCGCTGGTGGGCGTTAAGGAGCTGCAGGCCTTTGGGCGCGAAGGGGCAATCCGTCAGCGTCATGACGACAGCTTGAATCGGCTGTTCGACTGGTCGGAGCGTAACCTGGACAACAAACTCTTCTACCGCCGCTTGCTGCCGATGCTACAACCGGCTCACAGCGAGCTGCAGCAGTCATTCAGAGACCAGGGGCTCGACCCGGACCAGGCCAGCAGCGCCGCCGATCTGCTGCTGTATGAGAGTCTGGGCCGGGCCAGTGAGTACCTGGTCATGCCGGCCCCGGCCCCGGATCTTCCGCTGCCGCCGCATGCCACCTATCGCCCGCGCTATGCCGTTGCGCCGACGCCGGGTGAGCTGGAGCAGGGACGCAATTTCGCCACTTTGCACAGCGTATTGCTGAATAACGCGCCAGCCCATGTGGTGAATGACTTTATTGCCTACGAAACCGAGAACCTGGGTGAGGATCGCGGGCTCAGTGTGGATGGCAGCCCGGCCGCCATGGCGGCGGTGCAGAATCCGCAGAACCTCGAGCTGTTGCTGCGTAATGATTTCGACGCCAATCAGAGCAATACCTGGGGCAAAACCGCCTTGATGAGCGCAGTGCAGCTCAATCGGGAGGACAGTGTGCGTCTGTTGCTCGGCAACGGCGTCGATGTGCACAGCCAGACCCACTCGCTTCCCGGTGCGGGTGTCGGCGGCGTGGAGCGCAGCGAAGCCAAGCAGTCGCGGCAAACCGCCTTGCTGGTCGCGGCCAGGCAGGCGGATGCGCAAGTGCTAGGTGCCTTGCGCGATGCCGGAGCCCTGCGTGAGGAATGGCCGGGTTATGCACAACAAGTCTGCGCGGCCCTCGACACTAATCCGCGGCTCGATGGCAGCGCGCGCGAGCAACTCCGAGCGCCGCTATGCGGGACTTACAGCCCAGCGCCGAAGCAGGCGTTGCAGCAGTCCGTACAGCTAATAGAACGTCCGGCCATGACCCTGTTTGCCCGTCAATTCGATCTGACGCCGCAGGTCTTCGGCGTGGAAATCCGCCAGATGGCCCTCAATCTGGGTATGACGGCGGTACGGCGTGGCAAGGTCAAAATCACCGGCCCCTTGACCCTGGTGTTCCCTGACCTTGCCGCAAACGGCCCGCAGCGCTTGCAGTTCGATCTGGGCTTGCCGGTGTCGGCCGGTGCCGCGGTGGTAAATAATCATAAGGTGATGCGAACTGAGCCGAGCCTGGTGTTGAGCACCGACTTCGACCAGCAGCTCAACGATGTTGCAGGCACCTGGCGCCTGTTGGCCGAGGCTGCTGCTGCCCAGGGCTTGACCCCGACCAATCAAGGCTATGTGGTGATTCACGGCAACGGCGGCGAGCGCACCGAGTATCAGTTGGTGGTGAAGCGCTAGCTTCACTCCAGCCGCTGTTCCCCGTTAAAACTAAAAGTCGCCTTGCAGCGCGGGCAGTAGTAACGGCGGTCTTTTCCGAGCAAGGCATTGCGTTGAGCGGAAAGAGGAAACGCGCCCACTACAGTTTGGCGCAGGGCGAAGAGGTGGTGCTCAAGGTGTGGGGCAGGCTGTGTTGATCGATTGCGACCTGGCGTTCTGGCGCCACGATACGATACACGTCAGCGTCGAAGTGCCGGAGTGTGCGGGTGATTCCCCTCTCCCTCTGGAGGAGGGGCTAGGGGTGAGGGGCTTATAGGCAACTCGCACCTTTCCCTCAGCCCAGCCCTCTCCCAGAGGGAGAGGGAGCCAGAAACGGTGCAGGTTGCTAGTCAGCGTTACGCCAGTTCGGCGCTGGCGTAGAAGGCGGCCAGCACTTTCACCAGATGGGCCAGGTCGTGGCTGCCGGCCAGTTCGCGGATCGAGTGCATGGCGAAGGTCGGCAGGCCGATGTCGACGGTGCGCACGCCGAGCTGGCTGGCGGTGATCGGGCCGATGGTCGAGCCGCAGCCCATGTCGCTGCGCACCACGAAACTCTGCACCGGCACTTCTTCGGCCAGGCACAGGTGCCGGAAGAAACCGGCGGTTTCGCTGTTGGTGGCGTAGCGCTGGTTGCTGTTGACCTTGATCACCGGGCCGGCGTTGAGCTTGGGGCCGTGGTTGGCGTCGTGCTTGTCGGCGTAGTTTGGGTGCACGCCGTGGGCGTTGTCGGCCGAGACCAGTAGCGATTTCTGGATGCTGCGCACGAATCCATCGCCTTCCGGCAGTACGCGGCGCAGCACCTGCTCGAGGAACGGGCCGTCGGCGCCGCAGGCCGAGCAGGAGCCAATCTCCTCGTGGTCGGTGCACACCAGCACGCAGGTCTCGTCGCCTTCGGCCGCCAGCAAGGCTTGCAGGCCGGCGTAGCAGGACAGCAGGTTGTCCAGGCGCGCGCCAGCGATGAAGTCCTGGTTGAGGCCGATCACCGCGGCGCTCTGGGTGTCGTAGAAGCTCAGTTCGTAGTCCAGCACCGCGTCGGCGCTGATGCCGTGCTCTTGGGCGAGGCGGTCGGTGAGCAGGGCGCGGAAGTCGGCCGGTTCTTCACCGGCGATCTGCGCCAGGATCGGCGGCAGCTCATTCTGCTGGTTGATCGCCCAGCCCTGGTTGGCCTCACGGTTGAGGTGAATGGCCAGGTTGGGAATGGTGGCGATCGGCAGCTCGAAATCGATCAGCTGGCTCTGCACCTTGCCGCCTTCGCGGAAGGTTACTCGGCCGGCCAGCGACAGGTCGCGGTCGAACCAGGGCGCGAGCAGGGCACCGCCGTAGACTTCCACGCCGAGCTGGAAGAAGCCCTGGCGCTGCAGTTCCGGCTGCGGCTTGACGCGCAGGCAAGGGCTGTCGGTATGTGCGCCAACCAGGCGCAACCCGCCGTCCAGAGCACTGCGCTTGCCCAGTTTGAAGGCGATGATCGAGGAATCGTTGCGGGTTACGTAGTAGCGGCCGCCAGCTTCGGTGTGCCAGGACTCGCGCTCGTCCAGAGCCTTGTAGCCAGCAGCTTGCAGGCGCTGGGCCAGGCTGCGTGTGGCGTGGAAGGGGGTGGGCGAGGCCTTGAGGAAATCGATCAGACCCTGATTCAGTTCTTCGCGCATACACAGCTCCGGACGGCAATGCCGCGAGTTTATCGGATTCCGCTACCGGATTGGCAGGAGCCTGCCAGAGGGGGCACGGCAGTCCGCTCGGTGGATCGCGCTTTATCGATCCACCGAGCGGCGTAGTGGTGGATGAAAAAAGCGTCATCCACCCTACGGGCTGGTCAGCTATCGCGTTAGAACGGTGCCGGGCACTCGAAACGCATGCGCTCGCCGGTTTGCGGGTGGGTCAGGCTGAGTATGCTGGCGTGCAGACACAGGCGTGGCCAGGCGGCCAGGGCCTGTTCGTGGGCATAAAGGCCGTCACCGAGCAGCGGGTGGCCGATCGAGAGCATGTGTACGCGCAACTGGTGCGAGCGGCCGGTGATTGGTGTCAGTTCGACGCGGCAGTAGTCGCCGCAGCGTTCGAGTACGCGCCAGTAGGTCAGGGCGTGCTTGCCCTGCTCATGGTCGACCACATGGCGCGGCTTGGTCGGTGGGTCGTAGCGCAGCGGCAGGTCGATGCTGCCGCTGTCCAGCTCGGGCTGGCCCCAGCACAGGGCGGTGTAGGCCTTTTCGGTTTCGCGGTCGTGGAACTGGCGGGACAGCTCGCGGTGGCTGTCGGCGTCGCGGGCCAGGACGATGATGCCGCTGGTTTCCCAGTCCAGGCGGTGGACGATGCGTGCTTCCGGGTAACCGTTTTCCTGCAGGCGAGTGACCAGGCAATCGCGGTTGTCCTCGGCGCGGCCGGGCACCGAGAGCAGCAGGGTGGGCTTGTTGATCACCAGCAGGGCGGCGTCCTGGTGGAGTATTTCGACATTCGACAGCGGCATGGGAAGACCCAAAATGAAATGGCGGCCATTAAGGCCGCCATTGTTCAACATCAGTGCAGTGAAAACGTAGCGAGCGAAGGTTAGGCAAGGCGAAATCAGGCGAAGAAGCGGAGTTTACATGCCGTAAATGAGCATTACTCGCTCTGCTCGCCCTAACGGGTCGCCCCTTGGGCGCTCAGTGGCAAGCCACTGTCTGAGCCTGATTTCAACGCAGCATCACCGAGCGCAGTAGTTTTCACCGATCCGGCAGGGTGATATTGAGTTCCAGAATGGAGCAGCTGCCCTGGTTTTCCAGCGCAACCTGCACCTGATCCTGCTCGATGTTGACGTACTTGCGGATCACCTCGACCAGTTCTTTCTGCAGGGCCGGCAGATAGTCCGGCTGGCTGCGTTGGCCGCGCTCGTGGGCGACGATGATCGACAGACGCTCTTTCGCAATCGACGCAGGGGTTTCCTTCTTGCGTTCACGAAAGAAATCGAAAATGTTCATTAGCGCGCTCCAAACAGGCGTTGCATGAGTCCTTTCTTCTGCACGTCGAGGAAGCGATGGGGCACTTCCTTGCCCAGCAGACGGTCGACGGCGTCGCCGTAGGCCTGGCCGGCATCGCTCTCTTCGTCGAGGATCACCGGTACGCCCTGGTTGGAGGCTTTCAGCACGGCCTGGGATTCCGGGATCACGCCGAGCAGGTTGATGGCGAGGATTTCCTCGACGTCTTCCACACCGAGCATTTCGCCCTTGGTCACGCGCTCTGGGTTGTAGCGAGTCAGCAGCAGACGTTCCTTGATCGGCTCCAGGCCTTCTTCAGCACGGCGCGACTTGCTGGCCAGCAGGCCGAGCATGCGGTCGGAGTCGCGTACCGAGGAGACTTCCGGGTTGGTCACGACAATCGCTTCATCGGCGAAGTACATGGCCAGGTGGGCACCGGTTTCGATACCGGCCGGGGAGTCGCAGATGACGTATTCGAAGTTCTTCGACAGCTCTTCGATGACCTTGCCGACGCCTTCCTTGGTCAGCGCGTCCTTGTCACGGGTCTGGCTGGCGGCCAGCACATAGAGGTTTTCCAGGCGTTTGTCCTTGATCAGGGCCTGGGTCAGGGTCGCTTCGCCGTTGATGACGTTGACGAAGTCGTACACCACGCGGCGCTCGCAACCCATGATCAGGTCGAGGTTGCGCAGGCCGACGTCGAAGTCGACGATCACGGTTTTGTGGCCGCGCAGGGCGAGGCCGGTACCGATGGCGGCGCTGGTGGTGGTTTTACCCACGCCACCCTTGCCGGAAGTGACTACGAGGATCTTGGCCACGGTGATTTACCCCAAATATATGAAAAATAAGGCAATCAAGAGCCGATAAAACGGGCTTCCGGATGCCTTTTTTAGGTCCCTGAAAATTGGCCGCAGTATCCGTTAAAGGCGGGTGATGTTCAACACGTCACCCGACAGGCTGACCTGTACCGACTGGCCCCACAACGGATCACGGCGCAGATCCTCAGCGGTCTTGTACTGGCCCGCCACGGAAAGCATTTCGGCGCCCATTTGCTGGCAGAAAATCCGCGCCCCGGCGTTGCCCTTGACCCCCGCCAGGGCACGACCGCGCATCGGACCGTAAACATGGATATTGCCGTCGGCGAGAAGTTCCGCCCCTGCACTGACCGGTGCCAGCACCACTAGATCGCCACCCTGGGCATAGATTTGCTGGCCGCCGCGTACCGGGGTGGTGATGATCCTGGTCGGTTTGACTGCAGGCTCGGCAGGTTTTTCCGGTTTCTTGCGTGCTTCTACCGGCTCCACCAGCTTCTCGCGGGCGCCCGATGGCGGCAGTACCGGCAGATCCAGAGCATTGGCGGCGGCGATGTCGTCCTCGCGGTTGGCGCGAATCGCCAGTGTGCGCAGGCCGTGGGTGCGGCACAGCTCCATGAGCTTGACCAGATCGAGGCTACCTTCGCCCTCCGGTAGCTTGTCCAGGGCCAGCACCAACGGGATGTTCTGGAAGAAGTTGGGGGCCTGGGCGACTTTGTCGGCTAACTGGCGGTCCAGGCGTTCCAGATCGTTGTGTGCCAACTCCAGGATGGTGATGGCGAGCATGCTGCCTTTGAGCTGGAACACGGGGTCTTGGTCGAGGAGGTCGGCTTGGCTCATGGTCTACCCATCACACTGAATGGGCACGACTTATAGCGATTAGCCCGCATGGCCGCAAGCCGCGGTGACTGCTGTAGAATGCCCGGCCCTGTCGTTTGCCCGGAATGATTCATGGATCGCCCGCAATTTCGTGCCTATTTTCTGCACCCACGATTCTGGCCGCTGTGGCTGGGGCTGGGCCTGCTCTGGCTGGTTGCGCTGCTGCCTTACCGGGTATTGATGCTGCTTGGGCGTGGCCTGGGTGCCTTGATGTACCGCCTGGCGCGTTCGCGTCGAGAGATTGCTGCACGCAACTTGGAGCTGTGCTTCCCTGAGCTGTCCGCCGCCGAACGCGAGCGTCTGCTGCGGGAGAACTTCGCCTCCACCGGCATGACCTTCTTTGAAATGGCGATCAGCTGGTGGTGGCCGGCAGCGCGCCTGCGTCGGCTGGGCACTATCGAGGGTATCGAACATATCCGCCAGGCCGAGGCTGAAGGACAGGGGGTGATCCTCATGGCCCTGCATTTCACCACCCTGGAAATGGGTGGCGGTCTGCTCGGCATGGCCCAGGGCATGTACGGCATGTACCGTCCGCACAAGAATCCATTGTTCGACTATGTGCAGCGCAGCGGACGCGAACAGCGCCTGCTCGGCGTGATTGGCCGTGACGATGTGCGTGGCATGCTCAAGCTGCTGCGTGCTGGTGCAGTGATCTGGTATGCGCCGGATCAGGATTACGGAGCCCAACGCAGCCTCTTCGTACCGCTTTTTGGTGTGCCGGCGGCTACTGTCACGGCCACCAGCAAGTTTGCCCGCCTGGGCAAGGCACGGGTTATCCCCTTTACCCAGGAACGCCTGGCTGGTAACTCTGGATACCGGGTGGTAGTTCATCCGCCGCTAGCCGATTTCCCTGGCGAGAGTGAGGAAGCCGACTGTCTGCGCATCAACCAGTGGATCGAGACCGCCATCCGCCAGCATCCGGAGCAGTACCTGTGGGCCCATCGGCGCTTCAAGACTCGCCCGCCAGGTGAGCCCAAGTTGTATAAGAAGCGGCGCCGATAGCGGCACCCTATACTGGCAAAAAAGACCTGCGGGGATTGTCCATGAATCAAGCCGTACATTCCGATACCCCGGTGACAGGACTGATTCTTTCCGGCGGTGGGGCGCGTGCGGCTTATCAGGTCGGGGTGCTCAGTGCGATTGCCGATCTGTTGCCGAACGCGGCACACAATCCTTTCCCGGTTATCGTCGGCACCTCGGCCGGCGCGATCAATGCCGTCGGCCTGGCCTGTGGCGCGCTGCACTTTACCGAGGCAATTCGCCGGCTGACTCAGGTCTGGCAGAACTTCCATTCCGATCAGGTGTACCGTACCGATTGGCCCGGTGTGTTGCGTCAGGCCAGCCGTTTCATTGGTCACAGTCTGCTGGGTATGGGTGGGGATAGCCCGGTGGCGTTGCTCGACAGCTCGCCGCTGCGCAATATGCTCGAACGTGAGCTGGATTTTTCCGGGATTGCGGCCGCAGTGCGCATGCGCCAGCTACGCGCAGTGGCGGTGACCGCCTTTGGCTACGAGAGCGGGCAGGCAGTGACCTTCTACCAGGGGCGTGCGGCCATTGATCCCTGGTTCCGCCACCGTCGGGTCGGTGTGCCGACCCGCCTGAGTCTCGACCACCTGCTGGCCAGCGCCTCGATTCCGCTGATTTTTCCGCCGGTGAAGGTCAATCGCGAGTATTTCGGCGATGGTGCGGTGCGCCAGTCGGCGCCGATTAGTCCGGCCCTCCATCTGGGTGCCACGCGCGTACTGGTGGTCGGGGTCAGCGGCAATCCTCTGGGGCGTGGCGCCAATCAGGTGGTGGCGCGGCCACAGAGCGGCAAACCGCCGAGCCTGGCGCAGATCAGCGGGCACATGCTCAACAGCACCTTTATCGACAGCCTGGAAGGCGATATCGAACTGCTCGAACGGCTCAATCACATGAGTCGCCTGGTGCCTTCCGGCCTGCATCCGCGTGGGCTGGGCCTGAAACCGGTGGACGTGCTGGTGATCGCGCCGAGCCAGCCGCTGGATCAGATAGCCGCTCGTCACCGGCACGAGCTGGCCAAGTCGATGCGTTTCTTCCTGCGCGGTTCCGGCGCGACCAAGGCCAGCGGGGCCGGCGTACTCAGTTACCTGCTGTTCGAACCCGGCTACTGCAACGAGCTGATCGAACTGGGCTATCAGGACGCCATGGCGCAAAAGGATGCGCTGGCCAGCTTTCTTGGCCTGGCCGTTGCTGTGCCGGCGACCACTGCCGCCGAAGTCATGGCCGTGCCGTCGACGCGCTGAGCGGCTAGCCAGCAGCTTCTGCTTAGGCGGTCAGACGGTCATCCCGGAAGTCACGCAGTGCCTGTTCGATTTCCTCGCGGCTGTTCATCACGAAGGGCCCGTACTGCACAATCGGTTCGTGCAGAGGTGTACCGGCGATCAGCAGTACCCGGGCGCCGGACTCACTGAACAGCTCGATAGCGCCCTGTTCGGACAGGCGTACCAGGCGGCTCTTGCCAACGGCATGACCGTTTACACCCAACTCACCCTCATACACATACAGCAATGCCCGCTGGCCATCAGCCAGTCGTGGGGTAGTTCGCGCACCCGGCGGCAGTTGCAGGTCGAACAGCTGCGGCTGGGTATGCGGGCGCTGTACGGCGCCGCTCTGTTGCACCTGACCATCGTCGAACTGTCCGGCGATTATCGTCACGGCCACCCCGGCAGCGGTGGTCAAACGCGGGATTTCCTCGGGGCTGTAGTCGCGGTAGTCGGCATCGCCGAGCTTGTCCTTGGCCGGCAGGTTGAGCCACAGCTGGAAGCCGCGCATCACGCCTTCCTGCTGCTCGGGCATCTCGCTGTGAATGATGCCGCGCGCGGCGGTCATCCACTGCACGCCGCCGCTTTGCAGCAGGCCGACATTGCCCAGGTGGTCTTCGTGGCGCATGCGCCCTTCGAGCATGTAGGTGATGGTTTCGAAGCCGCGATGCGGGTGCGGCGGGAAGCCGGCGATGTAGTCGTCGGGGTTGTCCGAGCCGAACTCGTCGAGCATCAGGAAGGGGTCGAAACGCTCGATACCGGCGCCGCCGAATACGCGGGTCAGGCGCACGCCAGCACCGTCTGCGGTGGCTTGGCCGATATGCTGGGAAACAACGTGGCGGAACTGAGTCATGGGACACCTCCGAGATAGGAATGTGCCCATGCTATGCCTGATTATTAAATTGATGGTTGCGAAATTCGCGACTATTCAATCGACTTTATTGATGTTTTTTACTCGGCAATCTGCAGCTTGCGTGCCTCGCGGTAGACAAAGCGGATCTTGTCGTACTCGAACGGGGTATTGAGCTGGCCATAGCGCAGGTTGGTGGTATGGCGCATGTCGACCACCCGCAGGCCGGTGATTTCCGGGTGATCGCTGCTCACTTCACTGACGTTCAGGTAGTTGATCTGGCTTTCCGCTGCAAAGTCGAACAGCTTGCCGCCAGTGTCGCGCAGGTTGGAGGGGCCGAGCAGCGGCAGCATTACGTAGGGGCCGTCGGGTACGCCGTAGAAGCCCAGGGTCTGGCCGAAGTCTTCGCTCTGCCTGGGCAGGCCGATGCGACTGGCCGGATCCCACAGGCCGGCCACCCCGACCGTGGTGTTGAGCAACAGGCGGCCGGTGGTTTGCAGCGAACGTTTGCCTTTCAACTGCAGCAGGCTGTTGAGCAGGTTGGATACATCGCCCAGGTTGCTGAAGAAGTTGCTCACACCACTGCGCACCACACGTGGGGTGACGTAGCGGTAGCCGTCTACCACGGGTAGAAAGACCCATTCGTCGAAGCGATAGTTGAAGTGGTAGACCCGCCGATTCCAGGACTCCCAGGGGTCATAGACATTCAGTGCGCTGAGGGTCGAGCGCTCGAACTCGCGTTGGTCGAGGCTGGGGTTGAACTGCAGCTGATCCAGCGGGTTGGTAAAACCGTCGGCATCGGCACTCGGTTCGGCCTGAGCGAACAATGGCAGCAGGGTAAGGGCGAGCAGCAGTGCTGGCTGTGAAATCGAGTGCTTAGCCACGAAAGAACTCCAGCATGGCGTCGCTGTTGACGCGGTAGTTGAGGTTGCCGCAGTGCCCGCCGAGCGGGTAGAGGGTCAGGCGCTCGCCGAAGGTGCGGCGCAGGAAGCCGATATCACCAGGGCCGAGGATCAGGTCATCGGCGTTGTGCATCACGGCGATCTTGTTGCTGCTTTTCAGGTAGCTCGCCAGGGCATACAGGCTGACCTGGTCGATCAGTTGCGGCAGGCTGCCGCCGCCGGTCTGCTTGCGCCAGTGCGGCATCAGCTGCTCGGCCATGTAGCAGTCGAAATCGCACTGCAGGGCGCGCTTGAAGAAGGGCGTCAGGCTGGTGCCTTCGCTGATCGGGTACTGCGGTGGGGTGATCAGGCCGCGGCGGTTGATCAGGTCCGAGGTAAAGGCGATGTCGGCTGAGGAGAAGCGGAACGAGCTGCCGATCAGCATGGCCAGCTGCTCGTTGCTCAGTTGCTCGTCCGACTGCAGGAAGTCGTGCAGCATGGCGTCGTTGAGGTCGATGTAGCCTTTTTCCTCGAAGTAGTGCGCCAGTTTTTCCAGCACCTGCTCGAAGTAGGTGGTACCGCTATCGATGCCCTCGACACGGGTTTGCACCAGGCGGTCTAGATTGCTCACCGAGGTATAGAGGTTTACGGGGGGGTTGAGCAGTAACACGCGCTTGAAGTTGAAGCTGCGCATGCGCTCGTCCAGCTCGCTGACGAAGGCGGCATGCAGCCCGCCCAGGCTGTAGCCGGTGAGGTAGTAGTCGCTGATCTCAAGATTGGGGTGCTGGGCGCGCACGGCGATCATCACCCGGTACAGGTCTTCCGCGTCGGCACTGGAAATACCGGGGGTGGCGGCGCGCGAGGCGGCGCTCATGAAGTCGTAGCTGGTTGGCGAGGACAGCTGTACCACGTGGTAGCCGGCCCCATAGAACAGGCGCTTGAGGTCTTCGGTCTTGCCACTGGCATAGTTGGCGCCGGTGCCGGCGATGATGAAAATCAGCGGTGCGCGGCCATCCTGTTGGGCCATGCGATAGCGTAGCTTGGTGACGGGCCAGAAGTTCTTCGGTAATTCGAACTCGCGCTCGGGGCGCAGCTTGAGCTCGTAGTCGGCCTGATCGATGTCCTCGTCGCGTGGCAATTGCGGGCGCAGGCCGGGTGGCGTGCTGGCGATGGTCGCCTCAAATGGATTGCTCAAAGGGTAGCCATAACTGGCGGCATCGATATCAGCAGCCTGAACGGAGGCAACTGAAAGCAGGTTACCGAGCAATACGGCAACGATGGGTAAGC
This sequence comes from uncultured Pseudomonas sp., assembly GCA_964518735.1. GTDB lineage: Bacteria > Pseudomonadota > Gammaproteobacteria > Pseudomonadales > Pseudomonadaceae > Aquipseudomonas. The sequence goes on from CAZFKQ010000003.1 coordinate 23,911, forward strand.
GCAACATGGCTAAATCCCTAAATGAAAGCGTGAAGGCAGTGAATAGCAGGCTCATGATAAGCGCAAGGTTAAACAGCGGCGCAGGCGCTAGTCGAGGCGGGTCAACTGTTCGACCCAGATCAGTTCACAGGCGCCGTCGCCAGTATCCTCTCGGGTCAGCGAGCTGAGCCAGCGGAAGCCATCATCGCCGATGACCTCGACCAGTTGACCGCTGAGGGCAATGTGCTGTCCGGGTTTTATCTCGGCCAGTCGTTCGGCAATTTCCGCATTGGCCGGAATCATGTGCATGTTGGCGCTATGGATTTCGATCTCACGGCGTGGGATGGGGAATTCCGTTACAGACCAGCGATACCAACGGTTGCCCTGGCGGATATCGATCTGTTCAAGGATCTGCGGGTCAGCCATCGGCCCCCAGCCCAGGGCCAGGTCGATGGGTGCGATCTTGGCGCCACGGTCGAAACGGTAGTCCTCGCGGGCCAGTACGCGAGCCTCGATCTGAAAGGGTTCCAATGGCGTGATGGTGTGGCCAGACAGGCGATAGCTGGTGCCGCTTGGCTGGCCGAAATCCGGTGGCAGCGGCGCTTGCAGCCAATCCCGAACCAGCCAGAGCGCGGCCAGGATGGCGAAGGTATAGACCAGGCGACGGATATTCATGGCATGCAGTCTAGAACGCTGTTGTTGCACAAATGAGCAGGCCGATTAAGCTGGGCGCCGCTTTTCGACCACCGGAGTTCGTATATGTCCCGCCATCTGCCTTTGATAATTCTGCTGCTGATCCTGCCATTGTGGCTGGCGGCCAGTTATGGCGTACGTTTTTACTTGATGGAGGACGGCCAATGGGTGGGCCTGTGCGTGGATCAGGCGGCGCGTTGGGAATGCCAGATGCGCGCGGGACTGGGCTGGCTGATTCACTTCCGGGTGCTGGCCTGGGCGGCACTGGGTACTGCGCTGCTGGCCTTCGTCCTGCCGGGGCGAATTGGCCGACTCCTGGCTTTGCCGGCCCTGCTGCTGGGCCTGTTGGCGCTGGTGCTGTATAGCGCCAGCCTGGCGGTATTCGCCGTGGTGCTGGCAGGGTTGCGTTTGGTGCGCAAGGCGCCGGTCAAGGGTTAAGGCGCAGCCTGAACATGAAAAGGGACGCTCGGGCGTCCCTTTTTGCTTTCTGGTGACAGGGTTATGTCGCCAGCCGGATCGGTGCGCCGCGCACACCCTTCAGCAAGTGAGTCTCAGCCACGCGTGAGACGCAGGCTGCGCCATAGCGCCGCCACCAGCAGCACGGCGGTAATCGCCCAGCCGATTGCCTGCAGATTATGCAAGCCTTCCTGGTACAGCTGCGGGACGATGCCGGCGCCGATCAGCAGCGCCAGCAGGGCGATTTCCCGGCGCGGACCCGCTACCGGGCGGCACAGGTAAACCAGAGCCGGCAGCAGCAGGGCCATGCTGGGGAAGCTGCGATAACGCGCATCGAATACCAGCCCCAGCATCAATACCGCACCGGCGAACGCACTGGCGGCCAGCCACCAGCCGCCGCGAGCTTCCAGCCAGGCGAACAGACGTTTACGCCAGCCATCACGGGCGGACAGGGCCAGGCTGACATGGGCCAACACGATCAGGTTGAGCAACAGCAGCGCGCTGGCCCACAGCCATTCGCCGCTGCTGCGGCTGGTGATGCTGGCCAGCTCACTCCAGCCGGCAATACAGGCTCCGCCGAATGCGGCAGTAAGCGGCAGCAGCAGGGCGGCGCGGCGCGAAGCCGGACGCCCGGCGAACAGCAGGGCCGCTGCCAGTAGCACGCCATTAAGGGCCAGCCACAGCGGCCAGTGCGGCAAGTTGGAAACCGGGCCGGCAAGAATGCCCTTGTCTCCTCGGTCGGCATCGAACAGCCCCCAGTAACCACCGACGGCCCCTTCACTGTCGCGCTTCCAGGGCTGATCGAAGGCTTCGATCAGGTTGTAGCGCCAGCCATGTTCCTCAGCCAGCTTGACGAAGCCGCGGATGAACAGCGCTTCGTTGACTCGACTCGGTAGAGCCGTCTCGCGCTGGCGGCCTTCGCTGGGCCAACCGGTTTCGCCGATCAAAATATCCTTGGGCGCATAGGCGTTACCGAAGGTTTTGCGCACTTCGACGACCTTGTGCAGGGCGTTTTCGATACCGCTGGGTTCATCTTCCCAGTAGGGCAACAGGTGGATGGTGAGAAAATCCACCGCTGGCGCCACCTCGGGGTGTTCCAGCCAGAACTCCCAGACATCGGCATAGGTGACCGGCTGTTTGACCGCAGCCTTGACCTGGCCGATCAACTCGATCAGGTGTGCGGGAGTGGCTTCCTTGCGTAGCAGCACTTCGTTGCCGACGATCACCGCCTCGACTACATCCGGGTAGCGATTGGCGGTGTCGATCAGCGCGGCAACTTCCTTGGCGCTGTCCACAGGGTTGCTGCTGACCCAGGCGCCGGCGAGCAGCTTCAGGCCATGCTTGCGGGCCAGTTCAGGAATGGCTTCCAGGCCAATTTGTGAATAGGTGCGGATGCAAGTGAAGCGCTGAGCCAGCAAGGCCAGGTCGGCATCCACCAGTTCTGGGCGCAGCACGAAGGGCTGCTGGAAGGGTGATTGATCCTTGCCGAATGGCGTGTAGGACGCGCACTGCAGCTTGTGCGTCGGTGTAGCGACATCCGCCAGCACCACAGGACGGCCAATGCCGTACCACAGAGCGGCAAGTGCCAGCATGGCGAGCAGACTGGCGAACAGATAGGGCAGGGCGAGGGAACGATCGGGCTGGCTCATGGCTCTGGATGCGTGGTGGCAAGGCCGCGCATCTTAGCGGATCAGGGGCCTCTGCGGGCAGTCCGGTCGCTCACGCTTGGTGATGCAACCAGGCATGCTCAGGAATACTTGCCTTCTGTGTGCCGCGGCGCTCGAAGCGCTGCCAGACTTTTTCGTGGAAGTAGAAACCCACCGAGTTGCACAGTGGCTCGATCGCCGCCACCAGACCACTGGCTGCCACACTGCCGGTGAGTGCGTAGGTCACGCCGAAGGCGATGCAGAAGTGCATCAGAGTGAAGGTGATGGTCTTGAGCATGGCGCACCTCAAACAAGAATGTTTCTTTGTTGATATGCAGTCTAGGAGGGTGAGAGAAATGGTTGAAATGACGCTTCTCAATAGTATCGATAGAAATAAAGGATCAAGATCCTCTGCCTGATAGTTTATTTGTTTCTCTTGCGTGAGTACGAGCTCCGCTAATCTGGATAGATAATCCCTTTTTCTGTCATCCCTCTGTGCAGATTGGATGACTTCAGCAGGTGCATTGCATGGCAGACACTGATAGCGGGCGACTGAAGATTGCGGTCGCCGAACTCGCCATCGGCATGTATGTCGCGGAACTTGATCGGCCCTGGACCGATACGGCGTTCCTGTTTCAAGGGTTTCGCATACGTCAGCAGCAGGAGATCCGTCTGCTGCAGGAAATCTGTCAGTTCGTCTGGGTTGATGCGCGGCGCTCCATCGGTGTCAAAGCACAGGTGGGCGAGAATGTGGCCGCGACAGCGCAACAGCTTCAGCCGGTGATTGGTAAAGTCGATTTCAGTATCGAAATCGAGCAGGCGGAACCTGCTTTTCACGCTGCTCGCGAGCAATCGTTGCGTATCTTGCAGGCGGTCAAGCTGGGGCACGAACTGGATGTGGCAGCGGTCAAGGTGGTGGTCAAGGACTGTGTCGACAGCATCCTGCGTAACCCGGCTGCATTGCTCTGGCTCGCACGGATCAAGAACAAGGATGAGTACACCTCCGAACACTCGCTGCGCGTAGCGATTTTGTCTATCGCCCTGGGCCGCGAGCTTGGTCTGTTGCCCCTGCAGCTTGAGCAGATAGGTGTGTGCGGCATGCTCCATGATGTTGGCAAGATCAAGGTGCCAGAGGGAATTCTCAACAAACCCGGCGCACTGACGCCCGAAGAGCTTGCCATCATGCAGAGCCATGCTGCGGAGGGGCGCAAGTTGCTCATGAGTAACCAGCAGGTGACAGCCGCTACGGTTGACGTGGCCTATTCACACCATGAGCGGCTCGATGGGCGTGGTTATCCGCGCGGCCTGGATGCCAGCAAAATTCCCTATTTCGCCAAGATCGTTGCAGTAGTTGATAGTTATGATGCGATCAACAGTGATCGGGTTTACAGCAAAGGTAAATCCAGCCTGGAGTCACTGCGCATCCTGTTCGATGCCCGTGCTACCCATTTCGATCAAGATATCGTCAAGACTTTCGTGCAACTGATCGGTATCTATCCGCCGGGAGAAATTGTCGAACTCAGCAGTGGCGAAGTCGGCATCATCATCAGTTGCCCTCCGGGTAGCAAACTCAAACCACGGTTGTTGCTGGTGCTGGACGAGCACAAGCGGCCCTGCAAGGAGCGGGTGGTCGACTTGCAGGAAGCGCCACGCGATCTCAGCGGCAAGCCTTATCGGGTGCATGAGGTACATACCAGCGGCGCTTTTGGTATCGCCATTGACAGTTACCGCCAGCGCGGTCTGATCATCCCCGGCCACCTGTAAGAGCCTGTTCACGAGCTGCTGGGTTGGAGTCTGTTTTTACCGTGGTATGGCTGACGGCCAGGAAGTCGTAATTAGCCCCTAAGACTTTGGTCGAGAACGCCTGCGGGCTACGACTAAGGTCGTCTGTCGTGAATTGCCCATCGTTCTAGAGTGGACTCACCAGCAACCCGTGCTGCGGAGGACAACAACAATGAACGACAGCATCTACAAGCGGATTGAACAGAATCCGCAATTCCAGGAGTTGGTCGCCAAGCGCGAACGCTTCGCCTGGATCCTATCGGCCATCATGCTCGGCTTGTATGTGGCCTTTATCCTGCTCATCGCCTTCGAGCCGCAGCTGCTCGGTACCCGTATCAGCGCCGATTCGCCGGTGACCTGGGGCATCCCCATGGGCATTGGCCTGATCCTCTCGGCCTTCGTGCTGACCGGTATCTACGTCAAGCGCGCCAATGGCGAATTCGACAGCCTGAATCAGGCCATTCTCGACGAGGTGCAGAAATGATCGCGCGTCTGCTTACCGCTATCGGCCTGCTGGCCATTACCCCGGCCCTTTGGGCTGCTGGTGCCATCGAGGGTGAGGTCCAGCGTCAGCCGCTGAACACCTCGGCCATCGTCATGTTCCTCGCCTTCGTCGGCGCCACCCTGTACATCACGTATTGGGCGTCCAAGCGCAACACCTCGACGTCCGACTTCTACACCGCCGGCGGCAGCATTACCGGCTTCCAGAACGGCCTGGCGATTGCCGGCGACTACATGTCGGCGGCCTCGTTCCTGGGGATTTCCGCGCTGGTATTCACCTCCGGCTATGACGGCCTGATCTACTCGATCGGCTTCCTGGTCGGCTGGCCGGTGATCCTGTTCCTGATCGCCGAACGCCTGCGCAACCTCGGCAAGTACACCTTCGCCGACGTCGCCTCCTACCGCCTCGGCCAGACGCAGATCCGCACCCTGTCCGCCAGCGGCTCGCTGGTGGTGGTGGCGTTCTACCTGATCGCGCAGATGGTTGGTGCCGGCAAGCTGATCCAGCTGCTGTTCGGTCTCGACTACCACATCGCGGTGATCCTGGTCGGCATCCTGATGGTCATGTATGTATTGTTCGGCGGCATGCTGGCGACCACCTGGGTACAGATCATCAAGGCGGTGCTGCTGCTTTCCGGTGCCTCTTTCATGGCGCTGATGGTGATGAAGCACGTCGACTTCGACTTCGCTCGTCTGTTCAGCGAAGCCATTGCCGTGCACCCGAAAGGCGAGGCCATCATGAGCCCCGGCGGTCTGGTGAAAGATCCGGTGTCGGCTATCTCCCTGGGCCTGGCGCTGATGTTCGGCACCGCTGGCCTGCCGCACATCCTGATGCGCTTCTTCACCGTCTCGGATGCCAAGGAAGCCCGTAAATCGGTGTTCTACGCCACCGGTTTCATCGGCTACTTCTACATCCTGACCTTCATCATCGGCTTCGGCGCAATTCTGCTGGTCAGCACCAACCCGGCCTTCAAGGACGCCACTGGCGCTCTGCTCGGCGGCAACAACATGGCGGCCATCCACCTGGCCAACGCCGTGGGCGGCAGCTGGTTTCTCGGCTTTATCTCGGCCGTGGCCTTCGCCACCATCCTTGCGGTGGTATCCGGGCTGACTCTGGCCGGTGCCTCGGCGGTGTCTCACGACCTCTACGCCAGTGTGTTCAAGAAGGGCAAGGCCAACGAGAAGGATGAGTTGCGCGTTTCGAAGATCACCACCCTGTGCCTCGGTGTGCTGGCGATCTTCCTCGGCATCCTGTTCGAGAAGCAGAACATCGCCTTCATGGTCGGTCTGGCCTTCTCCATTGCGGCCAGCTGCAACTTCCCGGTACTGATCCTCTCCATGTACTGGAAGAAGCTGACCACCCGTGGCGCGATGATCGGCGGCTGGCTGGGTCTGATTACGGCTGTGGCGCTGATGATCCTCGGCCCAACCGTTTGGGTGCAGATCCTCGGCAATGCCGAAGCCATCTACCCCTACGAGTACCCGGCGCTGTTCTCGATGGCGATTGCCTTCACCGGTATCTGGTTCTTCTCGATCACCGACAAGTCGGTTGCCGCTGGCGAGGAACGTGCGCGCTTCTACTCGCAGTTTGTCCGGTCGCAGACTGGCCTCGGCGCCAGTGGTGCAGTCGCCCACTAAGCCTCAAGATTCTCCGCGTGTTTCGGGCAGCCTACGGGCTGCCCTTTTTTATGGGTGCTGTTTTGTTAGGCTGGCCCGAAGTTAAACCAGCAGGGCGTTGATGATGCGTGTGCTTTTTAGGGTGTTGCTCATCGGCCTGGGCGCACTGCTTGGCGGGGTCTTGCTGACCCTGATGCTGTTGCCGCTGTGGGGCTGGCTGGATACCCGTTTCGGCATCGAAGCGTTGGGGCATTCCGGGCCGGCGCCGTGGTGCTATGGCCTGTCGATTGGCGCGTTGGCACTGCTCGGGATTATCCTGCTGGCCCGCGCGCACCGGCGCGCCTGATCTCGGAGGGCAGCGCTTGCCGCGCGTATTGTTTATCTGCAGTCGCAACCGCCTGCGCAGTCCGACGGCGGAGCAGGTGTTTGCCAATTGGCCGGGTGTAGAGAGCGACTCGGCGGGTCTCAGCCCGGATGCCGAACAGCTTCTGTCACTGGAGCAAGTACAGTGGGCCGAGCTGATCTTCGTCATGGAAGCGGTACACGGGCGCCGGCTCAAGCAACGCTTCGTCGCCGCGCTGAAAGGTAAGCGGGTGATCTGCCTGGATATCCCCGACGATTACCAGTACATGCAAACGGAATTGGTGCGCCTGCTGGAGCAGAAGGTAGGCGCCTTACTGCGCTGAGCGGAAACTTGAGGAGCAGGGATGCGCAAGGATAAATGGTTGGCGGCATGCTGCCTGAGCAGTACCGCCGCACTGGCGGAGCCAATTGACTGCGCGGCACTGGATGCCATGGTGAAGACCGGTGCCGAGCACCGTCCCTATATCGGCGAGGTGATCGGCCAGGGGCGTGCGCAGTTTCATTCGGCGCCGGATGCGGCCTGCCCGATTCGCGGCAAGTTCATCATTCCCGGTGATGGGGTTGCCATCTATTCTGAGTACGGCTCCTGGTCGCAGATCCTTTACCCGGCGGGTGACGAGGAGGATGCTGGCGTCTGGGTGCGTAGCGAGCGCCTGCGCGTGCTGTACAGACCGGATGGAGGCAATCGTCAATGAACGCCGTTCTGCAGCCAGAGCTGCGTTTGCCGCTGGTGCTCTATCCCGCGCGCGGGAAAACCCTGCTTCTGCTGCTGGGGTGCCTTTCGTTCAGCGCGGTGGGCGTTTGGATGGTGCTCGATGGCGTGCTGCTCGGTTATTTCTGTGCGCTGCTGTTTGCCCTCGGCGCCCTGATATTTCTCGTGCAGTTGCATCCGCGTGCTGCTTATCTGCTTCTGGATGAGCAGGGCTTCACCTACTGCAGTCTGTTTCGTGCGCACCGGATTAGCTGGGGCACGGTTGCTGGTTTCGCCGTGGTGCGCATCAGCAGTAACTCGCTGGTGGCCTGGAATTTCGCCCAGGGTCATGTGCCGCATGGCCGTGGGCCGGCCCTTTCGCAGGCCCTGTCGGGCTATCACAGTGCCTTGCCGGATACCTACGGTCTGCGTGCCGAGGTGCTGGCGCAACAGCTCAATAGCTTGTGCCTGGCCCGGCGCTTAGCCATGCGCTGATCGACTGGCCGGCCGTTATCCATTTCATTGAGGAGCAGTGTCATGCCCGCAGACCGCAAGATCGACTATATCGAGTTGCCCGCCAGGGACCTGCAGTTGGCCAAGACGTTCTACGGCAGCGTGTTCGGCTGGCAGTTCGTCGATTACGGGCCGGAGTATTGCGCCTTCAATGACGGGCGCCTGGATGGTGGCTTCTACCAAGCCAATCTGAATGCCACCACCGCCAATGGCTCGGTGCTGGTGGTGCTCTACGCCGATGATCTGGCAGCCACACTGGCGCGGGTGCGCGAGGGCGGTGGGTGCATCGTCAAGGATATCTTCAGCTTCCCCGGTGGCCGCCGTTTCCAGTTTGCCGATCCGAATGGGAATGAGCTGGCGGTCTGGTCTGAGCACTGAGAACCTATTTAGGATCTCTTGATCGTCGGCCATGCTGCGTTGAAATTGGGCTCGGACTGCTCATTTACACCTCGTAAACTCCGCGTCCTCGCCCAATTTCGCCTTGCCTGGCTCTAGCTCAAAAGCCCCTAAACAGGTTCTGAGAGCTTTTGAGCCGACTCTGCGTCAACTGGGGGTTTAAAGCTTCTTCGCGGAAATGATCAGCACCGGCTGGCGCGGTACGTTCTGGTGCATGCCGCGGTTGCCGGTCGGTACCTGGGCGATCTTGTCGACCACGTCCATGCCGCGCACCACCTTGCCGAACACCGCGTAGCCGAAGTCACGGCCGCCGTGGTCGAGGAAGGCGTTGTCCTTGTGGTTGATGAAGAACTGGCTGGTGGCCGAGTCGACCACCTGGGTGCGGGCCATGGCCAGGGTGCCGCGCAGGTTACGCAGGCCATTGTCTGCCTCGTTCTTGATCGGTTTCTGGGTGTCCTTCTCGCCCATGTCGGCATCGAAGCCACCGCCCTGAACCATGAAGCCGGGGATTACCCGGTGGAACTGGGTGCCGTCATAGAAGCCGGACTCTACATAGGCGAGGAAGTTCTGGGTACTGATCGGTGCCTTGTCGGCGGCCAGTTCGATTTCGACTTCGCCAAGGCTGGTGGTCAGCAGCACATGGGGGTTGCCGGTGCCGGTTTCGGCGGCCATTAGGTTGAGGCTGAGCAGCAGGCTGCAGGCGGCGAGGGCAAGTTTGTTGAGCATGATAGGTCCTTGGGTTTCAGGGTTTTTCGACTGAGCCAATAAAGCTCAGCAAGGTGGTGTTGAACTGATCGGGCTGATCCATCGGCGTGGCATGGCGTGATTGCTCGATGACCACCAGGCGCGCGTTGGGCAATTGCTCGACATAGCGTTGCTTGTGCGCCACCGGGGTGTAGTCGCGGTCGCCGCTGATCACCAGCGTAGGACAGGTAATGTTGCTCAGGCGTTCCCAGACGCTCCAGCCAATAATGGCGTCCAGGCTGGCCAGGTAGGCGCGCTTGTCGTTCTGCGGCCAGCGCTGCTCAATCTTCTGCCGCAGCTCGGCTTGCTCCGGGCGAGGGAAGAGAATACGGCCCAGGCCCTTGCCGATGGTTTCCAGGCTGAGCAGGCGCGAGAGACTCCAGCGCTTGCCCAGTTGCCACCAGTCGCTCAGGCTCTTGGCTTTGACTTCCGGGGTGCTGTTGACGATGGTCAGGCTGTGCAGCAGGTGCGGATGATCGACCGCCAGCTGAAAGGCGATCATGCCGCCCATGGAAATGCCGATCAGGTGCACCCGATCCAGGCCCAGGTGTTTGATCAGTGCGGCTACGTCGGCGGCAAACTGCAACATGTTGTAGGCCTCGCGCGGTTTGCCGGAGCGGCCGTGGCCGCGCACGTCAATGGCGATGATCCGGTGACTGCGGCTGAGCAGGGGAATCTGGTATTCCCAGTCACGGATGCTCGAACCGAGGCCATGTACCAGTAGCAGCGGGGTGCCCTGGCCATGATCCTCGAAGTACAACTGGCAGCCAGCGTGTTCGAAATACGACATAACGGGCACCTCAGTTGGCAGGCAGGGGCGCGGCGAACGGCGCATCGAGTGGGGCGGCATCGAAGGTCTTGATCAGCTCGACGAGTATTTGTGTAGCCGGACCCAGGGGCTTTTCCTTGTTGGCGTACAGCGAGAAGGAAGGATTGCGTGTGCCGCCCTGGGCCAGCGGCAGGGCCTTGAGCAGGCCTTCGCGCAGCTCGCGCTCGATCAGGTGGCGCGGCAACCAGGCGAAGCCCAGGCCGCTGCTGACGAAAGACGCAGCGGTGGGCAGGCTGCCGACCGTCCAGCGTTGTTCGGCGCCGAGCCAGCCGACATCGCGTGGCTGGGTGCGGCCGGAATCGCGGATCACTACTTGCATCTGGCTCTCCAGGTCCTGGAAAGTCAGTTCGCGCTGCAGGCGATGCAAGGCGTGGTCGGGGTGGGCGACGGCGACGAATTCGATGCTGCATAGCTCGGTGCCCAGGTAACCGGCGATGTTCAGGCCGGTGATGGCCAGGTCGGCGGTGCCTTCCAGCAACACTTCCTCGACCCCGGAGAGCACTTCTTCGCGCAGACGCACACGGCAACCGCGGCTTTGCGGGATAAACGCCGACAGGGCACGAACCAGGCGGGCGTTGGGGTAAGCGGCGTCGACCACCAGGCGTACCTCGGCTTCCCAACCCTGTTCCATATAGTGGGCCAGGTCTTCCAGCTGGCTGGCCTGCTTGACCAGTTGTCGTGAACGGCGCAACAGCACTTCACCGGCTTCGGTCAGCACGGCCTTGCGTCCATCGATGCGCAGCAGCGGTACACCGAGCTGTTCCTGCATACGCGCCACCGTGTAACTCACCGAGGATTGCGAGCGGTGCAATACCTCGGCGGCCTGGGCGAAGCCACTGTGGTCGACTACCGCCTGCAGCGTGCGCCATTGATCAAGGGTGACACGGGGCGCTTTCATCAAGGCTTCCTCTTCTCTACTCTTGGTGTCCCCTGAAGGAGACTGCTGTATGAAAAAGCTTTGCCTGGCTCTGGCCGCCCTGTTGCCGCTCACCGCTGTTGCCTATCCGGTGGAAATGAACAAGCAGATGAATGGCGCCGAGGTGTCGGCCAAGGCCGAAGATATCGATACCGATATCGGTTCGGTGATGCTTTACAACTACGGTGAGCAGGCTGCCCAGTGCAAGGCCACGTTCCGCAATGGTCCGGATGCGCCCCGCACGCGCAAGGCCGAATTGGCTCCCGGGCAGAGCAGCAACATAACGGTGAAGTTCAACCGTAATGTGATCAAGCTGCGCATCGACCTGGTGTGCAATCCCAAGTGAGCCGCGCCCGTTCAATTGAGCTGTTGGCAGCCTAGTGCGGGGCTGCAAACAAATCAACTTAATCGATAGTTAATAGCGGTTTTTTGCGCTTTTTTATCGATATGCATCATCCTAATCTACCTCCATCGACGCACATCAACCCCGATGGAGGTAAACCCAATGTCCCGTGTCCTGGTTATCGAAAGCAGTGCCCGCAAGGAAGGTTCCGTATCCCGTCAGCTGACCGCCGACTTTATCGGTCAGTGGCAAGCCGCCAATCCGCAGGACCAGATCCAGGTTCGTGACCTGGCCGTTGAGCAGGTGCCGCACCTGGACATCGACCTGCTCAGCGGCTGGATGAAGCCGGCCGAGCAGCAGAACGAGGCGGAGAAGGCTGCAGCTGCGCGCTCCAACCTGCTCACCGATGAACTGCTGGCTGCCGATGTGCTGGTCCTGGCGGCGCCGATGTACAACTTTGCCATCCCCAGCACCCTGAAATCCTGGCTGGACCATGTGCTGCGCGCGGGTGTCACCTTCAAGTACACCGAGACCGGCCCGCAAGGTCTGCTGACCGGCAAGCGTGCCTTTGTGCTGACCGCCCGTGGCGGTGTGTACAGCGGCAGTGCGCTGGATCATCAGGAACCCTACCTGCGTCAGGCGCTGGCCTTCGTTGGCATCCATGACGTGACATTCATCCATGCCGAAGGCCTGAACATGGGCGCCGAGTTCCTCGAAAAGGGCCTGGCCCAGGCGCGTGAGCAGCTGGCCAAGGTCGCTTGAGCCGCTTCTGCACCACCGATCTTCCTCCGGGCTGACGCTCCTCGGCCCGATACTTGACCCGCCAGGCGCTGCGCCTGGTGGGTCATTTTTTATTCAGATGTATGCCTAATGCCGATCGGTTAAGTGCTGGGCTCCAGGAAGTTCGTGCCCCTGTAGGAGCCAGCTTGCTGGCGATCCGCGCAGTAAAAACATCGCCAGCAAGCTGGCTCCTACAAAAAGCGCGCTTTGCCTCATACAGGAAAGGGACAATAAGCCTTAACTGATCGGCATTGGGTTGTATGGCTGTTTTCCTGCGCAACTGTGTTTGAAATATTGCACGCCCTGTGTTGGGATGGTCGTCACTTAATCAGGGCCGGAGGCTCCAGTGCACTTGTCTGGTCGTGGTGTGGCGCTGTCGGTGGCTGCGTCGGTGCTGTTCGTGCTGATCCCCGGCTATGTGCGCGAATTGGCGCCGCTGGATGGGCTGCAGGTGTTCGCCCAGCGCATTCTCTGGTCGATTCCCGCAGTGTTGCTGCTGGTAGCCCTCACGCGACAGTGGACTGTGCTGGCCACGGCGTTTAACCGCCTGCGCCGCGAACCGCTGTTGTTGCCGGCTCTGCTGCTGGCGGCGGCACTGATGGGTGTGCAGTGGTTGCTGTTCGTTTGGGCGCCGCTGGCCGGGCGCATGCTCGAGGTGTCACTCGGCTATTTTCTCCTGCCGCTGGCCATGGTGCTGGTCGGCCGGCTGTTTTACGGCGAGCGCCTGCGCCCGCTGCAGCGCCTGGCGGTGGGCTGTGCCCTGCTCGGCGTGGTTCATGAACTGTGGCTGACCCAGGCGTTCTCCTGGGTAACGCTGCTGGCGGCGCTTGGTTACCCGCCGTATTTCATGTTGCGCCGCTGGATGCGCCTGGATGCGCTGTCTGGTTTTGTTCTGGAGATGTTGGTACTGGCGCCCCTGGCGGTCTGGCTGATTCATGCCCACGGCCCGGTTGGCGTGTTTGATCAGGCACCACAACTGTGGTGGTTACTGCCGGGTCTTGGGCTGCTCAGCGCCCTGGCTTTTGGCGCGATGATGGCAGCCAGCCGGCTGTTGCCTCTGGGTCTGTTTGGCATCCTCAGCTATGTCGAGCCAGTTCTGCTGTTTGCGTTGGCGGTGCTGTTGCTCGGGGAAACCTTTGATCCCTTGCAACTGTGGACCTATGCACCGATCTGGCTGGCCGTACTGCTGACCGGCTGGGACAGTGCGCGCGTGCTGCGCAAGCAGGCGCGCCAGGGCTTCTAAGCCGCTATTCGAGACGGATTCGGTATACCTCGCCAAGGGATATCAGTTTCTCGCGGGCCAGTTGCAGCGCGCTTTGCGTAAGCGGGCGCATGCCGTCTTCGATAGCCTGCTGCTCGATCTTTTGCGCCGATACCGAAGGTTCGATCATTGCGCGCAGTGTCGGAGTAACTTCCAGCAGTTCGTAGGCGGCAACCCGTCCGGAAAAGCCCAGGCCGTTGCACTTTTCGCAGCCTTGGCCTTTGTAGAACACTTCGTCAGCGCTCAGATTCAGGGTTTTGCGCACGGTCTCGCTGATGGCTTCCTGGGTCAGGCAGTGTGGACAGTTGCGGCGCACCAGACGCTGCGCCAGCACACCGAGCAGGCTGGCGTTGAGCAGGTAGGAGGCGATACCGATTTCCAGCAGGCGGGTCACGGTGGTGGCCGCGCTGTTGGTGTGCAGGGTGCTGAGTACCAGGTGACCGGTCAGGGCGCTTTCGGTGGCCATCATGGCGGTTTCCTGGTCGCGAATCTCGCCCACCATGATCACGTCCGGATCATGCCGGAGGATATGGCGCAGCGCCCGGGCGAAGGTGTAGCCGATCTTCGGTTTGACCTGGATCTGGCGAATGCCATCAATCTGGTATTCCACCGGGTCTTCCACGGTGATGATGTTGACGCCGCTGTCCTTGATGCCATTGAGTGCGGCATACAGTGTGGTGCTCTTGCCTGAGCCGGTAGGGCCGGTGACCAGGACGATGCCCTGGTTATGGCTGATCAGGTTGCGGAAGCGCTCGACATCGCGGCCGTTGAAGCCGATCTGGTCGAGGCTTTTCAGGCTCTGCCGGGTGTCGAGGATACGGATCACCACGCTTTCACCGTGCACGGTGGGCATCACTGACAGACGCAAGTCGATACTACGGTCGCCCAGCTTGACCAGATGGCGGCCGTCTTGGGGCAGACGACGTTCAGCGATGTTCATGCCGCCGATGATCTTGATGCGGCTGACGATGGCCGACAGGTTACTGTGCTTGAGGCGGCGTGTTTCGATCAGGGCGCCGTCGATGCGCAGCAGAATGGTTACGTCCTTTACCCCCGGCCGCAGGTGGATGTCTGAAGCACGTCGGCTGATGGCATCTTCCAGCAGGGTGTCGACGAAGTGTACGGTGGGCTTGTCTTCGGCCAGCTGTTTGATGCGTTGCAGGCTGAGGGGCTGCTCGTTGCTCTCGTTTTCTGGCAGCTGTTCAGCGGTGGCGTTGGCATACAGCCGATTGATGGCCTGGGTGACTTCGCTGTGGCTGGCCAGCACGGCTTCCACCGACTTTCCGGTAACAAAGCCGAGCAGATGCAGCATCTCGCAATGGGTCGGTTCAGGGGAGGCGATGATCAGGCGCTCGCCTTCGACTAACAGCGGCACCACCAGGTAGCGCCTGGCCAGGCTCTCCGGCAGCAGTTTCAGGCAGCTGTCCTGGATATCGAAATGTTCCAGGCTGACCCGCACAAAGCCCAGCTGCTGGGCCAGGATCATGTTCAGTTGCTCGGCGCTGACCATCTGCAGCTTCAGCAATACCTGGCCCAGGCGCCCATGATCCGGGTGCTCGTGTTGGTAGGTCAGGGCTTTTTCCAGCTGCTCCTGGCTGATCACGCCGCAGTTGACGAGCAGGTTGCCCAAGGGCAGCTCTTGCGGGGTCAGACAGGGGTGTTCGTGGATATGTTGGAGAAGTTCATGGCTGTTTTTTAGCAAGGCAGACATCGGAACACCTCAAGCCTGTAGTGTTCTTAGTATGCGTGAGGTCAATTTGCCATCATTGCCTTGGATCAATGCTTGTGGGGTTGAGCGCGCCGTGAGTGCGCTGTTCTGGAGGCGAGGCTCGGGGAAGGCCGGTTAGGGGCTGTCCGGCAGGGGATTTTCTGGCAGGAGCTGATAGTGCAGTTGCACCACGCCGCTGCTGAAACTGCGCTGCTCATGCAGCTTGAGGCGGCGTTCCAGAGCAGTGGCAAACAGCGGGATGCCGGCACCCAGCAGGTAAGGCTCCAGGCTGACCACCAGTTCATCGAGCAAGCCCGCCGCCAAGCAGGTGCCAGCCAGGGCACCGCCGCCAACCAGCCAGATACGTTGGCAACCCAGTTGTTCGAGTTCGCAGAGGCCTTCCGCAGGGCTGGCGTAACGGGCTATCACCCCGGTTGGTGCCTGCTCCATGGGATGGCGGGTCAGGACCATGCAAGGTCGGTCTGCGTAGGGCCAATCGTCCGCTAAGCCTTGCACCGCATCATAGGTACCACGGCCCATCAGCAGACCATCGATACCGGCATAGAAAGCCTGGTAGCCGTGGTCGTCAGTGGCGGCGTCGATGCTATCCAACCAGTCCATCCGTCCATCCGGACGGGCGATATAGCCATCCAGACTGGATGCCACGTAGTAGATCAAGGCTGGTTTCAAGTGCGTGGCCCTCATAAGCTCAGGCGGCCATCAGTCGACCGCTAGAGTTTGGAGCCATGCGCAGCTGGCAAAGTTTCCGGCGACTCAATCCAGCACGTTCTGCAGCACTTCATAAATGATGCCGGTGGCAATGGCGACCAGTACCACATCGGTACCGACCTGCTGCCACTCGTAACCATCGTAGTGCGGCAGCTGGCTTTGCAGGCGACTGTCGAAGCGCTTGGCGATGCCCGGTGGCAGCGGTTTGCCGCGTGCCAGGTTCTTGCGGATACCTGGCGGCAGAGATTGCGTCTGGCCGATCAGCTCGCGGTTGTTGTCCAGAGTGATGCGTACCTGACCGATGTCGATCGTCGGGCCGCGCAGGTCGACCTGAACATCCTCTCCACCACCGTGCTTGCCCTCATTGCTGTGTTTGTCATGCTTGGGTGCGGCACTGGCGCCATTCAGGCTGATGGCCAGAGCCAGGCCGCTGAGTACGAGAAAGGTTGAGCGGGGCATGCTGGTGACTCCGTGAGGTGGCAGGGCATTGGAGCCCGGCGGCTGCTGGGTGTTCCCTGAGTGTTGCTGGGTTCAGGAAAAATGCCATCGTCGCCTGCTGCGTCAGGCTGCCACGCGCGTCCGCCCGGCCAGCAGACGCAGGATAGCGTTGAGCAGCAAGCCATAGAGTGGCACGAACAGCATCAGGCTGACGGCCAGTTTGACGCCATAGTCCACCATGGCGATTTCCACCCAGTGCTCGGCCATGAAGGCATCGCTGCTGCGCCAGAACGCCACGGAGAAGAAGGCGAAGGTATCCAGCAGGTTGCCGATGATGGTCGACAGGGTGGGGGCGATCCACCACTGCGGCAGGCGGCGCAGGCGGTCGAATACCTGGATATCGAGCACTTGGCCGAGCACGTAGGCGAGGAAGCTGGCCACGGAAATGCGCAAGACGAACTCGTTGAACTGGGCCAGCGCCGCCAGGCCATGGAAAGCGCCTTGCTGGAACAGCACCGAGACCACGTAGGAAGCCAGCAGCGCCGGCAGCATGACCCGGGCGATCACCTGGCGCGCCGGGCCCTTGCCGAGCAGGCGAACGGTCAGGTCGGTGGCCAGGAAGATGAACGGGAAACTGAACGCGCCCCAGGTGGTGTGCCAGCCCAGCAGGGTGATCGGCAGCTGCACCAGGTAGTTGCTGGCGATGATGATGAGGATGTGGAAGGCGATCAGCACCGCCAGCGCGGAGCGCCGACGCTGCTCGGGAAGCAGGGACATAGCAGGACCTTTTTAGTGAATGGGGTTAGGGAACCCATGCTTTCGGGATTGAAAGCGGCGCGTATTCTATCTGCTTGCTCAGTTTTGTACAAAAAATAGACAGCGCCCAGCGGCTGTTGCCGTAGCGCAAAACTGCCGTTCGGCCGGCGATATGCGGCTTTTTGCATAACAGAGGCGGTCATTTAGCCTGACAACCGGTACTCTATACGGCTGTTTTGCTGATTTTTTGTCGAGGTATGCCCCGTGTTCGCCCAATTTGCCCTGCATGAACGCCTGCTCAAGGCCGTCGCCGAGCTCAACTTCACCGAGCCGACGCCGGTGCAGCAAGCGGCGATTCCGCCGGCACTGGAAGGGCATGACCTGCGGGTGACGGCACAGACCGGCAGCGGCAAGACCGCAGCTTTTGTCCTGCCGCTGCTCAACCGGCTGATGGGCGATGCCCTGCCGCGGGTGACCATTCGCGCACTGATTCTTTTGCCGACCCGCGAACTGGCCCAGCAGACACTCAAGGAAGTCGAGCGTTTCTCCCAGTTCACCTTCATCAAGTCGGGGATGATCACTGGCGGCGAAGACTTCAAGGTCCAGGCTGCCATGCTGCGCAAGGTGCCGGACATCCTGATCGGTACTCCGGGCCGCCTGCTCGAACACCTGAATGCCGGCACCCTCAAGCTCAACGACGTGGAAGTGCTGATCCTCGACGAAGCCGACCGCATGCTCGACATGGGCTTCTCCGAAGATGTGCAGCGCCTGGGCAAGGAGTGTGGCAACCGTCAGCAGACCATGCTGTTTTCCGCCACCAGCGGCGGCAACGGCCTGCGCGAGATGGTCGCCAGCGTGCTGCGCGAGCCGGTGCACCTCAAGCTCAACAGCGTCAGCGAGCTGAACGAGGGCACCCGTCAGCAGATCATCACTGCCGACCACAACTACCACAAAGAGCAACTGGTTGAGTGGCTGCTGAGCAACGAGACCTACCAGAAGGCGATCATCTTCACCAATACCCGCGTCCAGGCCGACCGCCTGTGGGGCAAGTTGGTGGCTGCCGAGCACAAGGTGTATGTGCTGCACGGTGAGAAGGACCAGAAGGATCGCAAGCTGGCCATCGACCGTATCAAGCAGGGCGGCGCCAAGGTGCTGGTGGCTACCGACGTGGCGGCGCGTGGCCTGGATGTCGACGGCATGGACCTGGTTATCAACTTCGACATGCCGCGTTCCGGCGATGACTACGTACACCGTATCGGTCGTACCGGGCGTGCCGGAGGTGAAGGCCTGGCCATCTCGCTGATCACCCATAGCGACTGGAGCCTGATGTCGAGCATCGAGCGCTACCTCAAGCAGCGTTTCGAGCGGCGCAACATCAAGGAACTGAAGGGCATCTACCAGGGGCCGAAGAACCTCAAGGCCTCCGGTAAGCCGGTCGGGCCGAAGAAGAAAAAGGTCGACAAGAAAGACGCCAAGAAGCCGGGTGCCAAGGCTGCCGCACCCAAGCGCAAGCCGAGTGCACGACCGAACAATGCGCCGTCGCCCATCGTCAGCCAGGACGGCCTGGCACCGCTCAAGCGCAAGAAGCCGGTGGCGGAGTAACGACACAAGCAATAAAAAAGGGGGCCAACTGGCCCCCTTTTTTATTGCGTGCTGAATGCCTACGGCACGATCAGGATCTTGCCACCGCGCTCGCCACCGGCCGCTGCGGCGACGGCTTGTTTGATCTGGCTGACGTTGTAGGTCGCGGCCACGCGTGCCTTGAGTTTGCCAGCGGCGATCAGCTGGGTCAGCTCGCCGAATACCTTGAACTGCTCGGCCGGGGTGGCTTTCTGGAACCACTTGGCTAGCCAGAAGCCGCGCAGGGTCACGTCGCGGAAGACGAACGAGGCAGCCGAGACCTGGCACGGCTGGCCGCTCATCAGGCCGTAGTTCACCAGGGTGCCGCCTTCACCGAGGGAGGCTGCCAGGTGGTCGGTGGCCGTGCCGCCGATGGCATCGATCCCCAGCATGACCGGCGTGCCGCCAGTGGCTTCACGGACACGCTTGTGCAGGTCCGGCCCATCAACCAGCACCACATCGCCGCCTTCTGCCTTGACCTCGGCGATGGCCGACTCACGGCGCACCACGTTGATGGTCTTGAAGCCGCGCAGCTTGGCCAGCTGGATCAGGTAGCCGCCGACCCCGGAGTTGGCTGCGTTCTGGATCACCCAGTCGCCCGGCTTGAGGTCGACGAACTGGCTGAGCAGCAAGGAGGCGGTCGGCGGGTTGATGGTCATCATCGCCAGTTGCTGCGGATCGGCATCCGGCAGCGGGATCAGCTTGTCGGCCGGCGCATGCAGGTGAGTCACCCAGGTGCCGCAGCCGACCGGCAACAGCACGGTCTGGCCGACCTTGAGGTTTTTCACCCCGTCACCCAACTGCTCGACGCGGCCGACGCCTTCGTTGCCGCCAATCGCCGGCAGTGGCGGCAGCATGCCGTATTCGCCGGTCAGGGTGAGCACGTCTGATGGGTTGATGGGTGCGGCCAGCACCTTGACCAGCACCTGACCAGCCGGCAGTGCGGGCAGGCTCAGTTCGACCGCTTCGATGACATCCTGAGGCACTTTGCCACGGTACTGGTATTCGGCTTTGAGCATGGGGTTCTCCAAACAGATCATGGGGCAGTAAGGCGATGAGTCTAGCCCTTAGATACCGGCCGTGGATGAATCGCGGCACATACGCCGTGGTGATGGCGCACGGCGCAGCGCTCAGCCTATCCTAGGCGAATGATGTAGGGGGCAAGCATGCGGTGGTTGCAGTGCGGTTGGCTTTTGGGCGTGATGTTGCTGGCACCGGGCGTGATGGCCGAGCCACTGCGAATTGGCTTCGGCACGCATAAGCCGCCCTACATCTTCGAGCATGAAGCGCGTGGCCTGGAGTACGACATCGTTGCTGCTGCCATAGCCGCCGCAGGGTTTACGCTTGAAGCGCACTATGCGCCGATGGAGCGTCTGCATCTGGCGCTGCGCCGCGGCGATCTGGACGGTATTGCCACCACCAATGCGCAAAGCGGCATCCAGGCGTTCTACTCGAAGCCTTATATCCATTATCACAATATCGCCGTGGCCCTGACTGCGCGGAACTACCGAATTGACAGCATCGCCGATCTGGCGAACTACTCGATCAGTACCTTTCAGCGCGCCCGCTTTCTCCTGGGCCCGGAGTTCCAGGTCATGGCAGAGGCCAACCCGCGTTATCGCGAGGAGGCCCAGCAAATCAATCGCAACCGCCTGCTCTACAGTGGCCGGGTAGATGTGGTGGTGGGAGACTCGCGCATCCTGCGCTATTTAAATCGCGAGGTGGCCGGACAGGTCGATACCAGCCAGCCGCTGACCTGGTACATGCTGCTGCCGGCTACTCCCTATAGCGTCGGCTTTCGCCTGGAGGCACAACGCGAGCGTTTCAACCAGGGGTTGGCAGCAATCCGTGCCAATGGCGAGTACCTGCGGATCGAGCAGCGCTATGCGGACTACTGAGAGCTAGCGGGGGTCAGAACTTCTCGTTCGGTCCCAGGTAGCGCCACTGTCCGACTGGCAACTTGGCCATGCCGGTGCGCCCAATGCGCAGGCGGCGAATGCCGACGACCTGCAGGCCGACGCTTTCGCACATGAAGCGGATCTGCCCCGGCTGGGTTGCCTTGATGGCGAAGCGCAGGCGGTTCTCGCTCTGCCAGCTGACCTTGCAGGGCGCCAGCGTCACGCCCTTGTAGCTGAGGCCAAAGGCCAGGCGCTTGAGGCCGTTGCCGACCATCTCGCCGCTGACCTCGACCACGTATTCGTGTTCCAGCTGATCGGCATCGTCCTTGAGCAGGCGGATCACCGAGCGGTTCTGGCTGAACACCAGCAGGCCACTGGCATCGGTCTCCAGTGGCGTGAGCATGTCCAGACGGGTGAAATGGCGCTGCAATGGTCGGATGCCGCTGGCATCGTTTTCCATCTGGTTGGCCAGGGTCAACAGCTGCTGCACGGAGTTGGCGCCCATGCCGCAGCCCAGTCCCGCCGGCTTGTGCAGGATGATGGTCACCGGCGGCAGGGTTTCCGCCACGGCGCCGGGCAGCAGGGCAATGGTTTCGTCGTGAACCTTGAACTGCGGCTCTTCCACCACGCGGCCGTTGACGGTGACCCAGCCATTCTCGATATACAGCTCGGCTTCGCGGCGCGAGCAGGGCAGCTGCTGGGTCAGACGTTTGGATAGGCGCTCGGGTTCGCTCATGGTGGTAACGGTCACAAAAGGAAATGAAAGGGGATTGTAACCGGCTGGGAGCCTCTACCGGGATTGGGCTACAAGAATGCGGTGCGGATAGAGAAATGACTATGACCAGAAATCTTTTGCTGACCCTGCTCCTGAGTTTGCCGCTGCTGACGCTGGCAGGCGGGGAGAAGAGTGAGCTGGGTGTGCTGCAGTTGCACGAAATGGTGCGTGGCCTGGAACATCCATGGAGCGTGGCTTTTCTGCCGGATGGTCAGGGCAGTCTGATCACCGAACGGCCGGGGCGCCTGCGCTGGCTGGATGCGCAGGGGCGGCTGTCGGCGCCGCTGGCGGGTGTGCCGGAGGTCTTCGCGGTGGGCCAGGGCGGCTTGCTGGATGTGGTGCTGTCGCCAGACTTTGCCCGCGACCGGCTGGTTTATCTCAGCTATGCCGAGGCCGCTGCCAGTGGCGACTTGGCCGGCACGGCGGTGGGTCGTGCGCGCTTGAGCGCTGATATGCGCAGCCTGCAGGCCTTCCAGGTGATCTTTCGTCAGCAGCCGAAACTGTCCAGTGGCATTCACTTCGGCTCGCGTCTGGTGTTCGATCGCCGGGGGCTGTTGTTCATTACCCTCGGGGAAAACAATCAGCGCGCCACCGCCCAAGACCTCGACAAGTTGCAGGGCAAGCTGGTGCGTATCCAGGCGGATGGCCGGGTGCCGGCCGACAACCCCTTTGTCGAGCGGGCCGGAGCGCGGGCGGAAATCTGGTCCTATGGCCATCGCAACCCTCAGGGGGCAGCGCTCAATCCCTGGACTGGTCAGCTCTGGTTGCATGAGCACGGCCCACGCGGCGGTGACGAGATCAATATTCCCCAGGCCGGCAAGAACTATGGCTGGCCGCTGGCGACGCATGGCATCAACTACAGTTTTTTGCCGATTCCGGAAGCTGAAGGCGAGCAGGTGGCCGGCACTGAGGCACCTCATCATGTCTGGGAAAAATCGCCGGCATTGAGTGGCATGGCCTTCTACTCAGCCGAGCGTTTCCCGTCCTGGCAGCACAGTCTGTTTATCGGCGCCTTGGCCGGGCAGGCGCTGATCCGCCTGCAGCTCGATGGCGACAAGGTGGTGCATGAGGAGCGCTTGCTGACGGATCGCGGCTGGCGCATCCGCGACGTGCGCCAGGGGCCGGACGGCTATCTCTACCTACTGACCGACGAGGCGGACGGCAAGCTGCTGCGCCTGGGGTTGCAGAAGCCGTAATCACCCGCTGTCGCCGTATTCACCGCTCTACGGCGGAGCAGGGGCTTAGTGCGCCAGGTTTTCCAGCGATTCTTCTGCCTGTACGGCAATCAGCTCCGGCGGCAGCGGTTCGGTGACCACACTGAAGTCGCTGATACGGATGGCGCCGTGGCCTTCGCCGAGCAGGTGGAAGGAGAACGCCTTGCGGGTCTGCGGATTATCGAAGTCGAAGCTCACCTCCACCGCCTGACCCCGCTTCAGGGGCGGCAGGTTGGGGATGGCCAGCTGCACATCGCGGTCGAACTCCTTGGTCTTGAGTACCAGGTTGGCGCCCTGGCGATCCAGACCCACGCCTTCGATTTTCAGGGTCACGCGGGTACGCGTGCCTTCCGGCATTTCCAGGTACTGCGCGCCAATCAGGTTGTCCGCCCAGTCATCGCGGGACTCGGCCTTGAGCGGGATACGCTCGAGATTGGCGAACTGATAGCGATGGCCGATCTGTCCGCCACTGATGGACTGATCGAGCAGAGCACCGCGCTGACTGATCAGGCGCGCCTGTTTGCCGCTGATCTTGCCCAGGTACTGCGCGCTGTCGGCAATGAACGAAGGACTGGCATAGCGCCGGCAGGTCTTCTGGAAATTACACTCGGTGAAGATCTGGCCGTCGTGCATGCGCAGCATGCCGTTGGTGTAGGAAATGATTTCGCGGTTAGTGCTGTAGTTGCGAAACAGCGAGCGGCCGGAAAGGTTGTCCGGTACCGGCAGGGCAAAATAGTCGAGTACTGAGGCGGTCAGGTCGACATGGCCGTAGACCCCTTGCTTGAGCTTCGGCAGTTTGGCCTGCTCAGGCGCCAGCACCAGATTGAAGCCCCAGGCCGAAGCCAGGCGTACATCGCTCAGGCCATGGGACTCGTCGGAAGTGACGATGACCAGCGTATCCTTGAGTACACCTTGTTTTTCCAGAGCGCCGAGGAAATCGGCCACGGCATCATCCAGATAGCCGATGGCAGCCTGCTTGGCAGTGGGGTAGCGGCTCAGGTACTCCGGCGGGGCAGAGTAGGGCTGGTGGGTGCCGACGGTAAGCAGGGTCAGCATCCACGGCTGTTTTTTCTGGCGCAGTTGCTTGACGTAGCCCAGCGCGCCCTCGAAGTAGGAGCGGTCATCCATGCCCCAGGGGAATTCCAGGTAGGGCTTGTTACGGAACCAGTCACGGCCGTGGGTCTGTTGGAAGCCCATCTGCGGCATGATCTGGTCCTTGGCCATGAAACGCAGCCCGGCGCCTTGCAGAAAGTGGGTGCTGAAGCCCTGGGAGCGCATCTGTGCCGGCAGGCACTGCTCGCTGCGCGCCGGGTTGTTCAGCAGCTCAACGCCTTTGGGCGTGCCCGAGTCGAGTTTGCTGTAGTCGCCGCAAAGCATGGCGTACAGGCCACGAATGGTCTGGTGGCTGTGCAGCACGTAGTCCGGTGTGCTCATGCTGCGCTCGGCCCATTGGCTCAGGCGCGGCATCAGATCTTCGGTATAGCTGCTGTTGATGGCTGCGCGGTTGGCAGCGATATAGGCGCCGGGTATGCCTTCCAGGGTGATGATCAGGACATTGCGTGCCTTGCCGGCGCCATCCAGCAGTGGTGCACCGCTGAGGTCCAGGCGCGAGAGGCCGGCGATATCCGGCGGGCTGTCGGCCTCGGCACCGTCGAGCCAGTCTTCGATACCAGTTTGCGCATTATTCAGGCTTTCGGCCAGCAGCTTGTGCGGCAGGTTGAACTGTTTCCACTGATCCGCTTCGCTGGGGTTGAGGTTCTGGTCGGCCATATGCGCCAGCAGCAGAGTGACGGGTAGCAGGTAGCTGACACGGGGCAGGGCCGGCCAGCGCTTGCGGCCGGTGAGCAGGCACAGCAGTGTGCCGATGACCAGCGCCACGGCCAGTGCCGGGTAGCTGATCCCGCCGCCCTGGGTCGAGCGGCTGACGAATTGCGGATCGGAGAGGTATTTCAGGTCACCGGGTTCTGGTAACCGACCGACGGCGCTGACCAGCTCGGCGCTGCCAAGGATCATCAAGCCCCAGGCCAGCATAAGTGGTATGGCCAGCAGTGGTCGGCGATAGTTGAGCAGCAACAGCAGGCTGCCGATAGCAACATCCGAAAGGTAGCCGGCCGTGTCTGACCAACCTAGCCAGTAACGACTGGCGATGGGCAGCAGAATGAACAGCAGGCCGAGGGCGGTGAGCGACGCGGCAGGGTAGGGCAGCCAGTGGCCAAAAGGGCGCAAAGAAACTCCGGGGAGCAGACAGCGAGAATCCGTACAGCTAGGACAAGCTCGGTGAGCCGAAGTTGCCAGCTGCCATGATTCTGAAACATGCCTGTGCTAACCGCCAGTGGTGAATGCGCTGTGGGGAGATTTCCGGCTAAGAATGGCCATGCATGGCGATGATCGGTCAGGGGCACCGAAAGCCTTTTGCCTCTTCCGATGCAGCGCGCGCAGGTGGCAACGGGTAGAATGCCGACCTTGCAAACAAGGTGGTGAACATGGCTCTGATCGGGCGCTACAACTCTCTTCAGGTGGTCAAGCAGACCGACTTTGGCCTCTATCTGGACGGCGGTGCCGATGGCGAGATCCTTTTGCCCAATCGCTACGTACCTAAGGGAGAACCGAGCGAGATCGGTGATTGGCTCAACGTGTTCGTCTACCTGGACAGCGAAGACCGCTTGATCGCCACCACCGAAAAACCCAAAGCCCAGGTCGGTGGTTTTGCCAGCCTGAAAGTGGCGGAGATCAACAAAGTCGGCCTGTTCCTCGACTGGGGCCTGCCCAAGGATCTGCTGCTACCGCACTCGGAAGAGAAACGCCCGCTGCAGGTCGGCGACTACTGTGTGGTGCATGTCTACCTCGACAAGCGCAGCAAGCGCATCACCGCTACGGCACGCCTGGATCGTTACCTGGATAACACACCGCCGCGTTACAAGGTCGGCGATGCGGTGGATTTGCTGGTGGTGGAGAAGACCGATATGGGCTTCAAGGCCATCATCAATAACCAGCACTGGGGTTTGATTCACAAGAACGAAGTGTTCAAGTTCCTGCGCAACGGCATGCAGGAGAAAGGCTATATCAAGGAGCTGCGCGCCGACGGCAAGATCAGCCTGAGCCTGCAACCCGTTGGCCAGGAAGCAACGGACAGCCTCGGCGAACAGATCCTTGCCCGCCTGCGTGAGCAGGGTGGCAGCCTGGCGTTGAGCGACAAGAGCCCGCCGGAAGCGATTACCCAAGCGTTCGGGGTAAGCAAGGGCAACTTCAAGAAAGCCATCGGCGGTTTGTTCAAGCAGGGCCTGATTACCATTCACGACGACCGTATCGAGCTGGTTTAGCGTGGCTCGGGCTCGCCCGGCAGCCAGCGCTGGTAGATGTGACTGAAACTACCGTCTGCCTTCATCTGATCGAGCGTTGCTTGCCAGCGCCGGATCACGGCCTCATCCGTGCCAGGCCAGAAGGTGATGTAACCAAGCGAGGTGCGGTAGGGGTAAGCCACTTCAACGTCGGCTGGAGTCAGGTAGTCGACTTGGCTGGCTGCCTCACCCCGGCTGAAGAAACTCAGGTTGTCGGCGACGATCAACTTGACCCGGCCGCGGCGTAGCATCTTGAACATCTGTTGTGGCTCGGTGACGCCCTGCAGATTGCCCAGGCCTTGTGCTCTCAGTTCCTGATAGGTGAACCAGTCGCGCGGTACGGCGATGGCCTCGATCTGTTGCAGATCGGCCGTGCTGTGGATCTGCAAACCTGAGCCCTTGAGGGTATAGAAGGCATCACGGGCCAGCAGGATTGGTCCGACCCACTTGAAATGCGGTTCTCGTTCGGCATTGCGAATAGTCGCGAACAGCGCCGTATTCGGGGTTTTCTGTACGATTTGATAGCCCCGAGCCCAGGGCACCACCTGGATATTCGCTGGCTCGTCGAGGCGCCGCAGAATTCCCCGTACCACCTCGCTGGCCATGCCCTCGGCCCGACCGGCATGGCTGAAACTTACCGGTGGGTATTCTTCAGTGTAGAGCTGAAGTACAGGCGCTTCTTCAGCGCGTGGACTGGCACTGCAGAGCAGGGTGAGCAACAGCAATATCAGGCTGCGCATAGCTATGGGCCCTGTCGATGCTTTCGTTATAGAGAGTGTGCATCGATCCAGGTTCGCT
Source organism: uncultured Pseudomonas sp. (assembly GCA_964518735.1). Classification (GTDB taxonomy): domain Bacteria; phylum Pseudomonadota; class Gammaproteobacteria; order Pseudomonadales; family Pseudomonadaceae; genus Aquipseudomonas. Next base: position 50,695 of record CAZFKQ010000003.1, read on the forward strand.
GCAATCAGACCTTTTGCTAAATCAGGGTTTACGTGCCACCAGCACGGCACGGGTCGGTGCCGGCAAGTCTTCGACGGTGCGACTGTGGTCAGCTGGATCGAGGAAATCCGGCAACGACTGAAAACGCATCCACTCGGTGGCGCGTTGTTCCTCGACGCTGGTCACCGACACGTCCACGCACTGCACGTCAACAAAACCGGCACGGCGCAGCCACAGTTCCAGCGCTGGCACCGACGGCAGGAACCAGACGTTGCGCATCATCGCGTAGCGGTCTTCCGGCACCAGCACCTGCTGCGCATCGCCTTCCACCACCAGGGTTTCCAGGACCAGTTCACCGCCCTTGCGCAGACAATCCTTCAGTTCCAGCAGGTGGTCGATGGGTGAGCGGCGGTGATACAGCACGCCCATGGAAAACACCGTGTCGAAGCCTTCCAGCTTGCCCGGCAGTTCTTCCAGGGCCAGCGGCAGGTGCCAGGCGGGCAGGTCTGGCAGGTAGCGTTTGACGGCGAGGAACTGGTTGAGGAACAGCCAGTTGGGGTCGATGCCGACCACGCTGCCTGCGCCTGCGCCGAGCATGCGCCACAGGTAGTAACCGTTGCCGCAGCCGACATCGAGGATGCGTTTGTCCTTCAGATCCAGGTGTGGGGCGACCCGCGACCATTTCCAGTCCGAGCGCCACTCGGTATTGATGTGCACGCCGAACAGATCGAACGGCCCCTTGCGCCAGGGAATCAGGCCCTGCAGAGCCGCTAGCAACTGGGCGCGAGTGGCCTCATCGCAGGGGCCATCAAGCAGCAGGTGTTCGCCCAACTCCTGGCGTTCGACGGTCAGCGCGGGCAGGCTCTGCACCGCGGCATACCAGCGCTGCAGGTCGCCATGGCCGACCGCCAGCTTGGCGTCGATCTGCGCCGGCAGGTCACAGGCCCAGTCCTGCAGCGGGCTGCCGGCCAGTCTCTGTTGCAGGGCGTCGAGGTCAAGGGCAGCAATCATGGCAGGGCCACCAGGGAGGCGAAGTTCAGGCACTGGAACCACGGCACGACCTGGCTGAAACCGGCAGCCAGCAGACGCTCACGGTGCTGCTCCAGGCTGTCCGGCTTCATCACGTTTTCCAGGGCGCTGCGCTTCTGGGCGATTTCCAGTTCGCTATAGCCGTTGGCGCGCTTGAAGGCGATGTGCAGGTCGGTGAGCAGGGCGTGTTGCTGCTCGTCTTCAAAGCGCAGTTTCTCCGAGAGGATCAGCGCGCCGCCGGGCAGCAGTGCCTGGCGGATGCGCGTGAGCAGTGCCAGACGTTGTTCAGGATCGATGAACTGCAGGGTGAAGTTCAAGGCCACCAGGGACGCCGGCGCAAAGTCCAGGGCAAGGATATCGCCTTCTTGCACGTCCACCGGCAGCAGCTCCTGGAACATCGAGTCCTGGGCGTGCAGGTATTCGCGGCAGCGCTCGACCATGGCGTGCGAGTTGTCCACCGCGATCACCCTGCAGCCTTCCGTGCGCACATGCCGGCGCAGGGCCTGGGTGACTGCGCCAAGCGAGCTGCCCAGGTCGTAGAGCACCGAGTTGGGCTGGGCAAACTGCGCAGCCAGCACGCCGATGTTCTCGACAATGGTCGGGTAGCCGGGAACCGAACGCTTGATCATGTCCGGGAACACCCGCACCACGTCCTCGTTGAAGACGAAGTCCTGCAACTCGGTGTGCGGCTGGGCGAAGAGGCGGTCGGGCTGGGTGGTCACGGCAATTCCGGCGGTTCTGGCGAAAAGGCCGGCATTTTAGCCAAGTGCCGGCCTTGGCCCAACCACCATTACTTCAACTGGTCGGAAAAGAATTCACCGGCGCCCTGCAGCGGCCCCAGTGGGTTGCGTTTGACCTCGTAGCGGCGGATGTTCGGCTCGCCGTTACTGACCTTGTGCACCAGAGTGTCGTCGACCAGCACAAACACCGCTCGGAAGGCCCAGCCCTGCAGTTCGCGCTTCTTGCGAAAGTTGAATACGTCGGCCCAGAAGTTGCCGACCCGCTGGGTATCGGTCTTGTTGAAGTCGAAGGCATAACCGATGCAGCGATCCTTGGCTTCCAGGCATTGGATCAGGCCATCGGGCAGATAGCTGATGGGCACGTTGGGCTGGACGAACATCAGGCGCAGGTCAATGAACGAGAGCATCTTGCCGTTGCCCTGGGCCAGTGGGTCGAAACCCAGCGAGAACAGCTCCGAGCGCGTGGTCGTGCCCGGTTGTGCCTGAGAGTAGCGGATCTCTGCATCGAGATAATCATTGAACGGGGAGAGTACTTCGGCTTGCTCGCTGGGGAGCAGGCTGCCACAACCAGGCAGACATGCCAGTGGAAACCACACGATGATCCATGCATTGCCGCGCATATCCCTCTCCCGCCAAGACCTGTCTTTTCTCTATAGACGATCCGGGGCTGGAATGCCCTGTCATCGATAGGAACGGTAGTCAGTGCGCTTGATCAGGGACGTTAGGATTGCGCCGTCTGGCGGCAGGCGCGTGCCGTAAGGTTCAGGTGTATGAATGCGGCGGACGGGTCATCGGGTTTCCCGCCAGGCTGCTTCGGCCCGTTGAACTACACCTAATTGCAGGGCGATGGCGGATGCGGCAATGCCCAACTGGCCCAGCCAGTAGCTGAGCATGATGGCGTAGCGGGCGCCGTCGAAGGGCGCGACGAAGCGGTTGATGCCGATCAGGCTGTCCGACAGCACGAACAGCAATGCGCCCCCAGCCGCCAGCCAGGCCGAGTTCTGGCTGATGCCATGGCTGCCCAGGCGGGCAAGGGCACGCCAGAGCATGCAGCCAATGGCCAGGCTGTAAAACGCCACAGGAATCAGCAGGTCGCCCAGACCGGAGCTGGCGAGCACGGCAAACATGCTGCCGGCTACTGCAAACGCCAACAGCAGTGGCAATGGTGCCAGGCGTTTGCTATCGCCGAGGTAGGCGACCAGGTAGGCCAGGTGGGCTATCAGGAATGCTCCCAGACCGAAGACGAACAGGTTGGCCGGCCACTCCAGCAGCATATCGCCGAGCAGGGAGAACAGCAGGCCGAGCATGATCCAGTGGCGATACGCCGAGGCGGCTGTAGTTCGCAGCCACAGCAGCAGGGCGATCACGGGCAGGGGTTTGCTCAGCAGGCACAGCCACTTGAGTTCAAGGTGCAGGCCGAGGAGAAAGAGCAGGGCGCCGCCAAGGGCGAGCAGGCAAAGCAGTGGGCGCATGGTCAGGGCACTCTGTTTTTGCCCATTATTGCGGCTGGACTTCTTCAGAGCAGGGCACTACACGCCAGAGTGCCTGGCCAATGGCGTCAGCGGACTTCGATCTGGCAATCGATGATCTTGGCCGGTGCCACGTCGACTTCCCAGGGGCGTCGGTACTGCATCAGCAGGCGGTCGTTACCCTTCAACTGTGCCAGATAGCGCCAGGTCGATTGTCCGGCGCTGCCGACCAGGCCGGCATCCTCCGGGGTGGTGTAGACCTCCGGGCCGAGGCTGCGTAGCACGCCCGATGCGGCATCAGCCACAATCCAGCGGAAGCCGGTGGTTGGATTGCTGGGCAGGGTAATCACCAGAGTCTGCCCCATGCTCAGCTCCATGGGGCATTTGCCCAGCTGTTTTTCCTGCACGCTGACACTTGTTTGCGGCTGGTGGGTACAAGCTGCAAGCATGAGGGCGGTGGTTGGCAGCAACAGACGGTAGGCGGTGCTCATGGTGGACTCCTGTAAATCGAAAGCCCGCACAGCATAGCCTTATCAGTGGCGTTATTGGGGCAGCATGCTTCAGTAGCGCCCGAGCTAGCAGGGGGGAGCGTTCAGGCCAGGCGTTGACGCAGTTGGCCGAGTTGTTCGTCGATCAGCGGCGTCAGCAGGTTGAAGCATTCTGCCGGCGCGATGGCGACCCGTGGCGGATCGATCAGTTGCCGCCGCAGGCTGTCCAGTGCGCGGGCCAGGGCGGTGTTGCGGCTTGCGCGTGATTGCAGGCGCAGGCTCAGGTAACGCAGTTGCACCTGCAAGGGTAGCGGGCAGCGCTCGGTGTTGGCGCCACGTACGGCCAAACCGCGCAGGCGTGCCAGTTCTTCCAGTTCACGGCAGCTGCGCGCGATACCCAGATCACTCTGCAGTGGGCCGCTCAGGCGCAGTTCGAACAACTGAATCAGGGTCAGCAGGCGCTCGATCAGGCGGCAGTGGCCATCGAAATCGCCCGCGTGTTGCTGCAGCGCCTGCCAGGCCGGCTGCAGTTCGGTCAGCTCGCCGGCGGCACCGGGCAGGCTACGCCACAGATTATCCAGCTCCAGGGCCAGGTTGCGGCACTGGTTGCGTGCATCGCTACTGTTCTGGCCGCCGAGGCCACGATGCTTTTGCAGGCGCTGGAGCAGTTCCAGGCTGTGCACCAGCGCGTGCTGCAGGGCTTGCTGGCGTTGCCGGGTCTGACGGCGGGCGATGGACTGCTGCAGCAGTATCAGTGCCAGCAGGGAGCTGAAGGTGGCGGCCAGGGCTAGGGTGGTCAGAGTCATGATCTGGCTCCCTGGGTAAGGTGCGTTAAATAGTGGGTGAGGTCATGCAGTTCGCGGTTCTGCGTGCTCTGTTGGCCGAGTGCTGCACCGATCTCGTGCAATTGCTGGTTGAGTGACTGGTTGGCCTGGGTGTGCTCGCTGAGGGCCTGGCGCATCACCCCGAAACTCTGCAAGTTCTGCGTACTGAAGTCGGCTTGTTGTTGCAATCGGTTGGCCAGGGCAAGGCTTTGTTGGCAGCCGTTGGCCAGCAACTGCTGGTGTTCGTCGACCTCCAGTTGCACATGCTGCACGGCCTGGCCGATGGCGCCGACAGCGCCGGTGATCTCCACGGCTGCGGCCGAGGTGGATTGCGCCAGGTTGCGTACTTCCTCGGCGACCACGGCGAAGCCACGACCTTGCTCGCCGGCCCGGGCGGCTTCGATGGAGGCGTTGAGGGCGAGCAGCTGGGTCTGCTTGGCCAGTGCCTGAATCAGCTGCACGGACTGTTCGACAGCGGCGCTGTGCTGCAACAACTGGTGCACGGCTGCGGCGGTGCGCCCCAGGCTGAGCTGGATGCTTTGCATCTCGTTGCCCACTGATTGGGCGTCCTGGCGACCGCTATCACTCATTTGGTGCATACGCTCGAAGGCGTGCAGTGCCTGTTCGGCCAGATCGCCGATATGCAGCAGGGTCTGGCTGATTTCCTCGCTGGCAGTGGCAATCATATTGACCCGCAGGCTCTGTGCCTCGCCCTGTTGCTCGGTCTGTTTGGCCATGTGCTCCAGCGACTGGGCGGCGAACTGCACTTCGCTGCGTAGGCGCTCGGCGCCGCGCTGTTCGTCGGCGCATTTGACCAGCAGGTGACTGCGTTCGGCCTGTCCACCAAACAGCTGTGCAAGCTGTTGCAACAAGTGCTGCTGCTCCTGCTGTTGGCGCCGCCAGCTGAGGCTTTGCGCGCTGCCCAGGTAAAACAGGATGAGCAATAGGCAGACGGCTGCAGCGCTCTGCTCAAGCAGCGCCAGCAGGGTGCTGGACAGTGCCAGCCCCAGGAGCAGCAAAGCGCGTGCAGGGCCGCAGCGTTGCAGGCAGTAGATACCGAGTTCGAGCATGAGCGTTGTCCAGCTGGGCAGAATAATGTCTTGGGCGAAGCAAGATGCTGGCCAGCCTCCATTCGTCGCAACCGCTGTCTGCAGCTTGTTGCAACCAAGTGCAACCCGATAAAGTACGGCCTTGCCTTTTGTCGGTGAAGACAATGCTCAATGCCCGTCTGCTGTGTCTGGACAACCAGGCCCATGAACATGCCCACGACTATCACCAGTTGGTGATGTCGCTGTCCGGGCGCGCGGAATTCGAGGTCAATGGCCGTGGTGGCGAGGTTTGCCGCATGCGTGCCTGCCTGGTGCCGGGCGATGCCGAGCACCAGTTCGCCGGTATGGGCGAAAATCGCATGCTGATTCTCGACCTCGATGAGCAGGACACCCCGGCGGAAGACCTGCAGTTGCTGGCCCAGCTGTTCGAAAGCCCGCGCTACCCGGCGCTGGATGCCGATTTTCAGAACCTGCTGAGCTATGCCGGAGCCGAGCTGGCCCGTTATGGCAGCGACCCGCATCTGGCGCGTGCCCTCGGCGGTGTACTGCTACGCGCCCTGCATTTGCGTCTGTTTGGCCAACAGGCCGCTGCGCCGGCCGGCGCCCTGGATGTCGAGCGGCTTGACCGCTACATCGCCGAACACCTGGCACGGCGCATCACGGTGATCGAACTGGCCCAGGTTGCCTGCCTCAGCCCGAGCCACTTCCATGCGCAGTTCAAGGACAGCCTTGGCCTGACGCCGCACCAGTATCTGCTCAAGACCCGCCTCGATCGTGCCGCTCGCCTGCTGCGCGAGAGTCCGCTGCCGCTGGTGCGGATTGCCGAGGAATGTGGCTTTTCCAGTCAGAGCGCGCTGACCACGGCGATGCGCCGTTATCTGGGGCTGACACCGCGACGTTTGCGCAACGCCGATTGAGTTTCGCTTGGCGCCATTGATCGCCAGCAAGCTGGCTCCTAGGGGTTGGCGTGGATGGCGCAGGCGTAGGGTGGATGACGCTTTTTCATCCACCTGAACCACGCACGGTGGGTCGATGAAGCATGACCCATCCTACGCAGAGCCATGCCAGCGAGCGCTCAGTCGCCGATGGCCACTGGGCGTGCCGGATCGGTGATCCATTCGCTCCAGGAACCGGCGTACAGCGGTGCCAGCGGGTAGCCGGCCAGGCACAGGGCGAACAGGTTGTGGCAGGCGGTGACGCCAGACCCGCAGTAAGCCACCAGCGATTCCACGGGTTTCTCTCCACGCAGGGCATCGAAGCGCTGGCGTAGTTGCGTGGCCGGCAGAAAGCGGCCGTCGCTGTCGAGGTTGTCGGTGAACACCGCACACAGGGCGCCGGGGATATGCCCGGCGACCGGGTCCAGTGGTTCCACCTCGCCACGAAAACGCGGTAGGGCGCGGGCGTCGAGCAGGGTCAAGGCCGGGTTGTGCAGGTCCTGCTGCAGTTGCGCGGCATCGCGCAGCAGGCTGGAGTCGGCCTGGCCGCTGAAGTGGCCGGGGTTGACCGCCGAAGTATTGCTATCCAGTGCCAGGCCGGCGGCCTTCCAGGCCTTGAGCCCGCCATCGAGCAGGTATACACCCTCGCGCTTGCCCAGCCAGGCCAGCAACCACCAGGCCCGCGCGGCAAAGGCGCCGGGGCCATCGTCGTACAGCACTATGTCGCTATCCTGACTGATGCCCCAGGCGCGCAGGCGCTCAAGCAGCTGTGCCGCCTCCGGCAGCGGGTGGCGCCCGGTCACGCCCTTGACCACCGGGCCGGACAGATCGCGTTCCAGGTCGGCGAACTGCGCACCGGGGATATGCGCTTCGGCATAGCTGCGCGCGCCGTAGGTTGGATCGTCAAGGGCGAAACGGCAGTCGAGGATCACCAGGCCAGGTTCGCCGAGGCGGGCGTGCAGGGTGGTGGCGTCAAGTAGTTGGGCGAGCGGCATGGGAGCTCCTGTGGCGAAGACGGGATGCCGCACATCATAAGCAGCGCTGTGCAGTTAGTCGCGTGGCACAAGCCAGGAGCGCACTGGGTTCGCAAACACATTTCGCCAATTGGCCGTAGGAACCAGCCTGCTGGCGATCACCTGTTGGTTTGTTGATCGCCAGCAAGCCGGCTCCTACGCGGTTTGGTCAAGAAAAAGCCCGCCAAGGTGGCGGGCTTTTCAGGGCTACCGGGCTTAGCGGTATTGCAGCTTGCCGATACGGTCGTTGTTCAGGCTGCCGAAGTAGAGGAAGTTGCCCACCGGCTTGACCGAGGTGACCATGCGCAGGTGCATGCCGCTGGCGTCATGCAGGCTTTGCACGATTTCGCCCTTCTCATTGAGGGAGATGGCCAGGCCGTAATCGGCCGGTTTGGGCCACATCGAGCGCGGCAGCTTGGCCAACTGGGCCTTGAGCCAGGGCTGGTTCTGCAGGAAGTCGGCGTCGGCCTTGCGCGGCGTGGGCAGGGCCACCCAGAAGGTGCCAGCGCGGTCACCTTGCAGGTTGTCCGGCATGCCCGGCAGGTTGTCGATGAATACATCATGGCTGCCAGCCTTGTCGCCTTTCAGCCAGTAACGGGTGATGCGGTAGCGGTAGGTCTCGTTGACCAGCACGAAGTCCTCGTTCTGCGACAGCGCCACGCCGTTGGCAAAGTACAGGTCCTTGAGCAGGGTTTCGCTCTTGCCGGTGGCCGGGTCGTAGCGCAGCAGGCGACCGTAGGGGCGGCCTTCGAGCAGATCGAGCAGGTAATCCGGCTGCTGGAACTTGCTGGAGGCGTCGCTGAAATAGATGCGCCCGTCGCTGGCGATATCCAGGTCGTCGGTGAAGGCGAACGGCACGCCTTGCGACTCGGTGCTGAGCACTTCAATCTGCCCGGCCGGGCTGATGCGCAGCAGGCCCTTGTAGGCATCGGCAACGATCAGATTGCCTTGGGCATCGAAGTCCATGCCCAGCGGGCGGCCGCCGGTGGCGGTCAGCACATCGATGCTGCCGTCTTCGGCAATACGCACGATGCGCCCGTCATGCAGGCCGGCATACACGCGGCCCTGGGCATCCACGGCGGTGTCTTCCGGGCCGTGAATCTGGCCCTGACCGAGCAGCTCGGCCTTCATCAGGGTGTCGTTGGGTTCCAGTGCGCCGGTCATCAGTGGCGCCACGGGTGGTTGCCAGGCCAGCGGTTCGATGGTGTTCGGGGTGAGCGCCAGATAGCCGGCCGCACCAGCGATCAGGAGGGCCAGCAGGCCGAGGAGTTTTTTCATCATTATTCTTCCCTGTGCTGAGGTGGGCCGCAGTGTAACCGGTTAAGCCGCGCAGATGCGGGCGACTCCTGCGTGCTGGAATAACGCTGCATAAGTCAAACGTCTGTACCGGCAAATGCCCGGCCCAGGCGCCAGGCATATATACTGCGCGGCATTGCCCAAGGAGTGCCGCGTGGCTATCGATATTCAGTGGATCCTCGACGACGCCAGCCTGGCCCGTCACTGCGCCGACTGGCGGCGCTTGCCGTTCGTTGCCCTAGACACCGAGTTCATGCGGGTCGACACCTTCTACCCGATTGCCGGTTTGCTGCAGGTGGGCGATGGTCAGCAGGCCTTTCTTGTCGACCCGCTGACCATCAGTGACTGGTCGCCCTTTGCCCAATTGCTGGAAGATCAGGCGGTGGTCAAGGTGCTGCATGCCTGCAGCGAAGACCTGGAAGTGTTCCTGCGCCTGACCGGCAGCCTGCCGAGTCCGCTGTTCGATACTCAACTGGCCGCCGGCTACCTCAATCTTGGTTTCTCCATGGGCTATTCGCGCCTGGTGCAGGAAGTCCTGGGTATCGAACTGCCCAAGGGCGAGACCCGCTCCGACTGGCTGCAGCGCCCACTGTCGCCGACGCAGATCAGTTACGCCGCCGAGGATGCCCAGCACCTGGCCGAGGTTTACCTGGTTCTGCAGCCCAAGCTGGGGGAAGACAAACACGCCTGGGTGCTGGAAGACGGCGCCGAGCTGGTCAGCAACCTGCGCCGCGAAGTCGACCCGGATCAGCTCTACCGCGAAGCCAAGCTGGCCTGGAAATTGTCGCGCCAGCAGTTGGCGGTGATGCGCGCCCTGTGCGCCTGGCGTGAACGTCAGGCACGGGCGCGTAACCAGCCGCGCAATCGCATCATTCGCGAGCATTCGCTGTGGCCGCTGGCCAAGACCCAACCAGACAACCTGGTGGTCCTGGCGCGCATCGAAGAGATGCACCCGAAAACCGTGCGCCAGGATGGCGAGACCCTGCTGACGCTGATCAAGGAAGCCGGCGCACTGCCGCCCGAGCAGTGGCCCGAAGCCCTGCCGCAGCCGCTGCCGCTGGAGTCCACTGCACTGCTGAAGAAGCTGCGTGTGGTCGGCCAGCAAGAGGCCGAGCGTTTGCAGATCGCCCCGGAACTGATGCTGCGCAAGAAATCCCTCGAAGCCCTGCTGAAAAGCGGTTACCCGAATGGCCCCTATCAGCTGCCGGATAACCTGCGCGGCTGGCGCCGTGAACTGATGGGCGACGCGTTACTCGCGGCCCTGGAAAACTGACATGAAGAAAATCTGTTCGATCTACCGCAGCCCACGCAAGAACGAGATGTACCTCTACGTGCTCAAGGCTGATGAGCTGAAACGCGTTCCGGAAGCCCTGTTGGCTGCTTTTGGCACACCGCAGCTGGCTTTCAGCCTGATCCTTACCCCGGAAAAACCGCTGGCCCGCGAGGACATCCACAAGGTCCTGGAGAACCTCGAAACTCAGGGCTACCACCTGCAGATGCCGCCACCGGAAGACGACTACATCGAGCACCTGCCGGAAGAACTGTTGCGTCGCAACGATCCGGTCTGATGCGCGTCCTGCTCGCCGAACAGGGCGCGGCGCAGTATGCCGAGCTGCTCACGGTTGCCGCGCCGCAGCTGCAGTTGGTGTTCGGCGAGAGCGATCTTCTTGCCACTAAGGCGGCCAGCTGCCCGGTTTGGTTAGGTCAGCCGGACTTGTTGGCGCTCCTGCTGCGCCAGGGCTACCGGCCGCAATGGCTGCAGTCGACCTGGGCGGGCATCACGCCACTGCTGGCAGCTGACCTGCCGCGCGACTATGCCCTGAGCCGCGCCGTCGGCATCTTCGGCCAGGCCATGGCTGAGTACGTGCTCACCTACCTGCTCGCCCATCGCCGCCGACTGCTGTCACGTCTGGCCAGCCAGGTGGAGCAGCGCTGGGATCATCTGCCGCCGCCCAGCCTGCGCGGCCTACGGGTGCTGATCGTCGGTGCGGGTGATATCGGCTGCGAGGTGGCGCGCTTCCTTGCGCCATTTGGCGTCGAGCTGCGCGGCATTGCGCGTATCCCCCGCAGCATCGAGCCGTTCATCGAAATACGAGGCATGGACGGCCTGGCTGAGCTGGCTGGCTGGGCCGAGGTGCTGATCAATCTGTTGCCGGATACGCCAGCTACCCGTGATATCTACGACGCTGAGTTGTTCGCGAGGATGACGCCGCAGGCCCTGTTTATCAATGCCGGGCGCGGCGTTGCGGTGGTTGATGATGATCTGCTAGCAGCCTTGCAAGGCGGGCTGCTGGCCGGTGCGGTACTTGATGTCTGTCGCCAGGAGCCGCTGCCGCAGGGACATCCGTTCTGGGCCGCGCCGCGCCTGCTGCTCAGTGGGCACAGTTCGGCGCCGACCGATCCGGCGTTGATGGTCGACCTGTTTCTCGACAACCTGCAGCGCTGGCAGGCCGGGCAGGGGCTGCGCGGCCTGGTGGACTTCGCGCGCGGTTACTGACCACCAGTCGCCAGCGCTTGGCCCCTCCTGGCCTTGGGGCTAGACTGCCGGCCTTTTATGTCGAACAGTCCGAGTCATGGCCGCCAAAGTCGAACCCTTCTGGAAACGCAAGACCCTCGCCCAACTCGACCAGGCCGAGTGGGAGTCGCTGTGCGACGGCTGCGGCCTGTGTTGCCTGCAGAAACTCGAAGACGAGGACGACGGCAGCGTCTACTACACGCGTATCGCCTGCAAACTGCTGGATATGCAGACCTGCCGTTGCACCGACTACGCCAATCGCCGCGTCCAGGTTCCGGACTGCATCCAGCTCACCCCGGCCCAGGCCGACCAGTTCCAGTGGCTGCCGCCGACCTGCGCCTACCGCCTGGTCAGCGAGGGCAAGGACTTGCCGCTCTGGCACCATCTGGTCTGTGGTGATCCTGACATGGTGCATCAGCAGCGTATTTCCCAGTCCGGCCGCATGCTGAGCGAAAACAGCGTGGCCGAGGATGACTGGGAGGATTACCTGATTTTCCGCGCAGGTTGAGCCTTTCGTCCCGGCGCTTGTCACAGGCCATACCCTGTTCATGCATGGAGCTTGCATCATGTCCGCCCGTCTCAAACTGTTGTCCGCTGCCATTCTGTTGAGCCTGAGCACGTCGCTCTGGGCGGCGAAGAAAATTGATCTCGATTACCAGGTGCGCTTTCTCCCGGAGAGTGATCAGGCCGAAGTCAGCCTGACCTTGGAGCAGGCGGATCTGGTCCGTAGCCTGACCTTCGATCTGGGCGACAAAGGCTATTACAGCGACTTCCAGGCTGATGGCAGCTGGCAGCTGGAAGGCGCCGAGCAGGGTGTCTGGCAGCCCGGCAAGGGGAAGAGCACCCTCAGCTACAAGGTGCGTATCAGCCATCCGCGCAAGTCCGGCAGCTTCGATGCGCGGATGACCAAGGACTGGGCACTGCTACGTGGCGATGATCTGGTGCCCAGTGCGCACCTGATCAAGGATGACCAGATCGAGTTGGTCGCGCGCCTGCAGTTCGCGTTGCCAAAGGGCTGGAAGGGCGTTGAGACCGGCTGGCCGCGCATCGGCAAAAACCGTTTCCGCATCGACAACCCGACCCGCAAGCTGGATCGACCAACTGGCTGGATTCTTGCCGGCAAGATCGGCAGCCGCCGCGCCCAGCTCGGCGATACCGACGTGACGGTGGCTGCTCCGGTGGGCGAGGGGCTGCGGCGCATGGATATCCTCACCCTGCTGACCTTTATCTGGCCGGAAGCCCAGGCGGTATTCCCGCGCGATCCAGCCAAGTTGCTGATTGTCGGCGCCGGTGATCCGATGTGGCGCGGCGGCCTGTCGGCGCCCAACTCGCTGTTCATGCACAGCGATCGCCCATTGGTCAGCGAGAACGGCACCAGCTCCCTGGTGCATGAGCTGGTGCATGTGTTCAGCCGAATTCGCGACAGCGACAAGAGTGACTGGATCAGTGAGGGCATTGCCGAGTACTACGCCATCGAGCTGATGCGCCGTGCCGGTGGCATGAGCGAGGATCGCTATCAGGCCATTCGCAAGAAACTGATTGGCTGGAGCAAGAAAGTCACCACCCTGCGCACCGAAGAGTCCACCGGCCCTGTCACGGCCCGTGCCGTGTTGCTGCTGCAGGAGCTGGATCGTGAGATCCGCAAGAACACCAACAACCAGCGTTCGCTGGACGACGTCACCCGCGGCCTGATGCGCCTGGACAAGGCCACGACCAAAGACCTGATCGAGATCAGCGAGAACGTCATGGGCCGGGCATCGGATGCGCTGGATACGCCGCTGCTGCGCTGAAACCTGATGCACTAGCGCGTGGGTCGCTGCGGCGACTCACGGGCCAGGCTCGGTCTGTTCAACGCCTGTGGGGACGGCTGTTATCTTGGCTGGCTGGTGGAAAACGCTTGGCGGTTTTCCACCCTGCGCGGATTGGCCTGCTTGGTCGGGCGGATAACGCTTTGCTTATCCACCATGGCGGCGTCTAGAGGTAGCCGTGGACCGTTTTTACCCCCTCTCCCACAAGTGGAGAGGGGCGCTGCCGAGACCCGAAAAAAAACCTCAGAACAACGGCCCGGAGCGGGTGTTGTTGCCCTTGGCCAGGCGGTCGTAGAGCACCACGTTGACCGTGGCCGCCAGGTTCATACAGCCGTTGGTGGGGATATACACCACTTCGTCGCCGCACCAGTCGCGGATTTCCTTGTCCAGCGAACCGTCTTCCGGGCCGAAGATGTACAGCGCACGATCCGGATGGGTGTAGTCGGGCAGGGCGCGCGCGCCCTCCACCAGTTCCACCGCCACCGGCGTGCAGCCGAGCGGCACGATGCGGCGCAGATCATCGATGTTGATCAGCGGAATATCCTGGTGAACCTTCTTGGTGTCGGTGACGAAATCCTTGGCACGGTCATAGCGGGTGCCGGTGTAGAACACCGAACTGACCCCATAGCAGCCGGCCGCGCGCATGATCGAGCCGACGTTTTCCGGTGACTTGGGATTGAACAGGCCGATGCAGCTGTAGCGTTTGTTGGCCACGGGGTAGGGCTCGCGCAAAAAAGACGCGATTATACGGCGGCCGCCCTGGCCGTGCCCGCCCGCTAGTCCTTTTTCAGCAGGCTGGCTAGGTCGCCGAAGGCCTTGTAGGTGGTCTTTGCTGCCTGGGGCGTGGCGGTGGAACCTTCGGCGAAGTACTGCTGGTCGGTGTAGCGCGAGTGTTCGTTGTCGTGACAGAACAGGCACAGCAGCTCCCAGTTGGAGCCATCCTGCGGGTTGTTGTCATGGTTGTGGTCGCGGTGGTGAACGGTCAGCTCGCTCAGGCGTTTACCGCTGAATTCGCGGGCACAGCGGCCACACACGTGCGGGTACATCTTCAGGGCTTTCTGCCGGTAGTCTGCTTCGGCTTTGGCCGACAGGGTGTAGCTGGGCTTGGTGCTCATGGCAGGACCTGTGGTCGGGTGGCGAACGCGATGGTTCCGATGCTGCCAGAATAAAGCCAAAGCCTGCGGAGCTGGAGCCCTTCATGCGTCTTTTTCTCGTGCTCGTTGTGTGCGCCGGCTTGCTGCCGATTGCGCCGTTGTCGGCCGCCGATTTGCTGCGCCGTCCGGCGGCAGGTTCCCCCGGTTCGGCTACGCCACAGCCGTACAGCCAGCCGCAGGTTCGTCCGCTGGGTAACAGCAATCGCAATCCGCCACTGCTGAACAGTCCGACGCAGCACCGACAAATGGCGCCGTCACAACCCTTGCCCAAAGATCGTCCGTTGCCGCAGCTGGAGCCGCAGCGCCAGGCCAACCCGCAGCATCCGGCGGAGCAGCTGGATTAGTCTGACTGGGTTCTGTTTAGTGGGCGCAGTAGCAGCAAAGGCAGAGCAATCGACAGCGCCGCCAGCGTATTCAGATAGGCGTGGGCCAGGATGCCGTAGTAGGTAGAAATCGCGCTGTCGAGTACGCACCAGAGCAGCAGGGCGACGAACAGCGCGGGTTTGATCAGGCCGTGGCCGTGCTGGCGATAGAGGTACACCAGCAGACTGAGCAGCAGGCCCCAGCTGGCCACCGTGGGGCCGAACAGGCGCACCATGGTGGTCAGCAGGCTGTGGTATTGCGCCGTCGGTGCCTGGCTGGCACCGACGCTGGCGTACAGATGCTCGAAGTAGGGCGCGGCGATCGGCAGCTGTGCAGTAAAGGCCAGGACGACGCCGAGCAGCACATGACCGAGGCCTACAGCCAACAGCCAGCGATAGAGCAGGTTTTGCATAAGCGATCCCTCGCGATTGGTTTATCTGGCGTCAGACCAGTCCCAGGACTTTCAGTAAGAAGGCATATTCCAGCGCCACATCTTTCAGCCCCTGGTAGCGCCCGCTCATGCCGCCGTGGCCGGCGCCGAGGTCGGTTTTCAGGAGCAGCAGGCGTTGGTCGGTACGGGTGGCGCGCAGTTTGGCGACCCACTTGGCGGCTTCCCAGTACTGCACGCGGCTGTCGTTGTAGCCGGCCACGGCGAGCAGCGCCGGGTAGGCCTGGGCGCGCACGTTCTCGTAGGGCGCGTAGCCCTTGATGCGCTCGTAGACTTCAGGCTGGTTGGGATCGCCCCATTCGTCGTATTCGGTGACGGTTAGCGGCAGCTCGGGGTTCTGCATGGTGTTGAGCACATCAACGAAAGGCACTTCGGCGATGGCCGCGGCGAACAAGTCGGGCCGCTGGTTGAGTACCGCGCCGATCAGCAGGCCGCCAGCACTACCACCGCTGATGGCCAGTTGTGCGGGAGAGGTCAGGTCTGCAGCGATCAGGTGCTCGGCACAGGCGATAAAGTCGCCAAAGGTATTCTGCTTGTGCTCCAGCTTGCCGGCGCGGTACCAGGCCTCGCCCAGCTCGCCACCGCCGCGCACATGGGCGATGGCGAAGATGAAACCGCGCTCCAGCAGGGACAGGCGGGCGTGGGAGAACCAGGGGTCGAGGCATTCGCCATAGGCGCCGTAACCATACAGATAGAGCGGTGCGGGGGTGTCTGCGGCGAGCACCTCGCGGCGCGCCACCAGGCTGATCGGTACCTGCGTGCCATCGGCAGCGGTGGCCCATAGGCGGCGGCTCTCGTAGGCGTCGGCATCGAACGGGCCTTCCACCGGGGTCTGCTTGAGTATCTTCTGCTCGGCGCTGCGCAGGTCCAGCTGGCGCACCTGGGTCGGGCGGTTGAGTGCTTCGTAACGCAGGCGAATTACCGGGCTGGTGAACTCCAGGCTGTCCTGCACATGCAGGCTGTAGGCGGCGTCCGGCAATTGCACCGGGTAGGGGGCGGCACCCTGCGGGTGGACCTCGATGATTGGCAGGCCGCCTTCGCGCAGGCTGAGGACAAAGGCGCTGGCATTCAGGCTGACGCCTTCGAGCATGCGCTGCGGGTCGTGGCCGATCAGCTCCTGCCAGTGCGTGCGGGTCGGTTGTTGTTCGCTCGCTTGGAGCAGGGCGAAGTTGATGCCGCTCTGGTTGCTGCGGATCAGCCAGGCCCAGGCGCCGTCCAGCTGGCCGTGGTCCACGTAGTATTCGTGGCCTTCTTCGCGGGGCGCCAGGCAGGCGAAGTCGCCCTGCGGGGTGTCGGCATCCAGTATCCAGCTCTCGCTGGTGGTCTTGCTGCCCAGCAGCAGCACCAACTGGCGTTCGGAGCTGGCGCGGTAGCAGCTGAGGAAGAAGCGTCCGTCGCCTTCCTCGAACACCAGCTCGGAGCCGCTCTCACCCAGGCGATGGCGGTGCAGCTGGTGTGGCCGGTGGGTGTCGTCGAGGGTGGTGAAAAACAGGGTCTGGCTGTCGTTGGCCCAGGTCAGGCTGCCATCGCAGTCGGCGAAGGGCAGGGCGGTGACGTCGCCGCTGCGCAGGTCCTTGACAAACAGCTGGTAGATCTCGTCGCCGGCGGTATCCAGGCTGTAGCCGAGCAGGTTGTGATCCGGGCTGGTGGTGAAGGTGCCCAGCGACAAGTAGCCGTCGCCAGCCAGCGCGTTGGGGTCGAGCAGCAGCTGTTCGGCGCTCTCGTCCACTGTCAGGCTGCCGTCGGTAGGCAAGGGGCAGCGGTAGTGGCGCGGGTATTCGTCGCCGGCGGTGGTGCGCTGGTAGTACAGCCATGGCCCCCAGGGGGTCGGCAACGACAGGTCAGTCTCGCGGATGCGGCCCTTGATCTCCTCGAACAGCGTTTCACGCAGTGGTGCCTGCGCGGCCAGCTCGGCTTCCAGGTAGGTGTTCTCTGCCTTGAGGTAGTCCAGTACCTCGGCGGCGTCGCGCTGCTCCAGCCAGTGGTAAGGGTCGGCAGCGGCGTCGCGGCGGGCAATCGGAGCGTTGGGCATGGGGCTTCCAGAGTGGCGAATGGGCGCCGGTCACGGCAGGGGCGCAGGGGCGCTTAAAAGCCGTTATCATAAGCGCCCCTTTGCCGGCCAAGCCATCAACCCGCATGACTGAACAAGACTATCTGCTTGCCTGGGCCATTTACGCCATTTCTGCACTCGGCTGCCTGCTGGTCTGGTTCCAGCTGACCGGCTGGATCTGGCGCTGGCTGCGCGAGCCCCTGCGTGTGCTGGTGGCCGTGTTGCTGCTGACCCCGACCATCGTCGATCCGGCCAGGGAGCTGTTTGCCCCGGCAATCGCCATCACGGCCATGGATCTGCTGCTCAAAGTCGGCAACAACGCCTGGCGCGCGGTGGCTGACCTGGCCATCTACGGCCTGATTGCCTTTGCTGTGTGGCTGGCCTTTGCCGCTCTGCGCTGGCCCATCGAACGCTGGTGGCAGGCGCGCCGTGCGCCGGCAACCACCCAGGCGGCAGAAGACGAGCCGACCCTGCGCGAGATGATGGCCCGCGACGACAGCTTCCAGGCCGATACCCGTCTGGATGCCAATGGTGATCGCCGTCTGCGGATCGAACCGCGGCTGTAAACATTGCCCTTGCATGACCTTGCAGGCGACAAGAGACAGGGAGTGCCATGAACTGCGTATTCTGCGCCATCGTCGACGGCCAGTTGCCGGGCCATCTGGTCCATGAGGACGAACACTTCCTGGTGCTGCTGGATATCTTCCCGCTGCGTCCGGCCCATCTGCTGATCGTCGCCAAGGGTCATGCACCGCTACTCGCCGACCTGCCGCCGGTTGCCCGCGAGACCCTGTTGGCCTTGGCTGATCGAGTGGGGCAAGCGCTCTATCGCAGCGATCCGAGCGTGCTGGGCATTAACTTCCTGATCAACGACGGCCCGGTCGCCAATCAGCACGTACCGCACCTGCATCTGCACCTGATTCCACGCCGCACAGGCGATCTGCCGGCGCTGTGTTTGCGCATTCTCACCCGCTTCCTGCCGTTGGGCCGTAAGCGCATCGAGGCCCGCCTGCAGCGCGAGGCACAGCTGCTGCGCAGCGCCCTGCAATGAGAGCTAGCAAACATGTGTGAATTGCTCGGCATGAGTGCCAACGTACCCACTGATATCGTCTTCAGCTTTACCGGGCTGATGCAGCGTGGCGGTGGCACCGGCCCGCACCGTGACGGCTGGGGCATCGCCTTCTACGAGGGCCGTGGCCTGCGCCTGTTTCAGGACCCGGCCGCCAGCGTCGAATCGGAAGTCGCGCGCCTGGTGCAGCGCTATCCGATCAAGAGCGAGACGGTGATTGGTCATATCCGCCAGGCCAACGTCGGCCAGGTTTCACTGGCCAACACCCATCCCTTCGTGCGTGAGCTGTGGGGGCGCAACTGGTGCTTTGCGCACAACGGCCAACTGGCCGATTTCGTGCCTTCGACCAGCTTCTACCGGCCGGTGGGTGACACCGACAGCGAAGCGGCCTTCTGCGACTTGCTCAACCGTGTGCGTAGTGCCTTTCCCGAGCCGGTGCCGGTCGAGGCCTTGCTGCCGGTGCTGATCCAGGCGGCCCAGCATTACCGCCGCCACGGTGTGTTCAACTGCCTGCTGAGCAATGGCGATTGGCTGTTCGCTTTCTGCTCGACCAAGCTGGCGCAGATCACCCGGCGCGCGCCGTTCGGCCCGGCGCGGTTGAAAGATGCCGAAGTGCTGGTGGATTTTCAGGCGGAAACCACGCCAAACGATGTGGTGACAGTGATTGCCACCGAGCCGCTGACCGATAACGAACGCTGGAACCTGTTCCAGCCCGGCGAATGGAGCCTGTGGCGGCGCGGTGAGCGCACCGCTCACGGGCAGATGGGGGAGTAGGGTCATGTTTCGAGGTTATCTGCGTCTGGTGCTGTTCGGCCTGGGCCTCTTGGTCGGCGTACAGGTGCCTGGCTTTATCGACGACTACGGCAAACGCGTCGCGGCGCACCGCGCTGAGTCTGAGGAAAGCCTCACGGGTTTCCGCGAGACCGCGGCACGCTTCTTCCAGGGCGATCTCAATGCCCTAGTCGCCCACTACCGGGCCAGCAGCGATGAGGTGATGCGTAGCGATGCGCAAAGTGTCGAGCATCTGGTGCGCCGCTCTGAGCTGCTGGAAAACGAATGGCTGGCCATGCAGGGCCCCTGGTATGCCCAGGCCTGGCACCTGCTCAGTGCGGCAAACCCTGAGCTGCTCGACGAAACCGTCGCGGCCTACAGCTATCAGGTGCTGCTGGCACCTCAGGCGATTGCCTGGGCGCTGGCGTGTGGCCTGCTGCTGGCCTGGCTGGTGGAGCTGATCGTGCTGGGCGCCGGTTGGACGCTCGGCGTTGGGCGCAAGCACAAGGTCATTGCTCACGAGCAGCGGCACTGGCGCTGAGCAATGCTGCTGCGAGTTTGTTGCAAAAGATTGCACTGGCTCGCCGAAATGCCTGACGGTGCGTGCTAGGGTGGCGCCTCACCTTTAACTACTGTCGTCATGGAGTTTTTATGTCGATCAAGGAATTGATCATGGCCGCCCTGCTGGCCGCCGTTGTACCCGCCGCCCAGGCTGTTGTGGTGGCTGCCGATGCCCCGGCTTCCGCAGCCACCGCTGAAGCTGCTGCACCGGAGGAGAGTGCCGAGAGCGCTGAGATTACCGAGGAAGCGTTCGAAGAGTTTGACGAAGAAGCCTTCGTCGCCAGTCTGAACTTCCAGACCGGCAAGGTGGTGCTCGGCGACAATCTGGCCACCCTCACTCTTCCTGAGCACCTGGTCTTCCTCAATGGCGAGGATGCCGAGCGCCTGCTGGTCGAGGCCTGGGGCAATCCGCCGGATGCCGAGCTGCCGCTGGGCATGGTATTGCCGGCAGGTCTGTCACCCTTGGCCCAGGAGTCCTGGGCGGTGACCATCGAATACGAAGCCAGCGGTTATGTGACCGACGAAGATGCTGAAGATATCGATTACAGCGAGATGCTCGAAGACCTCAAGGAAGAAGCGGCTACCGATAACCAGTGGCGTGCCGAGAACGGCTACGAGCCGGTTGAACTGATCGGCTGGGCTGCGCAGCCGCACTACGATGCGCAAGGCAAGAAGCTGCACTGGGCCAAGGAGCTCAAGTTCGGCGACAGCGAGGCCAATACCCTCAACTACAACATTCGCGTGCTGGGCCGCAAAGGCGTGCTGGTGCTGAACTTCATCGCCAACATGGATCAGTTACCCGAGATCCAGAGCAATCTGCCGAGCGTGCTAGCCATGACCGACTTCAACCAGGGCCATCGCTATGCCGAATTCGATCCGGATCTGGACGAAGTGGCCGCCTATGGCATCGGTGCGCTGATCGCCGGCAAGTTGGCCGCCAAGGCCGGCCTGTTTGCCACGCTGGCGCTGCTGTTGAAGAAATTCTGGATCGTGCCGCTGCTGGTCTTCGGCTGGCTGGGCAAGCGCCTGTTCGGCAAGAAAGAGGCCGAAGCGCCGATGGCTGCCGCCGAACCGGTAGCCGAACCATTGCCTGCCGAGATTGTGCAGCCGCCCGCGACTACCGTGCTGGATCTGAACAAGGCAGACGACAAGACCTGAGTTTGTTGATGTACTAAAGCAACAAGGGCCCCGATGGGGCCCTTGTTGTATCTGCAGCATTTACTTGGTCAGAAAGCGCATGCCTTCTTCCAGGCCGCGCAACGTCAGCGGATGCATCTGATCGTTGATCAGTTCGCGCATGATGTTAGTGGAGGCGGTGTAACTCCACGCATCCTTCGGGTACGGGTTGATCCAGATGAGCTTCTTGTACTTGTCCATGAAGCGCTTGATCCACACGTAGCCGGCTTCCTCGTTCCAGTGCTCGACGCTGCCGCCGGGCTGGGTGATTTCGTAGGGCGCCATGGCCGCATCACCAACGAAGATTACCTTGTAGTCCGGGCCGTACTTGTGCAGCAGGTCGAGGGTGGAATAGCGCTCGGAGGTGCGGCGCAGGTTGTTCTTCCACACCGACTCGTACACGCAGTTGTGGAAGTAGAAGTACTCCAGGTGCTTGAACTCGGTCTTGCACGCCGAGAACAACTCTTCGCAGACCTTGACGTGGGCATCCATCGAGCCGCCGATGTCGAACAGCAACAGCAGCTTCACCGTGTTGCGCCGCTCCGGGCGCATCTGGATATTCAGCAGGCCGCCGTCCTTCGCCGTGTGGTCGATGGTGCCGCCCAGGTCGAACTCTTCCGCAGCGCCTTCACGGGCGAATTTGCGCAGGCGGCGCAGGGCTACCTTGATGTTGCGCGTGCCCAGCTCAACCTGGTCGTCGAGGTTCTTGTACTCGCGCTGGTCCCACACCTTGGCAGCCTTGCCCTGGCGCTTGCCGGCGTCGCCGACGCGGATGCCTTCCGGGTTGTAGCCGCCGGAGCCGAATGGGCTGGTGCCGCCGGTGCCAATCCACTTGTTGCCGCCGGCGTGGCGTTCCTTCTGCTCTTCGAGGCGCTTCTTGAACTCCTCGATCAGCTTGTCCAGGCCGCCGAGGGTCTGGATCTGCGCCTTCTCCTCGTCAGTCAGGTGCTTTTCGAATTCCTTGCGCAGCCAGTCTTCCGGGATCATCGCCTCGAGGAAGTCGTCGAGCTTTTCCAGGCCCTTGAAGTAGGCGGCGAAGGCGCGGTCGAACTTGTCGAAGTGACGCTCGTCCTTGACCATCACCGTGCGGGCGAGAAAGTAGAACTCGTCCATGTCGGCGAAGATCACGTGCTGTTTCAGCGCATTGATCAGGTCGAGCAGCTCGCGTACCGAGACCGGCACCTTGGCTGCACGCATTTCATTGAACAGGTTGAGCAGCATGGCTGCGGACCTCTAGGAATACTCGGACAATTCCCCCTCCCTTTTGGGCGAGGGTTAGGGTGAGGGTCTTCACAGGCAACTCCGAGTCGCCTGGCACATCCCTCACCCCCGGCCCCTCTCCCGGCGGGAGAGGGGAGGCAAGCCTTAGCGTGAGGCGCGGCGGCTCATGAACGCCAGGCGCTCGAGCAACTGCACATCCTGCTCGTTCTTCACCAGGGCGCCGGCCAGCGGCGGGATGGCCTTGGTCGGATCGCGCTCGCGCAGTACCGCTTCGCCGATGTTGTCGGCCATCAGCAGCTTGAGCCAGTCGACCAGCTCGCTGGTGGACGGCTTCTTCTTCAGGCCCGGCACCTTGCGCACGTCGAAGAACACGTCGAGCGCCTCGGCCACCAGTTCATTGCTGATGTTCGGGTAGTGCACGTCGACGATCTTCTGCAGGGTGTTGCGGTCGGGGAAGGCGATGTAGTGGAAGAAGCAGCGGCGCAGGAAGGCGTCCGGCAGTTCCTTTTCGTTGTTCGAGGTGATGATGATGATCGGGCGTTGCGTGGCCTTGATCGTCTCGTTGGTCTCGTAAACGTAGAACTCCATCTTGTCGAGTTCTTGCAGCAGGTCGTTGGGGAACTCGATGTCGGCCTTGTCGATCTCGTCGATCAGCAGGATCACCCGCTCTTCGGCCTCGAAGGCCTCCCACAGCTTGCCCTTCTTGATGTAGTTGCGCACGTCATGGACTTTGTCGCTGTCCAGTTGCGAGTCGCGCAGGCGGCTGACCGCATCGTACTCGTACAGACCCTGGTGGGCCTTGGTGGTGGACTTGATGTGCCAGGTGATCAGCTTGGCGCCGAAGGCGTCGGCCAGTTGCTCGGCGAGCATGGTCTTGCCGGTGCCTGGCTCACCCTTGACCAGCAGCGGACGCTGCAGGGTGATGGCGGCGTTGACCGCCAGCTTCAGGTCGTCGGTGGCGACGTAGGACTGAGTGCCTTCGAACTTCATCGTGTAATCCTCGAACGGTAACGCCCCGGAACTGCTTGTCCGGTGCTGTAGAAACCTAAAGACCGACTATACCGCGCTGCCTGGCTGACTGTGAACGCAGACGCGCCATTCAGTCACTGAATGGCGGGTCACCGTCTCTGCGGCCACGTTTGCATGGCTGGACGCGCTCTGGCTAGCGGCTTAGGCTTGGTGATCCTGCCTCCGTCTGCACAAGGACCCTGCCATGAGCCGCATCTACGCCGACAACGCCCAGTCCATCGGCAACACACCACTGGTACAGATCAATCGCCTGGGGCCCAAGGGTGTGACCATTCTGGCGAAAATCGAAGGGCGTAACCCGGGCTATTCGGTCAAATGCCGGATTGGCGCGAGCATGATCTGGGATGCCGAGTCGCGCGGCGTACTCAAGCCGGGCATGACCATTGTCGAGCCGACGTCCGGCAATACCGGCATTGGTTTGGCCTTCGTCGCCGCTGCCCGGGGCTACAAGCTGCTGTTGACCATGCCGGCTTCCATGAGCCTGGAACGGCGCAAAGTGCTCAAGGCCCTGGGGGCCGAGCTGGTACTGACCGAGCCGGCCAAAGGCATGAAGGGTGCGATCGAGAAGGCTAATGAAATTGCCAGCGCCGACCCGAGCCAGTATTTCCTGCCGGGGCAGTTCGACAACCCGGCCAACCCGGCGATCCACGAAAAGACCACCGGTCCGGAAATCTGGAACGACACCGATGGCGCCATCGATGTACTGGTGGCGGGTGTCGGCACCGGCGGCACCATCACGGGTATCTCGCGCTACATCAAAAACAGTCGGCACAAGCCGATTCTTTCGGTGGCCGTGGAGCCGATTGGTTCGCCAGTCATTACCCAGGCCATGGCCGGTGAAGAAATCAAACCGGCACCGCACAAGATCCAGGGCATCGGTGCCGGTTTCGTGCCGAAAAACCTCGACTTGTCGATCGTCGACCGTGTCGAACTGGTAAGTGACGACGAGGCCAAGGCCATGGCCCTGCGTCTGATGCAGGAAGAAGGCATTCTCTGCGGTATTTCCTGTGGCGCGGCGATGGCCGCGGCGGTGCGCCTGGCTGAGCGTGCGGAAATGCAGGGCAAGACTATCGTGGTGGTCCTGCCGGACTCCGGCGAGCGTTACCTGTCGAGCATGCTGTTCAGTGATCTGTTTACCGAGCAGGAACTGCAGCAATAACAAACTGCTGCACATTAAAAAGCCGCCTTCGGGCGGCTTTTTTGTCACCCCTCTCCCTCCGGGAGATGGGGCGGGGGTGAGGGATGCCCCAGGCAACTCCGAGTTGCCCGCCAGCCCCTCACCCTAGCCCTCTCCCAGAGGGAGAGGGGACTGCTGCTGCGAGGGCGCGGTTTTCCTTGCTGGCTATCGCTTTACGCCGTGGTCGGCGCTGCACTCGGCGCGCTTGGCCGCACCACCAGCCACAACGCCACGCCGATCAGCAGGCAACCAGGCAGATAGGCCCAGCTCAGCGGTTCGTCCAGCAGCAGAGCGCCCCACAGCACGCCGAAGGGTGGAATCAGGAAGGTGGTGGTGCTGGCCTTGATCGGGCCGATATCGCTGAGCAGGCGGAAGTACAGGACGTAGGCGAAGGCAGTACAGACCAGGCCCAGCGCCGCCAGCGACAGCCACACCTCGATACCGCCCCAGCTGGCTGGCGGCTGCAGCATCAGGCTGCCGGCGAATAGCGGCAGGATGAACAGGCTGGCGCCGCACAGGCTGGCGAAGGCGGTGAGGCGATTGTCCAGGCCGCCTTGTTGACCAATCCATTTGCGTGTGAGGAAACCGGCGAAGCCATAGCAGATAGTGGCTACCAGGCAGGCACCCGCGCCGAGCAATAGTTCCAGGTCGAAAGCTACCGGGCCGGTACGGGTCAGCACTGCCACGCCGAACAGGCCGAGGGCCACGCCAGCTGCCTTGCTCGGGGTCATGGCTTCACTGAAGAACAGTGCGCCAATCAGCACGCCCATCAGTGGCGTGGTGGCATTGAAGATCGAGGAGTAGCCAGCTGGCAGTACCATTGCTGCCAGGCAATACATCACCGAAGGCAGACCGGCGTTGATCACCCCCAGTACCAGGCAGGCCCTGAACTTGCCGCGCCATTCCCAGGCCGGGCGCATGATCAGCAGAATCGCCAGCAGGCCCAGGGTGCCGAGACTGGCACGGAAGAAAGCAGTAGGCATGCTGCCCAGTACCGGTACGGCGATACGCATAAACAGGAAGCTGGCGCCCCAGATGGCGGCAAGCAAGAGCAGGCGGAGCAGGTCGGCGGGTTTCATCGCGAAGTACGGCAGGGCAAGGGCCGTTCAGGTTACGCGAGCGCTTGCCTGACGCAATGCGCAGCTGACTTTCAAATCAACCATACAGTTGGAAAGGCTGAAGGAGGCGTAGGGTGCCGCACATGCTGGGAAGCCCGCATGAGTCGGCACCCGGCTGCTTATCAGAATGCCTTGCTGACGCTGGCTACCGCGCCGGCAGAGCAGAGGTCGTCGTAGCCGCTGAAGCTGGCGCACTGGGCATCCGACAGGTCGGTGTCGACATAGCTCAGGCCCCAGGTGGCGCCGAACAGGTCGCGGCTCAGCTTGATTTCCCAGTTGTTGTAGTCCTGCTCGGCCTTGCTGTAGTCGGCGTTGAAGAACACATCGTCTTTCTGGTCGACATTCTCGTAGCGCAGCTCCAGGCCGATCTCCAGCGGTAGCAGGGTGCGGTAGCCGACATAGGTGTTGAAGTAGCTCTCCTCGGTGTCGAAGGAGTGCTTGCCACCGATGAAGAAGCCGTAGGCGTCCAGGGTCAGGTAGAGATCGGAACCGTTGAACTGGCCCTCTCCCGGGTAGGTGTACTTGTTGTAGTAGCCGTCCAGGCTGATGGCGTCGGTGATCTGCCAGTAGTAGCCGGCGTAGTAGTCGATTTCCTGGCGGGTGCCGTAGTCATCGTCGTTCTCCCAGTCGTAGCCGTACTCGACATTGCTGGTCCACACCCCGGCATACAGGCCGCTGGCGTGGCTGAGCATGATGTCGAGCTGGGCGGCGGGGTCGCCGAGGGTCTGCGAGATGCCGCTGGAGCGGTAGTCGCTGAACATGGCCGGGGTGACGACCAGCGAGAGCTGCTCGTTCAGCTCGATGGCGCCGGCCTGCAGGCTGCAGGTCAGGGCGGCGATGGCCAGGGTGAGGGGTTTGAGTGCGTGCATGGAGAAGCCCTGTTGTTGTGGTTGTTCGGCAGCTGATGCAAGGCCGCAACCTGCCGCTGCGCTCAGGCGCAGGGCAGGGCGGCAAGATTGTTGTTATTGAACCTGGGCGACGTCGGTGCTGGCGGCTGCCTGGTACACCGGCTTGCCGGCGAAGTAGGTGCTCAGCACCTGGGTGTCGAACAGTTCGGCGTCGCTGACCTTGAACACGTCGCGGTCGAGGACGATCAGGTCGGCCTGTTTGCCAGGTGCCAGTGAACCGATCTGCTGCTCCAGGCGCAGGGCCTTGGCGGCGTTGATGGTGTAGGCCAGGAACATGGTTTCGCGGTCGATGCTTTCGGCACTGTTGAGCACGCCGAGCGGGCCCTTGCGCGTACTGGCCTGGGCGATGGCGTTCCATGGGTTGGGGCTGGATACCGGCCAGTCGCTGGCGCCGGCAATGGTGGCGCCGGCCTTGTGCAGCGAGCGCGCCGGGTACTGGTAGCGGTAGGTGAAGGCGCTCACGTAGGGCTTGACCAGCTCCTCGGTGTAGCTTTCCGCGGTGGCCCATAGCAGCTGCATGGAGGCGATCACGCCGAGCTGCTTGAAGCGCGCAAACTCCTTGGGGTTGACCAGTTGCAGGTGGCTGATGCTGTGCGGCACCGGCGCGGGCTTGAGCGAGCGGGCGTACTGCACGGCGTTGAGTGATTCGCGCACCGCGCGGTCGCCGACTGCATGAATATGGGTGATCCAGCCGCGCTGTTCGGTGGCGGCGATCAGCTTGCCAAAGCCCTGGGGATCGATCAGCAGCTGACCCTGTTGCTGGCTGTTGGTGTAGGGGTCGATCACCGCGGCGGTCTGCCCCGGAAATTCGAGCACGCCGTCGGCAAATACCTTGATGCCAGGGAAGGTCAGGTTCGGCACGCCCTGGAACTGCTGCATGACATTGGCCTGCACTTGCAGGTCGTCCGGCTTGCTCTGTGGATGGGCGAGCAGCAGCGCGGCGACATGCACGTTCAGCTCGCCGTTCTCGGCCAGTTGGCGATACAGCGGCAGCACGCCGAGGTCCTTCTCGGTGGGGCGCATCTCGAACAGCGACTGCTCGCCGCCGCCGTTGGCCGCCGCGTCCATCCAGGCGGTTACGCCCACCTGCAGGTTGACCCGCACGGCTTCGCGCGCGGCTTTCAGCATCAGTTCGGCGGAGGGCTTGGGCAACTGGCCGCGTACCCGGTCCCAGCCGGTTTCGCTGAGAAAGCCGGTGGGCGTCAGGTCGCTTTCGTGTTCGATGAAGCTGGCCTCCTTGGCATCCAGGCTCTTGACCAGCTTGGCGTCGATACCGAGCCGCTGCAGCATGGCCTGGTTGGCCCAGCCGGTGTGTCCGTCGATGCCGCTGAGTACCAGCGGTTGGCTGGCCCAGCGGCCCTGGTTGAAGCGCTTGGCCAGTTCGCGGCTGTGCTGCCAGTAGGCCGAGCTGACCCCGGAGATCGCTACGATGTCTGCCAGGCGAGTCGTGCCGGCCTGGTCCTGTTCGATGATCCACTGTTCCAGTTCGGCCAGCGGCTTGACCTCGTCGTACAGATTGGCGCGCAGGCTATTCAGGGCACCCATGATCGGATGGCTGTGGGTATCGATCATGCCCGGCATCAGCACCTTACCCGCCAGGTCGATGCGCTGGGTGTCGGCATCGGCCAGGGCCAGGATGGCGCTGTCGGAGCCGATCTGAAGGATCTTGCCGTCTTCCACGGCGATGGCCTGGGCACGTGGCTGGCCGGCTTCGGCGGTGAACAGCTTGCCGTTGAACAGCACCAGATCGGCCGCGGCCATGGCTTCCAATGAGGAAAAAGCCACGGCACTTGCCAGCAAACTCGGAACGAACCTTTTCACGATGACCCCCTTGTTTTTATTGAGTTGCAGCGGAGACTAGCGATTGCTGTCGGGGGCCAGAACGGCTCTGTCGTGCAAAACGTTTTTGCCAGATAGGAAGGAATCGGATGGACAAACTCGGTGCCTTGAACATGTTTGTTGCCACCGCGGAGTACGGCAGCTTCAGCCGCGCGGCCGAGCAATTGGGCAAGACGCCCTCGGCGCTGACCAAGGCGGTCAGTCACCTGGAAGCGGAACTGGGCGCGCGCCTGTTCGAGCGCAGCACCCGCCGTACCGTGCTCACCGAGGCCGGCAAGCTCTACCTGGAAACCGCGCGTCAGGTGCTGCAGCGCCTGCATGAGGTGGGTGAGGAAATCGGTCAGTTGCAGCACGGCCTGTACGGCAGTCTGCGCATCACTGCACCGCTGGCTTTCGGCCGGGCTTTTCTCGATCAGGTGTGTGCCGGCTTTCTCGTTCAGTACCCGCAGATCAAGCTGCGCGTCGACCTCAGTGATGCCTTCGTCGATCTGGTGGAAAGTGGTTATGACCTGGCCTTGCGCGAGGGTCGCAGTGACCTGCCGGGGCTGATCGCCCGTACGGTTGGACAAAATCGTATTGCCCTGTGTGCCAGCCCGGCCTATCTGGCGCGTCAGCCGCAGCTGCTGACACCGGAGAACATCGACGCACACGACTGGCTGATGTACCAGCATCCGGCGCTGGGCCGGGGTGTCTGGTGGGTGGAGCATGCAGGCCAGCGGATCAGCGTGCCGCAGCCGCGTGCACCGCGCCTGGAAAGTGACAACTATGACCTGCTGCTGGCCGCTGCCCTGGCCGGCTGTGGCGTGCTGCACACGCCGCTATGGAGCGCCGCACCCTACTTGGCCGATGGCCGTCTGGTGCGGTTGATGGAAGGGTATGAGATCGATCCGGACGCCTTCGGTCCGCAGATTCTCGCGGTCTACCCAAGCCATCGGCGGGCCACCGGTAAGGTGCTGGCTTTTATCGATTACCTGCAGGCATTTCTCAGCGCCAAGGGTATTGCTTAAACAGCAGTGCTGGACGATTGGGTCAATGCCACCGAGCGCTTGCGTCATTGAGCAGGGGTGAGTGGCTGCCTAACCTGTTGGCATGATTCCATGCCAAGGAGTTGCACCATGTCTGCCCGTACTGCGGTGATCGATGCCTGGGCCCAGCCGGCCAATGGCTTGCTGCGCCAGCGTATGCCGGAGGTGGCGCGCTTGTTCGAGAAGTCCGGCTCCGGCCACTTGCTCGACCAGGCCCTGAGCCCCACGGACACCGTGGCGCAGATGGACGAGGCGGGCGTCGATACGCTGATGCTGGCCGCCTGGTGCCGCCCCGAAGGCTGGGTGTTCAGCAACAACGAGATCGCCGAATTCACCCGCGCCTATCCCGAGCGCTTCGTCGGCGTGGCCACGGTGGATCTGCGCAAGCCCATGGCTGCCGTACAGGAGCTGGAGCGGGCGGTGCTGGAGCTGGGTTGCAAGGCCCTGCGCATCGTGCCCTGGCTGTGGCAGCTGCCACCCAACCACCGCCTGTATTACCCGCTGTATGCGAAGTGCATCGAACTGGATATCCCGTTCTGCACCCAGGTCGGTCATACCGGCCCGTTGCTCCCGTCCGAGACCGGGCGTCCGGTGCCCTATCTGGATGAAGTGGCGCTGGACTTTCCCGAGCTGCGCATCGTCGCCGGGCATATCGGCCACCCTTGGACCGACGAGATGATCGGTGTGGCCTGGAAGCACGACAACGTCTATATCGATACTTCGGCCTACCTGCCGCGCTACTACCCGGCGCAGCTGTTGCAGTTCATGCAGAGCTACGGGGCGGACAAGGTGCTGTTCGGCAGCAACTTCCCGCAGCTGTCGCTGAGCCGTTGCATGGCCCAGGTCAAGGAGCTGGGGCTGAGTCCGCAAGTCGAGGCCAAGTTTCTCCATGAAAATGCTCGGCGCGTTTTCAAGCTGTAAGCGCCCAGGAATTTTTGCAGCGCTTTAGCGGTGTGTAGAGACAGCTGCGGAGCGCCTTTGCCCCTCTCCCACAAGTGGGAGAGGGGCGTTTCCGAGATCGTAAACAGGTTCTAACGCCACTCTCCAAAACAACAACAAGAGAGCCCCGCATGACCGAACAACTGCCCCTGCAACGCTTCAATAACTGGCTGGCCGCACAGCCTGATCGCGTCTGGCTGCGCCAGCCGGTCAACGGTCAGTGGCACGACTTCACCTGGCGCCAGGTCGATGAGCAGGCGCGGCGCCTGGCCAGCGCCTTGCTGGCCCTGGGCTGCGCACCCGGTGATCGGGTGGCGCTGCTGGCGAAGAACTGCGCCGAGTGGTTCATCAGCGACCTGGCCATCCAGCATGCCGGGCTGGTCAGCGTGCCGCTGTACCCGTTGCAGGCGCCGGAGCAGATCGCCTATGTGCTGGAGCATGCCGATTGCCGGGTGGTCCTGGTCGGCAAGCTGGACGATCCGGACAAGCTGGCCGGTGGCATCGGTGAACACATCACGCGCATCGCCATGCCTTATCCGACCATGGATGCGGCCCATGACTGGCACAGCCTGTTGGCCCGCCACGAACCGCTGCAGGGCACTCGCGCCCAGCAGCCCGACGAGTTGCTGTCGATCCTCTACACCTCGGGCACCACTGGTATGCCCAAGGGCGTGATGCTCTCGGCGCTGGCCATGGCTCATTCCGGCGCCCATGCCACCGCCGAGCTGGGCATTGGCCCGGGCGACCAGT
Organism: uncultured Pseudomonas sp.; assembly: GCA_964518735.1. Classification (GTDB taxonomy): domain Bacteria; phylum Pseudomonadota; class Gammaproteobacteria; order Pseudomonadales; family Pseudomonadaceae; genus Aquipseudomonas. The sequence continues at coordinate 81,438 of CAZFKQ010000003.1, forward strand.
TCTTCTCCTACCTGCCGTTATCCCATGCGGCCGAGCGTTTTCTGGTCGAGTTCAACAGCCTGTACAGCGGCGCGCCGGTGGCCTTCGTCGAGTCGCTGGAGACTTTTGCCAGCGACCTGCGGCATATCCGTCCGACCGTGTTCTTTTCCGTGCCGCGCCTGTGGACGCGCTTCCAGCAGGGCGTGCTGGAAAAAATGCCGGCATCGACCCTCGACCGCCTGCTGCGCATTCCGCTGCTCGGCGCGTTGCTGGCGCGCAAGATTCGCCGGGGGTTGGGCCTGGACCGGGCGCGCATTCTGGTGTCGGGGGCGGCGGCCATCTCCACCGGTCTGCTGCAGTGGTACCAGCGCCTGGGGCTGACGGTGTGCGAGGGCTACGGCATGACCGAACATTTCGCCTATGGCTGCTTCAACCGGCCGGGGCAGGTGCGCCTGGGCACGGTGGGCCGGCCGATGCCGGGGCTGGAGGTACGCATCGATGACAGCGGCGAGATCCTCCTGCGTAGCGTGACGCTGATGCAGGGTTATTACCGCGACCCGCAAAAGACTGCCGAGACCCTCAAGGATGGCTGGCTGCACACCGGCGACAAGGGCCAGCTGGATGCCGAGGGCTATCTGCGCATCACCGGGCGGGTCAAGGACATCTTCAAGACCAGCAAGGGCAAGTACGTGGCGCCGGCACCGATCGAGGGTGAAATCGCCAAGAGCAACTGGGTCGAGCAGGTTTGCCTGATGGGCAGCAACCTCGACCAGCCGTTGGCGCTGATCGAGCTGTCGCCGGCCGCACGGCAGCAGCCCGAGGCGCAGCTAAATGCCGACCTGCAGCGCGACCTGGCCGAACTCAACGGGCGCCTGGAGCCGCACGAACGCCTCAGTCACTTCGTCCTGGTACGCGAGCCGTGGACGATCGACAACGGCTGCATGACGCCGACCATGAAGATCCGCCGCAACGTTCTGGAAAGCCGCTACGCCGCGCTGATTGCCAGCTTGCCGGCGCGCCAGCCGCTGGTCTGGGAACAGTAATAGTCAGCCCGCCGGGCGGGGTGCCCGGCGCACAAGAGGTTTATCCATGAAAGGCCCGTTGTCGTCACTCAAGGTTCTTGATTTTTCCACCCTGCTGCCGGGGCCGTTCGCCTCGCTGTTGCTGGCCGACATGGGCGCCGAGGTGCTGCGTATCGAGTCGCCGGCGCGGGTCGATCTGGTCCGCGTGTTGCCGCCCTTCGATGGCGACAGCAGCACCAGCCATGCCTACCTCAACCGCAACAAGCGTTCGCTGGCCCTCGACCTGAAGAACCCGGCGGCGCTGGCGGTGGTGCACAAACTGGTGGCCGAGTACGACATCGTCCTGGAGCAGTTCCGTCCCGGGGTGATGGCCAAGCTTGGTCTCGGCTATGAAGCGTTGAAAGCGATCAATCCGCGGCTGATCTATGTCTCCATCACCGGCTACGGCCAGACCGGGCCGTACCAGGATCGCGCCGGTCATGACCTCAACTACCTGGCCCTGAGTGGTCTGGCCAGCTACACCGGTCGCCGCGACACGGGGCCGCTGCCGCTTGGCGTGCAGGTGGCGGACATCGCCGGCGGCTCGCTGCACGGGGTCATCGGCCTGCTCGCCGCAGTGATCGCCCGGCAGAGCACGGGGCAGGGCCAGCATGTGGATATCAGCATGACCGACTGTGCCTTCAGCCTGCACGCCATGGCCGGCGCCGGCTACCTCGGCGCTGGGGTGGAACCGGCGATGGAGAACCAGGCGCTGAATGGCGGCAGCTTCTACGACTACTACCGCACCCGCGATGGCCGCTGGTTGTCGGTGGGCTGTCTGGAGCCGCAGTTCATGCAGCAGTTCTGCGCGGTGATCGGTCGGCCGGAGCTGGCCGGGCGCGGCCTGTCGCCCAAGCCGGAGGAGCAGAAGGCGCTCAAGCGCGAGATCGAGATCGAGATCGAGAAGCACGACCTGGCCGAGTGGCAGCAGCGTTTCGCTGCAGTGGATGCCTGCGTCGAGCCGGTGCTGAAGCTGTCCGAGGCGGTCGAGCATCCTCAGCTGCAGGCGCGTGGCCTGGTCGCTGAGGTGCCGCGTGCGGGCAAACCGGCGCAACGGCAGATCGCCTGTCCGATCAAGTTCTCCGCAGGCCTGGGCGCCCCTCGGTATACCGGCGCGGCGGTGGGCGCGCACAGCATCGAGGTACTGCGTGAATTGGGCTTTGATGACGCGCAGATCGCCGAACTGAAAGCCAGCAAGCTGCTCGGCTGAATCTCGTTGCTCGGGTAGCCCGGATGCAATCCGGGGGAGTAGGCCTCGTTAACTCTCGGATTGCATCCGGGCTACGGTCTCTTGAAATTTTTCAGCCTGTCCCTATCTAGCTGAGTAAGGGGTGCCGAAGTCGGGCCCCGGATTCAACCACTCGCTGAAATTCAGGAGATTGACCATGAGCACTGCATTTTCCATGGCCCCGCTGTTGCGCCAATCCATCGGCTTTGATCGTTTCAACGACCTGTTCGAGTCTGCTTTGCGTAGCAATGAAGCAGGCAGCTCTTACCCGCCTTACAACGTCGAGAAGCATGGTGACGACCAGTACCGCATCCTCATCGCCGCTGCCGGCTTCCATGAGGAAGACCTCGAATTGCAGGTTGAGCGCGGTGTGCTGACGGTCGCCGGCGGCAAGCGCGAGCGCAGCACGGAGAGCGTCACCTATCTGCACCAGGGCATTGCCCAGCGCGGCTTCAAGCTGTCGTTCCGCCTGGCAGATCATATCGAGGTCAAGGCGGCCAGCCTGAGCAATGGCCTGTTGCATATCGACCTGGTGCGTATCGTGCCGGAAGAGGCCAAGGCCAAGCGCATCCCGATCAATGGGCTGCAACCTGCGCTGAACAGCTGAGTTCCAGCTGCAAGGGAGTAGGGCGCCTGCGGGGTAGTACCATTCACTTAGGCGCTTAGCTCCCCTCTCCCTAACCCTCTCCCACAAGTGGGAGAGGGGACTGTCCGTGGTGCCAGAAAGTCATTATCCCGTTGTATGGCTTCTACACTAGCCGCCAAGCAAAACGCCGCTTTCCAGAAGAAGGAAAGCGGCGTTTTGCTTAAGTGAGCAGCATTACGCTTGCGGGCGCTTTCTACTCAGTCATGGCTCATCCGGGGCGAGCGCTAGTGCTGGTTGCATACCAGCAGCTGGCGAAAGTCGTCCAGCGGCAGCGGCTTGCTGAACAGATAGCCCTGGTACAGGTGGCAGCCTTCCTGTAGCAGGAACTCCAGCTGCTCGCGCTGCTCGACGCCTTCGGCAATCATTTCCAGGTTCAGGCTGCGGGCCATGGCGACTATGGCGCGAATGATCTCGGCATCGTTAGGGTCGGTGGTGGCGTCGCGCACGAACGACTGGTCGATCTTCAGCACATCCACCGGCAAGCGCTTGAGATAAGTCAGCGAGCTGTAGCCGGTGCCGAAGTCGTCCATGGCGAAACTCACCCCGAGCTTCTTCAGGCGGTGCATCTTGGCGATGGTGTCGTCGAGGTTCTGGATGACGATGCCTTCGGTGATCTCCAGCTTGAGCATGTGCGCTGGCAGCCCGCTTTGTTGCAGGCTGAGTTCGACCAGTTCGACCAAGTTGTTCTGGCGGAACTGCAGGGGGCTGATATTTACGCACAGCTGGAAGCCGCCCTCGACCAGCAGTCCCTCGCGCAGTTGGCTGGCGCAGGCGTGGCAGGCCTCACTGAGCACCCAGGTGCCCACTTCGAGGATCAACCCGCTTTCTTCCAGAACCTGGATGAATTGCCCCGGCGATTGTGGGCCGAGGGTCGGGTGGGTCCAGCGCAGCAACGCCTCGGCACCAATGATCTGGTTGCTACGGGCATCCGCCTGCGGCTGGAAGTACAGCTCGAACTCGCCTCGGGCCAGGGCCAGGCGCAGGTCGTTCTCCAGGCGCAGGCGCTCGCTGGCTTCATCCTGCATGGCTTTGCGGAACATCTGCACGGTGTTGCGCCCGGAGTCCTTGGCCCGGTACAGGGCGATATCGGCACGCTGCAGCAGATCGGTCGGGTTATCGCCATGGTCCGGCAACAGGGCGATGCCGATACTGGGAGTGACCTGCAGGTGATTGCCATCGAGCAGCATGGGCTCGGCCAGCAATTGGCGGATTTTCTCCGCGACCTGACGCACATGGCGACTGGTTTCCGCGCGGCTACCCTGCAGCCCGGAGAGCAAGACGACGAATTCATCACCACCCAGGCGCGCCACGGTGTCTTCCTGACGCACGCTGGCTTCCAGGCGCGCGGTAACCAGTTTGAGTACGGCATCGCCAACCGGGTGGCCGAGCGAATCGTTGATGTGTTTGAAGTGGTCGAGATCGAGAAACAACAGGGCGCCACGCAGGTTGTGGCGCTTGAGCAGGGCTATCTGCTGCACCAGGCGGTCCATCAGCAGGGCACGGTTGGGCAGGTTGGTCAGCGGGTCGTGGTAGGCCAGGTGGTGAATCTGGGCCTGGGCGTCTTTCAATTCGCTGATATCGCGAGCGTTGAGCAACAGGCAGGCAACGCCATCCAGTTCGATTGGTTCAACCGAGACTTCGACCAGACGGATGCTGCCATCGCGATGCTGGCCGTGCATTTCCAGGTGATAGACACGGCCGTCCCGTTTCAGGATTTCGATCATGGCTGCGCGCTCGCTGGGGTCGGCCCATACCTCCAGCTCAAGGGCGCTGCGGCCGATGACTTCCTCTACCTGGTAGCCGGTCAGGCGGCAGAAGCCTTCGTTGACTTCGATATAGCGGGCCGTGTCGCGCTCGGTAATGGTGATGGCATCCGGGCTGGAGTGGAACGCCTTGGCGAACTTCTCCTGGCTCGACTTGAGCGCCGCTTCGGCTTTCTGCCGCTCGCTGATATCGCGGAAAGTGGTGGTTATGCATAGCTGGCGGTCGACGCGGATGAAGCGGCTGGAGAATACGCAGGCCAGCTCGCGGCCGTCTTTGGTGCGGAAACAAGCCACTTCGTTGCTCAGGCCCTGGTCGCGGGTCAGCTGCTTGAACAGTCGGTTGCGTTGTTCTTCATCGACCCAGAACTTCAGTTCTGGTGCGCTTTGGCCAACGATTTCAGTGGGTAGCCAGCCAAACGTTTCGCTGAAACTGGGGTTGACCTCGATAAACGCCCCATCGCGAATACGCGACACGCAGATCGGTTCCGGACTGGCCTGAAACAGGGTGACGAATTTCTCCTCGGAGGCTGCCAGGCGCTGTTCACGCTGCACTCGCTCGCTGATGTCGACGAGGATGCCGGCCATGCGCAGCGGCTGGCCGGCTTCATCAAGGTAGAGCTTGGCGGTGCTTTCCAGATAGTGGATCTCGCCGTTGCTGAAACGCGTGCGGTAGGTGACCTGATAAGTGCTGCACTTACCTTCGACCAGTTCGTTATAAGTCACGCGCATCCGGTGGCGATCCTCCAGCGGCACATGTTTGAAAAACTCACGAAACTTGCCGTGGTACTGCACTGCTGCCAAGCCATGCAGCAGGGAGGCGCGCTCTGAACCGAACAGGGTATCGCTGGGAATATCCCAGTCCCAGTTGCCCAGGCTGGCGGAGTCCAGCGCCAGACTCAGGCGCTCCTGGCTATCGCGTAGAGCTTGTTCCTGCTCGCGCTCGTGGCTGACGTCACGCACGGTCAGCACCAGGCAGGGTCTACCGGCCAGTTCGATTTCGCCGCCAAAAATCAGGTTATGGCTGAGCTGGCCGCTGCGGCTGAACAGTTGCACCTGCAGGTTCTGGCAACTGCCATCACGCTGCATGGCGTCTAGTAGCCGCTGGCGCTCGGCGGGACTTTTCCAGATGCCCAGTTCCAGGGATGTACGGCCGATGGCTTCGTCCTTGTTCCAGCCAAAGCGTTGCTCGAAGGCCGGATTGATATCGACGAAGGTGCCGTTGCTCTTGTCGGTGATCACCACCGCGTCGGGGGTCTGGCGGAAGGCCTTGGCAAACTTTTCCTCGCTGGCACGCAGTGCCGCCTCGGCCTTTTTGCGCTCGGTGGTATCAAGGAAGGTACTGAACAGACAGGCTTCGTTGTCGATCTCGATGTACTGGCTGCGCAGTACGCCATGCAGCTGGCGACCATCACGGGAGTTGAGCTGGACCTCCTGGATGATGGGGTCCTGATCTGGCAATGCGGCACGGCGCAGTTCGTCGCGTTGCTGTAGGTCGCACCAGATTTGCAGTTCGAGGGTGGTTTTGCCTTTGATTTCGGCCACCTTCCAGCCGAACAGGTTTTCGAAATGCTGATTGGCCTCGATGATCGAGCTGTCTACCAGGCGGATCAGCAGGGCTGCGTCGGGGCTCATATGAAACAGGCTGGAAAAACGTTGCTCCGACTGGCTCAGGGCGCTGGCGCGTTGCTGTTGTTCGGTAATGTCGCGGATCACGCCGAAAACGCGTTTGTGACCATCGCTGTCGATCTGCGGGCGGCCACTGATTTCCAGCCAATGCAGGCTGCCATCGGGCCAGCGGATGCGGTGGCGCAAGGGTTCGGGGTTGGGAATGCCGCTGAGGACTTGCTGAAACAGCTGCAGGACGCTGGCGCGATCCTCTTCGGGGATCAGCTCGATATAGTCGATGCGCTGTTGCAAGGGGAGTTTCGGATCGAGGCCGAACAATGCCTGGGCACCGCGTGACCAGTTGACCTTGCCGCTTTCGATGTCCCAGAACCAGGCACCGAGGTTGGCGCCGTTGAGTGCCGCGAGCAAGCGCGGGGCGTCATGCCAGGTTTTCTCGAACTCGGCTGGATCCAGGGCCGGAACAAACGGCAGGGGTGGCAGCGGCTTGGAGGATTTTGGCATCGCGGGCTCGTTCAGTGCACGACCAGCCGTTATCACCCGAAAGGAGGGTGGAGCTGAAACATGCAGGGCCTTTCTTATCGTTATGGAACCACGTTAGCCCCAGTCGAGTGCTCTAGGCAAGGCCTGGGCGGCAGGTCATCTGCTCGTGGCTGGAATCGCTGTAGTGGAGTGGTCCGGGGTGCTGTTGCGCTGTTCGTCGAGCAGGTCCATGAAGGCTTTGGCTGCATTGGACAGGGTGCGCTCCGTATGCACGATGTAGCCAAGTTGGCGCGTCAGCTGGATGCCGGGTAGTGGCAGACGCATGACCTGGTCGTCGAGCATGGTGCGTGGCAGCACGCTCCAGGCCAGACCGATAGAGACCATCATCTTGATGGTTTCCAGATAGTTGGTGCTCATACCGATGTTGGGGGTAAGCCCTTCAGCTTCGAACAAGCGGCGCACAATGTGGTGGGTGAAGGTGTTGTCACCGGGGAATACCGCCGGGTGCCGGGCGACATCGGTCAGGCTGATGGCGCTGCGTACTAGCGGGTGTTCGGGGGCGGCGACGAAGTCCAGCGGATCGTCCCACACCGGCACAGCGCGCACCGGTAAGCGGGTTTCCGGGGCCAGGGTGATCACCGCCAGCTCTGCGCGGCCATGCAGGATTTCTTCATAGGCCACTTCTGAATCGAGAAACTGGATATCCAGGGCCACTTGGGGATGGGCGCGGGTAAAGGCACGCAGCAGCGGTGGCAGGCGGTGCAGGCCGATATGGTGGCTGGTGGCCAGGGTCAGGCGGCCACTGACTTCGCCATTCAGATTGGTCAGCGCGCGGCGTGTGTCATCCAGCACATTGAGGATCTGGTAGGCCCGTGGCAGCAAGGCGCGACCGGCCTCGGTCAGCCCGACCTCGCGGCCCAGGCGGTCGAACAGGCGCACATTGAGCTGTTGCTCCAGGCCGGCAATGCGCTTGCTCACGGCCGGCTGGGTCAGGTGCAGGCGCTCAGCAGCTTCGGAAAAACTGCCGGATTCGGCGATGGCGAGAAAGGCATTGAGGTTGGCGAGGTCCATGGGCTTGGCTCCGGGCGACAGCTCTATATAGAGATGCGCGCATCTGCTGGGAATGTCAGGGATGCAGCTTAGCGTTGCTGTATTCCGCTCTGGAATGCTTTGGATAAAAATTATGAATTGGAGTTATTTCATCCGAGTCCCTAGGATCGCCACATAGGTAAAAGGGCCATAGACCCTGCGCCCCACAAACCGCTGATGAGGATTGTTCCGATGGCCGGCAAAACGCTGTACGACAAGCTCTGGGAAATGCACGAGGTGAAGCGCCGCGACGATGGTTCGTCGCTGATCTACATCGACCGGCAGATCCTTCACGAAGTGACCTCGCCACAGGCCTTCGAAGGGCTGCGTCTGGCCGGGCGCAAGCCTTGGCGCATCGATGCCAATATCGCTACCCCGGACCACAACGTACCGACCACCAAGGCTGAACGCCAGGGCGGTCTGGAGTCGATCGCCGATGAGGTGTCGCGCATCCAGGTGCAGACTCTCGACGAAAACTGCGATGACTTCGGCATTCTCGAGTTCAAGATGAACGACAGCCGTCAGGGCATCGTCCACGTGGTCGGTCCGGAGCAGGGCGCCACCCTGCCGGGCATGACCGTGGTCTGCGGTGACTCGCACACCTCCACCCACGGTGCCTTCGGCGCGCTGGCCCATGGTATTGGCACCTCCGAGGTCGAGCATGTGCTCGCTACCCAGTGCCTGGTGGCCAAGAAGATGAAGAATATGCAGGTGCGCGTGGAAGGCCAGCTGCCTTCCGGCGTTACCGCCAAGGACATCGTCCTCGCGGTGATCGGCAAGATCGGCACCGCCGGCGGCAACGGCCATGCCTTGGAGTTCGCCGGCAGCGCGATTCGCGAGCTGTCGCTGGAAGGGCGCATGACCATCTGCAACATGTCCATCGAAGCCGGTGCCCGTGTTGGCCTGGTGGCGGTGGACGAAAAGACCATCGAATACGTCAAGGGCCGTCCGTTCTCGCCCAAGGGCGAGGATTGGGACAAGGCCGTGGCCGCTTGGGCCGATCTGGTCTCCGATGCCGATGCGCAGTTCGATACCGTGGTCGAGCTGCGTGCCGAGGACATCAAGCCGCAGGTCAGCTGGGGCACTTCGCCGGAGATGGTTCTGGCCGTCGACCAGCGTGTGCCGGACCCGGCTGCCGAGGCCGACCCGGTCAAGCGCGACTCGATCGTGCGCGCCCTGAAATACATGGGCCTGCAGGCCAATCAGGCGATCACCGATATCAAGCTGGATCGCGTGTTCATCGGTTCCTGCACCAACTCGCGGATCGAAGATCTGCGCGCTGCCGCTGATGTGGCCAAAGGCCGCAAGGTCGCCAGCACCATCAAGCAGGCGCTGGTGGTACCGGGTTCCGGTCTGGTCAAGGCACAGGCCGAGGCCGAAGGCTTGGACAAGATCTTCATCGAGGCCGGCTTCGAATGGCGTGAGCCGGGCTGCTCCATGTGCCTGGCGATGAACCCGGACAAGCTGGGCAGCGGCGAGCATTGCGCGTCCACCTCCAACCGTAACTTCGAAGGCCGTCAGGGCGCCGGTGGCCGCACCCACCTGGTCAGCCCTGCGATGGCTGCCGCGGCCGCGGTGACCGGCCGTTTCATCGATGTACGCGAACTGATGCAGGCCTGAGGAGACCGACTATGAAAGCTTTTACCCAACACACCGGTCTCGTTGCGCCGCTCGACCGTGCCAACGTCGACACCGACCAGATCATCCCCAAGCAGTTCCTCAAGTCGATCAAGCGCAGCGGTTTCGGCCCCAACCTGTTCGACGAGTGGCGCTACCTGGATGTCGGTCAGCCGAATCAGGACAGCTCGGGTCGCCCGATCAATAAAGAGTTCGTGCTCAACTTCCCGCGTTACCAGTGCGCCAGCGTACTGCTGGCGCGGGAGAACTTCGGCTGCGGTTCGAGCCGCGAGCACGCGCCGTGGGCGCTGGAAGAGTACGGTTTCCGTACCATCATCGCGCCGAGCTTCGCCGACATATTCTTCAACAACAGCTTCAAGAACGGCCTGTTGCCGATCATCCTCAAGGATGCAGAAGTCGACGCGCTGTTCCAGCAGGCCGAAGCCACTGAGGGCTATCAGCTGACCGTCGACCTCGCTGCGCAGACCGTGACCCGTCCGGATGGCGTGCAGTACAGCTTCGAGATTGATGCTTTCCGCAAGCACTGCCTGCTCAATGGTCTGGACGATATCGGTTTGACCCTGCAGGACGCTGAGGCGATCAAGGCCTTCGAAAGCAAACACCAGCAGAACAGCCCCTGGTTGTTCGGCGCGATCAAATAAGACCAGAAAGTAGGGTGGATGGCGCTTTATCCATCCACCTTGCCAGGTTTCGGTGGATGAACACGGCGTCAGCTACGCGCCCCGATCCACCCTACGGATAAATTGAGGAATGTGATGAGCAAGCAGATTCTGGTTCTCCCTGGTGACGGTATCGGCCCGGAAATCATGGCCGAGGCGGTCAAGGTGCTGAACCTGGCCAATGACAAGTACAACCTGGGCTTCGAGCTGAGCTTCGACGAGCTGGGCGGCGCTGCTGTCGACAAGTATGGCGTGCCGCTGGCCGACGAGACCCTGGCGCGCGCCCGTGCCGCCGATGCCATCCTGCTCGGCGCCGTTGGCGGGCCGAAGTGGGACAAGATTGATCCGGCCATCCGTCCGGAGCGCGGCCTGCTGAAGATTCGCTCGCAGCTGGGCCTGTTCGCCAACCTGCGTCCGGCCATCCTCTATCCACAACTGGCCGACGCCTCGTCGCTTAAGCCGGAAGTGGTGGCGGGTCTGGATATCCTCATCGTTCGCGAGCTGACCGGTGGCATCTACTTCGGCCAGCCGCGCGAAAGCAAGGTGCTGGAAAACGGCGAGCGCATGGCTTACGACACCCTGCCGTACAGCGAGAGTGAGATCCGCCGCATTGCTCAGGTCGGTTTCGACATGGCCCGCGTGCGCGGCAAGAAGCTCTGTTCGGTGGACAAGGCCAACGTGCTGGCCTCCAGCCAGCTGTGGCGTGCCGTGGTTGAAGAAGTAGCCAAGGGTTACCCGGACGTCGAACTGAGCCACATGTACGTCGACAACGCGGCCATGCAGTTGGTGCGTGCGCCGAAGCAGTTCGACGTGATGGTCACCGACAACATGTTCGGCGACATTCTGTCGGATGAGGCTTCCATGCTCACCGGCTCCATCGGCATGCTGCCGTCCGCCTCGCTGGACGCCCACAACAAGGGCATGTACGAGCCATGCCACGGCTCGGCGCCGGATATCGCCGGCCAGGGCATCGCCAACCCGCTGGCGACCATCCTCTCGGTGTCGATGATGCTGCGTTACAGCTTCAACCAGGCTGCGGCCGCCGATGCCATCGAGCTGGCGGTGAGCAAGGTGCTGGATCAGGGTCTGCGTACCGGCGACATCTTCTCCGTCGGCATGACCAAGGTCGGGACGGCCGGCATGGGCGATGCGGTAGTCGAGGCGCTGCGTAATCTGTAATCTCTGCGGCCCGCTGCGCGGCAGCGGCCTGCTTCTTCTTTAGGGTGTAGTGGCTATGAAACGTGTAGGTCTGATCGGTTGGCGCGGTATGGTCGGTTCCGTGCTCATGCAGCGCATGCTGGAAGAGCGAGACTTCGACCTGATCGAGCCGGTGTTCTTCACCACCTCCAATGTCGGCGGCCAGGGTCCTGCCGTGGGCAAGGATGTTGCTCCGCTCAAGGACGCCTACAGCATCGACGAGCTCAAGGGTCTCGATGTGATCCTGACCTGTCAGGGTGGCGACTACACCAGCGAAGTCTTCCCCAAGCTGCGCGAAGCCGGCTGGAACGGTTACTGGATCGACGCGGCTTCCAGCCTGCGTATGGCCGATGACTCGGTGATCGTGCTGGATCCGGTCAACCGCAAGGTTATCGACCAATCGCTGGACGGCGGGGTGAAGAACTACATCGGTGGCAACTGCACCGTCAGCCTGATGCTGATGGCCCTGGGCGGCCTCTACGAAGCCGGTCTGGTCGAGTGGATGAGCGCCATGACCTATCAGGCGGCGAGCGGTGCCGGTGCGCAAAACATGCGTGAGCTGATCAAGCAGATGGGCGCCATTCACGGTGCGGTAGCTGATGATCTGGCCAACCCGGCCAGTGCCATCCTTGATATCGATCGCAAGGTTGCCGAAGCCATGCGTGGCGACAGCTTCCCGACTGACCAGTTTGGCGTGCCGCTTGCCGGTAGTCTGATTCCTTACATCGACAAGGAGCTGCCGAACGGGCAGAGCCGCGAAGAGTGGAAGGGTCAGGCCGAGACCAACAAGATCCTTGGGCGTAACAAGAGCCCGATCCCGGTCGATGGCCTGTGCGTGCGCATCGGTGCCATGCGTTGCCACAGCCAGGCGCTGACCATCAAGCTGAACAAGGATGTGCCGCTGGCCGACATCGAAGGCCTGATCAGTCAGCACAACCCCTGGGTCAAGCTGGTACCGAACCAGCGCGAAGCCAGCATCCGCGATTTGGGCCCGACTGCCGTGACCGGTACCCTCAGTGTGCCGATTGGCCGTCTGCGCAAGCTCAACATGGGCTCGCAGTACCTCGGTGCCTTTACTGTTGGCGATCAGCTGCTGTGGGGCGCGGCCGAGCCGCTGCGGCGCATGCTGCGTATCCTGCTGGAGCGCTGATTCGTCAGCAGGCAAGCAGAAAAGGGTCGGTGATTGCCGGCCCTTTTTTGTTTCTGTGGTCAGTCCTCCGGGCGGCAGGTAGAGTGCCGCCCATTCGGCTCTCTGTATAAGGTTTCCATGTCCCAGTCCTTCGATATCGCGATAGTTGGCGCCACTGGCACCGTGGGTGAAACCATCGTGCAACTGCTCGATGAGCGCGAATTCCCCGTTGGTACCCTGCACTTGCTGGCTGGTAGTGCGTCTGCCGGGCAATCCGTGCCGTTTCGCGGCAAGAACCTGCGCGTGCGTGAGCTGGCGGATTTCGACTTCGCTCAGGTGCGCCTGGCATTCTTCTGTGCCAGTGAGACTATCAGTCAGGCCTCTGCGCTCAAGGCTCAGGCAGCGGGTTGTTCAGTAATCGATCTGAGTGGCGCATTACCATTGCAGCAGGCGCCGCGCCTGGTTCCGGAAGCGAACGCAGAATTGTTGGCTACGCTCAAAGCGCCCTATCTGCTGGCCAGTGCGGTGCCGGTGGTGGCTGCACTGGCTTTGGTATTGGCGCCGCTGCGTGCCCTAATCGACCTGCAGAAAGTTACGCTGACCGCGGCACTGGCGGTATCCAGTCAGGGGCGTGAAGGGATTGCCGAGCTGGCTAAGCAGACCACCGAACTGCTCAATATGCGTCCACTGGAGCCCAAGGTGTTCGATCAGCAGATTGCATTCAACCTGCTGGCCCGGGTCGGGGCGGTGGGTGAGGACGGGCATGCCATCCAGGAGCGGCGGGTGGTTGAAGAGCTGAAACAGGTATTGGCACTACCGCTGCTGCGAGTGTCGGCAACCTGTGTGCAGGCGCCGGTTTTCTTTGGTGATAGCCTGGTGGTCTCGCTGCAGGCTGCGCAGCCGGTGGATGTTGTCGGTGCCGCGCAGGCGCTGGAAGCGCAGGCAGGTATAGAGTTGGTCGAGGCGAGCGATTATCCCAGTGTGGTCGGTGATGCGGTAGGGCAGGACGAGGTCTATGTCGGGCGCCTGCGTGCCGGACTGGATGACTTGGCAGAACTCAATTTGTGGATTGCGTCTGATAATGTGCGAAAAGGCTCGGCGCTAAATGCTGTGCAAATAGCCGAGTTGTTGATAAAACACTATCTGTAAAAGATACTTAGCCCCAAATTTGAAGAATCTTTCTAGCTTGGCAATACTGGTTTGGCTGATCGCTGACGGGGAACCGCGGTAAGCGGGTGCAGGCAGTGACCTTCAAAATCCTCTCGATTATCGAGAAAAAAAGATAAAACAAGGGATTACGCTATGGTTCGGGTTCGCAAACTAGTGCTGGCAATCGCAGCTGCTTCGGCGATGACTTCCGGTGCGGCGCATGCGCTTGGGCTGGGGGAAGTTACCCTCAAGTCTTCGCTGAGCCAGCCGTTGGTGGCGGAAATCGAATTGCTCGAGGTGCGCGATCTGGGCACTACCGAGGTGATTCCGGCCCTGGCCTCCCCCGAGGAGTTCAACAAGGCTGGCGTCGACCGCCAGTACTTTCTGACCGACCTCAAGTTCACTCCGGTGATCAAGGCCAATGGCAAGAGCGTAATCCGCATCACGTCCAGTAAGCCGGTGCGCGAGCCCTACCTGAACTTCCTGGTAGAAGTGCTGTGGCCCAACGGGCGTCTGCTGCGTGAATACACCCTGCTGCTTGATCCACCCCTGTATTCGCCACAGCCTGTAATTGCCGCAGCTCCGCGCCTGCCGGTTTCTGCGCCCGTTGCCGCGCCGGCACCTCGCCCGCAGAGCGTAGCTCCGACACCGCGTCCGGTGACCCCGGCAGCTGCTCCAGCGCCTGCTGCGCCGCGTCCGACCCCTGCTGCGAGCACAACTGCACAAATCTCCGGTGATCAGTACAAGACCACGTCGAATGACACACTCTGGGAAATTGCTCAGCGCTCGCGTCACAGCGGCTCTGTGCATCAGGCCATGCTGGCCATCCAGGAGCTCAATCCGAACGCCTTCGTTGATGGCAATATCAACCGCCTGAAGAATGGTCAGGTACTGCGTCTGCCGGATGAGCAACAGGTCAAGAGTCGTAGCCAGGCAGAGGCAATTGCTCAGGTTGCCGAACAGAACAATGCCTGGCGTGAAGGGCGCAGCATGGCCGCAACCGGTCAGCGCCAGCTGGATGCGACCAAGCGTTCCGAAGCGGGTGCTGCTCCAGCCAAGGCCGAAAGCAAAGACAGCCTGAAACTGGTTGCTGCTGATAGCGGCAAGTCCGCAGGCGGTAGCGAGAAGGGCGCTGGCAACAGCAAGGCACTGAATGATCAATTGGCGGTGACCAAGGAGAGTCTTGACTCTACTCGTCGTGAGAACGAAGAGCTGAAAGGGCGCATGGGCGATCTGCAAAGCCAGCTGGACAAACTGCAGAAACTGATCGAACTGAAAGATAACCAGCTGGCCAAGTTGCAGGGTGATCTGGCCAACCAAAGCAAGGTTGCTCCTGCCGCTCCAGTGGTGCCAGCAGCGCAACCTGCCTCGCCAGAGGCGAAGGCTCCAGTCGAAAGCAAGCCGGTCGAGACCAAGGCTCCAGTTGTCGAGGCCAAGGTCGAAGCGCCCAAGCCTGCCGTGCCTGACTACAACTACAGTGAAGAACCGGCTGCTAAAGTCGAGCCTGCCAAGCCGGTTGTTGAAGCTCCAGCCAAACCTGCTGCTGCAGTCAAGCCGGAGAAACCGGTCAAGAAGCCTGTGGTCGTGCAGGAGCCGGAGCCGACCAGTTTCATCGACGACCTGATGGCCAGTCCGATGTTGCTGGGTGCGCTCGGTGGCGGTGCCCTGTTGGCCTTGCTGGTTGGTCTGATGGTGGTTTCCCGTCGCAATGCGATGAAAGAAGCTGAATTGCAAGAAAGTCTGGCGGCTGACGATATGCCGGGTAGCAATTTCGCCGCTGACCTGGATATGCCGGAAGACAGCTTTGCTGGATTGGATAGTGCCTCCTCGGATACCGAGGTGCGCGAGCAGGAGCGTATCGCCCCGCAGACCGCCGATGCCTTGGGCGAGGCGGATATCTACATTGCTTATGGCAAATTCAGCCAGGCAGCCGAGCTTCTGCAAAATGCCATCAATGATGAGCCTCAGCGCAGTGATCTGCGTCTGAAGCTGATGGAGGTTTGTGCCGAGCTGGGCGATCGCGATGGTTTTGCTCGTCAGGAGCAGGAGCTGCGCGAAATCGGTGCAGGCGCTGCTGCCGTTGATCAGCTCAAGGCCAAATACCCTGCCATGGTTGTCGGTGCTGCCGCTGGTATGGCTGCATTGGACGACCTTGATTCTTTCAGTCTCGATGACCTGACCCTGGATGAGCCTGCGGCTCCGTCCAAAGGCTCTGACCTGGATGATGCTTTTGATCTGAGCCTGGATGATCTGGACAGCGAACTGCAGGAGTCTGCCAAGTCAAGCGCGGCTGATCTGGATGATCTGAGCCTTGATCTGCCAGCCGCTGAAACCAGCGCTGCTGCCGACCTGGACTTTGATCTGGATCTGGGCGCAGACAACACCGCCGATGCGCTTGAGCTGGGTGATGATCTGGCTGATTTCAGTCTGGACCTGGAGGCCGACAGCAAGCCTGCCGAGCTGGCCGATGACGAGTTCATGCTCAGTCTGGAAGATGAACCAGTGGCATCGACGCATGCTGCCGAACCAGCAGTAGCTGATCTGGATATGTCGGCTGACTTCGATCTGTCTCTGGCTGATGAACCTGTAGCCAGTGCTCCGTCTGCGGATAGCTTCGCGGCCCAGCTGGATGAGGTGAGCGCCGAGCTGGATCAGCTAAGCGGTAGTCTGGATGACGATCTGCTGGCGGACGAGCTGCCGATGGCTTCCGCCCCGGAGTCGGCTGCTACAGGAATGGATATGGACGACGATTTTGACTTCCTTTCGGGGACCGATGAAACCGCGACCAAGCTTGATCTGGCGCGTGCCTACATCGACATGGGTGACACCGAAGGCGCCCGCGATATCCTCGACGAAGTTGTCGCCGAAGGTAACGAAGGTCAGCAGCAGGAAGCACGTGAGCTGATCAGCAAACTGGTTTGATAAATGTCTGAAGCAATACCAACAACGGCAGCCGACTCGGCTGCCGTTGGCGTTTCCAGGATCGCCCTGGGCGTCGAGTACCGTGGATCGCGCTATCGCGGCTTCCAGCGCCAGCGGGCTGGTGTTCCGTCAATTCAGGAGAGCCTGGAAAGGGCGCTATCCAAAGTTGCCGGCGGGGCGCCGGTTACGTTGAGCTGTGCCGGGCGAACTGATGCGCTGGTACATGCCAGTGGCCAGGTGGTGCACTTCGACACCAGCGTCGAGCGCACCATGCATTCCTGGGCAATGGGCGCCAATCTCAATCTGCCGTCCGATATCAGCGTAACCTGGGCCAAGGCCATGCCGCGTGAGTTCGATGCGCGCTTCAGTGCCATGGCCCGGCGCTATCGCTATGTGATCTACAACGATCAGATCCGTCCGGCGCATATGGCTGAAGAAGTGACCTGGAATCACCGGCCATTGGATATCGAGCGCATGCGTGCGGCTGCTCGCTATCTGGTGGGTACCCATGACTTCAGCGCTTTCCGTGCGCGCCAGTGCCAGGCCAAGTCGCCGATCAAGACCGTGCATCATCTGGAGCTGCTCGAGCATGGGCGTTTCATCGTGCTGGATATCCGCGCCAATGCTTTTCTGCATCACATGGTGCGTAACTTCGCCGGAGTGCTGATGACCATTGGTGCTGGCGAGCGGCCGGTGGAGTGGGTGGGGGAAGTGCTGGAAAGTCGTGTGCGGCGTACTGGCGGGGTCACGGCGCATCCTTATGGGCTGTATCTGGTACAGGTCGAATACCCGGCCGAGTTTGAGTTGCCGCAACGCTACCTGGGGCCACATTTCCTCTCCGGGCTGCCGGATGTGATGGCGGGAAGCTAGGCTATCGACGGCAAAAAGATCCCGGCGGTTTGCTATCATCGTTTTTTGCCAACAAGGTGCCAGTAATTGTCAGCCGTTCGCAGCAAGATTTGCGGTATTACTCGGGTTGAGGATGCACTTGCAGCTGCTGCTGCGGGAGCCGATGCCATTGGCCTGGTGTTCTATGCCAAGAGCCCGCGCGCGGTCCGCGTGGAGCAGGCGCAGCAGATCATTGCCGCGTTGCCACCGTTTGTGACCACGGTGGGCTTGTTCGTCGACATGCCGCGACCTGAGCTGCAGCAGATCCTTGCCCAGGTACCGTTGGATCTCTTGCAATTCCATGGCGACGAGTCGGTTGAGCAGTGTGAGGGCTATGGTCGCCCCTATATCAAGGCGCTGCGGGTCAAGGCTGGCGATGATATTGCGGCGCTGATGGCGCAGTACCCCAGTGCTTCCGGTGTACTGCTGGATACCTTCGTCGAAGGGGTTCCCGGTGGCACCGGTCTGGCTTTTGACTGGTCACTGGTGCCGGCCGAACTGCCCAAGCCGGTGATCCTAGCTGGAGGGCTGACGCCGGATAACGTCGCAACGGCCATCGATCGGGTGCGCCCTTATGCGGTAGATATCAGTGGCGGCGTGGAGTCGGCTAAGGGCATCAAGGATGCCGACAAGGTTCGGGCTTTTATTCGGGCGGCGCGTGGCGCTTGATGTGACGGGCAGGCACTGCCTGCCGTCCATAAGCAGTCTTTGAGTCGTCCATGCAGGCCCTGTTGGCTGGGATGCATGGGCCGTGAGTGTGAGTTTGCCGGGGCGCCATAGCGTCGCGCCGGATCAGCTACGGAGAGTGAGCATGAGCAACTGGTTGAGAGAAAAGCTGATCCCTTCGATCATGCGTTCCGAGGTCAAGAAGAGCTCGGTACCGGAAGGGCTGTGGCACAAGTGCCCGTCCTGCGACGCTGTACTGTATCGCCCCGAGTTGGAAAAGACCGAAGATGTCTGCCCCAAGTGCAACCACCATATGCGCATCGATGCGCGCAGTCGCCTGGATATCTTCCTTGACCCCGAAGGGCGCGAGGAAATCGGCGCCGAGTTGGAGCCGGTGGATCGCCTGAAATTCCGTGATAGCAAGAAGTACAAGGATCGCCTGACTGCCGCGCAAAAGGATACTGGCGAGAAGGATGCCCTGATCTCTATGAGCGGTACCCTGCTGGGCATGCCGATCGTCACCTGCGCCTTCGAGTTCAGTTTCATGGGCGGCTCCATGGGTGCCATCGTCGGTGAGCGCTTCGTGCGTGCCGCCAACGTGGCTCTGGAAAAACGCTGCCCGCTGGTGTGCTTCGCCGCTTCCGGTGGTGCGCGCATGCAGGAAGCACTGATTTCCCTGATGCAAATGGCCAAGACTTCCGCCGTGCTGGCACGTCTGCGCGAAGAGGGCATTCCCTTCATTTCCGTGCTGACCGACCCGGTCTACGGCGGCGTTTCCGCCAGCCTGGCCATGCTGGGTGACGTGATTGTGGCGGAACCGCGCGCACTGATCGGCTTCGCCGGCCCGCGGGTGATCGAGCAGACCGTGCGTGAGAAACTACCGGAAGGCTTCCAGCGCAGCGAGTTCCTGCTTGAGCATGGCGCCATCGACATGATCATTCATCGCCAGGAGCTGCGCCCGCGCCTGGCTCGCCTGCTGGCTCAATTGCAGCATCTGCCAGCCCCAGCTCTGACTCAGGTTCCGGCTACGGCATGAGTGAACGTACCCTTGCCGACTGGCTCGCCTATCTGGAGCAGCTGCACCCCAGTGCCATCGATATGGGACTGGAGCGCAGTCGCCAGGTCGCCGAGCAGCTCGGCCTGGGTAAGCCCGCACCCCGGGTAATCACGGTTACCGGCACCAATGGCAAGGGGTCCACCTGTGCTTTTCTGTCCTCACTGCTACGCGGGCAGGGGCTCAGGGTTGGCGTTTACAGCTCACCTCATCTGTTGCATTACAACGAGCGTGTGCTGATCGATGATCGGCAGGCCGACGATGCATCGCTGTGCGCTGCTTTTGCAGCGGTGGAAGCTGCACGCGGCGAGATATCCCTGACCTATTTCGAAATGGGTACCCTGGCGGCCTTCTGGCTGTTCGAGCGCGCTGCTCTGGATGCTGTGGTGCTGGAAGTCGGCCTGGGTGGTCGGCTGGATGCGGTCAATCTGATTGATGCGGATATCGCCCTGGTGACCAGTATCGGTATCGATCATGCCGACTGGTTGGGCGACAGCCGCGAGTCGGTAGCTTTCGAGAAGGCAGGCATCTTTCGTCAAGGGCATTCAGCGCTGTGTGGCGATCTCGATCCGCCGCAACCGTTGCTGGATCAGGTGGCCAGACTCGATTGTCCGTTCTTTTTGCGAGGTCGCGACTATGACCTCGCCGTTACCCAGCAGAGCTGGCACTGGTGGGGCCTGAACGGCGTTGGTAGCGTGCTGGAATTGCACGAGCTACCGCTGCTCGACTTGCCCATGGAAAACGCAGCGCTGGCCCTGCAGGCCTATGCCTTGCTGGATCTGCCCTGGCAGGCCGACGCCATCCGGGCGGCGCTGTTGAATACCCGTGTCACCGGGCGTCTGGATCGTCGTCAGCTGCGATGGCAAGGCAAGACCTTACAGCTACTGCTGGATGTTGGACACAACCCTCATGCCGCGGATTACCTGGCCATGCGCCTGGCTGCACGTCCCTTGGCGGGGCGGCGGTTGGCGGTTTTCGGTCTGCTGCAGGACAAGGATCTGGCCGGTGTGCTGGCGCCTTTGCTGAGCGAGGTTCAGGGCTGGGCGGTGGCGCCCTTGCCTAGTCCGCGCAGCCGGTCCGTCGGCGAATTGCAGGCGACTTTACGCAATCTCGGCGCCAACGTGCTTGCCTGTGACAGCGTTGCCGAGGCATTGTTGGCACAATGTCGACAGGCGACCGCCGAGGATGAAATCCTCGTGTTCGGTTCTTTCTATTGTGTGGCCGAGGCCCTGGAGTGGCTGGGGCAACAGGCGGAGGCGGGTAATGGCAGTGCTGGATAAGGGGTTGAAGCAGCGGATCGTCGGCGCCTTGGTGCTGGTTGCGCTGGCGGTGATCTTCCTGCCGATGCTGTTTTCCCGTGAGGACGAGCTGCGCCAGGTGGTAGTTGATGCACCGGCTATGCCGCAGGCGCCTGCCATGCCCGAGGTTGCCCTGGATCCGGTCGAGGTGCCCCAGCCGATCGCCCCTGAACAAGTACCGCCGGTTGAGCCGCTGGAGGTTCCGGAAGTTGCCGAGACACCGGCTGAGCCCGTTGCGACTGCCCCAGCAGCGGTCGATTCGAGCAAGTCCGAGCGCCTGGATACCAATAGTCTGCCGGTCAGTTGGTCGGTGCAACTGGCCAGTCTGTCCAGTCGCAGCGGTGCAGAAGACTTGCAGAAAAAACTCCGTAGCCAAGGTTATAACGCCTATGTGCGTACCTTTGAAGGCATGAATAGGGTCTTCGTCGGGCCACTGATCGAGCGCGCCGAAGCGGATCGTCTGCGCGATCAGTTGAATCGCCAGCAAAAGCTCAATGGTTTCGTGGTGCGCTTCCAGCCGGAAAAAGGCTGATTCAAGGGGCTGTTTCTGCGTTGCTAACTGCGGCCCCGGAGTCTGTTTTGCCGAGCAACGGGGCGCAAACGAGGCTGGAGCAGGCCCTGTTTCGACCATATGGCAGTCCCTGCTTACCCGGCGTGGCTGGCTCTGTTAAAATCCGCCGCCTTTCCCGTCTGTAGGCAGCATCGTGGCATTCACTTGGGTCGATTGGGCGATTATCGCCGTCATCGCCATTTCCAGTCTGATCAGCCTCAAGCGCGGCTTTTTCAAGGAAGCGCTGTCGTTGCTGACCTGGATCATCGCAGGCGTAGTGGCCTGGATGTTTGGTGGCGCCCTGTCACAACACCTCACAGATTTCATTGAAACCCCGTCGATGCGGGTTATCGCCGCCTGCGCCATTCTGTTCATCGCAACCCTGCTGGTCGGTGCGCTGGTCAATTTCCTTATTGGTGAGCTGATCCGGGTTACCGGTCTGTCGGGCACCGATCGTTTCCTTGGCATGGTCTTCGGTGCAGCGCGCGGTGCCTTGCTGGTGGTAGTGCTGGTCGGGCTGGTCAGCCTGGCGCCGGTGCAACAGGACAAGTGGTGGCAGCAGTCGAGCCTGTTACCGCATTTTCTGATGGTGGCGGACTGGTCGAAGAATCTGATTCTCGGCCTGTCCAGTCAGTGGTTGGCGAGCGGTATCAGCGCGCCGGCCGATCTGCCGTTCAAAGAGGCATTCTCGCAGCCTAAGCTGCCCGAGAGCCTGTAGATCTAACCTGATTCACAACGTAGGGGTTGCGTCACATGTGTGGCATTGTCGGTATTGTCGGTAAGTCCAACGTCAACCAGTCGCTGTATGACGCGCTGACCGTCCTCCAGCATCGCGGCCAGGACGCTGCCGGTATCGTGACCAGCCATGGCGGCCGGTTGTTTCTGCGCAAGGACAATGGCCTGGTGCGTGACGTGTTCCAGCAGCGTCACATGCAGCGTCTGGTTGGCCAGGTTGGCATAGGCCACGTGCGCTACCCGACCGCGGGCAGCTCCAGCTCCGCCGAGGCGCAGCCGTTTTACGTCAACTCGCCCTACGGCATCACCCTGGCGCACAACGGTAACCTGACCAACGTCGAGCAACTGTCGCGCGAGATCTACGAATCTGATCTGCGTCACGTCAACACCAACTCCGATTCGGAAGTGCTGCTCAACGTGTTTGCCCATGAGTTGGCAGTACGCGGCAAGCTGCAGCCGACCGAGGAAGATGTGTTTGCCGCCGTTGCTGGCGTGCATGCCCGTTGCAAGGGTGGCTATGCGGTGGTGGCGATGATCACCGGTTACGGTGTTGTCGGCTTCCGCGACCCCTATGCGATTCGCCCGATCGTCTTCGGTCATCGCCACACCGATGAAGGTGTGGAGTACATGATCGCCTCCGAGAGCGTCGCCCTCGATGTGCTCGGCTTCACCCTGATCCGTGACCTGGCGCCGGGCGAAGCGGTGTACATCACCGAAGACGGCAACCTGCACACCCGTCAGTGTGCGGCCAACCCCCAGTTGTCGCCGTGCATCTTCGAACACGTCTACCTGGCCCGCCCGGACTCATTGATGGATGGTGTGTCGGTGTACAAGGCGCGCCTGCGCATGGGTGAGAAGCTGGCCGAGAAGATCCAGCGCGAGCGTCCGGATCATGACATCGACGTGGTCATCCCGATTCCGGATACCAGCCGTACTTCTGCGTTGGAGCTGGCCAATCACCTGGGCGTGAAATTCCGCGAAGGTTTCGTCAAAAACCGCTATATCGGTCGTACTTTCATCATGCCCGGTCAGGCCGCGCGCAAGAAATCGGTACGGCAGAAGCTCAATGCCATCGAACTGGAATTCCGCGGCAAGAACGTCATGCTGGTGGACGACTCCATTGTGCGCGGCACCACCTGCAAGCAGATCATCCAGATGGCCCGTGAAGCCGGGGCGAAGAATGTGTATTTCTGCTCGGCCGCGCCGGCGGTGCGTTACCCGAACGTCTACGGCATCGACATGCCCAGCCCGCACGAACTGATCGCCCATGGCCGCACCACTGAGGAAGTGGCCGAGCTGATCGGCGCCGATTGGCTGATCTATCAGGATCTCGCCGACCTGAAGGAAGCGGTAGGCGGTGGCAAGGTCAAGATCGAGGATTTCGACTGCGCCGTGTTCGATGGCCAATACGTCACCGGTGACGTCAATGAGGTCTACCTGAACAAGATCGAGCAGGCGCGTAACGACGCCAGTAAATCGACGGCCATGGCGGTCAGCGCCATCATCGATCTGCACAACGACTGATTGAGGATGCACCGATGAGTCAGGACTGGGACGCAGGCCGTCTGGATAGTGATCTGGATGGTGTCGGTTTCGACACCCTGGCCGTGCGGGCCGGGCAGCACCGTACACCGGAAGGTGAGCACGGCGAGGCGTTGTTCCTCACCTCCAGCTACGTGTTCCGTACCGCTGCCGATGCTGCCGCTCGCTTCGCCGGTGAAGTGCCGGGCAACGTCTACTCGCGCTATACCAACCCAACCGTGCGTGCCTTCGAGGAACGCATGGCCGCTCTGGAAGGTGCCGAGCAGGCGGTCGCCACCTCGTCAGGCATGTCGGCCATTCTGGCCCTTGTCATGAGCCTGTGCAGCGCCGGTGACCATGTGCTGGTGTCGCGCAGCGTATTCGGCTCGACCATCAGCCTGTTCGAGAAGTACCTCAAACGCTTCGGCATTGAGGTGGATTACCCACCGCTGGCCGATCTGGCCGGCTGGGAAACGGCGTTCAAGAGCAATACCAAACTGCTATTTGTCGAGTCGCCCTCCAACCCGTTGGCAGAGCTGGTGGATATTGCCGCCCTGGCGGAGATTGCCCACGCCCGTGGCGCCTTGCTGGCGGTGGACAACTGTTTCTGCACCCCGGCGCTGCAGCAGCCGCTGAAGCTGGGGGCGGATATCGTCATGCACTCGGCAACCAAGTTCATCGATGGCCAGGGCCGCAGCATGGGTGGCGTGGTGGCGGGGCGCAAAGCGCAGATGGAGGCAGTGGTGGGCTTTCTGCGTACTGCCGGGCCGACCCTCAGCCCGTTCAATGCCTGGATCTTCCTCAAAGGTCTGGAAACCCTGCGCGTGCGCATGCAGGCTCATTGCGCCAGCGCGCTTGAGTTGGCCCAATGGCTGGAGCAACAGCCGGGCATCGAGCATGTTTACTACGCCGGCTTGCCCAGCCATCCGCAGCACGAGCTGGCCAAGCGCCAACAGAGCGCCTTCGGTGCGGTGGTCAGCTTCGAAGTGGCGGGCGGCAAGGAAGCGGCCTGGCGCTTTATCGACGCGACGCGGGTGATTTCGATCACCACCAACCTGGGTGACACCAAAACCACCATCGCCCATCCGGCCACCACCTCCCATGGGCGGCTGTCGCCACAGGAGCGGGCTAACGCCGGTATCCGCGACAACCTGATCCGGGTTGCCGTGGGGCTGGAGGATGTCGCTGATCTGAAGGCCGATCTGGCCCGCGGCCTCGCCGCTCTCTGATCGAAGCTATCCCGGCGGGCAACCCGCAGGAATGCCTTCTGCCTGTCGTGGTCTAGTCTTGGGGTGACAATCTCAGACTAGGAGTCACCATGAATCTCATACTTTTTCTGCTGATCGGCGCCATTGCCGGCTGGATCGCTGGCAAGTTGTTGCGTGGTGGCGGCTTTGGTCTGATTGGCAATCTGGTGGTCGGCATCGTCGGCGCAGTGATCGGCGGCCACCTGTTTAGTTATCTGGGCGTGTCGGCAGGCGGCGGGCTGATCGGTTCGCTGGTCACTGCGGTGATTGGTGCTCTGGTGCTGCTGTTTATTGTCGGCCTGATCAAAAAGGCCTGAGTGTGGCCATCAGTTGCCGCTCCCGTGGTGGGAGCGGGCTGGCGCCGACTTACTGCTGTGGGCGCAGGTCGATGGTCGATTCGTAGCTGTCCTGGCGATCGAACAGGCGGTTCGGGTTGCTTGGCAGCAGGCTCTGCTCGCCGCCAATGGGTTGGCTGAGCACGCGGATATCGCTGTATTTCTTGTTGCTCAGGCTGGCCAGTCCATTAGCATCGCGAACCACTGCCGGGCGCAAGAAGACCATCAGGTTGCGCTTGACGTGGGTGTCTTCGGTCGAGCGGAACAGACGCCCCAGCAGCGGAATGTCGCCGAGGATTGGCACCTTGGAGTCGCTGCGGGTGACGTCGTCCTGGATCAGCCCGCCGAGCACGATGACCTGGCCGTCGCTGGCAAGGATAGTGCTCTTGATCGAGCGTTTGTTGGTGATCACATCAGATACCGTGACGTTGGCCGGGGCGGGCACCAGCGAGGAGATCTCCTGTTCGATCTCCAGGCGCAGGGTGGCGCCTTCGTTGATGTGCGGGGTGACCTTGAGCGTCACGCCGATGTCCTGGCGTTCGATGGTGGTGAAGGGGTTGCTCGCGCCGTCGGTCGAGGTGGTGTAGGAACCGGTCTGGAACGGCACGTTCTGGCCCACGAGGATTTCCGCTTCCTGGTTGTCCAGGGTCAGCAGGGTCGGCGTGGAGAGCAGGTTGCTCTTGCTGTTGGACGACAGCGCGGTGATCAGTGCGCCGAAGCTGCTGTTACCGATGCCGATGATGGCGCCGCTGGGTAGCGGCGAGGGAATCTTTTCGTCTTGCAGCGCACCGAGCACGGTGCCGATGGACAGGCCGGTGTTGTTGAAATTCACCCCGCCGATGCCGTCGCCACCCTTGGCCGCCCATTGCACGCCGAGGGCGTCGCGGATATCACCGGAAATTTCGACGATGGCGGCTTCGACCAGTACCTGGGCGCGGGGCACGTCGAGCTGGCGGACGATGTCTTCGAGCATGGTCACGGTGTCCGGATCGGCAAGGATCACCAGGGCATTGAGGCTCTCATCGGCGCGGATCAGCATCTGCTTCGGTTTGCCGCTGCCCGCTTCGCCAGTGCCTTCGCTGGACTTGAGGCTTTCACCGATCTCGCCGAGGGTTTCCGCCATGCTTTTGGCATCGTTGTGGCGCAGGCGAATGACACGGGTGTTGGCCGAGCGCGAGGAGGGCGTGTCGATGGATTTGGCCAGGGCCAGCATCTTTGCCCTGGCTTCGGGCGGGCCGAGCAGGATCAGGCGATTGGTGCGGCTGTCTGCCACCACCTGGGTGGCGCCGCCGGTGCCTTTCGCTTGCCCGCGATTGAGAGTGCTGTTGAGCACTTCGGCGGCATCCATGACCCAGGCGTGGCGCATGTCGTAGACGGTGTAGTCCTGCTGGTTGGCCTGATCCAGTTGGCGGATCACCTGTTCAATGCGCGTAATGTTGGCCGGCCGATCACTGATGATCAGTGCGTTGGCCGAAGCCACGGCGGCCAGGTGACCGTATTGCGGAACCATGGGGCGGATCAGTGGGATCAGTTCGTTCACACTGTTTTGCTGCACCTGGATCACCCGGGTTTCCAGGGTGTTCGGCGCATTGCCAGGCTCCAGGGAGCCATCAGCACGGGCTTCGGTGTTTGGCACAATCCGGGCCTGGTCACCCTGCGATACCACCGAGAAACCGTGGGTGCTCATTACCGAAAGAAACAGCTGATAGACCTCGCTGAGCCCCAGTGGCGCCTGTGATACCACGCTCACCTGGCCCTTGACGCGGGGGTCGATGACGAAGGTCTGGCCACTGATGCTGGAAATCTGCTCAATGAAGTCGCGGATATCCGCGTCTTTCATGTTGATTGTCCAGTTTTCACCTTGAGCGCTGGTGATGCCGTTAGCTGTGTTCGCCACGGCAGCAGGCAGCGGGTTGCCCAGGCAGCTGATTGCCAGGAGCAGGGCAAAAGGCAGGTGTTTCGGCGATGCGGATTTGAAGTGGGTCATTGGCTGATTTCGACTTCTGGCGCTTCGGTCGGCGGCATGGAGCCATCGCCTTCCATTTGTTGACGGAGAACTTCCATACGCTGTTGCAACTGCTGCACGTCTTCGCTTTGCAGCAATTCGAGCTGTTCGGCGGTCGGCTGCGCGGGGTCGTACTGTGGGTCGTACGGCTGGTCGTATGTGGTCGCAGTTGCAGTTGCAGTGCGCAGGCGCGGGAAGTGCAGACTTTCATCGCGGCCATTGCGGCTCAGCACCACATGATCCTGTTGCACGGCCTGCAGGCGCACGCCGCTGCTGATCTCATCACCAATAGCCAGGCGCCGTGGTTTGCCACCGGCCACCAGAATAATTGCCGTGGAGCGTTTGCTGTCCGGGTTGACGAAGCTGCCCAGCAGTGTCAGTTGCAGATTGGTCGGGGGGGCGGCTCGGTTGCCGTTTTGCTGGACCGGGTTGCCGAATAGCCCTTGCAGGTGTTCCAGCGCAAGAGGTTGGCTCTGGTTGGTCACAGCCACGCTGCTGGCTTCGGGAGGCGGGCTATGCAGCAGGCGGCGCAGATCAACGATCTGCCAGGAAAGGCTCAGGCTCATGCCCGCCACCATGAGCAGGCAAAGCCCGCTCACACCATGGCGTTGCAGCCAGCCAGTAAGGCGGGTGCCCGTTACGCTCAATGCATCATCCCCCAATGATTTTCTTATTCTTCTATAAAGCCAGGCGGCGCACTCGCGCCGCGCCTGCACACTCCGTCATGCGCGGAGCAGCACCAACCATACCGCAACTGTTCGGGCTGTGCGCGCTCTGTCATGCATTCAGGGATGAAGCCAGAAATCCCTGACAGTGCTGTGAAAAGGCCATAACCAAGTGTTTTCTGCAGACCGCACGGCCAGGCACGATAAAAGGTACTGCTGCGTCAGTCAGCGACCAGGCAGTTTTGCTGCCAGAAGCGTGATCTGCTTCGGATTTTCCCGCCACCCGGTGGTTATCATCTGCCGCCACGCACTTTCCGTTCAACAATAAAAATAAGCCTGACGGGACACTGCCATGGAAGACCAAAAGCCTTCCTCCGCCATTCCTCCTGGATTTGCCCGCGAGGAATTGCTGGAGCTGCTCGGCCACTGCGAGCACTTTCCCTTGACCCTGGTGCTGGCGCCAGCCGGTTCGGGCAAGTCCACCTTGCTGGCCCATTGGCAGGCCGGTCGCACCCGTCGCCCGGTGGTCTATTACCCTTTGCAGGCGCGTGACAATGAGCCTGTTCGATTCTTTCGACGCCTGGCAGAGACCATCCGCAGCCAGGTCGAAGACTTCGATATTTCCTGGTTCAACCCCTTTGCTGCCGAGATGCACCAGGCACCCGAAGTGGTCGGTGAATACCTGTGCGACGCACTGGAGCGAATTGCCGGTGGCCTGTACATCGTTCTCGACGATTTCCAGCACATCAACCAACCCACCATCCTCGACGTGCTGTCAACGATGCTCGAGCGGCTATCGGGCGACACTCGGGTGATCCTCTCCAGTCGCAATCATCCGGGTTTTTCCCTGAGCCGGTTGAAGCTGGAAAACAAACTGCTGTGCATCGACCAGCATGACCTGCGCATATCCGCTGTGCAGATCCAGCAGCTCAACGCCCACCTGGGTGGGCCGAGTCTCAGTCCGACCTATGTCGACAGCCTGATGGCCATGACCGAAGGCTGGGTTGCCGGGGTCAAGGTGGCGCTGCTGGCCTATGCCCGGTTCGGCACCATTGCTCTGGAGCGCTTCAACGGCAGCCAGCCGGAGATAGTCGACTACTTCGGCCATGTGGTGCTCAAGCGCCTGTCGCCGCATCTGCGCCACTTCTTCCTGTGCAGCGCGATCTTCGAGCGCTTCGATGGCGACCTGTGTGATCGCGTGCTGGAGCGCAGTGGCTCGGCGCTGTTGCTGGAAGATATCGCCGTACGCGAGCTCTTCATGCTGCCGGTGGACAATCAGCCAGGTTGGTATCGCTACCATGCCTTGCTGCATGACTTTCTTGCCGCGCGCTTGGTGGTCGAACAGCCGCACAGCATTGCTACGCTCAACCGCCGCGCGGCGCAGTGCTTTCAGCAGCGCGGCGATCTTGAACAGGCCTTGCAGCATGCCCAGCGCAGCAATGATTCGGCGTTGTTCCGCCGCCTGCTGGAGGAGGCTTGCGAGCAATGGGTGCGTTCCGGGCATTTTGCCGAGGTGCTCAAGTGGCTGGAACCGCTCAGTGAAAGTGAACTGTTCGCCAGCCCGCGCCTGCTGGTGCCGATGGTCTACGCGCTGACTCTGTCGCGGCGTTTCCACCAGGCACGCTATTGCCTGGACGAGCTGGGTGCCCGTAACCGTTGCGAGCCGACGGTGGATGGGCTGACCCGGCAGTTGCTGGCCCTCAATCTGGAGCTGTTCCAGTTCGATCTCGGTTTCACTCCCGGTGAGCGCTGGTCCGACCTGCTGGCCACCGGTGTGCCGCCGGAGATTCGCGCATTGGCGTTGAGCATCCTGTCCTATCACCACCTGCTCAACGCAAGGCTGCAGCAGGCCATCAGCATGGCGCTGGAGGCCAAAGCGCTGCTGGAGCAGACCGGGCAGAGCTTTCTGGAAAGCTATGCCGATCTGATCATCGCCCTGTGCAACCGCAACGCCTGCCGCGCCACCAGTGCGCGCAAGGACGTCTACCACGATTACCAGCGCACCGAGCGTTCCTCGCCGGCCTGGGTCAATCGGGCTACAGCGATGGTGGTGGCGCTCTATGAACAGAACCAGCTGGCGGCGGCCCAGCAGCTGTGTGAAGACCTGATGGCGATGGTGACGTCGTCTTCAGCCACCGAGACCATTGCCACCGTGCATATCACCCTGTCGCGCCTGCTCTACCGGCGCCAGTCCGATGGCCGCGCAGGACGCCTGCTGGAACAGCTGTCGCGCATCCTGCAGCTGGGTAACTACGCCCGTTTCGCCAGCCAGGTGGCGCAGGAGAGCATGCGCCAGGCCTTTCTCACGGGACGTCCGGCGGCGCTGGATGCCTTGGCGCAGCGCCTCGGTATTGAAGAGCGGCTGGCGGCGGGGGAGTGGGAGCGGGCCCGGCCCTATGACGAATGCTGGGAGCGTTACGGCCTGGCGGCCGTGTACTGGCTGGTCATGCGGGGTGCCCAGCCGCGCGCCTGCCGCATTCTCAAAGTGCTCGCCGAGTCGTTGCGCCGTAGTGAGATGAAGGCACGCACCCTGGTGGTCGAGGCCAATCTGCTGGTGTTCAGTGCGCCACAATTGAGCCAGGAGGAACAGACACGGGCGCTGCTGCAACTGGTGCAGCACTACGGCATCGTCAATATCAACCGCTCGGTGTTCGACGAGGCGCCCGGCTTCGCCGAGGCGGTACTCGGCCTGCTGCAGTCGGGGCAGCTGGACGTGCCGGAAAAATACCGCGAGACCTATGCCGAGTTTCTCCTGGCCGAGAGCACGGCGCCTGCCCCCGCGCCCGATCTGGTCAGTCTGCTGACCGGCAAGGAGGTGGAGATCTTCGACTGCCTGCTCAGCGGCCTGTCCAACACGGAAATCAGCGCGCGCATGGGCATTGCCCTGTCCACCACCAAGTGGCACCTGAAGAACATCTACTCGAAGCTGAATCTCTCCAGCCGTACCGAAGCCATCCTCAGCCAGCATCCGCGCACCTGAGAACCTGTTTACGATCTCCTGGCCGTCAGCCATACCGCGTTAAAAGCAGTCTCGGCAAGCCGCTTGCGGCTAACGCGCTTCAGCGCGACCCGAAGGGCGAGTGCAACGAGTCATGCTCATTTACAGCACGTAAACTCCGCTTGACTCGCTTCGCTCGCCCTACGGGTCAGCCGTTGGCTGTTACTTCGCTGCGCTCGTATCTCGACTGTTTGATTCGCTGGCGCTCACCCTTCGGGCCAGCCGCAGGCTGTTACTCCAGTTGGTCGTATCGCCTTGTCTGGCTCTAGTCCAAAAGATCGATAACAGGTTCTGATCACTGCGACCAGCGGCGGGCGAATCGCCACTTTCCCCTCCCTCGGAGGGGGGGAGGGGGCGGCGCAAATCCCTACTCTCCCGGCAGCCGGAAAAACCGGTTCCCCAACCCTAACAAGAAAAATCGGGAGATATAGCCATGTCTGTATGGGTCACATGGCCGAGTCTGGTCAAACTCGGCACCCTGGGCATTTATGCCGGCCTGATCACCCTCGCGCTTGAGCGCGATGTGCTGTTCAAGGAAAACCTGTTCGACGTCGACAACCTGCCGGCGGCCAACGCCACGATCACCTGCGATGCACGCAGTCAGGGCGCCCGCACCGAGGATGGCACCTGTAACATCCTTGCCAACCCGGCCGAAGGCTCGGTTTACCGTCGCTTCGGGCGCAACGTCGATCCGACGGTCACCCATGGTGAAACCGAGGCCGACACCCTGCTCAGCCCCAACCCGCGTGAAGTCAGTAACGTGCTGATGGCCCGTGGCGAGTTCAAGCCGGCGCCGAGCCTCAACTTCATCGCCGCCTCATGGATCCAGTTCATGGTCCATGACTGGGTCGACCACGGCCCCAACGCCGAAGACAACCCGATTCAGATTCCGCTGCCGGCTGGCGATGCCTTCGGCAGCGGTGCGCTGTCGGTGCGCCGTACCCAGCTCGACCCGACCCGCACCGCCGCCGAAGCCGGCAAGCCGCAGACCTATCGCAACCATAACACCCACTGGTGGGACGGCTCGCAGCTGTACGGCAGCAGCAAAGAAACCAACGACAAGGTGCGCTCCTTCGTCGATGGCAAGCTGAAGATCAACGCCGATGGCACCCTGCCCAGCGAGTTCCTCAGCGGCAAGCCGATCACCGGCGTCAACGAGAACTGGTGGGTCGGTCTGAGCATGCTGCACCAGCTGTTCACCAAGGAACACAACGCCATTGCCAGCATGCTCAAGCAGAAGTACCCGAGTCAGAGCGACCAATGGCTGTATGACCATGCGCGCCTGGTCAACTCGGCGCTGATGGCCAAGATCCACACCGTGGAATGGACCCCGGCGGTGATCGCCAACCCGGTCACCGAGCGTGCCATGTACGCCAACTGGTGGGGCCTGCTGGGTTCCGGCCCGAACCGCGACAAGTACCAGGACGAGGCGCGCATGCTGCAGGCCGATCTGGCCAGCTCCAACTCCTTCGTCCTGCGCATCCTCGGCATCGACGGCAGCCAGGCCGGCAGCTCGGCCATCGACCACGCCCTGGCCGGTATCGTCGGTTCGACCAACCCGAACAACTACGGCGTGCCGTACACCCTCACCGAAGAGTTCGTCGCCGTGTACCGCATGCACCCGCTGATGCGTGACAAGGTGGATGTCTACGACATCGGCTCGAACGTGATAGCGCGCTCGATTCCGCTGCCCAATGCCCGCGACGGTGACGCCGAGGACCTGCTGGCCAGCGAAAGCCCGGAGCGCCTGTGGTACTCCTTCGGTATCACCAACCCAGGTTCGCTGACCCTCAACAACTACCCGAATTTCCTGCGTAACCTGTCGATTCCGCTGGTCGGTAACATCGACCTGGCGACCGTCGACGTGCTGCGTGACCGTGAGCGTGGCGTGCCGCGCTACAACGAGTTCCGTCGCGAGATCGGCCTCAACCCGATCACCAAGTTCGAGGACCTGACCACCGAGCCGGTGGCCCTGGCCAACCTCAAGCGGATCTACGGCAACGACATCGAGAAGATCGACACCCTGGTCGGCATGCTCGCCGAAACCGTGCGTCCGGATGGCTTCGCCTTCGGGGAAACGGCCTTCCAGATCTTCATCATGAACGCCTCGCGCCGCCTGATGACCGACCGCTTCTACACCAAGGACTACCGTCCCGAGGTGTACACCGCCGAAGGCCTAGCCTGGGTGGAAAACACCACCATGGTCGACGTGCTCAAGCGCCACAACCCGCAACTCGACAGCAGCCTGCTGGGCGTGGAAAACGCCTTCAAGCCCTGGGGTCTGAACATCCCGGCTGACTATGAAAACTGGCCGGCCCAGGCCAAGCAGGACAACCTGTGGGTCAACGGTGCCCTGCGTACCCAGTACGCCGAAGGCCAGCTGCCGGTGATCCCGCCGGTGGACGTCGGCGGGCTGATCGGTTCGGTGCTGTGGAAGAAGGTGCAAACCCGCACTGACGTTGCCCCGGTGGGCCATGAAAAGGCCATGCACCCCAATGGCGTGATGGCCAAGGTCAAGTTCATTCCGGTTCCCGGTAACCCCTACACCGGTCTGTTCCAGGGTGCCGACAGCGGCCTGCTGCGCCTGTCGGTAGCCGGTGATCCGGCCAAGAACGGCTTCCAGCCAGGCTTGGCATGGAAGGCCTTCGTCAATGGCAAACCGTCGCAGAACGTCTCCGCACTCGTCAGCCTCAGCGGCCAGGGCAGCAACTACAACTTCTTCGCCAACGAGCTCTCGCAGTACGTGGTGCCGGAAGTCAACGACACCCTGGGCACTACCATCCTGTTCTCGGCAGTTAGCCTGAAGCCGACCCTGCTGCGCGTTGACGACTTCGCCAAGGTCGCGCAGAACGGCCAGGCCGTGACCACGCCCAAGGCACCGACACAGCTCTACTTCGTGCCGAAAAGCGAGCTGCGCAGTCGGTTCTCCACGGCCGCTCACGACTTCCGCAGCGACCTGGTGACCCTGACCACCGGCACCAAGCTGTATGACGTTTACGCCACCTCGATGGAGATCAAGACCTCAATCATCCCGTCCACCAGCCGTACCTACGCCCAGCAGCGCCGCAGCAGTGCGGTCAAGGTGGGTGAGCTGGAGCTGACCTCGCCACTGATCGCCTCTGCGTTCGGTGACAGCGGAGTGTTCTTCAAGCACCAGCGCCACGAAGACAAGTAAGTCAAACGGCTAAGGCCGTTAGCGATAACAGAAACCCCGGCCAATGCCGGGGTTTCTGTTTGGGTGCAGAAAGGGGGCTTTTCCGGCCGAGCTATTGGGATTGAGTGGGGGAGGGGAGTTGGCTGGACAGCCATCCTTGCTATCCGGTATTGGTGCTGGTGAGCGGGCAAGCTGGCGGTGCTGTCAGGCGCTTGTTGCTCAGGTTGTCGATACGGCAGAGTGGCAGACCATTCGCGACGCATTACAGCGTGGACAACTTACGGGCAACACTAGGTTTATCGAGGAAGTTGCGCAATTGATCGGCAAACGTATAGAACTGCGTACTTAGGGGCGGCCGTGTGGGGGTAAATAAATCTGTCCCCTTCTTCTCGCTTTTTCTCTTTTTCTTGGTGGCTTTACCAGCGCTTTTCTGCTGGCACTCATGGCGACGGTTTCCGGGTGAGTGAATGGGCGCAGCCGTATGCCCATTACCTTCGCACTGCATGTGCCATTACCTCATGCGTGCATGACTGTGAAATCGATCAGCTCCTTAATTGCAGTACTCATCCAGTACCATCGCGCGATAGGCCTCGGCAGCAGGTGACAGTCTTCGTCCCTTTAGCTGAACGATTCCGTAGCCGGTGGAGAGACTTTCCATGCCGGCGACACTGAGGCTGGTCAGCAAGCTGGCCGAAGTCATGTCTGCAAGTATGGCTTCAGGTGCCAACCCCAATGCATCACTGTCTGCTATGACAGAAATCAGAAAAGCAAAGTTGTCGCATTCCACTCTGCGCTTTATGCCACCGAATGGCATGCTAATCATTTGCAGATAGCTTTCCATGTATTGGGGCAGTTTGGGCAAGGCCAGTGGATACTGCAGCAAGTCCTGCCACTCAATTCGAGGCTTTTCCGTTAATGGATGCTGCGCACGGCAAAAAACCGTGCCACTTTGCCGGGGCAGTTCTTCAATGTGAAGAGAAGGGTCCGCAAGCAGCTCCTTCACATCAGCCACAAAGAATTCTAGCTCTTGGGCTAGTAGCGCTTTATGCAGTACTTGCCAGTTGCTATTGCTGATACGCAGGTGAATGCCTGGGTAGCGGTCAATGAATTTGGCCGAGACTTTGTCGATCAAACCCAGCGCCGGATAAGGTCCTGCCCCAATAGTGAGGTCACCTGATTCAAGACCTCCAACAGACTCAATCGATTGACGCAGTGCTTCATCGGCCGCTATCACCCCGCGCACGTGCGGTAAAGCCACCTTACCGAAAACGGACAATTGGGCGCCCGATCTGCCGCGCTCAAACAAATGCACGCCCAGCTCTTGCTCAAGCTGTTGAATGCTGCGACTTAATGCCGGCTGCGAAAGATGAATCGCCTCGCTCGCTCGGGCATAAGAGCCAAATTCAACGAGTGCAAGAAAGTGCTTCAGGTGTCGAATGTTCATTGCACTATCCATGTAATAACTGCATGGAAAGCTAGCATAAAATGCATTGGATATCGAAAACCACCGCCTCTAGATTCGACAAAAGTTGTCGATAACACCAACGTGACGCCAAAAAACAGGCAGCTGGCGCTGAGTTGTTTTATGCTGGATTAAACCTGACTAATCAATCAGTTAATTGTGCTTCTGTCGCCCCTTCGAGGCAGTAAAAAATGATGATGCGAACAAGAATAATAGTGCTGATTATTTCTCTAATTGGTATATCTGCTCTGCTTGGAGGAACTGGCCTTTATGCGTTGAATGAGACCGTAGGTAGTCTCCGTACGGTGTATCTAGATCGTGTAGTGCCGCTCAAAGACCTGAAGGAAATCTCTGATGCCTATGCGGTCAGCATTGTCGATGCCTCCCACAAAGCCAAGAATGGAAATTTCTCTTATTTCCAGGCTGCACAAGAAGTAAGAAAAGCGCGGGTTCTGATTGATAAAAACTGGGCAGCCTACTTGGCTACTTATTTGGTGCCGCAGGAGCAAGAGTTGGTCGAAAGGCTAACTCCATTGATGAATGCTGCAGGGCCAGAGCTTGACAGGCTTGAAAGGATTCTTGGCGAAAACGACAAGGATGAGTTGCAGCGTTTTATTGAGGCTGAACTGTACAGTACCATTGATCCGATTTCGGAATTAATTTCAAGTCTCACCGGTGTTCAGCTTAAAGTTGCCGAGCAGGAATATAACTCTGGCATTGAGCACTATGGCTCTAGCGTTGTGTTTGTAAGCTTTATCATGCTGGTGTGCTTGTTAATAGCAGCTGTGCAGTCTTTTCTCTTGATTAAGTACTTGAATCGTAATCTCGGGGCAGAACCTAGTGAGCTGAGGAGTGCCGCCATAAAGATCGCCCGAGGTGATTTGCGTGCTAGCGATTACGCCAGAGCGCCGCGTGGTGTGTTGAGTGAGATTGAGGTTATGCGAACCAATTTATTTAAATTGGTCAGCGATGTAATCTCGGGGAGCGAGCAGATCGAGGCGGCGACACTGCAGCTAGCTACATCGGCTGATCAGGTTACGGCAGGCGCGGCGCAGCAGTCTGGCGTTGCGGCCAGCATGGCAGCGGCAATGGAGGAGTTTTCCGTCAGTATTTCTCATATTGCTGATAATGCCAAGACTGCGGAGGGCGTAGCTCTCACAGTAAAAGAAAATGGTTTGACTGCATATGCAGTGGTGCAATCACTTATCTCGGAAATTCAGTCTATTTCTGTTCATGTCGTTAAAAGCTCCGAAGATATTGATCATTTAGCCAGCCAGTCGCATCGTATTAACTCGATTGTTGAAGTTATTCGTGGCATTGCTGAACAAACCAATCTGCTAGCCTTAAACGCGGCAATCGAGGCTGCGCGTGCCGGCGAGCAGGGGCGTGGGTTTGCCGTAGTAGCCGACGAGGTCAGAAACCTTGCTGCCAGAACCTCACAGTCCACCTCTGAAATTGTGAGCCTGGTAGAAGCAATCAATGCAGGCATCGAGCAGGCCAAGGCAAGTATGGTTAATGGCTGCTCGCGCATTGATGTGGGAATGGAGCTTGTGCAAAAGGCGGGCTCCACAATGAATGTAATTAATACTGCCGTTGTTGGTAACTTAAATGCCGTTACGGCCATTGCTTTGGCATTGAACGAGCAACGTCTTGCTGGTGATGATGTGGCACGCAATGTTGAGGTCGTTGCGCAGATAGTCGAAGAAAATACAGCTGCTCAGTCAGGCATTGCGCAGTCTGCGCAGGCGTTAAAGCTGCTGGGCGATGAAATGCATGTGCTGACCCGTAAGTTTTCTATATAAAGAAAAATTGGCGGAGAGGGGCGGATTTATTTTCTGCACAGGAAGGCAGAGGATTTATTAAAGCGCATAACGATCAAGCTTTATGCGCTCTCTTTATGCAGCGACTCTCCCACACCCACTCGACACGCGATGTGCGCAGTGGTCGGCTCAACCGGATGCCCCGCAGAGCCCAGAGAAAAATGGGACTGAAAATTGGGGGCAGATTTATTTCTCTGGGTTGAGCAGCCGGGAGTGGATGGGGGCTGGACAGCGACCTTTACTATCGGGGGCTGGGTGTTGTGGCTGATCCCGACCACCCAGCAAAACCAGGCCCCGGCTCATGCTGGGGCCTTTTTTATCCGGCGCCGTTCTGTGATTGCCCGCACTGTCGCGACAAAGCGCAATCATGGGCCTTTATTTTTCCACTGAATCCGTTAACTTGGCCGCTCTGTTGCGCCACATAACAATAAGAATCGATGCAAACCGCCATTCAGGAACGGGCCCGCGCATGTCCAGCGATATTCACACCGCGCTAGCGGCTCCGGCAGTCGCGCCTTTGCGCCCGCTGCCCTTCGCCTTTGCCAAACGCCACGGCGTGCTGCTGCGCGAGGACGCCGGCCAGGTCAGCTTGTGCCTGCGCGAAGGCGCGACCCTGGCCGCCCTGCAGGAAGCTCAGCGCTTTGCCCGCCAGGTGCTGCCGCTGCACTGGCTGAGCCCCGCCGATTTCGAACAGGCTCTGACCACCGCCTACCAGCGCGACTCCTCAGAAGTGCGCCTGATGGCCGAAGGCCTGGGCGCCGAACTGGATCTGGCCAGCCTGGCGGAAATGACCCCGGAATCCGGCGACCTGCTGGAGCAGGAAGACGACGCACCGATCATCCGCCTGATCAACGCCATCCTCGGCGAGGCGATCAAGGCCGGCGCCTCTGACATTCACTTGGAAACCTTCGAGAAGCGCCTGGTCGTGCGCTTTCGCGTCGACGGCATCCTGCGTGAAGTGATCGAGCCACGCCGCGAGCTGGCGGCATTGCTGGTCTCGCGGGTCAAGGTCATGGCCCGGCTGGATATCGCCGAGAAACGTGTGCCGCAGGATGGGCGGATTTCGCTCAAGGTCGGCGGTCGTGAAGTGGATATCCGCGTCTCCACCTTGCCCTCGGCCAACGGCGAGCGCGTGGTGTTGCGCCTGCTCGATAAACAGGCCGGACGCCTGTCGCTCACCCACCTGGGCATGAGCGAGCGCGACCGCCGCTTGCTTGACGAAAATCTGCGCAAGCCCCACGGCATCCTGCTGGTCACCGGCCCCACCGGCTCGGGCAAGACCACCACCCTGTACGCCGGCCTGGTCACCCTGAATGACCGCACGCGTAACATCCTCACCGTCGAAGACCCGATCGAGTACTACCTCGAAGGCATCGGCCAGACCCAGGTCAACCCGCGTGTCGACATGACCTTCGCCCGTGGCCTGCGCGCCATCCTGCGCCAGGACCCGGACGTGGTGATGGTCGGCGAGATCCGCGACCAGGAAACCGCCGACATCGCCGTGCAGGCATCGCTGACCGGCCACCTGGTGCTGTCCACCCTGCACACCAACAGTGCGGTCGGTGCGGTGACCCGTCTGGTCGATATGGGCGTTGAACCGTTTCTGTTGTCCTCTTCCTTGCTCGGCGTGCTGGCCCAGCGCCTGGTGCGCGTGCTCTGCCCGCACTGCCGCCAGGCGCGTCCGGCCGACGCGGCCGAATGCAGCCTGCTCGGCCTCGACCCGCACACCGCACCGACCATCTACCACGCCCAGGGCTGCAGCGAATGCCACCAGCAGGGCTACCGCGGGCGTACCGGCATTTATGAGCTGGTGGTATTCGACGAGCAGATGCGCAGCCTGGTGCACAACGGCGCCGGCGAGCAGGAACTGACCCGCCACGCGCGCAGCCTCGGCCCTGGCATCCGCGAAGACGGCCGGCGCAAGGTGTTGGAAGGGGTCACCACCCTGGAAGAAGTGCTGCGCGTCACGCGAGAAGACTGATGGCTAGGAAAGACTGATGGCCGCCTTCGAATATATTGCCCTCGACGCCAAGGGCCGCCAGCAGAAAGGCGTACTGGAAGCCGACAGCGCGCGCCAGGTGCGTCAGTTGCTGCGCGAAAAACAACTGGCGCCGCTGCAGGTGGAAGCCATGCGCAGCCGCGAGGCGCCGCAAGGCAGTGGTTTCAGTCTGCGTCGTGGCCTGGCCGCGCGCGACCTGGCCCTGGTCACCCGCCAGTTGGCGACCCTGATCAGCGCCGCGCTGCCTATCGAAGAAGCGCTGCGCGCCGCCGCCGCACAATCGCGCCAGCCACGCATCCAGTCGATGCTGCTGGCCGTGCGCGCCCGTGTGCTCGAAGGCCACGGCCTGGCTGCCAGCCTGGCGGCATTTCCGGCGGCGTTTCCCGAGCTGTACCGCGCTACGGTATCGGCCGGCGAGCATGCCGGGCACCTGGGGCCGGTGCTGGAACAGCTGGCCGATTACACCGAGCAACGCCAGCAATCGCGGCAGAAGGTGCAACTGGCGCTGCTCTATCCAATGATTCTGATGATCACCTCGCTGATCATCGTCGGCTTCCTGCTCGGCTATGTGGTGCCGGACGTGGTGCGGGTGTTCATCGACTCCGGGCAGACCTTGCCGGCACTGACCCGTGGTCTGATTCTGGTCAGCGAGCTGGTCAAGAGTTGGGGCTGGTTGGCACTGATCCTCATCGTGCTCGGCGTGCTGGGCTTTCGCCGGGCGGTGCGCGAGGAGGGCATGCGTCTGCGTTGGCATGCTTTCGCCCTGCGCGTACCGCTGGTTGGCGGGCTGATTCGCGCCACCGAAACCGCACGCTTCGCCTCGACCCTGGCGATTCTGGTGCGCAGCGGCGTGCCGTTGGTCGAGGCGCTGGCGATCGGCACTGAAGTGGTGGTCAACCGGGTGATTCGCCATGACGTTATTCAGGCCACCCAGCGCGTGCGTGAAGGCGGCAGCCTGTCACGGGCGCTGGAGGCCAGTCGGCAATTTCCGCCGATGATGCTGCACATGATCGCCAGCGGTGAACGCTCCGGCGAGCTGGATCAGATGCTGGCGCGCACCGCGCGCAATCAGGAAAACGACCTGGCGGCCACCATCGGCCTGCTGGTCGGGCTGTTCGAGCCGTTCATGCTGGTCTTTATGGGGGCGGTGGTGCTGGTGATCGTGCTGGCCATCCTCCTGCCGATTCTGTCTTTGAACCAACTGGTGGGTTGATAACGATGAACAAGCTGGGCAAACAAGCAGGTTTCACCCTGATCGAGATCATGGTGGTGGTGGTGATCCTCGGCATCCTCGCCGCGCTGGTGGTGCCGCAGGTGATGGGCCGGCCGGATCAGGCCAAGGTCACCGTGGCGCAGAATGACATCCGCGCCATCGGCGCCGCGCTGGACATGTACAAGCTGGACAACCAGAACTATCCGAGTACCCAGCAGGGCCTCGAAGCCCTGGTGAAAAAACCCACCGGCAACCCGCCTGCGAAGAACTGGAACGCCGAGGGTTACTTGAAGAAGCTGCCGGTCGATCCGTGGGGCAACACCTACCTGTACCTGTCGCCGGGCACCCGCGGCAAGATCGACCTCTACTCCCTGGGCGCGGACGGCCAGGAAGGCGGCGAGGGTGGTGACGCCGATATCGGCAACTGGGCGCTTTGACGAGCCCTTGGCAGATGCTGCGCGGCAGAGAACCACAAGGTGCTCTCAACGCAGTTTTTCCGGCGTGCAGCAAATCCGCGCGTGGCTTCACCCTGATCGAATTGCTGGTGGTTTTGGTGATACTCGGCGCCCTGACCGGCATGGCCGTGCTCGGCAGCGGCATGGCTGCTAGTCCGGCGCGTCAATTGAACGACGAAGCCGAACGCCTGGCCGGTCTGCTGCGCGTGCTGCTTGATGAAGCCGTGCTGGATAACCGCGAATACGGCGTGCGCTTCGAGCGCCAGTCTTACCAGGTGCTGCGCTACGAGCCGCAGCGCGGCCAGTGGCAGGAGCTGGAAGATGGCAGCAAGGTGCATGCACTGCCCGACTGGGTTGAGCTGGATATCGAGCTGGACGAGCAAGTCCTGACCCTGCCCAGTCGCACCGGCAAGGGCGCGGCTATAATGCCGGTGCCACAGCTGCTGATTCTCTCCAGCGGCGAACTCAGCCCCTTCCGCCTGCGTTTGTCCGGGCGCGAGCGTGGCGCCCCGGCGCTGCTGATCGCCAGCGACGGCTTCAGCGAGCCGCGTATTGAGGCGGAAAAGTCGCTGGGTAAGCAGCGATGAAGCGCACGCGTGGCTTCACCCTGCTGGAAGTGCTGGTGGCCCTGGGCATCTTCGCCCTGGTCGCTGCCAGCGTGCTGACCGCCACCGCGCGCTCGCTGCAGACCGCGGCGCGCCTGGAAGAGAAGACCTTCGCCCTGTGGCTGGCGGACAACCGCCTGCAGGAGCTGCAACTGGCTGACACCCCACCGGACGACGGCAGCTCGCAGGGTGAAGAAACCTACGCCGGGCGGCGCTGGCTGTGGCAAAGCAAAGTGCAGGCGACCAGCGATCCGGGCATGCGCCGCGTCACCATCTGGGTAGCCTTGCGTCCGGAAAGCGGCCTGCGCGGCAAGGTCGAGGAACAGGCACTGGTAACCCTCAGCGGCTTTCTCGGGAGCCAGCCATGAGGATTATTGGCCGCGCACTGATACTCCCCTCGCCCATTTATGGGAGAGGGGCGGGGGGAGAGGGTACTTGCCAATCTACCCTCTCCCCAGCCCTCTCCCGTGAACGGGAGAGGGGGCGGGGGCGGGGGCGGTTTAGTGGTCAGGGGATGGATTGGAGCTGGTCTCGCTTCACGCGCCCGACTCACTTGGCGCACAAGCAAGGCGGTTTCACCCTGCTCGAACTGCTGATCGCCATCGCCATTTTCGCGCTGCTCGGCCTGGCTACCTACCGCATGTTCGACAGTGTGATGCAGGCCGATCGCAGCCAGCGTGCCCAGGAACAGCGCCTGCGCGAGCTGACCCGCGCCATGGCGGCCTTCGAGCGCGACCTGCTGCAGGTATGGCGGCGGCCGGTGCGTGATCCGCTGGGCGATGTGCAGCCGAGCATGCTCGGCGATAGCAGTACCGCCAGTAACCTGGAGTTCACCCGCAATGGCTGGCGCAATCCACTAGGGCTCAACCGCGCCACCTTGCAGCGGGTGCGTTGGCAGCTGCAAGGTGAGCAGTGGCAGCGCAGCTACTGGGCGGTACTGGATCAGGCCCAGGACAGCCAGCCGCGCGTGCAACAGGCGCTCGGCGGGGTGCAGCGTTTCGAGCTGCGCTTTCTCGATGATGAGGGGCGCTGGTTGCAGAACTGGCCGCCCGCCAACAGCAGCAGCGATGAGGCGCTGACCTTGTTGCCCAAGGCGGTCGAACTGGTCATCGAACAGCGTCATTACGGCGAGCTGCGGCGCCTCTGGCGTCTACCGGAAACGGCCGAGCAGGGGCAGTCGGGTGTGCCTGATGGCAGCAATGGTGGTGAACTGCCGCCCGGCGAGCCGATCGCGGAGCCGCCAGCATGAGTCGCCAGCGCGGCGTGGCGCTGATCACCGTATTGCTAGTGGTGGCCCTGGTCAGCGTGGTCTGCACCGGTCTGGTTTTGCGCCAGCAGCTGGCCATTCGCAGCACCGGCAACCAGCTGCTGGTACGCCAGGCGCAGTATTACGCCGAGGGCGGTGAGCTGCTGGGCAAGGCGATCCTGCAGCGTGATCTGCGCGAGGGCGATCCGCGCCAGCCGCTGGATCATCTGGGCGAGCCTTGGGCCAATCCGAAACTGAGTTTTCCCCTGGATGAAGGCGGCGAGCTGCGCCTGCGTATCGTCGACCTGTCCGGGCGCCTCAACCTCAACAGCCTGGCGGCTGGTGGCGAAACCACGGAGCTGGCTCAGCAGCGCTTGCGCCGCCTGTTGTTGCAGCTGCAACTGCCGGTCGAGTATGCCGAGCGCCTGCGCGACTGGCTCGATCAGGACCAAGACGGTTCGGGCGCCAGCGGCGCCGAGGATGCCCAGTACCTGCTGCTGCAACCGCCGTATCGAACCGGGCCGGGGCTGATTCGCGAGGTGTCCGAGCTGCGCCTGCTGCTGGGTATGAAAGAGGCCGAGTACCGGCGCCTACTGCCTTTCGTCAGCGCCTTGCCAGTCGAGGCCAAGTTGAATGTGAACACCGCCAGCGCGCAGGTATTGGCGAGTCTGGGCGAGAATGTTTCTGCGTCGGCGCTGGATGCGGTGGTGTCCATGCAGAAACGCGGTGGCTATCGTGACCTCGCCGGTTTTGCCCAACAGCTCGGCGTGCCGCCGGAAACACCGGGCCTGGACATCGGCAGTCAGTATTTTCAGGTGATCAGTGAGGCGAGCCTGGGTGAGCGCCGCCAGGTGCTGGTCAGTTATCTGCAACGTGGCAATGATGGGCGCGTCCGTGTGCTGGCGCGTGACCTGGGGCAGAGCGGCATTGCGCCGCCTGAGCCCACCAAGGAGTCCAAGCAATGAGTGCGCTTTGTGTGTTTCTGCCGCCAGCGGCCTGTGCCGCAGTCGATCCCGAGCTGCTGGTGCAACGTGTGCAGGGTGGCGCGGTCGAGCAGCTTTCCTTCGCCGCGGCCGTGCCGGCAGCGGATCAGGTTTGGCGCCTGATCCTGCCGGTGGAGGCGGTGACCGCCTGCGTGGTGCAGTTGCCGACCACCAAGGCGCGCTGGTTGCAGAAAGCGCTGCCGTTTGCCGTGGAAGAGCTGCTGGCCGAGGACGTCGAGCTGTTTCATCTGTGTGTCGGCGAGACCCTGGCCGATGGTCGCCAGCGCGTTTATGCCGTGCGCCGCGACTGGCTGGCGGCTTGGCTGGCGCTGTGTGGCGAGTCTCATCCGCAGTCTATCGAGGTCGATGCCGACCTGATCGGCGGCGAAGGCAGCCAGTTATTCTGCCTCGGTGAGCGCTGGCTGCTCGGTGGCGGCGCCGAGTCACGCCTGGCCTTGCAAGCTGGCGAATGGCCGCAGCTGCAGGCGCTCTGTCCGGCGCCACGGGTGGCGCATGTGGCGGTCGGTCAGGCCGTGCCGGCGCTGGTCGACGAGTGCCACGAACTGGCCCAGCCCTATGTCTGGCTGGCCCAGCAGAAAGCCGCCGGCAACCTGGCCCAGGGCGCCTTCGCCCGGCGCGAACCATCGGCTGGCCTGGGCCGCTGGCGCCCCTTGCTGGGTTTGCTCGGTCTGTGGCTGGTGCTGCAGTGGGGGTTCAACCTGGCGCAGGGCTGGCAGTTGCAGCGCGAGGCCGAGGGTTATGCAAGCGCCAGCGAGGCGCTGTACCGCGAGCTGTTCCCGGATGACAACAAGCTGATCAACCTGCGTGCGCAATTCGACCAGCACCTGAGCGAAGCCGAGGGTAGTGGGCAAAATCTGCTGCTCGGCCTGCTAGATCAGGCGGCGCAGGCGATCAATGCGGAGGGCGCGCAGGTGCGCGTCGAACAGCTGGATTTCAACTCTCAGCGCGGTGATCTGGCGTTGAATCTGCAGGCCCAGGATTTCGCCGCGCTGGAGCGTTTGCGTACGCGCCTGCAGCAGGCCGGGTTGGCTGTCGAGATGGGCTCGGCCAGTCGTGAGGAGAGTGGCGTCAGCGCGCGTTTGGTGATCGGGGGTAATGGATGAGTCGCTTGAATGAATTGACGGCGCCGCTGCAGGCGCGCCTGGAGCAGTCCGGCCTGCTGCCGTACTGGCGAGGTCTGCCGTCGCGTGATCGTCTCGCCCTGGGCCAGCTCGGTCTGTTCTTGCTGCTGGCATTGCTCTACCTGGCGCTCTGGCGCCCGGCGGCGCAGCAGGTGGTGCAGGCACGTGCCTACCTGCAGCAGCAGCAGGCCTTGCATCAGTACCTGCAGGAGCA
The DNA here is from genome assembly GCA_964518735.1 of uncultured Pseudomonas sp. Lineage (GTDB taxonomy): Bacteria > Pseudomonadota > Gammaproteobacteria > Pseudomonadales > Pseudomonadaceae > Aquipseudomonas. The sequence continues at coordinate 126,259 of CAZFKQ010000003.1, forward strand.
TGCGCCGCAGCTGCGCGCGCAGAGTGGCAAGCCACAGGTCAGCGTCGATCCGGCGCAATTGCAGGGGTTGGTCACTGCCAGTGCCAGCAGCCACGGGTTGACGGTCGAGCGCCTGGACAGCCAGGGCGATGGCGCAGTACAGGTCAGCCTGCAGCCTGCGGAGTTCAGTCGCTTGCTGCGCTGGCTGGTGAGCCTGGAAGAGCAGGGCGTGCGGGTCGACGAGGCTGGTCTGGAGCGAGCCGACAAGGAACTGGTGAGCAGTCGACTGTTACTGCGCAGTGGTGCTTGAAAATCACCGTCAGAAGGCATTGCGGCCCGTCTTTGCACTAAAAATGGGCGGGGTTATAACGCCCATTTGCAGCGACTGCGAGCCTGATGCTGGGGCAGGGAAATGCTCGCTAAAACCATCCCTAAGAAAAAAACTTCAAGCAGGGTGTTGACTTAGGTGAGTCGGGTGCGTAAATTTCGCCACCTCGCAAGGCTACTCGGGTGATTAGCTCAGCCGGGAGAGCATCTGCCTTACAAGCAGAGGGTCGGCGGTTCGATCCCGTCATCACCCACCAGTCTCTTGCGAGAACCGACGCGCAGCGGTAGTTCAGTCGGTTAGAATACCGGCCTGTCACGCCGGGGGTCGCGGGTTCGAGTCCCGTCCGCTGCGCCATATTAGAGAAGCCCTCAGCTCGCAAGAGCTGGGGGTTTTTCGCATCTGGCGGAAATTTTTCTGCCGTCATCGCTTTGTCATCGGGAATCTTCAGTCTGTTGGCATGGTCTTTGTTTAGAGCCTGTTCAAAGTCTCGCGAGCTAGAGCCAGGCAAGGCGAAAATGGCCGAGGGAGCGGAATTTACGAATTGTAAATGAGCATCCCGAGGTCATTTTCAACGCGGCATGGCCGACGCGCAGCAGACTTTGAACAGGCTCTAGGCCATGTCGTCACAACAGGAGAAAACCCAATGGATGATTACGTAGAAGAGCTGCTCGAGTACCACGCCGATGAGCGCGATCCGGCGGAACCCGCCGAAGATGCCACCGAGCTGTGATTAACCTGTTTGCTGGCGCTGGCTGCGGCGAAACTCCCCCGGAGTCTGTCCGCTCCAGCGCTTGAAGGCGCGCTGAAACGCCTCCGCCGAAGCAAAGCCGAGCAAATAGGCAATCTCGCCGAACGCCAGTTCGGTATCCCTGATGTAGGCCATCGCCAGATCGCGGCGGGTATCGTTGAGAATCGCCCGGTACTGCGTGCCTTCTTCCGCCAGCTTGCGCCGCAGTGTCCATACCGGCAGCTGCAGGCGTGCCGCCACTTCTTCCAGTTCTGGTTCCCGACCATGCAGCAATGGCCCCAGCAGGCGGGCGACGCGTTCACGCAGGCTGCGGGTGCGGGTCAGTTGCTCCAGTTCGTGCTCACACAGCGCCAGCAGTTGCTGCCAGGTGCTCGGACAATGCGCCTGGCCGCGCAAGGCCAGGGTCGGCAGGCTCAGACGCAGCTGGTTAGCGCCGGCAGAAAACTCCACCGGACAGCCGAAGGCTTCGCTGTAGCGTTCGGCGTAGCTGGGCGCGGGAAATTCGATCTCGACCTTTTCTACCTTCAGCGGCATCCCGCCAAGCTGGCTCAGGTGACTGTGCCAGCCCGCCAGCACCGAGTCGACGACGAAGCGGTTGTAGGCGTTGTAGGGGCTGATTGAGTAGAAACGCAGCCAGGCCCCCTTGTTGTCCTCGTGAAAGCTCGACTGGCCGCGGTAGTTGTAGGCGTACAGGGGTTCGTAACGAGTCAGGCAGCGTGCTGCTTCGCGCAAGGTTGGTGCCTGGGCCGCTGTCACCCCGGCCAGGCCGAGTTGGCCGAGCTGGCTCAGGCGGCCCATGACCAGGCCCAGGGCCGGGTTGCCGCACAGCTGCATGGCGCTGTGGCCTAGACGCATGTAACGCGGAATGGACAGGCGGCCCTGGGGCTCGGCCAGGCGCGCGGCATCCAGGCCGAACTGAGCGAGCAGGGGCGCGGCGTCCTGGCCGGCTTCGCCCATGGCGGCGATCAAGCCGTGAATAAAACCCACGGACAAGTCACCCAGGCGCAGGCGTGAGCTTTTCACGGGGCGATCCAGAAATTTAGCAACGTGCTGCGGCTGTCGGGCGCAGCTGCGGTGAGCTGCAGATGCAACTGATCAGTTTCCACTGGCCAGAGTCGGCCGCGCAAAAATGTCACGCTACTAGCGGTGCTCTGGTTGCGCCGCAGGGTGGCAACTTCGATTGGCGGGCCATTGCCACCATTACCCAGGGTGCTGAGTAGATCTTCGCCCAGTGCCTGTTCGATGGGGTGCGGAGCGCTACGGCTGGCGAGCAGTGGCTGACTGCGTGGCGGGCCGAGAATGCTGCCATCGCTGGCAAAGGTCAGGCCGAATACCTGCAGCTCGCCATAGCCGGTGACTATACGACCGTCGAGCAGTTGCGGTGAGGGCAGGGTGATGCTGCCGGCATGCAGGGTCACGGCGTACTTGCGCGCCAGGGCCGCGAAGACCTTGAGGTAATCGTCCGCCGCCTGTTGCGCCTTCATGCGCAGCAGCAATTCGTTCCACGAGGCGTCATCGGTGAGCAGCCAGGTGCGCAGCAGGCGCAGCGGGTTGTTCAGCGTCAGGTCCAGTTTCACTTCGTCCAGGCTGCGGGCGCTGTAGACCTGCGGCCTTTCATGGCTCAGTAGCAGCCAAGTGCCGATCTGGGCGGGCAGTATGACCACGGTTTCCGGAGTCAGCAGGGCGTTATCGCGTGCTTGCAGCAGGATGTTGTCGAGCTTGCGACTAAGCTGCTGCGGGCTGCTGTAATCATTGGGATACAGGGCGGGGTTGAGGCTGAGCAGGTTGCCGTGCCAGTCGGCTGGTCCGCCCAGTTCCTCGATTTCCGTGCGCAGGTCGGTGAGGTAATGCCTGGCTGGCGCTTCATGCAGCCAGGCGCTGTAGCTGCCGGCGAGGCCAAGCAGGAGGGCGGCGCAGAGCAGGGTGAGATGAGTACGCATGGCGGTACTGATGAAGGAGTTGTCGATCAGGGTAGGGAAACGTACCGACAAAGCCAAGTCGAGCTGCTAGTTTTGATCAATAACTTGTAACTTTCGATCATTGAGCCGGCGCTTGCCGCTCTTTATCGTCTGCCCCATAACCGATCGCGGTCCTGTTGAGACCGCGACATTCCGTGAAATGCACACGCCTGTTCTGGAGAACTCCATGACCGCTTCTTATCCGCACCTGCTGGCCCCGCTCGATCTCGGCTTCACCACCCTGAAGAACCGTACCCTGATGGGGTCCATGCACACCGGCCTGGAAGAGAAACCGGGCGGCTTCGAGCGTATGGCGGCCTATTTCGCCGAGCGTGCCCGTGGCGGTGTCGGCCTGATGGTCACCGGCGGTATCGGTCCGAACGAGGAAGGCGGCGTGTATTCCGGTGCGGCCAAGCTGACCACCGCCGAAGAAGCCGAGAAGCACAAGATCGTCACCAAGGCGGTGCATGAGGCGGACGGCAAGATCTGCATGCAGATCCTCCACGCCGGTCGTTATGCCTACAGCCCGAAATCGGTCGCGCCGAGCGCCATTCAGGCACCGATCAACCCGTTCAAGCCGACAGAGCTGGACGAGGACGGCATTGAGAAGCAGATCCAGGACTTCATCAACTGCTCCGTCCTGGCTCAGCAGGCCGAGTACGATGGTGTTGAAATCATGGGTTCGGAAGGTTATTTCATTAACCAGTTCCTCGCCGCCCATACCAACCACCGCACCGACCGTTGGGGCGGTAGCTACGAAAACCGCATGCGCCTGCCGGTGGAGATCGTCCGTCGCGTGCGTGAGGCCGTCGGCCCGAACTTCATCATCATCTACCGCCTGTCGATGCTCGACCTGGTCGAGGGCGGCAGCACCTGGGACGAGATCGTGTTGCTGGCCAAGGCCATCGAGAAGGCTGGTGCGACTCTGATAAACACCGGCATCGGCTGGCACGAAGCGCGTATCCCGACCATCGCCACCAAGGTTCCGCGTGCCGCGTTTACCAAGGTCACCGCCAAGCTCAAGGGCGAAGTGTCGATCCCGCTGATTACCACCAACCGCATCAACACCCCGGAAGTGGCGGAGCAGGTACTGGCCGAGGGCGACGCTGACATGGTCTCCATGGCGCGTCCGTTCCTCGCCGACCCGGACTTCGTCAACAAGGCCGCTGCCGGCCGTGCAGATGAGATCAACACCTGCATTGGTTGCAATCAGGCCTGCCTGGACCACACCTTCGGCGGCAAGCTGACCAGCTGCCTGGTCAACCCGCGTGCCTGCCATGAGACCGAGCTGAACTACATTCCCACCACGGCGGTGAAGAAGATTGCCGTGGTCGGTGCCGGTCCGGCAGGCCTGTCCGCCGCTACCGTGGCCGCTGAGCGTGGTCACAGCGTGACCCTGTTCGACTCGGCCAGCGAAATCGGCGGCCAGTTCAACGTGGCCAAACGTGTGCCGGGCAAGGAAGAGTTTTTCGAGCCCCTGCGTTACTTCAAACGCAAGCTGGAAACCACCGGCGTCGATCTGCGTCTGAACACCCGCGTATCGGCCGACGACCTGGCCAAGGGTGGCTATGACGAAGTCATCCTGGCTACCGGTATCGCCCCGCGCACCCCGGCCATTCCGGGCATCGAGCACGCCAAGGTGATCAGCTACCTGGATGCCATCCTGCAGCGCAAACCGGTCGGCCAGAAGGTCGCGGTGATCGGTGCTGGCGGTATCGGCTTCGATGTTTCCGAGTTCATCACCCATCAGGGTGAGGCGACCAGTCTCAATCGCGATGAGTTCTGGAAGGAGTGGGGCATCGACACCGCTCTGGAGGCGCGTGGTGGCGTGGCCGGGATTCAGGCCCATCCGCACCCGGCCGCGCGCGAGGTGTTCCTGCTGCAGCGCAAGAAGTCCAAGGTCGGTGACGGTCTGGGCAAGACCACTGGCTGGATCCACCGCACCGGGCTGAAGAACAAGAACGTGCAGATGCTCAACTCGGTCGAATACCTCAAGGTCGACGATGCAGGCCTGCATATCAGCATCGCCGGTGGCGAGCCGCAGGTGTTGCCGGTCGATACCGTGATCGTCTGCGCCGGCCAGGATCCGCTGCGCGAGCTGCAGGACGGCCTGGTTGCCGCCGGGCAGAACGTGCACCTGATCGGTGGCGCCGATGTCGCCAGCGAACTGGATGCCAAGCGCGCGATCAACCAGGGCTCGCGCCTCGCCGCCGAGCTGTAACGGAAACGCCCCGCCCAGTGCGGGGCGTTTTGCATCTGGCTCATAACAATAAGGAGAAGCCCGTGTCCGAGAACCTTCTACTACAACCGGCGGCTGCCGCCACCCTCGCGCAGTGGCATGGCCTGATGCAGGACAACGACCTGCGCAGCCTGCCGGAATTGCTGCATCCGCATGCGGTGTTTCGCTCGCCCATGGCGCACAAGCCTTATGCCGGCGCCCCCATGGTGTCGCTGATCCTCAATACCGTGAGCAAGGTGTTTGTCGACTTTGTCTATCACCGTGAGCTGGCCAGTGCCGATGGCCTGAACGTGGTCCTGGAGTTCAGTGCCAAGGTCGGTGAGCGTGAGCTCAAGGGCATCGACATGATCCGTTTTGATGAAGCCGGCAAAATCGTCGAGTTTGAAGTGATGATTCGCCCGATGAGTGGTTTGCAGGCCCTTGGAGAAGAAATGGGGCGGCGCCTGGCCCCGTTTCTGGCAAGCAAACCAGCCTGATTCCTCCCAACCCCATCACAGTTTGATCCTGCCGCTGCCGGATATGCCGGTGCTGGCAGGTGACTGCCAACCCAGTCACATTGCCCGCTTTGCATTTTCCCCTAGACTTGCTTGAGGCATGGAATAGCGCCTGTTTTATCTATTTCGCGTGCCCAGGGAAGTGGCCCGCAAGACCGCAAGTGTCAGTCAGGTGCCGCGAGGAAAGTCATGAGCATGCAGAACAAACCGCAGATGGTCGAAGCCGTGATGTTCTTCAATGAACAACGCGGTATCTGCAAGCAAATGTTCTTTCCCGAATTCGAGGCATTGCTCGACGGTGTGGTCAACATGCCGGAGTTTGCTGATGAGCAGATGCGCATGGCCTATCTGCTGATCAATCCACGCCTGCTGATCCGCGCCGTGGTGTTTTTCTACCTGGACTTCGACGAAAAGGGTGCTGCCGACAAGGGCTGGAATCTGCCGCTGCGTCATCTGGCGGATAACGCCGGACGCGGCCCGGACCTTGGCGCCGGACCGATTCGTCTGGCTTGCCGTAGCCAGTGCCCGGTGTCCTGGCACCAGATGCACCTGTGGGATCCGAGTCTGGCGCCGGGCAAGAATGATCTGGTGCTGCTGCGTGATGCCGTCAAGGGCAATGCCTTGGGGCTGCTGGTGGAGGATGACTCCGCCGCATTGGTATCGCCCGAGCGCCTACAAATGGTTGCCGAGGACAAGTGGCAGGCGCCCGATGCGGCGCGCGAAGCGGCTCAGCAACAGGTCGAGCAGAAGGATCAGGAACACCGTCTGAAGACCGCCCAGTTGATCAAGCAGCAGCGGTTGCGCATCACCACCCTGGGTAAACAATACGAAGAAGATGTGGCACGTCTCAAACTGGCTGGCGAAGAGCGCATGCGTGGTTTGCAGACGGAAGTGCACAACCTGCATCAGGCACTGCAACGCCAGGAAGAACTCAATGCTGCTCTCAAGGAGCAGTTGGGCGGGCAGGGCGCGATCTTGCAGAAAAGCCGCGAGGAAATGACCCAGCAGCTGCGGGCACTGGAGCGGCATGGGCGCACCGAGGTTGATATCCTGCGCTCCCAGTTCGAGGCAGAGCTGCAGGCCAAGGTGGCGGCGGCGGTTAGCGAATTTAAAGAGCAGGTTGCCATTCGCGATGTCGAGCTGGCTTATCGTGCCGAGCAGGAGTCCCAGCTGCAGCAGGAGCTTGAGCGCCTCAAGCGTGAGCGCGATGAATTCGCCAGCCAGGGCGGAGAGCAGATTCTCGAACGTCTTTCCAAGCTGGGCGTGGTCTTTGTTGTCTATCACCCAGGTGCAGGCCACCTGACCATTGCGCTGCAGGATATCGCTCGTTACCAGGACAACCCGATGAGCTATGCGGCGGCCAAGTGCTTCGTCTCCGAGGCGCAGTATCGGCAGTGGTTGAGCCACTACCAGCAGCCGACCTGCGAGGCGACCTTGCCATCTGGTGATCGCTGCGCGATGCCGATCGACCGGGTGGAAACCCCCAGTCGCTTCGTCATCGGCGATTCCAACTGCTGCGCCCGACACAAGGCGGGTAGCCGCTTGCGTACTGTCAGCTAGTGCCACTGCACGTCCCGCACTGGGTGCCGACTGCGCCATTGCAACACTTGTCGCTAGGCTGGCTGGCGGCTGCGGGCGTCGAGGTGGCGGTACTGCGCCTCGATCTGCTCGATTCACTGATTTGCGGCAACAAGTGGTTCAAGCTGCTTCCGCATCTGGCCGCAGCTGCCGCAGAGGGCGCTGAGGGGCTGATCAGCCTGGGCGGCGCGTACTCCAATCATCTGCATGCACTGGCAGCTGCCGGCCAGCGTTTCGCTTTCCCGACCGTGGGCTTGCTGCGTGGCGAGCCGCAGGACACCCCGACCATTCGTGATTTGCAGACCATGGGCATGCAGCTGCACTGGTTGGGCTACGGCGCTTATCGCGCGCGTCATCAGGCGGATTTCTGGTTGCCCTGGCTGGCCCGTTACCCTCACCTGTATCCAGTGGCCGAGGGCGGCGCGGGCTTGCCTGCAGCGCGCGCCTGCACCGCTATAGTCGAGATGGCGCAGCGGCAACTGGCGCAATTGGGCTGGAGCGACTACCAGGGTTGGTGGCTGGCGGCCGGTACCGGCACCACGCTGGCTGGACTGGTGCTGGCCGAGGACAGTCGACGCCCGGTGCACGGCGCCATGGCCGTGCCCGTCGGGCATGGTGTGGAAAACACCGTGGCTGGATTGCTGGGCGAGGCCGGTCAGGCCGTTGCCGGCTATCGTCTGCTGGATGCCAGTCGGGGTGGATTTGCCCGGATCGACGATGAGCTGCTGGGCTTCCTGTTGGCGACGGAGGCCGAGGCTGGCGTCCCGTTGGAGCCGGTCTACACGGCGAAAGCGCTGCTGGCATTGCGCAGTGAGGTTGAGGCCGGTTACTTTGCGCGAGGCACGCGCTTGTTGTTTCTGCATACGGGCGGTTTGCAGGGGCGCAGGGCCCAGGCAGAACGTCTGCAGCAGATGGCTGCGTCTTAAGTTGTGATGCCGGCAAGAATAATCAAAGGATAGGTTCTGATGAGTGAGCCCCTGAACCCCGAACAGTTGCGCAGCTTCACCCCGCTCAATGTGCTGTCCGAGCAGCAATGGCGAGAGTTGCGCAGTCAGTTGGTGCCGCAGCACCTGCTGGCCGGGCAGTTGCTGTTTCGCCGGGGTGACCAGGCGCGCACCACCTATTACCTGCTGTCCGGTGAGCTGCTGCTGTGCGGCGCCGATGGCCAGGAAGAACACCTGCAGGCCGGTACCACGGCCAGCTGCCACCCGCTTTCCCCGAGTCTGCCGCGTCTGCATGAAGTGCGCGCACTCAGCGACGCCAGTGTGCTGGCCCTCGACAGCGCCACCCTGGGACGCTTGTTGACCTGGCGTCTGGCTTATCAGGATCTGCTGCTGGAACTGGCCGGGAACGGTGAAGACACCGAATGGCTGGAGCGTCTGCTGGAAAATCCGTTGTTCGCCAAAGTGCCACCGGCCAACGTGCGCGCCATGCTGGAGCGGCTGCATCCGATCGACCTACCTGCCGACAGTCGAGTATTGGTCGAGGGGGAGAGTGGCGATTGCTGTTACTTCCTCAAAAGTGGTCGCGCTGAGGTCATTCGTGGCGCCGACAGCGCACGCCAGGTGCTGGCCGAGCTGGAAATCGGTTCCTGCTTCGGTGAGGAAGCCCTGCTTTCCGACCAGCCGCGCAATGCCAGTGTCACGATGCTGGAGCCGGGCGTGGTGCTGCGCCTGGATCGCCAGGATTTTTTCTCCCTGCTCAAGGCGCCGGTGGTCGACGAAGTGTCATTCGGTGAGGCGGCGCGCCTACTGGGCAATGGCGCGCAGTGGCTGGATGTGCGCCTGCAGGACGAGTACGAGCGCTCCCATGCCCAGCACAGTCTGAATATGCCGCTGCAGCTGCTACGCCTGAAAGCCCGTCTGCTGGACAAGGGCAAGACTTACCTGTGCTACTGCGACAGTGGCAAGCGCAGTACCAGTGCGGTGTTCCTCCTTTCACAGTTGGGCTTCACCGCCTATGCCCTGCGCGATGGCCTGGATGCGCTGCCGCCGATCCAGCGCGATGCTCTGTTGTGCGAAAACGGTCCCGGCTATCTGGCTCGCTCGGGCGGCCGTACCGAACGCAGTCACTGAGCCTGGCCTACGGGGCGGGCGGGTTTGGCCAGTCATCACTGACCAGAAAGACCCGCTCGGCTTCCCGCCAGTCACCATCCGTGCCCGCTTGCAGACGTACCAGCAGCTGTGCAGGGGCCGTCAGCGCCAGGTTATCCAGCCAATGCCGGTGTTGCTCGGCCGAACAGAGCGCCTCCGCGGGCAGGCGCGCCGGCGCCAGCCAGGCGTGGCGTGGCAGGACCTGCCAGTGCGCCTCTCTATCCTGCGCAGTGAAATCCTCCCATTCCCGTCGGTGCAGCCAGCGTCCGCGTAGATGCTGTGCATTGGTGCCGGCAGGCGCGCTGCAGTCATTTGCCCAGGGATAGAACAGGTAGCCACTCAGCCACATGCCAGGCCGTGGCGGCCCCTCGCAGAGGCCGGCCAAGGCACTGCGTGCTGGTGGCATTGCCGATAACGGCAGCTGGTGCTCGGTCATGTGGCGTAGCTTGAGCCCTAGGCGATCCTCGCTGGCTGGGCCGAGCCAGTGCTCGGCATCTGCGCCGGGGTGATGGCGTGGGCCGAGGTAGAGTTTGATTGCCAGCTCCAGATGATGCACACCGCCATCGTCGCGCAGCAGCAGATCCAGTTCGCCTAGGGTGCGACCCTGGACGCGGACTGGCAGGTTGGCCGCCAGTACCTGCACATCCGGTGCTGCCTGCAGGGCGAATTGCCAGAGACGCTCGTAATAGCGGCCAAGGCGCCGGGAGCCGCTGGCGAGAAAGTGCTGCAGGGCGCTGCTGTCGTGTTCCTGGCGCAGTAGCCAGGCGCTCAGGCGCTGTGGTTCGGCCAGCCAGATGCTGGCGGCCAGCGGGTGGCGCAATGGCAACTGCGCGTCAGCGCGCAGAAGAGGCGGCGCGAGCAGGGTCCAGGCCAGGTCACGCACCTGAGGTTGGCGCAGCTGGTCGAGCAACTCGGTGAGGAGGGTTGGCGCGTTCATTTGCCGAGCATAGCCGAGGCCGGTTTGCCGCTGTGCCGGCCTTTCGCCCATAATCCGGACAATTCCTCCCGTTGCAGAGCGCCCCATGGAGCAATTCCGCAATATTGGCATCATTGGTCGTCTAGGCAGCGCGCAGGTGCTGGATACCATTCGCCGCCTGAAAAAATTCCTCATCGAGAGTCACCTGCATGTAATTCTCGAAGACACCATCGCCGAAGTGCTACCGGGCCACGGCCTGCAGACCAGCTCGCGAAAGCTGCTCGGCGAGGTTTGCGACCTGGTCATCGTGGTCGGTGGTGACGGCAGCATGCTGGGCGCCGCACGTGCCCTGGCCCGGCACAAGATTCCGGTGCTGGGCATCAACCGTGGCAGCCTGGGCTTTCTCACCGACATTCGCCCGGACGAACTGGAAGTGAAGGTTGCCGAGGTGCTCGAAGGGCGCTTCATCGAAGAAAGTCGCTTCCTCCTGGAGGCCGAAGTGCGTCGCCACGGCGAGGCCATTGGCCAGGGCGATGCACTCAACGACGTAGTACTGCACCCGGGCAAGTCGACCAAGATGATCGAATTCGAGCTGTATATCGACGGCCAGTTCGTCTGCAGTCAGAAGGCCGACGGCCTGATCATCGCCACGCCGACCGGCTCCACCGCCTATTCGCTGTCCGCCGGCGGGCCGATCATGCACCCCAAGCTGGATGCCATGGTTATCGTGCCGATGTACCCGCATACCCTGTCCAGCCGGCCGATCGTGGTCGATGGCAACAGCGAGCTGAAGATTGTGGTGGCCGATGACCTGCCGATCTATCCGCTGGTTTCCTGCGATGGCCAGAACCACTTTACTTGCGCGCCCGGCGACACCATCACGGTGGCCAAGAAGCCGCACAAGCTGCGCCTGATCCACCCGCTCGAACACAACTACTACGAGGCTTGCCGTACCAAGCTGGGCTGGGGCAGCCGGTTGGGGGGCAACGACTAAATGCTGGATGCGGCGCGCGGCTACGACCTGATTGGCGATGTGCACGGTTGTGCCCACAGCCTGGAGCGTCTGCTCGAGCAGCTGGGCTATCAGCGGCATGCCGGCGTCTGGCGCCATCCCCAGCGTATGGCGCTGTTCCTTGGTGACCTGATTGACCGTGGCCCGCGGATCCGCGAGACCCTGCATCTGGTTCACGACATGGTCGTCGCCGGTCAGGCGCTGTGCATCATGGGCAACCACGAATACAACGCCCTGGGTTGGTGTACGCCGGCGCTGGCAGGCAGCGGCAAGCAGTTCGTCCGTGAACATACGCCGCGTCACGAGCGTCTGCTGGAACAGACCTTGCAGCAGTTCGAGGGCCACCCGGCCGACTGGCAGGATTTCCTTGGCTGGTTCTATCAGCTGCCGCTGTTTCTCGATGTAGGACGTTTTCGCCTGGTCCACGCCTGCTGGGATGCGGGTCTGATTGCCGCTCTCCGGGCCGAACATGCCGATGGTTGCATCGACGAGGCCTTCGTCAAGGCTTCAGGGGCGCCCGGTAGCTTCGCCAACCGAGTCTTTGAACGTCTGCTGCGTGGTACTGATATGCGCCTGCCACAGGGGCTGACCCTGACCAGTGAGGAAGGCTTCAGCCGTGCGTACTTCCGCACCAAGTTCTGGGAAGACAATCCGCAAACCTACGGTGACGTGGTGTTTCAGCCTGATGCCTTGCCCGATGAAGTAGCCCGTACGCCACTGTCGCCGGATGATCGCAACCGCCTGCTGCAATACGGCCTGGATCAGCCGATGCTGTTCGTTGGCCATTACTGGCGGCGTGGTCGCCCGGCGCCGATCCGGCCCAATCTGGCCTGCCTGGACTACAGCGCCGTGATGGCCGGCAAGCTGGTGGCCTACCGCCTGGACGACGAGATGCAGATCGACCCGAGCAAGTTCGTCTGGGTCGAAGTCGAGCCGCCGGAGGCGCCGCGATGAGCATTGTGGCGGCGCTGCGTCTGCCACTGGGCGAGGACTTGAGCGGTTTCGTGCAACTGCTGCACCAGCGCGGTGTCCCGCACCGGGTCAGTGAGGAGTCCGGCGAGCAGGTCGTGTGGGTACCGGACGAGCAGTGTGCCGAGGATGTGCGCGGTTTGTTTCAACGTTATCCGCTAGGTGGCGAGCTGAACGTTGCGCCAACCGCCAACCCGCGACCCGCCTGGCAGGGTGTGGTCGAACAATTGCGTTACAGCCCGCTGACCGCTTTGGTGATGCTGCTGACCCTGCTGGTTGCCGGTCTCACCGGCTTGGGTGACAACCATGCGACCTTGCGCTGGCTGACCTTCCAGGATTATCAGGTGCAGGGTGACTATGCCTATTTCACCCCCTGGTTGGACAGCCTGCAGGCTGGGCAATGGTGGCGCCTGTTCACGCCCATGCTGATTCACTTCGGCTGGTTGCACCTGGCCATGAATGGCATGTGGTATTGGGAACTGGGGCGGCGTATCGAAGCGCGCCAGGGCGGCCTGATGTTGCTGGGGCTGACGCTGCTGCTCGGCTTGTTGTCGAATCTGGCGCAGTTCTGGTTTGGTGGCAGTGGCCTGTTTGGCGGTCTGTCTGGCGTGTTGTATGGCCTGCTCGGTCACTGCTGGATCTTCCAGCTGCTGGCGCCGAGTGCCGCTTATCAATTGCCGCGTGGCGTGCTGGCGATGATGTTGATCTGGCTGCTGGTTTGCCTGAGCGGCGCCATCGACCTGCTCGGTTTCGGCGCCATTGCCAACGCTGCGCATGTCGGCGGCCTGCTCGCCGGCTGTGCCACCGGCCTGCTGGGCGGTGCACTGGCGCGCGCGCGCCGGTAAACTGCTTGCCTGTTCTAGCCTCCTGCTGGTGGAGTTTGCGATGTCCTCGTTTGCCGAAATGATTGAAAACATTACCCCCGAGATCTACCAGAGCCTGAAACTGGCGGTGGAAATCGGCAAATGGCCGGACGGCCGCAAGCTGACCCAGGAACAGAAAGAGCTGTCGCTGCAGGCGATGATCGCCTGGGAAGTGCAGAACCTGCCCGAGGAAGAGCGCACCGGCTACATGGGCCCGCAGGAGTGCCAGTCGCACGCCGAGCCGATCCCCAACATTCTGTTCAAATCCAACGACACCCTGCACTGAGAGACTGTCCAATGCCTACTGCGCTTGCGCATGCTGCGTTGAAAACAGGTTCGGAATGCTCATTTACCGCTCGTAAACTGCGCTTCCTCACCTGTTTTCGCCTTGCCTGTGCTGCGCTCGCTACGGCCTTGAACAGTCTCTGGAGAATTTGATGAACGAGCTGGGCCGTGGTGCACTGAGCAAGATGGCGGTACGCCTGGGCGAAACGGCGCAGTACGCCTTTCGTCTGGATGAGCAGGAAATAGCGGTCAATCCGCTGCTGGGCAAGCGCATTCGCCTGGAGTTTCTCGGCGCGATTAACTGCAGCCACTGCGGGCGCAAGACCAAGAAGAGCTTTGCCCAGGGCTATTGCTACCCCTGTTTCACCAAGTTGGCGCAGTGCGACAGCTGCATCATGAGCCCCGAGCGCTGCCACTTCGATGCCGGCACCTGTCGCGAGCCGAGTTGGGGCGAGCAGTTCTGCATGACCGATCATGTGGTCTACCTGGCTAACTCTTCCGGGATCAAGGTCGGCATCACCCGCGCCAGCCAGATTCCGACGCGCTGGCTGGATCAGGGCGCCAGCCAGGCGCTGCCGATTTTCCGTGTGGCTACCCGCCAGCAGTCCGGCTTCGTCGAAGATCTGCTGCGCAGTCAGGTGGCGGACAAGACCAATTGGCGTGCGCTGCTCAAGGGCGATGCGGCGCCCGTCGACTTGCCAGCTGTGCGTGATGCGTTGATGAGCAGCTGTGCCGAAGGCATCGCTGCGCTGCAACAACGCTTCGGTCTGCAGGCGATCCAGCCGGTCAGCGATGTTGAAGTGGTAGAAATTCGTTACCCGGTCGATGCCTATCCAACCAAGGTCGCCAGCCATGATCTGGAAAAGACCCCGGTGGTGGAGGGTATTCTCAAGGGCATCAAGGGCCAGTACCTGATCCTCGACACCGGCGTAATCAACCTGCGCAAATACACGGCCTACCAGGTCGCCGTACTCACCGAATAAGAGGCCACAAGCCGATGCGTACCGAACAGCCGAAAATGATCCACCTCAAGGACTATCAGGCCCCCGACTACCTGATCGACGAGACTCACCTGACTTTCGAGCTGTACGAGGACCACACCCTGGTGCATGCCCAGCTGGTGATGCGCCGCAATCCGGCCAGTGGAGCCGGCCTGCCGCCGCTGGTGCTGGATGGTCAGCAGCTGGAGCTGTTGAACCTGGCCCTGGACGACCGCGAACTCAGCGCAGCCGACTACCAGCTGAGCGACAGCCACCTGACCCTGCAGCCGACCCAGGAACGCTTCGTCATCGACAGCAGCGTGCGCATCCACCCGGAAAGCAACACCGCGCTGGAAGGTCTGTACAAATCCAGCGGCATGTTCTGCACCCAGTGCGAGGCCGAGGGTTTCCGCAAGATCACCTATTACCTTGATCGCCCGGACGTGATGAGCAAGTTCACCACGACCGTCAGCGCCGAGCAGCACAGCTACCCGGTGCTGCTCTCCAACGGCAACCCGATTGCCACCGGCAGCGAAGGCGACGGCCGTCACTGGGCGACCTGGGAAGACCCGTTCATGAAGCCGGCCTACCTGTTCGCCCTGGTCGCCGGCGACCTCTGGTGCGTGGAAGATACCTTCACCACCATGAGCGCCCGCGAAGTCACCCTGCGCATCTATGTCGAGCCGGAGAACATCGACAAGGTGCAGCACGCCATGGACAGCCTGAAGAAGTCGATGAAGTGGGACGAGGAGGTGTACGGGCGCGAATACGACCTGGATATCTTCATGATCGTCGCGGTCAACGATTTCAATATGGGCGCCATGGAGAACAAGGGCCTCAACATCTTCAACTCCAGCTGCGTGCTGGCCAAGGCCGAGACCGCCACCGACGCCGCCCACCAGCGCGTCGAGGCCGTAGTGGCTCACGAGTACTTCCATAACTGGTCGGGCAACCGGGTGACCTGCCGCGACTGGTTCCAGCTGTCGCTCAAGGAAGGCTTCACCGTGTTCCGCGACAGCGAGTTCAGCGCCGACATGAACTCGCGCACGGTCAAGCGCATCGAGGACGTGGCCTACCTGCGTACCCACCAGTTCGCCGAGGACGCAGGTCCCATGGCCCACCCGGTGCGCCCGGATGCGTACATGGAAATCTCCAACTTCTACACCCTGACCATCTACGAGAAGGGTTCCGAAGTGCTGCGCATGATTCACACCCTGCTCGGCGCCGAGACCTTCCGCAAAGGCTCGGACCTGTACTTTGCCCGCCACGATGGCCAGGCGGTGACCTGCGACGATTTCGTCAAGGCCATGGAAGACGCCAGCGGCGTCGATCTCACCCAGTTCAAACGCTGGTACACCCAGGCCGGCACGCCGCGTCTGGAAGTCAGCGAGAGCTACGATGCGGCGGCCAACAGCTACCGCCTGCAGTTCCGTCAGAGCTGCCCGGCCACGCCGGGGCAGGCCGAGAAGCTGCCGTTTGTCATTCCGGTGGAGCTGGCGCTGCTGGATGCCGAGGGCCGCGAACTGCCGTTGCAGCTGGTTGGCGAAGACAAACCAGTCGGCCGTACCCGCGTGCTGCAGGTAACTCAGGCCGAACAGGCCTTCACTTTCCTCAATCTTGAAGCCAAGCCGCTGCCTTCGCTACTGCGCGGTTTCAGCGCGCCGGTGAAGCTGAGCTTCCCCTACAGCCGCGACCAGCTGATGTTCCTCATGCAGCACGATAGCGACGGCTTCAATCGTTGGGAGGCTGGTCAGCAACTGTCTGTGCAGGTGCTGCAGGAGCTGATCGGTCAGCATCAGCGTGGCGAAGCCCTGGTGCTCGACCAGCGACTGGTCAGCGCGCTGCGTACGGTGCTGGAAAACCATGAGCTGGATCAGGCCATGGTCGCCGAGATGCTCTCGCTGCCGGGAGAGGGCTACCTCACCGAGATCGCCGAAGTGGCCGATGTCGACGCCATCCACGCTGCCCGCGAGTTTGCTCGCAGTGAATTGGCCGAGGCCCTGTTCGAGCCGCTATGGGCGCGCTACCAGGCTAACCGCGAGCTGTCGCGCAGCACGGCCTATGTCGCCGAGTCGACGCATTTCGCCCGGCGCAGCCTGCAGAACATTGCGCTGTCCTACCTGATGCTGACCGGTAAGGCCGAAGTGCTGGCCGCTTGCCTGGAGCAGTTCGAAGTCTGCGACAACATGACCGAGCGCCTTGCCGCTCTGGCCGTGCTGGTCAACTCGCCGTTCCTCAGCGAGCGTGACGAAGCACTGAAGACGTTCGCCGAGCACTTCAAGGACAACGCGCTGGTCATGGACCAGTGGTTCAGTGTGCAGGCCGCCAGCACTCTGCCAGGTGGCCTGGCACGGGTGCAGGCGCTGATGCAGCACCCGGCCTTCACCATGAAGAACCCGAATAAGGTGCGCGCGCTGATCGGCGCTTTCGCCGGGCAGAACCTGGTCAACTTCCATGCGGCCGATGGCAGCGGCTACCGCTTCCTGGCCGATCAGGTAATCAGCCTGAATGCCTCGAACCCGCAGATCGCTTCGCGCCAGCTGGGGCCGCTGACCCGCTGGCGTAAGTATGACGCCTCGCGCCAGGCGCTGATGAAGGCTGAACTGGAGCGCATCCTGGCCTCCGGCGAGCTGTCCAGCGACGTCTTCGAGGTGGTCAGCAAGAGCCTGGCCTGATACTTTTTGCGGCCCTTTCCTGCCGGCGGGAAGGGGTCGCAAACTGTGTTACCTAGCGCTTGCTTGGTAGCGCTATCTGTTACCCCTTCGCGGTATTCTGTTTCCTTTCCGCCTGATCAGTTTTTCCTTCTCAAAAGCCCGGTTTTCCTGGCTCTTCCTCGAATTTAAAAGCCCTCGCTTACTCAAGGTTCGATCGCGCCAAATGTACGGGTGAATCGGGACAAAGCCGTTTTATTTTCCTCACCTGATCGTTTTTTGCACAGCTTTTCCGGGGTTTTTGCAGCCGTCGCTTCTGCCTGAAAAAACATCTTCGGCCGCCGTGCTTCTGGTATCGATCTTGTATTGGCTATGCCGCTTGCCTGCACACCAAGCGCTTTTTGCGTGATAGGTGCAGGTGCCGCGCGCCCATAACAAAAACAACACATCATGGAGCCGAAGATGGATATGCCTCTGCGCAAGTCTTCACTGAGTCTGGCACCCGCCAGAGCGGGTTTCGCCCTGGCGGGACTCTTGCCTTTGCTGCTGGCGGTGCCAGTCCAGGCAGTGGAGTTCAGCATCGCCAACGACGAAATCAGCGGGTCGCTGGATACCACGGTCTCCTATGGCCAGATGTACCGGGTGCAGGGTCAGGACAAGACCAACGACGACACCAACGGCAACGACGGTAACCGCAACTTCGATACGGGTCTGGTCTCCGAGGTATTCAAAGTCACCTCCGAGCTGGAGGCCAACTACCAGAACTATGGTTTGTTCGTGCGCGGCACAGCGTTCTATGACACGCAGATCATGGACAAGCGCAACGACAACGACGATTACCGGCCCAGCCAGGGTTACCCGAACAACAATCACTTCACCGACGAAACCCGGCACAAGGCCGGGCGCGATGCGCAGATCCTCGATGCTTATGTGTATGGCAACTGGGATGTGGCGGATATGCCGCTGACCGTTAAAGTCGGTAATCAGGTGTTCAACTGGGGCGAGGGCATCTTCTACCGTGGCGGAATCAACACCACCAATCCGGTGGATGCTGCCAAGTTCCGCCTGCCGGGTTCGGAGCTGAAAGAGGTGCTGGTGCCGGTCGAAGCCTTCAACTTCAATATCGGCCTGACCGACAACCTGTCGCTGGAAGCCTTCTACCAGTGGAACTGGAAGGAGAGTGCGATCGATCCGGTGGGTACCTACTTCTCCGAGACGGATCTGTTCGCCGCTGGCGGCAACACGGCCTACACCGCATACGACAATCCGCTGGTCGGTACGGTGATGGCAGGCTACCTAAACGAGGTGGCCTCCGGTCTGGTAGGCAATGGGCCTTTCGGGCCGAACGCCTACCTCGATCCGCAAAACAATGTGTTCAAGGTGGCCAACGTTGGCGGTGACATCAACGCCAAGAATGACGGCCAGTACGGTTTTGCCCTGCGCTATGTGGCCGAGGAACTGAACCTCACCGAGTTCGGCTTCTACTACATCAATTACCACGCCAAGGAACCGCAGATCGCGGTGGACATGGGCGGCTACCAGGGCGTCGACATGGCTGCTTTGGGCGCAGCGCAAGGGCCGTTCGCTCCAGCGATAGCCACCCTCGACGCGGCCAGCAATGCCATTGCCCGGCGCGAGTACGTGGAAGATATTCGTGTCTACGGTTTCAGCTTCAACACCACCATCGGCGAGGCCTCGGTGTTCGGCGAACTGGCCTACCGGCCCAATCTGCCAGTGGGCATCAGTGCCACCAACGATCTGTTGGGTGACTTGCTGCTGCAGGGCTTCGGCATTACTTCGTTTACCACCGATATCTACGATGCCAGCGTGCCGGACGACCAGGCCTGCGCCGCTATTTCCGGCAAACAGCTATGCCGCAGTCCGATCTTTCATAACTACGAGCGGATCGAGGCTTACAACGCATCGCTGGGCACTATCTATAACTTCGGCACGGCGCTGACCTTCGATTCGCTGTTCGGCGTGGCCGAACTGGCTTCCGAGCATGCGCGCGCCAGCAGCCTCAGCTACACCACCTACGATGGCGTCGAGCATGGCTTTTCCGGGCGACCCAATGGCGCCTATGTGTCCGGTTACGACGATGATGATCAGATAAGTCGCGACGCCTATGGCTATACCCTGGCCCTGTACGGCACCTGGAACGATGTGTATGCCGGCGTCAACCTGGCGCCTTTCGGCGTGTTCAAACATAACTTTCAGGGCAACTCGCACCAGACCGGCAACTTCGTCGAAGGTGCCATGGCCTACTCGGTTGGTATGCGGGCCAGTTATCTGAACAACCTGGAAGCGGAGCTGCAGTACACCGAGTACTACGGTGGCGGACAGAACAACAGTGGCCGTGATCGCGACAACGTCGGGCTCAACGTGAAGTATTCCTTCTAAACCCTTTGCGCTGCAGTCGGGCTGCTACAGGCCCGACTGGCAGTCTGATGACGGAGAAACGTAATGCTGAAGAAACGCTCGCTGACCGGCGCTGCGGTGGCCCTCGCCCTGTATGCCGGTGGCGCATTGGCTGCCGTTGCACCGCAGGATATTGCCAAGCTGGGCTCCAGCCTGACGCCCTTCGGGGCGGAAAAGGCCGGCAATGCTGCCGGCACCATTCCCGAGTGGACAGGGGGGATCACTCAGGCTCCGGCTGGCTACAAGGGTAAGGGCCAGCATCATGTCGATCCGTTCTCGGGTGACCAGCCGCTGTTCACCATCACCAAGGCCAATCTGGAACAGTACAAAGGTAATCTGACGGCGGGGCAGATCGCCCTGTTCAACTCCTACCCCGACAGTTTCCAGATGCCGATCTATCCGAGTCGCCGTTCCGGTTCGGCACCGCAGTGGGTGTATGACAACAGCATCAAGAACGCGGCCACGGCCAGGCTGGTAGAGGGCGGCAACGGCTTCGCCGATGCCTATGGCGGCATCCCGTTCCCGATTCCGCAGAGTGGCGTCGAGGCGCTGTGGAACCACATCGTGCGCTACCGCGGCACTTATATTTCCCGGCGTTCGGCCGAGGTGGCGGTGCAGCGCAATGGTGCCTACTCCCCAGTGGTATCGGAAACCGAGGCGTTGTTTCGTTATTACGATCCGCAAGGGGCTTACGCCGACCTGAACAATATCCTGTTCTATTACCTCAACTTCACCAAGAGCCCGGCGCGGCTGGCAGGGGGGGCTGCGCTGGTCCACGAGACTCTCGATCAGGTCAAGGAGCAGCGGCAGGCCTGGGTTTACAGCGCCGGTCAGCGCCGAGTGCGACGCGCTCCTAATCTGTCCTATGACACGCCTATTGCTGCCTCCGAGGGGTTGCGCACGGCGGATGACACCGACATGTTCAACGGCGCACCAGATCGTTATGACTGGAAGTTGCTGGGCAAGAAGGAAATCTACATCCCCTACAACAACTACAAGATCTCCAGTTCGGACGTGAAATACAGCGACCTGCTGCAGGTTGGTCATGTCAATCCGGCGCTGACGCGCAATGAACTGCATCGGGTCTGGGTAGTCGAGGGCACCTTGAAGCCGGGTGCGCGGCATATCTATTCCAAGCGCACCCTGTACCTCGACGAGGACAGCTGGCAGGCCGCGGTGGTCGATCAGTACGACGGGCGCAATGAGTTGTGGCGCGTGTCGATCGCCTACCTGAAGAACTATTACGACCTGCCTACCACTTGGTCGGCGATGGAGGTCTACCACGACCTGCAGGGCCGTCGTTATCACGTACAGAACCTCGACAGCGAAGAGCCGGCCACCGTCGACTTCTTCCAGAAAGTACCCGAGGACAGCCAGTTCACGCCTTCCGCCCTGCGTCGTCGCGGTACGCGCTGAGTTTTTCCTGCATATCAGCGCAGGCCCCCTGCGCTGCGCACCAGTGCTACTCCGGCTGCTCGCTCGAGCGGCCTTTTGCGGCACGGTCTGTGACCGTGCCGACATTTTTTCTCCTGACCTGTAAGCCTGTTTAAGACCATTTGGTCGCAGCCTTGGTGCGTGCGCTGCTTAGCGCTTTCGCCGCTGGCAATCTGCTTAACTGCGCCGCGGTCGAGTACTGCTCGCCACTGGGTCACCACCACCAATGCCCTGTACCATGCGCGCCTCGGCTGCGCCGGGTGGCGGTGCAGCTGAGGCGCAAACAGGCGATTTGGCGGTGATAGGTAGATGCGGCTGGCTCAGCTGGCCTGAACAAATGGAGCAAGGCAATGTTGAAAGGATTTTTGGCGGCAGGTTTGTTGGTGTGCCTGTCCAATGCCATGGCGGCAGTGACGCCGCAGGAAGCGGAGCAACTGGGTGTCAGCCTGACCCCGCTGGGCGGTGACAAGGCGGCCAATGCCGCAGGAACCATTCCGGCCTGGAGCGGCGGCATTACCCAGCCGCCAGCCGGTTACGCAGGGGCAGGGCGGCACCATGTTGATCCGTTTCCGGATGACCAGCCACTGTTCACCATTACCAAGGCCAATCTGCAGCAGTACCAGAGCAACCTGACGGCAGGGCAGATCGCCCTGTTCAAGGCCTATCCGGACAGTTTTCAGATCCCGGTCTATCAGAGCCGGCGCAGCGCTTCGGCGCCGCAGTGGGTGTATGACAACACGCGCAGGAACGCCACCGAGGCCAAGCTGCTGAAGGATGGCAATGGCTTCTTCGGGGGCTATGGCGGTATTCCTTTCCCGATTGCCCAGAATGGTGTCGAAGCGCTGTGGAACCACATCGTGCGCTATCGCGGCACCTATGCAGTGCGCCAGTCCTCCGATGCCAGCGTGCAGCGCAACGGCAGTTTTGGCCTGGTGACCGTGCGCCAGGAAGCCCTGTTCAACTACTACCAGCAGAATGGCTCGGTAGCCGATCTGGACAACCTGTTGTTCTATTACATGGCTGAGACCAAGGCGCCGGCGCGTCTGGCCGGTGGTGCGCTACTGGTGCACGAACCCCTTGATCAGGTCGAGCAGGCCCGTCAGGCCTGGGCCTATGCCTCCGGCCAGCGTCGTGTGCGGCGTGCGCCGAACGTGGCCTATGACACGCCCCTGACGACGGCGGACAACCTGATGACCGCCGATGACAAGGACATGTTCAACGGCGCGCCGGATCGCTACGACTGGCAGCTGCTGGGCAAGCGTGAGATCTACATTCCCTACAACAATTACCGGCTGTCCAGCCCGGACGTGAAGTACGACCAGCTGATCAAGCCAGGTCATCTTGATCCCCAGTTCACCCGCTACGAGCTGCATCGGGTCTGGGTGGTGGAAGGCAAGCTCAAGGCCGGGGCGCGTCACGTCTATGCCAAACGCACCCTGTACCTCGACGAGGACAGCTGGCAGGTTGCCGCAGTCGACCAGTACGACAGCCGCGGTGAGCTGTGGCGCGTTTCGCTGGCCTACCTGAAGAACTACTACGAGCTGCCGACTACCTGGTCTGCGCTGGATGTGTTCCATGATCTGCAGTCCGGCCGTTACTACGTGCAGAACCTCGACAACGAAGAACGCGGTACCAGCGATTTCAGCCAGCCTGTCCCTGAATCCAGTCATTTTTCCGTGGCGACCCTGCGCCGTCTCGGCACCCGTTGAACAAACGGCTAGAGTGGTCGGGGTCATAAGCGTTATTGTGATCCCGGCTTACGGCCGTAGAGTTGCGCACAAAGGGGCGAATCAGAGCGCTTAACAAAACATAACGTCACGCCGATTGTCAGGTTTTTCCAAAGCCGTATAGCATGCGTGGTCTGCCAATAAGGCATGCACCCACCTATAAGAATAAAGGGGGAAGTTTTATGCGTGAGCCCGTTCTGCGGCCCACCCGCTCCGGCAGCCTGTACTCCGTTCAGGTTTCCAATCGTTTGCAATCGCCGCTGGCCAAGGCCTTGTCATTGCTCGGTGTCGTCTCCGCCCTGGCGCTGACCGCACCTGTGCAAGCCGTGGCTGCGGATGCACCTGCAGTGTTCTCCATCGAATCACCCAAAGCTGTCACCAGCCTGTTGCTGGATATCGCGCATGCCGGCAAGCGCCTGGTAGCGGTGGGCGATCGTGGGCATATCCTGTTTTCTGATGATGCTGGACGTAACTGGGTGCAGGCCCGTGTGCCATCCCGGCAGATGCTGACTGGTGTGTTCTTTATCGATGACAAGAAAGGCTGGGCTGTCGGTCACGATGCACAGATCCTCGCGACCACCGATGGTGGTGCCAACTGGACCCTGCAGCACGAAGACCTGGAGCGCGAAGCGCCGCTGCTGGATATCTGGTTCCAGGATGCCAATCGCGGCTATGCCGTGGGTGCCTATGGTGCGTTGCTGGAAACCAGCGACGGCGGGCAGAACTGGAACGATGTCAGCGATCGCCTGGACAACGAAGATGGCTTCCATCTGAACGGCATTGCCGCCGTCAAGGATGCGGGCCTTTTCGTGGTGGGCGAGCAGGGCAGCATGTTCCGCTCCGCTGATTGGGGGCAGACCTGGGAAAAAGTCCAGGGTCCGTATGAAGGCTCGCTGTTTGGCGCGCAAGGTACGACCAGTCCGAACACCCTGTTGGTGTATGGCTTGCGCGGCAACCTGTTGCGTTCGGCCGACTTCGGCCAAACCTGGCAAACCCTGCAGCTGCGTTCCGATACCGGCGTGCTTGAATTTGGTCTGGCTGGCAGCAGCCTGCTCAAGGATGGTTCCATCGTGATTGTCGGGCATGGCGGCAGCGTGCTGAAAAGCACAGACGCCGGGCGTAGCTTCTCCGTATTCAATCGTGCTGATCGTGCCTCGCTGGCAGGTGTGACCGATGATGCGGCAGGCAACCTGATCCTCGTCGGTCAAGGTGGCGCGTTGCTTGCGACAGAGAATGGCGCCACACCGGGCCAACAACAATAAGCCGGGCTTTTTAGGGTATGAGTACGATGAGTAGCCATCACCAAGACAAGGCGACCTTTCTGGAGCGCCTGATTTTCAACAACCGGCCGGTAGTGATCACGCTCTGTATGCTGATCACCGCCTTCCTGCTTTGGCAGGCCTCGATGATTCGTCCCTCGACCAGTTTCGAGAAGATGATTCCGCTGGATCACCCCTTCATCCAGAAGATGATGGAGCACCGTAACGATCTGGCCAACCTCGGTAATACCGTGCGTATTTCCGTGGAAGCCAAGGACGGTGACATCTTCAGCAAAGAGTACATGGAGACGCTCAAGCAGATCCATGACGAGGTGTTCTACATCTCCGGCGTTGATCGCTCTGGTCTGAAGTCACTGTGGAGTCCCAGCGTGCGCTGGACCGAAGTGACCGAAGAAGGTTTCGACGGTGGTGAGGTCATCCCGCAGACCTACGATGGCTCGCCACAGAGCCTGGAAGAGCTGCGTGGCAACGTGCTCAAGTCGGGTCAGGTTGGTCGCCTGGTGGCGAACAACTTCAAGTCCAGCATCGTTGATGTGCCGCTGCTGGAGTCCTACCCGAACCCGGAAAACCAGAGCGAGCTGCTCAAGCTCGACTATCGCCAGTTCTCCCACGAGCTGGAAGACAAGATCCGCACCAAGTTCCAGGCGCAGAACCCCAATGTGCAGATCCACATTGTTGGTTTCGCCAAGAAGGTCGGCGACCTGATCGATGGTCTGATCATGGTGGTGGCGTTCTTCGGTATCGCCCTGGCAATCACCCTGGTGCTGCTGTACTGGTTTAGCTGGTGTATCCGTTCGACCATTTCGGTGGTGTCGACCACGCTGATCGCGGTGGTCTGGCAGCTCGGCCTGATGCACCTGGTCGGTTTCGGTCTTGACCCTTACTCGATGCTGGTGCCGTTCCTGATCTTCGCCATTGGTATTTCCCACGGCGTGCAGAAGATCAACGGTATCGCCCTGCAGTCGAGTGATGCGGACAACGCCCTGACTGCCGCGCGGCGCACCTTCCGCCAGTTGTTCCTGCCGGGGATGATCGCCATCCTGGTAGACGCCGTCGGCTTCATCACCCTGCTGGTGATCGATATCGGTGTAATTCGCGAGCTGGCGATCGGCGCCTCAATCGGTGTAGGCGTGATCGTCTTCACCAACCTGATCCTGCTGCCGGTGGCGATTTCCTATATCGGTATCAGTAAGAAGGCAGTCGAGCGCAGCAAGAAGGACGCCTGCCGCGAGCATTCGTTCTGGCGCCTGCTGTCCAACTTCGCTCATCCGGTGGTGGCGCCGATTTCGGTGGTCATCGCCCTGACGGCGGGTGTGGGTGGTTTCTGGTACCAGAAGGCCAACCTGCAGATCGGTGACCTCGATCAGGGTGCACCGGAGCTGCGTCCGGAGTCGCGCTACAACCAGGACAACAACTTCATCATCAGCAACTATTCGACCAGTTCCGATGTGCTGGTGGTGATGGTCAAGACGCCCAACGAGGGCTGCTCGACCTACGAAACCCTGGCGCCGATGGACGAGTTGATGTGGCGCATGCAGAACACCGAGGGCGTGCAGTCGGCCATTTCCATGGTCAGCGTGTCCAAGCAAGTGATCAAGGGCATGAACGAGGGCAACCTGAAATGGGAAACCCTGTCGCGCAACCCGGACGTACTGAACAACTCGATCGCTCGTGCGGATGGCCTGTATAACGCCGACTGTTCGCTGGCGCCGGTGCTGGTGTTCCTCAACGACCACAAGGCGGCGACCCTCAAGCGCGCTGTTGGTGTGGTTCAGGAGTTTGCCCAGGAACACAACAAGGAAGGTCTGGAATTCCTTCTGGCAGCCGGTAACGCCGGGATCGAGGCCGCGACCAACGAGGTCATCGCCAAGTCCGAACTGATCATCCTGGTGTTGGTGTACATCTGTGTGGCGGTGATGTGTCTGATCACCTTCCGCTCGTTTGGCGCCATGCTGTGCATCATCCTGCCGCTGATCCTTACCTCCATCCTGGGTAATGCCCTGATGGCTTGGCTGGGTATCGGCGTGAAGGTGGCAACCCTGCCGGTAATCGCGCTGGGTGTGGGCATCGGTGTCGACTACGGCATCTATATCTACAGTCGTCTGGAGAGTTTCCTGCGTGCCGGCATGACCCTGCAGGAAGCCTACTATCAGACCCTGAAGTCCACTGGTAAGGCTGTGCTGTTCACTGGTCTGTGCCTGGCCATCGGCGTGGCAACCTGGATCTTCTCGGCGATCAAGTTCCAGGCCGACATGGGGTTGATGTTGACCTTCATGCTGCTGTGGAACATGTTCGGTGCTCTGTGGCTGCTGCCTGCCCTGGCCCGTTTCCTGATCAAGCCAGAGAAGTTGGCTGGCAAGCAGGGCGGTTCGCTGTTCGCCCACTGATCGGTTGCCGTGAATGAAAAAGGGCTCCTGCGGGAGCCCTTTTGCTTTCTACGGGAAACATCGCCAGTGCCGCGATTGGCTCTAGGCGGTGGGTTTCTTTCGCTTTGCCGTGACAGCTTTGATTTTTGCGGCCAGGAGCAGGCCTGCGTAGAGGTAGTTGGTACTCAGATAGCGCCAGGCGAGCCGGCGTGGCTCGAGTAGCATGCGAAAACACCACTCCATACCGATGCGCTGAACCCAGCGTGGGGCCCTGGGTAGTTGTCCGGACAATACGTCAAATGAACCACCCACGCCCATTCCCAGATTGACGCCCAATTGTTCCCAGTGGTGGTGGAGGAAGTGTTCTTTCTTGGGTGAGCTGATGCCAATGAACAGTAGCTTGGCGCCACTGGCGCGAATGGCCTGGGCGATGTCAGCTTCCTCCTCGGCTTTGAAGTAGCCGTGGTGAACACCGGCAATGCGCAGTCCGGGATATCTCTCTATCAACCTCTGTGCCGTTGTATCTACGACATGAGCTTTTGCACCCAGCAGGAAGATGGGCACATCAAGACGAGCAGCGAGCGCGCAAAGATCTCCCAACAGATCGATGCCGGCTCTGCGTGGCGGGACGCAAGGGGTAAGCCATTTGAGTCCCAGGTAGATGCCCGCCCCGTCGATATGGACGCGCTCGGCCTCTTCTAATGCCTGCATGAGGCTGGGCGTTCTGCGGGCATCGACCAGTTTGGCGACGTTTAGCCCTTCCAGGCGAATACTGGCATTGCTGCGCAGCGCCTGTTCGATATCGGCCAGCAGTTCCTGCGGGCTTAGCAGGTCGACGGGGCAATCCAGCAGACGGATGCGGCGTTTGGCGGCTGCATTCATGGATCAGGTAACTCGTTCTGCATCCGGGCTCGTGCCGTGTTCAGGCTACGCAGAGTCGCGCCGCAGAGGAGCCAGAGTGCGCCGGTTCCTGATACGGAGAGCATATGCTCCGAGCTGATGAGGGTGGTCGAGATACCCAGCAGGAGCCAGGTGGCGGCCAGCGCCAGTGGTTCTCTTTGGGTACGATAATGATGCCATAGCTGGAGGGCTAGATTGGCCAGGAAGACCAGAAACAGCAGAGCTGCCGGCAAGCCCAACTGAAAGGCGATGCTAAAAATCGCACCTTCGCCCCCGCCGATGGTTGTTGCTGCGAGGTTGCCTGCCATCCCTCCTTGCTGGCCGAGGCCTGCGCCGAACAGCAGCACCTTCGGCAAGTCCTGCAGGTTTTTCTGCAGGGCCATCCAGTGGCCGATGGTTGAGCCATCGAGGAATTTCACGCTCATGAGCACGATCTGCCAGGACGCCACTACGATTGCCAAGGCACTCACACCGAGTATGAGCCAGCGCCAGCCGCGGCCTGGAAGCAGAGTGCGATCGCAGAACAGATAGCCGAGTAGGGCAAGCCCCGCTGCAAGCATGGCGCCGCGGGTGCCGGACATCCAGATGCCGGCGAACAGCACGGCACATAACAGCAAGCCGAGCATCGACGCGCGCCCCTGCAGCCAAGCGACGGCCAGCAATGCACCGACGCACAGGAACATACCCTGGGCCAGTGGCGATGCCAGCAGGCCCGCGGCCCGGCGCGCCAGTTCGAGCCCGCCGTAGAAGTTCCACGGCAGGCCATTCTCGGGGTTACCGCCGACCAGCATGCTTTTTACTTCCAGCATGTAGCGGGGGTAATCGATGACGTACAGCCAGAATTCGGTGTTCTGCTGATCCCAGGCGCCGAACAGGGTACTGGCCAGCGCCAGCAACACCAGGAAACCCGACAGCGTGCGTAGCTGCCTGGGAGTGCGCACGCAGTAATAGGCGGCGAGGAAGAACAGCAGCGGTATGACCAGGGTGCCAAAGGAGGCAATCTGTAATGGTAGCGGTGCCGCACCAACGGTGAGGAGCAGGTAGATCGTAGCCAGGCCACCGTAGCCGATCATGGGCAGCAGCAATTGCGTGGGCAGGCGGGTCGTGAGCAGGCAGCAGGCGGCAAGGATAATGACCAGCACGTCGCGCACATGTCGCAACTCGGCGGCCGGGGGCCAGAAGCTGTAAAGCCAGGCGCTGGTCAGATCGCCCAGGTGTACCCACAACACCAGAACGAGCAGCAGGACAAATCTCACTTCTGCGGCTCCCCGCCAGATTGTCTGTGGCGCCAGCGTTGCCATTCGCCCACCGCGCCGGGCCCCAGGAGCCCTATCGCAGCGCGCTTGGCCAGTGCCTTGAGGCTATCACGCAGTCTCCAATCCACGCGCATAATCCGGGTGTCGATAGCCTCAATTGTCTGTTCCGCCTCGGCCTGCAGTGGGCGCTGCAGCAGAGCTGCAGGGCGGCGCGCATGTAGCCAGAGATTACCGTGCATGCCAGGTAGTGGATGGGGGCCGCAGCTCAATACCTCGAATCCTGCAGCTTGCGTCAGGTTGCGCAGGCTCTCCTGGCAGAAGTAGCTCAGGTGCGCTGGATGCACGAACAGGCGGCTTGTCCAGTCCCCGAACAGATCTGGAACCTCTATCCAGAGCTGGCCGTCCGGGCGCAGGGCGCGCGCGGCCAGGTCGAGGATGGCGAGCGGGTCCGTTACGTGTTCCAGCGTATGGAAGGCTACCAGCGCCTCCAGGCTCTCCTGCTCGAGGGTATCCAGCCCAGCAACGAAGTTAACCTGGGCCTGCCCGAGTAGGGTGGTGCGGTGGGCAACATCCGGTTCGCTGGCCAGCAGCCTAAGGTCCGGGCGTTGCGCC
This sequence comes from uncultured Pseudomonas sp., assembly GCA_964518735.1. Taxonomy (GTDB): domain Bacteria; phylum Pseudomonadota; class Gammaproteobacteria; order Pseudomonadales; family Pseudomonadaceae; genus Aquipseudomonas. The sequence continues at coordinate 155,345 of CAZFKQ010000003.1, forward strand.
GATGCCTCACCGAGGAAGGCGCCGAACCCGGAGCCCAGTTCGAACAGCCTGTCGCCACTTGCAAGTTGCGGGGTAATCAAGCGTAGGCGTTGCTGGGCAACGGCGCGGTCGCCGCGCCAGCTGAAGAAGCGCTCCATGCTGAACCATGGGACCTCAGCAGGAAACAGCTGCCGATAACGCTTGGCATAGAACTCGTTCAATCCCTGTTCGGTGAAGCCGGGAGCCAGATATACGCCGGCACAGTGCGCGCAGCGGCGCAGCTGCTGCCCGGAGTTGGCATACACCTCAGGCCAGAAGTGACGTTGCCCCAGTGTGGCACCGCAGAGCCGGCACTGCCCGCCGTCGTTGGCCATGCCACGTTGCCAGAACGTGTCAGGCATAGAACCTCCGGTACCAGAGCGCCACCGCGAGGGCCTGCCACAGGGTGCTGTGCTCAGTATGCGGATCCCTCAGCCTGCGGCGCAGGCTGGCGACATCGATGAAGTTGCCCAGTTCGGCTGGCAGATCCTCCAATAGCGGTTCCCAAGGCAAGCGCCGCAGCAGGAACTGCTCAGCATGGCCGAAGCCGGTATTCTTGGGTGTATCGACAACCGAAGCGGGGAGCTCCGCACGGAATGCCGAACGCAGCAGCATTTTCGAGCGCTGCTCGCCGACGCGCTCGGCGGCTGGTGTGACCAGCGCTCGCTCGATCAGGCGATAGTCCATGAATGGGCTGCGCAGCTCGATGCCGGCATCCATGCTGGTGCGATCAGCCATGCGCAGCACTCTCGGCAGCAGGCTGTTCAATTGGTCGTCGCGCAGACGTTGTTCCAGATCCATGCGCGCATTGTCGCGAATGGCGTCCATGCGGTGGCGCTGTGCAGCCCACAGGTCGCCGCTGATGGCTTGTACGCTTGGCCTGAGGCGCCGTAGCAGAGGCGTAATCACTGCCAGTGGCATATCCCAGATCATCCGATTGAGTAGCAGCGTGCGCGGGAACGTCTGGTGCCCCATGAGCCTGGCCGCCTGTCGCCATTGTCCCCGGTGCAATGCGCCGCGCACGGCCAGTGGATGGTAGCGCGCGGTGTAGCCGCCCAGCAGTTCGTCAGCCCCTTCGCCACCTAGTACGACTTTGAACCCTTGCTCGGCAATGGCGCGATAGGTGCGGAAGCCAGCCAATATCGAGGGGGTCGCAAATGGTTCGCCCTGTACACCCACCAGGTGCATCAGTTCGTCGGCGCTGGGAATGGCGGCAAACCTTGCGATGCGGTGCAGGTCGGGGTGTCCGCTGGCGTGCATGAATGCGGTGGCTTTAGCGGATTCGTCGAAGGCAGCGTGCTCGCTTTCCTGGTAGGCATAGGTGAAAGCCCCTTCCAGGCGGTGCTGCGGGGCGTCGCTGGCCTGCAGTGCCAGGTGCGTGATGATCGAGCTGTCGAGGCCACCTGAGAGCAGGCTGGCTACTGGCACATCGGCGCGTAGACGCAGGCTCACGGCATCGGCGAGTAGTTCGCGCAGGGCCTCCGGGGTGAGTGGTTCGAGCTCGCCGGGCTGTGGCCAGTGGTGGTAAGCGCGCGCGCGGGAGCGCCCCGTGCGGCTCAGTCGATAGACCTGTCCGGGGGCTACTGCCTGAATGCCTTGGAAAAAGGTCGCTTGGCTCTGCTCGGAGTAGGACGTCACCAGGAAGTCGAACAGCGTCTCCGGATTGGGGGCCGGATAACCGCCTTTGAACTCGGCGATGGCGGATATTTCGCTGGCCAGTATGACTGTCTGCCCGTCATTGCACAGGTAGAGTGGTTTGACACCCAGCCGATCCCGACAAAACACCAGGTCGCCGCTGGCGGCGTCCCAGATCACCAGTGCCCACATGCCGTTGCAGCGGGCAAACAGGGCTTCGCCCCAGATGCGCCAGCCGTGCAGCAGCACCTCTGTGTCACTGTCGGTGATGAACACGCAGCCTGCGGCGCGCAGCTCGTCGCGTAGGCTGCGGAAGTTATAGATGGCACCGTTGAACACCAGCGAGTTGCCGGTGTGCGGGCAACGCATCGGTTGGGCAGCCACTGTGCGGGTGTCGTAGATTGCCAGGCGGCGATGGCCGAGCACGGTGGCGGGAGCCTGTTCCACGGTTGCCAGCCCCTCGCCGTCCGGGCCGCGTCTAGCCAGGCTGGCGAGCGCGCGCCGCACGCTGGGCTCGAGGTTATGAGCAGCGGAAAAGGCGCGTACTGCAATCAGACCGCACACGGGGTTGGTTCTCCTGGTTTCATGTAGAAGTCTGCAGCGCGGGGTAGGGCTGGTAGCTGGGGCGTTTGCCTGCCACTGCAACTAGTAGCGGCAGTGCCAGTACCACCCCGAACCAGGGGGCTGCCGCGGTGAACCCTGCGATCCCGGCCAGCAAGGCAGTGCCCATGGCGAGCCATCCCCAGGTGGACAGGCGCAGGTGTTGCAATCGGATTACCCCCAGCATGATGGTGATCAGGCATAGGGCTCGGCTCCACAGCAACAGGTCGGGCGATTGCGCCCAGGCAAAGAGGACCTGCAGTGGAGCACCGATCGCCATCGTGATGATGAACAGTCGGGCCATCGGACGTTCGCGATTGCCGTCGATCAGCGGCAGGCTGAGGAAACCGCCACTGACAGTGGTGCCCCAGGCCAGCAGCAGGACGCCGGCCAGGGCCAGCCAATGGCGTTGTTCCGAATCGAGCGTCGCTGCCTGTAGCAGCAGAATGCTTATCAGCAGTGCGGCTGTTCCTTGCAGGGTCCATGAGCCGGCCTGGAGCACTCTTTCGCGGCCGTGATCGCGAGCGGCGCCAGGCAAGAGCAGGCGGGAGAGCTGGGCCTGTATGCCCGATAGGCCATTGAGCGCGTGGCTGATCAGCAGGTACCAGGGCAGGAAACTGGGTGTCAGGGGGGCGAGCAAGAAAGGTGTCAGGCGGTCATGCAGGGTACTGCAGATGCTTAGTGTCGATAGATGCATTGCCGCATTGAGTTGGCCTCTTCCTAGTTGGGGTATCCACAACCGCAGATTCCGGCTGAGCAGCAGATGCACCAGCGCTTGGGTAGCAAAGCCCAGGCTCACGGCGATGCCGGCGCTGGTGGCCATTGAGAATGGCAAGTGCGCTGGGAGTGTGAGGCTTAGCAGGAGCGCGACCGGCCAGGCGATCTGTCCGGAGAGTAGTGCCAGCAGACGCTGGCCCCTGGCAATTAGCGGCGAGGAGAAATTGAACAGCGCCAGCAGCGCGGCGGGCGCAGCACCAAGCCAATAATCGAAGGCGGCAGAATCCGCTGCCAGTGCACCCACCGCGATACTGCACAGAGACAGCAGCAGCAGGGTCACACCCAGCCTTTGGCCCAGGGCACAGGCCCAGTCGTGAAGCCAGCCGGGATGATCGGGTGCCTTGCGCAGGAAGATCGAGGAGTAGCCCAGGTCAGCGAGGAAGATCAGAGTGATCAGTAGCAGATGCGCCAGTCCCGCATCGCCGTAGGCGCTGCTGCCCAATAGGTGCAGCAGGTGCAGCTGGAAGAGGAAATTGGTGCTTTGACCTATCCCGTACGCCAGGGTTGCGAGCAGCAGCATTCGCCTCATTGCTGAGTTCTGCTCGAGGGCTCGATTCACGCCTGGCTGTCCGGGAATGCGACCTGCTGCAGAGCCTGTCTGAACCCTAGGCGAGGCTGCCAGCCCAACGTACGCAGGGTATGGCGCGGATCGCCCAGCTGGCTGATGCGGTCGACCGGGCGTTGGCGTGCTGGATCCACCTCGATGGTCACGGGGCGTTGCAGGACATTTGCCAGTTCACGCACGAGCTGCTCGACCGAGTGCTCGACACCTGAGCAAAAGTTAAGCGTATCGAAGGTCAGCGACTCACGAGGGTCGTTGAGCAGGGCAATCAGGCCTGCGGCGATATCGTCGGCATGCAGGTAATCACGACGTGGCGTCAGGTTGCCCAGGCGCACCAGGCCGCTGGGTGAGTGTTGCAGCTGCGCCAGAATGTCGGGAATCAGGTGCGCGTTGGGGTCGTCATGCCCGATGGCATTGAAGATCCGTGCGACCCGCCCGATACGTGAGCCCTGGCTGGCCCAGAAGCGCAGCTGCTGTTCGTTGCAATACTTCGACAAGGCGTAGTTGTCGCAGGGCGCCAGCGGGCTGTGCTCTTCGCTGAGTGGTGCTTCCTGCCAGGCATAGACTGCGCCACTGGAAGCCAGTGCGACGCGTTGGATGCCTTGCTCTGCTGCTGCCGCGAGCAGGTGCTCGGTACCAACCACATTGACGTCCAGGCAATAGGCGCGTTGCCTTTCACAGGTTGGAATATGATGGATCGCCGCCAGGTGCAGGACGGCATCCGGGCGAAAATCGCGCAGTACGGCCTTCAAGTTGTCTTCGTCGCGCAGGTCAGCTTCTACTGCCAGGCTTGCCTGATGCGGCATGGGCAGACCGCTGCTGAGGTTGTCGTAAACGGCGACTTCGCCCAGGCGAGCTCGCCACTGAGCGACCACGCGCCGTCCAATCATGCCTGCCCCGCCCGTCACCAGAAGGCGCATCATGTAGGCGTCCCTCTAATCAGCAGGGCGCGGATACGAGGTGGCAGCCAGCGCAAAGCAGGATCAGCTCCATGCAGCCAGCTATGCAGAGCTAGCCATAGCGATAGAGTGCCGAGGACGACAAAGAACACCGCCATGCCGATAAGCAGAGGGTTGCGTGCCGATATAGGCGCGAGCGACAGAGCCGAGTGCGACTTGGATCCCATGGCGTCATAGCGTGCCTTGGCCAGGTCGGTCTTGGTACTCAGCTCCTGTAAGGCCTCGTCCTGTGCAGCCATCAGACCAGGTTGTAACGACCCCAGACGGGTGCGGTTCTGCTGCAGGCGCGCTAGGATCTCGGTGCCCGAGGTGGCCTGCTGTAGGACGTGGTCCATGTCGGCCAGTAGCAACGCGGTTGCATCCAGTTTGTGCAGGTCGCGCTCCAGCTTGCGCAGGCGCGCCTGGCGCTCCGATACCGTTGCCTCCAGGGCCACGATTTGTGGCAGCGGTGCCAGATATTTGCCGCCCTCGTCGCGTACCGATACGACGGTGTTGGGGGCCATCTGTCGGGTTTCAGGGTAGCGATCCATCACATCGCGCATGTCGCGGATGCGCTGTTCGGCCTGCTGGATTTCAAAACCAACCTGCAACTGCTCGGCCTGCAGCTTGGCGCGCTCTGCAAGCGCCTTCTGCCCTTCTCGCACCGCTGACAGCAGGCTGTTGGCTAGGAGTGCCTGGCGTATGTGTTCGGTTAACGCTTGTAGATGATGCTGAGCCTGCTGGGTATCGCGCACCTGCAGCTTGAGGGTTACACCCAGCCCACTGTTCTTCTCGTTCTGCAGTCCCGGAATCTCACGGAAGTCCTCGCGAAAGATCGACGGCTGATAGCTGACGGAAGAGGTCCAGAAAGCCGGATTCTGTGCCCTGGTTTTCAGCGTGCTCAGGTCTGCGTCGTCACCGGAAAAGCTTCGTGCTACCCAGGTTTCGTCCCAGAGATAGGGCTGGGTCTGGCGCCATTCCTGTAGGCTGATGTCCGGTACTTCAAGAAATGCCTCCAGCGTGAAGAGCGGGCGCAGGGAAACCTGCCAGGCTGCGCAGAGCGCCAGCAGCAGTGCCGGAATGATTAGCAGGCGGAAGAACTTCTGGTAGAAGCGCAATGCGCGCAGTAGCAACTCGCCGAGCGAGATCTCGCTCTGCTGGAAGGGGAGTGGGGGTGTCGGGGTGGACATGCAATCAACCTGAAGTCAGACGCCGAAGGTCGCACGCCGTCCGCGCTTACCGGCCAGATCTGTGTGCATGGATAAGCTCGGCAATGTGCCATAGGCCGGCAAAGCGATGCAAATGAAGGGTTGCTTGCACGGCAGCCGGCTTGTCGGCACAGTGCCACCTTTGAAGAAACAGATTTGACTATGCCTTTCTTTCAATCCTCATCATTGCTCTCTGAACTTCGTGCGCTTGATCGGCAGTTGGTCGAGCTGGCCTGCCCGGCTTGTGGCGGAAATGAGCCTTCGCCGATCTGGCGACGTGACCGATATCTGCTTCGTGTCGAACTTTCCAGTTGTGGCACCTGTGGTCTGATTTACTTGGCGCGTGGCCTGCGTGGTGAGGCTGAAGCGCACTTTTACCAGCGCCTTTATCCGCGTCTTTTGAGGCAGCCGCCGGCCCTTGCTGATCTCTGGTATTACCGATTGATTGCCGGTTATCGCTACAGCCGGATCACGGCCGCAGTGGGTATTTCGGAGTCTGTATTGGACGTCGGGGCCGGGCTGGGGTTCTTTCTCGATATTTGTCGTGAGCAGGGCGTCCAGCAGTGGGTCGGGCTAGAGCCTGGCGTGCCGCAGCGCGAGCATGCCGTGCATACTCTGGGGCTGGGGGATCGTGTGCTCGCAACGGGGCTGACGGATGAGACACAGTTACCCTTTGTGCCCCGGTTGGTCACGCTGTTCCATGTGCTTGAGCACCTCGAAGCGCCCGGTCGGGCATTGCGGCGTCTGGCTCAGTTGATGGATCCGCAGGGCTGGCTGGTGCTGGAGGTGCCTGATATCGAGGCAGACTGGCGGGCAATGGGGCTGATCCAGATCCATGTGTCGCACCGCAGCTATTTTACCGAAGAAACGTTGCGGGCCCTGCTGGCCAGCAGCGGTTTTCGCGTCGACATTGTGCAACGCGAGCCAGCAGGCATCTACTGCGGCAACCTGCGTGTCTATGCGCGCCCCTGTGCAAACATTGATCCGGTCACTGAGGCCGCCCTACCGTCCATCCAGCGTAACCGTGATCTGGTGGTCAGCCGGATCAGCCCTTGGAGTTTTCGCCATGGCTATCCGCGCGCGCTCATGCGTTTGGCTCGTATTGCATTGACCCGCAGCTAGTGTGATCTGGAGACCAGGCGGTACAGCCGCACCAGCGGGTAGAACAATCTCAGCGCAGTTGGCAGTTTTAGCCACTGGTGATCGGTCGCAGTAGGGCTCAGCCAATCGCTCAGGGCCCGCCAGCGCAGGTGCCAGTGATCGCGCAGAAGCAGATCCAGCATGACGCGGCGCAACAGGCCTTGCTGCGCAGCGACCTGATCGTCCGACAGTGACTGCTCGATCGCCTGCAGTGCCAGCGCTGTCAGGCGATTGCCCGCGTGGCAATGACGTCTCACGGCCTGCAGTTCTACAGGAATCGGCGAGTCGAATAGGCGCGTTAGCAGGTTCAGGCAGGCATCGAGAGAGCCGCAGGTGCCACTGCTCACGAACTGATCTGCGGCTGCCTGTGCGTCCAGTTGCGGGTGAAGGAGCAGAGCATGAATATCGAGCAGCCAGATCAGGCGGCGGAAGCAGTGCTGGTTGGCATGTGCGACCAGATAGGGGAGAGCGCTGGCAGGCGTCAGGCATGGAACTGTAGTGTCGAGCAGGGCGACCGACGTGTGATCGCCGTGCAGTGAGGCGCGGTGACGCAGCAGACGCCGATGGAGTTCGATCCGTGGCTGCCCCTGCTGCTGCAGTACCAGTTCGTGGGTGCCTTGCGCTAGCGGGAATGACTGCCCAGCAGCCGGTTCATAGCCCAGCTCTCGCATTACCTGTAGCACCTGCGGCCAGCGCTCCTCCTCGATGAAGATGTCAAGATCCACACCGCCGCGCGCGGCAAGATTGCCATGGGCCTGCAGGGCCAGCGCGGGACCCTTGAGCGCCAGTGGTTTGAGCCCCTGCGCCTGCAGGGCATCGCACAGTCGCTTCAGTGCGGCGCCAAGCTGCAGCGCGCGCAGGGCAATCTGGCGGCGCTCCCGGGCGAGCGCCTGTCGAGGGGCATCGTCGAGTGCTGCCAGGCGCTGGCTATCGATCAAGCCGGCCACGCCGTGGTGACGCACGAATGCTGCCAGTTGCGCAGTCGGTATTGCAGCGTCGGCTGTGGCAAACCCCAGCGCCCAGAGCGTCTGTTGCAGAACGGGCGATAACTTGGGGGGAACGGTGGGTGACATGGGTGGGCAATATCTCGGGCGTAGGCGGCGCTGGCAGTGTGCCGATGGGTTTCGAGCTTGGCAATTGCTGGTGGTGCGGGTAGCTTGGCGGCACATTTACGGGTGTAATAAATGATGTCATCGGATGAGTCGCTTAATGCTTTTGCCTGCCATTTGGCAGCATTGCGTCTGCGAGTCGGCGACGAAGCGCTGGATGTGCGGCACGAGGTGTTCTTTCTCGCGGCTCGCCACGGGCGCGGGGCGGGACTGCGTGGTTATGCCGCGCTGCTGCGGGATGCCTGGCTATTACTGCGCTGCCCGCCCCCTGGTAGCCAGCCGTTCGCCGATGGGGTGATGCTGGTGGTCACTCTGGCAGGCAAAAGCGGTTGGGGTACGTTGGCGCGCAGCCTGCCTCATCTGGCGTCCGGCAGCCCTGTCGTCCTAGCGCATCCTCGCCTTGCTGCCCGCGACTTTCCCCAGGGCGTGCAGGTAGTGCGCCCGCTGCGTCCTGCGCTGGCGAGTATCAGTGGTGCCGCATTCACCTTTTGTCGGGCGCTGCTCGTGCTGCGCTCCTTGCTGCTTGCCAGTTGTCTGGCACGTCGCGTGCTCTGGCGCGCCAGCATGGCGCGTACGCTATCCGGTCGCCGCGGACCGCTGATCTTGCACAACGACTTCGACATTATGAGCAATTCGGCCATCGGCCAGGCTCGTGCCACAGTGTGTCTTCAGCACGGGTTGCCAACCGATGAGTTCTTTCCAGTTCGCTCGGACTGGTATGTAGTGTGGGGCGAGCGCAGTCGCCGGGCGTTTGTCGATGCCGGCAGTGCGGCCACCCGCCTGGTCGAGGATGGTCTGGATCGCGCGCCAGCACCCAGGGCGCCCGAGATGGCCCCCGCGGGGATTTCGCTACTGTCGCAGACCCATGCCCCCATCCTCGGCAGCGAGCTCGCTGGATGGCTCCATGAGTTTGCGCTGAGGCTGTTGCAGGCCGAGCCTGCGCTGCGCATCTTGCTGCACCCGCAAGAGCGCACAGCCTATCCGGGGGCGGCAGGGCTTGCCTGCAGCAGCCCGCCTCATGCCGAGTTCGGTGTTGAGGCAACGCCCCGCCTGGTGCTGGGCTGCTGCAGCACGGCTTTGTTCGATGCAGCCCTCGCAGGGCATTGGGTCGTGCGCCTGGTCGCGCCACTGGCCGGTAACAGGGCGGCCCTGCAAACGTTGGAAGGGCTTCCGCGCGCCGAGAGTGCGGAACAGGTGTTGCAGCTGTACGAGCGCCTGCGCACTGACGTGGAATTTCGCCGAGAGACTGCGCTGGCGCAGTTGTCCTGGTTAAAGGAAAATTTTACCGCCGAGACGGGGGCGCTTGCCCGACTGCTGGCGCGTCTTGAAGTTGAGGCGTTTGCATGACGGTTCGTGTGCTCTTCGTGAGCAAGGAATACCAGCCACTGAGCAGCGGTGTCGCACGGCATATTCAGGGTCTGGCGCAAGCGCTGGTCGATGACCCTGCTGTGGAATTGAGCATGCTCGCCCCCCAGGTAGATGTTGAGCATGCGCCGCTTTCGGTGATTCGCGGTGGTTATCGCAGGCTCTGGGCCTGTCTGCGTAGTTGCGATGTCGTGCATCTGCACGGCTCGCGCACGCCGCTGGTGTTCTGTGCTGCGCTGCTGGCGCGCTTGCGCCGGCGGCCTGTGGTGTACACCCCGCATTGCTATTACGACGACGGCTCGCTGCTACAGCGTGCTTCGAAACGCCTGTGGGACCTGACGGTAGAGCGCGCTCTGCTGCGTATTGCTGACACGCTGGTGCTGTTGCACGAAGGCTGGGTAGATGACCTGGCTCGGCGCGGCCTGCCCCCCCGGCGAGTGATGATCGTCCCCAACTGCATCGATGCGCAGCGTACGCGGAAGTCTTCTTCTGTCACGCGTCTGGAGGGCCTGCCTGCCGTGCTTTCGATCGGGCGTCTGGATCCGATCAAGCGTCTGGACGACATGCTGCGGGCATTGGCCGACCCCCACCTGGCCGACGCCATGCTGCACGTCGTCGGCCGTGGCGACGAGCGTGAGCGACTGGAGGCGCTGGCCGAGCAACTGGGTATCTCCGGGCGCGTGCACTTTCACGGCTGGCAGGACGATGACGCCTCGGCGGCCATGATGGCGGGTTGCGATACGATGATTCTGGCATCGGCCCGTGAGGGTATGCCGACCGTGGTTCTGGAAGCGCTGCTGGCCGGCGTGCCGATTGCCTGCTCCGATATCGAGGGTAATCGCGCCATCCTGGATGCCGTCGGTTGGGATGCTCTTTTTGCCATGGGGGATGTGCCGGCTTTGGCGCGCTGTGTTCAGGCCACCGCGCAGCGGCAGGTTTCAGAGCAGGTGCGCGAGGCGGTGCGTAGTCGTTTCACCTGGGAAGGGCAGGCCCCTCGGTTGGCTGAGCGTTATCTTGAATTGGCGAATCCGCAGCTGGCTTCGGGCTGGCATCGGCGGCTGGCTCGCAAGCTGGTCGACTATGACAACCCCGAGTCGCTGGGCTCGCGTTTACGCAAGCGCCGTCTGATGCGGCTGATGTCGATGATCGACCGGATCCATGCGCAGTACGGCCATGTGAAAATCATTGACGTTGGCGGAACGCAGCAATACTGGCGGCTGCTTCCGGCAGGTTATCTGGAAGCCAGATCGGTCAATATCACGCTGGTCAATGTGCGCCCTGTAGCCATGCCCTCTGCCGATAGCTGTTTTACCTTTGTGCAGGCCGATGGTTGCGACCTGCAGGGAATCGCTACAGGCGCGTTTCATCTGGCCCACTCCAATTCCGTGATCGAGCATGTCGGCGATCGGGTTCGCATGGCACGCTTTGCCAGTGAGCTGCGGCGTGTTGCCGAACGCTACTACGTTCAGACCCCTGATTTCTGGTGTCCGCTTGAGCCGCACTTCATGACCCCGATCTTTCATTGGTTGCCCAGGGCGGTACGCATTCAGCTTGTGCGTCATCTGGCTCTGGGGCATTGGCGGCGAGCACGTAATCGGGCGGAGGCCGAGGCCATTGTGGATAGTGCGCGCCTGCTGAGTCGCAGCGAGTTTCAGGCGCTGCTACCGGGGGCCTCGATCCTGCATGAGCGAGTGCTGGGAGTGCCCAAATCACTGATTGCGATCAGTACATGAGTCGACAGTCGCTCGTAGCGCCTTTGCGGGCGCTGGCTCTGATCGAACGCTGCGGCGTACAGCGGCGCAGCATGATGTTCATGCTGTTACTGGCGCTGGCGCGCGCAACTGTCGATGCCGTCTCTGCCGTGTTGTTCGCTGTGGTGCTGTCCATGCTGCTGGGGGTTGGTATGGGGGCGCCCGCCTGGTTGGGAGGGCTGCGAGCGCACGTTGTGGCGCTGCCGGCCGAGGTGCTGTTGGCCTGGTTGATCGTCCTGTTGACGCTGTGCAAGGCGGTGCTGGCGCCCTTTCTGGGACGCTTGCGGGCACGCCTGATTGATCGCTGGTCGGTTGCCCTTGCCATGAGGGCATTGGCCGCCGAGCTGACGCCGGCCGCCAGCGGCGGGCGCCAAACACATGCTCAGGGACGCAACATCACTGTTAATTTCACGGTGGTGCGCGTGATCATGGGCGGCGTTTTTCCGAGCCTGGACCTGCTTACCGAATTGTTGGTGGCGGCCGTGCTGCTGGCCTATCTGAGTTGGCATCTGCCGTTAATGGGCGCAGGCCTGCTGTTGGGGCTTGTGCTGGCGAGCGGTGCGGTTGTGCTGCTGCGAAGGCTGCTTGGGCGTCGCGACCTTGACTTGCGCCTGCAGCTGCAAGAGCAGATGCATCGCTGGGTCACGGACAGCAGTCACTGTCTGCGTGAGCTCCAGTTGTATGGCCGGGTTCCGGCTGTGCTTGAGCGCTACAGCCCCTTGGCACATACCTTCGCCGAGACTACCACCCGTGAGCGCCTGCAGCAGGACGCCCAGGCTCCTGTGATCGAGTTGGGCTTGCTGCTGATGCTTGGCGCGGCCGTGTTCGTTCTACACCGGCTGGCCCCGCAGACCGATCTGACAACCGTGGCGCTATGCTCGGCCATCGGATTGCGTCTGCTCCCGGCGCTACGGCGGGTATTCGGTGCCGCGCAACTGTTGGTGCAGGTGCAGGGGTCTATCGTCGAGCTGCACGCGCTGCTGGATCGCGCTGACCATCTGGCGGCACAGCGCTCTGCGCCGCGCGTCATGGCCATGCCGGCGGCGCGTCTTATGGTCTGTGATGCACTGGGCTATCGCTATCCTGGCGCTTCTGCCGAGGTCTTGCGGGGTGTGAGCGCGCATCTGGATCGCGGCGAGTGGTTGGGCTTGGTTGGGATGTCGGGCGCTGGCAAGTCGACGCTGGTCGACTTGTTGATCGGGCAGCTTCAGCCTATCTCAGGTGCTCTGGTCTGGGCCAACTCGCCCGTCATCGGCTATTCAGGCGCTTACAGCACGCTGTTGCCGGGTACATTGCGTGACAATATCGGGCTGTTTGGTCAGCATCATGCGGATGCCGAGCTCAGTCAGGCTCTCGCGATCGCTGGCCTTGCTGGCTGGTTGGCGCAGTGGCCTGAGGGCCTGGATACACCGGTTGGCGAGTTCGAGCAGCATCTCTCTGGCGGAGAACGCCAGCGTCTGGGGTTGGCGCGGGCGCTTCTGCATGCGCAGGATCTGCTGATCCTCGATGAGGCGACGGCTGCGCTCGATGAGTTGACGGAGGGGGCATTTCTGTCGGCTCTGAAGGTTGCCAAACCGCACCTGGCAGTATTGTTGATCACTCACAGGCTAAGTGCATTGCGGCATACCCAGCGCTCGGTGCTGCTGGTCGATGGGCGGCTGGAAAGCTATTGCGGTCAATCGCTGAGTTCACCCGAGGCCGTGCAATGACTGTTGCCAGCCTCACACCAAGGAAACGCATGCATCTCGCGTTCGTACTGGGCACTCGCCCGGAAATCATCAAGCTCTACTCGCTGCTGGCCGCATGTGCTCGCGAGGGGATTCCCTACACGCTGATTCACACCAATCAGCACTATGACGCCGCCATGGACGGGCGGTTCTTCAGCGAGTTCGGTTTGCCCAGTGCTCAGTACAACCTAGGTGTTGGCTCAGGCTCCGCCAGCCAGCAGCTCGGGCGCATGTTGCTGGGTATCGAGCCGGTGCTGCGTGACGTGCAGCCTGATTGCGTCATTGTGCAGGGCGATACCAATAGCGCGCTTGCGGGTGGCCTGGCGGCCAGCAAGGCGGGTATTGAGGTGGCGCACGTCGAGGCCGGCCTGCGCAGCTTCGACAAGGCCATGCCTGAAGAAAACAACCGGGTTTTGCTGGATCATCTGTCCAGCCTCTGGTTCTGCCCTTCTTCGCTGCAGGTCGAGCTGCTGGCCCGAGAGGGTATCCACGGGGCCGGTGTTTATGTCACGGGCAATACCGGCAACGATGCCGCGTTGCACTACGCCCCCTCAGCTATTGAGCGCTCCTCCATCTATAGAGCACTCGGGTTGCAGCAGGAGGACTATCTGTTGCTGACCTGTCATCGTCCCTCCAACACTGACGATCCTGCGCACTTTGCTCGATTGATGCATGCGGTGCAGGGTGTTGCGGAGGCGCTGGAACGCCAGGTGATCTTCCCTCTGCATCCCCGACTCAGCCACCAGAATCGCGAGGTTCTGAGCGAGCTGGGACACCTCCGTGCCATAGAGCCTGTCGGCTATCTGGACATGCTGGCGCTCATGCAGGGCGCTGCACTCGTGCTTACCGACAGCGGCGGCATGCAGGAGGAGGCCTGTGTACTGCAGCGTCGTTGCCTGATTCTGCGGGCCAATACCGAACGCCCGGAGAGCTTGAGCACCGGAGGGGCGTGTCTGGTGCCGGGAAGTGAGCGCGGGCGTATGGTCGAGGCGGCTCACGCGTTGCTCCAGGCACGGGTTGCATGGAGCAATCCCTTTGGCGATGGGCGTGCCTATCAGCGCATTCTGGAGGTTCTGCGGGCACGCTACGAGGATGCTTGATCCGGGCTGCGCCGCAAGGCGACGAGAAAGCCGATCGGCAGCCACACAATCACCCAGTAAGGGCTGGGACGATGGAACAGGGCATAGATGTCCGAAACCATCGCCACCAGAGCGAAGGTCAGTGCGGCCAGCCCGATGCGCGCCTCGGGCTGCCGGCGCAGATGCCAGCCCTTGAGCAGTAGCGCGCACAGCAGTGCTGCGAACAGTGCCGCTCCGATCACGCCGTATTCGTACCAGAGCTGCAGGTACAGGCTGTGGGCGTGATAGACCGTATCGCCCCACGGGTAGGTGTACACCAGCGGCTTGCCGGCACCGTTGCCGTATAGCCAGAACTCGGGCAATCGATCAAGCCAGTTGTGCCAGATTGGACCGCGCTGACTGGTGCCCTGGCGAAGTTCGCTCTGCAGCTCGGTCTGGAAGATGAACAGCATCGCCAGCAGCATCAGCACACCGAGCCCCAGTAATTGTCGTGCGCGCGGTTTGGGCGACAGCAGGAGCAGTACCAGGCCGCCGGCCAGCGTAGCGAACCAGGCGCCGCGCGAGAACGTCAGCAGGACGTAGAGCAACAACCCGGCAAGGCCCGCGTAAGCGAGGATCAGTAATGGCCAGCGTGGCTCGAACTCGACGATCAGTCCCAGCAGAAGCAGTGCGAACAGGCCGAAGTAAAGGCCGGCAATGATGGGGTGCGAGAGGTTGGCGAAACCGCCCCAGCCGAGCTCCGACAGGCGCCCATAGGTTCTTAATGCGCTGTATGAAAACGACTTGTCGAGCACGCCGAACTGATAGAAGAGCGTCAGCCAGGCCGCCAGGGCGCTGACGATAATGGCGGCTAGCAATGGTCTTTTGAGGCTACCGGCGATCAGAAGCTGATGAATGCTGAAGACATATAGCAGTATGAACAAGCCGATTTTCAGCCAGTAGTGAGCCGGCTTGTCGCTGTCGCCGCCCAGTGTGCCACGCAGTAAAACCCAGCCGAGCAGTACCACCAGGATGCAGGCGCAGGGCTGCCGCCACAGTGGCCAGTCGATCTTGTCACTGAGCATTAGCAGCAGTGCAGGCAGGAACAGCAGGAGGTGGATCTGGGTAGCGTAGCGGCTGTCGTCATTGTTGAAGAGCAGGCCACTGAGCTGCATGAAAAGACCGAGTGACAGCACGGTTATGCCAGCTGTGCGTAGCCGATCAAGAGAGTCTCTGCCGATCATGAGGGTTCCTGGTCTGGTCGGGATGCAAGCATGATGCGTGCCTGGCTTCACGCTGAAAAGCGGTAGTTTGCGCGCTGTGTGCCACAAAAAAGCCGCCTTGCGGCGGCTTTTTCAGTACGGCTCGAATTACATGTTGGGGTAGTTCGGGCCGCCGGTGCCTTCCGGAGCGATCCAGGTGATGTTCTGGGCCGGGTCCTTGATGTCACAGGTCTTGCAGTGCACGCAGTTCTGCGCGTTGATCTGGAACTTCTTCTCGCCATCTTCCTTGGTGACGATTTCGTATACGCCAGCGGGGCAGTAGCGCTGCGCCGGTTCGTCGTAAAGCGGCAGGTTCTTGCTCAGCGGAATGCTGGCGTCGGCCAGTTTCAGGTGGCAGGGCTGCTCTTCCTCGTGGTTGGTGTTGGACAGGAACACCGAGGACAGTTTGTCGAAGCTCAGCTTGCCGTCCGGCTTCGGATAGTCGATACGCTTCGATTCTGCAGCAGGCTTCAGGCAGGCATAGTCCGGCTTGGTGTCGTGCAGGGTGAAGGGGATCTTGCCACCGAAGATGTTCTGATCCAGCCAGTTGATGCCGCCACCGACCAGCGGGCCGAACTTGTGCAGGGCCGGGCCGAAGTTACGGCTGCGGAACAGTTCGTCGTACAGCCAGCTGGCTTTGAATCCATCGACGTAACCATTGAGCAGATCGCCGCCCTGACCGTCAGCCAGCAGTGCGTCTGCTACCGCTTCGGCGGCCAGCATGCCGGACTTCATGGCAGTGTGGCTGCCCTTGATCTTGGCGAAGTTCAGGGTGCCGAGGTCGCAACCGATTAGAGCGCCACCCGGGAAGACCATCTTCGGCAGCGAGTTCAGGCCGCCTTTGCAGATGGCGCGTGCGCCATAGGCCACACGCTTGCCGCCTTCCAGGTACTGGGCGATCACCGGGTGATGCTTGTAGCGCTGGAACTCGTCGAACGGCGAGAGGAACGGGTTGCTGTAGGACAGGTCGACGATCAGACCCACTACCACCTGGTTGTTTTCCAGATGGTAGAGGAAGGAACCGCCGGTGTTTTCGGTGCCTACTACATCCAGCGGCCAGCCGGCGGTGTGAACCACCAGACCCTGCTCGTGCTTGGCTGGGTCGATGTCCCAGATTTCCTTGATGCCGATGCCGTAGTGCTGGGCGTCGGCTTCGGAGTCGAGGTTGAATTTCTGGATCAGCTGCTTGCCAAGGTGGCCGCGGCAGCCTTCGGCGAACAGGGTGTACTTGCCGCGCAGTTCCATGCCGGGGGTGTAGTAACCCTCTTTGGGATGGCCTTCGCGGTCGACACCCAGGTCGCCGGTGACGATGCCGCGTACCACGCCATTTTCATCGATCAGCGCTTCCTGGGCGGCGAAGCCCGGGTAGATCTCAACGCCCAGGTTCTCGGCCTGCTGAGCCAGCCAGCGGCACAGATTGCCCAGGGAGATGATGTAGTTGCCCTCGTTGTGCATGGTTTTCGGCACGAACAGGTTCGGGACTTTGATAGCGCCTTCGGCGCTCTTCAGCATATAGATGTCGTCACGCTTGACTGGCGTGTTCAGCGGAGCGCCGAGCTCCTGCCAGTTGGGGAACAGCTCGTTCAGCGCGCGCGGCTCGAACACCGCGCCCGAGAGGATGTGAGCGCCGACTTCGGAACCCTTCTCGACCACACAGACGCTGATCTCTTTGCCGGCGTCGGCGGCCTTCTGCTTCAGTCGGCAGGCGGCGGACAGACCGGACGGACCGGCACCGACGATGACGACGTCGAATTCCATAAATTCGCGTTCCACAGAGAATCTCCTACTCAAGGCTTCTTCGGTGTTATTGATTTTGCTTTGGGGCTAGGCTTTCTCTGGCCTGCGCGTGGGCATTATATCTACGTGCCCGCGCACGTCCAATACAAACGTTTGTTTGAATTTTCTTGAGGCCCGACAGGACAAGGCTTGGCGACGGATGGAAGGGCGGTTTTTCGTGTTGACCGAAAAAGGCGTTCCGGTCAAGATACGGGCGGTTTTGCGTTCGCCGTATGGGCTGACCGTCGGTTCCGGCCGACCTGCATCACCGGCCAGGCTCGACTTGGCGACATTCTTATTCACCGGAGAGTAACGAGGAATCCATGAAGGTTCTTGTAGCTGTCAAACGAGTGGTCGACTACAACGTAAAAGTTCGCGTCAAAGCGGACAACTCCGGCGTCGACCTCGCCAACGTCAAGATGTCGATGAACCCCTTCTGCGAAATCGCCGTGGAAGAAGCCGTACGCCTGAAAGAGAAGGGCGTTGCGAGCGAAATCGTCGTCGTCACCATCGGCCCGAACACTGCTCAGGAGCAGCTGCGTACCGCTCTGGCTCTGGGTGCTGACCGCGCCATCCTGGTCGAGTCCGCCGACGAACTGAACTCTCTGGCCGTAGCCAAACTGCTGAAGGCTGTTGTTGATAAAGAGCAGCCGCAGCTGGTTATCCTCGGCAAGCAGTCTATCGACAGCGACAATAACCAGACCGGCCAGATGCTGGGCGCCCTGACCGGTTTCGGCCAAGGTACCTTCGCTTCGAAAGTCGAAGTGGCTGGTGACAAGGTCAACGTGACCCGCGAAATCGACGGCGGTCTGCAGACTGTTGCGTTGAACCTGCCGGCAATCGTGACCACCGACCTGCGCCTGAATGAGCCGCGTTACGCATCGCTGCCGAACATCATGAAGGCCAAGAAGAAGCCGCTGGACGTGGTGACTCCGGACGCCCTGGGCGTTTCCACCACTTCCACCGTCAAGACCCTGAAAGTCGAAGCGCCTGCTGCTCGCAGCGCCGGCATCAAGGTCAAGTCTGTGGCTGAACTGGTTGAGAAACTGAAGAACGAGGCGAAGGTAATCTAAATGACTATCCTGGTTATCGCTGAACACACCAACGTTGCTCTGGCTCCGGCCACACTGAATACCGTGGCTGCCGCTGCGAAAATCGGTGGCGACATTCACGTACTGGTTGCCGGTGCTGCCTGCGGCGCTGCTGTCGAGGCCGCCGCCAAGATCGCCGGCGTAGCCAAGGTCCTGGTTGCCGACAACGCCGCCTACGCCAATCAGCTGCCGGAAAACGTTGCGCCGCTGGTTGCCGAACTGGGCAAGGGTTACAGCCACATTCTGGCTGCTGCCACCAGCAACGGTAAGAACATCCTGCCGCGCGTTGCCGCCCAGCTGGACGTTGACCAGATCTCCGAGATCATCGCCGTTGAAAGCGCCGACACCTTCAAACGCCCGATCTATGCCGGTAACGCTATCGCTACTGTGCAGTCTTCGGCTGCCGTGAAAGTGATCACCGTGCGCTCCACCGGTTTCGACCCGGTTGCTGCCGAAGGTGGTTCTGCTGCTGTTGAAGCGGTGAGCGGTTCGGCTGACGCTGGCAAATCCGCCTTCGTTGGCGAAGAGCTGGCCAAGTCTGATCGTCCGGAACTGACCGCTGCCAAGATCGTCGTTTCCGGCGGCCGCGGCATGCAGAACGGCGACAACTTCAAGCACCTGTACGCACTGGCCGACAAGCTGGGCGCTGCTGTGGGTGCCTCGCGCGCTGCGGTCGACGCCGGTTTCGTACCGAACGACATGCAGGTTGGCCAGACCGGCAAGATCGTTGCACCGCAGCTGTACATTGCGGTCGGCATCTCCGGTGCCATCCAGCACCTGGCGGGCATGAAGGACTCCAAAGTGATCGTTGCGATCAACAAGGACGAAGAGGCGCCGATCTTCCAGGTTGCCGATTACGGCCTGGTGGCAGACCTGTTCGAAGCCGTACCGGAACTGGAAAAACTGGTTTAAGCCAGCTTCCTGCTCCAAACAAGAAACCCGCTCAATGAGCGGGTTTTTTGTGTCCAGCAGATCAATGTGCTTGACCCTTCGGGGCTTGCGCGCCAAAACGCTCCCGACGATTGCCACCCTTGATGGCCGCCTACTGCTCGTCGCTGCGCAACGTTAAAAGCGCCCCCGGCCATTTTTACTTGCTATGCCGATTGCCGATCAGCGTGGCTCGTCGAGAAAGGTCTGGTAGTGGGCGGCGGTTTCCTCCGGGCGTTCGATCATCGGGGCATGGCC
This sequence comes from uncultured Pseudomonas sp., assembly GCA_964518735.1. GTDB lineage: Bacteria > Pseudomonadota > Gammaproteobacteria > Pseudomonadales > Pseudomonadaceae > Aquipseudomonas. Next base: position 174,547 of record CAZFKQ010000003.1, read on the forward strand.
ACAATCCTTCATGATTACCACGCTGGATTTCTGCAGCAGCGGTTTCATGATCTCGATGCTGGACACGTCCAGTACACGATCCTGCTCGCCCCATAGCAGCAGGGTTGGTGCAGAGATCTTCGGCAGCTCCGGCTCCAGCGGGATATAGTGTTCACGCAGCTGGACGAAGATCCGGTCGTAGTGCTCCTGATTGGCCATCGACTGCTCTGCGAAGTGGCGCTTCAGCGAGTCAGGCAGGGGCGGAGGGCTGACGAAGACGAAGTTCATCAGCTTGTCGAAGTCCTCGGCTTTGCGTACCACCAGCGGATTGGGTTCGCCGCGCTCGATGCGCTCGAACATCTCGCTTTTCTTCGGCGAGGTCACACCGGCGTTATCCAGTAGCGCCAGGGTCAGCACTTGTTCCGTGTGACGCGCGGCATAGAGGGCAGCAATGTGTCCGCCCATGGAGTTGCCGATCAGGTGGGCTTTCTCGATATTCAGGGCTTTGAGAAATGCCTGCAGGCGTTCGGCCTGAGAACCGACGTCATAGTTGGCATCCGCTTTGCTGCTTTCACCGAAGCCGGGGAGGTCGAGGGCAATTACATGGTAGCGCTCGGTGAAATGGCGGGCGAAGCGCAGCCAGTTGTCACGGTTGGCACCGAAACCATGGAGCATCACGATGGTTTCAGCGTCTGCCGGGCCACCCTCGTAGTAGTTGATCTGCAGATTGTCGATTTGTACCTGCTTTGAAGAGAGACCAGCCAGGCTGCGCTCAATCAGTTGAACGCTACCAATAAGAGCACTCGGTGACAGGTAGAGTGTCCCGGCGCCAGCGGCCAGCAGTAGAATTAGACCGAGCAGGAGTTTTTTCATGGCGATTCCTTATCGCTAATAATTATTTAAGCCGGCTTTTACGCTAGCATTAATACGCTTCGGGGCGGTCAGATATGACGTATGCCTCTTTGAACATCAAGCCGGGACATTGCCCATGCGCGCTCCGTCGTTTGTTACGTCTTCGCTGCTTCTGCTAAGTCTGCTGGCCCCGGTACTGGGCGTGGCGGCTGGCAAGTGCGAGCGTCTGGTGGCTACGGGTAATCCGGAGTACCCACCTTATCTCTGGCGTGATCCACAGAATCCGCAGAAGCTGATCGGTGCCAATGCCGATCTGTTACAGCAGATCGGCGAGCAGATAGATGTCGAGATCGAGGTCATGTACACCGGTCCCTGGTCACGCGCCCAGGATGAAGTACGCACTGGTCGTGTCGATCTGTTGGCCGGTGCCTTTCTCACTTTGCCGCGTCTGGAAAGCATGGATTACGTGCATCCGGCCTTCTACATCACGCCGAGCATGGTCTGGGTGCGCAAGGGGCAGGAGTTTCCCTACAGTGGTTGGGAGGATCTGCGCGGACGCGTTGGCGGCACGCTGGTCAACAACAGCTTCGGCCAGCAGTTCGATGCATTCGCCAAAGCCAATCTGACCCTGGAAAGCGTGCCCAGTCTGACTCAGGCCTTTCAGAAGCTGTTGCTCGGACGCACCGAATATGTGCTCTATGAACGCTACCCCGGAGTAGCGTTGGCCAATACCCTTGGCCTGATGGAAGACCTGCAGGCGCTGGAACCACCCATTTCCAGCGAGGGCCTGTTCCTTACCCTGTCGCACAACTCCGCCTGTAACGATCCCTGGCTGCGCGGACAGTTGGCGAAAAAAATGACAGAATTGACTGCGACCGGGCTGCCGGAAACCTTGTTGCAACGCAACCTTGAGCGTTGGAAAAGCCAGCAGCTGCAGCCCGCCAGTGTCCCGCCGAGTGAGTAGGAAACGTTCAGTGAACAAGCAAATTGCAAGCGCTGCCCTGGCCTCGCTGCTTCTGGTTGGCTGTGCCAACGACCCGGCACCGACCGCCCAGTTGGGGCTCACCGTCAAGGCTGTGGAACAGGCTCGTGCGGTAGGTGCCGACGAGAAGATTGCCGAAATGCAGCTGGCCGAGAAGAAACTCGCCCGTGCCGAGAAGAACATGGCCGAGGAAGATTACAAGCGGGCTCGGGTGTTTGCCGAGCAGGCCGAACTGGATGCGCGCCTAGCTGAGGCCAAGGTGCTGACGCAGAAGAGCCAGTCGCAGCTGGACGAACTGAATACCCGCATTACACGTCTGCGCAAGCAGTTGGGAGACCAGCAGTGATCCGTCATCATGGTCTGGCCAGTGCGCTGCTGATAACTCTGGCTCTGCTGGGTGGCTGTGCCAGCCAGCAGAGTGCTGAGGCCTTGAGCGCAGCCGAAGCAAGCTTCCAGAAGGTCAAGGAAAACCCCGATGTCCTGCGCAGTGCGCCCAAGGATGTGATTCGCGCCGGTGAGTCCCTGGCCCGTGCGCAACGCCTTTCCAGCTATTGGGGCAGTAGCGATGACGTGCTGCACTATGCCTATCTCAGTCAGCGCTACAGCGACATTGCCAGCCAGCACAGCGAGCTGAGTTTGAATCAGGAGCGTGCGGTCAAGCTGGAGTTGGAGCGTCAGCGCCTGCAATTGGCCCTGCGCGAGGCCAAGCTGCTCAGTCTGCAGCAACACGGCCAGTGGTTCGATGAGCAGATGGCCAACAATCTGGCGGCCACCGAGACCGATCGCGGTCTGGTGATGACCCTGGGCGATGTATTGTTCGATGCCGGACGTGCCGAGTTGAAGACATCAGCCAATCGCACGGTGTTGAAGCTGGTGCAGTTCCTCCAACTCAACCCGCGGCGCATCGTGCGCATCGAGGGCTATACCGACGGTCGTGGTGATGCTGCCGAGAACTTGGAGTTGTCCCGTGCCCGTGCGCAGGCCGTAGCCGATGTGCTGGTCGATCTGGGCATCGACAGCCAACGCATCAGCGTCAAAGGTTTTGGCGAAGATCATGCGATCGCGGATAACGCTTCCAGTCGCGGGCGCGCGCAGAATCGTCGGGTGGAAATCGTCTTTTCCGATGAAACCGGTCAGCTGCAACCCGGTCGCTGAGCCACGTAAGGTTCAAGACAACCCCGGTAGCCGCAAGGCACCGGGGTTTTTTCTGTCTGTGCGAAGCGGCTAGGGCGACACAGTTGCCTGCGTTGTCCAAGTGCGACTGTGCTGTACGGTCGAGAAAACCGACAACTGTACTCATCGCTATTGCTTATGTTCGGCTACTGTTCTGGTACAGAGGCTCAGTGAGTTTTCGCCATGACCAGTTTGTTGCTTTACCAACGCATTGCCCAGCAACTCGCCGAGGATATCCGCCGCGGTGTCTATCAGCCCGGTGAGCGTGTGCCCTCGGTACGCAAGATGAGCTCGCAGCTCAGCGTCAGCCACGCCACGGTGTTGCAGGCCTACGCCAATCTGGAAGATCAGGGGCTGATTCGCGCTCGGCCGCAATCCGGTTTCTACGTGCACCAGAGTGCCGCGTTGACCGCTTCGACGCCGGACATCGCGAGGGTCGAGCTGCCGAGCTTGGTCACCCGCAGCAGCATCATCAGCCAGGTATTGACCGATTCGCGTCAGGACGGCGTGTTTCCCCTGGGCGCCGCTGTGCCGCACGTCGATTACCTGCCGGCGCGGGCGCTGCACCAGCAACTGGCCAAGGTCACCCGTTTCCACAGCCCGCGTGCCTTCAGCTACATGTTCAGCCCCGGCTTCGAGCCGTTGCGCCGGCAGGTGGCGATCCGCATGCGCGATGCCGGCGTAGTGGTCGACCCCTCGGAAGTGGTGATCACCCATGGTTGCGTGGATGCTATCCACATGGCCCTGCGCGTACTGACCAAGCCCGGCGACCTGATTGCCGCGGAGTCGCCGACCTACTACGGCCTGCTGCAACTGGCCGAGCTGCTCGGTCTCAAGGTCATTGAGATTCCCTGCGACCCGACTACCGGAATGAGCCTGGAAGCACTGCAGCTGGCGGCCAACCAGTGGCCGATCAAGGCCCTGGTGCTGACTTCGCGGCTGAGCAACCCGATGGGCGGCAGCATGCCCGAGGAGCGTCAGAAGCAGCTGCTCAAGTTCACCGCCGACTACGGCATTCAGGTAGTCGAGGACGATATCTACGGCGAGCTGCTATTCGAGCCGGGCCGGATCAAGGCGCTCAAGGCCTATGATCGCGAGGATCAGGTGGTGTACTGCTCGAGTTTCTCCAAGACCATTTCGCCCGGTGTACGCATCGGTTGGATCATTGCCGGGCGCCACCAGGACGAAATCGAGCGCCTACAGACCTTCAGCACTCACTCGGCCTGCAGCGTGACCCAGATGGGGGTAGCCGCCTACCTGGAGAATGGTGGCTATGATCGCCACCTGCGGCATATCCGTCAGGAGTACCGCAAGAACATGACCGCCTACCAGCTGGCGGTGCAGCAGTACTTCCCGGAAGGTACGCAGATGACCCGTCCGCATGGCGGCTTTATCCTCTGGGTCAGCCTGCCGGGCCGGGTCAGCGCCAAGGAGCTGCATGTACGGGCCTTGCAGCAGGGCATCAGCGTGGCGCCGGGGCTGATCTTCAGCAACACCGAGCAGTTCAACAACTGCCTGCGCCTGACCTGTGGCGTGCCGTGGAATCGCGAGGCCGAGCGGGCGATGATGACCATCGGCATGCTCGCCGGGCAGCTGTGCCAGGAAGCATTGCAGTGATTCTGCTGCCGGCTTAACCCGAGTTGGATGGTGGTCCCGTCTACCTGAGCGAGTGAACCTTTCGCCCCAGGAGACCACCATCATGTCCGACCTCACCACCCTGATCCGCCAACCCCTGCTCGCCGGTTTCAGCGCCGGCCTGGCCCTGGCACTGGCCGCCTGCAGTGCGGCCAATAATGACGCCCCTAGCGACACCGAGAAGAAGGCCGCGGCCAAACCGGTCGAGCCGCTCGTGCAACAGCACGTGCTGCACGAGGAAGTGGACGCCAATGTGGCCTATCGTGCGCCGGCCAGGATCAAGGCCGAGGCGGCCAGCGTCGCCGGCACCATGGAAGCGCGCAAGATGCTGCCGCAGAGCATGCCGATGATCGCGCCGGCGCCACTGGCCGACAGCGCCCAGTTCGGCTACCAGGACGTCTACCGCGAGCAATACCAGAAGGTCGAAGACAACCCGGTGCATGCCGTGGCCGAGCAACCGGTGTCGACCTTCAGCATCGACGTCGACACCGGCAGCTACGCCAACGTACGACGCTTCCTCAACAGCGGCAGCTTGCCGCCCAAGGAGGCGGTGCGCCTGGAGGAGCTGGTCAACTACTTCCCCTATGCCTACCCGCAACCCAAGGGCGACACGCCGTTCGGCGTTGGCACCGAGCTGGCCAGCTCACCGTGGAGCCCGCAGACCCGCCTGCTGCGAGTGGCGATCAAGGCGTCTGATGTGAGTGCCGCCGAGCTGCCGCCGGCCAACCTGGTGTTCCTGGTCGACGTGTCCGGCTCCATGGATCGCCGCGAAGGCCTGCCGATGGTGCAGAGCACCCTCAAACTGCTGGTCGACCAGCTGCGCCCGCAGGACCGCGTAGCCCTGGTCACCTATGCCGGTACCTCCAACGTGGTCCTGGAGTCCACTTCTGGCAGCGAGAAAGCCAAGATCCGCGCGGCCATCGACCAGCTCAGCGCCGGCGGCTCTACTGCTGGCGAGTCGGGCATCCAGCTGGCCTACCAGGAAGCGCAGAAGGGCCTGATCAAGGACGGTATCAACCGCATCCTGCTGGCCACCGACGGTGACTTCAACGTCGGCATCAGCGACTTCGAAACCCTCAAGCAGCTGGCCGCCGACAAGCGCAAGACGGGCGTGTCGCTGACCACCCTGGGCTTCGGCACCGACAACTACAACGAGCAGTTGATGGAGCAGTTGGCCGACGCTGGCGACGGTAATTACGCTTACATCGACAACCTGCGCGAAGCGCGCAAGGTGCTGGTGGATCAGCTCAGCTCGACCCTGGCCGTAGTGGCCAAGGACGTGAAGATCCAGGTCGAATTCAACCCGGCCGAAGTCAGCGAATACCGTCTGCTCGGCTACGAGAACCGTGCGCTGAAGCGCGAGGATTTCAGCAACGACAAGATCGACGCTGGCGAGATTGGTGCCGGGCACACGGTCACCGCGCTGTATGAAATCGTCCCGGTCGGTGCCAAGGGCTGGCTGGAACCGCTGCGCTACGCCCAGGCCGGCAAGGGCGCGGGCAAGCCCGGTGAGATCGCCTGGCTGCGCCTGCGCTACAAGGCGCCAGAGGGTGGCAGCAGCAAACTGGTCGAGGTGCCGATCAGCAAGGGCGAGGGCGTGACGCCGATTGCCCAGGCCAGCGAGGACCTGCGTTTCGCCGCCGCCGTGGCCGCCTTCGCCCAGCAGCTAAAAGAGGGCAAGTACACCGGCGAATTCGGCCTGGCGGATAGCGCCAAGCTGGCCCGTGGCGCCAAGGGCGAGGACCACTACGGCCTGCGCGCCGAGTTTGTACAGTTGGTGGAATTGGCGCAAAGCCTGCAAACTCCGCAAAACGTTCAAGTCAGGGCCGACTAATTGAACCAACCGATGAGAGACGATGACGCCGCGCTGCTGCGGCGTTATCGCCAAGGTGATGCCGGGGCCTTTGCGCAGCTGTATGAGCGCCATCGCCTCGGCCTGTTTCGTTTCCTGCTGGGCCTGTGTGGCGACCATGCCCTGGCCGAGGAGGTGTTTCAGGACACTTGGATGAGCCTGATCCGCAGCGCCAGCGAGCAACGCGAGGCGGTGCTGTTCAAGACCTGGCTGTACCAGATTGCGCGCAACCGCCTGATCGACCACTGGCGCAAGTCCGGTCGCCACCAGGGAAAGCTCGATGAGTACGACGAGCAGCAGCACGCCAGCGCCGATCCGGGCCCCGGCCCCGAGCAGCAACTGCTGCTCAGTCGTGACCAGGAGCGTTTGCAGGCGGCCCTGGCCGATTTGCCCGAGGAACAGCGCGAGGTGTTCCTGCTGCGCGCCCATGGTGATCTGGAACTGCACGAGATCGCCGACCTGACCCAGACCCCGGCGGAAACCGTGAAGAGTCGCCTGCGGTACGCGTTGAACAAGTTGCGTCGGCTGCTGGCCGATCCGGCTGCGGCCGAGGAGGTATCCGCATGAGCCCCCAAGACAAAAATTTGCAGGACAAAGACCTGCAGCAGGAGCAGCAACTGCTGCAGCATTACCGCCAGCACAGCCAGGGCGAGCCATCTGCCGCCGTGGATGCGTTGATCCTCGCCGCCGCCCGCCAGGCCATCGCGCCGGCCACGCCCAGCGCTGCCCAGCGCCTGCATGGTTGGCTGTTCGGCCAGGGCAGCCGCACTCGCTGGTCGGTGGCGTTTGCTGGCCTGGCCACGCTGGGCATCAGCCTGAGTCTGACCTGGCGCACCCAGGAACAGGCGCCCACGGCCTACGATATGCCGGCGCCGGTCGCCGCCGACGCTCCGACAGCACCCATGCTGCAGGAAATGGCGCCACAGGTGGCCCGCGAGGCTTACCAGCCGCCTGCCGAGGTGGAACAGAAAAAAGCCCAGGCATCGAGCAAGAAGGCCGAGGCGGCCGAGTCCATGGCCGGAGCAGTCGCCCCCAACGTGGCCTACCGCGCCGCTCCGTCGGTCACTGACCTGCAGCCTCCGGCGACACCGGCCAAGCCTGCTGTCGCGCCGCCGGCCGAGGCACTGGCCGACTCCGCTATGGCTCCTGCCCGCGACGAGGTTCAGGCGCTCGCTAAGGCCAAGCAACAGGCGCTGACTGCAGCCAGCACCTGGGACGAGGAGCAATCGGCGGATCTGGGCCATTCCGAGGTGGGGGAGGCGCCGTCGCTGGAGCTGAGCTTGCGCAACGTGCTGCGCCTGCGGCGCGAGGGCCAGCAGGCCGAAGCCGATCGGCAGCTGGCGGTGCTCAAGCAGGCGTACCCGCAGCAGGATCTGGAGGCCGAACTCAAGCGCCTGCAGGTCGAGGCGGAAAAGCCGGCCAGTTCCCGTTAGTGGTGGGCCGGCCCGGCTAAAATACGGCTCCTTCCCGCGCAAGGAGCCGCGCCATGTCACCTGCAGAAGCCTCGGACGACAGCAAAGAGTCGCTGAGCAAGATCGTCCTGATGTTGCTCTGGGAACTGGCCAAGCTGATCGTGCCGATTGCCGCCGTGGCGCTGCTGCCTCCCCTGGCGGCGTTGGCGGTAGCGCTGTCGTTCGCTCTGCTGACCGGTCTGTGCGCGCTGCTCAAGTGGCCGAAAGTCGCCAAGGCGCTGAACTGGTTGCTGACCGCCGCGGTCATCGGCCTGTGCTTCTCCGTGGTCAACTGGATGTCCAGTTGGTGGGGGATTCCGGTCTGCGTGGTGATGCTGCTGGTCGGCATGGCCGGTGTCAGCAGTTACGAGCGCTACCTGGGCCTGACCAAGGCCAAACCGCAGCCGATTGAGGCGCCTGCGCAGCGCGGGGCCAGTGCCTGGAGTGGCGATGACCTGCTGACGCCGGAGGGCGAGCCGGTGCGTTGCCTGTCCATGGGCGAGATCGCCATGGGCGGGCCGACCTACGGCACCTACCTGTTTCCCGATGGCGTACTGCTCGACGGCCTCGGCTCCTCGCTGCGCTTTTCCAGCAGCGGTCGCTACCTTGCCGCGCCATTGCCGAGCCGCGAGCGCTGGGGCCTGCTGATCCTTGATCGCCAGGAAAAGCGCGTGTACCGCAACGCCGAGATCGGCCAGTTCTGGGAAATCGACGAATTCACCGACCAGGCCATCAGCGGCCGGCACAGCCCGCTGGTGGGCAACCAGGGCTATCGCATGGCGCTGGCCGACCTGCTGGCGCAAAGCGAGGGCGTCGACCTGGTGGCGGTGCGTGACCTGTGGCTGGAGCCGGGCTGGCACCAGACGTCGGCGGACAAGACGTTCCCCGCGCCAGCCGGTGAGCATCGTCTGCGTGGCATCAGCCACCTGCCGGACAACCTGCGCGAACTGGACGACCCCACCGAACTGCTGCGTTACCCGGCGCTGCGCCTGGAAATCGACGGCGCGCTGAGCGAACTGCTGATCGATGCCGACGAGCAGCCGCTGTGGCGCGCCGATGGTCAGGCCCTGGTCTGCCACGCCATCACCCTGGGCGCCACCCGGCGCTGGCCGCGCCAGCTATGGCTGTGGCAGGTCGACCAGGGCTGGCGGCAACTGCCCGCCGGCTGGGTTCAGGCAGAAGACGAGCCGGATCTGTCCTGGGATGCGCCTGTTCGCCTGGATGGTGATCAGCTGCAACTGGCCGGCACCTTCAACGCGCCTTATCTCGATCACCTGCATTTCGGCTACTGGCTGCACAGTACCTATAGCGATAACGAGGTGGGCGTGGGCCACGATGACGAGGGGCGCATCCTGCTCGGCGAATACCGTCGCAGTCGCCTGACCCTGCTGCAGCCGCTGAGTGGGCAGGGCGCGCGCGGGGACAGCGCGCTGCTCAGCCAGCCACTGCTCGGCAATGTGGCGGCTCGTTTCGACTGGTTACGCGATAGCCAGAATGGCCGCCTGGGCGCCTATGCCTGCTGCATCGGCGACTGGCAGCTGGAGGGCGAGTGGCTGCTCGATCACCGGGTTTCCGACTGCGGCCGTTATCTGGCCCTGGTGGTCTTTGCCGAGACGCCGGTGGTGCCGCATCGGGTCTGCGTGGCCGATCTGCAGCAGCGCCGCCTGCTGCCTTATGCCGGCCAGCCGCTGGTGGCGCGCCTGCTGGATTTCCGTGGCGGAGTGCTGAGCCTGGCCGAGGTGCTCGGGCGCTTCGGTCGCGACGAGCGCGACACGCCGCTACGCCGTTTCGACCAGGCCGCTCCGGCCGCCGAGCGGGCCGCGGGTTTTGTCGAAGGGGACGACAGCACGCGGCCCTATTACCAACCACTGGTTTTGCGCGCCGGTGAGCAGGAGCTGCAAGCGTTGCCGAACTGGCGCCTGGCTGAACGACCGCAGGTGGCCAATGCCGATGGCGACTTCGTTCTGCCGGCGCCGGGCGGCCGTGATGCGGCCTGGTTGTTCGGCGCGCAGAGCGAGTTTTGCGATCATTACCTGCGCGAGCGCCATCCGCGCGGTGGTGGTTGCCTGCTCACCGCTTCGGGTCTGGCCCTGGCCAACCTGGGGCCGTCGCTGATCTGGTCGGAGGATGGCCGCTACCTGGCGCTGACCCGCCATATCCCGCGTATGGAGGCCAGCGAGCGGGTCGACAGCGATCAGTGGCAGCTACTGCTGCTCGATGTGCAACAACGCACCCTGCGTGATACCGCCAGCCATATCGGCTGCATGCCGCAGTTCCTGCGCTTCGACGCCTATGCTATCGAGCTGCGCGTACTGCCAAGCGACTGGGAACACGAAGACTCGGCCGGCGAATGGCAGGTGCGACGCATTGAGCTGAGCGAGCTGCTGGCATTGTGCACTGTCGAGTTCGAGGCGCGTGGTGCGTTGTGGTTGCCCCCTGAGGAAATGGTACGGGCCGGCCAGTGGCAGCGCCTGGATGGCAGCCATCTGCAACCCTGGTGGTTGGGTTAATCCAGTAGGCGGCTTGCTGTGAAGCTGCACTGACTGGACCACCCAGCCGACCAGGCGATTCATTCGACTTGACCGCGCACGCTGTATTGGCGGCCGGTAGAGAGCGGCCAAAAGCTGGCATCAGCATCAGTATCGCGGTCTTTCTCCGCCTGCCCCCTGCCATATACATATACAGAGTTAAGGCAAATTGCCATGATGCCGAACTGTATATGAAGCACCCTCGCGTGCGCTGGAGATTTCAATGCTGGTAAACCCTGCAAAAGTTGCCTGCCATTTGGCAATTACTCTAGCCATGATGGGGCTCAGTGGCTGCGCCTCCGATGGTGGCCTGGGGGAGTTGGCGGTTATGGCCGCGATGGTTGCACCCATTCCGGGGGATGCCAGCGCGCTGCTGACGACTGCAGCGGTTGCAGGTGGAGCCGTCGCGCTAGCTTCGGCTGGTTCGGCGGATGTGACACCTGCCGGCACGCCAGTGCCGGGGCAAACACAAGCCTACAAGCCAGACCTGCAAAAACTAGTAGATCGGGAAACCCCCGAGCGCTATCGCCAGCGCTCATGCGACTACATTGAAATGGCACTTTTAGAGGTGCCTGGCTATCTGGCCGCTACCACTGAGCCTTTGCTGCAGCAGGCGGGCGAGGCGCGTAAAGCGGCAGCCAGCCAAGTCTGGTATGAAAAGGGCTGCACTCAGCGAAACCTGCCACGCAGCGTGATTGGCATGCAAATGGAGACCATCGACCCGGTGAGTGCTGCACGCATTTCAGCTCCGACCGCTGGCGTGATCGTTCACAGCACGGTGGCGGGTGGCGGCGCGCAAACAGCTGGAATCTTGCCTGGTGACATTGTGGTGGCTGTTAATGACCAGCCGATCGCAGACTCGATAGACTTTCGCGTGGCTATCTACAAAGTCCCCGCCGGCTCAAACATCAATCTTAAATATTGGCGTGCACAAAGCTTTCACACTGTTCCCGTACTTGTTGCCTCGGCAGGATATCCGCTTGATGTGCTACCACTGGCCGCACGCACCAACACCGCGCCGAACATTACCTCCAACTCCGCGGCTTCATTACAGGGCATGAGTCTGGCAGTGGTAACTCCGTCTTACGCCAAAGCCGTGGGCCTGAGCCCCGCGCAAGGTGCCTGGGTAACGAACACCGTCAAGGGCAGTGCGGCAGATCTGGCGGGTATCCAGCCGCTGGACGTAATTATCGAGGTCAGCGGCCAGGAAGTGACCTCGGCGCAGGATGTTGCGGATATTTCATCGCGCATGCGCGCCGGTTACAAGGCAACAGTCAGCGTCTGGCGCAATCAAGCTAAACGTGACGTACAGATGGTGTTGCGCAATGAATGACCACGCCGTACTGACTCTGCGTTTAGCTGCGCTGGTGGTTGCGTCAGCAACGCTTTCCGGTTGCATGCATGCCCTCTTTGCGGTGGCTTCGCCGACGATGAACGCTGCGATGGAGGCCTCGCTAACACCAGAAGCGGTTGGCATTACCACCTCCACCTGGCGCGGGAAAAGCTGTAGCCAGCTGGAAACCAGCCATACCCACATGAGCGAGCAGCAGCAGAAATCTGCCGCTACAGGGGACACCAGCATGGCCAAGATCAATGGCTGGCAGGTTGATGCAATTAACCAAGTACGGCGCGAACAGGGCTGCTTGGGCGGCCCAGCCACGGTGCCTTCCTCTGGTCAGGTCACGGCCTATGGCTACTGTTTTTCAGTGTCGGAAACGGTCAACTACCTGACCCCGATGTTCACCTATCGTGACTTTTACTCCGACTACGGCGCGGCTGAGACCGCTGCGTTCAACGAAATGCTGCGTTCGACCTACGGGGTCGAAGATGGCCGTGGTGCCTGCCTGATGGAGGACAGTCCGGCCAATGCTGCCGCCGCGATCGAGCGCTCTGCAAATGTCACTCGGCTACAAATGGACTGGGACACGGTGCATGTGCCCTGGACGCCGCCGCCGATAGAAAAGGCTGCCAAGTCGACTGCTGCGCCGGTGTCTAGTGCGTCTGCTTCCGGCGGCAGTACCGACTCCGTGAGCATTGGGTTGACCTTGGAAAGCCCAAGTGCGGATCTGGTGAGTGCCCTGGGTCTGCCAAGCACCACAGGTGCCTGGGTGGTCAGCGTTGCGCCAGGCAGTGCGGCGGCCAAAGCGGGGGTCAAACCGATGGACGTGATCCTGGATTTATCTGGGCAATTGGTCAGCCAACCTACGGATGTGATGACGATTGCCGGGAAATTGCGACCTGGCTACAAGGCCCCCTTGCGCGTGTGGCGTAACCGCACCAACCATGAGTTGGTCTTGGCCATTCCAGAGGGGCTAAGTGCATCGGTGTCGAATGCTAAAACCGGCGCCGTAGCACCAGCAGTTACTGCGAGCGTTGCTACAGAAGCGCCACAGGTGCAGCAATCAGCGAATACGGCAGGAGCCTATTGCACTGCGCAGTTGTTCACTCAGGACGCTTATGGCTCTACCGTCAGCCCGGCTAAATTGATCGCTGGTGCAGCCGGCGACAAGCAACCTTCGCTCATGGGCTACATCGCCCACGCAAAACAGACGCAGCCCGGCGTCTGGGGTGACTTCCATACCGTAGCTTGCGCGGCGGATGCCATGATTTGCGTGGCCGAAGCCCTGGGGCCGACTGGCAAAATTCAGAAAGCTTATGAGTTCTGTTATGCGACCCTAGCGGAAGCGGATGACCTTTCGAAGGAGATGCGTGAGGCGGACCCACAAGCTGTGGTGATTGATTGGCCTTGAGCACCAGATTTCTGTAGGCCCCTGCTTCTGGCCGATTGCGGCCTGTCACGCCCGGCGGCTTCTGTTCTCTTTCTGCCCGTCAGGACCACGAGGCATGCCGGTCAAATTCGACGCAAGCGACAGGGCAGGTCGCATGCACATGGGCGGGCACGTCTATGCAATTACCCAGCTTGCCATAAGCCTGGTCTGGGGTGAGCATAAGGCGTCCTGTTTCGGTTCTGCCTGTCATGACAGTTTTTCGTGTAACCGCTCTACTGCTGGCGCTGGGCTTGCTCGCGGCCTGCGACGAGCAAGCCCAGCCTGCCGCGCCGCCGCCAACTCCGCCGCGTACCGAGGTCGTGCCCGTTCCTGAGCCTGAGCCGCCGGCCAGTGTGCCCGCAGAACCTGCCGTTAGAGTGCCGGCCGCCAGCCAACCAGCCGTCAGTGACAAGCCCGCGGCAGTGCAGAGCCCGCCACCACACAAGCAACCTGTGCGCGCCAAGGTGCAGGCGCCACCCGTCGCCAAGCCCCAGCCGTTGCCGCAGGTGAAACTCGATTTGCGTCTGCCGGCTGAACTGGTCGAGCAGATGGAATTCGAGCCACTAGAGGAATTACCGGCGGAACCCTTGTTGCCACCCTTGTTCGTGGAAAAGCCCAGCGAACCCGGACCGTTCCAGCTCAATGGTCGGTTGATTACCAACGATCAAAATGTGGACTACTGGGATTCGGTGGAAGGCGCCGAGCTGCAGTTCGAGTTCCGCAACTAATCGGCGATTTCCCGCTGCCATAGTTGTGCCCAGTCGCGCGCCCAGCAGCAGCGATGGTCATATCCCGGCAGTACTCTGATTCGAGCGTGATGATTGGCCGGATAGCCGGCGACGAAGTCTTCGACCAGCTGCGGCGCTACAACCTGATCCTGCTCACCCACCAGATGAATCTGCTCCACGTCGATCAGGCGCAAGCGCAGTGCTGCCGGGTTGAGCGAACCCTCTAGCGGCGTGACGCGGTGCTGGCGAGTCCAGGCGGCATGGTCGAGGTTGCCTGCCACTGTGACCACCCGCGTCACATCGTTGCGCCGGGCCGCCAGCAGCAGGGCCAGGGTGCCGCCGCCGGAGTAGCCGACCAGCACCAGATGTTTTGCGCCTGCGCGGGCCTGCAACTGGTCAATGGCCTGGTCGAGGCTGTGTACCACCTCTTCGGCGAAACGTGCGTTAGTCCAGTAACGTTTGGCGCAGGGTGCTTGTGCCGCGCCCAGGTATTGGCAAGGCCGGCCCAGATAAGCGGCATTGCCGCCGGGCTGCGTCAGGGCCAGACGCAGGGCCAATGGGTCGAGTGGGGTCGGGTCAGCTGAGGGTTGGCGGGAGCTGAACCAGGCAAAGCCGTCACCCTCGAGATAGATCGTCAGTTCCTGGCTTTGAGTTTCTGTCGCATAAGCCTGCAGGTGGAAGATGCCCGCTTGCAGCTCCAGTGCCTGCCAATTTTGCCCTTGAGCCAGGGCGGTGGCCTGCTGGCGGCGTGCCTCGGGGGCTGGGATAGAGGCACACGCTGCCAGTAACAGCGCACCGAATAGCGGCAGGAGATGGCTCAAACGCATGTGCGGATAAACTCCTCAAACTTGCCGCCTGCATCAAGGGGAATGGTCTCGACGCAGTCGTAGAAGCTGAGCCGCAATTGATGGCCCAGCGAAGACTGAATAATGATTGCCAGCGCGGTCTGCTCTTCAGCGCCACCACCAGGATACCTTGCTGGAACGCGGTGCATGCTGCACCGGTCGGTAGTGCTGCACCAGTGTCGTGGTTTAGTCATGGTCGACTGGTTCCATAGGTGTAGGCGTGCCGTTTCGTGCATCGCTGGCAGACATGCCGCCATCTTGGTGAAGATGACACTGTACAGGCCACATCGAGTGGGCAACTCCCTGGCACAGTAATTGGCGAGGAAGAAGGTACTCGCCTGTTGCACAGGTATTATCGTGGACGCCTGGCGAATAGGTGTTAGTGGCACCGGGGCTATCTGTTTCTGCCTGGGCCTGTGTTTGTTGTGCGCACAAGCTGAGGGTTAGATGCTAACTGCTGCTCTAGCGGTGCTTTGATTGGGGAGAAAACCGAAGATGATGCTGCGCATTCCACAGGTACTGAGCGAGCAGCAGCTCGGCGAATTCCGCCAGGTGTTGCTGCAGGCGCGCTGGATGGATGGTCGCGCTACGGCCGGACATCAGGCCATACAGGTCAAGGACAATCTGCAACTGCCGGCCGATGCGCCGCAGGCCAAGGCCATGGGGCAGGTCATTGTGCAGGCGCTGGAGCGCAATCCGCTGTTCGTCTCGGCGGCGCTGCCGCATAAGATCATCGCGCCGCGCTTCAACTGCTACCAGAGTGGGCAGTCGTACGGGCTGCATGTCGATAATGCATTGAGTGGCGAAGCAGGGCGCGAGCGCATTCGTACCGATCTGTCGGCGACGCTTTTCCTCAGCGCGCCCGAAGAGTACGACGGCGGCGAGTTGCAGGTGGACGACACCTACGGCAGCCACAGCGTCAAGCTGGCGGCTGGCGATCTGATCCTCTATCCGGCGAGCAGTCTGCACCGGGTCACACCGGTGACCCGTGGCATGCGGATTGCCGCGTTTTTCTGGATTCAGAGCATGGTGCGCGACGACGGCGAGCGTGCCTTGCTGTTTCAGCTGGACAACAGCGTGCAGCAACTCAATCGCGAGCAGGGCAGTGGTGGTGCCGTGGGCACCCAACTAACCGGCATTTACCACAACCTGCTACGGCGCTGGGCCGAACTCTGACGCTGCGCGGTAAGCTCTTAGCTGTAAGCGCAATGCAAAAGGCCACGTCCATGGACGTGGCCTTTGCGTTTAGGCGGCTGTGCTTAGAAAGCCCAGCGTGCCTTCAGTGATGCGCCCTGGTTGGTGAAGTCGCTGCGCGCCTCGGCATCGTAGCGCAGGCTGACTTCGGTACCGCTCGCCAGGGTATGGCTCAGGCCAAGACCGGCGCGGGCCAGCCAGGGTTCCAGATCCAGGCCTGGGGTCTTGAAGGCGGCACCCGAGGCGCCGGCATAGATGGAGGTAATCGAGCTGTCCTCGTCGATCACGTCATAGCCGGCACCGAGGTTGGCGCTGAGCACGGTGGCTTCGCTCAAGCAGTAGTCAAGCTTGCCGTCGACGCTGAGCAGCAGCTCTTCGGCATCGTTGCTGTCGACATCCAGGTTCAGGGCACCGGCGCCTTTCTCGTGGTAGGACTCGCTTTCGATCCAGGTGTAGTCGGCACGGGCCGACGGCACGAAGGTCAGCTGTTCTGACAGGCGCATGCTGTGGCCGATGCCGACACCGGCATGGACGTTGTAACCGTCGAAGTCGGCCTTGGCGGTGGCATCGGCGAAGGGCATGTTGCGCTTGCTGTCGGTACGGTTCTGGCCGCCATCGAGCTGGAAGTTCAGCTCGGTGTCCGGCGCCAGGGCGTAGCTGCCGTAGCCGATCAGCTGGAAGGTATCGATGTCGGCGCTTTGCGGGGCAATGTTCGAGTCATTGTCCAGGTTGGTCTGGGCGTAAGCGAAGGCCAGGCCGAGGCGCGTGTTATCACTGACAGCCGCATCGGCACCGATGGCCAGGCCCTGGGTGTCGGCGTCGAAGCCGGAGATACCTTCGCGCTCGTCTTGGTCGGCCCAGGAACCGAAGGTTTTGATCCAGAGGTTTTTTTCAGACAGCGGCGCATCGCCGGAGGACAGACCGCTGTTGTCACCCTGGCGGGCCTGGATCACGCGGTTGATGCCGCTCAGCGTGTTGCCGATGGCGTTGCTGGTATTACCGGCAACGGTGGGCAGGGTCTGGGTAACGGCGTCGGATACTTCCTGCTCGCTGCTCAGACCAACGAAGTAGCCAGCCAGCTCGCCGTCCGGATCGTTGCCGATGGCCTCGTCCAGCACGCCGGCGGCCCCTCGGGCGGGACTGTTGCCGGTGTTGATCACGCTATCCAGCACACTGCTGCTCTTGGTCAGGGTCAGGTCAACGGTGTTGCCATCTTTGACGGCACCGAAGTCGAAAAGCTGCGAGTTGTCGCTGACGGCGAAGCTGCCATCGCTGTTCAGGGTGTTGGCGCTCAACACATCCTGCAGGCTCTTGGCGCTGAAGCTGTAGTTGGGGTTGCTGACATCGACCTCAATCTTGGCATTGCTGGCCAGAGTGGCTGTGCCGTTGACCACCAGTCTGCCGTAGCTGCTGTCGCTGGCCACGCCGACTTTCAGGGCGCCGTCGGCGGTCTGGTTGTAGTCGCCAATCAGTGCGCCGGTGACGCCAGCCGCCAGACTCAAGGTGCCGGCGTTGCTAAGGCCGTTCTGAACCTGAACACCGTCGCCATACTCGATCCCGGAGCTGGAGATGCCCTCGCTCATTCTCAGCGTGGCACCGTTCTCGATGATCAGACGATCGACATAGATGGCATTTTCATTGGCGAAATCCGCACCTGACTTGAGGGTAAGGGTGCTTTCCAGGGCTGCCACGTCGCCAATCAGGCGCGCCTGAGTACCAATGATGTTGATCTGGGGCAGGCTGTTGCCCGTGTCAGTGGCCGAAATGGCGAATTGGTCGCCGCTGATGGTGCCACTGTTGTTGAGTGTCCCCAGCTGGCTATCCCCGCCTATGACAAGCCCACCGCTGTCACCGCGGATGGTGCCACTGTTGTTAAGCGTGCTGAGGCTTGTCTCGCCACTGATATAGATACCAAAGCCCATGCCTCCGCTACCGCTGATGGTGCCGCTGTTGTCGAGCGTATCGACGGTAACTGCGTTCTGCGTGTAGATGCCGAGATCGCCGCTAATGGTGCCGGCATTGCTGATGCTGTCGACGCTCAGGCTGTACGCGAAACCATCCAGGGTGATGCCGGCGTAGGCGCCTTCGATGGTGCCAGTGGCGAGGTTGCTGACGCTGGTACCGCTTCTCGTGCCTTCGCCGGCATACAGCAGAATGGCCGAGCCATCATCTGGAGTGGTGCCGCCAGTACTGATGATGCTGCCGGCGTTGCTGATGGTGCCGAAATTTTCGTAGGCGTAGACGGCTTCATCGCCTGACTCGGTAATGCTACCGCTCTGGGTCACGAGCAGGCTGGCGTTATTCGGCAAGTCGCATCGGCTGGTCTCGGCGGTACTGATCGTATTACTGCCCGAGCTGCAGGTTCCCGTGGCTTGGGCGCCGTTAGCGGCTAGGCCGAGACCCAGGGCGACCAGCAGGCAGGAGCCGCCACTGCGTTTGCCGCGTGCACTGGTATGTTCATCAACCACGACGAAGGCGTTACGGACGTGGCTCCAGACGATGCGAAAGGCTTTGTTCATGAGTTCCCCAGGAAGGCCGGACGAGAGCCGGTCGAGAGTGCACGGGCAGGATTTATTGTTTTTGAGGCGGATTGCCGGTGATAGCAACCAGCCGGTCGAGTGCTGGCATTGTGCCTCAGTCTTGCCTCGTCTGTGACTAGGGTTTTTTGCCGATGGTCGGCGCGCCAGTGCAGGGCTGGCGCGCGGTAGCGCAGGAGTCAGTCGACGAACAGATCGGTCATCAGTTTGCCGGTCGGATCAAAACGGTACTGCTCGAAGTCTTCCTGGCCCTGCTCGCGGAGGATTTCCTCGTCGATCAGCAAGCGCCCGCTGATTGTGCGTTCGTTGCTGGAGAGGATGGCGCAGGCGGCGTCGGCCATGATCGCTGGCAGGCGCGCGGCCTTCATCACCGCCGGGCCACCGGCTTCGAACTCGATGGCGGCGGTGGCGATCACTGTCTTCGGCCACAGCGAGTTGACGCTGATGCCGTACTTCTTGAATTCCTCGTGCATGCCTAAGGTCAGCATGCTCATGCCGTACTTGGTGGTGGTGTAAGGGCCGTAGTTGGCGAACCACTTGGGATCGAGGTTGATCGGTGGCGACAGGCTTAGGATGTGGCCCTTGCTCTGCTTGAGGTAGGGCAGGGCGGCCTGGCTGCAGACCATGACCGCGCGGCTGTTGATCTGGTACATCAGGTCGAAGCGCTTGGGCTCCAGATGTTCGACGCCCTTGAGGCGGATGGCGCCGGCGTTGTTGATCAGCGCATCGATGCCACCAAAGTGCGCGGCGGCCTGGGCCATGGCGGCTTTCACGGCTTCTTCGTCACGTACGTCCAGTTGCAGGGCCAGGGCCTTGCCGCCGGCGGCTTCGACCTCGGCGGCCACCGAATGGATGGTGCCCGGCAGCTTGGCGTGGGCTTCGGCGCTCTTGGCGGCGATGACGATATTGGCGCCCTGGGCGGCGGCCTTGAGGGCGATCTCGCGGCCGATGCCACGACTGGCACCGGTGATAAACAGGGTTTTGCCTTGCAGGGACATGCTTGTACCTCTCCTTGATCTGGTCGGGGCCTGGTATTCCCTCACCCCGGCCCTCTCCCGGAGGGAGAGGGGGCAGTCCGGTGGGGTTGGTTGTGTACGGTGTTCAGGTCAGGCACATATAACTCCCTCTCCCGCCGGGAGAGGGTTGGGGCGGCCCGCGTAGGGTGAGGAAGGCTTACTCCGCCAGAGCCTCGACCTCCACCAGCAGCTGGCGATTCTTCACCTGGTCGCCCTGACTGACGCCGATGCGGCGGATCACCCCGTCGATGCCGGCTTTGAGCGGGTGCTCCATCTTCATCGCTTCCAGCACCACCAGCAGTTGGCCCTTGCTGACCTGCTGGCCTTCGCTGACCAGCACCTCGACGATCGCCCCATCCATCGGCGCCTTGACCGTGCCCGAGCTGGCGGCGTTCTGCCCGCCGGCCGGTTCGTGGGTGACGTCGGTGAATTCCAGGTTGCCGGCATGGCCATACAGCCACAGCTGCTCGCCAGCCAGGTGATAGGCGCGGCGCTGGCGGATGCCGTCCAGCTCCAGGCTGGCCCAGCGGCCGTCGCTGGCCAGCAGGCGCAGTTCGACGGATTGCTCGCCGATCTGGGCGCGCAGCAGCGGCTGTTCGCCGGACTCCAGCACTTGCAGCTCAATTACATGTTTCTGCTCGCCCTGCTTGAGGACGAAGTGCCAGGGCGCACCGCCGGCGTTGCGCCAGCCGGCCAGGCCGCCCTGGTGTGCGCGGGCATTGGCTGAGGCCTGGTAGAGCAGGGTGGCCGCAGTGGCCAGATCAGGGGCAGCCGGTGCTTGCGGCGTCAGGCTTGGGTCGTCGGCGAAGTGCTCACCGATAAAGGCGGTGGTGGCGTTGCCGGCGGCGAACTCGGGGTGCTTGAGCAGGTTGGCAAGGAAGCGCTGGTTGCCGTTGACGCCCAGCAGTACGCAATCCTCGACCGCGCGTGCCAGTTTGCGTCGGGCCTCGTCGCGGGTTGCACCGTAGGCGATGACCTTGGCCAGCATCGGGTCGTAGAACGGCGTCACGGCCTGGCCTTCGACCAGGCCGTGGTCGATGCGGATGCCATCGAGCAACGCCGGCTCCCAGCGCAGTACTTCGCCGGTTTGCGGCAGGAAGTTGTGCGCCGAATCCTCGGCGTACAGGCGCACTTCCATGGCGTGGCCGGTGAGGCGGATTTCGTCCTGCTTGAGTGGCAGCGGTTGGCCCTCGGCCGCGCGAATCTGCCAGGCGACCAGATCCTGGCCGGTGATCAGTTCGGTAACCGGATGCTCGACCTGCAAGCGGGTGTTCATTTCCAGGAAGAAGAATTCGCCGCTCTGGTCGAGCAGGAACTCCACGGTGCCGGCGCCGACGTAGTTGACCGAGGCCGCGGCCTTCACCGCCGCTTCGCCCATGGCTTTACGCAGTTCGGTGGTCATCACCGGGCAGGGTGCTTCCTCGACCACTTTCTGGTGGCGGCGCTGCACCGAGCAGTCGCGTTCACCGAGGTAGACGATATTGCCGTGCTGGTCGCCGAAGACCTGAATTTCCACATGGCGTGGGCGAATCACCGCGCGTTCGAGAATCAGCTCGCCGGAGCCGAAGGCGTTCTGCGCTTCGGAGCGGGCGGTGCGGATTTGTGCCAGCAGTTCGCCGGACTCATGCACCAGGCGCATGCCACGGCCACCGCCACCGGCGCTGGCCTTGATCATTAGCGGGTAGCCGATGCGCTGGGCCTCGCGGTTCAGGGTGTCGTCGTCCTGCGCTGCACCTTCGTAGCCGGGGATGCACGGCACGCCGGCTTCGAGCATGGCGATCTTCGACAGGCGCTTGCTGCCCATCAGGTGGATGGCCTCCACGGTCGGGCCGATAAATACGATACCGGCGGCCTCGCAGGCGCGGGCAAAGTCGGCGTTCTCGGAGAGGAAGCCGTAGCCGGGGTGGATGGCGTCGGCGCCGGTCTTGCGCGCAGCTTCGATGATGTTGTCGATCACCAGGTACGACTGGTTGACCTGCGCCGGGCCGATGCACACGGCTTCGTCGGCCAGCTGCACATGGCGCGCTCCGGCGTCGGCCTCGGAGTACACCGCCACGGTGCGGTAGCCGAGGTCCTGGGCGGTGCGCATCACCCGGCAGGCGATTTCGCCACGGTTGGCGATGAGGATCTTGTTGAATGCAGCCATGTTGTTGTTCTACTCCTGCCGTTCAAACCGCTGTGGGTCTGTGTAGGGTGGATCGCGCTTGATCGATCCACCGAGCGGTGTTCTGGTGGATGTAGAAAGCGACATCCACCCTACGAGCTGCGTACTTATTCAGCCCACTTCGGTTTGCGTTTCTGCACAAAGGCCATGGTGCCTTCCACGCCTTCGCTGCCCAGCACCGCTTCGGCGAACTGGCCGGCGGCGTGGTCGAGCAGGCTGCCAAGTACTTCTGTTTCCGTGGCCAGCAGCAGCGCCTTGGTCGCTGCGTTGGCACCCGGAGCGCACTGACGCACTTGCTGCAGGCACTCGGCGAGGCGGTCGACCACGGCCTGGTCGTCGGCTTCGCTGAAGTGCACCAGGCCCAGGCGCAGGGCCTCGGCACCGTCGAAACGGGCGGCGGTCAGCGCCAGGCGGCGGGCCTGGGTCAGGCCGATGCGCTTGACCACGAACGGCGCGATCTGCGCCGGCAGAATCCCCAGGCTGGTTTCCGGCAGGCCGAACTTGGCGCCCTGGTGGGCGATGGCAATATCGGAGACGCAGGCCAGGCCGAAGCCGCCGCCGAGTACCGCGCCTTCCAGCACGGCGACCAGTACCTGAGGCGCGCACTGGGCTTCTTCCAGCAGACTGCCGAAGGCGCGGTTCAGCTCGCGGTAGGCGTCGCCGCCTTTAGCGCGTGCGCCGGCCATATCCTTGATGTCGCCGCCGGCGCAGAAATGGCCACCGGCGCCGCGCAGTACCAGGGCGCGCACGCCCTGGTCATGGCGTACCGTGCGCAGCACGGCACGCAGTTCCTCGACCATGGCCAAGCTCATGGCGTTGCGGCTGTCCGGACGGTTGAGGGTGACGTAGAGCACGCCCTCGACCCGCTCCAGCAGCAGGGTTTCGGTGTTCGGTAGTTCGTTCATGCCCGATCCTTAATCCAATCAGTCACGCGATTTTTGTAGGAGCCAGCTTGCTGGCAATCCTGGTTGGCTAAGCGCCATCTGTAGGGTGGATCACGTTTTACCGATCCACCGTGCGGTGTCTTGGTGGATGTAAAAAGCGACATCCACCCTACGCGCGCTGATCGCCAGCAAGCTGGCTCCTACAGACGCGTGGGTTCCCATGCGTAGCGGGAGAACCATCGTCGATCAGCCCTTCTTCTTGCCCGGCAGAATGCCCATCAGCTTGCAGATGATGCCGAGCATGATTTCGTCGGCTCCGCCGCCAATCGATACCAGGCGCACGTCGCGGTAGGCGCGCGACACCGGGTTGTCCCACATGAAGCCCATACCGCCCCAGTACTGCAGGCAGGCGTCGGAGACTTCACGGCCCAGGCGACCGGCCTTGAGCTTGGCCATGGAGGCCAGGTTGGTCACGTCACGGCCCCGCACATACTGTTCGGTGGCCTGGTAGACCAGGGCGCGCAGGCACTCGATCTCGGTCTGCAGTTCAGCCAGGCGGAAGTGGATGACCTGGTTGTCGATCAGCGGCTGGCCGAAGGTCTGGCGCTCCTTGCAGTACTCGATGGTGGCGTCGACGCAGTGCTCCAGGCCCTTGATCATGTTGGCCGCGCCGAACAGGCGTTCTTCCTGGAACTGCAGCATCTGCATCATGAAGCCGGCGCCTTCGTGGCCGATGCGGTAGCGCTGCGGTACGCGCACGTTGTCGAGGAACACCTGGGCGGTCTCCGAACTGCGCATGCCGAGCTTGTCCAGGTGCGGGCTGACGCTGATGCCGGGGGTGTTCATCGGCACTACGATCAGCGACTTGTTGACGTGCGGCTTGTCGTCGCTGGTGTTGGCCAGCAGGCACATGAAATCGGCGCTGGGGGAGTTGGTGATCCACATCTTGCTGCCGTTGATGACGTAGTCATCACCATCCTTGCGCGCGGTGGTCTTCAGACCGGCCACATCGGAGCCGGCGCCGACTTCGGAAACACCGATGCAACCGACCATGTCGCCGGCAATGGCCGGCTTGAGGAATTCCTCGCGCAATTCATCGGAGCCAAAGCGGGCCAGGGCCGGTGTGCACATGTCGGTCTGCACACCGATGGACATCGGGATGCCGCCGCAGCGAATGGTGCCGAACTCTTCGGCGGCGACGATCGAGTAGCTGTAGTCCAGGCCCATGCCGCCGAATTTCTCCGGCTTGGAGATGCCCAGCAGGCCCAGATCACCAGCCATCTTGAAGATTTCGTGGATGGGGAATTTGCCGGCCTTTTCCCACTCGTCGACGTGCGGGTTGATTTCCTTGTCGACAAAGTTGCGTACGGTGCGGCGGAGTTCTTCGTGTTCTTGGGTAAAGATCATTTTTCTTGTGCTCCGAAGGGTTACAGGCGGGCAACGCCGAACGAGTTGGATTTGAGAGGGCGAACGCTGGCCTCGGCACAGATATCCAGCAGAAAGCCGAGCAGCTTGCGTGTGTCACGCGGGTCGATCAGGCCGTCGTCCCACAGGCTGGCGGTGCCATACAGCGCGGTGGATTGGCTGTCGAGCTTCTGCGCGGTGGCCATTTCCAGCATGTCGAGCATCTTCGGATCGGCTTCTTTGCCTTCCTTGCGGTGCTTGTCCTCGGTGACGATGCGCAGCACCTTGCCGGCCTGGGCGCCGCCCATCACGGCGGTCTTGCTGTTGGGCCAGGCAAAGATGAAGCGCGGGTCGAGGCCACGACCGCACATGGCGTAGTTGCCGGCGCCGTAGGAACCACCGACGACGATGGTCAGTTTCGGCACCGTGCAGTTGGCCACCGCCTGGATCAGCTTGGAGCCGTGCTTGATCACGCCGTTCTGCTCGGACTCGGTGCCGACCATGAAGCCGGTGGTGTTGTGGAAGAACAGGATCGGCGTGTTGCTCTGCTCGCACAGCTGGATAAATTGCGCTGCCTTGGCCGCGCCGCGCGGGGTGATCGGCCCGTTGTTGCCGATAAAGCCGCAGGGCTGACCTTCGATGGCTAGGTGGCCGCAGACGGTCTGGCTGTCGAACTCGTTCTTGAAGTCGAGGAAGGCCGAGCCGTCGGCGATGCGGGCGATGATTTCGCGCACGTCATAGGGCTTCTTGGCGTCAGCCGGGACGATGCCGAGCAGTTCTTCAGCCGGGTACAGCGGCTCGCTATACGTCTTGGCCGGACGTGCCGGCAGTTGCGCGTTCCACGGCAGCAATCCAGCGATCTCACGGGCAATGCGCACGCCATCGGCGTCGTTCTCGGCCAGGTACTCGGCGGTGCCGGCGACCTGGGCATGCATCTCGGCGCCGCCGAGTTCTTCGTCGGTGGCCACTTCACCGGTGGCGGCTTTCAGCAGGGGCGGGCCGGCGAGGAACATCTTGGCCTTGCCGCGCACCACCACCACGTAGTCCGACAGGCCCGGCTGGTAGGCGCCGCCGGCGGTGCTGGAGCCGTGCACCACGGTGATCTGCGGCAGGCCCATGGCCGACATGCGCGCCTGGTTGGCGAAGCCGCGTGCGCCCTCGACAAAGATGTCGGCGGCGTAGTTGAGGTTGGCGCCGCCGCTCTCGGCCAGGGTGATCACCGGCAGCTTGTTCTCTACGGCGATCTGCTGCAGACGCAGGGATTTCTTCAGCCCGGTGGGGGAGATGGTGCCGCCCTTGATCGCGCTGTTGTTGGCGATCACCAGGCAGCGCACGCCGGCCACGTAGCCGATGCCGGCGATGATGCCGCCGCCGGCCTGGGTGCCGTCCTTGTCGTCGTGCAGCTTGTAGCCAGCCAGCGAGGCCAGTTCGAGGAACGGCGCGCCGGAATCGAGCAGTAGATTGATACGCTCACGCGGTAGCAACTGGCCGCGCTTGATGAACTTGGGCTTGGCCTCGGCGGCCTTGTCGAGGACCTTCTGTTCGACATCGCGGAAGCTGGCGATGGTCGCCAGCATGGCCTCGCGGTTCTGCGCGAAGCTGTCGCCGTGGACGTCGAGTTCGGATTGAATCACTGGCATCGAATCACTCTCCCTGATCTTTCAGCACATCGGGCAGATAGGCCCGGTGGAAGCCGTTGTAGGACTCGCTGTTTTTCGCCTTGCCCAGCGTCCAGGCACGGGTGCCCTGGCTGGCGGCGCCGTCGATGCGGATGGTGTTGCCGCTGATGAAGTTGGCGCCGGGGGATAGCAGGAAGACGATGGCCGCGGCCACTTCCGACTCGGTGCCAATGCGCTGCAGCGGTACGTGATCCTTGAGGTTGCGGATCATGTTCTTCATCGACTCGGGGTAGGTGTCCATGCCGCTGGAGGCGATCCAGCCTGGCGCCACGGCGTTGACTCGCACGCCGGCGTGGCCCCATTCGTAGGCGGCAGTCTTGGTGAAGTTCTCCATGCCGGCGCGGGCGGCGCCGGAGTGGCCCATGCCGGGCATGCCGCCCCACATATCGGCGAGCATGTTGACGATGCTGCCACCGGTCTTGCTCATGCTCTGGCTGAACACTTCACGGGCGATGAGGAAACCGCCGACCAGGTTGGTGCGTACCACCGTTTCGAAGCCTTTCTGGTTGATCGACACCAGCGGCGCGGGGAACTGGCCACCGGCGTTGTTGACCAGGTGATGGATCAGTCCGCGCTCGGCGATCACCGCCTTGACCATGGCCTTGACCGCTTCTTCCTCGCGGATGTCGCACACGGCAAAGCTGGCGCTGCCGCCGTCCTCAGCGATCTCGCCGCAGGTGGTTTCCAGCTTCTCCAGCTTGCGCCCGACCAGCACCACATGGGCGCCGAGGTGAGCCAGTTCGTGGGCCACGCAACGGCCGATGCCGCTGCCGCCGCCGGTGACCAGGATGGTCTGGCCGCTGAACAGGCCGGGTTTGAAGACTGAGTCGTAGCTCATTGTTGTTGTCCTTCGGCTCTATCTGCTTGGGCCCCGCCATCTGCGGGATGCCTGACTTGTTTGTCTGATGTAGGAGCCAGCTTGCTGGCGATCCGGTTGTTCTTGTCACTGCGAGCTGCCTGCTGATCGCCAGCAAGCTGGCTCCTACAGCCACGCTGCGTCATCCACCCTACAAAGTCTTGGCCAATGCGCTAGGCACCGGAATAGGAAACTCCAGAAGCTGCTGGGCGAAAGCCTTGCCTTGCGGGTCGATACGCAGGCTGGCCACACCGCCGCCACCCAGGGCGTTCTCCAGCAGAAAGTTGAGGCTGTGGCTGCCGGGCAAATACCAGCGGCTGACCTTGCCGGTCTGGCCATCAATCACGTGCTGCATCCATTCGGCCACGGCACCTTCGGAAAGCGCAGCGGCGATCCACGCCAGATACTCGGGCTTTCTAGCCATTACGCCGATATTGCTGTGGTTGCCCTTGTCGCCGGAGCGGGCCACGGCCAGCTTGATCAGCGGCACCGTGGTATCAGCCTGGCCGCTGGCGGCCGGGGCGGCGATGTCAGCGTCGATCACTGGAGGGTTGATAGCATCCAGGCGGGGCAGGGCAAGCGGGCTGCGCTGGCCATTGAGCTCCACTTCCAGGCTGCAGGCACTTTTGTCGACCAGGAAACTGAACAGGCGGATCACCGGGTACACGGTGGGGCGGCCACCGACAATGCCGGTCAGCCCCGGCGCCATACCTGTTGCAGCCTGGGCGATTTCGCGGGAGAACAGGATCAGCGCTTCCTTCTTCGCGTGGCGCACGCCGATCTTCACCACCACTTCGCGGGTGTCTTTTCTTTGGCCGTGAGCGCCATAAGTGGCCTCGGAGCCGAGCAATTCGATGCACACTTCCTTGTACGGGCCCCAGCCACGCGCGGCGAACATCTCTTCAGTTTTCGCGATGATCGCCTGGCTGACGCGCTCGGCCTTGGCCACGGCATCGATACCGGCGAGCAGGCAGCTGGCGGTGCAGCGGAAGCCGTCCGGGTGGGTGGCGCTGACCTTGTACTGATCAGTCGGCGGCAGGCCGCGGGCGCCTTTCAGTTCGACGCGGTTGGCGCCGACCTGGCTGAGTTCGACCTCGGTGAAGTCGCAGATCACATCGGGCAGGTAATAGGCGCGGGGGTCGCCGATCTCGTAGAGCATCTGCTCGCCGACCGACAGGGTGCTGATCAGGCCGCCAGTACCCTCGGGCTTGCTGACCACGAAGTTGCCGTCGGCTGCCACTTCCACGACCGGGAAGCCGATGTGTTCGTAGTCCGGCACGTCGCGCCAGTCGGTGAAGTTGCCGCCGGTGCACTGCGCGCCACATTCGATAATGTGACCGGCCAGGGCGGCCTGGGCCAGCTTGTCGTAGTCGCTCCAGGCCCAGGCGAATTCATGCACCAGGGCAGCGCTGACCACGGCGCTGTCGACCACACGGCCGGTGATAACAATGTCGGCGCCGAGTTTCAGTGCTTCGACGATGCCCGGCGCACCAAGGTAGGCGTTGACCGACACACACATTGGCGGCAGGGCGGCGCCGGTGAACATTTCCACGGTGCCGGCCTTGGCCAGTTCACCGAGCTTGGGTTGCAGGTTGTCACCGTGCAGCACGGCAATCTTCAGCTCGACGCCAGCTTTGGCACAGGCCGCAGCCAGTGCGGCAGCGCAGGCGCTGGGGTTGACTCCGCCGGCGTTGCTGATGACGCGGATGTTCTTGCTGGCGATCTCGCCGAGCAGCGGGGTGAGGACTTCGATGAAGTCGGTGGCATAGCCTTCGTCCGGCTTCTTCATGCGCGCGCCGGCCATGATCGACATGGTTACTTCGGCCAGGTAGTCGAACACCAGATAATCCAGCTCGGTGCCGTGCACCAGTTGGGCGGCTGCGGTAGAGGTGTCGCCCCAGAAGGCGGAGGCGCAGCCAATGCGGATGGTCTTGCTCATTTATAGGTATTTCCATCAACGCCAGAAGATGGGGAGACATTACCAAGCAAGCGCTTGGTTTAAAAGCCTTGTCGGTAACTTTTCAGCCAAGCGCTTGCTTGGGTGGCCGGGGAGCCGTAAATTTCGTCCATATCACCCTTATCCCGACAGGTCGTCATACACCTGTTTTGCTGTTTTAGCCGGAGAAACACGTTTGGACGATCACAAGGCTCGCGCCGTGATGCAGCAACTGGTGGCCAACGGTCAGGTGACTGACCCGGAAAGTGCCCGTGGCAAGCTGCTGCAGACCGCCGCCCACCTGTTTCGCAGTAAAGGTTACGAGCGCACCACGGTGCGTGATCTGGCGGGTGCGGTGGGCATCCAGTCCGGCAGCATCTTTCACCACTTCAAGAGCAAGGACGAAATTCTCTGCTCGGTGATGGAGGAAACGGTGCGCTACAACACCGCGCTGATGCACGCCGCCCTGGCAGATGCCGGCGACCTGCGCGAGCGCGTGCTGGCGCTGATCCGCTGCGAGCTGCAATCGATCATGGGTGGTACCGGCGAGGCCATGGCCGTGCTGGTCTATGAATGGCGTTCGCTGTCCGAGGAAGGGCGCGCGCACATCCTTGCCCTGCGCGATACCTACGAGCAGATCTGGTTGGACGTGCTCGGCGAGGCGCGCGCGGCCGGCTACGTCAAGGGCGATCCGTTCATCCTGCGCCGTTTCCTCACCGGCGCGTTGAGCTGGACTACCACCTGGTTTCGTCAGGATGGCAAGATGACTCTCGATGAGCTGGCTGAGCAGGCACTGACGCTGGTGATCAAGGAGGTCTCAGCGGAATAGGCTAAGCTGCCAGTGCTGGTGGATAACCGGCGCCAGGATCAAGGATGTCCGAGCGAATTTTTTATCACTCCCGCTTCCATCTTGGCCGAGGTGCCTTGCCTTGCATTCGACTGTCAGGCTGCTGTTGATTTACTTGGGGTTGAGTGGGGCTCTGTTGTCGTCAGCCATGGCTGCTGAGCAAGTAAGGGTCGGCGCCTATCATTTTCCTCCCTACGTGACCAAGCCCGAGGATTCCGCGCCGGGTGGACTGTTGCCCGAGCTGTTGGCACAACTCAATGCTGTACAGCAGGACTACCGCTTCACTCTGGTACCTACGTCGGTAACCCGCCGTTATCGGGATCTCACCCAGGCTCGCTACGATCTGATCCTTTTCGAGTCACCGGACTGGGGTTGGCAGAATATCGCGCTGGACAAGCTCAACCTGCATATCAGCGACGCCGAGGTCTATGTTGCTCGTGCCGAAGCCGGCCGTGGGCAAGCCTACTTTGATAGCCTCAAGGGTAAGCGGATGGCTCTCTATAACGGCTATCACTACGGTTTTGCCGGGTTTAACGCCGACCAGGATTATCTCACCCGCACCTTCAACGCTGTGCTGACCTACTCCCATGACAGCAACCTGCTCATGCTGCTGCATGGGCGTGCCGATCTCAGTGTGGTGCCGCGCTCCTATCTGCACCTGTATCAGCAAAGTAACCCGCAGGAGAGTCAGCAGTTGCTGATTTCCCAGCGTACCGATCAGGTCTACCACCATCACGCTCTGTTGCGTCCCGGTTCGCCACTGTCTGCGCAAAATCTGGCGCAGTTGCTTGAGCGTCTGCGCGCAAGTGGTGCACTGCAGCAACTGCTGCAGCGCTATTACCTGCAATCCAGTGAAGGCGTGCCGCCCGAGCAGGCCAACCCTATGCAGCCTTGATCAGCTCAGCTAGGCTCTGCTGAGGAAAGCTGTCGCTGGGGTCAAAATGGATTGGTTAAAGAACAGACACTTGCGCAGGTGGCTGTTGCTCTTGGTCGGACTGTGCGGTGGGCCGCTGTTTGCTGCTCAGAAAGTGCAGGTTGCTGCAGTGCATTTTCCGCCATACGTGATCAAACCCGAGTCTGGCTTGCATCAGGGGTTGCTGGTGCAGCTTACCGAGGCCTTGAACCAGGCACAGGGTGACTTCGAATTCGTTCTGCGCCCGACTTCGCTCAAACGTCGTTTCGCTGACCTGCAGCAGGGACGGCTTGATCTGGTGATTTTCGAGAACCCGGATTGGGGCTGGCAGGGTATTGCCGGCTCGCGTATCGATATGGGCCTGGAAGATGCGGAAATATTCATTACCCAGGCCTTGCCGGGGCGCAATCAGAGTTATTTCGCCGACCTGAAAGGCAAGCGCATGGCCTTGTATCACGGTTATCACTATGGTTTTGCCGGCTTCAACAGTGACCCGGCCTGGCTGGCCGAGAACTTCCGGGCGACGCTGACTCACTCCCACGACAGCAACCTGAACATGGTATTGCGCGGTCGTGCCGATATAGCACCGATCACCCGCTCCTGGCTGGGTGCGCGCCTGCAGGAGCAGCCGCAGTTGCGCAAACAGCTGTTGGTTTCCGAATGGGTGGACCAGGTGTACCGCCACTACAGCATCCTGCGCCCGCAGGCCCCGATCGCTCCCGAGCGATTTCAGGTGCTGTTGCAGCAACTGCGTGACAACGGGCGCCTTGCGCAGATCTTTGAACCCTACGGCATTGTGGTCAAACCGCGCGTAGCGGGTAGCTCAACAGCAGCATATGTAACAGATTGACTGCCCCGTGCAGGGCGATGGCCAGGCTCAGCCGGCCGCTGTAGTGAAAGATCATGCCGTAGCCCAGGCCGGCGAACCCGGCGATCAGGGCAAATAGCGGGCTGAACGGAATATGCGCAGCGCCGAACAGCGCAGCGGTCAGCAGCAATCCAGGCCACATCCCCAGGCGCGCGATCAGCCTTGGTTGCAGCCAGGCGCGAAACAGCAACTCTTCGGCCAGCACGGCCACCCCCAGGTTCACTGCCAGCCATAGCCACAGACCTTCTGGCCACTTTGGCTGCCAGGCAACCAGACCCAAGGCCAGCGCCAACAGCGGCACCAACAGCAAGGTCAGGCCGATGGTCAGCCATGCGGTTATGCCCAGCGCTTTGCTCGGCGTTGGCCGGCCCAGCCACCAGGCCAGCAGGGTAAGGCCGAGCAGCAACTTGTCCCAGGAAAGGCGCAAGGCATAGGGCGTGGCATCGACACTGAGCTGGCGTGGCGGCCACAGCTGGCTGGGTTGAAAGCCTGGCAGCAGATGTGCGGCCAGGACGATGCCGCCGAGCAGGCCGCCCAGCCACCAAATGGCATTTGGCAGGCGACCTTCGCCGTACAGTATCCAGCCGATAAACAGCGCTGCCAGTGCCAGGCCCAGAGCATCAATAGAGCCGAAGGCCATACCCAGGCCGAGGGCTATGACCGGCAGCAACACGCGCAGATGCAGAGGTGGCATGCAACGTCCTTGTGGCGGAGCCCGGCTGTCATCCGGGACGGGCAGAGGGAAGGAATTGGCGTACGGCCCCTTTGCCGTGAACATCAGAAAGAGGGCAAAGCTCCTGCACGGCGTTGTGAAGTCTCAGCGGTTCTCAGCGTCCTTGGCATCCTGCTCGGCATTGCGTGCATGAATGCGCTTGAGCTGTTCTTCGCTCAGTGGCAGCTTGCGCGCGCTATCGCGCAGCAGCATCAGGCTGCCGAGGATCGAGCCGAGGGCCAGGGCAATGATCAACCAGGCAAACCAGGGCATGGGCTTCTCCTTGTGGGCGGAGACCTACCATAGCGCTCTCTGGTATGCCTGTCAGTCTTCCAGACGTACCGTTTGCAGGCTGCTGTCGTCCTTCAGCTCGACCCCGGACAGTTGCAGGCGTAGGGCCTGGCGGGCGAGGAAGTCCAGCTTGTACGCAGCCAGGGCATAGGGCAGGCCTTCGGGGCGCACGTTGGAGATGCAGTTGCGCTGACTGTCCATCTTGCCCACGGCGGGCTGATAGGTGAGGTAGATACCCAGGCTGTCCGGTGAGCTGAGCCCAGGGCGCTCGCCAATCAGGACGATGACCAGGCGCGCGCGCAGGGCCTCGCCGATGCCGTCGCCAATCGCCACGCGACCCTGCTCGGCCAGCACCACCGGGGTGTTGGCCCAGTCGGTGGCGAAGCGCTGGCGAAACAGTTCCAGCAGCGGCAGGGCATGGCGCTGAATGGCCACCGAGGACAGGCCATCGGCGAGGACGATGGCCAGCTCCGGCGCCGCCAGTTCATGCAGCAGATGAATGCGGCCTTCCTCGCTGAGGTGGCGGCCGTAGTCCGGGCGCAGCAGGTAGGTCTGCCGGTCGGAAGCATTGCTGTGTACCTGCAGGGTGCGGAAACCAGCATGGCGCAGCTGCTGTTTGAGTTCGGCAAAGTCCAGCGGGCGGTGCACGGCGTCGCGCGCCTGGGCATGGGCCAGGCCGAACTTGAGTACTTCGCGGGTTGGCAGGCTCGAGCCGACCCGACCGAGGGCGATGCGCGCCGAGGTATGCGCGCGCAGCTCGTCCCAGGGGTTGTGTTGCGTCAGGTCCTTATCGCTCATCAGGCGGCTCCCGAAACGAAGGGCAGTTGTTTGAGCAGGTGGTGCCCGCGGCCGATCTCGCGCAGCACGCCGGACGGTTCGGTGATGGCCATGCGCGTCAGCCAGGCATCGAACTCCGGTGCGCGCTTGAGGCCTAAAACCGAGCGCAGGTACAGCGCGTCGTGGAACGAGGTGCTCTGGTAGTTGAGCATGATGTCGTCGGCGCCGGGGATGCCCATGATGAAGCTCAGGCCAGCCGCGCCAAGCAGGGTCAGCAGGCTGTCCATGTCGTCCTGGTCGGCTTCGGCATGGTTGGTGTAGCACACGTCGCAGCCCATCGGCAGGCCGAGCAGCTTGGCGCAGAAGTGGTCTTCCAGACCGGCGCGGATGATCTGCTTGCCGTCGTACAGGTACTCCGGGCCGATGAAACCGACCACGGTATTGACCAGCAGCGGTTTGAACTCGCGGGCCACGGCGTAGGCGCGGGTTTCGCAGGTCTGCTGGTCTACACCATGGTGGCCGCCGGCCGACAGCGCGCTGCCCTGGCCGGTTTCGAAGTACATGCAGTTGTCGCCGAGGGTGCCGCGCTGGAGGCTCAGCGCCGCCTCGTGGGCTTCCTTGAGGATGGCCAGCGACACGCCGAAGCTGGCGTTGGTCTTCTCGCTGCCGGCGATCGACTGGAACACCAGATCGATCGGCGCGCCCGCTTCGATGGCCTGGATCTGCGTGGTGACGTGGGTGAGCACGCAGCTCTGCATGGGGATGTCGAAGTGCTGGCGTACCTCGTCCATCATCTGCCACAGGCGCATCAGGGTCGGCAGCGAATCGCTGGCCGGGTTGATGCCAACCGTGGCATCGCCCGAGCCATACAGCAGGCCGTCGAGCAGGCTGGCGGCGATGCCACGCACATCGTCAGTCGGGTGGTTCGGCTGCAGGCGCACCGAGAGGTGACCGGGCAGGCCGATGGTGTTGCGAAAACGGGTGATTACCCGGCACTTCCTGGCCACCAGAATCAGGTCCTGGTTGCGCATCAGCTTGCTCACTGCGGCCACCATCTCCGGGGTCAGGCCCAGGGCCACGGCACTCAGGGTGGCGCTGTCGGTGCTGTCGAGCAGCAGCCAGTCACGCAGGTCGCCAACGGTCAGGTGACTGATCGGGGCGAAGGCGTGCGCGTCGTGGCGGTCGATGATCAGGCGGGTGACCTCGTCCTGTTCGTAGGGAATCAGCGCCTCGTTGAGGAAGGTTTTCAGCGGCACATCGGCCAGGGCCAGCTTGGCCGCCATGCGTTCTTCATAAGTGGCGGCAGCAAGGCCGGCCAGGTAGTCGCCGGAGCGCGCCGGGCTGGCCTTGGCCAACAGGGTCTTGAGGTCGCTGAAGCGATAGACCTGGCTGCCGACGGTGGTCTGGTAAGGCATGGCAACTTCCCGGTGACGAATGAGGTGCTGGTTGAGCCTGCAGTGCGCATGCCAGATCGTCACTCTGGCGTACTGCGCGGCCCGGCTAGCATACCCCTGCGCCGCGCAGCCGGGTGGTGATGCATCCTGGTGCAGGGCTGGTCGGCAGCAGTGCGCCGGTTGGGCCCGTGGAGGCTCTGGATCGGGGCTGGGCCCATGCAAGCAGTGCCGGCTGTCACACGCCAGCAACCTGGCGCTGCTTCAATGCCGGCCATTCATACTGTTCGGGATTGCTTTCATGGATGTTGTTCCCGCCCTGACGCACTTGCTGCGGCCGATTTCGCCCTTGCTCGCCACGATCAGCATCAGCGACGTGGCCGACCAGTTGCTGATGCCCGAGCACAAGGCCTTTCTGTCCCTGCCAGTAGTGGATGAGCAGGGTCGGCCGCTGGGCCTGGTCAGTCGCTCGACCCTGCAGGACATCTTCATGCAGCGCTTCGGCCGCGACCTGTGGGGGCGCAAGCCGGTACGTGAGGTGATGAACCCGACGCCGCTGGTGGTCAGCCTGGATACCAGTCTGGAGGAGGCGGCGCGGCAGATCACCGCGCAGCTGCAGTCGCCAATCCGCGATGACTTCATCCTGGTCGACGGCCAGGGCCGCTATCGCGGCCTGGGCACCGTGCTCGACCTGCTCAAGGCCATGGAGGGCCGGGTGGCCCAGCGTAACCGGGTGCTGCGCAAGGCGCTGATCGACCTCAAGGAGTCGCAGACCCAGCTGGTGCAGTCGGAAAAAATGGCCTCGCTGGGGCAGATGGTTGCTGGCGTGGCCCACGAACTGAACACCCCGCTGGGCTATGTGAAGAACAACGTGCAACTACTACATGAGCTCACGGCGCCGCTGCTGGATCTGGCCGAAGTCCAGGCCCGGCTCGGCGATTGCCTGGCTGATCCGGATTGCAGCGAAGCCGAGTTGGCGCAGGCTTTTGTGAGCGCGACCGAAGCCCGCACGCGCGCCGCCCCCGAGCTGCTGGTCGACGATCTGGCGCAACTATTCGACGACACCCACTACGGGCTGCAGCAGATCGGCGAGTTGGTGGTCGGGCTCAAGGACTTCGCCCGCCTGGACCGCGCCATGAGCGAGGAAGTCGACCTCAATGACTGCATCCGCAGTGCCCTGGTGATTGCCCGCAACGGCATCAAGGACAAGGCCGACGTGCACCTGCAGCTTGGCGAGGTGCCGCGTATCGCCTGCGCACCCTCGCAGATCAACCAGGTACTGCTCAACCTGCTGAACAACGCCGCGCAGGCCATGGACGGCTTCGGCCGCATCCAGCTGAAGAGCTGGGCGGATACGCAGCATGTGCTGATCTCGGTGCAGGACAACGGCCGCGGCATGCCGCCCGAGGTGCTTGCGCGCATTTTCGATCCGTTTTTCACCACCAAACCCGTGGGGCAGGGCACCGGCCTGGGCCTGTCGATCAGTTTCAAGATCATCCAGGATCACGGCGGCAACATCCGCGTGGTCTCGGAACCGGGGCGCGGTACGCGCTTCCTTATCAGCCTGCCGTATGGCCAGGCTGCCGCCCTGCAACGGAGCGCATGACCCATGAGCCAACCGATCCGCATCCTTTTCGTCGACGACGAGGAGCGCATCCTGCGCAGCCTCGCCCTGCAGTTTCGCCGCGATTATGAAGTGCTTATCGAAAGCGACCCGCTGCGCGCCCTGGAGCGCTTGCGCCACGAAAAGGTGCAGGTGATTGTCAGCGACCAGCGCATGCCGCAGATGAACGGTGCCGAGTTGCTGGCCCAGGCCGGTGAGCTGCAACCAGACGCCATGCGCATCTTGCTCACTGGCTATTCCGACCTGGAGGCAGCGATCGAGGCGCTCAATAGCGGCGGTATCTTCCGTTACCTGACCAAACCCTGGGACCCGCAGGAAATGGCTGTCACCCTGCGCCAGGCGGCACAGATCGCTCTCAGCAAACAACAGTTGGCGGTTCTCCCTGGCTTGCCGCCAGCGCCACAGGCATTGAACGTGCTGCTGCTGGATGAGGCCGAGGAAACCTTCGATTGCGTCGGCGCCTTCTGCATGACCGGCGGCCACCGCCTGTTGCGCGCCGCCAGCCTGGGTGAGGCACTGCAAGTGCTCAACAGCGAGCGGGTCGATCTGCTGGTCAGCGACCTGCGCCTGGCCGGCGAGGACACCGCGCCGCTGCTGAAGAGCCTGGCCCAGGCCCACCCCAAGTTGCTCAGCCTGGTGGTGACACCGTTTTGCGATACCCAGGCGCTGCTCAAGCTGATCAACGAGGCACAGATCTTCCGCTATCTGCCCAAGCCAATCCGCCGCGGCCTGTTCGACAAGGGCCTGCGCGCCGCCGCCGAGCAGGCGCTGATCTACCGCGCGCAGCCGCAGCAGGTGGTCACGCGTCTGGCTGCGGTACCACGCGAGCAGCCCGAGCGGGAGCGGGTCGGTAGCCTGCTGGGCATGCTCGGTCGCCTGCGTGAGCGGCTCAGTGCGTGAGTCTGAAAGGTGCATTTTAGAGAGG
Organism: uncultured Pseudomonas sp.; assembly: GCA_964518735.1. Classification (GTDB taxonomy): domain Bacteria; phylum Pseudomonadota; class Gammaproteobacteria; order Pseudomonadales; family Pseudomonadaceae; genus Aquipseudomonas. The sequence goes on from CAZFKQ010000003.1 coordinate 211,358, forward strand.
CTTGTGTCCGGTTTTTGCTCATTACCTGAGTGCATATGCTTAGGAAAAAACAGACTTTGAACTGTCACTTTGGCGGCCTACTCTCGCGTTGCCGTCATCTTCACTGAGGGGGATTCAACGATGGATATCAGCATGAGCGAAGCCGCCGAGCGCGGCTGGATAGTCCGGCTTGGTCTGTGTGCCGTGCCTTTTGCTTCGCATGAGGAGGCAGGCCAGTTCGTTGAGCGCCTGCAGCAACGGCTTAGCGCGCCGCATACGTTGCCTCTTGAGGTGGCCACGCCGTCGAGCGATGGTTATCAGGCTGTCACACAGAGGGTGGAACATGCCTCGTAGCTAAGAACCTGTTTAGGATCTCTTGATCGTCAGCCATGCTGCGTTGAAATTGGGCTCGGGCTGCTCATTTACAGCTCGTAAACTCCGCGCCCTCGCCCAATTTCACCTTGCCTGGCTCTAGCTCAAAAGATCCTAAACAGGTTCTACGTAGTTGCCGTGCTTGTTTTTCTGCCGCGATTCGCGGCTTTTTTTTGCCTGATGCCTGGTCGTGAAGGTTTACCTGTTTGTGCATGGATTACGCTGGAGTTGCTAGAGCAATTGCTCTAGATTCGCCCGGAGCCGCCCAACAGCATTCAGGAGAAGGCGACATGGTCGATGCCCTGCAGTTTTCCAACAGCCAGTTCACCTGCCCGGTTACCTGTTATCCCGCGCGGCAGGCACGGCGCACGGTAATCGTTCTGCCTGCCCTCGGCGTAACCGCCCGTAAATACTCGATGCTGGCCCAGGTGCTGGTGGGGGCCGGTTACAACGTGCTGACTGTCGATTGGCCGGGGCAGGGCGAAAGCTTGCCGCGACCGGGCTGGCGCTTCAATTATGGCTATCGGCAACTGGTCGAGGAGTTCCTGCCCAAGTTGCTGCTGGTGGCCCAGCGGCATTTTCCCGATACCCAGCCGGTGCTGCTCGGGCATAGCCTTGGCGGGCATATCGCCACGCTCTATGCCGCGGCCAATCCAGCCAGTCGTGTGCCGGTGGTGGGCGTCGCCTGCGGCAATATTCATTACCGCCACTGGACGGGCCTGAGGCGGCTGCTGACACCCAGTGCAGCGATCCTGTGCAACCTGCTGGCCGGCACGCTCGGCCATCTGCCGGGCAAACGCATCGGCTTCGGCGGCCATGAACCGCGGCGGCTGATGCGCGACTGGGGGCGGGTAGCGTTCAGTGGCAATTACCGGCACCTCGGCCTGCCGCTGGCGCCGGTCAGTCACAATCGGGTGCATTCACTGTATATCCAGATCACCGACGACAACTTTGCCCCGCTGGCCTCGACCCGTGGTCTGGCCGAGTTGATTCAGGCCGAGTTGCGTATCGAACAGCTGGCATCGCCACGGCCACCGCACGAGAACCCCCACAGCGCCTGGCTGAAGGCGCCGCAGGGCGTGGTGGCGTGCGTCAAGGGTTGGCTGGAGCCGCTGCCGGCGCATTGAGAGCGGCGGGTTGGCACAGTTGCTCTTGCATCAAGTGCAGCGCGGCCTGCACGAACGACCGGCGTTCATCGCTGGCTACGGCGGCCTGCCAGCGGAAGGCCATCCCCGTGGCACTCACCGACCGCACCAGCAGGCCAGATTCATCACCTTGCAGCTGGCGCCGTGGCAGCAGGCTGATACCCAGGCCGGCACGCACCAGGGCGATGATCGTGGCGATGTCCTGGATATGCTGCAGTGAGCCCAGTTCGATACGTTGCGGGTGCAGGTAGCGGCGATAGAGCAAGGACTGCTCCAGTTTGAAGTGATAGAGCAGGTCGACCCCGCTCAGGTCGCTGGCCTCCAGCCAGGGCTTGGCACCCAGCGGATGGGCCGGCGGCAGAATGGCGACTATCTCGTCACGGTTCAGCGCCAGCCAGTCGACCCCGCTGGCCGCGCTGGTTTCGCCGAGGATGGCGATATCGCAGTCGTGGGCCAGCAGGCTGTCGAGCAGGTTAGGCACCTGTTTGACCTGTACCTCTATCTGCGGGAAGCGCCGGCGTAACTCCTGCAGGAAGCCCGCCAGCCAGTCGCTCAGGTGCATGCGGTCGATGGCCAGGCGCAGGCGCCCAGAGTCGCCTCGGGCAAAGCGCGCCAGATGTTCCTCCAGTACCGCCACGTCGCCGAGGATGCGCTGGGCGTGGTCATCGAAGGCCAGGCCGGCCTCGGTTGGCAGCATGGCCTTCTGCGTGCGCTGGAACAGAGCCAGGCCCAGGCGTTCTTCCAGTTCGGCCAGTTGCTTGCTCAGTGCCGGTTGCGAGATGAACAGCGCCTCGGCGGCACGGGTCAGGTTGCCGGTCTGACTGATGCTGCGCACCAGGCGCAGGTGTTTCATTTCCAGGCGCACGAATACCGCTCCCATTCCCTGTGTCGGCGCCATCTTCCCCGCTGTGCCGGCAGCGGGCAAGCCGGTTACGGGTCAGTCGAGCTGACGCGCCGGGATCAGGTCGGCACGCAGGTCGTCGATCCGGCGAATGGCCACCTGGCAAGCACCGCGCACCTGTGGGTCGGCGCGCGATTGCAGTACCACCAGCTGTCCGCCGATCTTCTTCAGCAGGGCGCGGTCGTACTCCATCAGGCGCTGGCAGGCGGCCACATCGCCGCTGCCTTCCAGGGCGCAGGGGAAGTGGATCTCGCAGTAGGCGGTATCGTCTTCCACCCGCTCGATGCGCCAGAACTGCGGCAGGCCGAACAGCCGACGCCATTCCTCGGCGATGGCCAGGGTGCCGTGCTGCGCCTGGCCACGGTTCTTGCGCCAGATCAGCTGCGCCAGCAGGCGCGCGATCCAGCGTGTGCGCCAGTGCCAGGCGGTGCGGGCCAGGGGACCAGTAAAACCATTGACCCGCCGGTAGAGGGCGATCTTCTGTTCGTCGCTGCTCATTGCGGAATCAGCAACAGAATGCTGACGGCCAGCAGCACCAGTACGGTCAGGCCATGGCTGACCTGGCGCAGCAGGAGCAGACGGGCGAACAGGCCGGTGCAGTAGAGCAGGCGCAGCATGATGAAGGCGAAGCCTAGGGCGGCAGTCAGCGCCGGGCTGATTTGCCCGCTGGTTTCGCCCAGATAGAGCAGGACGATGAACAGCACCGACTGTTCCAGGCTGTTGCCGTGGGCGCGCACGGCCTTGAGCAGGTCGCTTTTGCCGCCGTCGCCCAGGGCGATTTGATGGCGCATGCGCAGGCGCGAGACGTTGAGTGACAGGGCGATCAGCAGCAGGGACAGGATTGCGGCGACATAGACGCTGTAGGGCATGGGGTGTTCCTCGTTGTTGTTATGGTTAGGGCCTGTCGCCGAGGTTAGGGGTAGCGCCTGGCGATGTAAAAGCGCCAGTGCTCATGGCGGTGATTCCCTGAGGTTATGGCAGGCAAAAGAAAGCCCGACACGAGGTCGGGCTTCCGAGGGGCCGGCAGGCCGGAAAACTAGGCAGCAGGGCGCTGCTGGCGTTGGTAGAGAAACTCCAGCACGGCGGCGCGGTACTCATGGTAGCGGCTGTCGTGGGCCAGCACCATGCGTTCGCGCGGGCGCTCCAGTTCGACGTTGAGAATATCGCCGATGGTCGCTGCCGGGCCGTTGCTCATCATCACGATGCGGTCGGACAGCAGCACGGCTTCGTCGACATCGTGGGTGATCATGATCACCGTGTTGCCAAGTTCGGCGTGGATTTCCATCAGCGAGTCCTGCAGGTGGGCGCGGGTCAACGCGTCGAGGGCGCCGAACGGCTCATCCATCAGCAGTACCTTGGGTTCCATGGCCAGGGCTCGGGCGATGCCGACTCGCTGTTTCATGCCGCCGGAAATCTCGCTGGGGCGCTTGTCGCGGGCGTGGGTCATGTGCACCAGTTCGAGGTTGTGCTCGATCCAGTCGCGCATTTCGGTGCGCGACTTCTTGCCCTGGAACACCTGGCGTACGGCCAGTTCGATGTTCTGGTAGCAGGTCAGCCAGGGCAGCAGGCTGTGGTTCTGGAAGACCACTGCGCGCTCCGGGCCGGGCGAGTTGACCTCGCGGCCGTCGAGGATTACCCCGCCGGTAGTGGCCTGGTAGAGGCCGGCGACGATGTTAAGCACGGTCGACTTGCCGCAGCCGGAATGGCCGATCAGTGAGACGAATTCGCCTTTGTCGATCTTCAGGTCGACATTCTGCAGGGCGCAGAACAGGCCCTTGTCGGTAGGAAAGCTGATGCCGACGCCGGTCAGTTCGAGGTGTGCATGGTTCATGGCGGACTCCTAAATAGGCGCTGGTTAGCGCAGGTCGGCGTTCTTGTCCCAGCTGGCATGGCGCTGGAGCATGAGCATGAGACGGTCGAGGACGAAGCCGATCAGGCCGATGACGATCACTGCGACCATGATCCGGCCGAGCGAGTTGGAGCTGCCGTTCTGGAACTCGTCCCAGATGAATTTGCCCAGGCCCGGGTTCTGCGCCAGCATTTCCGCGGCGATCAGCACCATCCAGCCGGTGGCCAGGGACAGGCGCAGGCCGGTGAAGATCATCGGCATGGCGGCCGGCAGGACGATCCGGCGCACATGGGACAGTGGCGACAGGCTGAGCACGCGGCTGACGTTTTGCAGGTCCTTGTCCAGGTTGGCCACGCCGACGGTGGTGTTGATCACCGTTGGCCACAAACAGCACAGGGCTACGGTGATCGCCGAGGTAATGAAGGACTTGGCGAACAACGGGTCGTTGCTGGTGTAGACGGCGCTGACCACCATGGTCACCAGGGGTAGCCAGGCTAGCGGTGAGACCGGCTTGAATACCTGGATCAGCGGGTTGACCGCGTTGTAGATGGGTTTGCTCAGGCCGCAGACGATGCCTAGCGGAATCGCTATCAGGGAGGCGATGACGAAACCGGTCATCACCGTGTAGAGGCTGGTGAATATCTGTTTGAAGAAGGTCGGCTTGCCGGTGTAGGGGCGGATGCTGACCTGGGCTTCGGGATTCTTGGCCAGTTTCTCGGCGTTGCGTTTTTCCTGGCGCTCATAGAACGCGTCGGCCTTGTCCGACTCGCGCAGGTGTTCTTCCACCAGGGCGCCGAACTGGCTGGCCACCTGGCTGGGGCCGGGGAATTTGCCGAGGCTGGTGTCGATGCTGCCAGCAGCTAACTGCCAGAACAGCAGGAACGCGAGGATGCCGATCACCGGCATCAGTACAGTGGGCAGCCAGTTTTTGAATGCTGCGCTGCGGGCGGATTTCAGGGTGTCTTGGATAGGCTGGGCGACGGCGGGGTTGCTCATCGTCTTGTCCTCGAAGCAAAGGGGAGCCGGAGTGTCCGGCTCCCTGGGGCAGTTGATGCGTTACAGAACGGAGTCGGGTTTCAGGCCAATCTTGAATTGGTTGATGTACTCGTTCGGTTTGCGCCCGTCGTAGGTCAGGCCATCGATGAACTCATTGCTCGGCGCGCGGAAGCCTTCTTCAGTACTGGCCGGGAAGTCTTCGGCCTTGGCTTTGCCTTCGGCGACCAGTTCACTGGCGGCACTCTGGTAAACCGCCGGCAGGTAGACCTGCTTGGCGATATCGAAGTACCAGCTGTCCGGCTTGGCTTCGCCGATCTGGCCCCAGCGGCGCATCTGGGTCAGGTACCAGATGGCGTCGGAGTAGTAGGGGTAGGTCGCGTTGTAGCGGAAGAACACGTTGAAGTCCGGGACTTCACGTTTGTCGCCCTTCTCGTATTCGAAGGTGCCGGTCATCGAGTTGGCGATCACCTTGGCGTCGGCGCCGACGTATTCGGGACGCGAGAGGATTTCCACGGCTTCCTTGCGGTTGGCGTTGCCGTTTTCATCCAGCCACATGCCGGCACGGATCAGCGCCTTGACCAGGCGTTTGTGGGTTTCCGGGTTGGCATCGGCCCAGGCCTTGGACACACCGAGGACCTTCTCCGGGTTGTTCTTCCAGATTTCGTAGTCGGTGATCACCGGCACGCCGATGCCCTTGAATACGGCCGCCTGGTTCCACGGTTCGCCCACGCTGTAGCCGCTGATGGTGCCGGCTTCGAGGGTGGCCGGCATTTGCGGCGGCGGGGTGACCGAGAGCAGGGCCTCGGCATTGATGGTGCCGGTGATATCACCCTTGGCCGGGGCGTAGTAACCGGGGTTGATGCCACCGGCCGCCAGCCAGTAACGCAGCTCATAGTTGTGGGTGGAGACTGGGAAGACCATGCCGAGGTTGAACGGCTTGCCCTTGGCTTTGTACTGCTCGATCACCGGCTTCAATGCATCGGCCTTGATCGGGTGCACGGGTTTGCCGTCTGCCATCGGCACATGCTTCTTCATTTCCTCCCAGACGGCGTTGGACATGGTGATGCCATTGCCGTTGAGGTCCATGGAGAAGGCGGTGACCACTTCGGCCTTGGTGCCGAAACCGATGGTGGCGCCCAGAGGCTGGCCGGCCAGCATGTGGGCGCCGTCCAGTTCGCCGGTGATCACCCGATCCAGCAGCACTTTCCAGTTGGCCTGGGCTTCCAGGGTGACGTACAGACCTTCGTCTTCGAAGAAGCCTTTTTCGTAGGCAATTGCCAGCGGCGCCATGTCGGTCAGCTTGATGAAGCCGAGCTTGAGTTCCTCTTTCTCGGGATCGGCGGCATGGGCGATCTGCAGGCTCAACGGCGATAGCAGCAGGGCTGTGGCGCAACTGAGGCCGGTCAGAGTCTTTTTCAGCAGGGAGCGACGAACGTGGGAATGATGCATGGTGGATCCTCTGGTATCAGAAACGAAAAAAGACGTCGCAGGCAAACCTTCCCAGATGGGCAGGATGCCTTTGACGTCTTTGTCTATTCGTCCCGATCACCGCCGTTGGCGATCCGAAGACGGGTGTTAGGTCTTGGATGGGTATAAGCAAGGGGCTTGCCAGGTTTGCAGGCAGGGATGCCGTGCATAGGCGAAGGTCGCCGCTCAGGGGCCATTAAAGGCTCTCTGTCCTAGCGGTTTAGTGCTTGTAAATCAGTCTGTTAGCCGGTAATGCCGAGATGCGGCATGTGCTGTGGAGGCGAGCAGCCGAGGATAAAAACAGACCGGGCATGCGAGGCCTCTGCACGTTGTTGAGCCATTGGTGTGCATCGCCGGAGCGGGCTGGCCTGTTTTGGTTCGATTCCGTTCAGCAGAGGTGGGTCGGTGCACAGGTGCCCGGACCAGGCACTGGCAGCAGCCTCAGGAGGCGGGCTGCATATGCGTTGCCTCGACAAAATCCTTCAGCCAGCGCAGTACTTGCACTGCCTCCCAGCGTGCCGGGTCGAACAGGGCATAGGCCTGGCCCTGGTAGCCGACCACGTCCAGCTGGCGGTGATAGCCGGCGCGCTGCAGCAGGGCTTCGATCTCGGCAAAGCAGGTATTGAAGTGCACCCGCTTGAACGGCGTCCTGCTACCGGTCACCAGGCCTTCCAGGTGCAGTTCCTCGACCATGGCGCGGATGCTTTCCAGTGGCATCTGGTTCACTTTTTTCTTCAGTTGCAGTACGTCCTGCATGGTGGGAGTCCTCATGGTCGCACCGGGCGTGATGCCGGTTGTGCGGGTGGAAATAGCCTAATCGAAAAACACTGTACAAATAAACAGTATTCGATAATAGTGGGCTTGCCGATCAGTTACCTCCACCTGTTTCGCAGGGGATTTACCGAGAAGAGGAGCCGCCTATATGCACCACAAGCTGATGACACTTCTGCTATTGGCCCTGCTGGCAGGTTGTGCGCAACCGCAGCTGGAACAGCCCAAGGCTAATGGCGCTTATCTGGTGATCGAGAACGGTGCAGCCTGGGCGGTGCTGGTTTCCGATGGCAAACGGGTCGAGGAGGCGGGGCGGGTATTGGATGTGGTCAAACTGCCCGGCCAGCATTCCAGCATCGCCGCCAGTTACGTGATCGAGACAGCCAACTGCGGCAAGTTGCAGTGGCTCACCGAACGTGACGAGTACGGCGAGATTACCCGCCTGGCACCCAGCGGCAATGAGCAACTGGCACGGCCTGACTGCGTGATCAGCAACGGCCTGAGCCGCGCCTGGACCGCGCTGGATTACTCCAGCTGAAACGACAAGGCCCCGGCAGATCGCTCTGCCGGGGCCTTGCTGCTTAGTATTGGTCGGGTGCGCGCCGCGCGCCCGGCCAGCCTTAGCGATGCCGTTTTCAGCTTTCAGCTTTCAGCTTTGTTGCGTGATTTGCCGGCCGGTGCCTGTACCAGGCCATCGGCGCGGAACATCGCCTTGATCCCACGGATGGCCTGGCGGATGCGGTCCTGGTTTTCGATCAGGGCAAAGCGCACGTGGTCATCGCCGTAGTCGCCGAAGCCGATACCGGGTGAGACGCAGACCTTGGCTTCCAGCAGCAGCTTCTTGGCGAACTCCAGTGAACCGAGATGGGCGTAGGGCTCGGGGATCTTGGCCCAGATGTACATCGAGGCCTTGGGGTTCTCGACCATCCAGCCGGCCTCATGCAGACCCTTGACCAGCATGTTGCGGCGCTGGCGGTACTGTTCTGCGATATCGCGCACACACTGCTGATCGCCTTCCAGGGCGGCAATGGCCGCCACCTGCAGAGGGGTGAAGGTGCCGTAGTCGTGGTAGCTCTTGATCCGCGCCAGGGCGCTGACCAGTTCCGGGTTGCCGACCATGAAACCGATACGCCAGCCGGCCATGTTGTAGCTCTTGGACAGGGTGAAGAACTCCACGGCAATGTCCTTGGCGCCTTCCACTTGCATGATCGACGGGGCTTTCCAGCCGTCATAGACGATGTCGGCGTAGGCCAGGTCGTGGATCACCAGTACGTCGTATTGCTTGGCCAGGGCCACCACGCGCTCGAAGAAATCCAGCTCCACGCACTGCGCAGTCGGGTTGGAAGGGAAACCGAGGATCATCATCTTCGGCTTGGGGATCGACTCGCGAATCGCCCGTTCCAGCTCGGCAAAGAAGTCCACGCCCGGAATCAGTGGCACCGAGCGCACCTGGGCGCCGGCGATCACCGCACCGTAGATATGGATCGGGTAGCTGGGGTTGGGCACCAGCACGGTGTCGCCATGATCCAGGGTGGCCAGCATCAGGTGCGCCAGGCCTTCCTTGGAACCGATGGTGACGATGGCCTCGCTTTCCGGGTCGATCTCGACGTCGTAGCGGTCCTTGTACCAGCGCGAGATGGCACGGCGCAGACGCGGGATACCGCGGGAGGTCGAGTAGCCATGGGTATCGTCGCGCTGGGCGACCTGTACCAGTTTCTCGACTATGTGCGGCGGCGTGGCGCCATCGGGATTGCCCATACTGAAGTCGATGATGTCTTCGCCACGGCGGCGAGCGGCCATCTTCAGTTCGGCGGTAATGTTGAAAACGTAGGGGGGGAGACGATCGATGCGCGCAAAACGGCGCTTAGCTTGTTCAGCCATGCTTTCCTCGAAGTACGTAAGCGCCCGGAACCGTCCGAGCGACGTTGGCCAGTGCGCTGGCCAGGCGGCGACGATAAGCGCTGTGGCGGGGCTTTGTCGAGCCCCATCGCAGCATCGCCACTCAAGCCGGAATCTGTCGTTTCAGGCGCAACAACAGGTTGGCCAGTAGCTCGATATCGGCATCCGTGGTGCGCCAGGACGAGACGCTGAGGCGAAAGGCCGGGCGTCCCTGCCAGACAGTAGGACCGAACCAGACCTCGCCGCTGGCCTGGGCGGCCTCCCGAATAGCGACGGTTTGCGCATCGCTGTCGCCGCGTACCAGTACCTGGTTGAGCACCACGCGGTTGAGCACCGGATAGCCGCCAGCCCGCAGACGCTCGGCCAATTGGCCGGCCTGGCGGATATGCCGGTCGATCAGTTCGCGCAGACCGTCACGACCAAGGCTGGCCAGGGCCGCCCAGATCGCCACGCCGCGGGCGCGACGGGAGAACTCCAGGGTCAGGTTCTTCTGTGCATCCTTGCTCGCGCTGGCATAGGCGGCGTCGCTGTTCATTGCCGTCGCCAGGGCGTCCGCGTCGCGGCAGATGGCCATCGCGCCGTCGTAGGGCGTGTTCAACCACTTGTGGCCGTCGCAGGTCCAGCTGTCGGCCAGTTCCACGCCAGTGGCCAGATGTGCGGAAGAAGATGCGCGGGCCCACAGGCCGAAGGCTCCGTCGACGTGTACCCAGGCGCCAGCAGCCTTGGCGTGCGGGATCAGCTCGGCGAACGGGTCGAATTCGCCGGTGTTCACCTCGCCGGCCTGCAGGCAAAGGACGCTCAGGTCATCCAGTGGCGGCAGTTGCGCCGGATCGATGCGGCCTTGGGCATCGGTAGGGGCAATGATCAGGCGGTTCATGCCAAAGCCAAGAATGCGCAGGGCCTTCTTCACTGTGATGTGACAGGTGGCAGAGACCACCACGCGCACTTCCGGGGCGCCGATCAGGCCATCGCCATCGAAGTCCCAGCCCTTGCGCGCCAGCAGCGCCCGGCGGGCGGCCGACAGGCTGGCCAGGGTACAGGCGGTGGCGCTGGTACCGAAACCGACTGCGCTGCTGCGTGGCAGGTCGAGGGCTTCCAGTACCCAGCGCCCGGCGGTGCGCTCCAGCACATCGGCAACCGGCGCATTGTCGAAGGACGAAGCGCACTGATCCCAGGCCAGCACCATACGTTCGGCTGCCGCGGCAGCGGGCAGGGTGGCGCCGATGACGAAGCCGAAGTAGCGCGGCCCGTTGCTGGCCACGGTGGCGGGTGAGCCGATTTCGTCCAGTTGACGCAACACGTCCTGGTCGGCCAGGCCCTGCTCGGGCAGCGGCTGCTCGAAGGCCTGCAGGGCGGCGATGGCCGAGGGAGAGGGGAAGACCGGACGGTTGTCGATGCCATCGAAATAACCGAGGGCGCGGCGATCCGCTTCCGCCAGTAGCTGGCGTTCTTCGTGGGTGGTAGGCATGGCGATCTCGGTGGTGGGCGCTAGTGCCGTCACCTTAGCCAATCAGGGTCTGCTGGCGCAGATACACAGTTACAGGAAGTGAGTCGTACAGTTGCAGACTGACACGGTACGGATGGGGTAACAGTGCGATATCGACCGATACAGTTACGGCGCCCGCCAGCCGGGCGCCGCTGTATTCGTCAGTTACCCAGCATGTCGTGCATGGCGATGATCTGTTCGGCCACCTGGATCAGCTTTTGCTGGCGGCTCATGGCCTGGCGGCGCATCAGGGTGTAGGCATCTTCCTCGTTGCAGCTCTTCATCTTCATCAGCAGGCCCTTGGCCAGCTCGATGCGCTTGCGTTCGGCCAGTTGCTCGTCGCGTGCCACCAGTTGTGCACGCAGGGCCTGGTCGCTCTCGAAGCGGGCCATGGCCACGTCAAGGATCGGCTGCAGGCGCTCGGCATGGATGCCTTCGACGATGTAGGCGCTGACGCCGGACTGGATGGCCTGACGCATCACGCTGGGGTCGTGCTCGTCGGTGAACATGACGATTGGGCGCGGCTGGTCACGGGTAACCAGCACCACCTGCTCCATCACGTCGCGGCCGGGGGACTCGGTATCGATCAGCACGACGTCGGGGCGCACGGCCTCGACGCGCTCGGGCAGGTCGATGGTCAGCCCCGACTCGTCGATGACCTCGAAGCCCGCCTCGATCAGCGCGCTCTTCAGGCGTCCGACCTTCTTCGGGGTGTCGTTGATCAGCAAAATTCGTAGCATGTTGGCGTTCGTCTCGCAGTGTTACAGGGCGATGGGCGCGGCAAGGCCGCTGCGCGCGTGAATAGCAAAACTGCTGGCGTAGGCGGCCGGGTCGCTGCCATCCCAGACCTTGCCGTCAAGCAGCGTGGCGCTGCGCATGGGGTTGTTGGGCACGGTAATGCCCAGCGCTTCGGCGGCCTGGCGGTAGAGGTCGAGCTGGTGGATCTGCCGGGCTACACCCAGGTAGTCCGGGTCGTCCTTGAGCAGGCCCCAGCGGCGGAACTGGGTCATGAACCACATGCCATCGGACAGCCAGGGCATGGTTACTTCACCTTCGGCGAAGAAGCGCAGGGGGTGAGCATCCAGCCAGGCATGGCCGAGGCCGTCTTCATATTGGCCGAGGAAGCGCGGCTCGATGGTCGACAGCGGCGCGTCGACGTATTCGCGGCTGCTGATCAGTTGCGCCGTACTGCGCTTGTTTTCCTCGTTTTCATCGATGAAGCGGCTGGCTTCCAGTACCGCCATGGTCAGCGCACGGGCGGTATTGGGGTACTGCTCGACGAACTCGCGGGTTACGCCCAGTACTTTTTCCGGGTGATCGGCCCAGATCATCTGGCTGGTCGCCAGGGTGAAGCCTTGGTCTTCTTCCACGGCCAGAGCGCCCCAGGGGCCGCCGGCACAGAAACCATCGATGCGCGCAGCCTTGAGGTGGGCAACCATTTGCGAGGGGGGCACCACCACGCTGTTGACGTCCTCCAGGGGGTGGATGCCCTGGCTGGCCAGCCAGTAGTTCAGCCACATGGCATGGGTGCCGGTGGGGAAGGTCTGGGCGAAGGTCAGTTTTGCACCGCTTTGGCGCACGCGATTGGCTAGTGCTTCGGCGCTGGTCACGCCAGCCTGCTTGAGCGGCTCGGACAGGTTGATCGCCTGGCCGTTCTGGCACAGGCCCATGAGGATGGCCATCTCGGTAGCCGGGCCGCTGAGGCCTAGGTGGATGCCGTAGACCTGGCCGTACAGCGCCTGGGCAGCGTCCAGTTCGCCGGACAGCAGCTTGTCGCGCAGGGTGGCCCAGGATGCCTGGCGTTGCAGATTGAGGGTCAGGCCATAGGGTTGGGCAAAGCCCTGGGTGGCCGCGACGATCAGCGAGGCGGAATCGGTCAGGGCCATGAAACCCAGGTCCAGCACGCTCTTTTCCGGTGCGTCTGAGCCGGCGACCCAGGCCAGGCTGTCGTTACGGGTGCTTTCGATTTCGCTCATGTAGTTTGTTCCGCCGTTGAACAAAAAAGGCGCCGCTCCAGCTACCACGCGGTGGTAACCAGAAGCGACGCCATTGTCTATGAACTGACCCCGCCGTTGGAGAGAGTTCTGCTGACTTCGTTCTAGCAATCCATATGCCAGCGGTTCTGCTGCAGTAAAACAAAACCCCGCCGGAGCGGGGTTTGGTGGAGCAGATAGGGTTAAGAACCTGTTCTTAGCGCTCCATCATCTGCTTCACATTAGCCTGAGGAATCTGCTGCTTGCGACCCTCGCTGTCCTTGAATTCGAGCATGCCGGTGTCGCGATCCAGTTCCGGTTTGCCATCGCTGGTGAGCATTTGCCCGTCAGTGGTGGTGATGATGTATTCACTGGCACAACCGGCCAGGCCGACGGTGCAGAGCAGGATCAGAAACCAGTGTTTCATAAAGGGGACTCCCGGACGGTCAGTATACGAGCCGCAAAAACCTGCGACTTCAGGCTGCACGCTACGGCTTGAGTCAGGTGAGGTGCAAGTTGAACCCACAAAAAAGGATGCCTAAGCATCCTTTTTTTGACCGGGAGCAAAGGCTCAGGCGGCGACGAAGCTGGCGGGGTAGGCGAGACCTGCCTGGCTGCTCTGCACTTCACTCAGGGTCTCGCGTACCACCTGCTTGGCCAGGCAGGCACACTTGCCACATTGGCTGGCAACGCCCAGCGTTTCGCGGACATCGCGGTAGCTGCAGCAGCCTTCATAGATGGCATCGCGGATTTGACCGTCAGTAACACCTTGGCAGAGGCAAACGTACATGGACAGGCTCGGATGAGAATGGGTTGCTGTTGGCAGGGGATACTAATGTTAATGAGAATGCTTGTCAAAACTTTGCGTTAACTTTTCCTGTCTGCGAGTGCTTGCCTGGATCAACGCGCGCCGAACGGTTAATCCAGCTTTGCAATTGCCATAAAAAACCCGGCCGAAGCCGGGTTTACTTGGTGCTGCACAGGCTTAGTGATCGAACTCGTCCCAGCCGCCCATCTCTTTCCAGCGGTTGACGATGCCGCAGAACAGTTCGGCGGTCTTCTCGGTGTCGTAGCGCGCGGAGTGCGCTTCCTTGCCGTCGAAGGCGATGCCGGCGGTCTGGCAGGCCTTGGCCAGTACGGTCTGGCCGTAGGCGAGGCCGGCCAAGGTGGCGGTGTCGAAGCTGGAGAAGGGGTGGAAGGGGTTGCGTTTGATATCGCAGCGGGCCACAGCGGCATTCAGGAAGCCGAGGTCGAAGCTGCTGTTGTGGCCGACCAGGATGGCGCGCTTGCAGCCATTGGCCTTGATCGATTTGCGCAGGCCCTTGAAGATTTCCCCGAGCGCGTGCTCTTCAGTCACCGCCATGCGCAGCGGGTGGTCCAGCTTGATCCCGGTGAACTCCAGTGCAGCCTGCTCGATATTGGCGCCGGCGAACGGCTCGATGCGGAAGAAGTGGGTGTGGTCCGGGTAGACGAAGCCACCTTCATCCATGGCAATGGTGGTTGCAGCGATTTCCAGGAGGGCGTCGGTGGCGCAGTTGAAGCCGCCGGTCTCGACATCCACCACGACAGGCAGGTAGCCGCGAAAGCGCGCAGCCATCGGGTGGCGCGGGCCTGAAGGCAGGCTGCCGTCGAGTTCGTCTTCGAAATGTTCTTCGCTCACGCGGGGTTCTCCAGCAGGCGCCAGCGCAGTGTTTCACCAGCGCGCAGGGGGATTACAGTCTGTTCACCCAGCGGCAGGCTGGCCGGGGCGGTCCACTCTTCGCGCACCAGGGTGATGTGGTCGGTGTTGCGCGGCAAGTTGTAGAAGTCGGGGCCGAAATGGCTGGCGAAACCTTCCAGTTTGTCCAGCGCGTTGCGCTGCTCGAAGGCCTCGGCATACAGCTCGATGGCGGCATAGGCGGTGTAGCAGCCGGCGCAGCCGCAGGCGGCTTCCTTGGCATGCTTGGCATGCGGTGCCGAGTCGGTGCCGAGGAAGAACTTGGCGCTGCCACTGGTGGCGGCATCCAGCAGGGCTTCCTGGTGGGTGTTGCGCTTGAGGATCGGCAGGCAATAGAAGTGCGGGCGAATGCCACCGACCAGCATGTGGTTGCGGTTGTACAGCAGGTGATGGACGGTGATGGTCGCACCAACGTTGCTCGAGGCGGCATTGACGAACTGCACCGCATCGCTGGTGGTGATGTGTTCGAACACTACTTTCAGGCTGGGGAAGCGCTCGACCACGCGGGTTAGTTGCTCGTCGATGAAGCGCTTCTCACGGTCGAATACGTCGACCTCGGCACGGGTCACTTCGCCATGCACCAGCAGCGGCAGGCCGACTTCGGCCATGGCTTCCAGTGCAGGGAAAATCTTGTCGATGCTGGTTACGCCGGAATCGGAGTTGGTGGTGGCGCCGGCCGGGTAGAGTTTGGCAGCGTGCACGAAACCACAGGCCTTGGCGCTGCGTACATCCTCGGCGGAAGTATTATCGGTGAGGTAGAGCACCATCAACGGCTGGAACTGGCTGCCGGCCGGACGGGCGGCGAGGATGCGCTGACGATAACCATCGGCCTCGGCGGCATTGCGCACCGGTGGCACCAGGTTCGGCATGATGATGGCGCGAGCAAAGGTACGGGCGACGTCGGCAACGGTGTGCGGCAGCACGGCACCGTCGCGCAGGTGAATATGCCAGTCGTCGGGACGCAGTAGGGTAATTCGGTCGGACATGGGGGGTTCCAGGCGGGTAAAACGTGCTCGCATGCTACCGGAAATGGTCTTCGCCGGCACGGCTATCAAGTTTTCCAGAGCCTGACCGATACCCCAAAGGAATGCCGTTACTCCCTGTGGAGCCTGTCGTGCGCCAACCTTATCCGACCCTGCTGAGTCTGTTGCTTTGCCTGCCACTGGGCATGCCGGCTGTGGCCATTACTTTCCAGACGCGCATGGAAAAGGTGGAGTGGAAAGTCGAGGGCGACAAGTTCGAGTGCCGCCTGTCGCAACCGGTGGCGGATTTCGGCAGTGGCGAGTTCGTCCGTCGCGCTGGCGAGCAGGCGACGTTTCGTCTGAATACCCGCGAGCGTTGGCTGGGGGCGGGCTCGGCGACCCTGCTGGCGGCAGCGGCGCCCTGGCAGCCTGGGCGTGGGGATATCAATCTTGGCCCGGTCACCGTGGTGGCCGGCGAGGTGCCCTTCAACAGCTCGCAGGAGCAGGCTGGGCGCTTGCTCACTGGCTTGATGGAAGGGCGCAGTCCACTGGTCAAACACCGCACTGCCGCCGGTGGCGACAGCCTCGACGTGCGTCTGCTGCCGATCAAGTTCAACCAGGCGTACGCCGACTACCTCAAGTGCACGGCCGGCCTGTTACCGGTGAACTTTGACCAGATCCGCAAGGCGCAAATCGGCTTCCCCGGTGGTGATGCGCTTCTCGATGATCTGGGGCGGGCCAAGCTGGATATCATCCTCAGCTATCTCCAGGCTGACCCCAGCGTCAATCGCATCGAGCTGGACGGCCATTCCGACAACAGCGGCAATCGTCTGACCAACCGTGATACTTCGCGGCGGCGGGCAATCGCTGTCGAGGAGTACCTCAAGGCCAATGGCGTGCCGGCCGAGCAGATCGTTGTGCGTTTCCATGGTGAGCGTTATCCGCTGGTGCCAAACAGCAGTGCAAGCAACCGGGCGAAGAACCGTCGGGTCACCATGACCCTGTCCCGCGAGCCCGTGGCCGAGCCAGCCGAGGATACTGCTCCAGCCGCTCCGGCTGCCACGCAACCTGCTGATCCTGCGGCCACTTCCTGAGGTCGCCTGGCTAAATAAATCTGTCGCTTTGTCGCCAGTGCCTGTCGCGCCCCTGTAAATCGCCGGGCGCGGCCGGTAGAATCGCGGGTTTTCCGTACAACCCCGTGGAGTTGATTGGCATGGCGGACGTTAAGAAGGTAGTTCTGGCTTATTCCGGTGGCCTGGATACCTCGGTAATCCTCAAGTGGCTGCAGGACACCTATGAATGCGAAGTGGTGACCTTCACCGCTGACCTCGGCCAAGGCGAAGAAGTCGAGCCGGCTCGTGCCAAGGCGCAGGCCATGGGCGTCAAGGAAATCTACATCGACGACCTGCGCGAAGAGTTTGTTCGTGATTTCGTCTATCCGATGTTCCGCGCCAACACTGTCTACGAAGGCGAGTACCTGCTGGGTACCTCCATCGCCCGCCCGCTGATCGCCAAGCGTCTGATCGAGATCGCCAACGAGACCGGCGCCGACGCCATCTCCCACGGCGCCACCGGCAAGGGTAACGATCAGGTGCGTTTCGAGCTGGGTGCCTACGCACTCAAGCCGGGCGTAAAAGTGATTGCTCCATGGCGCGAATGGGACCTGCTGTCCCGCGAGAAGCTGATGGACTATGCCGAGAAGCATGCGATCCCGATCGAGCGCCACGGCAAGAAGAAATCGCCGTACTCCATGGATGCCAACCTGCTGCACATCTCCTATGAAGGCGGCGTGCTGGAAGACACCTGGACCGAGCACGAAGAAGACATGTGGCGCTGGACCGTCTCCCCGGAGAAGGCTCCCGACACCCCGCAATACCTGGAACTGACCTACCGCAACGGCGACATCGTCGCGCTGGACGGCGTCGAAATGACTCCGGCCACCGTACTGGCGACCCTGAACAGGATCGGTGGCGAGCACGGCATCGGCCGTCTGGACATCGTCGAGAACCGTTATGTCGGCATGAAGTCCCGTGGCTGCTACGAAACCCCGGGCGGCACCATCATGCTGCGCGCACACCGCGCCATCGAGTCGATCACCCTGGACCGCGAAGTGGCCCACCTGAAAGACGAGCTGATGCCCAAGTACGCCAGCCTGATCTACACCGGCTACTGGTGGAGCCCGGAGCGTCTGATGCTGCAGCAGATGATCGACGCCTCGCAGGCCCACGTGAACGGCGTAGTGCGCCTGAAACTGTACAAAGGCAACGTCATCGTCACCGGACGCAAGTCCGATGATTCGCTGTTCGATGCCAACATCGCTACCTTCGAAGAAGATGGCGGTGCTTACAACCAGGCTGACGCGGCCGGCTTCATCAAGCTCAACGCCCTGCGCATGCGCATCGCCGCCGGTAAAGGTCGCAAGCTGTTCTGATAAGCTGACGGGCAAGCCACAGGACCCCGGCCACGAGCCGGGGTTTTGCATTTCTAGAAGAGGAAAACCTTATGAGACTGCTGCATACCATGCTGCGCGTTGGCGACATGGACAAGTCCATTGCCTTCTATACCGAAGTGCTGGGCATGACCCTGCTGCGCCGCAAGGATTACCCCGAAGGCCAGTTCACCCTGGCCTTTGTCGGCTACGGTGACGAAGCGCATAACAGCGTGATCGAGCTGACCTACAACTGGGGTGTGGACAGTTACGAGCTGGGCACCGGCTACGGTCACATCGCCCTGGAAGTGGCCGATGTGTACAAGGCTTGCGAGGACATTCGTTCGCGCGGCGGCAAGATCACCCGCGAGCCGGGGCCGATGAAGCACGGCACCAGCATCCTGGCGTTTGTTGAAGATCCGGACGGCTACAAGATCGAGCTGCTCTCGCCGGGCCGCAAGGACTGAAAGATTGTATAAGCCGCAGTGACAGCAGTCTTGTCGCCGGTATGACCTGGTCGCGGGTAAATGTGCTGCCACTCAAGCGCAGCCGATGTCAGCGATAGCAGTAATAAAAAGCCCCGCACGTGCGGGGCTTTTTTATGTCTGGCCTTCAGAGGTCGAAGTCATAGTCGCCGAGCTGTTTCTGCAGACGGCGCTCTTCCAGATAGTTGTCGATGACTCGGCGTTTGGCCAGATTGGTCTTGGCGACTTCCACCACCGGACGCTCGGTGGTTTCCTCGGCGTCTTCGGCGACAAAGTCATCATCGAGTACGAGTTCTTCTTTGTCAGTGCTCATCAGGTTCACTCCAACACAGGGGCGATGTTGGCGACCTTATAGCGGCAAAGCGGGGCAGGGTAAAAAAGATTTTATCAATCGACGTATTGGCTTAATCAATAGGCGCTCAATCGTCGGAGGTTTTTGCCTTGTATTCACACAGGTCTTCGATGCGGCAACTGCCGCAACGCGGCTTGCGCGCCTGGCAGACGTAGCGGCCGTGGAGTATCAACCAGTGGTGCGAGTCGAGGAGAAAATCCTTGGGCACGAACTTGAGCAGTTTCTTTTCCACTTCCAGCACGTTCTTGCCCGGGGCTATGCCGGTGCGGTTGCTGACGCGGAAGATGTGCGTGTCCACGGCCATGGCCAGCTGGCGGAACGCGGTATTGAGCACCACGTTGGCGGTCTTGCGGCCGACGCCGGGCAGGGCTTCGAGGTCTTCGCGGTTGTCCGGTACCTGACTGCCGTGCTTCTCGATCAGGATGCGGCAGGCTTCGATGACGTTCTTTGCCTTGCTGTTGTACAGGCCGATGGTCTTGATGTACTGGGACAGACCCTCGACGCCCAGGGCGTAGATTGCCTCCGGGGTGTTGGCCACCGGGAATAACTTGGCGGTGGCCTTGTTGACGCTGACGTCGGTGGCCTGGGCGGATAGAGTCACCGCCACCAGCAACTCGAAGGGCGTGCTGTAGGCCAGTTCGGTCTTCGGCTCGGGATTGTCTTCGTGCAGCCGGCGGAAGATCTCGTAGCGTTTGGCCGCGTTCACTCGATTACCCCGGTGACACGCACGCGGCGGCTGGCAGCGGGTGCCGCTTCTGGCTGGGCGGCCTTGGCACGCTCGGCGACCACGGCGTCGATGCGGTTCTTCAGGGCGATCAGCAGGCCGAGGACAAGGAACGCGCCTGGCGGCAGGATGGCCAGCAGGAAGCCTTGATAGTTGGGGAACAGCACCAGCTGCCAATTGGCCGCAATCGGGCCGAACAGCAGGTGCATGTTGGCCAGCAGCGCGCCGGTGCCGAGCAGTTCGCGCACCGCGCCGATGGCCAGCAGCACCAGGCCGAAGCCGGTGCCCATCATCAGGCCGTCGAAGCTGGCGTGGGCCACGCTGTTCTTCGCTGCAAAGGCCTCGGCGCGGCCGAGGATGATGCAGTTGGTGGTGATCAGCGGAATGAAGATGCCGAGGATCTGGTACAGCTCATAGGTGAAGGCCTGCATCAGCAGCTCGATGCAGGTGGTCAGCGCGGCGATGATCATGACGAAGGCCGGCAGGCGCACGGCATCGGTGACCTGGCGACGGATCAGGGCCACGGCGGCGTTCGAGCAGGCCAGCACCAGGGCGGTGGCGATGGCCATACCGAGCGCGTTGACCACCGAGTTGCTCACGCCCAGCAGCGGGCACAGGCCGAGCAGCTGAACCAGGCCCGGATTGTTCTTCCACAGGCCGTTGATGGCGATTTCGCGGTAGCTAGCCATGGCTGTTGTCGCCCTCGTTGCTGGAAACCGGCGCGAGCAGCTCGGCCTTGTGTGCGTCGAAATACTGCAGCGCCTTGTGCACTGCCTTGACCACCGCGCGCGGGGTGATGGTGGCGCCGGCGAACTGGTCGAACTGGCCGCCGTCCTTCTTCACCGCCCAGCCGGCTGCGTCCGGGGATTGCAGTGACTGGCCGACGAAACTGTTGATCCATGGGCTCTTGGCCAGCTCGATCTTGTCGCCTAGGCCCGGAGTTTCCTTGTGTCCGACCACGCGCACGCCGGCCAGGCGGCCATCGGCGTGGATACCGATCAGCAACTGAATGGAGCCACTGTAGCCGTCTGGCGCCGTGGCCTGGAGGATCACCGCCGCCGGTTTGCCCTGCAGGGTGGCCAGGTAGGCCGGGCTCGGCGTCTTGTTGCCGAGCAGCGGGTCGAACACCGGGCGCGGGTGATCGAGCAGATGGTTGTCATAACTGCCCGCGGGCAGGATCTGGGTCAGCGCCTGGACCTTGGCTTCGCGCTCGGCGGCGGCGATGCGCGTGGCGGTGCCTTGCTGGGTGATCGCCACCACGCCGACGGTAACTACCGCAAACAGGCCAAGGACCAGGCTGTTTTTCAGCATCGAACGGGAAATTTCCGGCAGGGCCATGTCATTCCCCCAGTTTGAAGCCGCGCGCCGGCTTGCGATGGCCGTAAGTGCGCGGGCGGGTGTAGTAGTCGATGGTCGGCGCGCAGAGGTTCATCAGCAGCACGGCGAAAGCTACGCCATCCGGGTAGCCGCCCCAGGTGCGAATGATATAGACCAGCACGCCGACCCCGGCACCGAAGAGGACTCGTCCCAGGTTGCTGGTGGCGCCGGATACCGGATCGGTGACGATAAAGAAGGCGCCAAGCATGGTCGCGCCGGTCAGCAGGTGGAACAGCGGCGAGCCATTGGAATCCGAGCCGGAGCCGTTCCAGAACAGCAGGCTGATGACGAATAGTGCGCCGAGCATGCCCAGCGGCGCGTGCCAGCTGATCACCTTCTTGTAGATGAGGAACAGGCCGCCCAGCAAAAAGGCCAGGTTGACCCATTCCACCGCCTTGCCGCCGAACTGGCCGAAGGCCGGGTTCTGCGCCCACAGCTCATCCATGGTCAGGCTCTTGTTGACCTTCAGGCTATCGAGGGCGGTAGCCTGGCTCCAGCCGTCGGGCAGGGCGGCGAGGCCGAGGATCTGCTGGATGCCGTCCCAGATGCCGACTGTGTGCGGCTTGGGCCAGCTGGTCATCTCGATGGGGAAGGAAATCAGCACCACCACATAGCCGATCATCGCCGGGTTGAACGGGTTCTGGCCGAGGCCGCCGTATAGCTGTTTGCCGAAGACAATGGCGAAGCCGACCGCAACCAGGGTCAGCCACCAGGGCGCATAGGGTGGCAGGGCCAAGGCCAGCAGCACGGCGGTGACCAGGGCGCTGCCATCCTTGAGGAAGAAAGCGATCGGGCGCTGGCGCGCAGCCAGAATCGCCGCTTCCACGGCCAGGGCGATAACGCAGGCCCAGACCAGATTGACCAGGGTGCCGATGCCGAACAGCCAGGTCAGGACCAGGGCGCCAGGCGCGCAGGCGGCAGCCACCAGCAGCATGACGCGCTGGGTGCGGTTGTTGCCCTTGGCGTGGGGCGAGGTGATGCGGGGCAGGGCCATGGATGCTCCGTGTGGTGTTGCACCGTCATTGGGTGGCACAACGCTGTTCTGTAGCCCGGATGTAATCCGGGGGCGATCCGTGGATCGTTCGGTTAGTCCTGCTCCTCTGCGGTCTACCGGAGAGGTTTGGTGGAGAGGGTGTGGCTGGCCGTTCCCTCTCCCCCAGCCCCTCTCCCACAAGTGGGAGAGGGGCGTCTGATCTGTTGGCAATCTATTGCCTCGCGCTGCCTGACCCGGATTGCATCCGGGCTACGCAGGCGAGTACTCCGCCAGTTTCTGCTCAGCTTCGGCCAGGCGTGCGCGGGCGCTATCGAGTGCCTCGCCGCTGGCCTGTTCATCACGCTCCAGCTTGCGCAGGTCGGCGCGGGCGAAGGCGAGTTCGGTCTTCAGGGCACGCAGGGCTTCGTCAACCGGAGCCTTGTCGGTACGCACCAACTCGGGGGCTGGCTTGTTCGAGGCGTCTTCGGCGGCATGCAAGGCCTGCTCTGCGGCGGCCAGGGCCGCGCGCAGGGGCGTCAGCTCGGCTTCCCCGGCGGCGGCTTTTTCCGCCTTTTTCAGTTCGGCGCGTTTCATCGCCAGCTCGATCTTGGCTTTCTTCAGCGCTTCGTCGCCAACCGGTTTGGCAACTGGCGCCGGGGCTGCGCTCTGCAGCGCCTCCAGGGCTTGCTCGGCGGCGGCCAGTTGCTGGCGGGCCTGTTCCAGCTCGGCCTGCTGCTCAGGCGTGGGGCTTTCCAGCTTCTCCAGCTTGCGCAGCTGGGCCTTGAGCATGGCGGCTTCGATCTTGGCTTTCTTCAGCGCCTCGTCACCGGCCGGTTTGGCAACTGGCGCCGGGGGTGCGCTCTGCAACGCCTCCAGGGCTTGCTCGGCTGCGGCCAGTTGCTGGCGGGCCTGTTCCAGCTCGGCCTGCTGCTCGGCCGTGGGGCTTTCCAGCTTTTCCAGCTTGCGTAGCTGGGCCTTGAGCATGGCCGCTTCGATCTTGGCTTTCTTCAGCGTTTCGTCGCCGGCCGGTTTGGCCGCTGGCGCCGGGGCTGTGCTCTGCAACGCCTCCAGGGCTTGCTCGGCGGCGGCCAGCTGCTGGCGGGCCTGTTCCAGCTCGGCCTGCTGCTCAGGCGTGGGGCTTTCCAGCTTCTCCAGCTTGCGCAGCTGGGCCTTGAGCATGGCGGCTTCGATCTTGGCTTTCTTCAGCGCTTCGTCAGCCGGTGGCGCGGCGATCACTGGCGGGGCACTGGCCTGAACGGCTTCCAGGGCTTTCTGCGCCGTTTCGGCGGCGGCGCGCAGGCTGCTGACCTGGGCTTGCAGCTCTGCAGTGTCGTGGCTTGCCAGTTGTTTCTCGGCCTTTTTCAGAGCGACCTGGGCCATGCTGGCTTCGATCTTCAGGCGCTTGAGCTGGTCGTCGGCGGCAGGTGCGGCGGCAACCGGCGCGCTGCTGGCGGCTTCGGCTTGGGCGGCTTTTGCCTTGGCGGCACGCTCGGCGCGGGCCAGGCGCTCGGCTTCCTTGCGTTCTTCCTCGCGGCGCAGGCGCTCCTGGCGCAGCTCGAAGCGCTGCTTGGAGTGCTCGGCCTTCTGCTGCTTCTGTTCCAGGTCGCGGATTTCGGCCTTGGCCGCGCGGTAGTACTGCACCAATGGAATGCTTGACGGGCAGACATAGGCGCAGGCACCGCATTCGATGCAGTCGAACAGGTTGTGCGCCTTCAGTTGTTCATGCTGCTGGCCGAGGGCAAAGAAGTGCAGCTGTTGCGGCAGCAGGCTGGCCGGGCAGGCCTCGGCACATTCGCCGCAGCGGATGCATGGCATGGCCGGCGGCGGGGTGGGCAGCTCGGCGCTGGTCGAGGCCAGCAGGCAGTTGCTGGTCTTGACCAGCGGCACGCCGAGGTCGGCCAGGGTAAAGCCCATCATCGGTCCGCCCATGATCAGGCGATTGAGTTTGGCCTTGTCCAGTCCGGCGAAATCGAGCAACTCGCCCACCGGGGTGCCGAGCAGTGCCTCGACGTTGCCGGGGCGGCTGAGGGCTTTGCCGGTCAGGGTGGTGATGCGCGAGATCAGCGGTTTGCCCAGCACGATGGCGTCATGGATGGCCACGCAGGTGCCGACGTTCTGGCAGAGCATGCCGATATCGGCTGGCAGCCCGCCACTGGGCACTTCCACGCCGGTGAGGATCTGGATCAGCTGCTTCTCGCCACCAGACGGGTACTTGGTGGGGAACACCTTGAGGGTGTAGCTGCGCTCGCTCAGGGCGGCGCGCACGGCGGCGATGGCCTCGGGCTTGTTGTCCTCGATGCCGATCAGCACCTGCTCCGGCTGGATCAGCTGCACCAGGATGTCGATGCCGGAGATCAGCTCGGCGGCGCGTTCGCGCATCAGCACGTCGTCGGCGGTGATGTACGGCTCGCACTCGGTGCCGTTGATGATCAGCGTATGGATTTTCTGCGTCGGTCGTGCGGTGAGCTTGACCGCCGTGGGGAAGCCGGCGCCGCCTAGGCCGTTGATGCCGGCCTGGCGGATCTTCTCCAGCAGCTCGGCGGCTTCCATGTGCCGATAGTCCGGGCACGGCTGCAGGTCGGTCCATTGCTCCAGGCCGTCGCTGTCGATGACGATGGCGGGTGCCGGCATACCGGACACATGGGGGTAGGGCTGCGAACCGATAAAACTCACGGTGCCGGAGGTCGGTGCGTGCACGGGCGCGCTGACGAAGCCGTTGGCCTCGGCAATCTTCTGGCCCTTGCGCACGTACTCGCCCACCGCTACGCAAGGCTCGGCGGCGGCGCCGATATGCTGACCCAGCGGCAGGATCAGGCGCTTGGGCAGCGGCGCCGGCTGGATCGGCGTGCGGTTGGAAAGGGTTTTCTGCTCAGCCGGATGGATGCCGCCGGGGATGTCCCAGGTCTGCTGGGCGTGGTCGATCAACACGGTCATGCGGCCTGCTCCCGGTCACTGGCAATCAATTGGCCGGGTGCCAGCGGCAACTGCCATTTCCAGGTTTGCACCGTGCTGCCGAGCGGAATCATGTCGATGCAGTCGACCGGGCAGGGCTCGACGCACAGGTCGCAGCCGGTGCATTCGCTGACGATCACCGTGTGCATCTGCTTGGCTGCGCCGACGATGGCGTCCACCGGGCAGGCCTGGATGCATTTGGTGCAACCGATGCACTCGGCTTCGCGGATGTAGGCGACCATCTGCGGCTTCTCGCCTTCGACAGCGTCCAGCGGCTCGGGCTCGACATCTAGCAGGTCGGCCAGGGCCTGGATTGTTGCCTCGCCGCCTGGTGGGCACTTGTTGATCTTGTCGCCACCGGCAATCGCCTCGGCGTAGGGTTTGCAGCCTGGATAGCCGCACTGACCGCACTGGGTCTGCGGCAGCAGGGCGTTGATCTGCTCGGCGATCGGGTCACCTTCGACCTTGAAGCGCACCGCCGCGTAACCGAGGATCGCACCGCACACCAGGCACAGGGCGAGGAGGGCGAGGACGGCAATCAGAATCAGGCTCATAGCTTGATCAGCCCGGCAAAGCCCATGAACGCCAGCGACATCAGCCCGGCGGTGATCATGCCGATGGCGGCGCCCTGGAAGGACTGCGGCACATCGGCAATGGCGATGCGCTCGCGCATGGCGGCGAACAGCACCAGCACCAGGGAGAAGCCGAGGCCGGCGGCAAAGCCGTTGGCGGTGGCGGTAATAAAGGTGAACTCGGCCTTGTTGGCGTTGACCAAAGCCACGCCGAGCACGATGCAGTTGGTGGTAATCAGCGGCAGGAAGATGCCCAGCACTCGATAGAGCAGGGGACTGGTCTTGTTCACCACCATCTCGGTGAACTGCACCACCACGGCGATCACCAGGATGAAGCTGATGGTGCGCAGAAACTCCAGGCCCAGCGGCTCCAGCACGTATTCCTGCACCAGGTAGCTGCACATGGCGGCCAGGGTAAGCACGAAGGTAGTGGCCAGCGACAGGCCGATGGCGGTCTCGATCTTCTTCGACACGCCCATGAACGGGCAGAGGCCGAGGAACTGCACCAGCACGAAGTTGTTGACCAGGATGGCACTGACCATGATCAAGGCGAGTTCGGTCATCGGGTTACCGTTGCGGGCGGAAAAGGCCGGATTAAAAGGGTGCCTATTATCGGAAAGGGCACGGGCACTAACAAGTCGGCAAAGCCGGCTGATTAGCAGCCTATAAGGCTAGTCGAGGGCGTGCGGCGCTGCGCCGCACGTCCGTCAGCAGAAACTTACTTGACCCGCTGCCCGGGCTTGGCGCCGCTGTCCGGGCTGAGCAGGTAGATTTCTTCACCACCAGGCCCTGCGGCCAGGACCATGCCCTCGGACACGCCGAACTTCATCTTGCGCGCGGCTAGGTTGGCCACGTACAGGGTCAGGCGGCCTTCCAGCTTGCTCGGGTCCGGGTAGGCGCTCTTGATGCCGCTGAACACGTTGCGCTTGGCGTCGCCGATATCCAGGGTCAGGCGCAGCAGCTTGTCGGCGCCTTCGACGAACTCGCACTTCTCGATCAGGGCGATGCGCAGATCCACGGCGGCGAAGGCATCGAAAGCGATCTCGGCGGCCAGCGGGTCTTTCACCAGCTCGCCGTTGCCAGCCGGGGTGGCCGGTGCGTCGGTGGCGGCGAGGTCTTCCTTGGAGGCGGCGGTCATGGCTTCGATCCTGGCTGGCTCGATGCGAGTCAGCAGTGGGTTGAACGGGTTCAGCTGGTGGTTGGCCAGCGGCGTGGCTAGGTCGTTCCAGCTCAGCGGGGCAACGTTGAGGAAGGCCTCGGCATCGCTAGCCAGTTTCGGCAGCACGGGTTTGAGCAGGATCACCAGCTGGCGGAACAGGTTAACGCCCAGGGCGCAGATTTCCTGCACCTCGGCTTGCTTGCCTTCGACCTTGTTCAGCGCCCAAGGAGCCTTGTCGGCGATCCAGGCGTTGGCGCGGTCGGCCAGGGCCATGATTTCGCGCATGGCGCGGGAGAAATCGCGGGCTTCATAGGCGTCGGCAATGCTCGGCGCGGCGGCCTGGAAGGCGGTCCACAGCTCTGGTTCGGGGTTGGCGTCGACTAGCACGCCATTGTTGCCCTTGTGGATAAAGCCGGCGCAGCGGCTGGCGATGTTGACCACCTTGCCGACCAGGTCCGAGTTGACCTTCTGCACGAAGTCTTCGAGGTTCAGGTCGAGGTCGTCGACGCCGCGGCCCAGCTTGCTGGCGTAGTAGTAGCGCAGGTATTCCGGATTCAGGTGATCCAGGTAGGTACGCGCCTTGATAAAGGTGCCGCGCGACTTGGACATCTTCTGCCCGTTCACGGTCAGGTAGCCGTGCACGTTGACTGCGGTGGGCTTGCGGTAGCCTGCGCCTTCGAGCATGGCCGGCCAGAACAGGGCGTGGAAGTTGACGATGTCCTTGCCGATGAAGTGGTACAGCTCGGTGGTCGAGTCCTTGTTCCAGAACGCGTCGAAGTCCAGCTCCGGGCGCTTGGAACACAGATTTTTAAAGCTGGCCATGTAGCCGATCGGCGCGTCCAGCCAGACGTAGAAGTACTTGCCCGGCTCGTCGGGGATCTCGAAGCCGAAGTAGGGCGCATCGCGGGAGATGTCCCACTCCTGCAGGCCGCCATCCAGCCATTCGGCGATCTTGTTGGCCACGGCATCCTGCAGGCTGCCGCTGCGGGTCCAGGTCTTCAGCATGGCCTCGAAGTCGGGCAGCTTGAAGAAGAAGTGCTTGGAGTCGCGCAGCACCGGCACGGCGCCGGAGATGGCCGAGCGTGGATTCTTCAGCTCGGTGGGCTCGTAGGTGGCGCCGCATTTCTCGCAGTTGTCGCCGTACTGGTCCTCGGCCGCGCATTTCGGGCAGGTGCCCTTGATGAAGCGATCGGCGAGGAACATGCCCTTCTCGGGGTCGAAGTACTGGGTCACCGAACGGGTGGCGATATGCCCGGCGTCACGCAGCTTGAGGTAGATGCTGGTGGCCAGCTCGCGGTTTTCCTCGGCGTGGGTTGAGTGGAAGTTGTCGAAGTCGACCAGGAAGTCGGCGAAGTCGGCGCTGTGCTCGGCCTGCACGTTGGCGATCAGCTGTTCCGGGGTGATGCCTTCCTTCTCGGCGCGCAGCATGATCGCCGAGCCGTGGGCGTCGTCGGCGCAGACGTAGATGCACTGGTTGCCACGCAGCTTCTGGAAACGCACCCACATGTCGGTCTGGATGTACTCGAGCATGTGGCCAAGGTGAATCGAGCCGTTGGCGTAGGGCAGGGCGCTGGTAACGAGAATCTTGCGGGCTTCGGACATGATGATCGGCTGCACTGGTATTACGAGGGAAGCCGGCAACTATATAGGCGCAGCGGTTTTTTTTCACCCGTGACGGGGCGGATGGTGCCGTAGGGTGGATCACGCTCCACCGATCCACCGCGCGGCGCTCTGGTGGATGAAAAGGGCGTCATCCACCCTACGGGCTGTCCGTGGCAGGTGAATGGCTGATGTGGGTGGATCAGGCTTCACCCATCCACCGCGCGGGAAATGGTGGATGTAAAAGGCGACATCCACCCTACGGGCTGTCTGTAGCCGGGTGAATGGCTGATGTAGGGTGGATCACGCTTCATCGATCCACCGCGCGGGAATCGGTGGATGAAAAAGGCGTCATCCACCCTACGAATCAAGCGCCTGCGGTAAGATGCCCGCCTGTTTTGCTCAGCCTTTCGGAGTTGTCCCATGAGCGCCGTTACCCGCCAAGTGGTCGAAGCGACCCTGCGTCAGTTCACTGATCCCAATCTCAATCAAGATCCGGTCAGCGCCGGTTGCCTGCGTGAAGTCGAGATCGACGGCGGCAAGGTCCTCGTGCGCCTGCAGCTGGGCTACGCCGCCGGGCTGTTCAAGAGCGGCTGGGCGCAGATGCTGCAGATGGCCCTGGAAGGAGTCGAGGGCATCGACAGCGCCAAGGTCGAGATCGACTGCGTGATCGAGGCGCACAAGGCCCAGGCCCAGGTGCCGGCCTTGGCTAACGTGAAGAACATTATCGCCGTGGCTTCCGGCAAGGGCGGGGTGGGCAAGTCGACCACCGCCGCCAACCTGGCCCTGGCCCTGGCCCGCGAAGGCGCGCGGGTCGGCATCCTCGATGCGGATATCTATGGCCCGAGCCAGGGCATCATGTTCGGCATCGCCGAAGGCACCCGGCCGAAAGTGCGCGACGAGAAGTTCTTCGTGCCGCTGGAAGCCCACGGCGTGCAGATCATGTCGATGGCTTTCCTCACCGACGAAAACACGCCAGTGGTATGGCGCGGGCCGATGGTTTCCGGCGCGCTGCTGCAGCTGATCACCCAGACCGCCTGGGACAACCTCGACTACCTGGTGGTGGACATGCCGCCGGGCACCGGTGATATCCAGCTGACCCTGGCGCAGAAGGTGCCGGTGGCCGGCGCGGTGATCGTCACCACCCCGCAGGACCTGGCCCTGCTGGATGCCAAGAAGGGCGTGGAGATGTTCCGCAAGGTCAATATCCCAGTGCTCGGCGTGGTCGAGAACATGGCCGTGCACATCTGCTCCAACTGTGGCCACTCCGAGCACCTGTTCGGCGAAGGCGGCGGCGAGAAGCTGGCCAGTCAGTACGGCGTAGACCTGCTGGCTTCCTTGCCGCTGTCGATGGCCATCCGTATGCAGTCGGACGGCGGCAAGCCGACCACCATTGCCGACCCGGAAAGCCAGATCGCCATGATCTACCAGGAAATGGCCCGTTGCGTGGGTGCGCGTATCGCCCAGAGTGGGCTGGGCGCCAGTGCCATGCCCAACATCGTCATCTCCGACGACTGATACCCGCTTTTGTAGGAGCCAGCTTGCTGGCGATCAGCGCCCAACCGGCAAACGGATCGCCAGCAAGCTGGCTCCTGCAGACGAGGGGCCTTTGAAGCGAGCCTTGCCTCCCGGTAAGATGCGCGCTCAATTTTTCACCACACCTTGAGTCAGGACGCCCGCCATGAGCATCAAATCGGACAAGTGGATTCGCCGCATGGCCCAGGAACACGGGATGATCGAGCCCTTCGTTGAGCGCCAGGTGCGCACCGAAGGCGCCGAGCGCCTGATTTCCTACGGGGTCTCCAGCTACGGCTACGACGTACGCTGCGCCGACGAGTTCAAGGTGTTCACCAACATCCACTCGGCCACGGTCGATCCGAAGAACTTCGATGAGAAGAGCTTCGTCGACGTCAAAGGCCCGGTGTGCATCATCCCGCCGAACTCCTTCGCCCTGGCCCGCACCGTCGAGTACTTCCGCATCCCGCGTGACGTGCTGACCATCTGCCTGGGCAAAAGCACCTACGCGCGCTGCGGCATCATCGTCAACGTCACCCCGCTGGAACCCGAGTGGGAAGGCCACGTGACCCTGGAGTTCTCCAACACCACCACCCTGCCGGCGAAGATCTACGCCAACGAAGGCGTGGCGCAGATGCTGTTCCTGCAGTCCGACGAGGCCTGTGAAGTGTCCTACGCCGACCGTGGCGGCAAGTACCAGGGCCAGACCGGCGTGACCCTGCCGCGTACCTGATCACCCATGGTGCAGCGAAAAGCCGGGTTCTAACCCGGTTTTTTTGTCTCTGCGCCAGCTACACAGTCAAAGGAGATGACGATGAACAGGCTGAAACTGCTGGTAATCCTGCTGCTATTGGGCAGCGCTGGATTGGTTCGCGCCGAATTGCAGGTGCATGTCGGCAAGGCGGTGTTTGGTCTACCGCTCAGCGCCTCACCGGCGGCCTTTGTTGAACGGCTGGGAGTGCCCACTGCTGACTTGCCGCTGCGTCAGGGGCGGCGCGGCCTGCTCTATGGCAATGCACTGCTACTGGAGTTCGAAGGCGAGACGCTGCGCGAGGTGCGTTGCTGGAAGGTCGAGCAGTTTACCGACGACCTGTTTCTTGGCTGGTTGCAGCACGTCGAACCCAGGGATGATCTGCAGGGTTTCGTGGTCGATGACCAGCTGCGTCTCGGCATGCCGCGCACGCAGGTTAGTGCCTTTCTTGCCGGGCTGGAGGGCGATGGCGACGAGCGCTCCGATGTGCGGATCAAGAACGGCCAGCAGCTCTGGCTGGGCTATGGAGCCGCACCGGACTATCACTTGGGCGATGATCCTGAGCAGCAGGTGTTGGTGTCGATCACCCTGCGCGTCAACTCGCCCTGACTGGACGGCAACAATCCAGGCTTCTGTCTGAGCCGTTGTCGGCTCAGATACTCATGCCTGGCTATCGTCTTGCGGGCCGGTAATGCTGCCGACCGGAGCAGTGTCGACCCACTGCCAAAACAGTTTGTAGCCCACCGCCAGCAGCACCGGGCCGATGAACAGGCCGATAATCCCACCGGTAACCATGCCGCCCAGGGCGCCGATCAGCACCACCGGCATCGGTACATCCACGCCCCTGCCGAGCAGCAGCGGCTTGAGCACGTTGTCGGCAAGGCCAGCGACAAAGGTGTAGATGGCGAAGACGATACTGGCCAGGGTGGCACCCTCGCTGAAGAATACAAAGGCGATCACCGGCAGGGTGATCAGCGTGGCCGGGAGCTGCATGATCCCCAGCAGCAGAACGGCGATGGCCAGCAGGCCGGCACCGGGGACACCCATGAAGACGAAGCCGACGCCGATCAGCAGCATCTGAATAAAGGCAATGCCGATTACTCCCTGGGCCACGGCGCGGATGGTCGCGGTACACAGATTGACCAGAGTAGTGCTGCGCTCCGGATCGAAAATCCGCGCGGCGATACGCTGGGCGCTGTGATGGCCGGTTTCGCCGAAGGCCATGATGATGCCGGCAATCATCAGCGCGGCGATAAATACCAGGATGCCGACGCCTACACCGGCAATCTTGCCGAGCAGCCCCAGGGTCACGTCCTTGAAATGGGGAGCCAGACGTTGCAGCACGCCTGTCAGGTCAGACGCGACCTGTGCCCAGAAATCATGCAGGGGTTTGCCGATCAGTGGCCACTGGGTGACGGCGTCTGGCGGCGGCGGGATGTGCACCGCGCCGGATTTTACCGAGTGAATCACCGCTTCTACCGATTCGGTCAGTGAGGTACCGAGCAAATAGACGGGGATCAGCAGGATAGCAATCGAGAACACCACGATCAGCGTGGCGGCGCGGCTGTCGCTGTGCCCCGTGCGCGCTTTGACCAGGTTATGCAGCGGGTAGAGGGTGACGGCCAGGATCAGGGCCCAGAACATCAGGCTGAGAAACGGGCGGAATACCTCGAAACAGGCAACCACCAGCGCAGCAATCAGGCCTGCGCGAATCAGGGTATCGAGCAGGGTGCGCGTGAATATCCGTTCTGGGGTGGCGTTCGGCAACATATGGCTTTCCTTTGCTGAAGAGACTTATGCCTACCCGACCTGAGCGGCTAAGTCGTTACTTCAAAAAGAGTAGCCTGCCGCGGGCATTCCAGCCCGCGGCTCTTTGCCCTCAGGGCACCAGCGGCAGCTCGCGCTTGTGCCGGGTGTTGTCATAGGTGCGCACGATGATGGCGTAGGCCTCGTCGCTCACTGGCTGGCCGTGCAGGAAGGCATCGATCTCGGCATAGGTCACGCCGTGGGCGTCTTCGTCCGGTTTGCCGGGGCGCAGTTCTTCCAGGTCGGCGGTGGGTACCTTGAACACCAGGTTTTCCGGGGCGCCGAGGTGTTTGGCGATGGCCCGTACCTGGCCCTTGACCAGCCCGGAGAGCGGGGCGAGGTCGCAGGCGCCGTCGCCGAACTTGGTGAAAAAGCCCATGACCGCTTCGGCGGCATGGTCGGTACCGATCACCAGGCCGTTGTTGGCGTTGGCGATGGCGAACTGGGCGACCATGCGAATGCGCGCCTTGATATTGCCGGTGACGAAGTCGCGACGGGCATCGCTGAGCTGCTGCAGGTGGCTGACCTGCTCGCCCAGGCCGCGCACGCTGTCTTCGATGTTGACGGTGTCTTCCTCGTCGGCGTGGATGAACTTCAGCGAGTCCTGGGCATCCTGTTCGTCGTGCTGGGTGCCGTGAGGCAGGCGTACGGCGATAAAGCGATAGGCCGAGTCGCCGGTTTCGCGGCGCAGTTCTTCAACTGTCAGTTGCGCCAGGCGTCCGGCGGTCAGCGAGTCGACGCCGCCACTGATGCCCAGCACCAGCACTTTCAGGCCGGAGTTCAGCAGGCACTGCTTGATAAAGGCTTTGCGCTGGTCGATCTGTGCGACCAGGGCGGCGGTATCGGCGAAGGGCGGCACCACATCGAGGGCGGCGGCGATTTCGGCTTGGCGGTTGCTCATCTCAGGGTCCTCATACGCGGAAAACATGTTTCAGGTAGCTGACGAAATTCTCGTCGCGGCATTGGGTCTTGCCGGGCGTGTCGGAAATCTTTGCCACGGGCTGGCCGTTGCAGGCGGTCATCTTGATCACGATGTTCATCGGCTCGACGCCGGGAATGTCGCAGGTCAGGTTGGTGCCGATGCCGAAGCTTACGTTGATCCGCCCGCAAAGTGCACGGTAGAGCTGTAGCGACTTCTCCAGGTTGAGCCCGTCGGAGAACACCAGGGTCTTGCTTGTGGGGTCGATGCCGAGCTTTTCGTAGTGGGCAATGGCTTTTTCCGCCCATTGCAGCGGGTCGCCGGAGTCGTGGCGCAGGCCGTCGAACAGCTTGGCGAAGTACAGGTCGAAATCGGCCAGGAAGGTATCCATGGTGATGCAGTCGGTCAGGGCGATGCCGAGCAGGCCGCGGTATTCGCGCACCCAGCAGTCCAGCGCGGCGCTCTGACTGTCGATCAGCCGTGGCCCGAGCTGCTGGTGGGCCATCAGCCATTCGTGGGCCAT
The DNA here is from genome assembly GCA_964518735.1 of uncultured Pseudomonas sp. Taxonomy (GTDB): domain Bacteria; phylum Pseudomonadota; class Gammaproteobacteria; order Pseudomonadales; family Pseudomonadaceae; genus Aquipseudomonas. The sequence goes on from CAZFKQ010000003.1 coordinate 245,010, forward strand.
GGTGCCGATCGGCTTGAGGTCGTACTCGCGGGCCAGGTGCACATTGCTGGTGCCGACGAAGCGTCCGGGGAAGTCGCGCTTGAGGATGTGCACCATCTGCTCTTGCACCCGGTAGGAGAAGCGCCGGCGGGTGCCGAAGTCGGCAATCTGGAAGTTTTCCAGCTCGCCAGCCGAAGCCTCGCCCTTGAGCCAGTCGAGCTTCTGGTACAGGCGCTCGCTGGCCTGCTCCAGCACCACCTCGCGGTAGCGATAGCGGTTGCGCACTTCGCTGACGATGGCCAGCAGCGGGATCTCGTAGAGGATCACGTGCAGCCAGGGGCCGCGCAGGCGGATACACAGCTGGCCGTCCTCAATGCTGGTGTGCACGTAGCGCAGGTTGAAGCGGAACAGGCTGAGAAAGCGGATGAAGTCCGGCTTGATGAACGGAATGCGTTCAAGGAAGGCCAGCTGGTCGGCACTCATGCTCAGCTCGGCCAAGCGCTCGATCTGGTAGCGGATCTCCGCCAGGTAGGGCGTCAGGTCCTCGGCATTACGGCAGCGGAACTCCCACTCCACCTCGGCGTTGGGGTAGTTGTGCAGCACCGCCTGCATCATGGTCAGTTTGTAGAAGTCGGTATCCAGCAGGTTCTGCACGATCCGCTCGGCAAATACACTTTCACCCATGATCAGATCTCCTTGTCCGTGTTGAGGGTTGCATCCAGCTCATCCAGGCTGGTGTGCAGCGCAATGCCTGCTGCGCTCATCTCGGCGCAGGCGGCTTGCGCGGTGTTTTCGGCAATGGCCCGGCAGGCCGGCAGATAGACGTCGACGACAAAGCCGGCGCGGCGCAGCTGCAAGGCCGTGGTTTTCACGCAGTAGTCGAGGGCCAGGCCGCCGACCAGTACGCGCTGCACGCCATTGTGCCGGAGAAACTCGATGGCACCCGTGCTGCGCTTCTCGGCCAGGTCGTGGTAGCAGGCTCCGTAGGGGTGCAGGTCCGGCTCCACGCCTTTCCACACGAAATAGTCGTAGTCCAGTGGAGCGGGCAGCTCGTCGAGCAGTTCGAACCCTGGAGTGCCCGGTACGCAATGGCTGACCCAGCTGACGTCGGCATTGGCCAGGGGCAGCGGTTGCAGCATTTGCGCATGGCTCGGGGCGATCCAGGCGGCGTGCGGGCTGTGTGCATCCTTGCTGCCCAGGCGCAGGTGCGCGCGGCTGGCCAGCTCATTCAGGGCCGGCGCAATCTGCTCACCACCGGCCACCGGCAGCTCGTCCGGACACAGTGGGGTGAAGCCCTTTTGTGCATCGACGTCAAAGCTGGCGATTTTCATGCTGACACTCCTTTGGCTGCGCGTTCGTGGCTACATATTCCATCTGATGTAATATGTTGTAAAGCGCTTTTTCGCGAAACAAGTGAAATTCGCCGGGTTATTGGTCAAGATGAAATAAGTCTCGGGAGACAGGAGGGGTAATGGGGGCTGCAGAAGTGCTGGCCAGTGTGGATATCGTCGCGCTGCGCCTGAGCCAGGCCGCTGAGCTGGAGTTGTTGCTGATTCGTCGTGCACAGGCGCCGTTCGAGGGGCAATGGGCGCTGCCTGGCGTATTGGTCAATGGTCGCTGTGCCGACCTCAGCCTGGATGCCGCCGCGACCCGCGCGCTGCAAGACAAGGCACGGGTGCGGCCACAGCACCTGGAGCAGGTGGCGACGGTGGGCAATGCCGTGCGCGACCCGCGTGGCTGGTCGCTGAGCACCTTTTATCTGGCACTGTTGCCAGCTGATACCGAGCTGCCGGGTGCAGATCTGTGCTTTGCCAGCCTGGCGCAGGTGCTTGACGAGCGTTTTCCGCTGCCGTTCGACCATGCCCAGCTGGTGGCGCAGGCGCTGGAGCGGCTGGCTGGAAAATCGGTGTATACCTCGCTGCCGCTCTATCTGCTGGCTCCGCACTTCACCGTTACCGAGGCGCTTGCTGCCTTTCAGGCCTGTCTGGGCCAGGCGGTGCAGCACACCACCTTGCGTGGACGCCTGGAAAAGATGAAACAGCAGGGCTGGATCAGTGATACCGGAGCGAAGAACTACCCGAAGATGGGTCGGCCGCAAAGCCTGCTGGAACATAGGCCGCCCGGGAGCGGCGTGTTTGTGTTTGACCGCAGTGTGCTGTCCTGAGTCGGCTACCGGTTGCCGCGTTCCTGGGGTGATCTTCGCGACGGCCTCAGCTAGTCTTCAGCGCAACGTCTAAGAAAAACTGCCAGGAAGGCTTGTATTCACCCTGTACTCCCGAGCCTGCTTGGGTCTGGAACATGCATGATCAAGTCTGTCTGTCTGGTTGCTGCGCTTACCCTGGGTGGTGTGTTGCCCGTCAGTGCCGCAAGCCTGCTGGCCGAACTGGTGGACGCCCAGGGGCAGCCGCTGGCCAATGCCGTACTCACGCTCAGTGGTCAGTCGGCTGTTGCTCCCGGCGCGGCCATCATGGATCAGCGCGACAAGCAGTTTGCGCCCACGGTGCTGGCCGTGCGCAGCGGCACCTCGGTGAAATTCCCCAATAGCGACAACATCCGTCATCAGGTCTATTCCTTCTCGCCGGCCAAGCGTTTCGAGCTGCGTCTGTATCAGGGCACGCCCAGCGAACCGGTAGTCTTCGACAAACCGGGCGTGGTGGTGCTCGGCTGCAACATTCATGACTGGATGCTCGGCTATGTATACGTTACCGACGATCCCTGGTTTGCTGTGAGTGACGAGGCCGGTCGCGTGAAACTCGATGGCCTGCCGCCCGGCACCTACCAGACCACCCTGTGGCATCCGCAAAGCCCGAATATGTTGCCGGTTGCTGCGGGTGAGCTGCAGGTTGTCGAGCCAAGCCTGCAAAAGCGCTTTACCCTGCAGCTCTCGGGGTCGGTACAGGCCGCGCCTGCGGCACCGGCGCCGAGCTCCTTTGGTGATGCATTCAAGAAGGCCACGCGTGAAGTTCAACCATAGCTTTCAGGCTCGTATCGCCGGGGTTCTGATCCTCCTTCTGCTGGTGGTGGTGGGTGCCTTGTATTTCGCGGTCAAGGCCGCCACCGCTGTGGCCGTGCAAAATCAGCTGCGTGAGGAGTTGGGCGTTGGTGGCCGGGTGTTCGAGCAACTGCTCGATGTGCGCGGTCGTCAGTTGCACGATGCGGTGCGCGTGCTGGCGGCCGACTTCGGCTTCAAGGATGCGGTGGCCAGTGGTGACGCGGAAACCATCCGCTCGGCGCTGGCCAACCATGGCGCGCGCATCAACGCCGGTGTGGTGATGCTGCTCGGTCTGGATGGCAGCCTGCAGGTCAGCACCACCGAACAGATCGGCAGCGACTCGGTGAGTCGCCTGGCCGGACAGATGCAGGATCCGGCCCGCAGCGGCCCGCAGATTTTCCTGCTGCCCATCGATGGCGAGGTGTTCCTGCTGGTCGAGGCTCTGGTCAGTGCGCCCTTGCCGATTGCCCGCGTGGTGATGGGTTTTCATGTCGACGAAGCTTTCGCCAACGAACTGCGCGAGCTGACCCACCTGGAGCTGACCCTGGTGTCGATCGAGCAGGGCAAGCCGTCGGGCTGGATCAGCACCCTGCCAGCCGTCCTGCATGGCGGTTTGCGCGCGGAGATCATGCAGCAGAACCTCGACAGCGGAAGTCGCCTGCTGGAGCAGGATGGTCAGCGCTATCTCGGCGAGTGGCGCACCCTGGTCAGCGGCCCGAACTACAAGGTCATGGCGCTGCTGCACAAGTCGGTGGATCAGGCCGAGGCGGCGTTTGCCCCCCTGGATAACGATATTCTGCTGATTGCCCTGGCGGCCTTGTTTGCCTCGTTGTTGGGGGCGCTGTTGCTGGCGCGCAACCTGTCACAGCCGGTGCGCGAGTTGGCACGAGTGGCTGAACGCATCGGCCAGGGCGACTACCAGACGCCGATCAAGCTGCAGCGTAACGATGAGCTGGGCCGCCTGGCCAAAACCTTCCAGAGCATGCAGGAGGGTATTGCCGAGCGTGAGCGGCAACTGGCTCACAACGCCCTGCATGATGCCCTGACCGGGCTGCCCAATCGCACCCTGGCCATGGAACGCCTGGGCAGTGCGATTACCGCAGGACGCTCGACCGCCTTGCTCTATCTGGGCGTGATCAACTTTCGCAGCATTCTGGAGAGCGCCGGTGCGGAGGGCGTTGACCTGGCCTTGCAGCAACTTGCCCGGCGTCTGCAAGCGACCCTGCGCCCCGGTGACAGCCTGGCGCGCCTGGTGGCCGATGAAATGCTGCTGTTGCTGGAACACTGTGACAGCGACAGCGCCATCGCCGCCGCCGACAAGTTGCAGCAACTGCTGGTCCAGCCTATGCCCATTGGCAACCTGCTGATCAGCCTGGATTGCTGCATCGGCATTGCGGTTTACCCGGACGACGGTGCCACGCCGGATGACCTGCTGCGCCGTGCCGCCATTGCCATGCAGGATGCCGCGCACCTGCCGGGGCGCCTGCAGGTTTATCAGCAGGGCCGCGATGATGCCCATCAGCGGCAGATAGGCCTGATCCGTGATCTGCGCCAGGCGGCTGCCAAGGGCGAGCTTGCGCTGCATTACCAGCCCAAGCTGGATATCCGTGCCGGCCTGGTACACGAGGCCGAGGCCCTGTTGCGCTGGCATCACCCGCAATACGGCATGGTTTCTCCGGGCGAGTTTATCCCCCTGGCCGAACGTACCGGCAGCATCCAGATCCTCACCGGCTGGGTCATCGAAGAGGTGGTGCGCCAGCTGCATGAGTGGAACGCGCGTGGTCTGCGCATGCAGGTATCGCTGAATATCTCCGCCGAGGACCTGGGCAGCCTGGAGCTGGCCGAGCGCGTCAGTACCTTGCTGGCTGGGCATGCGGTCGCGGCCGAACAGCTGGTGTTCGAGATTACCGAGAGCGCCGTGATGCAAGACCCGGAGCGCGCCCTGGAAGTACTGCACAGCTTGCGTAACTGCGGTATTCACCTGTCGGTGGACGACTTCGGCACCGGCTATTCCTCGCTGGCCCAGCTCAAGCGCATGCCGGTGCAGGAGCTGAAGATCGACCAGTCGTTTATCCGCGAGCTGGATGAGCAGAGTGATGACGCGGTAATCGTGCGCTCCACCATCGACATGAGCCACAGCCTTGGTCTCAAGGTGGTCGCCGAGGGCGTCGAATTCCAGCACAACCTTGATCTGCTGCGGTTATGGAACTGCGACACCGCCCAGGGTTACCTGATCAGCCGGCCGCTGCCGGCCCAGGCGTTCGAGCAGTGGATGCAGCAGAAACAACCATTGGCCTTGGCCGGAGCCTAGTGAGCATGGGTAAGACATTGCCGTTGATCTTGCTCGGGCTGCTCTGCCCGGGTCTGGTTCTGGCCGAACAGGGCCGCCTGTTGGCCACCGGCGGCGCGAGTAGCATCGAAGGCGCCGCCGGTGGCGGCATCACCCCCTGGGCGGTGCTGTCCGGTTATGGCGAACAGGGCGAGTGGGGGGCTACCGCCTTTGCTACCCGCGTGGAAACCGGCGACTACCGCCTGGATGTGGCCGGCATGGCGGCGTCTTACGGCAACCGTGTGGAGCTTTCCTACGCGCGCCAGCGCTTTGATCTCGGCACCCTGGCCCGTGACCTCAGCCTGCCCGACAACAGCCTCAGTCAGGACATTCTCGGCCTCAAGGTGCGCCTGTTTGGCGACCTGATCTACGACCAGTTGCCGCAGGTCTCACTGGGTATCCAGCACAAGCGACAGAAGGACTTTCTGGTGCCGAGCCTGATCGGCGCCGCGCGTGACGAAGACACCGAGGCCTATCTTGCTGCCAGCCGCCTGCTGCTCGGCGGCGCGTTCGGCTACAACCTGCTGCTTAACGGCAACCTGCGCTACAGCCGGGCCAATGAGCTGGGCCTGCTGGGCTTCGGTGGCGATCGCCGTGATCGGCACTCGGTGCTCAAGGAAGGCTCGGTGGCCGTGCTGTTCAACCCGCGCTGGGCGCTGGGCGTGGAGTACCGCGAGAAGCCGGACAACCTGTCCTTCGCTGGTGAGAACGACTGGTCCGATGTGTTCCTCGGCTACTTCCCCAACAAAAACCTGGCCGTGGTGCTGGCCTATGCACGCCTGGGCGAAATTGCCGGGCTGGACCATCAGGACGGCGCCTATCTGTCCATCCAGGGGAGCTTCTGAGCATGCGCCTTGGACTGGTTCTGCTAGCTCTGATCCTGGCCGCCTGCACCAGCCAGCCGCCCAGGGATGACAGCCTGTATCGCAGCCTCGGCGAGCAAGCAGGGATCACCCGCATCGTCGAGGGCATGCTGCTCAACTCGGCGCGCAACCCACGCATCGCCCACTACTTCCGCGAGATCGACATCGAGCGGCTGCGCGACAAGCTGGTCGAGCAGGTCTGCGTTGAGGCTGGCGGCCCCTGCGACTACACCGGCGACAGCATGGAAGAGAGCCACAAGGGCCTGAACATCGACCGTGGCGACTTCAATGCCCTGGTCGAAGACCTGATCGACGCCATGGACGCCGAAGGCATCCCGGTCGCCGCACAGAACCGCCTGCTGGCGCGTTTGGCACCGATGCGCGCGCAGATCATAGAGCGCTAGGTGATCCTCGGGTGGCTGCTGGCAGCCTGGATGCGATAGATGGTCCCCGTCCAGCTCGCCAACTCCTTCACATCCACGCATTGCATTAGCGCGACCGGAGCAGGCTTTGGCGTATTCTGCGCAGCTGCGATTGGCACGCTGCTGCTGGTCGCCTTTGCATAGACCATTGATTCAGGGAGTGAAAAATGAAGTACAAGAGTCTGCTGGTAGGTCTTTTCAGTGCTGTGGTTCTCGTCGGCTGCGGCGATAGCGAGCAGACCCTCTCGGAGAAAGCCGGCAAAGCGGTGGGCGAGGGCGTCACCGGTTTTCTCTCGGGTGTGGGCAGTGGTATCGATCAGAGCATGGTGGTCGAGACCGAGCTTGGCGCAGGCGCGAGCAAGGCCGGTCTGGTCAAGACCACCGCCAAATCCAACGGTATGGCCGATGCGCAAAAGAGCTTCAGCGTCTATCTGGTGGCCAACGAGCCATTCAAAGGCACGCTGATGGCCAAGGCGTATGACAAGGATGGCCAGGAAATCGGCCGGGCGAAGAGCGAAGTCGATCTGCAGAAGGACGACGCCGACTACATCATCTTCGCCTTCAACGAGCGCATGGACAGCCAATTGGTACACAAATACCTGGTCGACACCGTCCAGTAAGCCTTGCTGTACCTCCACGCGCCGGCACCTTTGCCGGCGCGCTGGTTTCAAACGTGTGTATGGATAAAGTTCCCCGCCCCGGAGTTTTCTGCAAAAACTCCAGAGTTTCCTGCAAGAAGCTGTCACTGCTCAGTCACTAGAGTCCTGCATCCCACCAAACCGCTGTCGCAACCCGGTTGTTCGCGGCGTGTTTGCTCTCTCGGCCAGGTTGCAACCTGTTTTTGCCGGAGCGAGCTAAAGTTGAGTAAAGACGTAGGTTGATTGGCTCTCATTCGGATGACCGAGAGCAGCATGGCAGCGCGGATGGCGCCACCCCATTCATGACCCGTTCCTGCAGCAGGAGCGGGTTGTTCAGCAGCCCGCCACAAGCGGGCGTATTGCCAACCAGGTTGCGGCCGATTCGCTGCAGCACCATAACAACAAACGAGAGGGCATCCTCCCATGACCGCTAGCACCCCCATGCTGATCACCTTCGTGGTGTATATCGCCGCGATGGTACTGATCGGGCTAATCGCCTACATGCGCACCAAGAACCTGTCCGACTACATCCTCGGCGGCCGCAGCCTTGGTAGTTTCGTTACCGCACTGTCTGCCGGTGCCTCCGATATGAGTGGCTGGCTGCTCATGGGCCTGCCGGGTGCCGTGTACATGTCTGGCCTGTCCGAAGGCTGGATCGCCATCGGCCTGGTCGTCGGTGCCTACCTGAACTGGCTGCTCGTTGCCGGCCGTCTGCGTGTGCAGACCGAGCACAACGGCAACGCCCTGACACTGCCGGACTACTTCACCAACCGCTTTGAAGACAACAGCCGCATCCTGCGCATCTTCTCCGCTGTGGTGATTCTGGTGTTCTTCACCATCTACTGCGCCTCGGGTGTAGTAGCCGGTGCCCGTCTGTTCGAAAGCACCTTCGGCATGAGCTACGAAACCGCCCTGTGGGCCGGTGCTGCGGCGACCATCGCCTACACCTTCATCGGTGGCTTCCTGGCCGTGAGCTGGACTGACACCGTGCAGGCCACGCTGATGATCTTCGCCCTGATCCTCACGCCGGTCGTGGTACTGATCGCCACCGGTGGTGCCGATGCCACTTTCGCGGCCATCGAGCTGAAGGACGCCACCAACTTCGACATGCTCAAAGGCGCCACCTTCGTCGGCGTGATCTCGCTGATGGCCTGGGGCCTGGGCTACTTCGGTCAGCCGCACATCCTGGCGCGCTTCATGGCTGCCGACTCGGTGAAATCCATCCCCGCTGCCCGTCGCATCTCCATGACCTGGATGATCCTGACCCTGGCCGGTGCCGTGGCCGTGGGCTTCTTCGGTATTGCCTACTTCTCGGCGCATCCTGAACTGGCAGGCCCGGTCACCGAGAACCCGGAGCGCGTGTTCATCGAGCTGTCCAAGCTGCTGTTCAACCCGTGGATCGCCGGCATCCTGTTGTCCGCCATCCTCGCCGCCGTGATGTCGACCCTGAGCTGCCAGTTGCTGGTCTGCTCCAGTGCCCTGACCGAAGACTTCTACAAAGCCTTCCTGCGCAAAGGCGCCAGCCAGAACGAACTGGTCTGGGTCGGCCGCGCCATGGTGCTGCTGGTGGCAGTGGTCGCCATTGTGTTGGCCTCCAACCCGGAAAACCGCGTACTGGGCCTGGTGTCCTACGCCTGGGCGGGCTTCGGTGCTGCCTTCGGTCCGGTGGTAATCCTCTCCGTGATGTGGAAAGGCATGACCCGTAACGGCGCCCTGGCCGGCATGATCGTCGGTGCCGTGACCGTAGTGGTGTGGAAGAACTGGATCGGTCTGGGCCTGTACGAAATCATCCCGGGCTTCATCCTCGCCACCCTGGCCATCCTGCTGTTCAGCCGCATCGGCAATGGCCCGAGCGCTGCCATGCAGAAGCGTTTCGGTGAAGCCGAGCAGGAATACCAGGACGCCCACATCTGATCCCCCCAGGCGCGGCTGGCCGGTCGTCCAGCCGCTGCCTTCGCTCCGTTGCGCAGGCTTCATGCCTGCTAGCGGAGCACCACGCACGACCCGATAGTGCTTTGCGGCCCACGTCTTCTGGCGTTGGGCCGTTTTTTTGCCTGCGTTATAGCCGTCAGTTGGCCTGTGCGCCGCTCAATGACTCAGGCAACGCCCACATGGACATGCACATGCGGCCATGGGCTGTGCTGATGCCTGAATAGTGGGGTTGAAGGCTGCGCCATGCGGCGCCTGCGAATGAACGGAGCGCTAGCCGCGACGCGCTAGGCGTAGCTGTGAGTTGCGTGTCAGTCGTTGCGCGGCAGTGCGCTGGTGCTGGAGGTTTCTTCTTCGGCAGGAAGGAGGGCGGCCTGGCTGGCCTCGGCGGCCAATTTCAAACGGTCAGCTTTGCAGATGTATTTGGGTTTGCTTTTGGGCGCCAGTTTGGCGCTGGCTTTCTTGGCGTGAGCCTTTAACAGCTGATTGATTTTCTTGCGACGATTCATGTTGCCTGCTCAGTGGGTAAACCGTGACGGCTGCTAGTTTAGACCGGAGTCATGGCTAGGTGGCGTGCTTTAGGTTTGCGGTGCGTTACCTACACTGCGCTCCTTTGAAAAGCCTTTGACGACCAGATAGAGCAGTGGGCCGATAGATACAAAAAATGCAGTGATAATGATGTACGGAACTATGGATATAAATGGCTTTTTGCGTGCTTTATTGTCTTGATACATCCAAATACAAGCAAGGACTGCCAGGATGTAGAGATCAATTACGACCTGTGCAGTGTCCAAGCTGGACATTAGCTCTATGCCGAATTGGATAAGTGACTGCTCAGCTTGTGACATTGCAAATGCTGTGTGGGCTGTAAAAGCCAGTAATGCGATTAACGGTAATACTGTATTTCTCATGATTCCTTCCTTGGTTGAAAGTGAAGAGTAGCGCTTGGTTCAGGTTCGCCGTAGGCGTCACCTGAACCCACTTGTTGTAAATGACTTAGATGAATTACTCAATTATGTTTTTTATAGTTCTAACTGATCTATGAAGATAGCGAATGTCAGTTTTTCTTGTTGTTGCTGATTTGATTATTTGGAGAATAAGTTTAAATTTATTCTCTGATGCTAGTATTCTGTCGCGGCTAAGGGCGATAACTTGAGTCTTGCTAGATAATTCAATAGGGGTGATGTAGTGCAATGTTTTAACAGGGAAAAGCTCTTCATGATTTTCTTTGAAAGCCCCTACGGGGCTATCTAGTTTTATTTGGTAAGGGGATTTAATTGAATAGTTCCAGCGTCTGTATAGGCCGTTTTTCTTCTCGGCGATTATCGGATTAAAGTGCGAAGGATAAATATGATCTTCTAAGTCTTCGAAGACCCCAATGATGTAATATTTGCTCTTATGCCACATGTCGACTTTCAAAACCATATTTAGGGTTAAATGTCATAATTTTACCGGGGAAACGTTTGGAGATTAATTTTATTGTGTAATTGTCTAAGTATGTATTTGGTAGGTGTATTTTTTGTATATGACTACCATGTAATGTAAAGCCCTGGTTTAGGCAAAATTCGAATATTCGTGCGTGCTGGCTGTTGTCGTTACAAATAAAATCTGCTGCTTCTAAACCAAGCATGTTCTCTATTACTTGTTTGACGCTATCTGTTATTCTATGGTTGTCAAATTCTTTAATATCATTTAACCCTGTCTTAGATATCTCAGTTAGCATCTTGGCGAAGTCATTGAAACTCATCTTAAAATCAAATGCGAACTCGTTTTTAGGTTTGATATAGCCAGCATTTAAACTGCCAATATCAACAGGGCTTCCGTATTCGAAATGAACATGATTGGCGAAAAGAAAGTCTATGCTAAACTCAATAACCATTGACCCTCTGAGGGTCGGAGGGTTTTCAATTGGGTGTCCAATGTTAAAGTATTCTTTGCGAGTTGTGTCTTCATTGGGTTTACCCTCTGCAAGAAGAGTTAAGAATTCCGACTTGTTGAATGTTACTATTTTAGATGCGAGCATTTTATTTTTTCTTCTTGCTTAGTTTCATGTTTTTTTGCCATTCTGAATTCGCTTGGTCAAGAATTTCCTGGTAAATATCTTTATACTCTTCAATCTTCTCCATTGTTATTTTGTAATTCTCAGGTTCGTCATTTTCTTTCTCGATATCTAATAGAATATTGAATTTTAACTCGCTTAAATCGCAGACTGTTTTGATATTATGGGCGAGTCTCTCCGGGTACATGTATTTGGCAAGAAATGAACCAAAAACACTACTCAGTGCACTGACGCCTATTGCAAGAAATGCAAGGCAAGATAAATCTAACTTTACATTAATCGCAATTAGCAGTGTTGTGATGGCGGAAGCTAAAATTTGTCCTTTCGATGTAATGCTATAGCTTCTCTGATTTTCCCTTCTTTTATTATTGAAGTCAGTTCTTCTGGCTTCAATTTCTGTCAATAATTTGTTTAATGATGATAGTTTGTGGGGTGTCATGGGTTGTTTCCTGGTTCAGCTATTTTATAATGACTTTAGTTTTATAGGGGCTGAAGTTTTTTAGCGTGTAAAATTTGATTAAGGGGTGGGCTTTAGTCAGTTCTAGTGAGCGACTTGAACCAATTGTTAGACCGGTGCGGGTGAGAGTTTCTTTGCGATTATTGTTACGCCTTCGGTATAGCTGTAGCCGTACCCATAGCTGTAACATGTTGGTGCTCCGCCATTACCTGCAGTTCCGTACTTTCCCCAGGTATAGTTATACGCTCCCGATGTTATGGGCTGGATGGCAACGACCTCATAACCATTTTTGTTTAATTTCTCAACGGCTAGGTTGATGTCTTCGGAGAGAAGTTCTCCATCAATTTCACGATCAGACCAGCCTGTTTGTTGCCACTCTTGCTTTTTTACCGTCACTTCTTTTTCACCACCAAAAAGTCCTTTCTTAGTTTCGCCTGTAGGAACCTTAATAGTGACTTCTTTGCCTACAGGTTTAAATTTTGCTTTGACGTAAACAACTTTATTCAATTTTCTCTCCTAAGGTCTAACGTTGGAATTAAGCCGCCCGCTTTAGCGGGTCGGCCTGGATGACTTGTTATATTTTACTAGCGCTGAATATTTGCGCTATTCCAGAGCCCCTCATAGGTTGAGCTAACTGCCGAAAATGCATCAGTAATTTGGGTGAGGGTTGTTGGTGACGCTTTCGCGCCATCTTTAAATGACGCACCTGATTGATAACAGCTTTTTCCATCAACAAGAAGATATCTGTCATGAATTCCAGTGGTTGACCTTACCTGTATTTTGGTTTGATGTTGCTGATTAAATGCATCAACAGCGGGAAGAAGAGTTGATAGTTTCTTCTCTGTCAGAAGTCTGATGCTGACGTCCTGTGGGCAATTTGGCAGATACCTCGATACAAAGTCTGAATCTAGATATGGATCAATGAATAGAATGTCTGTGCTTACCGTGCTTATAATCTTTCTTATTTCATCAAAATAGTCAAATACCATGCCTTTTTGAATTGCAACACTTACCGGTCCTACGGTTTTCATTCTGAGATCATGCCTTGCCTCATGAAGCAATGTTCTAATTTTTCCGAGACCAACCTTGGAATTTAAGGTGCTGAGGCTAGTTATTTCGTTCATGTGGAACGGAAGAGAAACAGCCTTAACAGGGCTCCATGAGGTAATAACTGCAGAAACACGACCAAACCAACTGTAGTTTTCATCTAGATCATGAGTAATTGTTGCTGGATTTGGGACGTTTCTAAGTAGGTCTTCAATCTCATTAAGAAGATCTTCGCTTTTCATGATCATTGCGCCAAGTGATGATGAGTAAAATATAACTATAATTAGACGACATTGTCGTCGCATAACACCCCGTAGGGTGTCGGATAATATTCTTGTGCTCTTTATAACTGCCTGATTTCTCTACTTTCAGTAGGCGAAAGTCGACAGGGCGTTGAGCTAACGCGACATTGATTGTGCTGCGGCAATTCGCAGCGGTATTGAGAGGCCGATATGCCGGCTGGTGAGGCTGGGGTGTGGGGCGTGGCGGCATTCCTGGCCTCTGTCGGTTCCGTTGTTTCTGTTGCCACGCTACCGTCTGTCTTGTGCGGGGTAAAGTCCGGGCCTGTACTTAGTGCGGCTATTCAGCTTTCGACTTTCCGCCCGTTCATGTGGCGCAGGTAGTCGATCAGTTGTTCCAGCTGGCTGTCGCTGAGCACGCTCGGGTTAAATGCGGGCATGCGTCCCTGGGGCCAGCGTCTTAGGCTTTGCGGGTTGCGGATGTACTGCTTGAGGAAGTCGCCGCTGAAGTATTCGGTCGGGTTGTGCGGAATATTCAGGTCGGGGCCGAACTGTGAGTCGCCGGCGCCGTTGAGGCGGTGGCAGGCCAGGCAGTTTTTCTGGAACTGGGCAAAGCCGGCTTGTACGGCGGCGTCGGCATCCGTGGCGGGCAGCAGGGCAGGGAAGCGTTGGGCCAGCGGTGCCAACAGGCGGATACGGGCGACCTGGAAGGGCCATTGCTCCGGGCCGATCTGCGCCGCTTCGGGGTTTTGCCAAACCAGGTAGAAGGGGCCGGCACTGGGTTTGCCTGCGGCCAGCGCGGGCCAGGGTTGCTGCGGGTCTTCGATGGCCAGCCAGGCGCGGGCGCCTTGGGTTGCCAGCAAGGGCGCTGCGGGCAGTTCGGCGGCAAAGCCGTCGAGGGCGACTGCCTGTAGATGGTCACCCGGCTCGATACCTTCCAACAGCACGGCCAGGGGTATGGCGCGATAGAGCATGCTGCGTTTGTAGGCCACATCGGCGTCGATGCGGATGGTTTCGCTGCGTGGGTGCTTGAGCAGGTCGCTGCTGTCCCAGGTGCGCAGGCCGGTGGGCAGTTCCACTTGCAGCTGGGCTGCTTGTGCGCCGGTAGCGAGCAGGGCGGCGAGTAAAGCCAGGTGCGGGAGTCTGTTTAGCAGTCGACGCATGCCTGATCCTTATCCTTGGGCGTGGTTGCCAGCTTGAGTTGGTCATAGCCTCCGGCATTGACGACTTGTGTGTAGCCCAATGCGCGCAGTTCGTCCTGGGCCTGCGATGAGCGTCGGCCGCTGCGGCAATACAGCACGACGGGGGTGTCCTTGTCTGGCACAACGCCGGCAATGCGCGTGCTGATCTGCTCATGGGGGATCAGTTGCGCGCCGGGCAAGGCGCCATTGGCGAATTCGTCGGCACTGCGCACATCAATCAGTACGGCGTCATGCAGGCTGAGGGTACGCAAGGCGGCGGTCTGGTCGATTTCGCCGGCCTGGACAGCAGGCAGCAGCAAGAGAAGCCCGAAAAGTAAGTGGCGCATGACGATGACCTTGTGAATGCAGTTAATAGCCACGCTAGCACAGTTGCCGGCACGGGATTATGCAGTGTGGGGATAGGTTGTTCCGTGGCCTGAGCAGCTACGGCGTCAGGCCACGGCGGGAAAGAATGATCAGCTGACCAGGCGAGTCACGTTGGGCAGGATCAGGATAACGGCTGTGGCAAGGACGATCAGTGTCGCCTGCCGGTACTTGGCTTGTTTGAACATGGTTCTACTGCCTTTATTTTTGTTGGTGTGGCGACCTGGGTCTGCTGTCAGAGAGCAGCAGGACGGTGGTGGCACACCGTGGCGCAGATAAAAAAACCGCCCCGGCAAAACCCGGCGACGACACCTTGCATTGCTAACTCTAGGGCCCGCGTCACTAGGGGCTTAGACGACTTGGTTCCTAGTGCGGCACAGGCAAAATCCAGTGGTTATTGCATCGGTTGTTCAATCGAGTGCCAGGCCTTGTGCCAGACAGCTTGCTTCAGTGAATGGGAGTTCCCCCGGTTATGCTGACCGCCTGTCTGAGCCGAACGGTCAATAGCCCTGAGCGCATCGGTCATTGAGTCCGCCCCGCGTGGGGCTAAGGTAAGGCGACCCGGCTTTTGCCGCTGCCAGATACCGAGGATGTCATGACTGAAGCACTGATTTTCGACGCCGTGCGCACCCCGCGCGGCAAGGGTAAGAAGGACGGCGCGCTGTACAGCGTCAAGCCGGTCAGCCTGTTGGCCGGCCTGCTGCGCGCGCTGCAGGAGCGCAATGGCCTGGATACCCGCCAGGTCGATGATGTGGTGCTGGGCTGTGTGACGCCGGTCGGTGACCAGGGCGCCGATATCGCCAAGACGGCGGTGATGGCCGCCGACTGGGATGTCAGCGTTTCCGGTGTGCAGCTCAACCGGTTCTGCGCCTCGGGCCTGGAAGCGGTGAACATCGGCGCGATGAAGGTGCGCTCGGGCTTCGAGGATCTGGTGGTGGTCGGCGGCGTGGAGTCCATGTCACGCGTGCCGATGGGCTCCGACGGTGGCGCCTGGGTGATGGACCCGGAAACCAACATGCAGACCCACTTCACCCCGCAGGGCATTGGCGCCGATCTGATCGCCACCCTGGAAGGTTTCAGCCGCACTGACGTCGACAGCTTCGCCCTGCGCTCGCAGCAGAAAGCGGCACGGGCCAGTGCCAATGGTTCATTCGCCAAATCGCTGATTCCGGTGACCGACCAGAACGGCATCGTCATTCTCGATCACGATGAATTCATTCGCGGCGACAGCACGCTGGAAGGCCTGGGCAAGCTCAAGCCGAGCTTCGAGATGATGGGCCAGATGGGCTTCGACGCCACCGCGCTGCGCGTTTACAGCCATGTCGAGCAGATCACCCACGTACACACACCGGGCAACAGCTCGGGCATCGTCGATGGCGCCGCGCTGATGTTGATCGGCTCCGAGGCAAAGGGCCGCGAGCTGGGCCTCAAGCCGCGTGCGCGGATTGTCGCCACCGCCGTGACCAGCACCGACCCGACCATCATGCTCACCGGCCCGGCGCCGGCCACGCGCAAGGCCCTGGCCAAGGCCGGTCTGTCGGTCGAAGACATCGACCTGTTCGAGGTCAACGAGGCCTTTGCCTCGGTGGTGATGAAGTTCATGAAGGACATGGGCGTGTCCGAGGGCAAGGTCAACGTCAACGGCGGCTCCATCGCCATGGGCCACCCGCTGGGCGCCACAGGCTGCGCCATTCTCGGCACCCTGCTCGATGAGTTGGAGAAGCGCGAGCTGCGCTACGGCCTGGCCACGCTGTGTGTGGGCGGCGGCATGGGTATTGCCACCATCATCGAACGAATTTGATCTCGTAGGGCGGGTGCAACCCGCGCCCATGAACCACGCGGGTTTCACCCGCCCTACGCATCCAGGAAATCAGAAAAATGACTGACGCCATCCGTTACGAAAAGGGCCAGGACAATATCGTCGTCCTGACCATCGACATGCCCGGCCAGAGCGCCAACACCATGAACGCGCAGTACCGCGAGGCCATGGGCCAGACCGTCGCGCGCCTGGAGGCCGAGAAGGACTCCATCGCCGGGGTGATCGTCACTTCCGCGAAGAAGACCTTCTTCGCTGGCGGTGATCTGGGCGAGCTGATCAAGGTCACCAAGGCCGACGCCAAGCCGTTCTACGACATGGTCCTGGGCATCAAGGGCCAACTGCGCCGTCTGGAGACCCTGGGCAAGCCGGTGGTGGCCGCCATCAACGGCGCCGCGCTGGGTGGTGGCTGGGAAATCTGCCTGGCCTGTCACCACCGCATCGCCCTGGATAACTCCAGCGTGCAGCTGGGCCTGCCGGAAGTGACCCTCGGTCTGCTGCCGGGCGGTGGCGGTGTAGTACGCATGGTGCGTCTGCTCGGCCTGGAAAAGGCACTGCCGTACCTGGTGGAAGGCAAGAAGGTGCGCCCGGATGCGGCGCTCAAGGCCGGTCTGATTCATGACACTGCCGCCACTGCCGAGGAGATGATGAGCAAGGCGCGCGCCTGGATTGTTGCCAACCCGACTGCCGTGCAGCCGTGGGATGTGAAGGGCTACAAGATTCCCGGCGGTACGCCAAGCTCGCCGAATGTGGCGCAGATGCTGGCCATCGCCCCGAGCGTGCTGCGTGACAAGACCAAGGGCTGCTTCCCGGCGCCGGAGAAGATCATGTGCGCCGCCGTCGAAGGCGCCCAGGTCGACTTCGACACCGCGCAGATCATCGAGGCGCGCTACTTCACCGAGCTGACCACCGGCCAGGTGGCGAAGAACATGATCGGCACCTTCTGGTTCCAGCTCAACGAGATCAACGCCGGCAGCTCGCGCCCGCAAGGCCCGGCGCCTTACGTGACGAAGAAGGTCGGCGTGCTCGGCGCCGGCATGATGGGCGCGGGTATTGCCTATGTGTCGGCGGCGGCCGGCATCGAGGTGGTACTCAAGGATGTTTCTATCGAGGCGGCGGAGAAGGGCAAGGCCTACTCGGCCAAGCTGCTCGACAAGAAGGTCAGCCGCGGCCAGATGACGGCGGAGAAGCGCGAGGCCTTCCTGGCGCGGATCAAGCCGACCGTCAGCGATGCCGATTTCGAGGGTTGCGACCTGATCATCGAGGCGGTGTTCGAGGATCGCAACCTGAAGGCCAAGGTCACTGCTGCCGCTGAGCGCTGCGCACTGAGCGATGCGGTCATTGCCTCCAACACCTCGACCCTGCCGATCACCGGCCTGGCCACCGCGGTGCAGAAGCAGGACAAGTTCATCGGTCTGCATTTCTTCAGCCCGGTCGACAAAATGCCGCTGGTGGAAATCATCCGTGGCGAGAAGACCAGCGACGAGACCCTGGCGCGTGGTTTCGACTACGTGCTGCAGATCAAGAAGACCCCGATCGTGGTCGAGGACAGCCGGGGCTTCTTCACCTCGCGGGTGTTCGGCACTTTCACCAATGAAGGCATTGCCATGCTCGGTGAAGGCGTCAGCGCGGCGATGATCGAGAACGAAGCGCGCAAGGCCGGCATGCCGGTGGGCCCGCTGGCGATCAGCGACGAAGTGTCGATGAGCCTGATGGAACACATTCGTCAGCAGACCGTCGCCGACCTGGCTGCCGAGGGCAAGGAGATTCCGCAGCACCCGGCGTTCAACGTCATCGAGCTGATGCTCAAGGAGTACAAGCGTCCGGGCAAGGCCGCTGGTGGTGGCTTCTACGAGTACCCCGAAGGTGGCAAGAAGCACCTGTGGCCGGAGCTGAAAGCGCGCTTCGAGAAGGCTGATGCACAGATCTCCCAGGAGGACGTGCGTGATCGCATCCTGTTTATTCAGGCCATCGAGACCGTGCGTTGTGTGGAAGAGGGCGTGTTGAAGTCGGTGGCCGATGCCAACATCGGTTCGATCTTCGGCATCGGCTTCGCGGCCTGGACTGGCGGTGCTCTGCAGTTCATCAACCAGTACGGGGTGAAGGACTTCGTCGCTCGCGCCCAGTACCTGGCCGAGCAGTACGGCGAGCGCTTCCTGCCGCCGGCGCTGCTGCTGGAGAAAGCAGCCAAGGGCGAGCAGTTCTGAGCCTGTATGGCGAGTAAGTAATCGCCGATGAAGCCGGTCCGGTGGGGTTAATGCTGATCTGTTAAGCGCTCTGCTCCCCTCTCCCACTTGTGGGAGAGGGGCTGGGGGAGAGGGCGGTGCAAGGCTACCCTCTCCCCAGCCCTCTCCCGTAAACGGGAGAGGGGGCGAAAACCTTATCTGCTCAGCACTACCCACTGGGCCGGCTTTTTATTGGGTGCTTACTGCAGCTGACTTTGCCGCCTGCCGGGCACTGCGTCCGCTCTGACTTCCCTGTAGGCTGTGCGGCACAGGCATTGGGCCGGCTAGCACGCGGTGGGAGCGAGATGGAGCAGACCATGAAGCGCCATTACAGGCACGTAAGGTTGCTGGGCGTGGCCTGGCTGGCTGGGCTGGCGATGTCGATGGCCCATGCCGAGGGCAAGATCAATGATCAGGCCGACCCGCAGAGCGGCGCCCGCGTGGTGAGCTTCGTTCAGGAAGCAGTGCCGCAGCGCGCTACCCTGAATTTCTTCGGCATGAGCGATCCGCAAAGCCGCGAGGTGCAGCTGACCCTGGTGTTGATGCGGGGCGGTGATACGCCGCGTTACCTGGGCTGCGATCAGATCGATGTGCGCGTCGGTGGCATGCGCATTGGCCACCAGGAAAAGATCGAGCGCAGCACGCTCAAGGTCGGCGTCGTCGAGTACATCTATGTGCCATTGCGCTCACGCGATCTGCAGCCGTTATTGCTGGCCCAGCGTCTGGATTACAGCGTGTGCGGTGACAGTGGCAGTGCCACGGCAGAGGAAATGAATGGTGTCCGCGAGGTATTGAAACGCCTCGCACTTCTCTGAGCCAAAAGGCGTAAGGTCTGGCGTTACTGCTTTTGCAGAGAGGTCTCGTGCGGGCCCTGCATTGCGGGGCTTTCCCAGAGCGGAATGCCGTAACGCAGCAGGATTTTCTGCAGTTCGCCATTTTCGCGCAGCTTAAGAATGCCTTTATCCAGCACTCTGGCTATTTCCTGTGAACGCAGCGAGTTCTTCGGCGAGAGGCCAACGGCCAGTCTTTCATGATCCAGGCAGCCGGCCGAGCGGAAGCTGTCGTTGATCGCGCCGGTCTTCAGGGAGAACTGGTAGACATCGGAAGTCATCACAATGACATCGGCTCTACCGCGTTCGAGAAAGTCGAAAATCTTGCTGGTATAGCCCTTGCCACCGGGAAACTGCTGGACGGTAATCTGCTCGCTGTGCTGTTGGAGATAGCTGTCCAGCTCGCCAAAGCCGGAATCCTTGAGAAAGCCCAGTCTCTTGCCTAGCAGGTCAGCATATTGGTGGTAGTTCCAGTCGGAATCATTGCGTGTGTAGAAGCAATAATCCTGGTAACCGACGGCTTCGTTATGAAAGATAAATTGCGGATAGCCTTTCAGCGTAGGCGTCAGCAGACCGTCAAATTCGCCATTTTCCACGGCCTTGAGGGCTCGCAACCAAGGCTGATAGCTGATGCTGAAGGGCACTTGTTCGGCCTGCAAAGCCTGCTCCACTAGCTCAATGATGTAGCCTTTGTACTGCTGGTTATGCTCGCAGTGCTGTGGGCACCAGTCATCGGCAACCAAGCGGATTGGCATGTAGTGGAATGGGGGAGCAGACTGCTCCTCGGCACCGGCTGGGCTCACGAGAGCGAGGAGCAAAAGGCAGAGAAGCTTATTCATCTTCGAATATAACCGTGGGTCGCGTGGCCGCCCTGTTGCGCGAGGCTGTCAGGTGTGAAAGTGCTGCGATTGCCCACTGTTGCATGCTTAGCTTCAGGCAACAACCCGCCCGGATCGAGCTGACCTGTCGAGGCTGATGCCGGGCTGGGTCAAGCCACCAGGCACCAGCCGTTCTGCATGCACACCACTTCGTGGATATCCAGCTTCTCGTTCTGGCGGGTCGGCATGCGCAGGGTGACCACGCTGCCATCATCCAGGTGTACGGCGGCTTCCGACTCGAAGCGCAAACCGGACTCGTCCAGGCTGGCGTAGGTGATGCCGTAGGTGCTGGTGCTGGAGAAGGCTTCGTTGATGGTCATCGTGATGTCCTCGTTTGCAGGGGCCTGCTAGGGCCCCTCTGGCTTACTTGCGGCTGGCGGCCTGTTGGGCCTTGTGGGTTTCTGCGGCGGCGGGGCTGTGAAAGGCGGAAGCCGCGATCAGACTGGCGAGGGCTGCAAAACTGCTCATGGAGTGTCTCCTGGACCGGTGATGGGATTAACCCGACGCCTGCATCATTGACCAGGTGCCCCATCGACAGAAGTGAATGGCAGGCATGGTAGGTATCACGGCTGATGATGATTGCCGGATGTCGGCTGATGCGCCTGACAGGCCCGTGGATGTTGCGTTCCAGAGACCTTCGATGCACCCTAGGCGCCTTCAAAACCACTCAGGTCACCTCAGGTAATTCGCTCAATGTCACTGCGCATCTGCATTCTGGAAACCGATGTCCTTCGCCCCGAACTGATCGAGCAATATCAGGGCTACGGCCGCATGTTCGAGCGCCTGTTTGAGCGTCAGCCAATACCTGCGCAATTCAGCGTGTACAACGTTATGCAGGGCGACTACCCGAGCGATGACGAGCAGTTTGATGCGTACCTGGTCACCGGCAGCAAGGCCGATTCCTTTGGCAGTGACCCCTGGATTCAGACGCTCAAGGTTTACCTGCAGGAGCGCTACCAGCGTGGCGCCAAGCTGCTCGGCGTGTGCTTCGGTCATCAGCTGCTGGCGCTGATGTTCGGCGGCCATACCGAGCGTGCGCAGCAGGGCTGGGGCGTGGGTATCCATCGCTATGAGGTCAAGCATCAGCCGGCCTGGATGAGTCCGGCGCTGGAGCAACTGACCTTGCTGATCAGCCATCAGGATCAGGTCACCCAGCTACCCGAGAAGGCCACGTTGCTGGCCTCCAGCCCGTTCTGCCCGATTGCCGCTTATTGCATCGACGATCAGGTGTTGTGCTTCCAGGGGCATCCCGAGTTCATCCACGACTACTCCCGTGCGCTGCTGGATATCCGTCAGAAGTGCATCGGTGAGCCGACCTATCAGCAGGCCATGGCCAGCCTGGAACAGGATCACCAGGGGCATATGGTTGCTGAGTGGATGATGCGTTTCGTTGCCCACGGCAAGGGCACACAGTCAGCCTGAGAAAGCCAAAGCCGCCGGCGCCCGTAGCCCGGATGCAATCCGGGGCGGCCGCTGGTGATCGCTTAGGTGCCTGTATTTCCCGGATTGCATCCGGGCTAGGTTTTACAGCCAGTTCATGCGCTTGAAGTTGGCGAATAGACCGACGCAGCCCACGCCGATGATGCCGAGCACGCCGAAGTAGCCGTAGTGCCAGGTCAGCTCCGGCATGTGCTGGAAATTCATCCCATAGATACCCGCCACCGCGGTGGGGAACGCCAGAATCGCCGCCCAGGCGGCGAACTTGCGCTGGGTCAGGCTCTGCCGTGATGACTCCAGCAACAGGCCGATCTCGATCGCATGGTCGGCCATCTCGCGCAGCCCGGTCAGGTCCTCCAGCAGGCGCGTGACGTGAATCGCGATGTCGCGAAAGTAAGGGCGCATGTGTTTGTCGATGAAGGGGAAGTCGAGCTGTTGCAGCTCCTGGCAGATCTCCACCATCGGCGCGATCTGCCGGCGCAGACGCAGCAGATCACGGCGCAGGCCGTGGATGCGCTCTACATCGGTCTGTGTCAGCGGGCGGCCGAGCACGTCCTGTTCCAGTTCTTCCAGCTCTGTGTGGATGCCGTCGAGCAACGGCCGGTAGTTCTCCATGACGAAGCTGAGCAGGGCGTAGAGCACGAAGTCCTCGCCGTGCTCAAGCAGCAGGGGCTTGGCTTCGCAGCGTTGGCGCACCGTGGAGTAGGGCGCCGAATTCCCGTAACGGGCGCTGATCACATAACCCTTGCCGGCGAACAGCTGGGTTTCCACGAACTTCAGGCGGCCGTCTTCGCGGATAGGCGAGTAGAGCACCATGAACAGCGCGTCGCCGAAGGTTTCCAGTTTGGGACGGGTGTGCTGGGCGATGGCGTCTTCCATGGCCAGCTCGTGCAGGTTGAACTGCTGCTGCAGGCATTGCAGTTCTGCGCTGTCAGGGTCGCGCAGGCCGATCCAGACGAAATGCTCGGGCCGGATGGCCCATTGTCGGCCTTCATCAAGGCTGAAGTCGGCGACTTTACGGCCTTTGCTGTAGGCGGCGGCGGCAACAATCTGGCCCATGGGTGTTCCTCTGCGATGCGATGGCGCAGCTTAACCGATGGTTGCGGCGTGTGCAGTGCAAGGGCGGCAGAAACGGCGCCAAGCCAGGTACTGCTGCCCGGCGCCATGGCCGGGCCTGCAGGGCGTCTCAGGCCTTGCTGAGTTGCTGGTCGAGCTGCTCGATGCATTCGCGCATCAGGGTCTGGCAGCGTTCCATCAACTGCGGCAGGTCATCCAGGGTCAGGCCCAGGGTGGGGATGGCCGGCAGTGAACGAATCAGGATGCGACCGCTTTCCCAGCTATTGATCTTGATCTGCTTGGCGTAACTGCTCACACACACCGGAATGATCGGTACGCCGGCGGCAATCGCCATCTGGAAGGCACCTTTCTTGAAAGGCAGTAGGCCCTCGCCCAGGTTGCGCGTGCCTTCCGGGAATACCCAGATTGAGGTGTCGCGATGCTGCAGGGTTTCGGTGGTGGTGAGCATGGCTTCCTTGGCCTTGCGCGCATTGCCGCGGTCGATCATCACGTTGCCGGCCAACCAGTAGAGCT
Organism: uncultured Pseudomonas sp.; assembly: GCA_964518735.1. Lineage (GTDB taxonomy): Bacteria > Pseudomonadota > Gammaproteobacteria > Pseudomonadales > Pseudomonadaceae > Aquipseudomonas. The sequence goes on from CAZFKQ010000003.1 coordinate 268,305, forward strand.
GGCCGAAGAACGGCACCCATTTAAGGCTCTTCTTGCCGATGCTCACGGTGCGCGGCGGTACCACACGGCCGAGCACGTAGAGATCGTAGTTGGACTGGTGGTTGGCAATGATTACGCAGGACTGTTCCTGGGTGAACAGGCTCTGTACATCCGTTTTCACCCGCAAACGCAGCATGAACTGCGCAGGCAGCGCATACAGGCGCGCGCACAGACGGCTATTGTCCGGATTGAACGGACGGCACAGGCCGAGCAGCAGGCCAAGGATGCCGGCAATGATGAAGTGCAGACCCATCAGCAGCATGCGGGGGAGGAAAAGCATCGAGTAGGCCTGTAGGCAAACAAAAAGGCGCGCAGTGTACGGGCGTACACTGCTTTCGGCAATCGACCCTGATCAGAGGTTAGCCAGGCTTTTTCAGGCGGATGGCGGCCTTTAAGGCTATTTCGCCCCAAAAGCAAAAACCCGGCACTGGGCCGGGCTTTGCGGGTGTCGCGGCAATCAGCCGAGGTGCTGCTGATCCAGTTCGATGGCCTTGTCCAGGGTTTCCAGGAAGGCCTTGCGCACTTTCAGCTTGGTGTTCTTGTGCGCGGTCATGTTGATCTTCTTCAGTTGCTGGGCGACAGCAACTGCAGTGGCCATCAGCTCTTCGGCAGGCACCACTTTGTCGAGGAAGCCGGCATCCACGGCGCCCTGCGGGTTGAAGATCTCGCCGTTGATCACGGAACGGTGGAAGGCCGACTTGCGCAGGCGATCACGGGCCAGTTCGATGCCGGCGTGGTGCATGGTCATGCCGATCTGCACTTCGTTCAGGCCGATGTTGAACGGGCCTTCCACGCCGATGCGGTAGTCGGCCGAGAGCAGAATGAAAGCGCCCTTGGCAATGGCATGGCCCGGGCAGGCGACGATGATCGGGAAGGGGTGCGACAGCATGCGGCGCGCCAGGGTGGAACCGGCCGTGACCAGGGCTACGGCGTTCTGCGGGCCGGAAGTCATTACCTTGAGGTCGTAACCGCCAGAGAGAATGCCCGGTTGGCCGGTGATGATCACCACGGCGCGATCCTGCACGGCCTGGTCCAGGGCGGCATTAAACGCGGCAATCACGTCTGGGGAGATAGCGTTCACCTTGCCGTTGTTCAGGGTCAGGGTGGCAATGCCGTCTTCGAGTTGGTAGCTGATCAGGTCGCTCATGGCGGGGTTCCTAGTCCTGGAGTGGGCTGAAGTGGCGCTGACGTTACCCAGCGTGGCGCTGCGGGTAAAGCGCTTTGGCTGACCGTCTGGTCATTGCCACTGGTCTGCTGTCATCTATCGAGTTCATCGGCTCAGCCAATTGGCTGCTATACCCATGATTGTCTTAGGTTAGCCAGCAGCCTGAGGAGTGCCGAACATGCATCGAATGATCCCCCTGGTTTTGCGGGCCAGCACAGCGTTTCTGCTGCTGGCTCTTATCCTGTGGGCCGGCAGCAGCCACAGTCACACCCCCGATGGTGTGTTGCAGGTGTTTGCTTTGAGCCTGTTCTTTTCTCTGGGCTTTCTTCTATTTGGTGGCCAGCGCTTTACCGAAGCCAGGCAGGAGCGCCGCCAGCGAGCCCGTCACTCGGCATAAGCGCATGAATCGACTGAAAAAAACTTTTGCCTTAAACAATCGGTTCGGCTACATTAGCGCGCCTCGACGGACTGACCAGTTCGACGAGACCCGGTGAAGTGTCCGAGCGGTTGAAGGAGCACGCCTGGAAAGTGTGTATACGGGAAACCGTATCGTGGGTTCGAATCCCACCTTCACCGCCAGACAAATAAACCCCTGAAAGAGCAGTCTTTCAGGGGTTTTTTGTTTTCGTGCTCCGGTAAGTGTCGGCGAACTCTCGAAGAGCAGGTTTCAGCTGCAGTGAGGCAAGAGTCGAAGTACCTTTACCGTTTGTCTCCCTGCAGCATCTTTCGACCTGATGCGACTGGGCTTTGCACCGGATAGATTTCCGACCAGCTCCTTATAGGGTGCTAGGTTCTGAGCAGGGTCTCCGCCGTCTTCAAACAACGCTTTTTGTCAGCACCCAGTCCAATACTCCGGGGACTTTCCCTCGTGCTGCCAAGCGCTTAAGGTGCGTCGATTCTTTACAAGGGAGCGGCCTATGCGCGCCCGTTGGGACATTTTCTGCGCGGTGGTGGATAACTACGGCGATATCGGTGTGACCTGGCGCCTGGCTCGCCTGCTGGTGGCTGAGCACGCTGTGGCTGTGCGCCTGTGGGTGGATGAGTTGGCGGCGCTGCAGCGCCTGTGCCCGCAGGCCGATATTCAGGCCGCCTGTCAGCTTCTGGAGGGGGTCGAGGTTTGTCACTGGCCTGCCGACTGGCAGGCTGTGACGCCAGGTGACGTGGTGATCGAGGCCTTTGCCTGCCATTTGCCTGCTGCGTTCATCAGGGCGATGGCTGCTCAGCCGCGTAAACCGTTGTGGCTGAACCTGGAATACCTCAGCGCCGAGGATTGGGTTGGTGGTTGCCACGGGTTGCCCTCACCGCAGGCGGATGGTTTGCAGAAATTCTTCTTCTTTCCCGGTTTTACCGCGCAGACCGGCGGCCTGCTGCGCGAGGGTAACTTGCTGATGCGGCGCCAGGCGTTTCAGGCTGATCCGGCAGCGCGTGAGGCGTTTCTGGCCAGGCTGGGGGTGCCGCTGCTTGAGGGGGCGCGATTGATTTCCCTGTTCGCCTACGAAAACTCCGCGCTGGCCAGTTGGCTGGACACGCTGGCCACAAGTGTCCGGCCAACCCAGTTGCTGGTGCCGCAAGGGCGCATTCTCGGCGATCTGCAGACCTGGCTGGGTGAGGGGGAATTACCACCTGGCGGCAGCTGGCAGCGCGGCAGTCTGCAGGTTCATCTGCTGCCGTTCGTGCGCCAGGAAGACTATGACCTGCTGCTGTGGAGTTGTGATTTCAACGCCGTGCGCGGTGAAGATTCCTTCGTGCGTGCGCAGTGGTCTGGGCGGCCATTGCTCTGGCATATCTATGTGCAGCAGGAGCAGGCGCACCTGGACAAGCTGGAGGCGTTTCTGCAGCTGTACCTGCAAGAGCTGTCGACAGAGGCCGCAGCGGCGCTGGGTGACGTGTGGCGGGCTTGGAACACGGGGCGGGACATGGGCGAGAGCTGGATGGCGCTGGAAAAGGTCTGGCCGGAAGTGGCCGCACAGGCCCAGTGCTGGTCTTTGCAACAGGCCTCTCGTCCTGATCTTGCGACGGCGCTGGCAGAGTTTTACCGAAATTGGCTATCATGCGCGGCTTAGAAATTCGTACCTCCATCAAAATCCGGATATTCGTATGAAAACCGCACAAGAAATGAAGCCCAACAGTGTGGCCCTGATCGACGGTCAACCTTGGCTGATCCAGAAAGCCGAGTTCACCAAGTCCGGTCGTAACAGCGCCATCGTCAAAATGAAGCTGAAGAACCTGATCAACGGCTCCAAGACCGAGACCGTGTACAAGGCCGACGACAAGATGGAGCCGGTAATCCTTGAGCGCAAGGAAGTGACCCTGTCCTACATCAGCGGTACTGACTACGTGTTCATGGACCCGGAGTTCAACTCTTACGAACTGCGCGAAGAAGACCTGGAAAGCGTTCTGCCGTTCATCGAAGAAGGCATGACCGACATCTGCGAAGCCGTGTTCTTCGAAGGTAAAGTGATCTCCGTTGACCTGCCGACCACCATCGTGCGTCAGATCACCTACACCGAAGGCTCCGCCCGTGGCGACACTTCCGGCAAGGTAATGAAGCCGGCCAAGCTGAGCAACGGTACCGAAGTCAAGGTTGCAGACTTCTGCAACATCGACGACTGGATCGAGATCGACACCCGCGACGGTTCCTACAAAGGCCGTACCCAGGCGCCGCAGGCTTAAGCCTTCCGTCTGTACCGCGCACGACAAGAAACCCGGCCAAGTGCCGGGTTTTTTGTGCGCGAACGGTTGCCGTAAGGCAGGGCGCGCGGCAGGATGACAGCTTGTCATTAAACAAGGAGTGTTGTATGGAACAGAGTCAGAACCCCTATCAGGCGCCTCAGGCTGCTCTGCAGGAGCAGGTTCCCGGTCAGTTGCTGCTGGCTTCGCGCGGCGCCAGGCTGGGCGCCATATTGATTGATACCCTGTTGCTCATGCTGGTTAGTGTGCCGGTGGCTTATTTCAGTGGCGCCTTCGATGCGGTCACCCAGGGGCTTGAACCGAGCCTGGGTCAGCAACTGACTGGCCTGCTGGTGGGTATGCTGGCCTTCGTCCTGATCCATGGTTATCTGCTGAAGAACTACGGACAAACGGTCGGCAAGTACCTGCTCGGGATTGCCATCGTCGATCTGCACGGCAATGTGCCGAGCTTTGTACCGATGGTCGCCAAACGCTATCTGCTGCTCTGGGTCGTTACCGCCATTCCATTGCTGGGCGGGCTTATCGGGCTTGCCGATTGCCTGAGCATCTTCCGTGGCGATCGTCGCTGCCTGCATGATCTGGTGGCCAGCACGCGCGTCGTGCTGGCTCCGGCAAAGGGCTGAAGGCAGTCTGTGCAGCCGTTGTAAAGCGGCTGCGCAGATCAGATGGCTTTATAGGCGAAACCCTTCGACGATGTGCTCGGCCAGGGTTTCGGTGACCTGCGACTGATTGTTCTGATTGCGCAGCAGCACGATGCTGGTCTGCGGCAGCGTTGGCAGGCCCTCGGCTTCACCGATGATGCGCATATCCGGGGTAATCAGGCTATGCAGCTGGGCCGTGACGGCCAGGCCGGCGCTGACCACGGCGAAGATCGCCGACAGGCTGGGGCTGGTGTAGGCGATGCGGTACTCGCGCTCCATGGCATCCAGCGCGTTGCAGGCCCAGGCGCGGCAGAAGCAGTCGGCGTTGAACATGGCCAGCGGCATCGGCGTCTGCTCATGGGGGCTGAAGCCAATGGCCTCGGCCCAGACGAAGCGCTCCTGGCGCAGCAACTGGCCGATTTCCTTGCCCGGTTCGCGGGTGACGATGGTCAGGTCGAGATCCTGGCGCTGCAGCAACTGGAACGACGGCTCGCAGTGCAGCTCCACCTGCACCAGCGGGTAGGCCTGAGCGAAGCGCGCGAGGATGCCCGGCATGAAGCGCATGACGTAATCGTCCGGCGTGCCGATGCGCACCGAGCCGACCATGTGCGGCTCGCGCAAGGTGTTGAACACCTCGCCATGCAGCTTGAGGATGCGCCGGGCATAGCCGAGCAGCACCTGGCCCTCGGCGGTGAGGCGCACCTGGCGGCCATCACGTTGGAACAGCGAGCGTTGCAGCACATCTTCTTCCAGGCGCTTCATCTGCATGCTGATGGCTGACTGGGTGCGGTTGACCGCCTCGGCTGCACGAGTGAAACCGCCCAGGTCGGCGATGGCGACGAAGCTGCGCAGCAATTCGGTATCGATACTGGGGTAGTTGGCCATTGATCAATCTCTCAGATGTCTGGCATAAGAAACATTCGTTGGATTGATCTTAATCCCAGCGCGAGACTGGCGCCAACCCCACAGGGAGGGCGTCGAGATGAAAGGTCAAAAAGGTTATGCCGTAGCACCGTCGATCAGCGTCGGGCGGTTACGTCCCCGGCAGTTGCTCAAGGCTGCCTGGTATCAAGTCGTACGCTGGTGGCAACTGGCCGAGCAGCGTCGACTGCTGGCCATGCTCGATGAGTCTGCGCTCAAGGATATTGGCCTGAGCCGTGCCGATGTACTGCAGGAGAGCGAGCGGCCGTTCTGGGACGATCCGCTCAAGCGCTGAAAGTTGTATCTCGGCAATGCTAAAGGCGCTGCCGAATTATTTGAGCAAGGAGCAAGCATGTCCCATTACCACCTCGCGCAACTGAATATCGCCAGCATGAAGGAGCCCCTGGAGTCGGCAGGCATGGCCGACTTTGTCGCCAATCTGGAACGCATCAATGCCCTGGCAGAGCGTTCGCCAGGTTACGTTTGGCGCCTGCAGGACGAGGCGGGCGATGCCACGGCGATCCGCCCGTTTGGCGAGGAGGTGTTGGTCAATCTGTCGCTCTGGCAGGACGTCGAGTCGCTCAGCGACTACGTCTACAAATCCGCCCACACCGAGATGCTCAAGCGCCGCCGCGAGTGGTTCGACAAGGCCGAGCAGATGCACATGGTGCTCTGGTGGGTGCCGGCCGGCCATCGACCGGGCGTGGAAGAGGCCGCCGAGCGTCTCGCATACCTGCGTGAGCATGGCCCAAGCGCCCATGCTTTCGTCTTTCGCCAGGCATTTGCAGCCCCGGACTGAGAGTGGGCTTGGCAGTGCAGAAGGATTTGCTATCTTTGCCAACCCTCTGGCTGCTAAATGGATAGAGAGATGCCCAAGGCCCCCTTGAAGCTGATGTTGTGCATTCCACATCAACTGGTGCACTTTGATGGCGTCAACGCCAGGCCGCAGGTCAGTCTGCCGCTGGGAATCCTCTCCATGGCCGCCTACCTGCGCGAGCAGCAGTGGAATGGCAGCATCGACATCTATGATGCACGCCTGAGCGCACGTTTCAGCGAGATCGATACGCCGCAGGGGCGGCGGATGGTTTTTGGTGACGATGAAGCCGAGATGGTCGCGCGCATCGTTGCTGCAGCCCCGGATGTGGTAGGCATCTCCAACATGTTCTCGGCACAGTTCGAGCGCACCCTGCGCACCGCCGAGCTGGTCAAGGAACATCTGCCCCAGACCCGGGTCGTGGTGGGCGGGCCACATGTGTCGGTATTCCCGACCGATGTATTGAAGCATCCGGCCATCGACTACGTGGTGGTGGGCGAGGGCGAGGAGCGCCTGCATGCGCTGCTGCAGTGTATCGAGATCGACGAGATTCCGCAGATCCAGGGCGTCCTCGGGCGTCCTGAGGATGTCAACCTGCTGCGCAAGAACCCGCGGGTCAAGGTGACCTTCATCAAGTCGGTGGACGACCTGCCGCTGCCGGCCTACGACATGGTCGATGTCGAGCGCTATTTCGAGCTTCAGGCCAACGGCTTTTCGCCGCGCACGCGCGAGTGGGGCAAGCGTGCCGTCACCATCATCACCAGTCGCGGCTGCCCGCACCAGTGCACTTTCTGTTCGATCCAGGCGACCATGGGTTATCGCTGGCGCCCGCATTCGGCCGAGTACGTGCGCCGGCATATCCGACTGTTGCGTGAGCGTTATGGCGTGGATTACCTGCACTTCGAGGATGACAACCTGACCCATGACCCGGCCCGCTTCGACGAGCTACTCGGGGTGCTGGAGGAGTATTCGCCACCCATGCCCTGGGATACGCCCAATGGTGTAAGGGGCGATACCTGGACACTCGAGCGGGTGCGTCGTTCCCGCGATTCGGGTTGCCAGCACCTGGTGGTGGCGATCGAGTCCGCGGTCCAGCGCGTGCTGGACAACGTGGTGCGCAAGCGGCTGGACCTGTCCCAGGTCGACGACCTGATGCGCTACACCGACGAGGTGGGGCTACGCCTGATGGCCTTCTACGTGGTCGGGCTGCCAGGCGAAACGCTGAAGGACATCGACCAGACCTTCCGTTATGCGCTGACCCGCTATTTCCGCTATGGCGTGTGGCCGGGCATGAACCTGGCCGTCGCGTTGCCCGGTACCGAGTTGCACGAGATCGCCGAGCGGGACAACCTGCGCGATCCTTCGCTGCCCTATGCCGCGAACCAGATCACTACCTCGGAATTCAGCCCGGCCGATATCGCCGTACGCTACCGACGCTTCCAGCGCCTCAAGCTGCTGGTGTTCATCTGGCGCACGCTGACCAGCTGGCGCGACCTCAGCTACAACCTCAAGCTGGTCTGGAACTACAAGGCGGTGGCACTGCGCGAGCTGGGCAAGCTGGCCCGTTAGCGCCTGGGTGTCCTAAGGCCCATAGGCCAGATTGCCGGCGGTGCGCAGTGGTGGGCTATAGGGCGTCGATGGAGCCGTCTTCGACGACGTCCAGCCCAGCCCAGCCCAGCCCAGCCCATTGAAGCTGATCACCAGCGCAAGGTGCTACCAGTCCCAATGGCACTGCCCCAGGCTGAAGTGCAACTGCCTACGCCTGTCACGTCGGTATCCCCGAGCACGGCGAGCACAGCGCTCCTGATGCTGTTGTCGAGGCTGTTGTTACGGGCGAGTGGCCGCGCGATGCCTCCAGGCATGCAGCCAGAGTTGTTCTGTCGGACTGCAGCATTACTGCCGGTCGAATGGCGCTGTCTCGGAATGGGTAGATCTGACGTGGTGGAAAATTTCCAGCGCAACCAGAGCCATGGTGGCAAGGATCATTCGCGTCAGGATTATGGACAGAGGTCTGCGTTGGGGCGATAACCGGCAGGCCCCGCCAGCATTGGGCTAGCGGGGTAGGAGGGGGTTACTGCTCGGCGGCGATGCGCTGGCGGATATGCGCGGCGCGCTCGGCAGAGGCCGGGTGCGAGTCGAACATGCTGCTTTCTCCGCCGCCCAGCTTGGCCAGCTTCTCGAAGGCGGTGACCAGGCCTTCGCGATTGACGCCGCGCTGGGTCAGTAGGTCGAAGGAGAAGTCGTCCGCATCGGACTCCTGGGACTGGGAGAACTGTGCGTTGACCAGAGCCTCGCCCAGTTCGCCGATCTGCGAGCTGGACAGCGCCGCAGCGGCGCCATTGCCCGAGGACGCGGCGGCATTGCGCGCGGCCGAGGTGGCGTAGGCGGCCTGCATGGCCTTCTTGGTATGGCCCAGAGCAACGTGGCCCATCTCGTGGCCGAGCACGCCTTCCACTTCGTTGTCGGTCATCAGGTCCATCAGACCGCTGTATACGCGCACGCAACCGTTGGCCATGGCCCAGGCGTTGACGTCATCGGTCAGGTAGACCTTGTAGTTCACCGGCGTACCGTTGACCTGGCTGCCGAGGTTGGCGGCGATCTTGTCCAAGCGCTGGCTGTATTCGCTGTCGGCTGGAGCGATGGGGGCTTCGGCGTCCATCTGCATGCAGGCCTGGTCGGCCTGGCTCTTCACTTCAGCGTCGCTGAGGGTGGCGGCCTGCACGGCCATCATGCCGGTTTGCAGCATGGCATCCGGGCTCATGTTCTGACAGCCGCTGAGCAGGGTGGCGAAAGCGAGGGCGGAAAGGGGGAGTTGCAGTTTCATCGGTCATCTTCCTTGGTGGGGGTATAAGCCGCGAGTCATTCCCGGCTGGGCGGTGCTTGCAGAGCGCTGGATCACGTTCCGGACTCAAGACACCGGAGCCCGCAGACTGCGCGAATTGTTGCACAGGTGCCTGGGGCGAGCGCTGAAACAGGTCTCACTTGGCGTAGCGGGCACTGGGCGGTGCCCGCTACGCCGTGGACTTCAGCGCCGCACCTGCTTGAGCGTCTCGGCAATCATGAACGCCAGTTCCAGCGACTGGTCGGCGTTCATCCGCGGGTCGCAGTGGGTGTGGTAGCGGTCCGACAGGCCGGCTTCGGTGATCGGCCGTGCGCCGCCGATGCACTCGGTGACGTTCTGCCCGGTCATCTCGATATGGATGCCACCGGCGTAGGTACCCTCGGCCTGGTGCACGGCGAAGAATTGCTTCACCTCGGACAAGATCTGCGCGAAGTCGCGGGTCTTGTAGCCGCTGGATGCCTTGATGGTGTTGCCGTGCATGGGGTCGGAGCTCCACAGCACCTGCTTGCCTTCGCTCTGCACCTTGCGCAGCAGACGTGGGAAGTGCGCTTCGACCTTGTCGGCGCCCATGCGCACGATCAGGTTGAGACGGCCTGGATCGTTGTCCGGGTTGAGGATGTCGATCAGGCGGATCAGCTCGTCCGGGTCCATGCTCGGGCCGACCTTGACCCCGATCGGGTTGCCAACGCCGCGCAGGAACTCGACATGGGCGCCGTCCAGCTGGCGGGTGCGGTCGCCGATCCACAGCATGTGTGCGGAGCAGTCGTACCAGCCGCCGGTGAGGCTGTCTTTGCGCACGAAGGCCTGCTCGTAGTTGAGCAGCAGCGCTTCGTGGGCGGTGAAGAAGTTGGTCTCGCGCACCTGGGCGGCGCTGTCCATGCCGCAGGCGCGCATGAAGGCCAGGGTCTCGTCGATGCGGTTGGCCAGCTGGCTGTACTTCTCGCCCAGCGCCGAGTTGGCGATGAAGTCGAGGTTCCATTGGTGCACCTGGTGCAGGTCGGCGAAGCCGCCCTGGGCGAAGGCGCGCAGCAGGTTGAGGCTGGCGGTGGCCTGGTGGTAGGCCTGCAGCAGGCGCTCCGGGTCTGGCACACGGCTTTTCTCGTCGAAATCGATGCCGTTGACGATATCGCCGCGGTAGGCCGGCAACGTCACACCATTAATAGTTTCGTCGTTGGCTGAGCGCGGCTTGGCAAACTGCCCGGCCATGCGCCCGACTTTGACCACCGGGCAGCCGGCGGCGAAGGTCATGACGATGGCCATCTGCAGCAATACCTTGAAGGTGTCGCGGATCTTCAGGGTGGAGAACTCGGCAAAGCTCTCGGCGCAGTCGCCACCCTGCAGCAGAAAGGCCCGACCCTGAGTAACCTCGGCAAACTGGCGGCGCAGCTCGCGCGCCTCACCGGCGAAGACCAGTGGCGGATAACCGGCCAGGGTCTGCTCGACCCGTTGCAGGTGGGCGAGGTCAGGGTAGACAGGTTGTTGCTGGATAGGCTTGCTTTTCCAGCTCTCGGGGCTCCAGGCGTGCGACATCGGACTTCTCGGTTGGCGGCTGTTCGTGCGGACTGGCATGGTAACCGATCAGCCGGGGCCGGCAAGCCGATAGGCGCGATAGAGCGTTTGTATGTAGGAGTCAGCTAGCTGGCGATCAGCTGTTCGCGGGCGTATTGATCGCCAGCAAGCTGGCTCCTACAGGTGGGTGGCTGCTCTTGGCGGGGGGGCAGCAGGTTGTAGGGTGGATGACGTTCTATTCATCCCCCTAGGATCCGCGCGGTGGATCGGTGAAGCGTGATCCACCCTACACTGGCCCTGGCGCGCCGCGGGAGTTGTAGCTCGAATGCAGTCCGGGACAGGCGGCAAGCCCACTCCCGGATTGCATCCGGGCTACGGTCAGGCGGTGATCGGTTTGCCGCCTTGAACAGCCGCGCTGCGTGGCAATACGTCGCGGCCCGGTAGGAAGCAGCCGAAACCCTGTTCTTTGCCCAGCGCATCGGGGAACTCGGCGCCACGCCGGTAGGCGATGCGGCCGTTGATCAGGGTTGCATCCACTGCTGCGTCGTTGCGCTTGACCACCCGTTCCAGGCCGATCACTTCCATGGGAGCTTCGTGCATCTCGTCCAGTTCGTCGGTCAGTCCGGCCGGGTTGATGATCGCTACATCGGCGCGGTCGCCGACGCGGATGGTGCCGGCATCCACCCCGATGAAATCGGCCAGCTCGCCACTCAGGCGGTGCACGGCGCGGCCCATGTCCATGAATGGCGTGCCGGCCAGTTCGGCATCACGCACGTACTTGAGGAAGCGCAGCGGGAAGTTGTACTGGGCAATCGAGCGCAGGTGCGCGCCGGAGTCGGCGAAACCGGGCTGGGTCCAGGGGCTGGCCAGCAGCTTGTGCATCACCGGCAGGCGCTGGTTGCCGTAGCAGGTGGTCCATTTCAGCGCCTCGCGGTACTGGCAGGCCAGCTCGAAGTAGGCGTCCACCGGGTCCAGGCTACGGGCGGCGCCGAGTTGTTTGAAGTTCTTGCCGACCATGCTGGCGTCCGGGCACTCGGTTACCCAGCAGTCGGAGAAGTCGCGGTGCCACAGGCCCTTGGTGAGGATGGCCTTAACCTGCTTCTTGAACAGGGCGCGGAACTCCGGTTCCAGCACCTTGGCGTACAGCTCGTCCGGGTCTTTGATATTGCGCAGGATCTCGCCGGCGCCGAACTCCTCGAAGGCGTTCACGTTGAGCCCTTCCAGGCGCAGGGTGAACGGCGCCGGCAGGGTCTGCCAGCGGAAGTGGCCGCGCAGCACCTTGTTGGCGATCCAACCGGAGAGGCGGGTGAAGCGGTGCAGTAGCGGCTGCGACTTGAGGTCCAGGGCGGTGAGCATCGAGCACTTCAGCGGCTTTCTGAACCAGCCGTGGGCCTGATAGAGGAAGGCAAACACATTGACCTTGGTTACCGCGTCCGGTGCGCCCTGCAGCACCGCGCCACGCCGGCGCAGCACGGCGAACAGGCGGGAGAACTCGGCCCAACTGGCGAAGGTCGACGGCAGCGGGCTGGACCAGGCACGGTCGCCGTCCATCTTGTCCAGTTTGGTGGTCATCACCGACAGGCCGATGCAGCCGGCATCCAGCGCCTCTTCCAGCAGCTGTTCCATACGCGCAAGTTCGGCTTCGGTCGGTTTGATCTTGCAGGTGGCGCGCTCCAGGCCCATCACCGCTACGCGCAGCTCGGAGTGGCCGAGGAAGGAGCTGACGTTCGGCCCCAGCGGCTGCTGGTCGTAGAAGGCGCGGTAGCCGGCGGCGTCGCGCCAGGTCTTCTTCTCCTTGAGGATCGGCAGCACGTACTCGCGCGGCACAGCCTCGACGCGGGTGAACAGGTCGGAGCAGTCCTCGGCGTCAGCCAGCACCATGCTGATCGAGCAGGAACCGATGGTCACGCTGGTCACCCCGTGGCGCACCGACTCCTTGAGCGCTGGCGCGGCGATCACTTCGGCGTCGTAGTGCGAGTGGATTTCCAGGAAACCGGGCGTTACCCACTTGCCGCTGGCGTCGAGCACTTGCGGACAGCCGCTTTCATCCAGCGGACTGAGGCTGAGCACGTCGATGCGCCCGTGCTTGATGCCAATATGGCGCAGACGACCGGGGGCGCCACTGCCGTCGAAGTACAGGCTGTTTTTAATGATGATGTCGTAGCTCATAGCAGGCTCCAGGGCGACAGCAGCAGGGTGCCGGTGACCAGCAACAGGATATAGATGGCGATGCGGAAGTGACGCTCATCGAAACGCCGGTGCAGACGCTCGCCGGCCCACAGGCCGACCAGCAGCAGCGGGGCGTAGACCAAGACCTGCGGCAGCGCCGGCAGCAGGCGGCCATCGACGAGAAAGGCCAGGGTCAGCAGGCTGTTCAGGGTGAACCAGACGCTGACCAGGGTGGCGCGAAAGCGTGCCTTGTCCAGGCTGGTGCCGGCCAGGCCAAACACTAGCAGCGGCCCGCCAGAGGCAAACAAGCCGTGACTGAGGCCGGCGCCGAGTGTCAGCAGACGCGTTAGCCACTGCGGCCGTACCGGCAGGGCGCTGACATGGCGCAGGCGCCACAGCTCGCGCCCGGCGAACCAGAGGATCAGCACGCCGAAGCAGCGCTTGAGCAGCGCCTCGTCCAGATACGGCAGCAGCAGATAGCCAAGCAGCGTACCGAGCAGCATGCCCGGCAGGATGGTACCGAGCAGCAGCGGACGATCGATCTGCGCGCGGTAGCGCCAGACCAGATAGCCGGTCATGCCTATGTTCAATGGCACCAGCACCGGTAGCAGCTGGTCGATCGGTAGCAGCAAGGCACCGAGGGACAGGGCGATCACGATGCTGCCGAAGCCGGTGATGGCCTCCAGGGTGTAGGCCAGCAGGATGAATACGCCGAGGGCGTAAGGGGCGAAGGCCATCAGTCCAGCTCCCCGGCAAAGCGCTGGCTCATCTGCCGGTAGTACAGCGCCGGGGCGATGCGCCAGAGCAGGCTGGCCAGCCAGCTGCCACGATCCGGGAACAGGCGTTGCTGGTTGGCAGCCAGGCCCTTGAGGATTTCCCCGGCCATCCAGTCGGCGCCGCGCACTCTGCCCACTGTCGAGCGGGCGTGGCCGGCCGGCTGGCCATCGGCACCGAGGGCATTACGGTCGATGGGTGTGTCGAGAAAGCTCGGGTAGACCATCAGCAGGTGGATGCCGTCACGGGCGATTTCCGCGCGCAGCACCTCGAAGGCCTGGCCCAGGGCGCTTTTTGCCGCGCAGTAGCCGGCGCGGCCGAGCACCGGCATCCAGCCAGCCATGGAGCCGATGGCGGCGATCTGGCCACGGCTCTCGCGCAGCAGCGGCAGGGCGGTCAGGGTCAGCTCCAGCGGTGCGTGGTAGTCCACTGCCATGACATGGCGAAATACCGCTGGGTCGGTGCGGGTGGTCGGCGAGCGGTGGGTGATGCCGGCATTGTTGAGCAGCAGATCGAGGCGGCCGAAGCGCTCGCGACAGGCCTTGAGCAGCGTGCCGTGCAATTCGGGATCGCAGATATCGCCGGCAATGCCTAGCACTCGATCTTCACCCAACTCGGCGACCCGTGCGGCCAGGCCGCTGCCATTGATATCGGTGAGCAGCAGGCTGTCGCCACGGGCGTGACAGGCCTTGGCCAGCTCCCAGCCGAGGCCGCTGGCGGCACCGGTGATCAGCACTACGCTCATCGGGCCACCTCGGCGGCAACGCTGCCGACCGGTGGCCGGCGCGCCCAGTACAGCGCTAGCAGCAAGCCGGCGAGCAACTGCCAGCAGCCCCAGAAGGCGGCGATCAAAAGCATGCCACCGGACTGCGGGAAGAAGGTGAAGATCAGCGCCATGCCCAGGGCCGAGTTGTGGATGCCGGTTTCCAGGGTCACCGCGCGCACGTCGGCCTCCGCCAGGCGCCACAGGCGCGCGCACAGGTAGCCGAGTAGCAGGGCCATGGCATTGAGGGTGACCACCAGCCAGAAGAACAGGTGGAAGTGTTCGATGAACTGTTCGAAGTTCTTGGCGAATGCGCCGCCGACGAAGGTCAGCATCACCAGTAGGGAGAAGTTGCGCAGCGGTTTCTCCATTCGGCGTGCAAGCTGCGGACGGCGCTTGCCGAGCAGCATGCCGGCGATCATTGGCAGTATCAGGACCAGCACGACCATGGCCAGCAGTTCGACCGGGTCGACGCTGATCTCGGTGAGCAGCACCCGGGTGCTGGGGTTGAGCCCGGCGTACAGGGCGAAGTTGAGCGGGGTGAAGATCCCCGCGGTGATGCTCGATACCGCGGTGACGCTGGCCGACACGGCGACGTTGCCACGGCCCAGCCAGGTCATGATGTTGGAGAAGGTGCCGCTCGGGCAGGTGGCGACCAGGATCATGCCCAGGGCCAGGCTCGGGTCGATCGGCAGCAGGGTGGTGAGCAGGCAGGTGCTGGCCGGCAGCAGCACAAACTGCACGAACAGGCCGATCAGTGGTGCCTTGGGCGTGCGCAGAATGCGCTTGAAGTCATCGGCGCGCAGCTCCAGGGACACGCCGAACATCATCAGGGCGATGATGACGTTCAGCGCGATCATCGCGCTGGGGGAAAACTCAAGATTGACGGCAGGCATCGAGGCTTTCCTTGGTCGAAGTCGGGACGATGGGGGCGAGGTCGGCGCGCAACTCGGCGCTATGCGCCTTGAGCGCGGCGCGGTAACTGTCCTTGTGTACGTAGTAGGCCATGCGTTCCAGCTGCAGGTAGGCGTAGCCGCCGTCCAGGCGCTGGCCGAAGCGTTGTTGCACCTGCTCATGGAAACGCGCGGCCGAGGCATGCCCATCGAGCTGCTGGCGGATCACCAGCGCCACTAGCTCAGCCTGCTCGGCGCGGCCCTGCCAGCCGAGGCCGGAGGCTTCGATCATGCCGAGCATGAACAGGTCGCTGTGCAGCGGGTGGAATACGTTGAGGTACAGCTGCGGCGCGCCGGCCTCCTGCGGCCAGTTCAGCTCGGCGCGGTCGATGAAGGGGTAGTCGAGCTTGTAGCCGGTGGCCTGGAGAATCAGGTCGTAATCGGCGCTCTCGCCATTGGCGAAAGTCACTGTATGGCCGCTGACTACCTGAATATCGCCGCGCGGCTGGATATCGCCATGGCCGATATGGTGCAGCACCAGCGAATTCATCACCGGGTGCGACTCGTACAGGCGGTAGTCCGGATCGGGCAGGCCGTACTGCGAGGGTTTGCCGAGCAGGGCGCGCACCAGCAGGCCGTCGACCAGCTGCTTGAACTGGCGCGGCAGTTTGACAGCTCCGCCGAAGGTGTCGGTGGGTTTGCCGAGAATGAACTTGGGCAGGAAGTGGTAGCCACGACGCACTGACAGGTCGACCGAGGCGGCGCGGTGCACGGCATCCACGGCGATGTCGCAGGCCGAGTTGCCGCAACCGACCACCAGTACGCGCTTGCCGGCGAAGATGTCCGCTGATTTGTAGGCCGAGGAGTGCAGCAGCTCGCCGTCGAACTCGCCCGGCAGGGCCGGTTGATTGGGGGTGTGCAGGGTGCCATTGGCGATCAGCACACCGTCGAACTGCCATTCGCGCTGCACCCCAGCGCACTCGCTGACCAGGCGCCAGCCCTTGTCGAGGCGCTCCAGCTGCACCACGCGGGTGTTGAACTGGTAATGCTCGCGCAGGCCGAAGTGCTCGGCATAGTCGCGAAAGTATTGGCCGATCTGCTGGTGTCGCGGGTAGTGCGGCAACTCGGCAGGCATGGGGAATTCGGCGAAGGCGGTGGTGCCCTTGGAGGAGATCAGGTGCGCCGACTCATACATGGTGCTGTAGGGGTTGCTGATATCCCACAGGCCACCGACATCGCTGTGTAACTCGAAGCCGACGAAGGGAATAGCATAGCGCTGAAGCTGACGGGCAGCAGCCAACCCCATGGGGCCGGCTCCGATAATGGCGTGCATGCAAGGTGTCTCGATTGTCTTTCTATAGTTATTCCGTAAGCATATGCAGCCCTCCGCTTGCCGTAATGGCTCATTCAGGACTCCAGCTGGTTAATTCAGGACCATGAGCACTACGCCTTCCGTCACCGTGCATTACACCCAGGCCATTCTCCAGGCCGCCGAACGCCTGGCCTTGCCGCTGCCGGCCGAGTTGCGCGCGCTGGGTGGCGAGGCGCGCATTCCCCTGGCGCGCCAGGATGCCCTGTGGGAGGCCTTCTGCGCCGCTGCACAGGACCCGCTGATCGGCCTGCGCCTGGGCTGTGCCCTGCAGGTTGGTCATCTGGATATGGTTGGCGCGCTGTTGATGAGCTGCGAAACGGTTGGAGAGGCGCTGGAGGCCTTGCTCGAGTACTACCCTATTGTCGGCGAGGGTGGCGAGTTCAGCCTGCGCGACGAGGGCCAGCGCCTGTGCCTGGTTTACCAGCCGCAGTACCAGGTGCGTCGTGATGAGCGGGTCGAGGCGGTGCTGGCCAGCTTGCTGCACATGACCCGCTGGATCACCGGCAGCAAGATAGGCCCCTTGCTGCTCAGCTTCAGTCACCCCGCGCACGGCAGTGAAGCCAGCTACGCCGAGCTGCTGGCCTGCCCGTTGCAGTTTGCGGCCGCCGAAAATGCCCTGGTGTTTGCCGCCGCCGACCTGCAGGTGCCGCTGATCCAGGCCAATGCCCTGATGCGCGAACACTTGCGCGGCCTCGCCGACAGTCTGCTCGAACGTCTGGGCACGCAGAGCCTGGCGGTGCGTGTGCAGCAGTTGCTGCGCCTGCATCCGCGTTGGGGTAAGGAGCGCGTCGCCGAACAGCTCGCACTGAGCGGTCGCCATCTCAACCGCAAGCTGGCCGAAGAGGGCACCTCGTTCAAGTTGCTGCGTGATCAGGTGCTGTACCAGATGGCCGAACAGTTATTGCGCGAGTCACCCCGGTTGAGCGAGGTGGCCGAGCGTCTGGGGTTTTCCGATGAGAGTGCGTTCGCCAAGGCCTTCCGCCGCTGGAGCAGCATGACGCCGGGGCAGTTTCGTCAGGGGTTGCTGGAATGAGTGATTTACGTGAAGAGCGGATATTGGCCGAAGTGCAGGATCAGTTCGGTCTGGTTCGGGTGCTGGAGGTCGGCGATTACCGCTTCCTTGAATTCGGCGATGCCATCGAGCAGAGCTGTGTATTTACCCGTGATCCCCGCTGGCTGGAGTACGACTACACCCGCGCCATGCTGCTCGGGGCGCTGTGTCATGAGCGTGCAGAAACCGCACTGTTTCTCGGTCTGGGCGCGGGCAATCTGACCCAGGCCTGCCTGAGCTTTCTCGAGCTGGACGATGTCGAGGTGATCGAGCTGCGCCCGGATGTGCCGCGCCTGGCCATGGAGTACCTCGGCCTGGCCGATGACCCGCGCCTGACCATCCGCATCGGCGATGCCCTGGAACTGCTCGACAGCGCCGAATCGGCCGATTTGATCTTTCTCGATCTATACACCGATACCGGCCCGGCCGTCGGCCACCTGGCCTGGAAGTTCCTGGAAAGCTGCCAGGCCAAGCTCAATCCAGGTGGTTGGCTGGTGATCAACCAGTGGGGCACCGACGACGGCAAGCCGCTCGGCGCGGCCCTGCTCCGCGGTCTCTATCATCGCCATTACTGGGAGATTCCGGTGAAGGAGGGCAACGTCATTCTGCTGGTGCCGGCCGATCTGGAGCAGGTACTGGACCCTGTCGAGCTGTCAGCGCGGGCCGCCGAGCTGGCGCCGCGCCTGGGTTACTCGCTGCAATCGCTGATCGACGTGCTGCGTCCGGCCAGTTGAAGCAGCTGCTTGCGGACTGAGTGCCGCGCTAACGGTGATCAGGCCGGGGGGCAGTGTTTTGCCCCTTTCCCAGTCAGGCGAAAGGAGCGTTTCGCGATAAGTTACGGCTGTCAGCGTCCCTTGAAGTCGCCTGGGCGCCGTTCGAGCATGGCGCGCACACCTTCCTGAGCATCTTCGCTGGCCATCAGCGCGGTAACTGCCGGGTGCAGGCCGGCGACAGCCGCTGCTTCTCCTTCCTGCACCGCCTGGCGCGCCGAAGCCAGGGTGGCGCGCACGCCCAGCGGGGCCTGGGCGGCGATGCGCTCGGCAATGGCCAGGGCCCTGGGTAGCAGATCCTCGGGGCTGAGGACTTCCTGTACCAGGCCCAGGCGATAGGCTTCTGCGGCATCGAAGGGGTCGCCGGTCAGCAACCAGCGCATGGCATTGCCCCAGCCGGCGGCCTGGTGCATGCGCAGGGTGGCGCCACCGAACGGCAGGATGCCGCGCTGCACCTCCATCTGGGCGAAGCGGGTGTCGCTGGAACACAGGTTGATATCGGAGGCCAGCATCAGCTCGATGCCGATGGTGTAGCAGTAGCCACGGGCAGCGACGATCACCGGCTTGCTCACCCGTGGGCCACCGAATACGCCCCAGGGGTCGCAGCCGCCAGCGGGAATCTGCCAGCTGGCGGCAAAGGTTGCTGCTACCCGTGCCAGATCGAGGCCGGCGGTGAAGTGCTCACCATGGGCAAACACCAGGGCAACGCGCGCATCGTCGTCGCGTTCGAATTCGCCATAGGCCAGGCACAGCTGGTTGAGCATGTCGAGGTCGAAGGCGTTGCGCTTGTCGCTGCGGTTGAGTCCGATCAGCAAGGTCTGGCCGCGTTTCTCGCGGCTGATGCGGTTGGTAGTCGGCTCGGCCATGGGGGCTCCAGATTAACCAGGGAAGCCCTCTTTATAGTCAGCCCGGTGACGGTCGTCCAAGCCCATTGCCCGCCTGTATGACGGGCTATTGCTTGCAAGGGGCGGGCCTGTTCTGTAAAAAATCTGCCACCTGGACAGCTTTTCCTGTATGATTCGCGCCCGGCCAAACTTGGCCGTCGTTCAGGTAGTAGAACTCACGAAGCGCTTGCTTCGGCAGCTTGTCCGCGTAGCGGACTATCCTTGACGTTTCATCCATTTAGTTTTCGCAAATCCCCGCCTACACGGCTGCCAGGGTGACCTTAGGGTCCTACATGGCATGTGCAGCTTTGGAACTTGGGTCTTTGCGGATGCACCTAGAGGCAGACCCATGACCCAGGAAGTAACCGGCACTTTCGCCGAACTCGGCCTTCATCCTTCTATTCTCGCTGCGCTGACCGCGGTGGGTTACGAAGAGCCGTCCCCGATTCAATCCCAGGCGATCCCGGTGATCCTCGCCGGCCACGACATGATCGGCCAGGCGCAGACCGGTACCGGCAAGACTGCAGCGTTCGCCCTGCCGATCCTGTCGAAGATCGACCCGGCCAAGCGTGAACTGCAGGCGCTGATTCTTGCGCCGACCCGCGAGCTGGCCCTGCAGGTGGCCACCGCCTTTGAAACCTATTCCAAGCAGATGCCTGGTCTGAGTGTGGTCGCCGTATACGGTGGCGCGCCGATGGGCCCGCAACTGAAAGCCATCCGCATGGGTGCCCAGGTCATCGTTGCCACTCCGGGTCGTCTGGTTGACCACCTGAGCCGCAACGACCAGCTGCTGTCGACCATCAGCCACCTGGTGCTGGACGAGGCCGACGAAATGCTCAAGCTCGGCTTCATGGATGACCTGGAAGTGATCTTCCAGGCCATGCCGGCCAGCCGTCAGAGCGTGCTGTTCTCCGCGACCCTGCCGGCCTCGATCCGCACCATCGCCGAGAAGCACCTGCGCGAGCCGAAGCACATCAAGATCGCCGCCAAGACCCAGACCGTCTCGCTGATCGAGCAGGCTCACCTGATGGTGCATGCCGACCAGAAGGTCCAGGCCGTTTCGCGCCTGCTGGAAGTCGAGGAATTCGACGCCCTGATCGCCTTCGTGCGCACCAAGCAAGCCACCCTGGACCTGGCCTCCGCGCTGGAAGCCAAGGGCTACAAGGTTGCTGCACTGAACGGTGACATCGCGCAGAACCAGCGCGAGCGCGTCATCGAGTCGCTGAAAGACGGCCGTCTGGACATCGTGGTTGCCACCGACGTGGCTGCCCGTGGTATCGACGTACCGCGCATCACCCACGTGCTCAACGTTGACATGCCTTACGACCCGGAGTCCTACGTCCACCGTATCGGTCGTACCGGCCGTGCCGGTCGTGTTGGCCGTGCGCTGCTGCTGGTGACTCCGCGTGAGCGTCGCATGTTGCAGGTGATCGAGCGCGTAACCGGGCAGAAAGTTGCCGAAGTGCGCCTGCCAAATGCCCAGCAGGTGCTGGATGCGCGCATCAAGAAACTGACCAACAGCCTGGCACCGCTGGTGGCC
This sequence comes from uncultured Pseudomonas sp., assembly GCA_964518735.1. Classification (GTDB taxonomy): domain Bacteria; phylum Pseudomonadota; class Gammaproteobacteria; order Pseudomonadales; family Pseudomonadaceae; genus Aquipseudomonas. The sequence goes on from CAZFKQ010000003.1 coordinate 289,143, forward strand.
GATGCCGAAGCCAGCCATGGCGAGCTGCTCGACCGTCTGGTCGCCGACATTGGTTGCACCCCGCGTGCCCTGGCTGCAGCCCTGCTGCGCAAGGCCACCAATGGCCAGTCGCTGAACCTGGCCGACGTTGAGCGCGAGCAGCCGCTGGTGCCGACCGTCAGCGCCCCGCGTGAACGTCGCGAGCGTGATGGCGAGCGCAGCAGCGGTGGCGATTTCGCCCCGCGCGAGCGTCGTGCCCCGGTGCCGCTGACCGAAGGCCGTGCTCGCTGCCGTACCGCCCTGGGTACTCGCGACGGTATCGCCGCGAAGAACCTGCTCGGCGCCATCCTCAACGAGGGTGGCTTGGCCCGCGAAGCGATTGGTCGCATCCAGATCCGTGAGACCTTCAGCCTGATCGAGCTGCCGGAAGAGGGTCTCGACCGTCTGCTCGGCAAGCTCAAGGACACCCGCGTTGCCGGCAAGGCCCTGAAGCTGCGTCGTTATCGCGAGGATTAATCCTCGGCTGTACGAAAAAGCCCCGCCAAGTGCGGGGCTTTTTTATGTCCGTGAATTGTTGTTGTAGAGCTGTGCAGTGGTTTGGGGCTTCTTCTTCAGGCAAAGCTGTAGATGTCCATACCTAGTGCGCCATAGGTGAAGCCGCTGTGCTCGACCTTGCAGGCGCCGCCAGCACCACGGGCGAAGTACAGCGGTAGCAGGTGTTCGTCGCTGGGGTGATTACGCCGGGCGTGCGGGGCCTGCTGGCGGTAGTCGTGCAGGGCGGCTTCGTCGTCGGCCTGCAGTTTCTCCACCATCCAGTCACGGAACTCCTGGGCCCAGGGCGTGATGATCTCCGGACCTGCGCGCCAGTCCAGCTCGCCGAGGTTGTGGGTGATGCTACCGGAGCCGATCAGCAGTACGCCTTGTTCGCGCAGGCTGGCCAGGGCGCGGCCGACGCGGTTCTGCAGCTGCGGCCCGAACTGGCTGGGCAGTGATAGCTGCAGCACCGGGATATCTGCTTCGGGGTACATCAGTGATAGCGGTACCCAGGCGCCGTGATCGCGTGGTCGCTGTTCGTCCAGGCGTGCGGCCAAGCCTGCATCGGTCAGTAGTTGCTGTGCCTGTCGGGCCAGTTCCGGCGAGCCGGGTGCCGGGTATTGCACGGCATACAGTGCGGCGGGAAAACCGCCAAAGTCGTGCCAGGTGCGCGGTTGTGCGGCGCTGCCGAGCAGTAGCTCGTCACTTTCCCAATGTGCAGAAACCACCAGAATAGCTCTTGGTCTGGGCAGCTCTGCAGCAAGGCGGACGAGGGCAGGGCCGCTGGCGCCGGGTTCCAGGGCCAGCATGGGGGAGCCATGGGAGATAAACAGGGATGGCAGCATGGGGGGTGCCTTGCAGTAGGATGTGCCTATTTTCCGGCTGGTGCCTGCGGGCTTCCAGCGTAAATTTTGCGGTGTATTGATCGAATTTTCAGGAGTGAGCGTGGAACACGACTTCTGGCAGGAGCGCTGGGCGCTGGGGCAGATCGGTTTTCATCTGCAGGAGGTCAATCCTTATCTGCAGCGTCACTGGCCAGGTCTGCAGCTGCAAGCGGCCAGCCGGGTGCTGGTGCCGCTGTGCGGCAAGAGTCTGGACCTGCTCTGGCTGATGGCGCAGGGGCATGCCGTGCTCGGGGTGGAGCTGGCCGAGAAGGCGGTCGAAGACTTTTTCAGCGAGCAGGGCATGGTGGCCGAGTTGGAGGTGCGCGGCGCATTTCGTATCCACCGTGCCGGCGATCTGGAGCTCTGGTGCGGCGATTTCTTCGCCCTGACCGCTGCCGATGTGGCCGATTGTCAGGCGCTGTATGACCGTGCGGCGTTGATCGCCTTGCCGTGCGAATTGCGTGAGCGTTACGTGCAACACCTGGCGCAGATTCTGTCGCCTGGCTGCCGGGGGCTGCTGGTGACCCTGGACTATCCGCAGGAACAGATGGACGGCCCGCCGTTCGCTGTGGCCGCGGATGAGGTGCGGCGTCTGCTGGAGCCTGACTGGCAGGTGCAGGCGCTGGAAACGGCTGATGTGCTGGGCGAGAACTGGCGTTTTCTCAAACGCGGTTTGACGCGGCTGGACGAGGCGGTCTATCGCCTGCGCAAGCGGCAGTGAGGGCGCATTTTCTGGCGGTGGCTTAGGCTGTTTCAGAATGCAAAAAGGGCGACCCGAGGGCCGCCCTTTTTCTTGCTGCGATGCTTAACCGCGCTGGCGCAGGGCCTGGATGCGCTGTTCCAGCGGTGGGTGGCTCATCAGCAGGCCGGCCAGGCCGTTCTTCAGGCCGCCATTGATGCCGAAGGCAGTCAGGCTGCTGGGCATGGCCACCGGGATGCCCTGTTCGGCACGCAGGCGCTCCAGAGCGCCGATCATCGAGCCGGTGCCGGCCAGGCGGGCGCCAGCTTCGTCAGCTTTGAACTCGCGTTTGCGCGAGAACCACATGACGATGATGCTGGCCAGGATACCGAGGACCAGTTCGGCGAAGATGGTCGCGATGAAGTAGCCGATGCCGTGGCCGTCTTCGTTCTTCAGGATCACCTTGTCGACGAAGTTGCCGAAGATGCGCGCGAAGAACATCACGAAGGTGTTCACCACGCCCTGGATCAGCGCCAGGGTGACCATGTCGCCATTGGCTACGTGGCCGATCTCGTGGGCCAGTACGGCTTTCACTTCGTCCGGCGAGAAGCGTTCCAGCAGACCCTGACTGACGGCGACCAGCGCATCGTTCTTGTTCCAGCCGGTGGCGAAGGCGTTGGACTCGTGGGCGGGGAAAATGCCGACTTCCGGCATCTTGATCCCGGCGTCGCGGGCCAGTTCTTCCACGGTCTGCAGCAGCCACTGCTCGTGGCGAGTGCGCGGCTGGGTGATGATCTGGGTGCCGGTGCTCATCTTCGCCATCCACTTGGAGAGGAACAGCGAGATCAACGAACCGGCAAAGCCGAACACGGCGCAGAAGACCAGCAAGCTGCCGTAGTTCTGACCGGTGAAGCGATCAACCCCCAGCAGTTTGAGGGTGATGCTGGCGATAATCAGTACCGCCAGGTTGGTGGCCAGGAACAAGACAATGCGCATCATGGTGTGAAGCTACTCCTCGGAGCGAGAGATAATCAGGTTATGCCGGCTATATAGGGGCGTGGGGCAGGCATCTTCAACCCGGTGACTATTTCAAACTGTGTCCCGGGCCGGATTTAGAGCGCTTTCGAAGAGCAGGCGGGTAAGGCGGGCGACTTTTTCGCTGTTGTGCAGCGACAGTGCTTCACGCAGTTGCCAGGCCAGGGTGGCCTGTACGCGGCGCACCGCTGGTGGCGGCGGATTATCACCGGCGGGCAGGGCGTGCGGTACGCCGCGGCTCAGGCGCAGAAAGCCCTTTTCGCTGAGCACGGCCTGGTCGAGGGCATCGTAGCCGATGGTCGAGTCGTAGCGCAGGTAGCCTTCCTCGGCCAGCCACAGCAGGGCACCCAGACAACTTTGGTGACGCTTGCTGGGCAGGCCGAACTCATCCGGTTCCTCGCGGCCGATCAGGTCTTCCACATACAGCGCGACCTTGCGCGGGAAGGCCTGATAGAGCAGGAGCATGCCGGCGGCGGCATCCTTGTAGAACTCGTCGATCTGCAGATCCATGGCCGCGTTCCCGTGCCGCGCTTACTGTTGGTAGGTCTTGAGGAAGCTGCCGATCCGCCCGATGGCCATTTCCAGCTCATCCACGCGGGGTAGGGTAACCACGCGGAAGTGGTCTGGCCATGGCCAGTTGAAGGCGGTGCCCTGGACGATCAGCAGCTTCTCGGAGAGCAGCAGGTCGAGGACGAACTTCTCGTCGTTGTGGATCGGGCAGACCTTCGGATCGATCTTGGGGAAGGCATACAGCGCGCCCATCGGCTTGACGCAGCTGACCCCGGGGATGCTGTTGAGCAGTTCCCAGGTACGGTTGCGCTGCTCCAGCAGGCGGCCTTGCGGCAGCACCAGGTCATTGATGCTCTGGTAGCCGCCGAGGGCGGTCTGGATCGCATGCTGGCTCGGTACGTTGGCACACAGGCGCATATTGGCCAGGATGTCGATGCCTTCGATGTAACTCTGTGCCTTGTGCTTGGGTCCGGAAATGGCTACCCAGCCGGAGCGGAAGCCGGCCACGCGGTAGGATTTGGACAGGCCGTTAAAGGTCAGGCACAGCACGTCTGGGGCCAGCGAGGCGGTGCAGATGTGCACGGCATCGTCATAGAGGATCTTGTCGTAGATCTCGTCGGAGAACAGCACCAGGTTGTGCTGACGCGCCAGTTCGACGATCTCCAGCAGCACTTCTTTGGAATACACCGCGCCGGTCGGGTTGTTCGGGTTGATCAGCACCAGAGCCTTGGTGTTTGGCGTGATCTTGGCGCGCATGTCGGCGATATCGGGGAACCAGCCGGCCTGCTCGTCACACAGGTAATGCACCGGCTTGCCGCCGGCCAGGGCCACGGAGGCGGTCCACAGCGGGTAATCCGGCGCGGGGATCAGCACTTCGTCGCCGTTGTTGAGCAGCGCCTGCATGGCCATCACGATCAGCTCGGAGACGCCGTTACCGAGGTAGATGTCCTCGATGCCGACGCCTTCCACCTGCTTCTGCTGGTAGTACTGCATCACCGCCTTGCGCGCGCTGAACAGGCCTTTGGAATCGCTGTAGCCCTGGGCGGTGGGCAGGTTGCGGATCACGTCCTGGAGGATTTCCTCCGGGGCTTCGAAACCGAACGGCGCCGGGTTGCCGATATTCAACTTGAGGATGCGATGGCCTTCCTCTTCCAGGCGCTTGGCGTGCTTGAGCACTGGGCCGCGAATGTCATAGCAGACGTTGGCGAGCTTGTTCGATTTGCTGACCTGCATGATCCTGTAGTCCCGATAGGTGAGCGCCGCGTGGTTGTGGGCAAGGGCGAGTGAAAACGACCTTGTCGCGCTGTAACGCGGCAGCCAGACTGGCGTCCAAAGAGGCACGCATGATACGTGCGGCCCGATGCCCGGAAAAGGTACAGGTCGGGCTTTTTTCAGCCACTGAGGTGTAGCCCATGGAAAAGATCGAGAAACCCCTGGAAGCCTGGCGCGATGAGCTTTCTGACGCGCAATTCCATGTCTGCCGGCTGGGGGGCACCGAGCGTGCTTTCACCGGCGAATACCACGACAGCAAGGTGCCTGGGATCTATCACTGTGCCTGCTGTGGCGAGGCGCTGTTCGACTCGGATGCCAAGTATGACTCTGGCAGTGGTTGGCCCAGCTATTTCCAGCCGGTGCGTGGTGAGGTTATCGCCGAAAAGGAAGATTCCAGCCACGGTATGCGGCGCATCGAGGTCAAATGCGCCAAGTGCGATGCCCATCTGGGCCATGTCTTCCCCGATGGGCCGCGGCCGACCGGGCTGCGCTACTGCATCAATTCTCTGTCGTTGAAGCTGGTGCCGCGCGAGTAGCTCGCGTGGCTGGAAAATAAGGCTCACTTATTCGTGGGCTTTATTTTCCAGTTATTTAATTGTATGCAATTCAATTGCTCACTATATTGCCCGGGTTCCCAACCCATTCGGAGTGCCACCCATGAGCGACAAGCTGCTTGATATCCCCGTTACCACCATCAAAGGCGAGCAAAAGACCCTGGCGGACTTCGGCGGTAAGGCCGTGCTGGTGGTCAATACGGCCAGCAAATGCGGTTTCACCCCGCAGTACAAGGGCCTGGAAAATGTCTGGCAGCAGTACAAGGACAAAGGTCTGGTCGTACTCGGCTTCCCCTGCAACCAGTTTGGCAAGCAGGAGCCGGGTGACGAAGGCGCGATTTCCGAGTTCTGCGAACTGAACTTCGGTGTCAGCTTCCCGCTGTTCAAGAAGATCGACGTCAATGGCAGCGACGCCCATCCGCTGTTCGTGCAGTTGAAAAAGCGTGCTCCGGGCCTGCTCGGTAGCCAGGGCATCAAGTGGAACTTCACCAAGTTCCTGATCGGCGCCGATGGCCAGGTGGTCAAGCGTTTCGCCCCCACCACCAAGCCGGAAGACCTCAGCGCCGAGATCGAAGCCCTGTTGCAATGACCCCACTGGATGACGTCGAGGCGCAGCTGCAGCTGGACAACCAGCTGTGCTTCAAGTTGTACGCCGTCTCGCGTGCGGTCACCCGTGCTTACAAGCCGATGCTCGATGAGCTGGGCCTGACCTATCCCCAGTACCTGGCCATGCTGGTGCTGTGGGAGTGGCAGGCCAGCCCGCCGGCGCAGCCGACGGTAAAAGCCCTGGGTGAACGCTTGCTGCTCGACTCCGGCACCCTGACACCGCTACTCAAACGTCTTGAACAGCTTGGCTTGGTGTTGCGCCAACGTTCACCGCTGGACGAGCGTGAAGTGCATTTGCGCCTGAGTCAGGCCGGTGTGACGCTGCGTCAGCGCGTGCTGCCATTGAAGAGTCGGCTGCTATGTGACAGCGGTTTTGACCTGGGCGAGCTGGATAAACTGGATGAGCTGCGGCAGGGTCTCGACGGTTTGCTGCAGCGGCTCACGGCGTCGTCGTGAGTGGTAGCCAGGTATCCAGCAGGGTGGCCAGGTCTTCACGACGGAAGGGTTTGGCCAGGTAGTCGTTCATGCCGGCGGTCTGGCAGCGCTCGCGCTCATCGGGCAGGGCGTTTGCCGTCAGCGCGATGATCGGCAGATTCGGCCAACGGCCGTTCTGGCGAATGCGGCGGGTGGCCTCGTAGCCGTCCATTACCGGCATGTTGCAGTCCATCAGCACCAGGTCGACGGCGTGCTTTTCCAGATAGCTGAGTGCTTCGCCGCCGTGGGCGGTGACGGCTACCTCGCAGCCCAGTTTGGCCAGCATGCCTTTGGCCACCAGTTGATTGACCGGGTTGTCTTCCACCAGTAGCACGCGGGCCAGGCGAAGCTTGTCGGGCTGCGGGCTGCTGATGCTGACCTTACTGTCCTGGTTTGGCTGCAGCAGGTGCTGCAGGCTTTGCTGCAGGACTGAGCGGGCCAGGGGGCGGGCCAGCTGCTCGAACGGTGCCAGAGCATGGCTCTGTTCGCTGGAAAGGAAACCGCCGTAAGCAGAAATCAGCAGCAATGGAGCGTTACTGGCCTCGCGCAGTTCGCGCAGGCGTTCGGTGCTGTCGCAGATCAGCAGATCGGCTTGCTGGCTGCCCAGGCTGGCGTCGCTGTCCAGGCGCCGGTAATGCAGGCCCCAGATACCCAGCCAGGTGCCCAGCAGCTCCGCCAGGCCGCTATTGGCCTGGCAGAGGGCAATGACTCGCCCTGACAGCGCGGGCCACTGCTGCGCTGGGGTATGACTGGGCAAGGGCAGTTCGGCGCAGAACTGGCTGCCAAAGCCTTCCTGCGAATTCAGGCTAAGTTGGCCTTGCATGGCTTCGCACAGGCGCCGGGTCAGGGCCAGGCCCAGTCCCGTGCCGCCATATTGTCGGGTGATACCGACGCCGGCCTGGGTGAAGGGCTGGAAGATACGCGACTGAGCTTCCTTGGCGATGCCGATCCCGGTGTCGCTGACCAGAATGCGTACGCCGCCCGCACTGGGTGCGACACGCACATCGACACGGCCATAGCGGGTGAACTTGAGGGCGTTGGACAGCAGGTTGCTGACGATCTGCCGTACCCGCGTCGGATCGCCCAGCACCTGCGCTGGCAGGCGCGGGTCGAGTAGGCAGGTCAGTTCGACATTCGGTCCGGCGTTCTGCGACAACAGGCTGGCAGTGTCTTCGACCAGGCTACCGAGGTCGAACGGAATGCGCTCCAGCTCCAGTTGACCTGCCTCGAACTTGGACAGGTCGAGGATGTCGTTGAGCAGCTCCACCAGTACTTTGCCTGAGTCATGGGCGATCGACAGCTGCTGGCGCTGCTCTACATTCAACGGCCCGTCGAGGGACAGCGCGAGCATGCCGAGCAGACCATTGAGCGGTGTGCGAATTTCATGGCTCATGTTGGCGAGGAAGGCGGCGCGGGCCTGGGCCATGTCCAGCGCTGTGCGGCGCGCTGCTTCCAGCTCACTGTTGGACAGCGTCAGGCGGGCATTGGTGGCCTTTAGCTCGGCGGTGCGCGCAGAGACGATGTTTTCCAGCTCGGCCAGGTACTGGGTCAGACGATCCTCGGCTTCGCGACGCTGGTCGATTTCCTCATGGATGTTGGCCAGTTGCTGATTGGTGACCGCCACCAGGGTGCCAATCTCGTCTTCTTCATGGCCATGCGGGCAAGGTACTGGGGTGAAATCGCGGCGTGGGTCGCGCTCGCTAAGGGCGCGAATAACGCCAACCAGCGGTTTGGTCAACATGGCATAGAACAGTACCAGCAGGATCAGCGACAGCAGCAGGCTGCGCACGAAGCCAGTGAGCACGGTCAGCACCGAACGGCGCAAAAAATCACTGCCAAAGGCAAAGGTATCGACTTCCAGGCGCAGCATGCCGAGGGCTTCATGCGGTGCATGGTTGACGAACAACTGATCGACAAACTGACGACGCTCACCGAACAGGAAATCGCTGAAGATGCGGTAGCCACTCTGGCTCGGGGCGCGTTCAACCGAGGCGAGGATCATGCCGCTGTTGTCGATGATTTCCGCGCGCATAACCGCCGGTGAGCGCAGCAGGCCAAGTACCAGCTCCTGGGCCAGTTCGGCGTCGATGTTGTAGGCAATGCGCGCCGCCGGGTTATGGCTGATTTCCAGCAGCGAGTTGATTTCCAGGTCGATGGCGGCGTCTTCGCTGGCATAATCCAGGCCGACCTGGGTAACGCTGAGCAGGGTTCCGAGGATAAACGCCACCAGCACCGTGATACTGGCCTGTTTGAAGGACAGGCGGTGGGTGAGTGAGATATCCATGGATGGCAGGCTGTTCCTGAGTTCGTGCGCCAGCCAAGCATAGCCCATCACACCTGATTCTCGGCAGGTGTGCTTTTGAGGAGTGAGTCGTGGAATCCCGTTTGAATAGCTTTCTGCAGCGTGCCGAAGAGGTGTTGGAACGTCTCGATCCACTTCTGCCAGCACGGCGTGTAACACTGGACTGGGACGTAACTGTTGCCGCGCGCTGGTTTCGCGAGGGGGCTAGTGGGTACCTGCAGCCATTGCAGGTCAGTCTGGATTTGACGCTGGCCGACCTAGTGGGCATCGATACTCAGCGTGAGCAGTTGACACGCAATACCCGTCAGTTTGTCAGTGGTTTGCCGGCCAACCATGTGCTGCTCTGGGGCGCTCGTGGCACGGGCAAGTCATCGTTGGTGCGCGCCCTGCTGGCTGAGTATGCCAAGGGCGGGTTGCGTCTGATCGAGATCGAGCGCGACTACCTGGCCGACCTGTCGCGGGTGGTAGAGCAGCTCGGCGGATTGCCACAACGCTTCGTGCTGTTCTGTGACGATTTGTCGTTCGAGGCCGGTGAGGGTGACTACCGGGTACTGAAGAGTGTGCTGGATGGCTCGCTGGAGCGTGCGCCGGACAATGTGCTGCTGTATGCGACTTCTAACCGACGCCATCTGGTGCCGGAGAAGGAGAGCGACAACGACAACTGGCAACGCGTCGAGGGTGAGCTACATCCGAGCGAAGCGGTGGAAGACAAGATTGCCCTATCTGATCGCTTCGGGCTGTGGCTGTCTTTTTACCCCTTTACCCAGGAACACTATCTCGCTGTGGTTCGTCATTGGGTCGAGGTGCTGGCCGGTCAAGTGGGCTTGCACTGGCAGTGGAGCCACGAGCTGGAAATTCTGGCCATCCGCTGGGCGTTGGGGCGTGGCAATCGCAATGGCCGCTGTGCCTACCAGTTTGCCCGTAGCTGGGTTGGCCAGCAGTTGCTGGAGAGCGCTCGGTGAGCGATTTGCCAGGCATGGGGTGGGGTTGCCAGCTTGCGCCTGATTGACGGCGCCACCGCGCAAATGAGAACAGTCCGCCGATTGGCGTAATGCCGACCTGTATGAGGCAGAGGGCGCTTTTCGTAGGAGCCAGCTTGCTGGCGATGCTTCGGGCGCCGCTGATCGCCAGCAAGCTGGCTCCTACAGAGGCGCGAATTGCCTGGAGTCCGGCGTTTAACTAATCGGCATTACGCCGATTGGCGCGTTTTCATGGGCCTTCAGGCCTTGCCGGTCATCTTGGCGATGACCTTATGTTCTCCGGGCAGCACGCTTTGTACCGAGTCGCGTGCCTTGATCCGGGCATAGTGTGCGGCCAGGGCCGGCCAACGTGCGCAATCCAGCACTTCGCCACCGTGTTCCATATTGATCAGCTGGCTGGCGATGGCCAGGTCGGCCTGACTCAGGCTGTTGCCAACGAAAAAGTCGGCATTGCCCAGGGTCTGTTCCAGATAATCGAAGTGTTTCGGCAGCTTGGCGGTGAGTGCGGTTTGTACGGCTTCCTCGTCGCAGCTTTGACCTAGCATCGGCTTGAGCAGGCGGTTGCGAAAGACCGCGAAGGTGCACAGCGGGGCCAGTTCGTAATCTGCGTATTTCTCCAGCCAACGCACCCTGGCCCGTTGCTCGACACTCTGACCGAACAGCGGCAGCTGATCCGGATAATTCTCTTCGAGGTATTGGCAGATCACGCTGGAGTCGGCCAGGGTCAGCTCGTCGTCACGGAAAGCCGGGATGCGGCCCAGCGGGTTCAGCTCACGGTACCAGTCCGGCTGGCCATAGGGCGTGATGATTTCCAGTTGGTAGTCCAGGCCTTTCTCAATCAGGCACAGACGTAACTTGCGGACGAAAGGGGAAAGTGGCGCGCCATAGACGGTCAGGCTCATAGGGGCTTCTCGGACGGTGTGAGCGGCTAAGGGTTAGTCGTAAATGTTCTTCTTCTTCCAGTCGTTTTCACCGAGCGACTCCAGACCAACGTTCAGCTCGCTGTGCTCATCCACTGCGGGTTGGGCTTTTTCCAAGACCATGTTGTTAGCGCGGGCCAGCTGTTGTTCCAGCTGTTGCAGCTGGCTCTGGTAACGGGTCAGGTCGGGTTGCTTGCGCAAATACTGTACACCGCGCTCGTAGGCCAGGCGTGCCTGGCCTGGCTGGCCTTGCTGCAGGGATTGCTGGCCGAGATTGCTGAAAAACTCGAAGTGCAGTTGCACCAGGATGTGGCGGATCTCGCCGATCCAGCGTTTGGCGTCATTGGCCGGCAGCACCCCTTCCTGCGCTGCACGGGTGATCTGGCTGTGGAAGTTCTCCAGGAGAAAGCGTACTTCCTTGGCTTTGACTTCAGTCAGGATGGGCTGTGGCGCGTTGCGTACGGGGATGTCCTCGTCCTTGACGACCATCTCGCGCAGTTCGGCAATACGGTTACGCAGGGCGGAGTTTTGCTTGTCCAGTGGCAGCAGGCGGTCGCTGAACTGTAACTCCAGGCGCGACAGCAGCAATTTGAGGGCAGGGGTCATCAACTGACCAGGCATGTTGTCGGAGACATCGCGACTGCGGCGCACACGATCATTGAGGTCGGCTTTTAGTCGAGCCTTCTCCAGCTTGCTGTTCTCTACCATATGGTTGATGTAGCCAATGGCGATCAGCAGCACGAGGACAGCAACAACCAAGGCGGCAATGACGAGTGGGGACACCGATAAATCTCCCGAATGCTTGTTTTTACCGAGTGTAGTGCGTTAGCCAATATGCTCATAGCGCTATATCAGTTTCGACACTGAACCCATTGATTTGAAAAAAGTTTTGATTGAGGCTTGACGACCTCCAAGAGCATCCCTAGAATGCGCGCCACTCCCAACGCAGAAGCGGAAACGCAGAGCGAAAGGAGCCGGAAAGCTGTTGTAAGCTCCGGGCCACGTCCCCTTCGTCTAGTGGCCTAGGACACCGCCCTTTCACGGCGGTAACAGGGGTTCGAGTCCCCTAGGGGACGCCATTTGCGGGAATAGCTCAGTTGGTAGAGCACGACCTTGCCAAGGTCGGGGTCGCGAGTTCGAGTCTCGTTTCCCGCTCCAAATAAACAAAAACGCCGCTCAATAGAGCGGCGTTTTTGTTTGCGCGCGATTTAACGCCATAAGAAAAGGCCCGCCGGTCATGCCGTGCGGGCCTTTTCGTTGCTACCCCGTGTGCGGGGGCTGCAGTGTTAGTGCTTGGGACTTTCCGACGGCAGGGCCAGCAGCTGTTTTTCCTGGTTCCAATCGAAGGGTTCGTCATTGGCTTCGGCTTCGTAACGACGTTCTTCAAGGCTCTGGTACAGCTCGATTTCCTCGTCCGGCATGAAGTGCAGGCAGTCGCCACCGAAGAACCACAGCAGGTCGCGCGGCACCAGGTGGGCGATCTGCGGGTAGCGGTGGAAAATCTGGCTGATCAGGTCCTGGCCCAGGTACAGGCTGTTCTCCGGGTCTTTCGGCAGTTCCACCAGCAGCTCGTCGTAGCGCTCGAGGAACAGGCCGTGAGTGTCGTCTTCCACCAGTTCGGCTTCGCCGAGGGCGACCAGAATGCCACGCAGGTGGCTGAGCAGAGCGAGGTGATGGTCGAGGTGGGAGGCAGCCATGGCGATGATCCTGATTGAAAACGAGCGCGGCAGTATAGGGCGCCAGGCGCCTGCTGTCCCGGCTTGCTGGTCGGCCACCTTATATAGGTAACGGCTATCGGGCTGACATGGCGACAAGGGCGGTGAGCTTGGCCGGATTGCCGCTTTCGCCGGTCGAGTGCGTCGATAGACTGGGCTAAACCCAGGGAGCGTGTCATGCAGTCCTACCTTCAGCCCGGCCGATTCATCGACAGTGATCACCCGCTGGTCATCCAGTTCGCTGAAACCTGGCGCGGCGCCAGCCATGATTCGCGTGAGCAGGCGGTCAGCTTGTATTACGCGGTGCGCGACCAGATCCGATACAACCCCTACAGCTTCAGTCGCGCTCCTGAAACCCTGAAAGCCAGCCATGCGCTGCTCGCCGGCGAGTCCTACTGCGTGCCCAAGGCGCTGCTGTTGGCGGCCTGCGCCCGGCATTGCGGCATCCCGGCGCGCATCGGTCTGGCCGATGTGCGCAATCACCTGTCCAGCCCGCGCCTGCTGGAGATCCTGCGCAGCGAAGTGTTCGCCATGCATGGCTACACCGAACTGCTGCTCGATGGTCGCTGGGTCAAGGCCACGCCGGCGTTCAACCTGGCCTTGTGCAAGGTATTCAAGGTGGCGCCGCTGGAGTTCGATGGGCGCACGGACAGTGTGTTCCATCCGTTCAATCAGCAGGGTGAGCGCTACATGGAGTACCTGACCGATCACGGTCAGTTTGCCGACCTGCCGGAGGAGTTGTTCTTCGCTCATCTGCAGTATTGTTACCCGCATCTGTTCGCCACCGACTCGGCGTTTCTGCAAGGTGATCTGCAGGCCGAAGTCGCGGCCATGCAGGTCATCGATAGTTAACATCAGTAATCGCGACTTCTTTCTTGTGCCCAGGCTGGGTAGGGTGCATGTCCTGCAAGGGCTGCAAGCTCCGCTACCCTGAAACATCAGGTTGCAATCACCGCCGCGCGCCCCTATCTAGATTCTTTCTTTTGCTGAGTACCTAGCCCTCATGAGTTCCGCTCTGTCCATCCGGCAGCTGACCAAGACCTACGGCAATGGCTTCCAGGCCCTCAAGGGCATTGATCTGGATGTCGCCGAAGGCGACTTCTTCGCCTTGCTCGGCCCCAATGGCGCCGGCAAGTCCACCACCATCGGCATCATTTCGACCCTGGTGAACAAGAGTGGCGGTACGGTCGAGGTGTTCGGCCATGACCTCGACCGTGATCCTTCCGGTCTCAAGCGCTGCCTGGGGGTGGTGCCGCAGGAGTTCAACTTCAGCCAGTTCGAGAAGGTCTTCGACATCGTCGTGACCCAGGCCGGCTACTACGGCATCCCGCTGAAAGTGGCCAAGGAGCGCGCCGAGCAGTACCTCAACCAGCTCGGCCTGTGGGACAAGCACGACGTCGCCGCGCGCATGCTTTCCGGCGGCATGAAGCGCCGCCTGATGATCGCCCGCGCTCTGGTGCATGAGCCGCGCCTGCTGATTCTCGACGAGCCCACCGCCGGGGTGGACATCGAGCTGCGTCGCTCGATGTGGAGCTTCCTCACCGAGCTGAACCAGAAGGGCATCACCATCATCCTCACCACGCACTACCTGGAGGAGGCCGAGCAGCTCTGTCGCAACATCGGCATCATCGACCACGGCAGCATCGTGGAGAACACCAGCATGAAGGCGCTGCTCAAGACCCTGCACGTGGAAACCTTCCTCCTCGACCTCAAGGAGGCGCAGCTGGTGGCGCCGCAACTGCTGGGCTACCCGGCGACGCTGGTCGACCCGCATACCCTGGAAGTACAGGTGGAAAAAGACCTCGGCATCACCGAGCTGTTCCGCCAGCTGGCGGCGCAGAAGGTTGAGGTACTGAGCCTGCGCAACAAGAGCAATCGCCTGGAGGAACTATTCGTTTCCCTGGTGGAGAAGAACCTGGCCAAGGTGGCGAAATGAGTCCCGAACTGAGTTCCAACCTGATCGCCCTGCAAACCATCGTCACCCGCGAAGTGCGCCGCTTCACCCGTATCTGGGCGCAGACCCTGCTGCCGCCGGCGATCACCATGGCCCTGTACTTCGTCATTTTCGGCCGCTTGATCGGCAGCCAGGTCGGTGGCGTCGGCCAGTACAGCTACATGGAGTTCATCGTGCCGGGGCTGATCATGATGTCGGTGATCACCAACTCCTACAGCAACGTGGTGTCGAGCTTCTTCAGCAGCAAGTTCCAGCGCAATGTCGAGGAGCTGCTGGTGTCGCCGGTGTCACCGCACACCATCCTCATCGGCTACACCATCGGCGGCTCGCTGCGCGGTCTGGCGGTGGCCTTTATCGTCACCCTGCTGTCGCTGTTTTTCACCGAGCTGCAGGTGCATCACCTGGGCGTGACCGTGCTGGTGATCACCCTCACCGCCATTACCTTCTCCCTGGGTGGCTTTATCAACGCGGTGTACGCGCGCAACTTCGACGATATTTCGATCATCCCGACCTTCGTGCTGACGCCGCTGACTTACCTGGGCGGGGTGTTCTACTCGATCAGCCTGCTGCCGGAGTTCTGGCAGACGGTCTCGCTGGCCAACCCCATCTTGCACATGGTCAATGCCTTCCGCTACGGCATCCTCGGCGTCTCCGACATCAATATCGGCGTGGCCATCGGCATGATGGTGCTGGCCAGCAGCGTGCTCTACATCGTGTGCATTCGCCTGCTGCAGAGCGGGCGGGGCATGCGGCAGTAGTACATGAGGTAACATTTTCGGCGGTCGGCAGCTGGCGCAACCGCCGTTAAACTCGACCGCTTGGACAACAAGAGGTTGATCGATGTCTTCCCATCGCCATGCACTACTACTTGCCTGTCTCTTCAGCTGCAGCTCGCTTCCCGCCCTGGCCGAGCAGGGGCCACTGGTGGAAGTGGTGCAACCGGAACGTGCGCTGGTGCGCGATGAGTTGATCACCTTCGGTTCGCTACGCTCCGACGAGTCGACCGTGATCCGCCCCGAGCTGGGTGGGCGCTTGGCAGCCGTGCATTTTAGCGAGGGCGAGGCGGTCAAGGCCGGCGAACTGCTGGTCAGCCTGGATGACTCGATTGCCCGTGCTGAGCTGGCTCAGGCCCAGGCCAACCTCGATCTGGCGGAAAAGAGCTTTGTGCGCACCCAGCTGCTGTTCAAGCGCGGCGCCAGCAATGCCCAGGCCCAGGATGAAGCGCAGTCCCAGCAGCAGGCGGCTCGCGCCAGCCTGGCCCTGGCCCAGGCACGCCTGGACAAGACGCAGATCCGCGCGCCCTACGATGGCGTGCTCGGCCTGCGCCAGGTCAGCGTCGGCGACTACCTCAGCGCCGGCCAGGACCTGGTCAACCTGGAAGTGCTCGACCCGCTCAAGGTGGATTTCCGCATCCCGCAGAAAGCGGTCAGCCAGGTGCGTCTCGGCCAGGCCATCGAGCTGAGCCTGGATGCCTACCCTGGCGAGCGCTTCAAGGGCACGATCATTGCCCTCAATCCGCGCCTGGACGAGATCGGCCGCAGCCAGGCCATCCGCGCCCAGGTCGATAACCAGGACCAGCGCCTCAAGCCCGGCCAGTTCGTCAAGGTCTCGGTGATTCTCGCCGAGCGCCCGCAGGCTCTGCTGATTCCCGAGGAAGCGGTGATGCCCATGGGTCAGCTGCTGTTCGTCAACCTGGTGGTGGACGGCAAGGTCGAGCGCCGGCAGATCCGCATTGGCCAGCGCTTGCGCGGCAAGGCCGAGGTGGTGGAAGGCCTGCAGGGCGATGAAACGCTGATCAGCGCCGGCTGGCAGAAGGTCGCGCCGGGCCGTGAGGTACGCACGGTCAAGCGCGGGGAGGGCGTATGACCCTCTCGGATATCTGCATCCGCCGGCCGGTATTTGCCACCGTCCTGTCGCTGATCATCGTCCTGCTCGGTCTGATGGCCTACCAGCGCCTGGCCGTGCGCGAGTACCCCAACATCGACGTGCCGATCGTCACGGTCAACGTCATCTATCCCGGCGCCAGCCCGGAGATCATGGAATCGCAGGTGGCCCAGCCGATCGAGGACGTGCTATCCGGCATCGAGGGCCTGGATTTCGTCAGCTCCATCAGTCGCTCGGAAAACACTCAGATCACCGCGCAGTTCCGCCTCGGCAGCAACTCCGACGAGGCTGCCAACGATGTGCGTGACCGCCTCGGCCGGGTGCGCAGCCTACTCCCCGACGAGATCGACGAACCGCTGGTACAGAAGGTCGAGGCCGACGCCCAGCCGGTGATCTGGCTGGCGTTCTACAGCGAACGCTTCTCCGCCATGGAGATCACCGATGTACTGGAGCGGGTGGTGCAAGACCGCCTGCAGAGCATTCCCGGCGTCTCCGAAGTGCAGATCCGTGGCGCGCGTACCTTCGCCATGCGCATCTGGCTCGACCCGGAAAAGCTGGCCGCCCACGACCTCACCGTACAGGACGTGGAAGACGCCCTGCGCCGGCAGAACGTGGAGATTCCTGCCGGGCGCATCGAGTCGGTGCAGCGCGAGTTTTCCGTGCTCTCGGAAACCGACCTGAAGACCCCTGACGACTTCAACAAACTCATCCTCGACGACTCGCGTGGCTACCTGCTGCGCCTGTCCGATGTCGGACATGCCGAAATCGGCGCCGCCGACGAGCGCACGGTGGTGCGTTTCAACGGCAAGCCAGCGGTGTCCATGGGCCTGGTCAAGCAGGCCACAGCCAACCCGCTGGAAATTTCCGATGGCCTCAGCGAGGCCATGCCGGAGGTGCGCAAGCTGCTGCCCGAAGGCATGGAAATGGCGGTGGCCAACGACAACTCGCTGTTCATCCGCGAGTCGATCAGCAACGTCTACACCACCATCTGGGAAGCGGTGCTGCTGGTCATCCTGATCATCTTCCTGTTCCTCCGCTCGCTGCGCGCCACCCTGATTCCGCTGGTGACCATCCCGGTGTCGCTGATCGGCGCCTGCGCGCTGATGGCGCTGATGGGCTTCACCATTAATACCCTGACCCTGCTGGCCATGGTACTGGCCATCGGCCTGGTGGTGGACGATGCCATCGTGGTACTGGAGAACATCCACCGGCATATCGAGCAGGGCATGAAGCCGATGCAGGCGGCCTTCGTCGGCAGTCGCGAGATCGCCTTCGCGGTAATCGCCATGACCCTGACCCTGGCTGCGGTGTATGCGCCGATCGGCTTTATGCAGGGCACCTCCGGCAAGCTGTTTACCGAGTTCGCCTGGACCCTGGCCGGCGCCGTGCTGGTGTCCGGCTTCGTCGCCCTGACCCTGTCACCGATGATGTGTGGTCACCTGCTCAAGGCTCATCAGCCGCAGCAAAAGCACAATCGTTTCTACAACCTGATCGAAGGCTTTCTGAATAACCTTACCTACAGCTACCGCCATGGCCTGGAACGAGTGCTGCGCGCCTGGTGGCTGGTGTTGGTGCTGCTGCTTGGCATCCTCCTGCTGTGCGCCGGGCTGTTCGCCAGCCTGCGCAGCGAACTGGCGCCGACCGAAGACACCGGCACCATCGTCGGCTCGATCAACGGCCCGGACGGCGCGACGGTGGACTACACCAGCCGCTACGCCAGGCAGCTGGAAGCAGCCTATGACGCGGTGCCGGAAACCAACCGCTACATGGTCATCGTCGGCTTCCCCACGGTGGCCCAGGGCCTGTCGTTCATGAAGCTGGAGGACTGGGACAAGCGTGAGCGCAGCCAGTTCGAGATCCGTGATGAGCTGCTGCCCAAGCTGCAGGACATCCCCGGCGTGCGTGCCTTCCCGATCAACCGTCCGCCGCTGGGGCAGAGCGCACGCAACCAGCCGGTCAACTTCGTCATCCGTTCCTCACTGGAGTACGCCGAACTGCAGCAGTACGTCGACCAGTTGCTGGCCGAGGTGCGCGGTTATCCGGGGCTGGAGAGCCTGGACACCGACCTCAAACTCAACACCCCGCAGCTGCGGGTCACGGTCAACCGCGAGCAGGCGGTGGCGGTGGGCACCGATGTGGCCACCATCGGCAGGAGCATGGAAAGCCTGTTCGGCAGCCGCCAGGTGACCCGCTTCAAGCAGAACGGCGAACAGTACGACGTGCTGGTGCAGCTGCAGGACGTTGACCGCAGCAACCCGGACGACCTCAACCGCGTCTATGTGCGCGGGCGCAATGACAACATGGTGCAGCTGTCCAACCTGATCGAGGTGCGCGAGACCGTGGCGCCGCGCGAGCTCAACCACTTCAACCAGCTGCGCGCGGTAACGGTCACCGCCAACGTCGGCTCCGGCTACACCCTCGGCGAGGCGCTCGATCATCTGGAAGACAAGGCGCGGGCGATCTTCCCGCCCGAGACCCAGTTCGACTACACCGGCACCTCGCGTGACTTCAAGGATTCCAGCAGCGGCGTGGCGCTGATCTTCGTGCTCGCCCTGGTGTTCATCTACCTGGTGCTGGCCGCGCAGTTCGAGAGCTTCCTCGACCCGCTGATCATCCTGCTCAGCGTGCCGCTGTCGATGGCCGGCGCCTTGCTCGCGCTCAAGCTTTTCGGCGGCACGCTGAACATCTACTCGCAGGTTGGCCTGGTCACTCTGATCGGTTTGATCACCAAGCACGGCATCCTTATCGTCGAATTCGCCAACCACCTGCTGCGCGAGGGCAAGGCGCTGCACGAAGCGGTGATGGAAGCAGCGGTGCAGCGCCTGCGGCCGATCCTGATGACCACCGGCGCCATGGTCCTCGGCTCGCTGCCGTTGGCCATCGCCACTGGGGCCGGCGCCGAGAGCCGCCAGCAGATCGGCATGGTCATCGTCGGCGGCCTGCTGGTCGGCACCTTCTTCACCCTGTTCGTGGTGCCGACGCTGTACAGTCTGCTGCGGCGCTGGAAGCCGCTTGAGGTAGAGCAGGGTGAGGTGGGGTTGGCTTAGGGTGTTTGCAGTATGCCAGTGGCCTATCTATCAAGTTTCAGGCTTTTACGGATGCCGGAATCGAGAACTCCCGCAGGGGCAAAGGCGCGCATTAGGCTCATGCGAGCTGCAGCGGCGCCCGCCGTATAACGCAGTTTTGGACGCGCAGCGTTGGCAGCCTTGGCTACGACCTTGGCCACGACATCCGGCTCATCGGCATCGGCCATAGCTTGGCTGAGCACCTTGGCAAGGCTCGTCCGCACGCTGCGGTACTCCTCGAGCGTGGCATCGGGCTCGATGGTGTTCGCTTCGAACTGGGTCTTGGTGAAGGCCGGTTCGATGACGGCTACGCGGATGCCACGCGTGCGCAGTTCGTGATCAAGCGCTTCCGAATAACCTTCCACCGCGTGTTTGCTGGCGGCATACAGCGCGACATAGGGCATCGGCACGATGCCCAGAATCGAGCCGATGTTGATAATCCTGCCCCGGCCCTGGCGCCGCATGTGCGGAACCACGGCGCGGGTCATGCGCACGATGCCGAAGAAGTTCGTGTCGAGCAGCGCCTGAGCCTGTTCGATCGAACTCTCCTCGGCGCCCGCAGGGGCAATGCCGAAGCCGGCATTGTTCACCAGCAGATCGATGCGTCCTTCGAGCCGGATCAGCTCGCTGACTGCCGCCGACACTGAAGCATCATCGGTCACGTCGAGCGCCAGCATCGGGAGGGCACCCTGAGCGGCCTGGGCTCCGCGCCGGCTGGTGCCATAAACCTTGTAGCCCGCCTGCGCGAGTCGTTTGGCTGTGGCTTCGCCAATGCCGGATGAGGCGCCGGTGACCAGTGCTACGGGGATCTTGGATGTCATGGTTCGTACCTGATGGGTGAGGGTTTCTGCTAACCGCGTTAGGCGCAGCGCAGGTCAGTGGTTTCGCCGTATGCCTGAATCAACCGCGCGCACGCAGGCGTCGGGTGCGATAGGTGCCCCAGCTGCTCAGGGTCAGAGACTTGAGGAACGCCAGCAGGCCGCTCTCGTTGGCGCGCGGCTCGCGGCCCTTGGCGATTCGCTTGAGTTGCAGGGAGTACCAGAGAATCTCCATCAGCCCCATGCGATCAATCGGCTTGATGCCGGTCTTGATGGTGTGCACCTGTTGTGCGCTATCGCGCCCCTGCAACAGGGCAGCCGGCGCATCAGGATCGATCGCCAGCAGGCGGGCGAGGCCGATGACATCCACCGCGCCGGAGGCCAGCGCGGCATTCATGCCGGCCGCACTGCGAAAACCGCCGGTGAGCATCAGGGGAACCTGCACCGTGGCGCGCACTTTCTTGGCGAATTCGAGGAAGTAGGCTTCTCGCGCCACGCTGGAGGCCTTCTTCTGCTCCTGAAGTGCGCCGCTCATGGCCGGTGCTTCATAGGTGCCGCCGGATATCTCAATCAGATCGATGCCGGCATCGACCAGCGCCAGAATCGTGGCCAGCGACTCTTCCTCGGTAAAACCACCGTGCTGGAAGTCCGCGGAGTTGAGCTTGATCGCCACCGGGAAATCGGCACCCACCTGGCGACGAATCTCGGCGTAAACGGCCAGCAGGAAGCGGCGGCGCTTCTCCGGCGAGCCGCCCCACTGATCCGTACGCTGGTTGTGATGCGGCGAGAGGAACTGGTTGATCAGGTAGCCATGGGCACCATGGATCTGGATACCGCCAAAGCCAGCCTTCTTGCAGATGGCAGCGCCGCGGCCGAAGCGCTCAATGATGTCCTGAATTTCTGCATGGGTGGCTTCTTGAGGCGTCTCGAAAAACGCCGCCATGTCTTCGCGAAATGGCACCGCCGATGGCGCGATATTTCGTTTGTTCAGGCCTTTGGGTGATTGCTTGCCGGGATGGTTGAGCTGCACCCAGATAGCCGCACCCTGGTCGGTGGCGGCGCGCGCCCACTGTTGCAGGATGGGCAGATCCGTTTCGTCCTCGATGACCACGTTCCCCGGCTCACCCAGTGCGCGCCGATCGATCATCACGTTGCCGGTCAGGATCAGCCCAATGCCGGATGCGGCCCAGCGCTGGTAAAGCGTGACCAGACCCAGGGTCGGGCGATTGTCATAGGTGCCCAGCGCCTCGCTCATGGACGCCTTTGCCAAGCGATTGCGCAACAGGCTGCCGTTGGGCAGGCGCAGCTGTTGCGCCAGGGAGATTTTGTTGAGCGAAGCGGATTGGGACATGTGAGGGCTACCTGGAAGTGAAATGAGCAAAGTTCGCCAGTAAGTCTCTTTGTCTGTAGGGCGGCAGACACATGCTCTGCAGTAGCCTAAACAGTGATCGAGAAGTGCCTTCCGACGCTGGCGGAATTTATGATGATGATCATAATCAAAATAGTCAAATGTTTTGATGATGAGTAACATCAATGTATTCTTGTCGCGTGCAAGCCGGTAAAAAGAGGAATTAGGCATGAAGGTGACAAAGGCACAGGCAGAGGCAAACCGAGCGCACATCGTCGAAACAGCCAGCATGTTGTTTCGTGAGCGCGGTTACGATGGCGTGGGAGTGGCGGAGCTGATGGCGACTGCTGGCCTCACCCACGGTGGGTTCTACCGGCACTTTGCTTCCAAGGCCGAGTTGATGGCGGAAGCAGCTGCGTGCGGGGTGGCCAAGACGACGTCACTGATGGACGGCGTAGACATGGCTGACTTCCTTAATCATTACCTCTCACGTGAGCATCGCGACAACCGCAGTGGCGGTTGCACATTAGCGGCTCTGAGCGGTGACGCGGCGCGGCAGCCTGATGCGATCAAGGCAACGTTTGCGATGGGGCTCGAAAATATGCTGGCAGACCTGCTAGGTGCAGGAGACATAGGCAATGAGGCGGAGCTAAGACTCGCGAGGGGGCGTGCGATTGATAACGTTGCACATGCGCTTGGCGCACTCGTTTTGTCCAGGGCCTGCCCTGACGATTCACCATTGGCTGATGAGATTCTGGATACCTGCCGCACAGCGATTCTTGGCTCGCGTTAAGTGAATAGGCTCTGCTGTGGCGGCGCTATCTGAACTCAAGGTGGTCTAGCCCAACTTGAGACCGCAGTTTTCACTTTTTGCGCCTTACTAGAGATCGTTCTGGGTCGTTGTGCATGCCAAGAGAAGGTGTATTCAGGCTGGCTACCGACGCGCTGGGCGCACTTTCCATAGGGCATCAGCTCCTCAATGGCTCGCTTTCCTCAGCAAGCAGTTCGCTGATCCACCCGACCTGCTGTGTAAGCGCTCGCACCTTCTCCTCAGGCACGCCCTGCCGCGCTCGGGTGAAGTGGCTCAGGGTGCGCTGCTTCAGGCGCGACAGGCGCTGCCACTTGGCCAGAAAGGCCGGGCTGCGCTCCTGCAATTGCAGAGGGCCGAAGTACAGTTCCTGGGCGCTGTACAGCACCGGCCCGCTGCGCTCGGCGACGATGATTTCGTAGTTGAAGCGGTTTTCCCGCAGCACTTCCTCGCCGAGGATGCGGTAGCCATGTTCCATCAGCCATTGGCGCAGGGGCTGCTCACCGCCGTTGGGCTGCAGGATCAGGCGTTCCTTGCCGCTCAGGCGTGCCTGGTCGCGGTCGAGGATGTCGCGGATCGTTTCGCCGCCCATGCCGCAGAGGCTGATTGCCGTGATGCAGTCTGCGGGCTCGATCGCGGCCAGGCCATTGGCCAGGCGCACGCTGATGCACTGGCTCAGCCCATTCTCGCGCACGGTGCGCTGCGCCGCGTGAAACGGCGTCAACGCCACCTCGCCGGCTACCGCCGCGGCGATCGCGCCGCGCTTGATCAAGGCCACGAGCAGGTAGCCGTGATCCGAGCCGATATCGGCCAGCCGCGCGCCGGCTGGCACATGCGCCGCCACGCGCTCCAGACGCTCGGATAATCGCTGTTCGTTCAACTGCTGCCTCTTTTCACCACGGGCGTCCGGCACGTTGGGCCGGATCGGCGCGCGATTCTGGCGGGCAATAACGCGCCTGGCAAATCAGGTCGGCACTATTGAGTTCGAGCAACAAGGGAGCAGGGTGTATTTGAAAGAGCCCAGGGAGACCTTCAGCGAAACAGCCTGTAAAAGATCCTCCGCCGCGTGCGCGACAGCTGCGATTATGATTTGGTTCCCTTGGCTTCCAGCGTTCTTGCATGACCACCACATCGGAACCTCCCAGTCGCGCTTTTCCTAGCGAGACAAATCGGTACTGCGAAATCCTCCCCCCGTCAGCTCAGGCGTGTCCGTTGGTTCGCCCGCTGGCCGTTCTGCTGTCGACGATCACGACACCGCTCAAGCAGTTTGAACGCATCCATCTGGGCGATACGTGCGATGTCATGCGCGATACCGTCATGCGTATGCAGGGTGACTACTGCCTGGTGTTTGCATCGCCTGACGACAGTTTTCCGCTCGGCTACGTAGCCAGAAAACGTTTGGCCGTAGAGCTGCTAACGGGCAACCGCCCGGATGTTCTGCGCCTGGTCAGCATTGCTCCCTGTTTGCCTATCTCGATCAGCGTCGGCGAAGCGCTGCGTGTGCTGGTTCGCCAGCAGGCTCAGCTGGGCGTGCTCTGTGATCGTGAAGGCGCTGCCATCGGCTTGTGCAGCCGTGAAGTCCTGCTGTGCCTGGCAGAGGATCGCCTGTAGGCAGCCCCTTTATTTTGAGTCCTCATCCCCTGTCGGTTGCACATGGGGCCCGCGTTAGCCTCGGTTTACCGAGGTTCTTTGTTGATCGAGTGGGCCCTGTTCACCCGCTGATACATACGAGTAGATGAGCATGCGCCGAGACGCATGCAGGAGAAAGCAGTGGAATTTTTCGCGTTGGGCTTGCTGATTGTCCTCAATGGCTTGTTTGCCATGTCGGAGATCGCCCTGGTGGCAGCTAGAAAGGCACGCTTGATGAAATTAGCAGCCGAGGGCGATTCAGCCGCTGCGGTGGCATTGAAGCTGGGCGAAGACCCGACCAAGTTTCTCTCGACCATCCAGATCGGCATTACCTCCATCGGTATCCTCAACGGCATCGTCGGTGAGGCTGTTCTCGCGGCGCCGCTGTCCAAGTGGCTGCAGACCCTGGGCGTAGCTGAGGCGACCGCGAGCATTGGCGCAACGGCAGGTGTGGTGATCGTCATCACCTACGTCTCCATCGTGATTGGCGAGCTGGTACCCAAGCGCATCGGCCAGCTCAACCCGGAAACCATTGCTCGGCTGGTGGCGCGGCCGATGGTGACGCTGTCCTTCCTGACGCGCCCGTTCGTGGTCCTGCTGTCGTGGTCGACGCACACCATTCTGCGCATCCTGGGTGTCAGTCAGACGAGCAATTCGGGTGTCACCGAGGAGGAGATCCACGCCATGCTGGAAGAGGGCTCGGAGGCGGGGGTTATCGAGCAGCATCAGCACGAGATGGTGCGCAATGTCTTCCGCCTGGATGATCGGCAACTCGGTTCGTTGATGATTCCACGCTCCGACCTGGTCTTCGTGGATGTTCGCAAGACCCCGGAAGAGAACATCCAATCCATGATCGAGTCCGAGCATTCACGCTTCCCGGTTTGCGATGGCGGTTTCGATAACCTGCTGGGCGTGATTCATGCCAAACAGGCTTTTGCTTGCCTGGCCAAGGGCGAGAAACCCGATTTCACAGAACAGTTGCACCCCTGCGTCTTCGTACCGGAAACCCTGACTGGCATGGAGTTGCTGGAGCAGTTTCGCGCCAGTGGCATGCAGATGGCCTTCGTGATCGACGAGTATGGCGAGCTGGAGGGGATCGTGACCCTGCAGGACGTACTGGAAGCGGTGACGGGAGAATTCACCCCCAACAACGCGGACGATGCCTGGGCGGTGCAGCGCCATGATGGGTCCTGGCTGCTTGATGGAGCCATCCCGATTCCCGAGATGAAGGATCGCCTGGCGCTCAAGACGGTGCCCGAAGAGGACAAAGGGCGTTATCACACGGTGTCCGGCATGTTCATGCTGCTGCTCGGCCGGGTGCCGGCGACCAGTGACCGCGTCGAGTGGGATGGCTGGATGTTTGAAGTGGTTGATATGGACGGCAAGCGCATCGACAAGGTCCTGGCCACTCCCGTCGAACTTCCCGACAGCAGCGATGGCGAAGGCACCTTGCCCTGGAGCGATGCTGACAGTCACGCGTTAGGGAAGCAGCGCTAACCCGCGAAAAAGCATCGGAGCCTGATCGCTACCTGCCCTCGGTCAGCGCTGTTTGCCGGCGCTGCAGAATGGGCAATGCCGAACCAGCAGGCATTGTCCGTAGGGTGGTTCCGCCGCCTGTTGTCCGTGCATCAGGCGGGTTGTTGCTCTTCGTCGCGCAGTTGACTGCTCAGTTGATCGCAGCTCGCCGACCAGTCGGTCAGCCAGGTTGGCAGTTGCGGTGACTGCTCTGCCAGGCCCAGCTCGCGGGCGAATTCTGCCGGTGACACGTTACCCTTGGGGCCGCGAAACAGGCCGCGCATGATGACCACACCGAGCACCCGGCCATCCTTGACGAAGCGGTGCTCGACGAAGCTCCACTTGGTATCCCAGCCCAGCATGCGGGTGTGGATCTCAAAGGCTTCAAACAGCCGCAGCTCCCGACGGAACTTGCCCCATACGTCGCCCACGATGGGCAGCGCCCGGTGGCGCAGGGCAACCCGATAGGCTCCGCTGCGCAGCACGTAATCCATGCGCCCGACATCCGCGAGGGTGAAGTAGCGGCCATTGGTGACATGCCGGTTGAAGTCCAGATCCAGCGGCCACACACGCAACCGGATGACCGTGGTGGCCAGGCCTGGCACCGGACGGCGCCAGGGACGCTGCAGCAACATCCAGATGAGACGGAACCAGAGATTCATGAACAGGCACCTGCTTGAGTGAGGGCGCACTCTAGTCAGGCTCTTTGCGCTAAGGTAGGTGCAGAAATGACTTATTTAATGCGATATGTGCAATGGAGCCCTGTATGCATGTGACGCTTCTGCTTGCCGACCAGTGCTCTATTGCCAGCGCCAGCCTGGCGCTGGAGATACTGGATGCGGCCAATCGCTTTGCCGAAGCGGACAAACCACCGTTCACAGTGATTGTCGCCTCCGTCGACGGCCGCCCGGTGGCGAGCCCGACGGGGCAGACCCTGCAGGTGGATACAGCGCTAGCCGAGGTCAGGCGAACCGATCTGGTGCTGATTCCGGGTTTTCTGTTTAGCCTGCGTGAGGCCTTGCCGGCGCTGGCGCAGTACGCCTCCTGGCTGCGCCAGCAGCATGCCCAGGGCGCGTTTATCGCGGCGATGTGTACGGCCAGCTTCATGCTTGCCGAGGCCGGCCTGCTCGATGGCGTGCCGGCAACCACCCATTGGGCCTTTGCCGACTTTTTTCGCCGCCGCTACCCGCAGGTGCTGCTGGATGAGCGGCGCATTCTCTGCGAAAGCGAACGCCTGATCAGCGGTGGTGGCGCCAGCGCGGCAATAGACCTGCTGCTGCACCTGATCCGCCGCTTCGCCTCGCTCGAACTGGCTCAGCAATGCAGTCGCTATCTGTTGATCGACAATGTGCGCAGCGAGCAGTCCGTCTACGTGCTCTGGTCGATGCCCAAGCAGCATGGCGATGCGGCCATCCTGCGGGTACAGAACTGGATGGAGGCGCGCTTTGACCAGCCTATCCAGATCGCCGAGCTGGCCGAGCGCTTTGGCTTTGGCGAGCGCAATTTCAAGCGGCGTTTCCGCGAGGCAACGGGCTACACAGCATTGGGTTACCTGCAGGCGCTGCGCCTGGAAAAAGCCAAGCACTTGCTGGAGACGACGCAGCTGAGCCTGGAAAGCATCACCGCCAGGGTGGGCTATGAAGACAGCAACTCGTTTCGCCGCTTGTTCCAGCAGCGTGTTGGCTCCTCGCCGGCAGCCTTTCGCAAGATGTTTGCGTAGCAGGTGGGTTGCTCCTGAGTGTCTGTTTACGATCTTTCCAGTCGCGCCCGATGAAGAGTTCCCCGGATCGTTCGCTGCTTGCTGCTTTGTCGAGCAACAGCGTGCCTGGTAAATCCTGGCGACTACAGTTATGACTCCAGGGCGGCGCACAGTGGGTTACTGTGGCAATCAGCCGCGCGCACGATCTAGCCCCTGCTAAAGCCCAATGCTACAGTCGCGCCACATGAAAATTGCCCGACACACTCGCTCACTGACTGCATGGATGCTGTATGCCAGCGTTCTGTTCAGTCTGTTCGTGTGCGGTATTCATCACGGGCAGATGAGTGGGTTGAATCTGAGTGGCCTGGGCGGCGGTTTCTGCTCGGCTTTCAGTGGCAACGGAGCGGGCGTCGACACAACGAGCGCGGACCAGCAGTCGGCCCATCTCGCTCAGGTCAGTTGCCCCCTGTGCTCATCCTTTGCCAGCGCTGTGGCAATCAACACGACCTCCTGGGCACTTGACTTCGTTCCAGCTCAGGGCAGCGCTCCGGTTGTGGTGCGCAGCTGGGCACAACCTCCACCACGTTATAGCTGGCCCTCGCTCAACCCCCGCGCCTCTCCCATCGTTTGATCCCCGCCAATTGCGGTGTGCGCCTTCCGGGTGAAATCGCTCGCCGATGCTCTCTTCATGCGCCTTTTTGCTGATGCACTGACTGCGGATAAGCCGTAAGCATTGCACGCGGGTGCCTGTGATTTCTCGGTCCACAGGATTCTGTGCGATGACCATTTCGTTTACTGCCCGGCCGCAGCTGCGCCCGGCTCAGGCCCGTATGGGTCACTTCTTGCCGGCGTGCAGCCTATTCACACCTGCACCGCTCACCCTGGCCAGCCTCGGCACATCTGCCGACTCGAGCCCGACCTTCGCCATACAGATCATTGATAAGCAGCCGGTGCTGTTCAGCGGGGAGCTGTTCAGTCGTATGTCCGGGGCATTGCTTGACCAAACAACACCATCCAAGGAGCCGCACCATGACAATTAAAACAGTGCATCCATTCAGCACATTCCGCCCGACACTCATGGCCATTTCGATCCGCCATCCTGTCGCTTTGATTGCCGCACTGGCCCTGAGCCCTGTTGCCAACGCGCAAAGTACCGATGCGCTAGAGCTGTCGCCCTTGAACGTTACAGATCAGTACGTGCCTGGCGAGCGGACCAAGGCGGAGCTGGAGGCTGAGCAGGCGCTCACGCCCGGCGGCGTGACGCTGGTTGATAGTGATGACCTCAAGGGGCGCAATATCTCCAATCTCGCCGACATGTTGCGTTACGTACCCGGCGTGTTTGCCGCAGGTGGGTCGACTGGAGATAGCACGTTCTTTTCCAGTCGAGGCTCCAATCTCGACTCCGTGGGCTATGACGGTAACGGCATCAAGCTGATGCAGGACGGCCTGCCGGTGACGGCTGCTGATGGCAACAACCACAACCGTGCGGTCGATCCGCTGAGTGCGCGCTATGCCATCGTGGCCCGTGGCGCCAACGCACTGACTTACGGCGCCAGCACCCTCGGCGGTGCGATAGATTTCATTACGCCCACGGCGCGTGACAGCGCACCTCTGGAGCTGTCGCTCGATGGTGGCAGCAATGATCAGGTGCAGGGCCGAGTCACCGCCGGTACCGTGGCCGGCGACTTCGATGCGCTGGTCACCGCCGAGAGCCGGCACTGGGATGGCTACCGCGAGCACCAACAACAGGATCGTCAGGGCGTCTACGCCAACGCCGGCTGGCAGTTCAGTGAAGCCCTGCAAACGCGGCTCTACCTCACCAGCATCAGCAATGACCAGGAGTTGCCGGGCGCGCTTACCGAGGGCGAGCTGCGCGACGATCCCGAGCAGGTTGAGCCACAAACCCTCAGCGGTAATTTCCAGTACAACGTCGATACCTGGCGTGTCGCCAACAAGACGACCTGGGACATCGATGCCAACAGCAGTTTCTCGGTGGGTTTCTCCTACGAGGAGCAGGACCTCTACCACCCCATCGTCGACAAGGTGCTGGTCGACTTCGATGGCCCCGGCCCGATGGAACCGACGGAAGTTTTCAGCCTGCTGATCGACACCGAGCAACGCAACGCCGGCACGGCGCTGCGTTACAACCTGCGCCTGGGCGACCACGACCTGCTTGCGGGCCTCAACTACGGCCAGACCGACGTGGTCGGCGGTAATTACCGCAACGATGGCGGTCAGCGCAACGGCCTGGCCACACGCGTGGACAATCAGGCTGATAACCTGGAATTGTTCCTGATGGATCGCTGGCAGTTCGTGCCCGACTGGACGGCGGTGTACGGCGCGCAGGCCGTCAGCGGTAGTCGCGAGGTGCGTAACATCGATGTCGAGTCCGGCTCGGTACGCAATCCTGAGGGTGATTACGACAGCATCAACCCGCGTGTAGGTCTGATCCATCAACTGACCCCCGATGTCGAGCTGTTCGCCAACCTCAGTCGCCTGTACGAGGCGCCGACCACCTATGAACTGGATGACGATATACGCGGCAACGGCGAGGCCCTCGACGCCATGAGTGGCACAGTCGTCGAAGTGGGCAGCCGTGGCACGCAGGCACTGGGCACCGCCAATCACTGGCACTGGGACCTGGCCATTTACTACGCCAAGCTCCGCGACGAGATCCTTTCGGTGGACGATCCTTCGGCACCGGGAACCAGTCTTGCGACCAATGTGGACGACACCATCCATGCCGGTATCGAGACGGCTGTCGGCGCCAGCTTCACGCTCGATACAGCCAGCCTCCATCGCATCGAGCCGCTGGTAAGCCTGACGCTGAACCGCTTCTCCTTCGACAATAACGAGACGTATGGCGACAACGATTTGCCTGCGGCGCCGGACTACTTCATCAAGGGCGAAGTGCTTTACCGCAATGCCAACGGCTTCTTCGCCGGGCCGACCTTCGATGTTGTCGGTGAGCGTTATGCTGATTTCAGCAATACCTACAAGATCGACTCCTATGCCCTGATGGGCTTGCGCGCCGGTTTCACCCGCGAAGATTGGGAGGTATATGGCGAGATCCGCAACCTAACCGACAAGACCTACGTTGCTTTCAACAGCGTGGTGGACGAAGCCGCGCCAGACGCAGCGATTCTCAACCCAGGTGAGCCGCGCTCGGCTTATGTCGGGGTGAGACTGCAGTTCTGATCGAATGCGCCGATGCCCGTTGGTGCCCCGGTGTGACGCAAGAGGCGATGCCTAAAGTAGGCATCGTCTGCAGGGCGCTTCGTCATGAGCGCCCTGGCGGGTTGGTTCTCCAACCTTTGCACCAGCAGCCTGGATCGCGCAGCCATCGTCCGCGTAAAGCTCATTTCTACTCTTGACACCCCTTGCTGCGGAGTTGGGCTTGCCTTGCCACGGTGGCAAGGTTGTAGGCTTCGGTTGTGGCCTTTAATGAGGCTGCAGCCGATTTCTCAAGCAAGGGGTTGTTCCATGTCCGCACGTTTCCTGCTTCCGCTGTTGTCCGCTTTCAGCCTATCGGCCCTGGCTGATGTCGGGCACTTTGCCTTTGGTCATCCGGCCCAGGCGCAGGCGGCCAGTCGCACGGTGGAAATCATTCTGGGGGATATGTATTACCAGCCAGCCAGTGTGCAGGTGAAAGCTGGCGAAACCGTGCGCTTCGTGCTGAAGAACCAAGGCCAGTTGGCTCATGAGTTCAGCCTGGGCGATGCGGCCATGCATGCCGAGCACCAGAAACAGATGCTGGCGATGCAGTCGATGGATCACGGCCAGATGGGCCACGCTATGGCGGGCATGGATCACAGCGCTATGCAGCACGGCGATGCCAACACGGTATCGTTGCAGCCCGGTGAGACCTCCGAACTGACCTGGACGTTTGCCAAGGCTCAGGGGCTGCAGTTCGCCTGCAACATCCCCGGTCATTACCAGGCGGGCATGGTGGGTACGCTTGAGGTTGACTGAGTCTGGTGGCGCGAGGAGGGCGCCTGGGTGCTGGCGTTGAAGTGCAGGTATGAGTCACCTTCTCTCCCGCTTGTGAAATAGAAGGTGGGGAAGAGGACCGTCTGTAGCCTGGATGCAATCCAGGGCGGCGTGGCCTGCTTCCCGGATTGCATCCAGGCTACGGGGGCGAGGGACTGCTGGGCATGCGGTACAATGCCCGCCGTTTTCCGCTTTCCAGGCCGCCGTTATGCAGCATCCCGCCGAACACTCGCCGCTGGGTAAATCCAGCGAATACCTGTCCAGCTACAGCCCCGAGCTGCTGTTCCCCATCGCGCGTGCTACCAAGTGGGCCGAGTTGGGCCTTTCGGCCAGCACTTTGCCCTATCAGGGCGTGGACTACTGGAACTGCTACGAGCTGTCCTGGTTGCTGCCTTCCGGCAAGCCGGTGGTGGCCATCGGCGAGTTCGCCATCCCGGCTGACTCGCCGAATATCATCGAGTCCAAGTCGTTCAAGCTCTACCTCAACTCGCTGAACCAGAGCACCTATGCCAGCCAGGCCGAGGTCGAGCAGGTGCTGGCACGCGATCTGTCTGCCTGTGCCGCTGCGCCGGTGGCGGTGCGGGTGCGCAGCCTGGATGCGGTGGCCGCCGAGGGCGTGGCCGTTCTGCCGGGCCGCTGCCTCGACGAGCTGGAAATTGCGGTCAGCGACTATGCCCATCCGCGGCCCGAGCTGCTGCGCTGCGCTGCGGATGAGATCGTTGAGGAAACCCTGTATAGCCACCTGCTCAAGTCCAACTGCCCGGTCACCGGCCAGCCCGACTGGGGCACGCTGGTTGTCGAGTACCGTGGCCCGCGCCTGGATGCCGCCAGCCTGCTGGCCTACGTGGTGAGCTTCCGTCAGCACCAGGACTTCCACGAGCAATGTGTGGAGCGGGTATTCCTCGACCTGCAGCGCCTGCTGCAGCCGCAGCATCTGACGGTGTATGCACGCTACGTGCGCCGTGGTGGGCTGGATATCAACCCGTACCGCAGCACGGCGCCGATCAGCCCGGACAATCGCCGGCTGGTGCGTCAGTAAGTAAAAACTGCGTGATCCGTAACTTTGTTCGCTTAAGCGCTTTGCTCCCCTCTCCCGTTTACGGGAGAGGGGCCGGGGGAGAGGGTTGGTCAGGTCATATATAGTGGTCAAGTGCGCCCCTCTCCCTAACCCTCTCCCACAAGTGGGAGAGGGGACTGTCCGTGTTGCCCCAAAGTCATTATTCAGTTGCATGGCTGCTGCATGTTCCGCAAAGAAAAACGCCGCGTTCCAGGTGGAAGGCGGCGTTTCCTTAAGCGAGCAGAATTACCCATCACATGGGCTTTTCGGGGTAGCCCGGATGCAATCCGGGAAGAGGCTCAAATGCCCATATTGGCCAGGCTCTGCAGGATATTGCGCAGGGTGCCGGCCAGGGTCGGGTGCTGACTTTCGAAGCGTTCCACGGCCAGGTTGACCCCATCCACCAGGCTGGCATCCGGTGCGCTGGCCAATTCCTTGGCCAGTTTCAGGTCGATCTCCTGCATCAGTTCGAGCAGGGCGGCGCGGTCGTTGACGTCCAGCGGAATATCGGTGGCGAGTTCATCGCGCAGTTGCTGAAGATGTTGCTGCAGGCGTGCGGGCATGGTTGCTCTCCTTCAAGACTACAAAGTGGACCCTTGCCCAACGGCAAAGGTTCGTTCCTTTGCCTGAAGGTTAATCCAGCTCGCGCGCTCTTGCCTGATCCGGGTCAAATGGCCGGGTGATTTGTCTTTCAGGGTTTTTCGCCTTTGTGTCGGCGCATGGCCAAGTCCTGCAGGCAGGCAGGGACTTCGCTCGGGTGGTCGATCACCGAGTGCGCCCCCAGGCGATAGAGCTGCAGGGTGGCCTCAACGCGCAGTTTCTCGCGCTCGCTGCTGGACAAGGCCTGCCAGTCACCCAGGGCCAGGCCGCACAGCGAGCCACAGGTAGCCAGGCCAATACACCAGAGTCCGGCATTCAGTCCGGCCTGCAGCAGGCGTGGTTCGCTGGCGATCAATACGCAGCCATGCAGGTTGTCGACCTGCAGGCCACTGAGGGCTTGCCAGATGCTGTCCGGTGCCGGCCAGGGACGGACCTGGTCGCGCTGGCCCGCTTTGAGCCAGACGGGTAGGGCGGCGGCCAGGCGCGTGCTGGCGACTGGCGGTAACTCGTCGAGCCAGACGGCAGGCAGTTGCTGTTGCCGTACCTGGGCGAGCAGATTGATGACACCAGGCAGGCATTCGGCATGTTCGGCGGCGCTGGCCAGCAGGGCGGCGTCATCTAGCGGGCCGGCGGTGTGGGCGAGGGCTACCGGCAGGGTACGGGCGCCAAAGTCCACCAGGCAGCCGGAGAGGCCGAAGAGCAGGGCGTTGAAGGCAGGTGCGACGCTGGGGCTGGGCATGACATGGGTTCCCGAAGTTCACGGGACAGGCTAATCCACGTCGATGACGGTTCGGTGACGCCGAGGTTTCAGGCCCTCAGACGCCCATGGCGCTGCGCAGGCCGGCAGGCACCGGCACCGAGGTGTTGCTGGCGTGATCGATCCAGACCAGTTTGCAATAGCCTTCGCCGTAGCAGCTGTGTGGGTCTTCGAGCGTGCTGAGACGATGCTCGACCACCAGGCTGCTGCGCCCGATGGCGCCGGCATACAGTTCGATGACCACAGTGGCTGGGTGCACCACGGGCTTCAGGTAGGTGTGCAGGGTTTGCAGCACCACCGGCCCTTGCGGCGCATGATCGATGACAATGCCGGCGCGAGCGAACCACTCCACCCGTGCTTCCTGTACATATTCCAGGTAGACGGTGTTGTTGACGTGGCCATAGTTGTCCATGTCGCCCCAGCGAACCGGGATATGGGCAGTGTGCAGAAGGCGTTTATCCGTCATGCGTTCGTCCGCTATGCTGCTGCCTTAAGAGGCCGGGCTGTTTATACTGCGCGGCCTGATGGGCTGGCCGTGGGCCGCCACACTACTGATGCCATGGAGAGACTGCAAATGCGTATGGCTGCTGCAAGCTGGATCGAACGTCTGGGCCGTCTGTGTGCCTGTGCCACCCTGGTGCTGGTTCCGACACTGGCGCAAGCCTCGGAAGACGATCCGTGGGAGTCCTTCAATCGCCCTGTGTTTCGCTTCAACGACACGGTTGATACCTACGCCTTAAAGCCATTGGCGCAGGGTTACCAGACCGTGACCCCGCAATTTCTCGAAGATGGCGTGCATAACGTCTTCGGCAATATCGGCGATGTCGGCAACCTGGCCAACAACCTGCTGCAGGGCAAGTTGCATGATGCGGGTGTCGATACCGGTCGCCTGATCTTCAACACCACCTTCGGTGTGCTGGGCTTCTTCGACGTGGCGACCCAGATGGGTCTGCAGCGCAGTGATGAAGACTTTGGTCAAACCCTGGGTGTTTGGGGGCTGGGCAGTGGTCCGTATCTGGTGCTGCCGTTCATGGGGCCGGGCAGCGTGCGCGATGCCAGTGCCAGAATCCCGGACAGCTACCTGGGCATGTACCCCTACATCGACCATGTACCGACCCGCAACGTCACCCGCGGCGTGAACATCATCGATACCCGCGCCAGCCTGCTGGATGCCGAGAAGCTGGTCAGTGGCGACAAGTACATCTTCGTCCGTAACGCCTACCTGCAGAATCGCGAGTTTCGTGTGCAGGATGGTGAGGTGGTCGACGATTTCTGATCGACGGCAGTTTAATGAAAAAGGCGGCCTCGGCCGCCTTTTTCATGTCTGGATGTAACTCAACTCATCGACAGGATTGCCAGGCCGATGGATTGACGCCCATCGCCCAGATCAATGATGCGCATCACTTCACCTTCGGCATTGAGCCCCTGCAGCTCGTTGTGGTCGGAGGCGATATGCACCTTGACCTTCTGACCCATGGTCACGTTGCACTCTGCTTCCAGTTGCATGCCGGTGCTCGACAGATCGAGGCACAGGGCAGCTATGGTGCGGCCATCAATGTGCAGGGTGACCGGAGCTTCCAGTCTCATGCGGATGAAGTCACGTTTTTCGCTGTAGGCACGATCGCTTTGGCTCATGGACCCTGTCCTCTTGTTTTATGGGTACTCCCGCAGGTCGTTATAACCCTCATGGATTTGAGGTGTAAAGTCGCCTGGCGACAATCGGCAGTGGGTTGAATCGACAGCAGGATGGGAGTACCGTCTGCGCCGTGAAATGACCGTGTTCGGAAGCCTCCAAACACTCATCGTCAACTCTTTCTCCGGCGTCGTTTGCCTGGATACTGCATGCACAATCCCAGCGCCAAGCTGCTGATTATTGATGATGACGAGGTGGTTC
This sequence comes from uncultured Pseudomonas sp., assembly GCA_964518735.1. Classification (GTDB taxonomy): domain Bacteria; phylum Pseudomonadota; class Gammaproteobacteria; order Pseudomonadales; family Pseudomonadaceae; genus Aquipseudomonas. The sequence continues at coordinate 324,605 of CAZFKQ010000003.1, forward strand.
GTGCCAGCCTCGCCGCCTACCTCGAAGACAGCGGTTTCACTGTCCTGCAGGCTGCCAATGGCTTGCAGGGACTGGAAGTCTTCGAGCTGCAGCGCCCCGATCTGGTCATCTGTGATCTGCGCATGCCGCAGGTTGATGGCCTGGAACTGATTCGCCGAATCAACGTGCTCGACACCGAGGTGCCGGTGATCGTGGTATCCGGTGCCGGGGTGATGAGCGATGCGGTAGAGGCCTTGCGCCTGGGTGCCGCCGACTACCTGATCAAGCCCCTGGAAGACCTCGCCGTCCTTGAGCATTCGGTGCGCCGTGCGCTGGATCGCACCCATCTGCGCCTGGAGAACCAGCGCTACCGCGAGAAGCTGGAAACTGCCAACCGCGAGCTGCAGGCCAGTCTGCATTTGCTGCAGGAAGACCAGAACGCCGGGCGCCAGGTGCAGATGAACATGCTGCCGGTCACTCCCTGGCAGGTTGATGGCCTGGAGTTTGCTCACCAGATCATCCCGTCTTTGTATCTTTCCGGTGATTTTGTCGACTATTTCCGTGTCGATGACCGGCGCATTGCGTTCTATCTGGCCGATGTATCAGGCCATGGTGCGTCGTCTGCTTTTGTCACTGTGCTGCTGAAATTCATGACCACTCGTCTGCTGTATGAGTCGCGTCGCGGTGGTCTGTTACCCGAATTCAAGCCTTCCGATGTGCTGGCGCACATCAATCGCGGCCTGATCAACTGCAGGCTGGGCAAGCATGTAACCATGCTCGGCGGGGTGATCGATGAGCAGAGCGGCAAGCTGACCTACAGTATTGGCGGGCATCTGCCATTACCGGTGCTGTTTAGCGAAGGCCAGGCCAGCTACCTGGAAGGGCGTGGCCTGCCGGTCGGTTTGTTCAATGAAGCGGTGTATACCGATCTGCAAATGGACCTGCCGAAGTCATTCAGCCTGACGCTGTTGTCGGACGGCATTCTGGATCTTTTGCCCGGCGATACACTCAAAGACAAGGAAGCCATATTGCCGCAGCTGATAAGCTCGGCCGGCGGCACGCTCGATGGCCTGCGTCAGGTCCTTGGGCTGGCCAATCTGGGCGAGATGCCTGATGATATTGCCTTGCTGGTGTTGAGCAGGAACCTTGCATGAATCCTGGGAATAGCCCCGGTAGAATCCAGTTTGCCGAACAGGACGGAACCTTTGTCCTGAAGTTCATCGGTGAAGTCCGTCTGACCTTGTGCTCGGCGCTGGATTCCACAATCGAAAAAATCTTCACGGCGCTGAATTTTTCGGCAATCGTCATTGATCTGACGGAGACCCGCAGCATCGACAGCACCACGCTGGGGCTGTTGGCCAAGCTGTCGATCTTGTCGCGGCAGAAGATTGGCCTGTTGCCGACGGTGGTGACCACTCACCCCGATATCACCCGGCTGCTGCAGTCGATGGGCTTTGATCAGGTGTTCAACATCGTCAACCAACCCATCCCTTGTCCGGAGTGTCTGGATGATCTGCCGTCGCAGGATCATTCCGAGGCGGTGGTCAAGTCCAAGGTACTGGAGGCGCACCGCATTCTTATGGGCCTCAATGACTCCAATCGTGAGGCGTTCCATGACCTGGTGAGTGCGCTGGAGCGCAGCTAGGTCAGCCGACAATGAAAAGGGCGATACCCGCAAAGGTATCGCCCTTTTTCTTTGCTCAGGAATCAGGTGCGTGCGGCGAGCAGCACCTCGAGTTTTTCCTGGTCGCGGGCAAACAGGCGAATGCCTTCAGCCAGTTTCTCGGTAGCCATGGCATCTTCGTTGAGGGCCCAGCGGAAGCTGCTCTCGTCGAGGACCTGACGGGGCTCGCCATTACCGGCAGTAAGCAGGCGAGGTAACGTGCCCTGGTCGTCGTTCAGTTGCTGCAACAGGTCCGGGCTGATGGTCAGGCGGTCGCAGCCTGCCAGTTGCTCGATCTGGCCCAGGTTGCGGAAGCTCGCGCCCATCACCACGGTCTGGTAGCCGTTGGCCTTGTAATACTGATAAATGCGCGCCACCGACTGCACGCCCGGATCTTCGGCACCGACGAAGTCACGGCCCTCGGCCTTCTTGTACCAGTCGTAGATGCGTCCGACGAAGGGCGAGATCAGGAACACGCCGGCATCGGCACAGGCCACGGCCTGGGCGAAGGAGAACAGCAGGGTCAGGTTGCACTGGATGCCGGCTTTTTCCAGTTGCTCGGCGGCGCAGATGCCTTCCCAGGTCGAGGCGATCTTGATCAGCACGCGCTCGCGGCCGATGCCAGCCTGTTCATACAGCCCGATGATGCGCTCGGCACGGCGCAGGGTAGCCTGGGTGTCGAAAGACAGGCGTGCATCCACCTCGGTGGAAATACGCCCCGGAATCACCTTGAGAATTTCCTGGCCGACGGCCACGCCGAAGCGATCACAGGCCAGGCCCAGATCGCCCTGGTAGCCGCTGATGGCTTCATCCAGCAGGTGGGCATAACGCGGCAGGGCGGCGGCCTTGAGCAACAGGGAAGGGTTGGTGGTAGCGTCTACCGGCTTGAGCCGGCTGATCGCATCGAGGTCGCCGGTGTCGGCGACCACGGTGGTGTACTGCTTTAGTTGGTCCAGCTTGGAAGTCATGACGAAGCCCTGTCGTTGCACGTGGCATGACCTTACCCGAGCGGCGGGCGCCGCTCAACGGTCTGGCTTGCGCATTTCCAACAGGTTTCAGCGCCCGGCGAGCAGCTCGCCTGCCTGATCGAGCAGGGCCAGCGGGTCTTTGACCTTGTGCACGTCCACCGAAAGCAGTTGGCGGAAGCGCCGCGCCCCGGGGAAACCCTGGGCCAGGCCGAGCACATGACGGGTGATGTGATGCATCACGCCACCATCCGCTATGTGCTGCTCGATGTACGGACGCATACGTGCCAGCGCTTCGGCACGACTGATGACCGGCTGCTCCAGGCCGAACAGCACCTGGTCGACCTGGGCCAGCAGGTAGGGGTTGTGATAGGCCTCGCGCCCGAGCATCACGCCATCGAAGGTCAGCAGATGCTGTTGGCATTCTTCCAGGGTCTTGATCCCGCCGTTGAGGATGATTTCCAGCTCGGGGAAGTCCCGCTTGAGCTGCGCGGCGACTTCGTAGCGCAGCGGTGGCACTTCGCGGTTCTCCTTGGGCGAGAGGCCTTCGAGAATGGCAATGCGTGCATGCACAGTGAAACTGGTGCAGCCGGCATCACGTACCGTACCGACGAAATCGCACAGCTCGGCATAGCTGTCGCGGCCATTGATGCCAATGCGGTGCTTGACCGTGACCGGAATGGACACAGCATCCTGCATGGCTTTGACGCAGTCGGCGACCAGCCGCGGATGGCCCATCAGGCAGGCGCCGATCATGTTGTTCTGCACCCGGTCGCTGGGGCAGCCGACGTTCAGGTTGACCTCGTCGTAGTCATGCACCTCGGCCAGCTTGGCGCAAGCCGCCAGCTCCGCCGGGTTGCTGCCGCCGAGCTGCAGGGCCAGCGGGTGCTCACAATCGTTGTAGCGCAGAAAACGCTCGGCTTCGCCATGCAACAGAGCGCCGGTGGTGACCATCTCGGTGTACAGCAGGGCTTGGCTGGAAAGTTGGCGCAGGAAGAAGCGGCAGTGGCGATCCGTCCAATCCATCATCGGTGCGACGCTGAATTTCCGGGATGGTCGCTGCGGAGTTGACTCTCTAAGATTTTGATTCATAAGAACATCTAATGCCCATCTTCTGATTGGCGATGCCCCCGTGCTACCTAAGTGGCGTGTGACGTGTGTGCAGAACGCAAAGGGTAGCATCTGGGGTGTCGAAAAATGAGGCGGGAGTGTGCACGAAAACCAAGGCTTTCGTTACTACGCTCGTCTGAGGCTGACGTGTAAAGGTCTGGAGAAAAGCTCACTCGGCGCGAGCTCTAGCATCTGCCGGATATTGCCGTAGTTAAGATATCCATGAGCGGCGACAGAACAGTGAGGCTGATGCAGTGTGGCCTGTTCGGCATGAAGAGGACGTTCAGTATGTTGGCAATGCCAGAGCGCCGATACGGCCAGCATCCACCGATCCGCACCACGGCAAAGCTTAGGCCGGCAGCAGCGATGATGGGTGCGCTGTTTGATGGAGGAAGTTCGGGAATCAAGGTCAGCAAAGTGCAGGCTCAGATAAACCGCGTGCACATTGCTGCGACCGCGTTAGCACATCCTCACTCAGCTACCAGTCCATCAGCCGAGGTATTCTCTGCCACGTTGGCCGCCGAGCGTTGTGGCTCATTCTCAGCCGCCAGCAAATCGAACGGCAGCAACAGCGTATCCAGCGCCGCGTCCAGCGGTACCGAGACCAGCGTAATCAACGGGCAAACCACCATTAGGTAGCACATTACCGTGGCGCCATCGGCCTCGCCGCCACCGCCAGCGGCGCCGAGCAAAACCATATCCGCTTCCACCCCCTTGTAATAGTCGCCATTGCTGGCCTCACCCGCCCGCCCGATAAAAGTGCCACAGCCGCTCAGAGTGAAGGCCAGAGTGGTTAGAAGGAGGGCGCGCAGTGTCGTGGGCATATTGAGATCCTTTCAATACAGGTTGGGTTGATGGTTGCCGCAGAGGCGTGTTCTAGCGCCAGTTCAGCGCGCGATTGTGCCGCCGCCCTGCAGTAAACGCGACACCATACATGGCCCTGACGGGCAGGGCGCGACAAGTTTTTTGCGCGAGAGAAGCCGTTCTTGGGCGCGACATGGGCCCGGGCGGATTGTCTGCCTGCACTGCAGGCTGCTCCGAATAATCGGTTGCTGAACAGGCCTGCTCTGGCGCGAAGTGACTCTTTGCGGGGCCGACGGCGCAGCTCTGGCTGCCTGGGTGGGCCTGCGCCACGCGAGTGCTGTTGTCGTGTGGATTCGTTTGAGCCGAGCCTTTCTACGCCGCTGGAGTCAGTGTTACGGCTGGGGCAAAGAAGCCGCACCTGTCTTTTAGGACCGCCACTGAATGGGGCGTGACCCGTTTGGGTGCGGGCATTAATGCCCCCATGTGGTGCGTGACTGTTGGGTCTTATAAATAAGCCATTGAAAGTAAACAATAATTTTCTATGGCACGGGCCTTGCGAACGTACTGATGACCAGGTGGCAAGGAGTACGGCATGGTCCGCACCTTTTTTGATGAAATGTATGAAGCGAGCACGATAGTTCGCCCGCACTACCGGGAATTCGCCCGCTGGTTGGCTGATACTCCGGAGGAGCTGCTCGCCCAGCGTCGCCGCGAAGCTGATCTGTTGTTCCATCGCGCCGGTATCACCTTCACTCTCTATGGCGACGAGCAGGGCACCGAGCGCCTGATTCCCTTCGATATCATCCCGCGCAGCATCCCCGCCAGCGAATGGCGCATCGTCGAGGCCGGCTGCATTCAGCGGGTCAAGGCGCTGAACATGTTCCTCGCCGACCTCTACCACGATCAGCGCATCATCAAGGCCGGCATCATTCCTGCCGAGCAGGTGCTGGCCAACGAGGGTTATCAGCTGGCCATGCAGGGCCTCGATCTGCACGGCGATATCTATGCGCACATTGCCGGGGTCGACCTGGTGCGCGATGGCGATGGCACCTACTACGTACTGGAAGACAACCTGCGCACCCCCAGCGGCGTCAGCTACATGCTGGAAGACCGCAAGATGATGATGCGTCTGTTCCCCGAGCTGTTCGCCATGCAGCGCGTAGCGCCCATCGACCACTACCCGAGTTTGCTGCTGGAAACCCTGAAAAGCTCCAGCCCGCTGGACAACCCCAGCGTGGTGGTACTGACCCCGGGGCGCTTCAACAGCGCTTACTTCGAACACGCTTTCCTGGCGCGCGAGATGGGCGTGGAGCTGGTAGAAGGGGCCGACCTGTTTGTCCGTGACGACAAGGTATTCATGCGCACCACGGCCGGTCCGCAGCCGGTGGATGTGATCTACCGTCGCCTGGATGACGCCTTCCTCGATCCCCTGGCCTTCAATCCGGATTCCATGCTCGGCGTGCCCGGCCTGCTCTCGGCCTACCGCAACGGCAACGTGGTACTGGCCAACGCGGTGGGCACCGGAGTAGCGGATGACAAGTCGATCTATCCCTATGTCACCGACATGATTCGCTTCTACCTCGACGAAGAACCGATTCTGAAGAACGTGCCGACCTGGCAATGCCGTAAGCCCGAGGACCTGTCCCACGTGCTGGCCCACCTGCCCGAACTGGTGGTCAAGGAAACCCAGGGCTCCGGCGGCTACGGCATGCTGGTCGGCCCGGCGGCAAGCAAGGCCGAGATCGAAGCCTTTCGCGCCCGCCTCAAGGCCAACCCGGCGGCTTACATTGCCCAGCCCACGCTGTGCCTGTCGACCTGTCCGACCTTCGTTGAAAGCGGCATTGCGCCGCGTCATATCGATCTGCGCCCGTTCGTTCTGTCCGGTCGCGAAACCCGCCTGGTGCCGGGTGGCCTGACCCGCGTGGCACTGCGCGAAGGCTCGCTGGTGGTCAACTCGTCGCAAGGCGGCGGGACCAAGGACACCTGGGTGGTCGAGGACTAATCATGCTTTCGAGAACTGCCTCCGATCTGTACTGGATGTCGCGTTACCTGGAACGCGCCGAGAACCTCGCGCGCATGCTCGACGTCAGCTATTCGCTGTCCCTGATGCCGCAGGATGGCCGCGGTAATGGTCTCGACGAACTGGCCATGCCGTTGCTGATTACCGGCACCCTGGACGATTACCTGGAGCGCCACGGCGAAATGCACGCCGAGCGCATGCTGCACTTCTTCGCCCTGGATGCCGACAACCCGGCGAGCATCTACTGCTGCCTGCAGGCCGCGCGCACCAACGCCCATGCCGTGCGCGGGCGGATTACCGCCGACATGTGGGAAAACATCAACGCCACCTGGCTGGAGATGCGCGGCATCGCCGCTCAGGGCCTGGGGCGCTACGGCATCAGTCGCTTCTGCGAGTGGGTCAAGGAGCGCTCGCACCTGTTCCGCGGCGCCACTTTCGGCACCATCATGCGCGGTGAGGCCTATCGCTTCATCCGCCTGGGCACCTTCCTTGAGCGCGCCGACAACACCCTGCGCCTGCTCGATGCGCGCTACGAAATGCTCGGCGAGGAAGCCGATGCAGTCAGCGACACCTCGGCGCGCGGCTACTACCAGTGGAGCGCGTTGCTGCGTGCGCTGTCCTCCTTCGAGGCCTTCACCGAGATCTACCGCGGCTCGCCACGTACCCGCAAGATCGCCGAACTGCTGCTGCTGCGTCCGGACGTACCGCGTTCGCTGCGCTCCTGCATGGAAGAACTCAACCTGATGCTCTCCGGTTTGCCCGGCGAGAACGGCCGTCCGGCTCAGCGCATGGCCGCCGAGCTGGATGCGCGTCTGCGCTACACCAGCATCGACGAGGTCCTCGATGAGGGCCTGCATGTCTGGCTCACCGATTTCATCCTGCTCGTTCGGCAGTTGGGCAGCTCCATTCACACGTCCTATCTGGAGGTCGTATGAGACTCTCGATCCGTCACGACACTACCTACAACTACGATGACCAGGTGCGCTCCAGTATCCAGTATCTGCGCCTGACGCCGCAGGAGAGCGTGCGCCAGCACGTGCTCAGCTGGCAGCTCGACCTGCCGCGTACGGTACGGGCGCAGCGCGACCCGCACGGCAACATCCTGCATGTGCTGACCCTCGATGAACCGCACGAAGCCCTGGTGATCGGTGCCCGCGGCCAGGTCGAGATCGACGAGCAGTGCGAGTCTGAAGGCGATACACAGTCTGCCCTGCCGTACCTGCGCTTCACCAGCCTGACCCTGCCAGACGATGCCTTGTATGATTTTGCCCACGCCAGCAGTGCCGGTCGTCGCGATCGCGACAGCCTGCTCAACCTCATGCATGGTCTGCACGAACAGATGCCCTACACCCCGGGTGCGACCAAGGTCGACAGCACCGCCGCAGAAGCCTTTGCCGGCCGCGCCGGGGTCTGCCAGGATCACACCCACGCCTTCCTGGCTTGCGCCCGCAGTCTGGGTGTACCGGCGCGCTACGTGTCGGGTTACCTGTTCACCGAAGACAGCGGCCACCTGGCCAGTCACGCCTGGGCCGAAGCCTGGCTGGACGACGCCTGGTACAGCTTCGACGTGACCAACCAGCTGTCCCGCCCGGAGCGCCACCTCAAACTGGCTGTCGGCCTCGACTACCTCGATGCCTGCCCGGTACGCGGCATGCGCCGTGGCGGTGGCGGTGAGCAGATGCATGCACGGGTCAAGGTTTCGCCCTTGTTGCAGGTGCAGCAGTAGGCGCGCTGAGACTCCTCGCCTGTTTATAGGGTAGAGGAAGGGCGGAAGGCATATTGTTTAACCGAGCGTTCCCACGTTTTGCGTGTTCACTCAGTCCATGAAGCTCCGTGGTACGGGACTTGTAGCGTGCGCCGAGTAGCGGGTGGGGTGTTACGTTAAGCGTTAGGTGCGCCAAGAATGCTAACCGCGCACTTCAGACGCAACGCGCGCAATTATGCGCTGGACTCTACAAAGAAAACGGCCCGAAACAGACGTTTCGGGCCGTGACCACATTGGCTATCAGATGCCGAATTTGTCGCGCAGGGTGTAGTACCAGGCGCCAATGGCGCTGAACGGCACCTGGAACAGGCGGCCACCCGGGAACGGGTAGTGCGGCAGGTCGGCGAAGGCGTCGAAGCGCTCAGCCTGACCACGCAGGGCCTCGGCCAGCACCTTGCCGGCCAGGTGGGTGTAGGTCACGCCGTGGCCGCTGCAGCCTTGCGAGTAGTAGATGTTGTCGCCGATACGGCCGACCTGCGGCAGACGCGACAGGGTCAGCAGGAAGTTGCCGGTCCAGGCGAAGTCGATTTTCACGTTTTTGAGCTGCGGGAAGGCCTTGAGCATCTTCGGTCGGATGATCGCTTCGATGTTGGCCGGATCGCGCGCACCGTAGACCACGCCACCGCCGAAGATCAGGCGCTTGTCACTGGTCAGGCGGTAGTAGTCGAGCAGGTAGTTGCAGTCCTCGACGCAGTAATCCTGCGGCAGCAGGCTCTTGGCCATCTCATCGCCCAGCGGTTCGGTGGTGATCACCTGGGTGCCGCACGGCATCGACTTGGCCGACAGTTCCGGCAGCAGATTGCCCAGGTAGGCGTTACCGGCAACTACCACGAACTTGGCCTTAACGCGGCCATTCGGGGTGTGCACCACCGGGTTGGCGCCCCGCTCAACGCGGATGGCAGGGGACTGTTCATGGATCACGCCGCCCAGAGATTCGACCGCGGCCGCTTCGCCGAGCGCCAAGTTGAGCGGGTGGATGTGGCCGCCGCTCATGTCGAGCATGCCGCCGACGTAGCTTTCGCTGGCCACCACTTCACGGATGCGTTTGGCGTCCATCAGCTCCAGCTGGGTATGACCATAGCGCTCCCACAGCTTCTTCTGCGACTCCAGGTGCTTCATGTGCTTGGGCGTGTTGGCAGCGAATACACCGCCGTCCTTCAGGTCGCACTGGATGTTGTACTTGGCGATGCGCTCACGAATGATGCGGCCACCCTCGAAGGCCATCTGTCCGAGCAGTTGCGCCTGCTTGGGGCCTACAGTGCGCTCGATCACGTCGATATCGCGGCTGTAGCTGTTGACGATCTGCCCACCATTGCGCCCGGATGCCCCGAAACCGACCTTGGCCGCTTCCAGAACGGTGACTTTGAAGCCGTTCTCCAGCAGGAACAGCGCAGTCGACAGGCCGGTGTAGCCGGCGCCGATGATGCAGACATCGGTCTCGGTCTCGCCCTGCAGCTCAGGGCGCGCCGGTACCGGGTTGGCGGAAGCAGCGTAGTAGGACTGGGGGTAGGGGGTGTGCGTCATATTGGAACCTTTGTTCTTTATTTTTTACGAATGAGGCGATGCTACTCGACTTGAAAATGCCCGGCTAGCCTCTGTGCGAAATATTTAACGCCGTGTGGTTAAACAAAAAGGCACCTTTTTCAGCTACTTAGGGGGAAAGGTGTTGACAGTCATGTGCTTATCCGTAAAATGCGCGGCCATTGCAGGCACATAGCTCAGTTGGTTAGAGCACCACCTTGACATGGTGGGGGTCGTTGGTTCGAATCCAATTGTGCCTACCAAACAAACCCGTCCTGCACGGGGCTTAGAAGGCGATCCGAAAGGATCGCCTTTTTTGTTTGTGGAAAATATGTGGAGGCGAGGCGGCGATCCAGTTCTGCGGGCTGGTGCTTGGATGCATGTGTTTCATTTGCTCTTCTAGTGCATTTATCTGATCTTGCCCAGTCACCCTGCGTGCGCTAGGTCGTATCGGGTTCTGGGGGCGCAGCTTGAAAGGCTAGGTCCCATTGGTTGGTCATTGATCTTGCTCTTTGCTGGTCTGGGTTGGCTCTCTTTGGAGGGCAAGATTATTTCTTCACGTATGCTAGACTCCGCCACTCATGGTTTTTTGGATTTCTAATTTATTCTTTTAAATCAATTGGTTGGATATCTTGGCAGCATTCTCGGTTGGTGCGGCTGTCGATCTGGCTGATATTTATTCGCGACTTGTCAGGCTTTCAGCTTTCTGAAAGCATCCGCGTTCTTACTTCCAGTGACTCTGGTTCGGTTCAGGTTGGCCTGCAAGGCTCCTGCCACTGTTAGGCAGGTATACCGCCGAATCGCTTCCTGGCTCATCCCAACCCACGTGACCTTTGGTAGGGGTCACCACTAGGAGAGGAGGCGCCATGCCCATCATTACTCTTCCCGACGGCAGTCAGCGTTCGTTCGATCATCCCGTGTCCGTGCTTGAGGTCGCCCAGTCCATTGGTGCCGGCCTGGCCAAGGCCACCCTGGCCGGCAAGGTCAATGGCAAGCAGGTAGATGCCTGTGATGTGATCGACAGCGATGTCACCCTGCAGATCATCACGCCGAAAGACGAAGAGGGGCTGGAGATCATCCGCCACTCCTGCGCGCACCTGGTTGGCCATGCGGTCAAGCAGCTGTACCCGGACGCCAAGATGGTGATCGGGCCGGTCATTGAAGAAGGCTTCTATTACGACATCGCCATCGGCCGGCCTTTCACGCCGGAAGACATGGCGGCGATCGAGAAGCGCATGGGCGAGCTGATCGACAAGGATTACGACGTCATCAAGAAGATGACCCCGCGTGCCGAGGTTATCGAGCTGTTCCAGGCTCGTGGTGAGGACTACAAGCTGCGCTTGATCGACGACATGCCGGACGAGCAGGCCATGGGTCTGTACTTCCACGAAGAATATGTCGACATGTGCCGTGGTCCGCACGTGCCGAATACGCGTTTCCTCAAGTCCTTCAAACTGACCAAGATTTCCGGCGCCTACTGGCGCGGTGACTCGAAGAACGAGCAGCTGCAGCGCATTTATGGCACCGCCTGGGCGGACAAGAAGCAGCTGGCGGCCTACATCCAGCGTATCGAGGAAGCTGAGAAGCGCGACCACCGCCGCATCGGCAAGCAGCTGGATCTGTTCCACCTGCAGGAAGAAGCGCCGGGCATGGTGTTCTGGCATCCGAACGGCTGGACCGTCTACCAGGTGCTGGAGCAGTACATGCGCCAGGTACAGCGCGAGCACGGCTACGTCGAGGTGCGCACGCCGCAGGTGGTCGATCGTATCCTCTGGGAACGTTCGGGGCACTGGTCCAACTACGCCGAGAACATGTTTACCACCAATTCGGAAAACCGCGACTACGCGGTGAAGCCGATGAACTGCCCGTGCCATGTGCAGATCTTCAACCAGGGTCTGAAGTCCTACCGCGACCTGCCGCTGCGCCTGGCCGAGTTCGGTGCCTGTCACCGTAACGAGCCGTCCGGCGCATTACACGGCATCATGCGTGTGCGTGGCTTTACTCAGGATGATGCGCACATCTTCTGCACCGAAGATCAGGTGAAGAAGGAGGCGGCCGACTTCATCAAGCTGACCCTGCAGGTCTATTCCGACTTCGGTTTCTCCGATATTGCGATGAAACTGTCGACTCGCCCGGCCAAGCGTGTGGGATCCGACGAACTGTGGGACCGCGCCGAAACGGCTCTGGCCGATGCGCTGAACGAGTCCGGTCTGGAGTGGGAATACCAGCCGGGGGAGGGCGCATTCTATGGTCCGAAGATCGAATTCACCCTGAAGGATTGCCTCGGCCGTAACTGGCAGTGCGGCACCCTGCAGTACGATCCGAACCTGCCAGAGCGCCTGGATGCCAGCTATATCGCCGAAGATAACAACCGCAAGCGCCCGGTGATGTTGCACCGTGCGATTCTCGGTTCCTTCGAGCGCTTCATCGGCATGCTGATCGAAAACTATGCTGGCGCCTTTCCGGCCTGGCTGGCGCCGACCCAGGCCGTGGTGATGAATATCACCGACAAACAGGCCGATTTTGCCCTCGAGGTCGAAAAAACACTCAATCAAAGCGGGTTTCGTGCCAAGTCTGACTTGAGAAACGAGAAGATCGGCTTTAAAATCCGCGAGCATACTTTGCTCAAGGTTCCTTATCTCTTGGTTATTGGAGATCGGGAGGTTGAGACACGATCCGTTGCTGTGCGCACCCGCGAAGGCGTCGACCTGGGCTCCATGCCCCTCGAGCAATTCGCCGATCAGCTCCAGCAGGCGGTTTCCCGGCGTTCGCGCCAAGATTCGGAGTAATCATTATTAAGCGTGAAATGAGACAAGATAAACGAGCTGCACCTAAAGCACCGATCAACGAGAATATCTCGGCCCGCGAGGTTCGGTTAATTGGTGCTGATGGCGAGCAGATTGGCATCGTCTCGATTGATGAAGCGTTGCGAGTGGCTGACGAAGCCAAGCTCGATCTGGTCGAAATTTCTGCCGATGCGGTTCCGCCGGTTTGCCGAGTGATGGACTACGGCAAGTCGATCTTCGAGAAGAAGAAGCAAATTGCTGCGGCGAAGAAAAACCAGAAGCAGATTCAGGTTAAAGAAATCAAGTTTCGTCCAGGGACGGAAGAAGGGGATTACCAGGTAAAACTACGCAACCTGGTACGTTTCCTTAGTGAAGGGGATAAGGCCAAGGTATCGCTTCGATTCCGCGGCCGAGAGATGGCCCACCAGGAGCTGGGCATGGAGCTGTTGAAGCGGGTTGAAAATGACCTGCTTGAATACGGCGCCGTTGAGCAGCATCCAAAGATGGAAGGACGCCAACTGATCATGGTCATCGCCCCCAAAAAGAAGAAGTAACCACCAGGGCACGGCAGGCCTTGCGGTTATGTTTATCAACTGAATGCGGAGTATCCGAACATGCCAAAGATGAAAACTAAGAGTGGTGCAGCCAAGCGTTTTCTCAAAACCGCTACTGGCTTCAAGCACAAGCACGCTTTCAAGAGTCACATCCTGACCAAGATGTCCACTAAGCGTAAGCGTCACCTGCGCGGTAGCACCATGGTGCATCCGTCCGACGTTGCAAAAGTGGCGCGCATGCTGCGCGTTCGTTAATCGGTCAAGATAGAGGAAATTACTCATGGCTCGTGTTAAGCGTGGCGTTATTGCTCGTGCTCGTCACAAAAAAATCCTGAAACTCGCTAAAGGCTACTACGGCGCTCGCTCGCGCGTGTTCCGTGTTGCCAAGCAGGCTGTGATCAAGGCAGGCCAATACGCCTACCGCGACCGCCGTCAGCGGAAGCGTCAGTTCCGCGCTCTGTGGATCGCTCGTATCAACGCTGGTGCTCGTGTTAACGGTCTGTCCTACAGCCGTTTCATTGCTGGCCTGAAGAAAGCGTCCATCGAGATCGACCGCAAGGTTCTGGCCGATCTGGCAGTGAACGAAAAAGCGGCGTTTGCTGCGATTGTCGAGAAAGCTAAGGCCGTTCTGGCTTAAGTCCCCGACAATCACCGGGCTCGCCCGGTGCCAACGTCACCAATAGGGGAAGAGCCTTCAAGCTCTTCCCCTATTTTGTATCTGGAGTCCGTACATGGAAAACCTGGATGCATTGGTCTCGCAAGCGCTTGAGGCCGTGCAACACACTGAAGACGTCAACGCCCTGGAGCAGCTCCGGGTCCACTATCTCGGCAAGAAAGGCGAGCTGACCGCCCTGATGCAGACCCTCGGCAAGCTTTCCGCCGAAGAGCGTCCACAGGCCGGTGCCCTGATCAATACTGCCAAGAACCAGGTTCAGGACGCCCTCAATGCCCGCAAATCCGTGCTTGAGCAGGCTGCGCTAAGCGCCAAGCTCGCCGCCGAAA